>CAVUCN010000037.1:0-6607 GCA_963739945.1 uncultured Alphaproteobacteria bacterium | reverse complement strand
ATTGCCCGCTGAACCAGTTGTAGCCCTGGTTTTCCCAATAACCGCCGGCGTCGTTGTTCTGCACCCACATCGCGGTGACGTATTTGGGATTCTTGAAGCCGAGCTTGGTGGGGATACGAATCTTGATCGGAAACCCATAGGCGGTCGGCAGGGTTTTGTGGTCGAACTTCAGCGTCAGTTGCGTCTGTGGATGCAGCGCGGTGGGCATATCGATGGTGTTGGAATAGCCCTCGGCACACTGGAACCAGACATATTTCGCCGTGGTGTCGGCGCCGATCATCTTCAGGAAGTCGGACAACCGCACGCCCTGCCACGAGCCGATCGCGCTCCAGCCCTCGACGCAAACGTGACGGGTGATCTGCGACACTTCCGGCAACTTGTTGAGCTCCGGCAGCGTCCACGACTTCTTGTTGTCGACCAGGCCACCGATTTCGAGCTGATAAGTCTCGCCATCGACCTCCGGCGCTTCATCCTGGCTGTAATAAGCATTGAAGGGGAACGGTCGCGTGATCGCGCTTTCCGGATATTCCGGCGCCAGCGTATTGGGATTGAAAATCCGCGCCTGAACCCAGTCGTTGAAATTCGACATGACGCGCAGCGCATTCTCCGCAGTCGGGCCGTCGATGATGTCGCAGCCGGTCAGCGTTGCCAGCGCGCCAAGGCTCGCAGCGCCGCGCAGGAACAACCGTCGCGATGGATCCGGCAGCAATTTACCGGCATCCCTGATCAGAAGCTTTGGATCGACGCCGGGAACCGGTTTGCGCTGACGAGGCATCGTTTGTTCTCCCTCAGCGGCCGACGATCATCGCGCGAAGGCTTCTCGGCACGATCAGCGCCAGCAGGACATGCACGGTCAAAAAGCCGACGATCGAAGCCATCGCAAAAAAGTGGACATAGCGGGCGAAATCATAGCCGCCGAAGAAATACGTCAGATACTTGAACTGTACCGGCTTCCAGATCGAAAGGCCCGACAGCACGATGATAACGGCGGCCAGGATCACGCCGACATACAACAGCCGTTGCACCGCATTGTAGACCGAGAGATCGTCATGCGAGAGCTTGCCGCGTAGCGCGGCGACAATATCCCGGACAACTTCGCGAAGCCGGATCGGAAAGAACTTTCGGCGGAAGCGTCCCGTCGCAATTCCGAGCGTGACGTAAACGATGCCGTTGATGACCAGCAGCCACATCGCGGCGAAGTGCCACAGCAATGCACCGCCCAGCCATCCACCAAGCGCAAGCTGAGAGGGGAAGTAAATGAAACTGAACAGCGGCGACGCATCGTAAACCTGCCAGCCCGAGCCGATCATCATCAAGATCGCCAGCGCGTTGATCCAGTGGGTCACGCGCACCCAGGCCGGATGAATGATCGGGCCTTGGGCCGTTTTGGGCAATACCGACGGGCTGGTGGTGGCGTCGATGGTCATGGCGCAGGCTTTTAGCAAAACAACGAGGCACGCGCGCCTCACATTCCTGTCAGCAAAAACCTCTCCCCGGCTCAGGGGAGAGGGTTCTGCTAGGGTCCGTTACGGCATCAACACAGCGTCGATCACATGGATCACGCCGTTCGACTGCAGGACGTCCGCGATCGTGATCATGGCGACGCCGCCCTTGTCGTCGGTCACGGTGAGCTTGCCGGGGCCGGCCTGTTTGACGACGATGCTGTCGCCTTCGACGGTCTTGAGGTGGGCTTCACCTTCGCCGTCCTTGACCGCCTTCATCAGTTGCACTGCGGTCATGCGACCCGCGACGACGTGATAGGTCAGCACTTTGGTCAGCGTGCCCTTGTTCTCAGGCTTGAGCAGCGTGTCGACCGTGCCAGCCGGCAGCTTGGCGAACGCAGCGTTGGTCGGCGCGAACACGGTGAACGGGCCAGGGCCGGACAGCGTATCGACGAGACCCGCGGCCTTCACCGCGGCAACCAGCGTGGTGTGATCCTTCGAATTGACAGCGTTCTGGATGATATTCTTCGACGGATACATCGGTGCGCCGCCGACGGTGACGGTCTTTTCGTTCATCTGGGCGAGAACCGGCGCAGCAGGGGCCACGGCTGCAGCGAGGGCGATCATGGCCGCAGAAGCAAACAAAGCGAAACGCTTGGACATAGGTGTCTCCATTTTGATTGGCATCGCCGCGGCGGTCCCGCGTGCGAGACGGACATCGAAGTCGTCGTCAGATGGAGATACGGTGGGCTGTCGCGGAGGTTTCAACCGTGCGGTCACGGCCGCGTGATGTTTCAATCTTGCGAAGCCGGCAGCTTTCGCGGTAGCCGAGTGTGCGCTATGGAATGCCCACGAAATGCCGGATTTTATTCACGAAGGATGTAGAAGAGACACGATGCCAAAAACCAGTCCCGGCAATTTTTTTGAAGATTTCCGTATCGGCCAGGTGATCCGCCACGCCACGCCGCGCACCGTTACCGTCGGCGATGTCGCGCTTTACACCGGCCTGTTCGGCGGCCGCTTCGCGGTGCAGTCATCCGACGCATTCGCCGAGGAAATTGGCTACCCGCATGCACCGATCGACGACCTGCTGGTGTTCCATATTGTGTTCGGCAAGACCGTGCCGGACGTCTCGATCAACGCCGTCGCCAATCTCGGCTATGCCGGCTGCTATTTCCGCGCGCCGGTTTATCCCGGCGACACGTTGACTGCGCTGTCCGAAGTCATCGGGCTGAAAGAGAATTCAAGCCGCAAGACCGGCATCGTTTATGTGCGTACCACCGGGTTCAATCAGCACAGCAAGCCGGTGCTCGAATATGTCCGCTGGGTGATGGTGAACAAGCGCGATCAGG
Organism: uncultured Alphaproteobacteria bacterium; assembly: GCA_963739945.1. Classification (GTDB taxonomy): domain Bacteria; phylum Pseudomonadota; class Alphaproteobacteria; order Rhizobiales; family Xanthobacteraceae; genus BOG-931. The sequence continues at coordinate 3,813 of CAVUCN010000037.1, read as the reverse complement.
CAGCTCCCGCGCCGGGCGATCACGTGCCGCGACTGCCGACCGCCGTCGAACCGAAAGTTCTGGGAGAGGCTTGTCCAGCGATTGATGTTGAAGCCTACGACTGCGCATTGGCCGGCAGTGAGTACTGCTTCGATGATTATGAGGTCGGCGAAAAGATCGATCACGTTGACGGCGTCACCGTTGAGGAAGCCGAACACCAGACCGCGACCCGGCTCTACCAGAACACGGCAAAAATCCATTTTGACCTGTTCAGCGCCAAGCAGGGCCGGTTCGGACGGCGGCTGATCTACGGCGGCCACGTCATCTCGCTGGCACGCTCCCTGTCGTTCAACGGTCTCGCCAACGCTTTTCACGTCGCCGGCATCAATGGCGGCCGTCACGTTGCGCCGCTGTTTGCCGGCAATACCGTCTTCGCGTGGTCTGAAATTCTGGCAAAAGCCGATCTGCCGGGACGCGACGATGTCGGCGCGATGCGGCTTCGCACCGTCGCAACGAACGACAGATCGTGCAGTGATTTTCCGTACAAGACCGGCGAGGATTACGACCCCGCCGTGCTGCTGGATCTCGATTACTGGGTACTGATGCCACGCTGAAGCGCTACGCGGCACCGCCAGCCGGCGACCCGCTCAAGATCATAAAACCAAGATCATAAAACTATGTGGAGGAATGGAATGGCAGTCCACCGCAGGACGTTTCTGCATCTGTCGGCCGGCACAACCGCAGCCGCGCTGCTGACGCACCGTGCAAGCGCGCAGGACATCTATCCGTCGCGGCCGATCCGCCTTGTCGTCGGTTTCACGCCCGGAGCGGCCTCCGACATCACCGCCCGGCTGTTCGCCAAGGGCGCGACATCCGTGCTCGGCCAACAAGTAATCGTAGAGAACAAGCCGGGCGCTGCGGGCAGCATCGCCGGCCAATATGTCGCCCATGCTGCGGCCGACGGATACACGCTGTTTCTGTTTGCGCTATCGACGCTGACCAACGAGATCATCAGTCCGACGCCTTCGCTGAATGTCGGTAGGGATCTTGCGCCGATCGCACTTCTCGCCAATGGCGCCGTCGTGCTGGCAGTCAACCCGGCAACGAAGGTGCGCAGCGTCGCCGAGCTTGTCGCTCTCGCCAAATCGAAACCGGGCGAGGTGCTGTATGGATCGACGGGCACCGGCAGTATCCCGCAGCTTGCCGCCGAACTGTTCGCACAGCGTGCCGGCGTCAAGTTGACCCATGTGCCCTACCCCGGCAGTCCGCAGATCGCGGCCGATCTCATCGCCGGTCGCATCACGATGTCCTTCAACATCGCGTCGGCGATGATCGGGCAGTTCAAGGCGGGCGAACTCACCGCGCTGGCGACGGCGGCAAAAAAGCGCGCCGCTGCGCTTCCCGACGTGCCGACAATGGCGGAAGCCGGCATTGCCGATTTCGACACCAGCCTGTGGCTGGGTGTCGCGGCGCCAGCAGGAACGCCCCGCGCCCTGATCGACAAGGTCGCGGCGGCCGCACATCAGGCTATGCAAGATCCCGACACGGTGGCGACCCTGCGGATACAAGGCTACGAACCGCTCGATGCCGGGCCGGATCAGTACGCGGCTTTCATCCGCAGCGAAATCGACCGCTGGTCGGCGGTCGTGCGCACCGCGGGCATAAAAGTCTGACGCGGCGACAGCCTGGATCGCCGGAAGACAACCGTCCCGCTAAGCCGTAGCCCGCAGATGTTCGACAAGCTGCCGCGCATAGACCGGCAGCTCGTCACGGCTTCGCACGCAGATGGTCAGATCGCGCACCGCCCAGGGGTCGGACAGTGTCACCGGCTTGATCGCTATTGTTTTCGACACGCGGCGCGCCGTGGTTTCCGGCACAATGCCGATGCCGACCTTGCATTCGACCAGCCGGCACACCGCATCGAAGCTCCGCAATTGCACGCGCAACCGCAGCGGCCTGCCGATACGAACGGCTTTAGTGGCAAGAAAGCGCTGGATGGCGCTGGCGCGGTCAAGCCCGACAAAATCGTGCTCAAGGACTTCTTCAAAACTGATCTTGCTGCGTTTCGCCAATGGATGATCCTGGGCAACGACCAGCACGAAGCGGTCGCGGCGGAACGGATAGGTTTCGAGCGCACCGGCATCGACCGTACCGGCGACAATGCCGAGATCGGCAACGCCTTCGGCAATGAGCCCGACAATCTCGTCGCTCAACCGCTCCTCGATATCGACACTGACGGCTGGATGCGTGGCAAGAAACGAACTTAGCGCCTCCGGCAGGAACTCAGTCAGGGCGTTGGTATTGGACAGCACCCGGATCTGGCCGGCCAGGCCGCCGCTATAGGCGCCAAGGTCCTCATGCAGGCGCTCGGCCTGCCGCAGGATCGTGCGGGCGTGCTGCAGCAAAGTGCGGCCCGCCTGGGTCGGGGTGACGCCCTGACGGCCCCGCGTCAGCAGTGCCACGCCGAGCGCGTCTTCCATGTTGCGCACGCGGGTCGACGCAGCGGCGAGCGCCAGGTGTGCGCGCTCGGCGCCATGGGTGATGCTGCCGGCCTCGACGACGTGCCGAAACAGGCTGAGATCGGCGAGGTCAAAGCGCATGGCCCGCTCCTTCCTTCGTATTTGGCGAAGCCAGACTTTGTACAATGCCCATTGCACAAGCCTATTCTGAGACTATTCTTTCGCTTAATACGAAATGAAGTTGCGCACAGCAACTCCCGACAAAATCAAATCGTTGGCCACACGTCATTGTCGCGCGGCTGCGGTTTAGCTAGGAAAGAGGCCAAGCTCGGCGCCCGCCGGGCGAATTTGGATGAGCACAATGGCCGAAACCAAGGCCCGTGTTGCGCGGCCGCTGTCGCCGCACCTGCAAATCTACCGGCCGACACTGACGATGATGATGTCGATCGTACATCGCATCACCGGCATTGGGTTGTATTTCGGCACGCTGCTGCTGGCCTGGTGGTTCATTTCCGCCGCAGGGCCCAACGGCTATGCGCGTTTTGAATGGTTCATCGGCTCCTGGATCGGGCGGCTGATCCTGTTCGGTTACACGTGGGCGCTGGTGCACCACATGCTCGGCGGCATCCGGCATCTGATCTGGGACACCGGGCGCGGCCTGGGCCCGATAGAGCGCGAATGGCTGGTGACCGCCAATCTGATCGGCTCGATTGTCATCACCGTGATCCTCTGGATCGTCGGGCTCCTTGCCATGGGAGGCTCGTCATGAGCGGCGGCACTCATATCCGCACCCCGCTCGGCCGCGTGCGCGGGCATGGTTCGGCAAAATCAGGCACCGCGCACTTCTGGCATCAGCGCCTTACAGCGATTGCCAATATCCCGCTGACGATCGCCGCGGTGATCATCCTGATCATGCTGCTGGGGCGCAATCAGGCTGCGGCTGCGCAGATCCTCGGCTCGCCGCCGATCGCCATCATCATGCTGCTGTTCATCGTCTCGAACTGCATCCACATGCGGATCGGCATGGCCGTCGTCATCGAAGACTATGTGCACGATGAAACGGCCAAACTTGGCTTGCTGATAGCCAATACGTTCTTCACCGTCGTCGTCGGCCTCGCAGCCGCCTACGGCATCCTCAAGCTTTCGTTCGGATTGTGAGCATGGCGGACAACGCGACGAACGGAAAAAGCGCACCTTCGATCAACGGCCGCGCTTACCCGATTGAAGATCATTCCTACGACGTCGTTGTGGTGGGCGCCGGCGGCTCCGGACTGCGCGCCGTGGTCGGCTGCAGCGAGGCCGGACTGCGCACCGCCTGCATCACCAAAGTGTTCCCGACCCGCTCGCACACTGTGGCGGCGCAGGGCGGCATCGC
>CAVUCN010000036.1:0-69467 GCA_963739945.1 uncultured Alphaproteobacteria bacterium | reverse complement strand
CGAGACACCGGCAATTGCGATTGCTCCGGTCATTGCCGAGGTGCTGAACGCGCTGCGCGGCCTTTCCGGCTGTACGCTGGCGCGGATGTCAGGGTCGGGTGCCACGTGTTTCGCGCTGTTCAAAAACGCGGCTGATGCACTGATCGGCGCAGGAATGCTGCACGCCAGGTATCCGCAATGGTGGGTGCAGGCGACGGCGTTTGGTGGTGCGCGCTAGCGAAGAATTAATGCGTCCGCGCGATACAGAACTCGACGGTCTCGGCCAGCGCCGACTTCATTTTCGAGTCCGGGAAATAACGCCAGCGCGTCGCGGGCAATCGCGCCGTAGTGGTGGGCGCGCGCCGATCGAGTCTTCCAGCGCGCGGTGCTTGACCATCAGGCCGATGGCGTGTTCGAGATCGGCGTCGCTGGCCTCGCCGCGCTCGAGCGTGCGCCGCCAGAACTCGCGCTCGGCGTCGGAGCCGCGGCGGAACGCCAGTACCACCGGCAGCGTGATCTTGCCCTCGCGGAAATCGTCGCCGACGTTCTTGCCGAGCTTGGCGGCGGCGCCGCCATAATCCAGCACGTCATCGACCAGCTGGAAGGTGATGCCGAAATTCATGCCGAACGAGCGGCACGCGGCCTGTTCGTCGCGCGGCCGCGCCGACAGCACCGGTCCGACTTCGCAGGCGGCGGCGAACAGCTCGGCGGTCTTGGCGCGGATCACCGCGATATATTCGTCTTCGGTGGTCGCGGTGTTCTTCGCGGCGGCGAGCTGCATGACCTCGCCCTCGGCGATCACGGCGGCGGCGCGAGACAGAATGTCCAGCGCGTTGAGGCTGCCGACTTCGACCATCATCTTGAACGCCTGGCCGAGCAGGAAGTCGCCGACCAGCACGCTCGCCTCGTTGCCCCACAGCATGCGCGCGGCGAGCCGGCCGCGGCGCAGTTCGCTCTCGTCGACGACGTCGTCGTGCAGCAGCGTCGCGGTGTGCATGAACTCGACGGCGGCGGCGAGCTTGATGTGGCCGTCGCCGGAGTAGCCGGTCAATTGCGCCAGCGCCAGCGTGAGGATCGGGCGCAGCCGCTTGCCGCCGGAATTGATCAGGTGATTGGCGACCTCCGGGATCATCGTCACTTCGGAACCGGTCCGCGACAGGATCGCAGCCGTTGACGCGCTCCATGTCCGCCGCGACGAGTTCCACCAGGCGGTCGATAGAGGCTTCGCCCGGACTTCCAAACGGCAGGACAACGGCCACTGAGGCTTTCTCCACTAAGGACGCCGCGAGCATAGAAACGCTATGGTGAAGCGGCAAGTACGGCGACTGAACAACTACGGCGGTCCAAGGCGTAACCGCAAGTAAACGTCCGGATAGCAAGTATAACGTTCGAGTAGAACGTTTGTGACAACGGTTTATTCCACGCCCTCGACGTGGCCGCGGAATAGGGCAAAGTCAAGTGACGAAAGCGATAGCGGAGCAGGGCAGTGCGCGAACTGGTTCGCACCAATAATCTCGTCCTGATTTCCGCAATCGAGGCGCTGCTCAACGGCGCCGACATCGCGCATATGGTCGTCGATCAGAACATGAGCGTGATGGAAGGCTCGATCGGTATTTTCCCGCGCCGCATCCTGGTCGACGAGGATGAGATCGAGGCGGCGCGCCAACTGCTTGAGGATGCGGGGCTGGCCCAGGAACTTCGCCCGCATACCCCATGATGATGGCCGCTGATCATGCCGGCTGATCGGGCGCTTGCGGACGTAAGCGAGGACGCGATTCTCGGCGGCCGCCTGACACTACGCCAGCCGTTGCGCGGCCACCGCTTCGGTCACGATGCCATCCTGCTCGCGGCCGCGGTCTCGGCGCATGCGGGCGAACATGCGATCGAGCTCGGCGCCGGTGTCGGCGCAGCAGGACTGGCGCTGGCGCATCGCGTCGGCGGGCTGTCGGTCACTCTCGTCGAAATCGATCGCGCGCTGGCGTCGCTGGCGAAAAGCAATGCGGAGCGTAACGGCGTGGCTGACCGGGTGCGCGTGCTGTGCCTGGACGCCGAATCCTCGGCCGACGCGTTTGCGGCGGCCGGTCTCGCGCCAGGTTGCGCCGCGCACATACTGATGAATCCGCCGTTCAATGTCGGGCAGCATAACGCGTCGCCCGATCCGGCGCGGCGGACCGCCCATGTCGGGTCCGGCGAAACCCTGAACAAGTGGCTGGCCGGCGCGGCCCAGCTGCTCGATGTGGATGGCGTGGTGACGCTGATCTGGCGCGCTGACGCTCTGGCCGATGTGCAGGCGGCGCTGGCGCGCGCCTTCGGCGGCGTTTCGATCCTGCCGGTCTATTCAAAGCCTGGCGCGGCGCCGATCCGCGTGCTGGCGCGCGGCATCAAGGCAGCCGGGCGCCGCTGACCATGCTGCCCGGCTTGTTGCTTGCCGATGGGGGCAACAAGCCGACACCGCAGGCCGAAACGATCCTGCGCGAAAATGCAGCACTCTCGATGACTGAAAACTGAAACCCCGCCGCTGCTTAGCCGTTAGGCATCAAGCTGGTACGGATTCGGGCGCTACTGTGGAGGCCTGTTTTGCCCGGGCGCGGAGCGGAAGGTACGAAAGGCCAACAATGACGCCGATCAACATCATGAGAATATAGATTTTCATTTTAAGTCCATGGCCCTTTTTCGTGCCGGCGACGACTGAACTAAGCAAGAAGCGTTCCAACCATTAAATTTCGGTTACTTGCCCGGTTAATTGGCAGTTCCTATGTGGAGCCGATGAGTGAGATTTCGTCGGGTGACCCTGGACAGGGTGTGGCACAAGGCTCAGGGCAAGGTTCTGGGCACGGTTCTGGGCAAGGTTCTGGGCAAGGTTCTGGGCAAGGTTCTGGGCAAGGTTCTGGGCAAGACATGATCAGGCAAATGCTATCGCCATTGCGGCGGCTGATCCCGCGGCGTTTCCGGCGCAGCGAGCCGGTGGTGCCGGTGATCCGCCTGCACGGGGTCATCGGCATTTCGAGCCCGCTGCGGCCGGGCCTGTCGCTGTCCGGTGTCGCCCGCATGCTCGATAAGGCGTTCGCCGTGCCAAGGGCGGCAGCGGTCGCCATCGTCATCAATTCACCGGGCGGCTCGCCGGTGCAATCGCACCTGATCTACAAGCGCATCCGCGAACTCGCGGACGAAAAGAATCGCCGCGTCATCGTCTTTGTCGAAGATGTCGCCGCTTCCGGCGGCTACATGATTGCCTGTGCGGGTGACGAGGTCTTCGCCGATCCGCATTCGATCGTCGGCTCGATTGGCGTGGTTGGCGGTTCGTTCGGCCTCAACAAGCTGATCGAGAAGATCGGTGTCGAGCGGCGGCTCTATACGTCAGGCGATCACAAGGCGATGCTGGACCCGTTCCTGCCGGAAAACCCGGATGACGTAGCGCGGCTGAAAAAGCTGCAACGGGAAATCCACGACGGCTTTATCGGGCTGGTAAAATCGCGCCGCGGCAGTAAGCTCAATGGCCCAGAAAACGACTTGTTTTCCGGGGAATATTGGACCGGTAGCCGCGGTCTTGAGCTTGGGCTTGTCGATGGAATTGGCGATTTACGCGGCGTATTGCGGCAACGATTCGGCGACAAGCTCGTTACTCCGCTGATCAGCGCCGAACGCGGATGGTTCGGACGCCGGGCCGCGGGAGTGGCGGGCGGCGCGTTGATGCAGGGAATGTCGGTTGGGTTTTCTCCAGGTGGGTTTGCCGAGGACCTGATCTCGGCGCTTGAGGCCCGCGCAGTGTGGGCCCGGTTTGGCCTGTAATCCGGAGACGGACGATGCACCCGGTAATGATTGTCACGATTGGGATGGTGGGCGCGGCAGCTTTGCTGCGCTGGTGCGTGCGCGAAGTGCACCGCGTCAACACCGAGCTCGACGGCGTGCGGGCGCGGGCGCAAGTCGATCTGGCCGACCGCAAATCGTTGCCGACGCTCAAGCGCGATCCGCGGACTGGCGAGTATAGGCCGGGCTAAACCGTAACCCTCAGCCTCATCCTGAGGAGCGCCCGTAAGGGCGCGTCTCGAAGGATGTATTCGGTGCGTGAAGCATGGTTCGAGACGCGGCGCCATGCGCCGCTCCTCACCATGAGGCTATTGGGAACAACGTGGGCATCACTGCCCCGGATCCTTGATCCCGCGGTCTTTGACGATCTTTCCCCACTTCTCGTATTCGGATTTGAGGAACATGCCGAACGAGTCCGGTGTGCCGCCGACCGGTGTTGCGCCGACATTCACGAGCTTCTCGTGCACGCCCGGATCGGCCAGCGCGTCGTTGAGCGCCTTGTTCAGCTTGGCGACGATCGCGGGCGGTGTCTTGGCCGGCGCCAGCAAGCCGTACCAGTTCGACGCTTCGGTGTTCGGATAGCCCTGCTCGGCGAACGTCGGAACGTCGGGCAAAGTCGGATCGCGCTTGTCGGCAGCGACGCCGATCGGCACCAGCGTGCCGGCGCGAATCTGCGAGATCACCACCGGCACGTCGAGCACGACGACCTGGACCTGGCCGCCGAGCAGGTCGGTCAGCGCCGGCGCCGCGCCGCGATAGGGCACGTGGAGGAATTGCACGCCAGCGGAGGCGTCGAGCATTTCCTGCGCGAGGTGCGGCGGCGAGCCGATGCCGGTCGAGGCGAACGGGATCGTGCCCGGCTTCGCCTTCGCCATCGCGACGAGATCCTTGACCGATTTGATGCCGAGACCCGGCTTCACCACCATCACCTCGGTGACCTTGGTCACCAGCGCGACCGGCGCGAAGTCCTTGAGCGTATCGTACGGCATGCTTGCCATGATGTGCGGCGACACCACCACGGCGCCGGCGGTGGTGAGGAACAGCGCATAGCCGTCGGGATCGGATTTGGCGATGTCGCCACCACCCAAGGTGCCGTTGGCGCCGGGCTTGTTGTCGATAAAGACGCGCTGGCCGAGCAGCGATGTCATTTTCTCCGCCACCAGCCGGCCGACGAAATCGGTCGGGCCGCCGGGCGGAAAGGCGACCACGATGCGGACCGGCCGGTTCGGATAATCCTGGGCCTGCGCGGCTTGCGCCGCCACGAGGGTGAGCGCTGTACCAATGACTGCGGCTGCGTATCGAAGCATTTCCATTCCCTGTCATCCGTTTCGGATCGTTGTTTTCTGCTAGTTAGCACAATGCGCGGCGCGAATCGCAATTCCCTGCCGCAACCCCGTCTTGACCTCTGCCAAGCCTTGACCTGAGCCAAGCCTTCAACCAACAACAGGCCGATGAGCCCTTCAGCTGCCAGCGAATTACCGCCGTATATGCGCCCGGAACGCTCCTTTCAGGGGTTGATCCTGGCGTTGCAGCGCTATTGGGCGGACTGGGGCTGCGTCATTTTGCAGCCGTATGACATGGAGGTCGGCGCCGGCACGTTTCATCCGGCGACCACATTGCGCGCGCTCGGCCCGAAGCCGTGGAACGCCGCCTACGTGCAGCCGTCGCGCCGGCCGAAAGACGGCCGCTACGGCGAGAACCCGAACCGGCTGCAGCACTACTATCAGATGCAGGTGATCCTCAAACCGTCGCCGGACGATTTGCAGGATCTGTATCTCAAATCGCTCTACGCCATCGGCATCGATCCGAAGATTCACGACATCCGTTTTGTCGAGGACGATTGGGAGAGCCCGACGCTCGGCGCCTGGGGGCTGGGCTGGGAGTGCTGGTGCGACGGCATGGAGGTTTCGCAGTTCACCTACTTCCAGCAGGTCGCGGGTTTCGAATGCGCGCCGGTTGCCGGCGAACTCACTTACGGGCTCGAGCGGCTGGCGATGTACGTGCAGGGCGTCGAGAACGTCTACGATCTCAATTTCAACGGCCGCGACGGCGCGCAACGCGTCAGCTATGGCGATATTTTCCTGCAGGCCGAGCAGGAATTTTCGCGGCACAATTTCGAGTATGCCGACACCGTCATGCTGTTCGAGCAATTTCGGATGGCGGAAGCGGCCTGCAAGAAATATCTCGACGACGGCTGGAACGCCGGCAGCGACGGCGGCAACCGCGGCCGGCACCTGATGGCGCTGCCGGCCTACGACCAGTGCATCAAGGCGAGCCACGTTTTCAATCTGCTCGACGCGCGCGGCGTCATCTCGGTGACCGAGCGGCAAAGTTACATTCTGCGGGTGCGCGAGCTCGCCAAGGCGTGCGGCGAGGCATGGCTGGCGACCGCAGGCGGCGGGACAATCATCGGCGGAGCGGAGAAGGCAAAATGAGCGAACCTGAAATCGGCGGGCGGCGCCCGCTGGCGATCAATGTCGTGGCCGGCGAAAGCTACTGGTGGTGCGCCTGCGGGCGCTCGAAGACGCAGCCGTTCTGCGACGGCTCGCACAAGGGCACCGAATTCCGGCCGCAGGAATGGAAGGCGACGTCCAACGAGGAAGTATGGTTCTGCGCCTGCAAGCGCTCGCAGCATCAGCCGATGTGCGACGGGAGCCATAAGACGCTGCCGGCCTAAGGGTGTCGACGTTCACTGGACTTCGACGATTTTTCGCCTGCATTCAGCGCCTGGACAATCTCGGTGAGTTGCGGCTCGACGGCGTGCCATAAGGCGTCATTGCTTATGTTTCCGATGCGCATCCAGACGACCTGCGGACCGCTTGCGTCGCGGTCTGCCAATACGACGAAGTCTTCGTCCTTGGTCACAAGCGTCGCGCCCGTTTGAGCTGCGTGTCGCCAGATAGCATCGTCCCCCGCAGCTCCTAGGCCGATCCGATTGACATGCTCGGCAGGATAGCCGCGTTCGGTCAGGCGGCGCGCGAGGCCTGGGGGAAGCTGGGCGTCGATCAGGAAGCGGATCATCAGGCCGTGCGCACGACCCGATGCTCCGTCGCGCGGGCGGCATAGAGCAGGGCCGCCGCAATGTCTTCCGCCGTGAGATAGTCAAAGTCCGTCAGCAATTGCTGCTGACTGGCCCCGTGGGCCAGAGCCTCGATAATGTCGGCGACGCGCATGCGCGTGCCCTTGATGCACGGCCGCCCGCCGCAAATCGCCGGGTCGGAACTAATGCGCTTGAGAAGATCGTTAGTGTCCATGACGGCGGCCTTTGCTCGATTACATCGAAGCAAAATACGCAAATACTTGAAATCGCCTTTCGTTAGATGTACTGCCCGCGCGCGCAGCATTCAAGACTGCGATGACACGATTGCCGGTATCCGCTAAACACGATCCGGCTTGGCATAAGCAAAGCGACAGCAACTCGATATCGAATTTGATGCCTGATCTTCTGCTCGAACTGTTCTCCGAGGAAATTCCCGCGCGCATGCAGGCGCGGGCGGCGGAGGATTTGCGTAAAAGCGTCACCGATCGGCTGGTGGAAGCCGGGCTGGTCTACGAAGGCGCCAGGGCGTTCGTGACGCCGCGGCGGCTGGCGCTCGCCGTGCACGGCGTGCCGGCGCGGCAGCCGGATATCCTCGAGGAGAAGAAAGGTCCGCGCGTCGGCGCGCCGGAGAACGCGGTCGCGGGTTTTCTGAAAGCCGCCGGGCTCAAATCGATCGGTGAAGCCAAAGTGCAGCCCGACAAGAAGGGCGACTTCTATGTCGCGGTGATCGAGAAGCCGGGCCGCGCCGCGATCGACGTGATCGGCGAAATCCTGCCCGCCGTGATCAAGGGCTTTCCGTGGCCGAAGTCGATGCGCTGGGGTGAGCAGTCAAAAGAGCCCGGCGCGCTGAACTGGGTGCGGCCGCTGCATTCCATCGTCGCTACGTTCGGCCCCGAGACCGAAGACCCCGACATCGTGAAGTTCTCGGTCGGCGGCATCGCTGCCAGTAACGAGACGCGCGGCCATCGCTTCCTCGCGCCGCAAAGCTTCACGGTGCGCCGGCTCGACGACTACGCGCAAAAACTCGACAAGGCCAAGGTCGTGCTCGACGCCGCAAGGCGGCGCGAGATCATCCTGACGGAGGCGAAGAAGCTCGCTTTCGCGCAAGGGCTCGAACTGGTCGAGGACGAAGGCCTGCTCGCCGAAGTCGCCGGTCTGGTCGAATGGCCGGTGGTGCTGATGGGGTCGTTCGATCAGAACTTTCTCGAGATCGCCGCGGAAGTGATCCGCGCCACCATCCGCAACAACCAGAAATGTTTCGTGCTGCGCGATGCGTCGACCGCGAAGCTGACCAACAAATTTCTGCTGGTTTCGAACCTCGAGGCCGAAGACGGCGGCAAGGAAATTGTCGCCGGCAACGAGCGCGTCATCCGCGCCCGGCTGTCGGACGCGAAGTTCTTCTACGAGACCGATCTGAAGACTCGACTTGAAGACCGGCTGCCGAAGTTCGAGCACATCGTGTTCCACGAAAAGCTCGGCACGCAGGCGGAGCGAATTGCGCGCATTGAAACGCTCGCCGCCGAACTCGCACCACTGGTCGGTGCACAGGTAGCGCAGGCCGAGCGGGCGGCGCATCTATGCAAGACGGACCTGCTCACCGAGGTGGTCGGCGAATTCCCCGAGCTGCAAGGTCTGATGGGGAAATACTACGCTGAAGCCCAGGGCGAGAGCGAAGCGGTCGCCCATGCCTGTGAGGACCATTACAAGCCGAAAGGCCCCGACGATCTCGTTCCCGCTGATCCGGTGTCAGTTGCGGTCGCGTTGGCAGACAAGATCGACACTCTTGTGGGATTTTGGGCGGTTGATGAAAAGCCGACGGGAAGTAAGGATCCTTATGCTCTGCGGAGAGCGGCGCTTGGAATCATTAGGCTGGTTCTGGAGCGCCGCGCGAAAGTGAATCTTTCCCGTGCGGTGCATCAGTCTTGTTGGCTTCAGGCGGAACAACTCGTTGATTCTGGTCGCGGTTACTATTTGTACGAGAAAGAGTTCGACAAAGATGAACTGATTTCTGGTTGGGTCGCATATTCTGATTCATTTGAGAGCGTTACTGACAAGAAGGATGCCCGGCTGTCCTCAATCACTATAGTTTGCGAAGAGGGATGCGATTTGTTCCTTAAAGATGTGGGCGGGGAAGATGGTCATGTGGTACGGCGTGGGCTCTTAGAATTCAGACCGTCTCTTCTTTCTTTCTTCGCCGACCGCCTGAAAGTTCAGCTCCGCGACCAAGGCGCCCGGCACGATCTCGTTGATGCGGTATTCGCGCTCGAAGGCCAGGACGATCTGTTGTTGATCGTCCGCCGCGTCGAAGCGTTAGGAAAATTTCTTGACACCGAGGACGGCAAGAGCCTGCTCGCCGGCACCAAGCGCGCGAGCAATATCCTGCGCATCGAGGAAAAGAAGGATAGCCGCGAATACACCGGCACGCCGGATGCGAAGCTTTACGAGCTTACCGAAGAGATGACCCTGGCTAGGGAAATTGCTCTAGCTAAAGATGTGGCTGGACGCGCAATCGAGGCGGAAGACTTTGAAGCGGCAATGCGTCCAATGGCGAGATTGCGTTCCAGCGTCGATGCGTTCTTCGACAAGGTGACGGTCAACGCCGACGACAAGGCGGTGCGCGAAAACCGCCTGAAACTGCTCAACGAAATCCGCGCCGCCACGCGCGCGGTCGCCGATTTCTCGAAGATCGAAGGCTGATTTCCCAAGGCTGTCATGCTCCACGAAGGCGGAGCATCCAGTACTCGCCAGCCTTCCGACAAAAATACTTGCGTCGGTGACTACTGGATCGTCCGCCTGCGCGGACGATGACAAGTGAAGGCGTGGATAGCCGGGACAAGCCCGGCCATGACGAGGAAAATTTGGTCCTTTTTCTATTGACATAGGTCCTAGGAAATCCTACCTACAATCCACTCGCTCGTCGTGAGGGACGTCATCTGCAGCGACGGCTTTTGACGGAGCGGGTGCGGTTTCTGCGGCAGAGGCTAGTCACTTCTGTCGCGGGCGGCCTGGGCATCATGCCCGTCCGGCAAGTGTTCGGACTGCGAGGTGCTCGCTGCACTGGCGCTCGGAGAGGGAGGCGGGGCTTAGAACGTCTCCCGTTTGCATCCGGTGATTCCAGGAAGCGCTGGCCCGGGCCGGGGTGGGAGGCAACTCCCGTCAAACCGTAGAGGAGCGCCGAAAGGCGAGCGGCCCTTGTCATGAGGGCCGCGGCTGTACCTGGTAACGGGTGCAGTTCCCCACGACTGTGCCTGGCAGTCTCCAGGTGCGCCATTCGGCGCTCCGCTTCCCTCGTTATTGGGGGAAGCAAAATGAAATGCCTCGCGTGCGTTTGAGGCGAAATCATCGCTACGCGTCACAACTGCACAGATGCAGGCGCGTGTGAGAACGAGAAGGCTTGTTTTATCCGTCCCTGACCATCGCGAAACGGGATGAAGAGCGGCGCCTTTGGGTAGTTGTGCGTACTGAGATTGCGGGCTTTCGCGGGCATCCGTTGTCGCATAGAACCGATTGGCGGCTTGCGCGTTATCGGTTTCGAGCCGTGAGTTGCGCTTCCCAAAAACATTGAAAAATTCGAGGTCAAACAATGGTCATCACAGCCACTGAGCTTTCACCCATTGTCGCGCTTATCGCCGGCATCCTGATCCTGATCATGCCGCGACTGCTGAACTACATCGTCGCGATCTACCTTATTTTCGTCGGCCTCGTCGGCCTCAATGCCGTCCATCATTTCATCCACTAGGCGGGAAACGGCGTTACCAGGGTAAAAACCACCGGGATCATCGAACAGCATCCATGGCTAAATCTTGAATGGCTAAATCTCGCAATGGCTAAATCTCGCGCAAAGAAATCCCGTCCATCCGTCGAGAAATCTGCGTCCCGCAAGGCGACTTTCAAGGCGAGCAAGCGCGCGGTCAAAGCGTCCGGCAGCCCAAGTCGGGCAAATGGGTCTACGCCTTCGGCGGCGGCAAGGCGGCGGGCCGCGCCTCGATGCGCAATCTGCTCGGCGGCAAAGGCGCGGGCCTTGCCGAAATGGCGCATCTCGGCCTGCCGGTGCCGCCCGGCTTCACCATCACCACCGAGGTCTGCACCTATTTCTACGACAACAAGAAAACCTACCCGAAGAATCTGAAGGCGCAGGTCGATGCCGCGCTCGCCGAGGTCGGCCGCATCACCAAAAAGAAATTCGGCGATTCCGAAAATCCGCTGCTGGTTTCGGTGCGCTCCGGCGGGCGCGCGTCGATGCCGGGCATGATGGACACCGTGCTCAACCTCGGCCTCAACGACGTGACGGTGAATGCGCTCGCCGACAAATCCGGCGACGCGCGGTTCGCTTTTGACAGCTACCGGCGCTTCATCACCATGTATTCCGACGTCGTGCTCGGCATCGGCCATCACAACTTCGAGGAGATCCTCGACGACCACAAGGATCGCAACGGCTACACGCTCGACACCGATCTCGGCGCCAGCGACTGGTCGGAAGTCATCGCCCGTTACAAGGAGCGGGTCGAGGAAGAAAGCGGCAAGCCGTTCCCGCAGGATCCGCACGATCAGTTGTGGGGCGCCATCGGCGCGGTGTTCAGCTCATGGATGAACCAGCGCGCCATCACCTATCGCCGCCTGCACAACATCCCGGAAAGCTGGGGCACCGCGGTGAACGTGCAGGCCATGGTGTTCGGCAATATGGGCGACACCTCGGCGACCGGCGTTGCCTTCACCCGCAATCCGTCGACCGGCGAGAGCAAGCTTTACGGCGAGTTCCTGATCAACGCGCAGGGCGAGGACGTCGTCGCCGGTATCCGCACGCCGCAGGAAATCACCGAGGAAGCGCGCAAGGAAGCGGGCTCGAAAAGTCCGTCGATGGAATCGGCGATGCCGGATGCGTTCGCGCAGCTCAAGCGCATCCAGGGCGCGCTGGAAAAACACTACCGCGACATGCAGGACCTCGAATTCACCGTCGAGCAGGGCAAGCTGTGGATGCTGCAGACGCGCAACGGCAAGCGCACCGCGCAGGCGGCGCTGCGCATCGCCGTCGAGCTGGCGCAGGAAAAGCTGATCAGCAAGGAAGAGGCGATCACGCGGATCGAGCCCGGCGCGCTCGATCAGCTTGCTGCATCCGACCATCGATCCCAATGCCGAGCGTAAAATTCTGGCGACCGGCCTGCCGGCATCGCCCGGCGCGGCCTGCGGCGAGATCGTGTTCTCGTCGGAAGAAGCCGAAGAGCTCAAGGGCCAGGGCCACAAGGTGATCCTGGTGCGGGTCGAAACTTCGCCGGAGGACATTCACGGCATGCACGCCGCCGAAGGCATTCTCACCACGCGCGGCGGCATGACATCCCACGCCGCGGTGGTGGCGCGCGGCATGGGCAAGCCCTGCGTCTCCGGCGCCGGATCGCTGCGCGTCGATTACCGCGCGCAGACCATGACGGCCGGCGGCACGACGATGAAGAAGGGCGACATTCTCACCATCGACGGCTCGACCGGCCAGGTGCTGGCCGGCCGCGTGCCGATGCTCGAGCCGGCGCTCGCCGGCGAGTTCGGCACCATCATGAAATGGGCCGATGGCGTGCGCAAACTGAAAGTCCGCGCCAATGCCGATACGCCGGCCGATGCGCGCACCGCGATAAAATTCGGCGCCGAAGGTATCGGGCTCTGCCGCACCGAGCATATGTTCTTCGACGAAGACCGCATCCGCGCCGTGCGCGAGATGATCCTCGCCGACGAGGAAAAGGCGCGGCGCGCCGCGCTTGCCAAACTGTTGCCGATGCAGCGCGCCGATTTCGCCGAGCTGTTCCGGATCATGGGCGCGCGGCCGGTGACGATCCGGCTGCTCGATCCGCCGCTGCACGAATTCCTGCCGCACACCGAGGAAGAGATCGCCGAGGTGGCGCAGGCGATGGGCGCGGATCCGAAGAAGCTCGCGGATCGGGCAAGGGAACTGCACGAGTTCAATCCGATGCTCGGCTTCCGCGGCTGCCGGCTCGCCATCGCCTACCCGGAAATCGCCGAGATGCAGGCGCGCGCCATCTTCGAGGCTGCGGCCGAAGTCCAGAAAGAAACCGGCGTCGCGGTGACGCCGGAAGTCATGGTGCCGCTGATCGCCAGCAAGGCCGAGTTCGATCTGGTCAAGGGCTGCATCGACGCAATGGCGAAGACCGTCGCGTCGGAGACCGGCGCCAAGCTGAAATATCAGGTCGGCACCATGATCGAACTGCCGCGCGCGGCGCTGATGGCCGGCGAGATTGCGCAGACCGCGGAGTTCTTCTCGTTCGGCACCAACGATCTGACGCAGACCGCGTTCGGCATCAGCCGCGACGATGCCGCAAGCTTTCTCAGCATCTATACCGCACGCGGCATTCTGCCGATCCGATCCGTTCGTTTCGATCGATCGCGAAGGCGTCGGCGAACTGATCCGCATCGCCACCGAGCGCGGCCGCAAGGTGCGAAAAGATATCAAGCTCGGCATCTGCGGCGAGCACGGCGGCGATCCGGCTTCGGTCGCGTTCTGCGACGAGATCGGTCTCGATTATGTGTCGTGTTCGCCGTTCCGCGTGCCGATCGCACGGCTCGCCGCGGCGCAGGCGGCGCTCGGCAAACTCAAAGGTTCCGAAGGATAGTTCCCATTCGGTCTCGCACTTTGCACGGAACCGCACAGGCACTTGCTTTCGACAACTGGCCCTCGATAACTTGCCTTCGATTGTAGTTAATCAATTGCAAAATTTGCATTCGTTGCGTGGCTGCGCGCGAAACTTTCGACGTCATTCGGCAACCATGATCGCGCCGACGTGCGCGTGTTCGCCATGTGTGACGCGCAGTTAACATCTTCGCAACGTTAACCCGACAATAGTTTGACCTGTCGCATTCGCGGCACTTCGGTAGTGTTTCATAACAAACTGCGCGTTGCGTCAGGCGTTGGGGTCAGGGGTAATGGTTGCGTCGCGTGTGCGGGCGATGGGCTCGTCGGTATCGCCCTTCTGGTTCGGTGCGTTCTGTCTCGCGCTGATGCCCACATCGATCGGATATCAGGATCTCGCGGCGCTGCTCGCGCATCCGGCGGGTATTGAGCAAGGTGTTGCCGAGCATCTGATCGCTTCGCCATTCGGCACCGTCGATCGCGCCACGTTCACCTACGCGCGTCCGATCGGTACGTCGATGCCGGAGCCGCTCGGCTATCAGACCGTCAATTTCAATCCCAGCCAGTTCGACGGCAATTCGTTTCTGATCGATGCGCCACTGAATGCGCCGCCGGCGCGGGCCGAATATCCAAAGGTCAACCGCGCGCTCAAAGGCGACCGCGAGCCAATTGCAGGACGTCCGCTGGATCCGCTGCCGCATTTGCAGCCGATCGAAGAAACATCGGCGCCGAAAGCTCCAGTCGTTCCGGTGTCGCAGCCGCCGGCGCGAGTGGTGCCCGCGGCGAAACCGCTGCTGGTCGTGGAGCCCGAACTTTTGGCGCGCCTGCGCGCTGCCGCGGTGCCGCCGGTTGCGCAGCCGGCGCAGATGCCGCCTGCGACTCCTGTGCTGAAACTCGATGCCGCGCGGAGAGTTGCGGCGCCTGCATCGGCGAGCGTAGTACCATCATCCGACGATGAAGCTGCGATCCTCGACAAGCCGCCGGAAATTCCGCCGGCCGGCGAAATGTACCCGCCGAGCGGACAGGGCGCTTCGCCTGATGTGACGTCGTTCCTCGGCGGCGATGCGGCGGTCAGCAATTCGCAGACCTTCTTTGGCAACGGCGTGATGGGCGCGCCGAGCGGATTGCAGCGCTGGGCGGCGGGGGCGGAACCGATCTTGGTCTCGCCGATCGACCCTGGCATCAAGCTCGCAGCGCTCGAAGGCGACGACGACCAGGCCGACTATCGGTGGCGAGACCATCGCGGGCAAGAACGACGCCGAACGATTGCGGACACCGGCGCAACGGCTCGGCCTCAGCGGCAAGCCGCGCCTGCAAGCTGAAAAGTGTCTCGCCGACGCGGTCTATTTCGAAGCGCGCGGCGAGCCGGAGAAGGGTCAGCAGGCGGTGGCGCAGGTGGTGATGAACCGCGTGTTCTCAGGCTTCTATCCGAACAATGTCTGCGGCGTGGTCTACCAGAACGCCAGCCGCCATCTTGCCTGCCAGTTCACCTTCGCCTGCGAAGGCAAGGACCTCAGCAAGATCGACGAGCCGGATATGTGGGAGCAGGCCAAGCGCATCGCCAAAGCCGCGCTCGACGGCAAGGTCTGGCTCGCCGACGTCGGCCACGCCACGCACTACCACGCCTACTGGGTGCATCCGAGCTGGGTGCACGAGATGACGCGGCTCTACCAGTTTGGCGTGCACACGTTCTATCGGCCGCGCAACTGGGGCAACGGCGAGGACGATTGGGGACCGACGGCGCTGAAAGCCGAAATGCTGCGGCCGGATCCCGAAGCGCTCGCAGAAAAGCCGCTGCCGCAGCCGAAACCCGAAATCTCAAGCTGCGGTGTCGGTGTCCTCGACAGCCAAGCTCTGATCGGACATGCTTCCTCCCGGAGCCGGGCCGATAAGGCGCGGTCGGGGGGAGGACATCATGAAATTTGCCATCAGGGCTGCGGTGGCAGCTTTGCTTGCAATAGGAATGGCTGCTGCTCTGGTGCAAAGCGCCGCGGCAGCCAAGCGCAAGCACAATCCGTCGCCGAAGACCAACAAGTCATCGACGCGAATATCTGCGGGCTGCGCCGCAGAAGTAATCGCTACATTTCGATATCGAGGCCGACGTCGAGATTGGTCACCGAGTGCGTGAGCGCGCCGGAGGACAGATAATCGACTCCGGTCTCGGCGATGGCGGCGGCGCTGTCGAGTGTGATGCCACCCGATGCCTCGATCACAAGGCGTCCGGCAACCATTGCGACCGCTTTGCGCATCGACTCCAGATCGAAATTGTCGATCATCACCACGTCGGCGAGACCGACATCCAGCACCTCCTGAAGCTGTTCGAGCGAGTCGACCTCGATCTCGATCTTCACCAGATGACCGATCGCGGCCGTGGCGCGCGTCAGCACCGCGCGGATGCCGCCGGCGACGGCGATATGGTTGTCCTTGATCAGGACCGCGTCGTCGAGCCCGAAGCGATGATTGAAGCCGCCGCCGCAACGCACGGCGTATTTTTCCAGCGCGCGAAGTCCCGGCGTGGTCTTGCGTGTGCAGATGACGCGCGCCTTGGTATGCGCGATGCGCTTGACGAATTCGGCGGTCGCCGTCGCGATACCGGACAGATGGCCGAGGAAGTTGAGCGCGGTGCGCTCGGCGGACAGGATCGCGCGCGCATTGCCGGAGATGGTCATCAATTTGGTTCCGGCTTTGACCGTCATGCCGTCGCGGCCATGGGGCTCGATCGCGATCTGCGGCGACAGCCGGCGGAACGCGGCGTCGACCAGCGGCAGGCCGGAAATCACGCCGGGTTTGCGCGCGACGACGATGGCGCGTCCCGGTGCATCTTCCGGAACAGTGGCGATCGAGGTGACGTCGCCGGCGCGTCCGAGATCCTCCTCGAGCGTGCGCGTGATCGCCGCTTCGATTTCCAGCGGCGAGATGAAGGCGTCCGGGCGGAGCAGGGATATGGACTGTGACAGGGACTGTGACATGGGGAAATCCTTAGCCAGCACAGGGAAGTATGGCAAACCCATGCGCAGTTTGTCTGCCCAGCCATGCGCTAGGAGGGGAATAGGCTTTTTCGTTTGGGGGTTTATGTCCGACGCCCTATATTGCGCGACTTTCTGAATTGAACTGCCGGGGCGACGATGACGACGACGACAGCCGCTAATCAAATTGATTCCTCGCAAACGACACTGACCGGGTGGCGCACGCCGGCCCTGATCATCGGCTTCGGCTGCGTGATCACAATGATCGCGTTCGGCCCGCGCTCGACGCTCGGATTTTTTCTCACGCCGATGTCCAGCGCCAATCACTGGGGCCGCGACGTCTTTGCTTTCGCGCTGGCGCTGCAAAACCTGCTGTGGGGCATCGGCCAGCCGCTCGGCGGCATGATCGCGGACCGGTTCGGCACCGACCGCGTGGTGTGCGTCGGTGCATTGCTTTACGCCGTGCGGTCTCGTGCTGATGTCGCACGCGTACCAGCGCGCCGCTGCTCGATGCGTCGGCTGGCGTCGCTGATCGGCTTCGGCCTTGCCGGCTGCTCGTTTCCCGTCGTGCTCGCCGCGTTCGGCAAGATCCTGCCGCCGGAGTGCCGCTCGGTCGCTTTCGGCTTCGGCACTGCGGCAGGGTCGTTCGGACAGTTTCTCTATTCGCCGATCGCCGTGATGCTGATGGATCACGTTCGGCTGGCAGCAAACGCTGGTGATATTTCGCCGTGAGCGCTGCTCGGCGTGCTGCCGCTGTCGCTGACGCTGGCAACACCGCGGACAGACGTCGGCGGCCGGCATCGTCGCCTCGCAGTCGCTCAGACAGGCACTAAGCGAAGCGTTTGCGCACCGTTCCTATCTTCTGCTGGTGCTCGGCTTCTTCACCTGCGGCTTCCAGCTTCAATTCATCACCGTGCACATGCCGTCGTATCTGGTCGATCGCGGATCTGTCGGCGCAGGTCGGCGGCTGGACCATTGCGACCATCGGGCTGTTCAATATCATCGGCTCGGTGACCGCGGGTTGGCTCGGCGACCGCATGCCGAAACGCTATCTGCTGTCGATCATCTATTTTGTCCGCGCCGCGGCGATCCTGGCGTTCATCTCGTTTCCGGTGACGCCGGTCACCTGCCTGATCTTTGGCGCGACCATGGGCCTGATGTGGCTTTCCACCGTGCCGCCGACCAACGGCATCATCGCGCTGATGTTCGGCACGCGGTGGCTGGCGACGCTGTCGGGCTTCGCCTTCTTCAGCCACCAGGTCGGCGGCTTTCTCGGTGTGTTGCTCGGCGGTATCGTGTTCGACCGCACCGGCTCGTACAATGCGGTCTGGTATCTCGCGATCCTGTTCGGCGTGCTGTCGGCGCTGATCAACATGCCGATCGTCGAGAAGCCGGTGGTGCGCGTCGCCGCGGTTCCGGCTTAATCGCTCTGTTCCTTGAACGTCCGTGGCCGGCCGTGACAAACTAGGGTCGGGAGAAAACGGCTATGGCAACGTTCAAAGCGATCGTCATCGACAAGACGGAAGGCGGCCAGAGCGTCAAGCTCACCGACTTCGACGAGAAGGATCTGATGGACGGCGATGTCACCGTCGCCGTCGAATATTCGACCGTCAATTACAAGGACGGACTCGCGGTCACCGGCAAGGCGCCGGTGGTGCGGCGTTTTCCGATGATCGCCGGCGTGGATTTTGCCGGCACGGTTGAATCGTCATCGCATCCCGCGTGGAAGCCGGGCGACAAGGTCATCCTCAACGGCTGGGGTCTCGGCGAAACCCATCTCGGCGCTTACGCGCAGAAGGCGCGCGTCAAAGGCGACTGGCTGGTGCGACTGCCGGACAGCATCAGCGCGCGCGACGCGATGGCGATCGGCACCGCGGGTTACACCGCGATGCTCTCGGTCATGGCGCTGGAGCGCGCCGGCATTACGCCGCAGCGCGGCCCGATCATCGTGACCGGAGCGGCCGGCGGCGTCGGCTCGGTCGCGGTCGCGATCCTCGCCAAGCTCGGCTACGCGGTGATCGCATCGACCGGACGGCCGGCGAGAGGCGGACTATCTCAAGGGCCTCGGCGCCAGCGAGATCATCGATCGCAAGGAACTGAGCGGGCCGGCGCGGCCGCTGGCGAAGGAACGCTGGGCGGGCGGCATCGACGCGGTGGGGTCGACGACGCTCGCCAACGTGCTGTCGATGACGCGCTATGGCGGCGCGGTCGCCGCCTGCGGGCTTGCGGGGGGCATGGACTTGCCGACCTCGGTTGCCCCATTCATCCTCCGCGGCGTCTCCCTGCTGGGCATCGATTCGGTGATGTGTCCGTTGCCGCTGCGGCAGGAGGCGTGGCGCCGCCTTGGAACCGATCTGCCGCGCGACAAAATTGCGGCAATGACCGCGGAAATCGGGCTTGGCGACGTGATTGAGGCGGGAAAACGTATCGTCGAAGGTCAGGTCCGCGGGCGAATTGTGGTAAAGATTGGGTAAATAACCACACGGTGCGGTCACACCACCACGGCATCATCGGGGCTGGTATGGTAAGGGGACGGTTAAGAACTTTTGTTAACGTCGTGCTGACTTCGAAGTTGGAGTTGTCGATGTTGTTGCGTGTAGCAGTAGCGTGTGCGCTCGTCCTGGGCGCAGGTTTCGCGTACGCCGAGGAGCTCAATCCCGAGCAGGCGCGCGCGTTCGTGGTCGGCAAGCTGTTCTCCTACACCTGTTTCGACGGCACCGTCGGCATGGGCCGGATTTTCGGCGACGGATCGGTCGTCGGAACCGTTCGCCCGATGGGCCAGGGGCCGGTGCGCTTTGCAGCATTGCCCGCCGGTACGATCAGGGTCAGCAGCACCTCGATGTGCGCGCACCTTTCCGGCCTGCCGATCGAACCGTGCTTCCGGGTGCAAAAGACCGATCATCGCAGCTTCCGCGGTTCGCTCTCCGGCTTGTCTTTCGCCTACTGCGACTTCACGCAGCATAATCCGCGCACCCGGCTCACCAGCAACGAAGCGGAAGCGCAGATTCCAGCAACGCCAGTGGCGAGGGCGCCCGTCACCCGCGCGCCTGCGGCCCCGGTCGCTGTAACGCTGCGTCCGGCGATCGAAGAATAATCACTCCAGCTCGAGCCGGAATGGCGCGGCTTCTTCCGCCATGATGCCGCGGCCGATGGTTTCGATCGCCGCGATCATGCGCCCCTGGCGGCCGAGCAACTTGTCGGCGAGCGAAACGATCCGGATATTCGGCGTTGCCGTCGGCGACGCCGCGCGCAGCGATTGAGCGATATCGGTTTCGCTGCGATCCGGATTGAGGGCGCAGACGCTGGCGTAGGCGCTCGCCGTTGAGCGGCTGATGCCCATGTAGCAGTGCACGACAAGCGGTGCGCTGCGATCCCAGCGCTTGACGAAACGGATCAGCTCGGCGACCTGTTCCTCGCCTGCCATGATGTAACCGTCGAGCGGCGTCGAAATATCGTGCAGCCGCAGCCATAGATGATTTTCCACCAGGATCTGCGCCGGGCGCACCAGACTGGCTTCGTCGCCGATCAGCGACACGACGTGGCGCGCACCGATGTTTTCGACGGTTTGATGCAGGCGGGCGAGTGAGCAGACGTGAATCATGGCGAGCACTATGTGGCTGCCGTCATCACATAGGAATGCCGGGCGGCACAAGTGTGACGGTTATTCGGCGAGCAGCTTCTTGATACGCTCCAGATAGCGCACTTGGGCGGTCTCCGCCGGCCACGGTTTGAGGTAATCGCGCTCCATCGTGGCGGAAACTGTCGGTGGCCGGCCGAAAAAGCGCCGCGCTTCCGCTGTTTCGAAGCCTGCCAGCCGCGTTGCTTCGAGAAAGGCAGCGCCCTGGTCGGCGGTCTTGATCACGGCCTCAAGTTCCGGCGCAATCTGCGCCGGCAAGCCGAAGCGGCGATGAATGGCGCCGAGCAAACGCCGCTCGACCGTTTTGTAGTCGCCGCCAATCACGGCCTTGAACGGCGAAATCATATCGCCGATGACGTATTCGGGCGCATCGTGCAACAGCACGGCGAGGCGACCGCTGCGATCGAGCCGTGGCGCACGGATGCGGGCGAGCGCTTCGACCAGCAGGCAGTGCTGAGCGACGGAAAATATGTGCGAGCCCCTGGTCTGGCCGTTCCAGCGCGCGACACGCGCCAGCCCGTGCGCGATATCCTCGATCTCGACGTCGAGCGGCGACGGATCGAGCAGATCGAGCCGGCGGCCCGACAGCATGCGCTGCCAGGCGCGCGGTGCGTTATTGCCGCGCGAAGGCGGTTTGCCCGGCGGCTTGCGTGTCGGCTTATTTGGCAATCTTCTGCACGGCCTTGTGGCGATGACAGGTCACGATGTGATCGTTGACCATGCCGACCGCCTGCATGAAGGCATAGACGATGGTTGGCCCGCAGAACTTGAAGCCGCGCTGCGCCAGTTCCTTGGAGAGCGCGCGCGATGTCGCGGTTTCCGCCGGGACCTGCCGCGTCGTCTTGAAATTGTTGATCTTCGGTTTGCCGTCGACGAAATCCCACAGCAGTTTTGAAAAGCCCGGGCCGTTCTCCATGATCTCAAGCCAGGCGCGCGCCGAATTCACCGTGCCTTCGATCTTGGCGCGATTGCGCACAATGCCGGCATCGTTCATCAGGCGCTCGATCTTTCGCCGGCCGGTAGCGCGCGATCTTTTCCGGAACGAAGTCATCGAAGGCGCGGCGGAAATTTTCGCGCTTGCGCAGGATGGTGATCCACGACAGGCCGGCCTGGAAGCCGTCGAGAATGAGCTTCTCGTAGAGCGCGCGATCGTCGTATTCCGGCACGCCCCATTCGTTGTCGTGATAGGCGACATAAAGCGGATCGTCTTTCGGCCACGGACAGCGGACCAGACCATCGGCGGCAATGGGAGCGGGCGGTTTCATTCGGCAGCCTCGGGTTCTCCCGGGAAGGCAAAGCGTGCCCAATCCGGTTTGACGAGCTGGATCGGCGTTCCGCCGGCGGAAAGGGATTCGCTTCGCGCCATCGCATCGGCGACACGATCGAGACGCAGCAGCGCGACGGCGCGGCCGTCGGCCGACGAACCCATGGTGCCGATCTGGCGATCTCCGGCGGTCACCTGCGCGCCGGATTGCGGTGCCGCGCCGTCGTAGCGGACCGGCACCGCGCGGGTGCGCGCCGTGCCGCGATGCTCCATCCGCGACACGACCTCCTGGCCGATGTAGCAGCCCTTGGTGAAATCGACGCCGCCAAGCTGATCCATGTCGCTTTCGTGCGGGAAGGCATCGCCATAGATAAAATCGGCGCCGCCTTGCGGCACGCCAAGCGCGATACGGTGCGCTTCATACTGGCTCGGCGCCGACGAGGCTGGCGCCGAGTTCCGCTGCGGTGGCCGAGGCGAGATGCGGCGGCAGCATGATGCGCAGGCCAAGCGCGGGCAGGCGCGGATCAGGGTAGGCTAGGCCCTGTTTGGCCGTTCCGCTGCCGTCCCAGACCGCGAGCACGCCGAGAACCTCGGACAGATCCTCGATCAAGACCTTGGCGCGCAGCTTGTAGAGGTTGAGCTTGGCGATCAGTGCGGCCATGACGGCGCGCGGGACATCGAGAAAAAATCCGCCGCCGTCCTTCGCCGGAGCTTCGGTCACGATGAAATCCGCGATGATCTTGCCTTGCGGCGTCAGCAGCGCGCAAAACCGCGCCGTGCCAGGTGCAACTTGCAGGACATCGGCGGTGACCAGGCCATGCAGAAAGGACCGTGCGCCTTCGCCCACGACTTTCACCACGCCACGATCAGGCAGAAGGGCCGCTTTCATCCCGGAGATTCCATGTCCAGAGATGCAACGTAAGGCACCAGCGAATGCCCCTCAAGGGTCAGGCATTCGTGCCGAAATTTGCGGTGTGCAGGATTGGCGCGGCTATTGCCGCGAGATCTGGACTGAAAATTCGCCGTTGCGGATGCGGGCGCCTAGATTTTCCGCGTAACGGGCGGCGGCTTCTTCGCCGTAAGTTGTGGTCAACTCCGCGAGTGCGAGAAACAGCGCGGTCTGTGCCAGGCAATCGCCGTCGATGCCGTCATGCGTTGCTTCAATCCACGCGCCGTGCAGATGGTCAAGCGCGAGCTTTTTTTGCTCGTGATCCGGTAGCGGTTCGCGGGCAATCAGATTTGCTGTCGCCGTTGTCATTTTATGTTTTTACGCCCCAGCGGCGTCCCTGTCCGCAGCCAAACTAGCATGGGGTGATTGCGCGCAAAGATCGAACCTTTAGGCACGGTTAATGCCAAAAAGAGCCTGTTTTCGGGGCTCTAATTTGCGTATCGGGCGGTGACTTCGCGGGCGATACTGGCGCCTTCTTCCAGATAACGCCGGATCACAATCACCGCTGCGGGGGTGCAGGTCCGGTAACTTTGCTGGAAGCTGCGATAGCCGCGGTTGAAATTTGCGATCATCTGATCGCGCCGGTCGCCGGCTGGCGCTTCGGTATCGATCAGAGCTTGTGCCTGCTCGCGCCATTTCTGGCCTTCGTTGGTGCCGCAGATGCCGCGCAGGAAATGCAGCGCGCCGAGGATTTCCGCGAGGCGCTGCAAATCGTGATCGTACGGCGCGGGCTCGGTCTGCGCGGGTGGTGCCGGCTGCGGACGACGACTGCCCTTGCTGCCCTTTCGACAGTGGCGGCAACTGGGATTTTGGCTGCGACGGCGCTTGCGGCCGTTGCGGCGGTTGTTGATAGGGCTGATCCCGATATTGCGGCTGCGAGCCGGGCGTCGGGGGAAAGCCGAAAAATTGCGCGTTCGCCGGGCAGGAGGCGAGGATTAGCACGATCGGTGAGGATGGAAAAAACTTTCGACATTGGCTCGAACATAAGTGGCGCGCGGCTCATCCGGCAAGCATCGAAGTGGTCCATGGTAGAGGCGCTTTATGTGGCCGCGGCAAGGCGCTCCCGGGCAGCGTGGACGATGAGCGCAAGGCCTTCGGTAGTCTTCAGATCCGCAATCGCGGACGGCTCAAGCCAATGTGCCTCGCCCAACTCCTCGTTGAGCGTGACCTCGCCGGATATCCAGCGGGCGGCAAATGGGAGAATGACGAAATGCCGCTCAACGCCACCCTGCGCGTCGCGGGTGATGGCCTGACGGTAACCGGCGAGCGCCACCGGCTCGACGTCGAGGCTGGTTTCCTCACGCACTTCGCGCACCACGGCTTCCTCAAGCGTCTCGCCAAGTTCGACGCCGCCGCCGGGCAGCGTGTAGAGACCGTTCGCCGGCGCGCGCGCCCGGCGCACGATCAGCACGCGCCCGTCGCGAAAAATCGCGGCGCTCACCGCGAGGTAAGGACGCGTTGGATAAGTCCGCGATCGCTCGTCGTTGTTCATCGCTTCCCGCTTTAATTCGGCTAGTTTCAGAGCGGACGTTCGGCGCTCTGGATTGCGCTCGGATCGATAAATATCTGTCTGGCCCAAATATCCAGCTGACCAGGTAATTAGACCATGTGCGGACGCTATGTCATCATCTCAACGCCGCAGGCGATCCGGGCGATGTTCGGCTATGGCGAACTGCCGAACTTTCCGCCGCGCTACAATGTCGCCCCGACCCAACCGATACCGATCGTGCGCCTGCACGACGGCAAGCGCTCGTTTGCGCTGATGCGCTGGGGCATGTTGCCGTCGTGGGTCAAGGATCCGAAGACCTTCCCGCTGTTGCTCAACGCGCGCGGTGAATCCGTTCTGGAAAAGCCGGCCTTTCGTCACGCCATGCGGCGGCGGCGCTGCCTGATTCCGACCGATGGATTCTACGAATGGCTGGTCGGGCCGCCGAAACGGCCATATTTCGTGCGCGCCAAACGCGACGCCAATGGCGAAGCGCCGCCGCTGGCTTTCGCGGGTCTCTATGAAACCTGGACCGGCCCGAACGGCGAAGAGATCGATACTGCCGCGATCATCACGACGCGGGCAAACCGCACGCTATCCGCCATTCACGACCGGATGCCGGTATTCGTGCCGCCGGCGGCGTTCGACCTCTGGCTCGATTGCGCCAATGTCGAAGCCGACGTCGCCGCGGCGTTGATCGCTCCGGCGGAAGAAGACCTGCTTGAAGCCTACGAAGTTTCGACAGCG
The DNA here is from genome assembly GCA_963739945.1 of uncultured Alphaproteobacteria bacterium. Lineage (GTDB taxonomy): Bacteria > Pseudomonadota > Alphaproteobacteria > Rhizobiales > Xanthobacteraceae > BOG-931. The sequence goes on along the minus strand of CAVUCN010000036.1, from coordinate 44,961 downwards.
GTCAATCGCGTCGCTAACGATTCAGCGGCACTCATCGAACCGGCTTCGACCGAGGCGCCGCGCATTGCGCCGCCGGCATCGCCCGATCTTTTTGCCGGGGAAACGAAGCCTCGCGCCCAGAAAGTGCGGAAGCCGGACGGTCAGGCCTCGCTATTCTAGCTTCGCGTCCGCGCCGTTGCGGCCATGATGATCGCGGCAATGACGTTGCCGCCGATGCTGATCAGTATCGGAACCGTGTAGCTGTGCGTTGCATCGAACGCATATCCGGTGGCGCTCGGGCCGATCAGCGTGCCAATGCCGGCGCTGGTGTAGAGAATTCCGATCAGGCCGCTGACATTGCGGCCGCCGAAATAATCCATAATCACGGCGGGAAGCAGCGCGACCCAGCCGCCGTAAGCGGTGCCGAAGATGAAGGCGAAAATGGCGAGCGACCAGAACTGCGTCGATGTCACCCAGATGATGAGGCCGAACGCCATGCCGGCGAACATGCCGACCAAAGAGAGTTCGCGCCCGAACCGGTCGGCCAAACCGCCAAGAAAGAAGCGGCCCACGGTGCTGCCAATGCCGATCACGCTGACCAGCAGCACGGCGGAAGAGTGCGAGATGCCGTGATCGGTTGCATAGGGTGTCAGGTGGACGAAAGGAACGAATACACCGAACGAGCAGGCGAGGCACGCGGCATAGAGCCCGATGAAGCGTTTCGATTTGATGGCTTCGATGATCGAGGTGCCGGCCGCCGCCACGGACTGGCTTTGCGCTTTTGGGATTTCACCATCGGGGCCGAGCCCGCGATCTTTCGGATCATTCTCGATCAGAAGCGCCATGCCCGCGCCGACGATGACGGCAACGACACCGAGAATGAGATAAGCATCGCGCCATCCCCAAACGCCGATGAGCAATGCGGCAAATGGCGGCCCGACCAGCGTTCCGGCGCCGATGCCGCTTGAGGCAAGGCCGGACGCAAAGCCGCGCCGCTTGACGAACCACCGTTGCACCGCGCCCATCGCCGGAACGTAAGAGCAGCCGACGCCAAGGCCGACACCGAGACCGTAGGCGGCGTAAACGGCAGGCAGGCTTTGCGCGAAGCTCGCCAATACCAGTCCGGCGCCGATCAGGATGATGCCGGTCAGGACCACGCGGCGCGATCCCCAGCGGTCGGCCAGCGGGCCGCTGATGGCGCCAAGCGCGAAATAGAGAAAGCCGGCGAGCGAAAATGCCAGCGAAACCGAGCCGCGCGCCGCGCCGAAATCCCGCTGCAGCGATTCGATGAAAGCGCTGAAGGAATAGACGCAGCCGAAACCGACGAATGTGACGGCAAACCCCGCCGCGACGACGTACCAGCCGTAGAACAGGTGCGGTTGTTTGATGGATGCAGGATTTGTGGTCACCAGCGCTCTCTCCTTGGCATGGGTCTAACATCGGCATGCCCCGAAGCATTAGCCACCCGATTTACTTCGGCCTTGAGCGAAGTATCGCGTTGTTCCTTCCCTTTACCTTTGGTTCTTCCCCGATGGCACGCCGGTGCTAAGTTGGCGGCAAAAGGCGGGGAGGGAGCGATGCCGGGGATTAAACTGACACGCCGCGCGCTGTTGGCTGCCGCAGCGGCTGCGTCGACGGCCGGCACGGCTCGTGCGCAAACGGCGTGGCCAGACCGGCCGGTCCGGGTGATCGTGCCCTATCCTCCGGCCGGTGGCGCCGACACCACGGCGCGCATCATCTACGCCAGGCTCGGCGAGGACTTCGGGCAGCAATTTGCCATCGAGAATCGCGGCGGTGCCGGCGGCACCATCGCCGAAGCTATCGCCGCCAAGGCCGATCCTGATGGCTACACCATCCTGCACGATGCAACAGCGTTCTCGGTGAACGAAGCGCTCTATGAGAATTTGTCGTTCGATTATCGGAAAAGTTTCGATCCGGTGTTCCTGGTCGGGCTGGTGGCGAATATCCTGGTGGCGACGCCGTCGCTGCCGGTGAACACCGTCGCTGACGTTATCGCCTATGCCAAAAGCTCACCGGACGGTATCGACATGGCATCGTCCGGCAACGGCACGCTGCAACATCTGCTGCTGGAATTATTTGCCCGCACCGCGGGCATAAAGATCAATCACGTGCCTTATCGCGGCGGTGGCGAAGCGATCAAAGACGTCATGGCTGGACAAGTGAAGTTCGTTTTCTCCAACGGCTCTTCGGTGCTTCGGGCTGGTCAAATCGGGAAAAGTGAAAGCCATCGCGCAAACCGGCAAAGGCCGGCTGCCGACACTGCCGGACATTCCGCCAATGTCGGATACTTTGCCGGGATTTGAAGGCTACGACTGGAACGGCGTTTTTGTTCCGCACGGCACGCCGGCTGCGATCGTCAAGAAGCTCAATGCCGGCCTTAACGCCGCGCTGGTTTCGCCGCAGGTGACGGCGCGCTTTGCCGAACTCAACGTCGAGTTGCACCAGAACACACCGCAGGAATTCGGTGCCTACATCGAGAGCCAGATGCAGCTCTGGAGCCACATCGTCAGGGAAGCAAGCATCAAGCTTGGTTGACGGCACGGGTAGTGCCGGACGTAGAGTGACGTAGAGTGACGTAAGGTAGTGTCGTGAGGATCGGCCATGCCTGTCAGAATCATCGGCATGATAGGTGTCGCGCCGCCAAAGAGCGACGCGACGCTGCACGTCATCGAAGGCGGCTTGTTCCCAAACTACGTGGTGGAAGCGGCGCGCGCTCACGAAGCCTCGGGCTTCGATCTGGTTCTGGTCGGCTACTCGTCGTCGTCCGCCGAAGGCTTTCTGGTCGCGCAGCATGCGGCGGCACATACCGAACGCCTCGGCTATCTGATCGCACACCGGCCTGGCTTCGTCGCGCCAACGCTGATGGCACGCAAAGTCGCGACGTTCGATCATCTGACCGGCGGCCGGCTCGCCGTCCACATCATCACCGGCAAAACCGACGACGAGCAGGAGGGCGACGGCGATTTCACGCCGAAAGTGGAGCGCTATCGCCGTGCCGCCGAATATCTCGAACTGATGAAGCTTGCCTGGTCGAGCGAGAAGCCGTTCGATTTTGCCGGCGAGTTTTACCGCGTGCATGGTGCGCACTCGGACGTTCATCCGCTGCAAAAGCCGCATCCGCCGTTGTTCTTCGGCGGCGCTTCGGACGGCGCGCTCGAAATGGGCGCGCGGCTGTGTGACGTCTACGCGATCTACGCCGAACCGCTGGCTTCGACCCGTGAGCGCTTGACGCAATTCCGCGCCAGGGCGGGAGCGTTCGGCAGGACCCCGGGCTTCAATGTCTCGGTACGGCCGATCATTGCGCCGACCGAAGGCGCCGCGTGGGACAAGGCTAACAGGATACTTGCCGGCATGACCGGCAAGAAAGGCTGGAGCCGGCAGGAGGCGACTTCCGGCCCGGTCGACAATGCCGGGCGGCGGCTGATGAGCTTCGCGCTCGAGAGCGACATCCACGATGAGCGGTTGTGGATGCCGATCGCGCGGGCGACTGGCGCGCTGGGCAATACATCGTGCCTGGTCGGCACGCCGGAGCAGGTCGCGGACGCGATCTCGAAATATTACCGGCTCGGCATCGGATCGTTTTTGATCCGCGGCTTCGATCCGTTCAACGACACGGTCGAATTCGGCCGCGAGCTCATTCCGCGGATCAAGGCTGGCGCGGCGGAGATCGATCGTCTTCAGGCAGCCGGTTGACCGAAACCGGCTACGTAGTCGCGCAGCGCGATCTGCATGCGGGCGATGACATCATCCCAGCTTCGGCTCTCGTCCTGCCGAAATTGCCGCGCCGTCGGATACCAGGGACTGTCGTCGCGGTCGAGCAGCCATCGCCAGCAAGTCGTATAGCGGTTGAGCAGCCAGAACGGCTTTGCCAATGCGCCGGCGAGATGGGCGACCGACGTATCGACCGCGATGACGAGATCGAGATTCTCGATCAGCGCCGCGGTATCGGTGAAGTCGTGCAGCTCGTCGGTCCAATCGGTGACACGTTCGCGCAACGTGCTGTTGCGGATCTGCGCAACCGCGTCGTCGCCTTTTTGCAGGCTGAAGAAGCCGCAGCCGGTGATGTCGAGAAGCGGCGCCAGCCGGTCGAAAGTCATGCTGCGCTGCCGGTCGATGCGGTTCGAGCCGGGCAATTCCTTGCGCGGGTTGCCGGCCCAGACCAGGCCGACTCTCGGCCTGTCGTGCTTGCCGAGCCGGTCGTGCCATGCGCCGATCTTGTCCGCCGGGGCAGACAGATACGGCATCTGCGCCGGCACGGTCTCAAGCGTCGTTCCAAACGCCAGCGGCAGACTTAGCAAAGGGCAGTGCAGATCGAAATCAGGCAGAGGATCGCCGCGCGTTACGATCTGTACGCCGCCTGCGAGGCTTGTCATCAGCGCATGCAGCGGCTTCTGCACTTCAAAGATGACGTGTTCGGCGTGCTCGGCAACCCGCGGCAAATATCGGCTGAACTGCAGCGTGTCGCCGAGGCCCTGTTCGGCGTGGATAAGAATGGTCTTGCCGGCGATGTCATCAGAGCCGCGCCATTGCGGCTGTGCGAAATGGCGTTTGAAGTTCTGTAACTGCGCGATGTCCCAGCGCCACTCGTGGTCTTCCCACCCGCGCGCGAAATCGCCGGCGAGGAGCCGCGCCGCACCGGCGTTAAAGCGCGCATCGGCGAAGTCGGGCTTTATGCTTATCGCGTGGTCGTAGCTTGCCAGGGCTTCGTCGAACCGGCCGATGTCCTGCAGCACGCTGCCGCGGTTGCAATGGGCTTCGACAAAATTCGGCTGCAGCACGATAGCGCGGTGGTAGCTCGCCAGCGCCTCGTCGTATCGCTGTAGTTGCCGCAGCGCGTTGCCGCGGTTGGAATGGCCTTCCGGAAAATCAGGCTGGAGCGCGACAGCCTGATCGAAATCGGCCAGCGCTTCTTCGCAGCGGTCGAGTTCGTGCAGCGTATTGCCGCGATTGGACCACGCGAGTGCGAAGTTCGGCTGCAGCACCAAGGCGCGGTCGTAACTGACCAGCGCCTCGGCAAATCGTTTCAGGGCATGCAGGACGCTGCCGCGATTGGACCAGGCTTCGGCATAGTCCGGCCGCAGCACGATGGCGCGATCGACGTCGGCCAGCGCCTCATCAAATCGCCCGAGTTCGCGCAGTACATTGCCGCGATTGGAGTAAGCCTCGGCATAATCGGGACGTGCCGCGATGGCGCGGTTATAGCTCTCCAACGCCTCGTCGAAGCGCTTCAGCTCTTTGAGGATGTTTCCGCGATTCGACAGCGCATCGGCGTAATCCGGCTTGACCGCCAGCGCGCGATTGTAACTCTCCAGCGCCTCGTCGAGCCGATTCAGCTCCTTGAGCGCCGTGCCGCGGTTGTTCAGGGCGTGGATATTCTTGCGGTCGCGCTTGAGCGCTAGCTCGAAATGGTCCAGCGCCTCCGCATGATTGCCGCGCTGGTGGAAGACGACGCCGAGCAGATGGCGGCTGTCGAAGTGATCGGGCCGCGTTTCCAGAACGCGCGTATAGAGTTGCTCTGCTTCCGCGAGCCGGCCGGCGCGATGGTGCGCGAGCCCCTCGGAGAACAGCATCATGGCCGCGGTCGGCTGCAGCTTTTGCGCTGCCGCGCCTTTGGCCAATTGGCTGAAACTCAGGTTCGATTGCTTCACTGGCGCCCGCCGCGGGAATCATGCCCAAGCGTAGTGAGCCGCCGTATCGTTAATCATTCATTAATCGGCCAATTCAGTGGCGCGGTCAGAGCACTTTGCCGGGGTTGAGGATGCCCTTCGGGTCAAGCATCGCTTTCAGGCTGTGCATCAGCTCGAGCGCGACCGGGTCCTTGACCGACGGCAGCAGGTCGCGCTTGACCACGCCGACGCCATGCTCGGCGGAGATCGAGCCGCCGTATTTCTTGACCACCTCGAACACGACGGCGTTCACGTCATTCCAGCGCTTGAGGTATTCGGCTTTGTCGGCGCCGACCGGCTGGGTGACGTTGTAGTGGATGTTGCCGTCGCCGAGATGGCCGAACGGCAGCGGCCGCGCGCCGGGAATGAGCTTCACGACCGCTTCGTTGGCCTCGCGGATGAACGCCGGCACTGCGGCGACCGGCACCGACACGTCGTGCTTGATCGAGCCGCCGGCATATTTCTGCACCTCGCCGAACAGCTCGCGGATGCGCCAGTACATCTTCGCCTGCTCGATGCTGTCGGCGATGGTGGCGTCGAACACCAGACCCTTTTCCATGCCTTCGCCGAGGATGTCCTCCATCACGTCGCGCAGGCCTTCGCGCTGCTGCGAGGACAGTTCGATCAGCGCGTACCAGTCGTGCGGCGACGCCAGTGGATCGCGGACGCCCTGGCCGTGCTCCAGCACGAGATCGATGCCGCGGCGGGTCATGATCTCGAAACTGGTGACGCCGCCGGCGGTGCGCTCGGTGGCGATGCCGAGCAGTTCCAGCGCCGCTTCCGGCGATTTGACTCCGGCGAAACGCGGTTTCGACCGAGCGCGGCCGCGGCACCAGGCGCAGCACCGCGGCGGTGATGATGCCGAGCGTGCCTTCCGCGCCGATGAACAGGTTCTTCAGGTCGTAGCCGGTATTGTCCTTCTTCAGCTTGTTGAGGTTGTTCATCACCCGGCCGTCGGCCAGCACCACCTCGATGCCGAGCGCGTGCGAGCGCGCGATGCCGTGGGCGATCGCCGCGGTGCCGCCGGCATTGGTCGAAAGGTTGCCGCCGATGGTGCAGGTGCCTTCCGACGGCAGAAGCTGCGGATAAAGCCGGTCCACCTCGGCGGCCGCCTCGCGGGTACGCTGCAAGGTGACGCCGGCTTCGCAGGTGATGGTGTTCGACGTCGGATCGATTTCGCGGATGCGGTCGAGCCGGTTGAGCGACAGCACGACCTCGTTGTGCAGCGGGATCTGGCCGCCGACGAGGCCGGTATTGCCGCCTTGCGGCACGATCGGCGTGCCGGTGTCATTGGCAAGTCTTGGCGATCGCCGACACTTCAGCGACCGTTGCCGGGCGCAACACCACGGGCGTGTGGCCCTGGAACATGTTGCGCTGCTCGATCAGATACGGCGCCTGCATGTCCGGATCGGTGATGGCGAATTTGTCGCCGACGATCGCGGCAAAACGCGCGAGCAGCGCGGGATCCATCTTCGGTCTATCGAGCATCGGGGCACATCCGCTGGAACGGGTTCAGCCCTGAAAATGGCAGCCGGCCGGGTGCCGCGCAAGCTGCCGCTAGCGCGGCGCGGCGGCGCGCTTGAGCCGGTCGTTGATGGCTTCGCCGAGACCGTTGTGCGGGATCGGCATCACCGCGATCATTGCTGCTCCGGCGCCGTCGAGCGTTCGCAGATAAGAGAAAAGATTGGCGGCGGCCTCGATCAGATCGCCGCTCTTTGAAAGATTGAGCGTGGTCTTGGCGTTGGCGGCGCCTTCGATCGGCGAAGCGCCGAACGCCAGCAAGCGCTTCGCCGGCTGCGACAGCTTTCGGCATCGAGCCGCAACGGCGTGCGTGGCGCATAGTGTGACGCCAGCATGCCGGGTGCGAGCGGCGCATCGTCGGCCGCTAGTCGCCGCCGGCGCGTTCGGCGAGCGCACGGCCGAGAACCTGTTCGATGGCCTCGCGCGGCAGGCCGCCGGGCCGCAGCAGCATCGGTTCGTCGAGGCAGGCGACGATGGTCGATTCAACGCCGACCGGGGTCGCGCCACCGTCGACGATCAGCTCGATGCGGCCGCGCAGGTCGGCGAGCACATGGGCTGCCGTGGTCGGCGAAACATGGCCGGAGCGGTTGGCCGACGGCGCGACGATCGGGCGGCCGAATGCGGCGAGAATTTTCTGCGCCACATCGTGATGCGGCACGCGCACGGCGATGCTGTCGAGGCCGGCGGTGGCGAGTTCGGCGACCGGGCAGCCGTCGGCTTTCGGCAGCACCAGCGTCAGCGGGCCGGGCCAGAACGCCTTGGCGAGCTTCGCCGCATTGTCGTCGAACCGCGCCAGCTTTTGCGCCGCGGCTTCGCCGGTCACGTGCGAAATGAGCGGATTGAATGCCGGCCGGCCCTTGGCGTCGTAGAGCCGCGCGACGGCATGGGCATTGGTGGCGTCGGCGCCGAGGCCGTAGACCGTCTCGGTCGGAAAGGCGACGAGGCCGCCGGCCCGCAGGCAGTGCACGGCATCGCCGACGGCCGCGGCGTCGGCCCTCGATACGCGTGTCACCAGCGGGGCTGTCATCGCGGCATCATGAGTGCCTAAATAGCGGCAGGCACGCAAGCGGAACGGCCGGAAATGGCCGGCGCTTGCGGCCTCGATAAGCGGCTTGTATAAGCCGCGGCGTAGTCGGAGCGTGGCTCAGCCTGGTAGAGCACCTCGTTCGGGACGAGGGGGTCGTAGGTTCAAATCCTATCGCTCCGACCATTTCCACCAGGCGGCCCGACGCAAAAACGCCACGCTGCAGCCCCGTCGCGGCTCCCGCAAAGATCAGCGCATAATGTCCGGACTGGATGCCATCAGCGAGCAATTCGAGGGGCCGCTGATCGTCCTCGATGTTGGCGCAGCTGGTATATTCAAGGACCTGCGCAACGTCGCGGCGAAGTGCGAAATTCATCTGCTCGAGCCGCGCGACCACGTCGTTCAAACCTCCGATGGCGCTTATGGCAAGGTCGTCCGCCACAACACGGCGCTTGCCGGTGAGGCTGGCGAGCGGACGCTGTTCGTCACCGAGAACGGTTATTCCAGCTCGATGCTGCGCCCTAACAGGGTGATCGTTGACCGCTGGGACGCGGAGGACATTTTCCGGATCGCCAAGGAAGTAAAGCTTCAATGCATCACGCTCGACGCGTTCGCGCGTCAGGCGGACATCGCGCGGATCGACTATCTTAAAATCGATACGCAAGGCACGGAGCTGGAAATCTTCCGTGGCGGCGCTGGTATCCTCGATCACACGTCGATCGTGCGCACCGAGGTTGAATTCGCCGAGCTGTATGAAGACCAGCCGCTGTTTGATGACGTGGCCAGCTATCTGAACAGCCGCGGTTTCCGGTTTGTCGATTTCTATGACGGCGAAAAGTTCGGCGGCCCGGACCGGCCCAAGCGTATCTGGTCGGATGCTATATTTGCGCGGCGCGGCCTGACCGGGGACCCGCTGCTGAAGGCAGCCGCCGTGTTGATCGAGCTTGGTTACTGGACCGATGCGATCTGGATGATGCAGGACGGCGGCTTCAGCGAAGAAAAGATCGACCTCATGAACTTGCCGCAGGATGACCAGCCGCGGCGCCTATCCGCGAACCATCAAGAATTTGGCGCGTTTTCTGCTCGGGCGGCTCAACCGCTGAGAACATCAGTCGACGCTGATCTGTCCGGTGACGGACGACGCACAAGCGGATTTCGATATTCAGATGCCGAGATAGCGGTGCTGGATATCGGCGGAGCTTGCCAGACTCTTTTGAATTGCCGGTCCACACCACGCGGCCGCGTTCGATAATGGTGTGGCGGTCGGCGATGCGCGTGAGCGCATCGACGTTCTTGTCGATCACCAGGATCGATTGTCCGGCAGCGCGCAATTGTTGCAGGCAGCGCCAGATTTCGTCACGGATGAGCGGCGCGAGGCCTTCGGTCGCCTCGTCGAGAATGAGCAAGCGCGGATTGGTCATCAGCGCTCGGCCGATTACCAGCATTTGCTGCTCGCCGCCCGAAAGCAGGTTAGCCATCGCGTTGGCGCGGCTGGCGAGCCGCGGAAACAGCGCGAATATCCTGTCGAGCGTCCACGGATCGGCGGCACTGGTGCGGTTCGCAGCCGTCGCGACGAGATTTTCCCGCGCGGTGAGATTGGGAAACACCTGCCGGCCTTCCGGTACGAGGCCGATACCGAGCTTGGCGACGCGATAGGAGGGGAGTTGGCGAATCTCTTCGCCGTCAAAGCGGATCGAACCCCCGGTTGCGCGCGTCAGTCCCATGATCGAGCGCACGGTCGTGGTCTTGCCCATGCCGTTGCGGCCCATCAGCGACACCATTTCGCCGGGCGCGATCGAGAACGAAATGCCGAACAGCACGCGGCTCAAGCCATAGCTGGTCTCGATACCTGACACTTCGAAGCAACGGGCGCGGAGCCGAAGCGCTTTCAGTCATGAGCGGCGGCCTCTTGCTCGCCGAGATAGGCCTCGCGCACTGCGGCGTCGGCGCGGATTACGGCCGGATCGCCGGAGGCGATGACGCGGCCATAGACCAGAACCGTGATCCGGTCGGCGAGCGCGAACACCGTTTCCATGTCGTGCTCGATCAGCAATGTGGTGATGCTGCCTTTGAGTTCGCGCAGGACGCCGACCATGCGCGCGGATTCTTCCGGACCCATGCCGGCCATCGGCTCGTCGAGTAGCAGTAGACGCGGCTTCGTCGCCAGCGCCATGGCGATCTCAAGCTGGCGCTGTTCGCCGTGGCTGAGCTTGCCAACCGGCGTATCGGCGCGGCCGGACATACCGACACGCGCCAGCGCCGCACGTGCCGGTTCGCACAGCGTCTCGTCGCTCCAGGCGTCCTTCCAGAACCGGAACGAGTGCCCGGCATGGGCCTGGACCGCCAGCGCGACGTTTTCGAGCGCGGTGAATTCCGGAAACAGCGAGGTGATCTGGAACGACCGCGCCATGCCGAGCTTGCTGCGGCGGTCGACCGGCAGAGCCGGTGATATCGCTGCCGTCGAACCTGATGGTGCCGCTCAACGGCGAAATCTCGCCGGCCAGAAGGCCGATCAGCGTTGTCTTGCCGGCGCCGTTCGGCCCGATGACGGCATGAAATTCACCGTGCGGAATGTCGAGTGTGACGGCGTCGGACGCGACGACGCCGCCGAAGCGCTTGCAGAGGCCTGCGATCTGAAGGAGCGGTTCAGCCATTGCGCCGGCCCTCCGAGCAATCCTTCGATGCCGCCGCGCAAATACAGCGCGACCAGCAGGAGTCCGGGGCCGAGGAACAGTCCGGAATATTCGGTGAAACGCGACAGCACTTCCTCCAGCAGGAGGAATGTGGCCGTGCCGATCAGCGGTCCGAACGGCGTTCCGAGACCGCCGAGCACCACATAGACCATCAAGTCGCCGGAGCGGGTCCAGAACATGATCGCGGGGCTGACGAAATTGGTGTGGTTGGCGAGCAGCGCGCCGGCCAGTCCGCACAGCGCGCCGGCGACGACAAAGCAGATCAGCTTGTAGCGGAAGGTCGGAAAGCCGATCGCGCGCATCCGCCGCTCATTGGAGCGGGTGCCCTGCACGACGAGGCCGAAGCGCGAATTCACCAGCCGCCGCACCAGATAAATGCTGCCGATCAAGATCGCGAAACACAGATAATAAAACAGCACGCGGTTGTTGAGATCGAGCAGTCCGCCAAACTGGCTGCGCTGCCGGATGGTCATGCCGTCGTCGCCACCGTAGCGGTCCATGCCGAGCGCGGCGTAGTAGATCATCTGCGCAAAGGCGAGCGTGATCATGATGAAATAGACGCCGCGCGTGCGCAGGCTGAGCGCGCCGACGATAAGCGCAAACAGTGCGGAAGCCAGAATGGCTACCGGCCACTGCGCGAAGCCGGAGGTGATGCCTTCCTTCCACAAGATGCCGACGGCATAGCCGCCAATGCCGAGATAGGCGGCGTGGCCGAAGCTCACCATGCCGCCATAGCCCATGATCAGGTTCAAGGCTCACCGCGGCAATCGCCATGATGATAATGCGCGTGAACAGCGTCATCGCGAACTCGTTGCCGGTCAGCGACGCATAGACCGGCAGCAATGCCAGAATGATGAGAAAGCCGACAGTGGCAGCGCGGCGTGGATTGAGCCATGCGCTCATCGCGTTGCCGCCGGGAACAAGCCTTCCGGCCGGAAGACCAGGATCCCCGCCATCAGCACGTAGATCAGCATCGACGCCAGCGCCGGCCCCAGCGTGCTCGCGGCGCTCGCGTTCAACACCGAGCGCAGCATGTCGGGAACGAAAGCGCGTCCGATGGTGTCGATCAGGCCGACAAGCATAGCGGCAACGAAGGCGCCGCGGATCGAGCCGACGCCGCCGATGATGATGACCACGAAGGCGAGGATCAGGATGTTTTCGCCCATGCCGATCTGCACGGTCAGGATCGGCGCCTGCATCAGTCCGGCAAAGCCGGCGAGCGCGGCGCCAAGCCCGAACACCAGCGTGTACGAGCAGCTTGATATTGATGCCGAGCGCGCCGACCATTTCCCGATTGGATGCACCGGCGCGGATCAGCATGCCGAGCCGGGTGCGCATCACGGTGAAATAGAGCAGCAGCGCCACCGCGAGCGTCACGGCGATGATGACCAGCCGGTAGACCGGGTAGAACACGCCGGGCAGCACCTCGACGGCATTGAGCATTTCGCTCGGCAGCGACAGCGTCATTCCCCCCGGTCCCCAGATCAGCCGCACCAGGTCGTTGAAGAAGATCAGAATGCCGAACGTGCCGAGCACGTGATCGAGGTGATTGCGTCCGTAGAGCGGACGGATGGCGATGACTTCGAGCACCACGCCGGCGACGAAGGTCGCGGCGAGGGCAAGGATCGCGCCGAGCACGAAACTGTCGGTCGCCTCGGCGAAGGTGGCGGCGAAATAGGCGCCCAGCATGTACAGCGAGCCGTGCGCCAGATTGACCAGGTCCATGATGCCGAAGATCAGCGTCAGGCCCGCCGCAAGCAGAAACAGCAGCATGCCAAGCTGGATGCCGTTGAGGGTCTGCTCGATGAAATAAAGCATCGACCGACAGCTCCGGCGGTCCCGGCCTCGAGGGTGACTTCAAGCACAGCGGCCGGCGTCCTTAACGCCCCGACGCGCCCGCCGCCGCTGCCAAGCAGTTAATGCCGATCCACTTCATCGGGCACTGCGTGTGATACGTGTCCTGATCGTCTTTCACGATCGTCGAGATCGTGTGCAGCGAGTAGCTGCCGTCAGGATCCTTCCGCGCTTCTTCAAGGTAGAAGTTCTGGATCGGCAGGTGGTTGTTGCCGAACTTGAAGTTGCCGCGCACCGACTTGAAGTCGGCCTTTTCCATCGCCTTGCGCATGCCCTCTTTATTGGTGAGGTCGCCTTTGACCGCGGTGACGGCGCTGTTGATCAGGCCGACGGCGTCATAGGTGTCGGCGCCATAGAACGACGGCAGCGTCTTGTACTTGGCCTTGTAGTCGCCGACGAATTTCTTGTTGGCGTCGTTCTGCAAGTCACTGACCCACAGCATCGCGCTCGGATTGCCGACCGCGAGATCCTTCAGCCGCGGCAGCGACAGATCGTCGATGGTGAAGCCGGAGTAGAGCGGCACCTGGCCCTTGAGGCCGGACTGCGCGTATTGCGTCATGAACTGCACGCCCGGGCCGCCCGGATAGAACACGTACATGGCGTCGGGCTTCGCGGCGCGGACCTTGGACAGCTCGGCGGAGAAGTCGAGCTGATCCGGCCAGCGGGTGTATTCTTCGCCGACGATCTGGCCCTTGAAGGTCGACTTGAAGCCGGTCGCCATGTCCTTGCCGGCGGTGTAGTTCGGCGCCATCAGGAAGACCGACTTGATGCCCTTCTGGTTCATGTAGGTGCCGACCGCAGCCGGCACCTGATCGTTCTGGAACGAGGTCGAGAACACGTAGGGCGAACATTGATTGCCGGCGAGCTGCGAAGCGCCGGCGTTGGTAACGACGGTCATCGTCTTGGAGTCGATCAGCGCCGGCAGCGAGGCCAGCAGCACGTTCGACCAGATGTAGCCGACCACGAAGTCGACGTGGTCGGACTGCAGCAGTTTCTGGGTCTTCTGCAATCCGACGTCCGGCTTGATCTCGTCGTCTTCGTAGATGACTTCCACCGGCAGGCCGCCGAGCTTGCGGCCGACATGGTCGAGGCCGAGCTCGAACGAGTTGCGCATATCGTTGCCGATCACCGCGACCGGGCCGCTAAAGCTGGAAATGAAGCCGATTTTGACGGTTTTCTGCTGCGATATGGCCGGCACCGCAACGAGCGCGAGCACCGCCGTCCCCAAAAGCAATGGCCTGATCATCGCGTGTATCCTTCTGATTGTCCCGCTTAACGCGCAGGACTCCTCCCGGTGGAATGGTCCCAAGCGTCATTTGTAGAAAGCGGCCAGTTTTTGCGCAACATCGAAGCAGGGGCTGCGGCAGTGCGTCTTTCGTGGGCAAAGAAGGGGCGACAAAGGCTGGCCGGAGAGACCGTTAATCGTCCATTTACCATAATCTTTTAGGGACCAAAGGAGGCAGGCTCCGCCGGAGAATACGATGCGCAGAATGCTTCTTACGGCCATCGCGATCGCCTCGTTTATCTCGAGCGCGGTTCTCCTGCATCACGCCGCGGCCAGGGTGCACGTGCCGCCGGTCACGGACGCCAAGGCGGCCGATACCGGCCTTCTCCAGCTGGCGGTCAACCTGTGCGGCAATAACGGCTGCGTCGCGGTTCAGGTCAAACGCCTGGACAAGCATCAACTACAAAAGCCGGTGCCGAAGACCCGTGCCGCAGACCCTGCAACAGGCGTTGTCGCGCACCGCTTCATAATTTCTCGGCGAGAAAGCGCATCAGGCGCGGCGCGAGGAAACCGGAATAGCTGCCCGGTTCTTCGATCGGATCGTTCATCCAGTAATGCGGTGAGCCTTCCACGATGCATGGCCGCACGAAGAATCCCGCCTGCTTGAGCGCGAGCGTGAATGGCTCGGTGTGTTCCTTCGGGTCGACCAGGTCGTCCCGCGTGCCGGTGGCAAGCAGTACGCCGATCTTGTTGTTGTCGAAGGTCGCGTAGCTGATCGGCGACGCGTCGAAATAGAGCTGGCGATTTTCCATCGGCGGCGCGCCGAGGAATTTCTGGATGTTGTTATCGAGACCACCCTGGATCTGATAGGTCTTCCACATCGCCACCAGATCGTAGACGCCATAGACCGCGATCAGCGCCTTCACCGTCCGCGGACATTGCAGCAAACTGATCCTGCGGATAGCCGCCGATGAATTTCTTGCCGCCGAGTGCGGCGAGCGCGGCGAGATGGCCGCCGGCAGACGCGCCTATCAATCCGATGCGCGCCGGGTCGATGCCGAATTCGCTGGCCTTGCCGCGGACGAACTGCACGCCGGCCAGCACGTCCTGCACCGCTTGCGGAAACATCTTGCCCTTGGTGGCGAGCCGGTAGCTGATCGAGAACATCGCGACGCCGCGCGAAGCGAGATAAGGCCCCCAGAACTGGAAGGCGGTACGCACGCCCTGCACCCAGCCGCCGCCATGGACGGCGACCAGCGCCGGCGCGGCCTTGGCGCCTTTCGGCAGGAAAAGGTCACCCATAAGCTCGACGCCATCATGGTTGGCGTAGGCGATCCCCAACTGCGTGGTGACGTCGGTCATTGCGTTTCTCTCCCTGTCAATCGTGCGGGCGTATCGCGCCTTAATTCCGTATGCCGTGTCAATCGGCACCTCATGCCGGTCACGCAACGCAAGCTTGCCCAATCGGTCGCGTCCCGCTCGCTGGCAAAGTGCTTTTCACGTGCTAGAACGACGGGTCACAATTCAAAAGAACCCGTGTTCTGGAGGGGGAATGGCAGTGGCGTCACCGAGTGAGGCGCAGTCGCTGGTTGTCAATGAAACGCGGATCGACTTCATCGATCGGGGCTCGGGACCTCCACTGCTTTTCCTTCACGCCGAGAACGGCATCGATCCGGCGGCTGCGGCGATCGACGAATTGGCGAAAAGCGCGCGCGTCATCGCACCGACACATCCGGGCTACGGCCGCTCCGAAATCCCGAAAGGCATGCGCTCGATCGACGACCTGTCGTATTTCTATCTCGACATGCTCGATCAGCTCGATCTTCGCGACCTCACCGTCGTCGGCGTCGGGCTCGGCGCCTGGGTGGCGGCCGAGATCGCGGTGAAAACCACGGCGCGCATGGCGCGTCTGGTGATGGCCAACGCCGTCGGCGTCAAAGTCTCCGACCGTCAGACCCGCGATATTGCCGATATCTTTGCTCTGACCGATCCCGAATATCTGCAAATCGTTTATGCAAACCCGGAAGCCGGCAAGCGTGATTACAAGGCGTTGCCGGATGCCCAGGTTCTTGCCGCCGCACGGGCCAAAGAAGCGACCGCGCGCTTTGCCTGGAATCCTTACTTTCACAACCCACGGCTCAAGAGCCGGCTGCATCGCATCCGTATCCCGACATTATTCCTGTGGGGTGCGCAGGACCGCATGCTCAGCGAGGCCTATGGCCGCGCTTATGCAGGAATGATTCCGGGCGCGCGGTTCGAACTGATCGACCGCGCCGGGCATTTCCCTCACGAAGAACAGCCGAAGGTTTTCGCCGAGAAAGTGCTGGCGTTCGCGAA
The DNA here is from genome assembly GCA_963739945.1 of uncultured Alphaproteobacteria bacterium. Lineage (GTDB taxonomy): Bacteria > Pseudomonadota > Alphaproteobacteria > Rhizobiales > Xanthobacteraceae > BOG-931. Next base: position 28,641 of record CAVUCN010000036.1, on the reverse strand, counting down.
AACCAAATGAAGAAGCAGTGAAGAAGGAAGTCGCGCAATGAGAGTTTATCAGTTCACCGAGCAGCCCTATTTCCCCGGTTGGGACAAACATTCGGGCTCGCTGCGCGTCAATTTTCTCAATCGCAACTGCGATCCGCACATCGCGGCGGACTTATTCCACCGCTATTACGACGAGTGGCAGCTCGCCGACGAACTCGGCCTCGACATCATGCTCAACGAGCATCACCAGACGGCGACCTGCATGTCGTCGACCGTGGTTGTCGGGCTTTCGGTGCTTGCGCGCATCACCAAGCGCGCGCGGCTCCTGGTGCTCGGCTATCCGATCGGCCACCGGCCCGATCCGCTACGGGTCGCGGAAGAGCTATCGACCATCGACGTGATCTCCCGCGGCCGCCTCGACATGGGTTTCATCAAGGGCGTGCCTTATGAGTTTCCGTCCTCCAACCAGAATCCGGTCGGCGTCATGGACCGCTTCTGGGAAGCGCTCGACTTCATCATCAAGGCGATGACGACGCATGATGAAGTGTTCAACTGGGAAGGCGAGTACTTCAATTATCGCCACGTGAATATCTGGCCGCGGGTCTGGCAGGAGCCGCATCCGCCGGTCTGGAGCACGACCGGCAGTACCACGCAGGCGAAACTTCTCGGCGAGCGCGGCTACGTGATGTCGACGCTCGGCTCCGGCTATAACACCCGTCCGCTCTACGATGCCTATCGCCGCGGCTATCACGCCAAATGGGGCAAGGCGCCGGGTCCGGATCGCTTCGGCTATCTCGGGCTCGTCGGTGTCGCAAAGGACAAAGACGAGGCGCGCAAACGCGGCGATCTGATCGCCGGTTATCTGCGCTCGAGCGGCATCGTCCACTTGCCGTTCCGCAATCCGCCCGGGTTTCCTGTCCGCCGAGGACAATGCGCGAATGTTGCGCGGCCAGACCGCTCCGCGCAGTTTCACCAAGGACGGCCGCGTCATCAATATGCAGAGCGCCAGCGTCGAAGATCTGATCGCGGCCGGCATCCTGTTTTGCGGCACGCCGGATGAGGTTTACGAGCAGATTGCCGACTTCTGCCAATACTGCGGTGGCATGGGCAATCTGTTGATGATGGGCCATGCCGGCTATCTCACCCACGAGCAGACGGTCGATAATCTGACGCTGTTCGCGCGCGAGGTTTATCCGCGGCTCAAGGCCTGGAAGCAGCCGGACGCCGCGGAAGTGACGGCTGCGGCCATCGCCGCCGAAAAAGCGCCATCGCATCGCGCGGTAAGTACGCGTCCGGGCGATCTGGTGGATGCAACGGTGACGGCCAACTAGCGGAGCGGACCACTGGTGGAAGCGTCCGCGTCAGGGGAGTGACTCATGCGCGTGTATCACTTCAGTGAGCAAGCCTATTACCCGGCGTGGGACGAAAGCGCCCCGACGCTGCGCGTCACTTACCCGAACCGCAAATGCGATCCGCACGTCGCCGCCGACTTGTTCCACCGCTACTACGATGAGTGGCAGCTTTGCGACGAGCTCGGCCTCGACGTCATGCTCAACGAGCATCATCAGACCGCGACCTGCATGTCATCATCCGTCGCGGTGGGTCTCGCCGTGCTGTCGCGCATCACCAAGCGGGCGCGTATTCTGGTGCTCGGCTATCCGATCGGCCATCGGCCCGATCCGTTGCGCGTCGCCGAGGAGCTTTCGACCATTGACGTGATTTCGCGCGGCCGGCTCGACATGGGCTTCATCAAGGGCATCCCGTACGAGATTGCCGCGTCGAACCGTAATCCGACCGAATTGATGGATCGTTTCTGGGAAGCGCACGACTTCATCATCAAGGCGATGACCACGCACGACGCAGTGTTCAACTGGGAAGGCGAGTTCTTTCAGTATCGCCAGGTCAATGTCTGGCCGCGGGTATGGCAGGAGCCGCATCCGCCGGTTTGGTCGACCACCGGCAGCACGACGCAGGCGCGTGTGCTCGGCGATCGCGGTTACGTCATGGCGACGCTGGGCACCGGCTACGGCACGCGCCGGATCTACGATGCTTACCGCAAGAGTTATGTCGCGAAGTTCGGCAAGGCGCCGGGTGCCGACCGCTTCGCCTATCTCGGCCTGGTCGGCGTTTCACACGACCGGGAAGAGGCGCGCCGGCGCGGTCATTTGATCGCGGGCTATCTGCGCACCAGCCCGATCGTTTATCCGCCGTTCCGCAATCCGCCCGGCTATCTGCCGCCGGAAGACAACGCGCGGATGCTGCGTGGCGAGACGCCGCCGCGCACCTTCACCAAAAACGGCAAGGTCATCTCGATGCAGAATGCCAGCGTCGATGATCTGATCGATGCCGGTGTACTGTTCTGCGGAACGCCCGACGAAGTCTATGAGCAGATCATCGACTTCTGCGGTCACTGCGGCGGCATGGGTAATCTTTTGATGATGGGACAGGGCGGCGAACTCACCCACACGCAGACGGTCGATAATCTCTCGCTGTTCGCCCGCGAAGTTTTCCCGCGGCTGCAGGACTGGAAGCAGCCGGATGCCGAGGAAGCGGCGAAGGCAGTCGCGGCTTAATTAAAGCCTGCATCAAGCCCGGACACGCTTACTTCTGTAAGCCAGTACCGCGTGGATATTCAGTACGCCATGCTTGTCGCGCGCAGGCCCGCCGAGTATCTTGCTGGTTTGCATGGGAGATAGAAATGGCTACCGGTAAAGTAAAATGGTTCAACCCAACGAAGGGGTATGGGTTCATCCAACCCTCTGGTGGTGGCGGTAAGGACGTGTTCGTCCATATTTCGGCCGTTGAACGGGCCGGTCTCAGTTCGCTGAACGAGGGACAGACCGTCGAGTACGAAATAGAGAGCAGTCGGGGCAAAGAGTCTGCGATCAACCTCAAGGTCATGTGACGGCCAACGTCAGCTGCTGCGCTCAGCTTCTGCTTTTGGTTACCGGCCGATCTAGACACCCGCGGACGCGGCAATGAGCGTGTCGGTTTCCATGTCCTGATCGCGCACGGCGCCGATCAGTTCCGTCACTTTCTTGATGCCGCGCTCGTCGCACCAGGCTTCGAGATCGTCGATGATCGTCGTGAGCGCGGTCGGGTTGCGGAAACCGGCATAGCCGATGCCGACCGCGCTTGCGCCAGCCAGCATGTACTCGACCACGTCTTCAGCCTTGGTGACGCCGCCGATGCCGATGATCGGAATTTTCACCTGCTTGGCGACCTGATAGACCATCCGCAGCACGATCGGTTTCAGCGCCGGCGACACCAGCCCGCCGAACTTGTTGCCGAGCGCCGGGCGGAAATTATCCGTTCTGATCTTCAGCGACAGGAAGGTGTTGGCGATCACCAGCGCGTCGGCGCCGGCATCCTCCGCGGCCTTGGCGATCGAGACAATGTCGCCGGCGTTCGGCGAGAGCTTCACCCAGAGCGGCTTTTTGGTTTTGGCGCGGATCGCAGTGATGCAGTCCCGGGTGTAGTCCTCGTGCATCGCGAAATTGCCGCCGGTGGCGTTGCGCGTGGGGCACGAGATATTGGCCTCGATCACGTCGACGTCCGGTACGCTCAATTCTTCGGCGAGCGCCGCGAAATCCTCGATGGTTTCCGACGAGACAGCTGACCACCAGCGGTGGCGTGAACCTGGCGTATTCCGGGACGATGTGTTCGATGAAATAATCGATGCCTTTGCCCGGCAAGCCGATCGACTGGATGATGCCGGCCTCGGTCTCGGCCATGCGCGGTGTCGGATTGCCGAGCCGTGGCTCGCGGCAAATGGTCTTGGCGACCAGCGCGCCGAGCCGGTTGAGATCGATGACGTCGTTGTACTCCCAGGAAAACGCACCGGACGCCGGCTGGATCGGATTTTGCAGCGTGATCGCGCCGATCTTGACGGAAAGATCTACCATCCGACCGCCTCCTGCATGTTGAACACCGGACCGTCGCGGCAGACGCGGCGCAGCACGCGAGCGCCGTCGACTTCGAAGGTGCGCATGCAAACGTAGCAGGCGCCAAAGCCGCAGACCATGATCTGCTCCATCGCGACCCGGCCAGGAATGTTGTGTTTTTTGCCGAGCCGCTGCATCAGCTTGAGCAGCCGGTTCGAGCCGCAGGTGAAGAACGCGTCGGCTTTCTTGTTCGCAATCAGGCCTTCGAGAATCTTCTCGACGTTTTCGACCGCGCTGCTGCCGTCGGAGTCCAGCACGGTGATGGTCTTGGCGCCGAGCCCTTCGAACAATTCCCGCGACATCACAACGCCGGGATTGCGGGCGCTCAGGATCGCCGTGACGCCGACCTTGTTCTCGGCGGCAAGCTGCGACAGCGGTGCCAGCGTCGCCAGCCCGACGCCGCGGCCGAGCACGACGATGTTCCGCCACGAGGGTTCGAGCGTGAAGCCGTGGCCGAGCGGGCCGGCGACGTTGAAGTCATCGCCCGGCTCGAGCATCGCCATGCCCTTCGTGCCGCGGCCTTCGACCTTGTAGAGGAATTCGATCTGTCCGTTGTCCCGTCGACGCGGTAGACGCTCATCGGCCGGCGCATCCATACTTCGGCGCCGTCGGGCGACGGGCACAGCAGGTGGAACATCTGCCCGGCAAAGGCGGTCAAGGCGTGCGCATGGACCTTGAGAATAAGGTGCTTGTACTCGTCGTTGACCTGATTGTTGGAAACGACCTTGCCGATGAACTCGCCGACCTTCCGCTGCGGATAGGGGTCGGCGTCGCCGATGCGCAGTGCGGAATTGGTGTACTTGCCGTCCGGATCGGGGGGCATTGATCGTCTCTGAGGGCCAAACCAGCCGCCAGCACCGATGGCCATGCAGCACCCTTGCCTCGTGTATAGGAATACCCTGCCGGTGTGTCAATTTTGGAACAGTCGATAACCCACCGTATTTTGGTGGCGGAGACGCTTGCTAGCCGTAAAGCAAGGTCAGATTTATCCGGTTATTTTCGTAGCCTGAGCTGAATTTTGGGCGATCCGAGTGGTGGAAGAGCCGGGAGCGGAACAACACGGCGCGGTTCTGACGGTAGGGCACGATCAGGCTATCGTCAGCCTTTTGTTCCAAAAATGTTACAATGCGCGCCTGGTCGGCGTCGTAATCCCTGATCTCCCAGCCGTCCGGCGGCGGCGCGCGGCAGACAACCAGGCCGCCGTGTTCGGGATCGAGATTGGCGTGCGTCGGGGTGACCCAGAAATTGACGCTGACGGCGGCATCGTCGGCATGGACGTCGACGGCGGACTGCGCCTTGAGGCCTTTGAAGGCCCAGGCCTGGGATAGCGCGTGCTTGCCGAGGATGTTCGGGAACGCGTGCCGCAGCTCGTCGGCGATTTGCAGCAGCAATGGGCAGGCAAGGCCGTCTTCCAGATACGACGCGACGAAACCGTCGATATGGGAGAAGTCGTGCCAGATCGTGCTCTCCAGCAGGAACCGCTGCAATGAATCCAGCGCTTGCGGCGTGAGCAGGTCGTCGACGACGATCGCGCCTTGCTCGTCGAATTGTGCAGTCAGCGCGCCCAGATCCGCACGCTGATTGACCGCGCCGCCTGCGATCTCCGGTGCTGCACGCAGATGGATCGGCGTGTTGTAGTCGTCGCCCAGCACGTCGATCTGCGCGTCGGAGAGCGTCGTCAGCCTGTTCGTGATCTGCTCGGCGACCGTGCGGTAATTGCGGGCACGCAACTCGAAGCGCAGCCGGTCCCTTGTTCGCTGCGAAAGATGCTCGAACTGCTCGGCATCGTGTTCGAGCTTGTGCCGCGTCGCCGTCGTCAGTGACTTCAGCGCAATCGTGGTCCGGTCGTCGCCGCGCCGCAACTCATAAGTGCGGGCAAGATGATCGAGCGCCCGTCCCGCGGTCGCCTTGCGATAGCCAGAGAAAGCCCACGGCGCGGTGCGCCTCGTAATGCTCCGGTTCGAGCCTTGCGGCGCGCTCGAAGGCATTGATTGCCTCCTGCATGTCGCCGAGCGCCATCATTGCGACAGCCCGGTTGTAATGGGCGGAGACGAAACCGGGCTCGGACCTGAGCGCCTCGTCGAAACAGCCGACTGCATCCCGATGACGCCCCTGGGCTGCGATGGCGACGCCGAGATTGTGGGTCACCGCAGGGTCCTGCGGGGTGATCGTCAGGGCGGCGCGATAGGCACTCTCAGCTTCCGCCAGCCGGCCCGCCTGAAAGTGGGCCATGGCGTCCGTGGCAAGCTCTACAAATTCGTCAGGTACCTGTTTGGCCAAAGGATTGCTCCAGCCGCCAATCCTATCAATGTGCTGTACATAATTTGGAAAAAATTTTGATTTTGGTACACGTCACGCTACAGTGCTTGGTCTTTTCCGCTCCATCCCGATGGTGCGGCGCATGCCGTCGGGCGGTGCTTCGGTCCGGCACATTGGCTCCGATCCAGTGAGAGGTGTATCGGTTTTCCCATGACCGCACGTATCACCATCCGTAAACCCGACGACTGGCACCTGCACGTTCGCGACGGCGAAATGCTCAAGGCGGTGCTGCCCTACACGGCGAAACATTTCGGCCGCGCCATCCTGATGCCGAACCTGGTTCCGCCGGTCTGCACGACCAAGGAGGTCGCCGCTTACCGCGAGCGGGTGATGGCGGCGTTGCCGGCGGGCTCGAAATTCAAGCCGCTGATGACCTGCTACCTTACCGACAGCACTGATCCCGACGATGTCGAGCGCGGCTTTCGCGAGGGCCTGTTCACCGGTGTGAAGCTTTATCCGGCCAACGCCACCACCAACTCGGCGGCCGGCGTCACCGACTACAAGAAAGTCATGCGCGTGCTGGAGCGCATGGAAAAGATCAACATGCCGTTCCTGATGCACGGCGAAGAAACCGATCCGGAGGTCGATATCTTCGACCGCGAGAAGGTTTTCATCGAGCGGCATCTGTCGAAATGGACGAAGCAGTTTCCGGGCCTTCGCTTCATCCTCGAGCATCTGTCGTCGAAAGAAGGCGTCGACTACGTGAAAAGCGCGACGCCGCAGGTCGGCGGCACCATCACGCCGTACCATATGATGCTGACGCGCAATGACTGGTTCGGTCACGGCCTGAAACCCTACATGTATGTGATGCCGGTGATCAAAACCGCGCGCGACCGCGCCGCGCTGCGCAAGGCGGCGACATCGGGCGACGCCTGTTATTTCCTCGGTACCGACTCCGCGCCGCATCCTTATGCGCGCAAGGTTTCGACCAACGGCGTGCCGGGAATGTTCAATGCGCCGGTCGCGATCGAGACATACGCACGCGTGTTCGAGGAAGAGGGCGCGCTCGACAAGCTCGAAGCCTTTACTTCGCTCAACGGGCCGAAGCACTATCGGATGTCGCCCAACGAGGACACGATCACGCTTGAAAAGACGTCATGGACCGCGCCGGCGGAGGTCAAAGTTGCCGGGCCGGATGAGCGTGCCATTGTTTATCGTGGTGGTGAAACCATCGAATGGAAGGTGGTGAGCGTATGAGCGGCTTCCCCAGCAAAGAGGAAATGGCGGAACTGACGGCAAAGATGCTGCTCGAAGTGGACGCTGTCCGCTTCATGACCGACAAGCCGTTCATCTATACGTCCGGCTGGGCCAGCCCGGTCTATACCGATTGCCGCCGGCTGATCTCGTTTCCCCGCGTGCGCAGGGCGCTGATCGATTTCGGCGCAGCGACAATCGAGCGCGAGGCGGGCTTCGAGCAATTTGAACTCGGTGGCGGGCGGTGAGACCGCCGGGATTCCGTTTGCGGCCTGGATGGCGGACCGCCTGATGCTGCCGATGCAATATGTGCGCAAGAAGCCCAAGGGCTTCGGCCGCAACGCGCAGATCGAAGGTCATATCGAGGAAGGCGATCGCGTTCTTCTCGTCGAGGACATGACCAGCGACGGCCGTAGCAAAGTGAATTTCTGCAAGGCACTGCGCACCGCGGGCGCGACCGTCGATCATGTCTTCGTATTCTTTTTCTATGACATCTTTCCCGAAAGCAAAAAGATATTCGGCGATCTCGGCGTCACGTTGCACTCGCTGGCAACGTGGTGGAACGTGCTCGACGTTGCCAGGAAGAGCGGAAAATTCGACGCCGGAAAACTCAAGGACGTCGAAGTGTTCATGAAGGATCCGGCCAGCTGGTCGAAAGCACACGGTGGCGTCGCGCAAGCGGCGGAGTGAGTGAGTTCAGAGGAAGCAATGCCCGATAAAGCAGCTGATGTAATCGTTGTTGGTGCCGGTAATGCGGCGTTCAGTGCGGCGCTGGCGGCACAAGAGCAGGGCGCAAAAGTCTTGATGCTCGAAGCGGCGCCGGAAGATGAGTCCGGCGGGAATAGCCGGTTCACCGCGGGCTCGATCCGCGTGGTCTATAACGGCATCGACGACATCAAGACGCTGGTGCCCGACCTGACGCCGGCCGAGATCGAGACTACCGATTTTGGTACCTACACCGCCGACCAATTTTTCGACGACATGGCGCGGGTCACGCAAAATCGCGCCGATCCTGACCTGGTCGAGCTTCTGGTCACTAAAAGCTTCGATTCATTGAACTGGCTGCGGCAAAAGGGTGTCCGGCTCATTCCGATCTATGGCCGCCAGGCGTTCAAGATAGACGGTAAGTTCAAATTCTGGGGCGGCCTCACGGTCGAAGCCGTCGGCGGCGGTCCGGGTCTCGTGCAGATGGAGACCGAGGCGGCAAAAAAGCGCGGCATCGAGATCCGCTACGCGACGCGCGCCGTCGATCTCATCACTGACGGCGATCGCGTAGAGGGTGTGCGTGCACGCCACGACGGCAAGGTCGAGGAACTGCGGGCGAATTCCGTCGTACTTGCCTGCGGTGGCTTCGAGGCCAATTCAGAAATGCGCACGCGCTATTTCGGCCCGGGCTGGGACATGGCGAAAGTGCGCGGCACCCGTTTCAACACCGGTGACGGCATCCGCATGGCGCTGGATATTGGCGCCAGCCCGTGCGGCAACTGGTCGGGCGGCCACGCTGTACAGTGGGAGATGAATGCGCCGGAATTCGGCGATCTCGCCGTTGGCGACCAGTTCCAGAAGCACTCCTATCCATTTTCAGTGATGATCAACGCGACCGGCAAGCGCTTCGTCGACGAGGGCGCCGACTTCCGCAATTACACTTATGCAAAGTACGGTCGTGTCGTGCTCGAGCAGCCGGGCCAGTTCGCCTGGCAGATCTTCGACCAGAAAGTGAAACACCTGCAGCGCGATGAGTACAAGATTCGCCAGATCACCAAGGTGACGGCGAATACGATCGAGGAATTCGCCGAGAAACTTGAAGGCGTGAATGCCGCGGAGTTCCTCAAGACGATCAAGGAATGGAATGCGGCGGTCTGCACCGACGTGCCTTTCAACCCGAATATCAAGGATGGCCGCAGCACCAAGGATCTCGCTATCAACAAGAGCAACTGGGCGAACCCCATCGATACGCCGCCGTTCGAAGGTTATGCCGTGACCTGCGGTTTGACCTTCACGTTCGGTGGTTTGCGCATCAACAACGATTGCGAAGTGCTCAACACCGATTACCAGCCGATCCGCGGTCTCTACGCCGCGGGCGAACTGGTCGGCGGCTTGTTCTATTTCAACTATCCGGGCGGTTCGGGGCTGATGTCCGGTACGGTGTTTGGCAGGATCGCCGGGACCTCGGCTGGCCGCGCCGGCAAGAACTGAGCAAAAACTGAGTATGGACGCCAAGGTCAAACGCCCGCTGAACGAACTTGGCGCTGTCGAGGTCGCGCAAAAAATTGCTGCAGGCGAAACGACCTGCGAAGCGGTAGTGCGTGACTGTCTGGCGCGCATCGAGAAGCGTGACGGCGCAGTCAAGGCTTGGGTGAATTTCAATCCGGAACTGGCGCTCGCGCAGGCGCACGCGGTCGATCGCGGGGCAAAACGCGGTCCGCTGCATGGCGTGCCCGTCGGCATCAAGGATATTATCGACACCTTCGATATGCCGACCGAGATGGGTTCTCCGATCTATCGCGGTCATCGGCCCCCGGCAGACGCGTCCTGCGTGGCCTTGATGCGCCGCGCCGGTGCGGTGATCCTCGGCAAGACCGTGACCTGCGAGTTCGCCGGCATGGCGCCCGGTGTCACCACCAATCCGCATAATGCGGCACACACGCCGGGCGGTTCGTCGAGCGGTTCGGCGGCTTCGGTTGCCGATCATATGGTGCCGCTGGCCCTTGGTACGCAAACCGGCGGCTCGGTGCTGCGGCCCAGTTCCTATTGCGGCATTTTCGGCTTCAAGCCGACCTACAACACGTTCAACAAAATGGGCGTGTGGCCTGCCGCGGAGAGCATCGACACTATCGGCATTCATGCCCGATCGATCGACGATGTCGAATTGCTGACCGCGGTGTTACGGATGCAAGCGCCGCAGACGCCGCGCAAATTCGACGGCGCGCCGCGTATCGGCCTGTGCCGTACCGAAATCTGGAACACCGCGCAGCCGGAAACCAAAGCTGCGGTCGAAGGCGCCGCCGCTGCTCTAGGCAAGGCTGGCGCAACCGTGAGCGAGATTACATTGCCGGATGCCTTCAATGGCATGCACGGTGTATCCCGCACCACGATCAATTTCGTCGAGCGCGCTGCCTGCATGGCCTTCCTCTGGGATCACCACCGCGAAGCGCTGTCGCCGCAGATGCAGCGCTACGTCGAAGGCGGGCAAAAGACCTCGCGCGAGGAGTATGTCGCCGCGTTCCGCTGTCTCGACGAATGCCGCGCGCTGCTGGGCTCGATCTTCGACAAGGTCGACGCGCTGCTGGTGCCGTGCGTACCCGGTGAGGCGCCAAAAGGTCTCGAATTCACCGGCGATGCGAACATGCAGGCAATCTGGACGGCGTTGCACACGCCGTCGATCACGCTGCCGACCCATCGCGGTCCGAATAATTTGCCGGTCGGCATCCAGCTTGTAGGACAGCGCTACGACGACGATCGGTTGCTCGCTGTCTCCCGGTGGGTCTGGCAGAAGATTGGCGTGCCGGAAATGGTCGGCTGTGGCCAAGCTTAGGTGAGTGATGCGTAGGTGAGTGATGGAATTTGACAATTCATTCGACGTTCCGCTGTCGCCGGCGGAAGCGTGGGCCGTGCTGATGGATATCCGCCGCGTTGCACCCTGCATGCCGGGCGCGGCGCTCACGGAAATCATTGATCCGCAGAACTTCCGCGGCAGGATCGCGGTGCGGCTCGGCCCGGTGGCGCTGGCGTTTGCCGGCAATGTCGCCTTTGAAAATGTCGATGAGGCTAATCACAGCGCCAAAGTGAAAGCACAGGGCAGTGACGATAAAGGCCGCGGCTCGGCCAATGCCACGGCGACATTTCGCATCGAACCGTCCGGCGGTGGCTCGCGCGTGCTGATCCATACCGACCTGATGCTGTCGGGAGCGGTCGCGCAATACGGCCGCGGCGTCGGCATGATCCAGGCGACCGCGTCACAGATCATTGGCCAGTTTGCCGCGAACCTCCGCAAGCAACTTGAGCAACAGCCGCCCACGGCAGCCGAAGCATCAAAGCAGGGTGACGCGACCGCGCCGCTTCCGGATGCCGCCAAGCCGATCTCCGGTATTTCGCTGGGAGCCAAAGTTCTCTGGCAGCAAGTGACCGGGCGTTCGAGCGACAAATCATGAAGCGTTTCAGGCACCGATTGCGGTCGGTCGGCTTGGTTGCCGCGTTGGCTGCGCTCACCGGCACCGTGCATCTGGCCAACGCACAGGATTTGCGCGCGGTCTACCTCGTTATCGGGTACAGCGTTGGTGGCGGCTACGACGCCTATGCCCGATTGCTGTCGCGCTATTTTGGCAAGCACCTGCCGGGCAATCCCACGATCGTGCCGCAGCAGATGGCGGGAGCCGGCAGCCTGCGGGCGGCCAATTACATTTATACCGTCGCGCCGAAAGATGGCTCGGTTTTCGGTACTTTCTCGCGCAGCATGGGCATCTCGCCGCTGGTCGATAAAGCGGAGTTCGACAGCCGGAAATTCACCTGGCTCGGCAGTGTCACCGACGACAACACGATTTGTGTCAGTTCCGCTGCATCGCCGATCAGGAACTGGGATGATTTCTTGAATAAGCCGTCGAAGTTCGGCGGTGAGGGCGCCGGCGCCGATCCAGACATCTGGGCGCTGATGTACAAGAATGTTTTCGGTGTGAATACGAAAGTCATCAGCGGTTATCCCGGTACCAACGACATTGTGCTGGCGATGGAGCGCGGTGAAGTCGACGGTCTTTGTGGCCTGTCGTGGAGCACGATCAAGACCCAACATGCACGATGGCTGACCGACCATACTGTCAATTTTATTGTGCAGGAGGCGCTTCAGAAAGAACCGACGATAGCGTCGGTGCCGCTCGCGACAGACTTGGCGAAGACTCCGGGCAGCTTCAGATACTCAAGCTGATGCTGGTGAGCCAGGCGATGGCACGGCCGTTCGCCGCGCCGCCGGATGTCCCTGCCGACCGCAAGGCCGCGCTGCTTGCGGCATTCGACGCCACGATGCAGGACAGCGACTTTCTCGCCGAAGCGCAGAAACTGAATTTTGATGTGCGTCCGGTCAACGCCGGGCAGATCGACAAGATGCTGGCGGAGGTCTACGCCACGCCGAAGGACGTCATTGTCCGCGCCACCAAGGCGATCTCGAGCGAGGGCCAGTGAGCCAATTGGTCGGAAGCCGTGTCACGCGCCTCGAAGATCAGGCGCTTCTCACCGGTCGTGCGCATTTTGTCGACGATGTTGCTGCTCCGGGGGCACTGCACGCGGCCTTTGTCCGCAGCCCGCATCCGCACGCGTTGATCCGGAGCATCGATGCGAATGAAGCGCGGGACAAGCCAGGTGTCGTTAGTGTGTTTTCACTCGACGATCTCGCGCCGGTGCTGAAACAGCGGCGCATGATGCGCACGTCTAATTCCGGCACCAGACTTGACCAAAGCTGGCTGTTCGCCCTGGCGGATAGCGAGGTGTCATTTGTCGGTGAGCCTGTCGCTATCGTCGTCGCCGAGAGCCGCTATGCCGCCGAGGATGCCGCGGCTCTCGTTGTGGTCGACTACGAGATGCTTCCGCCTGCGCTCGACTGCCGGGATGAGGATGCGCCGCCGGTACGCCGCGAGCTGAATTCCAACCAGGTGATCAAATACAAGGTTGGTTACGGCGATGCCGATGCGGCCTTCGCCAAGGCAGCTCATGTCGTCCATGAGGATCTTTGGGTGCATCGCGGTGCGGCCCACTCGATGGAAGGCCGCGGCATTTTCGTCCAGATCTCCGATCGCGAAACGCAAATTTGGGCTTCGACGCAGAAGGCGCACGACCTGCGTAACGCACTGGCCGACTACATCGATCTTGACGAAACCCGTCTGCGCGTTGCGACGCCGGATGTCGGCGGCGGCTTCGGCCCGAAGCTTTGCGTCTATCCCGAGGACGTGGCGACGGTTGCTGCCGCAACGCTGCTGCATCGCTCCGTGAAATGGATTGAGGATCGCCGCGAGCACTTCACTAATGCAGCGCAGGAACGCGACCAGTTCTGGTCGATCGACATCGCCGCCGATGCCGACGGTCGGGTGCGCGGCGTGCGCGGCCGGCTGATCCACGACATCGGCGCCTATGCACTCCAGGACGTGAACATTCCTTACAATTCCGCCACCACGCTCACCGGTCCTTACATGGTTCCGGTGTTGGCGATGGAGGTGATCGCAGCCCACACAAACAAGGCACCGGTATCCTCGGTACGTGGTGCGGGTTATCCGCAGGCCGCCTTCGCCATGGAACGCCTGATGGACAGTCTGGCGCGTGCGCTGGGCATCGAGCGGGCCGAATTGCGCCGCCGCAATCTCATCCCGGCAGAGAAGATGCCGTACTTGAAGCCACTGAAATCGCGGGCCGGGGAGCAGGTGCAGTACGACAGCGGCGATTACCCCGGTTGTCAGGCGGATATCCTCGACGCCGCGGGCTGGGACGACTTTCCGCGCCGTCAGGCCGAAGCCCGCACGCGGGGCCGTTACATCGGCATCGGACTCGCCCATGGCATCAAGGGCACCGGGCGTGGGCCGTTCGAGTTCGGCGGCGTTCGCGTTTCGCCGACCGGCCACATCACGGTTTCGACCGGCGCTGCTGCCATGGGGCAGGGCGTCGCCACGGCGCTCGCGCAAATCTGTGCCGAAGCGTTCGGCGTGCGCGCACATGATGTCTCTGTCATTGCCGGCGATACATCAGCCACGCCGCTCGGTCTCGGCGGCTTTGCCAGCCGCCAGACGGTGACCGCCGGTTCGTCAGTTCACATAGCGGCCAAGGCAGTCGCCGCCAAGGCGCGCAAGTTGGCCTCGCACATGCTCGAGGCCGCCGAAGAGGATCTTGAAATCGTCGACGGCGAAGTGCGTGTGGTCGGTGCGCCACAATTGTCGGTGAAGCTCGGCGAACTCGCTCGCGTGCTCAAGGGCGCGCCCGGTTACGCCTTTCCCAACGACATCGATCCCGGCCTCGAGGCAAGCGCCACTTTCCGTGTCGACAAGCTTGCCTATTCCAACGCCTGCCATGTCGTGGAAGTCGAGGTTGATATCGAGACCGGCGAAGTTTCCTTCCTGCGCTATTTCGCGATTCAGGACTCCGGCAACCGCGTTAATCCCATGATCGTGGAAGGCCAGGTCCACGGCGGCATCGCTCACGGCATCGGCAATGCCGTGTTCGAGTGGATGGGTTACGACGAAAGCGGCCAGCCGGTGACGACGACATTTGCCGATTATCTGCTGCCGACCGCGACTGAAGTGCCGCAATTTCAGACGCTCTACAGGGAATCGCCGTCGCCGCATAACCCGCTCGGCGTCAAAGGCGTTGGCGAGGTCGGTGTCATCCCCGCCGCTGCGGCAATCGTTTCGGCGATTGAGGATGCGCTCACACCGTTCAATGTCCACATCGCACAAATGCCGATCAGGCCGCACCAACTGCTCGCTCTGATTAAACAGGGTGCGACGCCGTGAACTTTTGACGTGCTCACGACGCCGGAGCAAACTAATGGCCGGCCATTGAGAGAAGCCGGCATGGAGAGAAAGATGAACCGCCTGATAGCCACCGCGAGCATCCTTGTCGGATCGGCGCTCGCTCTTGCCCTGTCTCCGTCCGCGCGCGCTCAGGGTTTCCCGGACCGGCCGGTGCATTTGATCGTTCCCTACGGGCCGGGCGGTATCACCGATTTCGCCGGCCGGACGATCGGGCAGCATCTTGGCGACGCATTGGGGCAGACTGTCGTTGTCGATAACAAACCGGGTGCTGGGGGTATCGTCGGCGTCGACTATGTCGCGCACTCAACGCCGGACGGTTACCAGATGGCGGTCATGGACCCGGCTGTCGTCATCAATCCGACTCTGCAGAAGTCCATGCCATATGACATCTTCAAAGATCTTGTCGTGCTGTCGATCGTCAGTTCGTCTCCGGAAGTTTTGGTGGTGTCGCCACAACTTGGCGTCAAAACTTACGCCGAACTCGTCGCTTACGGCAAAGCCAATCCGGGAAAACTCAACTTTGCGTCGGCTGGTGTCGGCACCACGCCGCATCTCGCCGCGGAACTGTGGAAACTCGGCACCGGAATCGACGCCGTTCACGTGCCCTATAAGGGTATTGGCGCTTCCTACACCGACATGATGAGTGGCAAGGTACAGATGTCGTTCTCCAGCATCGCCGGCGCCCTGCCGTTCACCAGTGATGGCCGCGTGATTGCGCTTGCGACCACCGGTTCGGTGCGTTCGCCGGTCTATCCCGATCTGCCGACGGTGGCCGAGGCCGGGCTGCCCGGATACGACGTCGATCTGTGGCTTGGTCTCTACGGGACGGCCGGAACGCCGCCGGATGTGCTTGCCAAGCTCAACACCGCCATCGGCAAAGCTCTGCAGGATCCCGAACTGAAGTCTGCTTTTGCTAAATTCGGACTGACGCCGCGCGGTACAAACCTTGCGGACGGCGCAGCCTTCACCAAGAGCGAATACGTGAAATGGAAGAAGGTTATCGAAGACGGCCACATCACGCTTGACTAACGACGATGGCCGCGATTGTGACGGAGCCTTGGCCGACCGAATTGCGCCTGCATAAGGACCGCAAGACGCTCACTGTGGCATTTGACGGCGGCGAGCGCTTCGATCTCGCCGCCGAATACTTGCGCGTGCGCAGCCCAAGCGCGGAAGTGCAAGGACATTCACCAAGCGAGCGGCGCACCGTCGCCGGCAAGCAGAACGTGGCGATCATCGAGGTTCATCCGATCGGCAACTACGCTGTCCGGCTGACTTTCGATGACATGCACTCGACCGGAATTTTTAGTTGGGAATACCTTTTTGAACTCGGTCAAAATCGACAAAAATACTGGAATGAATATCTCGACGAGCTTGATGCGAAAGGACTTTCTCGCACAGCCACCGCATAACCCGCTGCCAAGTTCTAGGCTGTTTTGCAAAAATCTTCACGACGTCCGTAACGGTTCCATGGAACCGTGCCGCTAGATTTTTGCCGCGCGCTTGGCATGCGCGCACTCGAGCATCAGACAGCCCGAGGGGCGACTTCGGCAGGGAAAGGATCAAGTCGTGCGCAAACTATTCTGGAATTTTTATGCAGATGAAAACGGTGCAGCCGCGATCGAGTACGGCCTGCTGGCGGCCGGCATTGCTGTCGCCATCATTGCCGTGGTCGCAGCGCTCGGCACGGAGCTGAACACGACCTTCACCAGCGTTTCGACTGGACTGAAATAGCCAGGGCATTCGTCCCTGCGTTCTCTCCCTGACACGTCAACGAACGATCAACCCCGATCCGGCATCATCGTGGAAGTGTCGGGGTGGGGGTGAACGATGGGGCGCCTTCCGGCATCAGACGGCCCTGGTCCCTCTCCCTCGGGACCGGGGCCGCTCGTTTGCAGATACCCGTTTTGCCGTTCACCCGGTGCACGTTGCGTGCGGTGTCGATGTCTCTTGAAGAATAGTTGACGAATTGTTGCGTTTGGGATGCTGGCTCCCGCAGCTCCCTTTCCTCCAGGTTTGCTACGGCGGCCATGGGCTTGCAGGACGAAATGCTTTGCAATGCGGTTGCGGCTTCGATCAACAAATGATTTGCGGCAATTGGTTTGCTCAAAAGGCGTAAGGGCGGCAGCGATGCCGCTCTCTTCGCGTAGTCGGCGTTTATTTGATTTGTTCGGTGCGGGCGGCGAAGGATGGTGGGCGCTGTAGGGATTGAACCTACGACCTCTCCCGTGTGAAGGGAACGCTCTCCCGCTGAGCTAAGCGCCCGGCCAGTCGGCCATGGGCTTTAAATGCCCGCGACAGCCTTGCCCGTCAAGCACGGCGCTTCACCAACCAGAGGTCTGACGGGTTAGCGAATGTCAAATCCGCTCAATTAGTGGAAGCCGCGCGCGAGGCGGTCGATTGCAGCGCGCGAATGCGATCGGCGAGCGTGCTCTTGTTCTCGCGCGGCGAGTCGATGCTGCTGCCGTCGGAGGTATCCTGGCCGCCATTGATGTCGGCTGTCGCGCGGATCGGCGTCGGCCCACCGGCCTTGCCGGTGCTCTGGCTCAACGCGGGTTCATCGACTTCCAGCATGGACATGATGGTCGAACCCGGACCTTCCAGCGCCGCGGTTAGCCGCGCGATTTCGGCCGCGACGTCGTTGATGCGCTCTCGCAGCAGCGCATTCTCGACGCGCTCCGACGCCCAGCTTGTCTCGGTATCGCGTTTGATGGTCGCGTTTTCACGGTGCAGCTTGTTGCGGTCGTCGATTGCGGTGGCAAGCTGTGCTTCAAGCTGCGAAATCTCGCTACGGTGCCTGTCGACGACTGCGCTGTTGCGCCCGCCAGAAGTGGCAAGCTCGTTGCGCAAATCGGCTTCGGTTTGGCGTGCGGCTTCAATATCGCCGCTCAGCTTTGAGATGTGATAGTCCCGTTCGGCGAGCACACGGCCCTGTTCGCCGAGGCGGCCTTCGAGTTCCTGGACGCGGCGGTTGAGAACCTCGGCCTCCGTCGTTTGAATGAGGAGCTGCCGTTCGAGATCGGTGGTCCGAGCGCCAAGGTTGCCGAGATTGGTGCGCGCTTCCGTTAAATTTGCCGATGCCGTGGCGGAGTCTTCGCGCTCGCGCGTCAGCCGCAACTCGATGTCCTTCACGGTGCGGTCGTAGTCGGCAACGCTGACCTTCATCGCCTCGACTTGTGTGCGGAGGGCCGCAAGCTCGACACGCTGGTTGTCGGCAATAATTGAATGCTCACCAAGTTCGGCAACGAGCCTGACGAGTTCGGATTCCTTGTCGGACAACGCGCGCTCTGCTTCCCGCAGAGAGTTGGTCTTGACCCCGAATTCATCCTCGGTCGAGCGCAGTTGGTCGCGCAGCGTCTTGTCGCGCGCTTCGAGCGCGAAGATGGTCGCGGTCTTCTCGCCGAGTTCTTTCTTGAGCTGGTTGATTGCGTCGCTCTTCTTGCCGAGATCGGCAAGTTGCGTCGTCGCCTTGGTTTTCATCTGCGCCACGCTCATTTCGAGGCGGCGGGTCGACATCGCGAACTCGGCGCGAAGCTGGTCCTTGTCGGCGCGGATTTCGGCGATCGAAAGCGGCGTTGCCGCTTCGAGGCGCCGCATGGTCAGGCGCACGGCGCGATTATGCACAAGCGGAACGAACAGCAGTCCGAGCAGAGCTGCAACAAGAAACCCGATCCCGAAATACATTACGGGTTCGATCATGACTCAACGCCTCCAGCCGCACCGCTGACGTGGCCTGACCATGCCACGCAGGTTTGCGCTGCACTACTTTCACTGGACGTTAACCTAAACCGACTTCAGCCCCTGCGCCAATGTAACAGTCGACCGCGCCACGGTCTGCACCATGGCGCTATTTTAGCCCGGTTTTAGCGGCGATCAGAAGGGGTTCCACGTCGGACGGGAGGTGAATTTCAGATAGCCCAGATTGGCGCCGAGCCGCAGCCCCACGCCTGAGCGGATCGGCACCACTACGATATTATTGGCGGTCAGCGCCGTCATGCCGAATCCACCGATAAAATAGGCCGAACCGTCGACCCCGCCGAAGCGGTCAAAAATCGCTTCGGTCCGCGGCAGGTTGTAAACCAGCATCATGGTCCGCGCGCCGTCCGCGCCGGCATCGAAGCCCAGCGTCGGGCCTTGCCAGAACACGCGAACGTCACCCGCATTTTTGGTGTAAAGCGTGCCGTCGCCGTAGCGCAGGCCGCCGACAAGAGCGCCCCCGGCCTCTTCACCGAGGACATAGCCGTTGGGCAGGCCCCATTGGCTGGCCGCTTTTTCGACCACCGTGGCAAGGCCGCGCGACACGTCGCCGAAGAAGTGATGGCCAGCGTCGATAATTTCGTTCGAGGAATACTGGTTTGACGGTCCCGGCTGGGCAGGTACGGGCCGGTCCTGGGCAGCGCACGGTGCAGCTTGCAGCCCGGCAAATACCAGGCCGATCATGACGATGCGCAACGTTGAGTTCATCCCGCGATCCTCTTAACCCCTTGCTCACGCGCTTAAGTTTAAGTCGTGGCCAGTCGAAGACGAATCACCCGACCATTTGCCAGAACTATGACGGCAGCACGGCAGGAACGGAAGCAATACTGCGCCTGGATGCTCGCGGCCGCGGCTCTTGCGCTGGCCGGAGCGGCGCCGGTTGCGGTCGCCGCCACGACAGAAATGGTCGTGTTGGACTGGCATAGCGGCCTCGCTATCGATGGCTACGATCCGGTGGCGTTCTTCACCGAAGGCAAGCCACTCGCCGGCAACACTGATTTTGAGCTTCACTACGGCGGTGCCGTCTGGCGGTTTCGCAATATCGGCAACCGCGAAGCTTTTGCTGCACGGCCGGATATCTATATGCCGCAGTTCGGCGGTTACGATCCGATCGGTGTAGCGCATGGCGTCGCTGTGCCGGGAAATCCGAATCTCTGGCAGATCAGCGGCCAGCGTCTGTTTCTGTTCTACGACCGGACGCGATTGCAGAAATTCACCGCCGATCCGGATCAGGTTTTGGCTGAAGCCGAACGTAATTGGCCGGCTGTGATGAGTACGCTCAGCCCTTGATTTCGCCGCGCGCGAGGAACGCAGGAACCAGCAATTCCCTGGTGCCGTAGGCGATGGCGGTACCGTCGGGGGCGGTCACACTGCCGCCGGCGGACTGCAAGATCGCATGGCCGGCAGCGATGTCCCAGTCGTGCGTTGGCGCAAAGCGAGGGTAAAAGTCGGCGTTCCCTTCGGCGATGTGGCAGAATTTTACTGAAGAGCCGCATTGAACGAGCCTGGCCTGCGGCATGTTTTCGACGCAAGCCTGCGTTTGCTCGTCCAGATGCGACCTGCTGATCATGACTGTTGGCTCGTCCGGCGAACGCCGGACATGAATGGAGCGGGGCGCATTTCCGCGGATGTCATCGGTCCTGTCGGCGCCGTGACCGACAACGCCACGCCAAATGTGCCTGAGCGCCGGCGCGCAGATGATGCCGAGTATCGGCGCGCCATCAGTCATCAGCGCAATATTGACGGTGTATTCATTACGTCCGGCGATGAATTCCCGCGTACCGTCCAGCGGATCGACCAGAAAATAACTGCCTGTTGCGGCCGCACGGGGTTTTTCACGACCCGCCTGCTCCTCGGAAATGATCGGCACGCCCGGGGCGACGCGCACGAGGCCTTTGCAGATGAGAACTTCGGCGGCTTCGTCCGCCGCGGTCACCGGCGAGCCGTCAGGCTTGATGCGCGCCCTCGCGTCGCTGGCCAGAATCGCTTCGGCGGCCTGCCGGGCGATCTCGGTCAGACCGGCCATCAGTCCGGCGCAGGCTGCGGCATCTAGGGTTGGCACTGAAGGTTCCCTGGGATTGCCAGATGGAGAGATTGCGATCTAGCACGTCTATATGCCCGGGGCACGATTGCCGAATCGGCTACGCTGTGACAGGCACGGCCAACATCCTTGCAGCGGAGCCACCATGTCCGCCCCTATGTCCGGTCCCATCGCTATCGGCGCCCTCGATCTGGCGGCGTTATTGTGTTCGCGCGTCTGCCACGACCTGATCAGCCCGGTCGGCGCGATCGTGAACGGCTTGGAGGTCCTGGAGGAGGACAAGGACGAGGAAACCAAGGTTTTTGCGCTGGATTTGATCAAGAAAAGCGCAGAGACCGCCTCGGCCAAGCTCCAATTCTGCCGGATTGCCTTTGGCGCGGCAGGCTCGGTCGGCGCTCAGATCGACCTGGGTGACGCCGAAAAGGTGGCCCGCGGGCTGCTCGCAGACGACAAAACGAAGATCGTCTGGAACCTGCCCCGGGAACTGATGCCGAAAAACCGGGTCAAATTGCTGCTCAATATGCTGCTGGTTGCGGTTGGCGCCATTCCGCGAGGCGGTACGATTACGATCGATCCGGTTGACGAAAGTAAAGGTTTCCGGATTTCGTCCGTGGGGCTCAATGCCCGGCTGGCCGAGGCCACCGTTGAACTATTGGCCGGAAGCCCGGAGCGACAGGTCGACGCCCATGCCATCCAGCCGCTTTATACCGGGATATTGGCGAGGGATTGTGGCCTCTCCCTTTCCGCAGCTGTCGAGGGCGAAGCGGTCGTCGTTTTGGCCCGATAAGGCCTTTCCAGCCTCTTTAGTTGTGGTGTCGGCGGCATTTAAGGCCCTGCTGCAACCGAAATTAAACCGTTTACCAACAGACTGAGGCTGTCCGATCAGGCGCGACGTGCCTGGCGACGGGGGCGCGCGCCTTACGCGTTCCTCCTTATTGTAAGAGCTGTGCGTGTGCCAAGCGGTGGGCGCCCGGCTGGTTAAGGGCGCGCCTCGTATGGACGACCTGCTCAAGGATTTTCTGACCGAGACCAACGAGAGTTCTCAATTTGGTCGATTCCGAGCTCGTCCGTTTCGAGCAGGAGCCTAATAACGGCAAGATTCTCGGTAACATTTTCCGTCTGGTGCACACCATCAAGGGCACCTGCGGCTTCCTCGCGCTGCCGCGGCTGGAAACGCTGGCGCATGCCGCCGAAACGGTGATGGGTAAATTCCGCGACGGCATGCCGGTGACCGCCGATGCCGTGACGATCATTCTCACCACCATCGACCGCATCAAAAAAATACTCGAAGAGATCGAGGCGCTGCAGCAGGAGCCTGAAGGCACCGACGCGGATTTGATCGATATTCTCGGCCGCATTTCCCGTGGCGAGAGCGCCGCGCCGCAGCCGCCGGCGCCTCCGCCGGTACCCGAGCCGACCGAAAATCCGAAAAGCCGGAGAAGACGCAGCCGGAGCGCAGCGAAGAAGAGCGCAGCGACCGCATCGCAAGTCACTCGATCCGCGTCAATGTCGATACGCTCGATCACCTGATGACGACCGTTTCGGAACTGGTGCTCACGCGCAATCAGTTGCTTGAGATCGTGCGCCGGAACGAGGATTCCGATTTCAAAGTGCCACTGCAGCGTCTCTCCAATGTCACCGCCGAGCTTCAGGAAGGCGTGATGAAGACGCGCATGCAGCCGATCGGCAATGCGTGGCAGAAACTGCCGCGCATCGTGCGCGACCTGTGTGCCGAGCTTGGCAAGGATATCGAGCTTGAGATGCGTGGCGCCGACACCGAGCTCGATCGTCAGGTTCTCGAACTGGTCAGGGATCCGCTCACGCATCTCGTGCGCAACTGCGCCGATCACGGCATCGAACGGCCGGCTGACCGGCGTGCTGCCGGCAAGGCGGCCAAGGGCACGATCAGGCTTTCGGCCTGGCATCAGGGCGGCCACATCCTCATCGAGATTACGGATAACGGCCGTGGGCTCGACCTTGACGGGATCCGATCGAAAGCCATCGAGAAGGGGCTGGCTACCGCAGCCGAGCTCGAGGCCAAGTCGGAATCCGAAATCTGCAACTTCATCTTCATGCCGGGTTTTTCAACCGCGGCGAAGGTGACAAGCATTTCCGGCCGCGGCGTCGGCATGGACGTGGTGCGCAGCAATATCGAGCAAATCGGTGGCACGGTGGACCTGAAGTCCATTCCCGGCGCCGGCGCCACTTTCACCATCAAGATCCCGCTGACGCTTGCAATCGTATCGGCCCTGATTGTCGAGGCCGGCGGCGAGCGTTTCGCCATTCCGCAGCTTTCGGTTCTTGAACTCGTGCGCGCCGGTAACGGTGGCGAGCATCGGATCGAGCACATCAAGGATGCGCCGGTATTGCGGTTGCGTAACAAGCTTCTCCCGCTTATCCGCCTGAAAGATGTTCTGCATCTCGGTCAGTACGACAACGAGAACGGCTTCATCGTCGTGATGCAGGCCGGCAATCAGGTGTTTGGCGCGGTGGTCGACGGTGTCTTTCACACCGAGGAAATCGTCATCAAGCCGATGTCCTCCAAGCTGCGCCATATCCCGGTTTTTTCCGGCACGACGATTCTCGGCGATGGCTCGGTGATCATGATCATCGATCCCAACGGCGTAGCGCAGGCGCTCGGCCGTGTCGTGATCGCCGGGCATACCGAACGGGCTGAGCTGGAAAACCGCGAGGACGACAGTGACGCCGATGCCGTTTCGCTTTTGGTATTCCGGGCCGGATCGGCGCAGCCCAAGGCCGTGCCGCTGTCGCTGGTCACACGCCTCGAGGAGATCGATTGCCGCAAGATTGAAGCGTCCGACGGCCGGCATCTCGTGCAATACCGCGATCAGCTCATGCCACTGTTGCGGATCGACGGCGAGATGGACCTCAAGAAGGAGGGCGTACAGCCGATCCTGGTGTTCTCCGATCACGGCCGGTCCATGGGCCTGGTCGTGGACGAGATCGTCGATATTGTCGAAGAGCGCCTCGACATCGAGGTCGCAAGCGACCGGCCGGGCGTGCTCGGCTTTGCCGTGATCAAGGGCGCAACGACGGAAATCGTCGACGTCGGACACTTCCTGCCGCAGGCCTTTGAGGATTGGTTCCGCCGCCCGGATGCGTCGACGCTCCGGCAGGCGCGCACGGTGCTGCTGGTCGATGATTCGATTTTCTTCCGCGAACTGCTCACGCCGCTGATCAAGGCCGCCGGCTATCGTGTTGTTGCGGTCGCGTCCGCGGCCGAGGCGCTTAACGCGCTCAAATCCGACAGCCGCTTTGATCTGATCGTCACCGAAACCGAGATGCCGGAAGTGGACGGCTTTGCACTCGCGGAGGCAGCGCGCGCGATTCCATCTCGCGCCGAAACGCCGATTATCGCGCTTGCAACCATGGTTTCCGCGGACGCCATTGAACGCGGCCGCGCTGTCGGCTTCTACGACTTTGTCGCCAAGTTCGACCGGGCCGGACTTGTTGCTGCGATCAAGGAGCAGAGCGCCGATCTCAATCGGGCGGCATGACCATGAACGATCTCAGCAGCCTCAACGATTACGTGACGTTTTCGACCGCCGGACAGATGTTCGGGCTGGCGATTGAGCGCGTACAGGACGTGTTCAAGCCTTCGCGCATAACCCGTGTGCCGCTCGCCGGAGCCGAAATTGCCGGAGTGCTCAATCTGCGCGGCCGCATCGTTACGGCGATCGATTTGCGCACTCGTCTTGGCCTCGGCGCGCGCGACGACGGGCACGTTCCGATGGCGATCGGTATCGAATCAAGGGGCGAGTTGTTCGGTCTTCTCGTCGATGCGGTCAGTGAGGTGCTCAAGCTGTCGGACAGCGAGCGCGAGGCCAATCCAATCAATCTCGATCGTAATCTGAGCCGGGTTTCGTCGGGCAGTTTATCGGCTCAACGACCAGCTTCTCGTCGTTCTCGATATCGATCGAGTGCTTGATCTTGGCGCCGAGGCAGCTGCTGCGGCGTGAAGGTTTGAAATTCTGGGTGCGGAAATCGAAGCGGGTTCGCCCGCGGAGCTTGGAGTGAGGACGTTATGAAGACGTGTTTGGTTGTCGACGACTTCGAGCGTCATCCGTAAGGTGGCGCGTCGAATCCTTGAAGGTCTCGAATTCCAGATCATGGAAGCCGAAAACGGCGAGGAAGCCATCGAGAGCTGCAAACGGCAGTTGCCGGATGCGATCCTGCTCGACTGGAACATGCCGAAGATGGACGGCTACGATTTCCTGCGGGTGCTGCGCCGGCTTCCGGGCGGCGACAGCCCGAAAGTCGTGTTCTGCACGACGGAGAACGACGTCGCCCACATCGCGCGTGCGCTGCATGCCGGTGCTAACGAGTACATCATGAAGCCGTTCGACAAGGACATCGTCGAAGCGAAGTTCCAGGAAGTCGGCCTGATCTGAGGCTGTTGCCTCCCGTCAGACCGTCGAGTGTGTGAAGTGTAAAGTCAGCGTGTGAAGTAGCGTATATGAGTATCGCCCTTGCCGCCGCTAATCGCGCGGTCGCTGCCGACAGGCCGATCCGTGTCATGGTCGTCGACGACGCTGTCGTCGCGCGAAGTCTGGTGACTCGCTGGGTTGAAGCCGAACCTGACATGACGGTTGCGGCATCGCTCCGCACCGGCCGTCAGGCCGTCGATCAAGTCGAGACAAGCGATCCCGACGTCGTTGTGCTCGATGTCGAGATGCCCGAACTCGATGGCATTTCGGCGCTGCCGCTGCTTCTGAAAAAAAAGCGCGATCTCGTGGTGATCATGGTCTCGACCGTGACGCGCCGTGGCGCCGAGGTGAGCTTGCGGGCGCTGTCGCTCGGCGCCGCCGACTACATTCCGAAACCCGTGACGACGCGGGAGACGACGACCTCGTCCGAATTCCGCCGCGAGCTGATCGACAAGATTTGCATCCTTGGCCGCCGTCGGCGATGGTTGCCGCGCCATACCGCACCGGCCTTGGTGCCTGCGGAACCCCGCGAGCCTCAGAGCCGGCCGGCCGCGGCGTTCCCGTCGCGCGACAATGCGCTCAGCAAACCCGAACCACAGGGTTATACGCTGCGGCCGTTTTCATCGGTCATTCCGCGGGTGCTGCTGATTGGCTCCTCGACCGGCGGTCCACAGGCGCTCTCGGTCCTGATCGAAAAGTTGCCGGCAGCGATCGATCGCGCGCCGCTGCTCATCACTCAGCATATGCCGCCGACTTTTACTACGGTATTGGCCGAGCATTTGTCTCGCATCGGCGGCCGCGGTGCGCACGAGGCCGAGGACGGCCAGCCGGTTCTTGCCGGAGGCATCTATGTGGCCCCCGGCGGCAAGCACATGCGGGTCGCCCGCGACCGCGAAGGCGTCAGGATCGTGATCGGCGACGACGCGCCGATTAATTTTTGCCGTCCGTCGGTCGATCCGCTGTTTTCGTCCGCCGCTCAAGTGTGGGGCCCCAGCGCGCTTGCCGTCGTTCTCACCGGCATGGGCAGCGACGGGACCAAAGGCGCTGGCGATATCGTTGCTGCCGGCGGCAGTGTCATCGCGCAGGACGAAGCATCCAGCGTCGTTTGGGGCATGCCGCGCTCAGTGACGCAAGCCGGGTTTTGCTCGGCTGTGCTCGGGCTCGACGAGATCGCACCAAAGGTCATTCGGCTGTTTTCGGGGGCGCGACTATGACGCCGCTCGATTACGACTATCTCCGCAAATGCCTTAAAGAGCGCTCCGGTCTCGTGCTGGCCGCGGACAAGCAATATCTGGTCGAAAGCCGTCTGTTGCCGGTGGCGCGTTCCGCCGGCTTTGGCAATCTTGGCGACCTTGTGCGTGCGCTGATGCTCGGCAATGCAGACGCGCTGATGACGGCCGTGGTCGAGGCGATGATGACCCACGAGTCGTTCTTCTTCCGCGACAAGATACCGTTCGATCATTTCAAGCAGACGGTGATGCCGGCGCTTATCGAGACGCGAAAGAACCTGCGAAGCATCCGCATTTGGTGCGCTGCTGCGTCCACCGGCCAGGAACCCTATTCACTGGCTATGTGCCTGAAGGAACTGGAGCCAAAGATCGCCGGCTGGCGCATCGAGCTGCTGGCGACCGATCTCGGCAACGACGTCCTGGAGAAAGCGCGGCAAGGCCTTTACAGCCAGTTCGAGGTGCAGCGCGGCCTGCCGATTCAGCTTCTGATCAAGCATTTCACCCAGGTCGGAGAGCTATGGCAGCTGGCGCCGGATATCCGCGCCATGGTCAAATACCAGCAGCTCAACCTGCTCTCGGATTTCTCGCGGCTCGGCAGATTCGACCTGATCTTCTGCCGCAACGTACTGATCTACTTCGATACAGAAACCAAGATCAGCGTGCTTAATCGTCTTGCCCGTTCGATGGCCGGCGACGGCTATCTGGTTCTCGGCTCCGCCGAAACGGTGGTCGGCCTGACAGACAGTTTCAAGATTGTACCGGACAAACGCGGTCTCTACGTGCCCAACGTGAAATCGCCGAGCGTAATTCCGCCGCCGCGACCCCAATCGCCACCGCGCCTGGTCGCGATCAGCGGCGGGCGTTAGAGCATGATCCGGAAAAGTGGAAGCCGGTTTTCCGAAGAGATCATGCTCCAAACCAGAATCTAGACAAACAAAAACCCCGGCCTTGCGGCCGGGGTTTTGCAGTCTCGGTCTCGTCGTCTTTAAGCGGGTATCTTGACCTCGTCCTCGGCCGGCTCGCGCAGCACATAGCCGCGGCCCCACACCGTCTCGATGTAGTTCTTGCCGCTCGAGGCGTTGGCGAGCTTCTTGCGGAGCTTGCAGATGAAGACGTCGATGATCTTCAGCTCCGGCTCGTCCATGCCGCCGTAGAGGTGATTGAGGAACATTTCCTTGGTCAGCGTCGTGCCTTTGCGGAGGCTCAGGAGTTCCAGCATCTGGTACTCCTTGCCGGTCAGGTGCACGCGGGCGCTGCTTGACCTCGACGGTCTTGGTATCGAGATTGACGCAGAGGTCGCCGGTATTGATGACCGACTGCGCGTGACCCTTGGACCGTCGCACGATGGCGTGGATCCGCGCGACCAGTTCGTCTTTGTGGAACGGCTTGGTCATGTAATCGTCGGCGCCGAAACCAAGCCCTCTGCACCTTGTCCTCGATGCCCGCCAGTCCCGACAAGATCAGGATCGGCGTCTTCACCTTCGAAACGCGCAGCGAGCGCAAAACTTCGAAGCCGGACATATCCGGAAGATTCAGGTCGAGAAGAATGATGTCGTAGTCGTAGATTTTGCCGAGATCGATCCCTTCTTCGCCGAGATCGGTCGTGTAGACGTTGAAGCTCTCGGACTTGAGCATCAACTCGATCGATTGCGCGGTAGCGCTATCGTCTTCAATCAATAGAACGCGCATGCCAGTCCCCTTCCTCGCCGCGAAGGCTTAAGGTCGGCACGCCGCATCGGCGGCAGCCCCTGGAAAACGCCCTGAGACAACTGATTCAGACACTAACGATTCGATGGTTAACAAAACCTGGGTTTCCTGTACGCAAGCATTCTCTGGGCAAATTCGTCCGAATCGCCATAAGATGTTGCGTAACAGAGGTTTTTTACCCACGTGGCCGCTCGTTCTATGTATCAAATTAAGTTCCGGTTCTAACCGAGTTCAAGCGTATTCGCTTCGCCACACTGGCTCGGCGGGCGCCTTGAACCTCAAGGACGATAACCGGATGATTAACGGCCCGGGTAAATACACAGTTAAGACCGGGGTACTTGGAGTAACCATTTCTGGCGGTTGCTTAAGGCGGCGGGATGGCTGCCGATGAGGGCTGGGCCAAAAGGCAGGCCAAAAGCTAAGCGATGAAAGCGCTGGCCGAACAGATCAACGAACTCGACGGTACCGAGATCTATGGCCGCGTCGTTGGCGTACGCGGCCTGATGGGCTGCGAAAGTC
>CAVUCN010000035.1:0-17512 GCA_963739945.1 uncultured Alphaproteobacteria bacterium | reverse complement strand
CGCCGGAATTGCAAAAGAACACAACGTCGGCAAAGCAGGCGTCGCAAAGCCGCTGCGCCGCGCGCGCGTCTTCCGGAATCTCGTACAGGTTGGAGACGTGCCAGAGCTTCTGCGCCTGTTCCATCAGCGCCGCGACCAGGTGCGGATGCGAATGGCCGAGCGCGTTGACGGCGACGCCGGAGGTAAAATCGAGATAGCGCTCGCCGTTGGTTGCGGTGAGCCAAACGCCTTCACCCCGCTCGAAAGCGAGGTTCACGCGCGCGAATGTCGGCATCAGATGCGATGTCATATGCGATGTCATGGCCAAACCCGTGTCCGCGGCGCACAAATCCGCACGGCAGAAACGAAATGTGCCGCCTCTCCGGGCGGCACGGTCAGTATTTTATTTGCGCGCATGTGTCCGGTCAACAACGGAAAAACGCTGCGCGGACTCGATTTACCCCCAGGTCGTCCACAAAACGGGAGGAATGTGTGGACGCATCATCCAGCGACTCTTGCGTCAGACTCCCGCCATATTGTAGCCTTTTGATTGTCAAGTACGACATCTCGTGCGGCGAGATAGCATTTAGCGACAGCGTTTGGGTACTGCGTGCGTGTTGGGTGGCTTTAGCGGCCGCCCGGCTCGGTGGGGGATTCCAAAAAACGCTTTGCCTGGGACGCTTTGAGGAGGGATGGCGCATGTCGTGGACTGATGAGCGGGTCGAACTGCTCAAAAAACTATGGTCCGACGGCCTTTCTGCCAGTCAGATCGCGGCCGAACTTGGCGGCATCACGCGCAACGCCGTGATCGGCAAGGTGCATCGCCTTGGCCTGTCCGGCCGCGCCAAGAGTACGTCGACGGGTGTGCCGCGTCCGCGCAAGGTGCGCGCGCCGTCGCACATGATGCGTATCGGCCGGGCTTCGATCCGCGGCAATACCGCGCTGGCGCACGCCTACGAGATCGAGGAGGCCGAGCCGGAACTGATCGACAACGTCATTCCGATCGGCCAGCGCCGCACCCTGCTTGAGCTGAACGAACAGACCTGCCGCTGGCCGGTCGGCGATCCGAGTACCACCGACTTCTTTTTCTGCGGCGGCAACACCGTGACCGGACTGCCGTACTGCGTCCATCACTCGCGGGTGGCTTATCAGCCGGTCACCGACCGGCGCCGCGACCGGCGGCCGCAGCGCTGAAGCCTGTCATGCCCCGCCATAGCCGTTCGAAGAACGCGTCGTTTCACTCGCCTATGGCCGGGGCATCCAGTAATCGTCAGCGCGTCGGTGAAGAATTCAACGTTAGTGAATACTGGATCATCCGCCGGAGCCTGTCATCGGGCCGCGCGACAAGCGCGGGCCCGTTGGCGGATGACGACTACGCGAAAATCAGCTCGCTTTCCCGAACCGGTCGTCGAGCGAATAGCCGGCGCCGCGCACGGTGCGGATCGGGTCGACCGCGTGACCGCGGTTGAGCGCCTTGCGCAGCCGGCCGACATGCACGTCGACGGTGCGCTCGTCGATATAGACGTCGCTGCCCCAGACGCCGTCCAGCAACTGCTCACGGGAGAACACGCGGCCGGGGCGCTCCATCAGAAATTCCAGCAAGCGAAACTCGGTCGGTCCGAGGTCGACCGGCCGGGCCGAGCGCGACACCCGTTTCTTTTCCCGGTCGAGTTCAAGGTCGCCGATGTTCAGGATCATGGCGACGCGTTCCGGGCTGGCGCGGCGCAGCAGCGCGCGGATACGCGCCAGAAGCTCGGGTACCGAGAACGGCTTGACGATATAATCGTCGGCGCCGGTCGCGAGCCCGCGGATCCGTTCGCTTTCCTCGCCGCGCGCCGTCAGCATGATGATCGGCAGCGCCTGGGTCTGCGGCCGTGTCCGCAGCCGCCGGCATAATTCGATGCCGGACAGTCCGGGCAGCATCCAGTCCAGCACGATGAGATCGGGTGCGGTTTCGCGCAGCCGGGTATCGGCTTCGTCGCCGCGCGTCACCGCATCGACTTCGTAGCCTTCGGCCTCGAGATTGTAGCGCAGCAACGTGGTAAGCGGTTCTTCGTCTTCAACAATCAGGATGTTAGCGCCCATCCCGGTCTCCTATCTATTTCTGCAGAATCGCCGCGCCAAAATTGGTCGGATCACCCTTCGGACGCTGATCTGTGATCGGGCGGCCCTCGATCATGTAGTACACGGTCTCGGCGATATTGGTCGCATGGTCGCCCATGCGCTCGATATCCTTGGCGCAAAACATCAGATGCATACAAAGCGTGATATTACGCGGATCTTCCATCATGTAGGTGAACAGCTCGCGGAACAGCGAGGTACACATTGAATCGACTTCTTCGTCGCCCTTCCATACCGCAAGCGCGGCTTCGAGATCGCGGGCGACATACGCATCCAGTACCTGCTTGAGCAGCCCGAGGACGATCTCCGCCATATGCTCGACGCCGCGGATCAGCTGCTGGGGATAGAAGTCGCCGTCGAGCGCGACGACGCGCTTGCCGATGTGCTTGGCGTGGTCGCCGATGCGCTCAAGGTCGTTGCAGACGCGCATGGCGCCGACGATTTCCCGCAAATCGACCGCCATCGGCTGGCGGCGCGCGATTGTCAGAACCGATTTTTCCTCGATCTCATGCTGCATGGCATCGATCTGCGGATCGATGGAAATGGCGCGCTCGCCGAGTTCGACGTCGCGGTCGACCAGCGCCTGCACGGCGTCGGCGATTTGCTGCTCCGCAAGCCCGCCCATTTCGGCAACCTTGCGGGTGATCTCCTGGAGATCGCTGTCGAAAGCCTTCGCGGTGTGGTCGATCTTGGTCGGTTGTTCGCTCATGCCAATTACCCGAAGCGGCCTGTGATGTAGTCCTGCGTACGCTGATCGTGCGGCGCGGTAAACATTTTGCTCGTCGAGTCGAATTCGATCAGCTCGCCGAGATACATGAATGCGGTGAATTCGGAGACGCGCGCTGCCTGCTGCATGTTGTGGGTGACGATCACGATCGTGTAGTCGTCGGTCAGTTCGTCGATCAGTTCCTCGATCTTCGCGGTCGAGATCGGATCGAGCGCCGAGCACGGTTCGTCGAACAGGATCACCTCGGGGCGGACCGCGACGGTCCGCGCGATGCAGAGCCGTTGCTGCTGGCCGCCGGACAGGCTCTGGCCGTTGGCGTTGAGCTTGTCCTTGACTTCGTCCCACAGCGCCGCGCGCCGCAATGAGCTTTCGACGCGCCCGTCGATTTCCGATTTCGGCAGCTTCTCGTAGAGCCTGATGCCGAACGCGATGTTCTCGTAAATCGACATCGGGAACGGCGTCGGCTTCTGAAACACCATGCCGATGCGCGCCCGCAGCAGGTTGAGATCCTGTTTCGGCGACAGGATGTTGCCGCCGTCGAACAGCACGTCACCGGTGGCGCGCTGGTGCGGATAGAGGTCGTACATCCGGTTGAGCACGCGCAACAAAGTCGACTTGCCGCAGCCTGACGGGCCGATGAATGCGGTCACCTTGTTTTCGTACAGCGACAGGCTGATCGACTTCAGCGCCCTGGCGTCGCCGTAAAAGAAATTCAGATCGCGGATCGAGATTTTCTCGGACAATCCGGCGCGATCGACCGCGGCGTGGGTAACCGAAGGGACTGAAACTGTGGCTGTATCGGTCATGACTACTTTCCGGATCTCACGAGGGAACGCGCGGTGATGCTCGAGGTCAGAACGGCAAGGGTGATGATGAGGGCGCCGGTCCAGGCCAGCGCCTGCCAGTCCTTGTAGGGGCTGAGCGCGAACTGGAAGATCACGACCGGCAAGCTTGCGATCGGCCCGTTGAGATTGGTGCTCCAGAACTGGTTGTTCAGCGAGGTGAACAGGAGTGGAGCGGTTTCGCCGCTGATCCGCGCCACCGCGAGCAGCACGCCGGTCACCATGCCGGCGCGCGCCGCCCGGTAACAGATGCGCGTGATCGACAGCGATCGCGGCAGGCCGATCGAGGTTGCCGCCTCGCGCAACGCGTTCGGCACCAGCATCAGCATATCCTCGGTCGTTCGCACCACCACCGGGATGACGATGACGGCGAGCGCGACGCCGCCGGCAAGACCGGAGAAATGCCCCATCGGTGCGACCATGATCTCGTAAATGAACAGGCCGACCACGATCGACGGTGCGCTGAGCAGAATGTCGTTGATAAAGCGCACCACACTGCTCAGCCGCTCGTGGCGGCCATATTCGGCCAGGTAGGTGCCGGCCAGAATGCCGATCGGGGTGCCGATCAGCACGGCGAGGAAGGTAAGGATCAGGCTGCCGGCAATCGGGTTGAGCAGGCCGCCCGCCGATCCGGGCGGCGGCGTCATTTCGGTAAAGACCGCGATCGAGAGCCCGCTGAAACCTTTCCAGAGCAGGGCGCCGAGGACCAGCACCAGCCAGCCGAGGCCAAAAGCGGTTGCGGCATAGGCCAGCGACATCGCAATGACATTGCGCCGGCGGCGGCTCGAGTAACGCGCGGTCAACACACGGTCCTGCATGGCGTCACCCGATCCTTCGCTCGATCCGCAGCAGCATGTAGCGCGCGATCGCAAGAACGATGAAGGTGATGACGAACAGGATGAGGCCGAGCGAGATCAGCGCCGACGTATAAAGATCGCCGACCGCCTCGGTGAATTCGTTGGCGATGGAGGCCGAGATCGTGGTGCCGGGCGCCAGCAGCGACGCCGAAATGCGATGCGCATTGCCGATGACGAAAGTCACCGCCATGGTTTCGCCGAGCGCGCGGCCGAGACCGAGCATCACGCCGCCAATGACGCCGACACGGGTGAAGGGCAGCACGACGTAGCGCGCCACTTCCCAGGTGGTGCAGCCAAGGCCGTAAGCTGCTTCCTTGAGTACCGGCGGCACCGCTTCGAAGACGTCGCGCGAAATCGAGGTGACGAACGGCAGCACCATGATGGCGAGGATAAGTCCGGCGGTGAGCATGCCGATGCCGTAGGGCGGGCCGGCGAACAATGCGCCGACAACCGGGAAGCCGTGGAAGGTCTTGATCAGGAACGGCTGCAAGGTCGCCTGCAGGAACGGGGCGAACATGAACAGCCCCCAAATGCCGTAAATGATGCTGGGGATACCGGCCAGCAGTTCGATCGCAATGCCGATCGGCCGCCGCAGCCATTGCGGGCACATCTCGGTGAGAAAAAAGCGATCATCAGGCCGACCGGAACCGCGATCAGCATGGCAATGGCCGAAGTGATCAGCGTGCCGTAGATCGCCGGCAGCGCGCCGTAATTGTCGGTAACCGGGTTCCAGCTTTGGTTGATGAGAAAGCTGAACCCGAATTCCCGAATGTCGGCAGGAGCCGCTGATCAGCGAAACGATGACCCCGCTCAACAGCAACAGCACGCCGATGGCGGCGATGCGGGTCAGATTACGGAATACGGTATCGCTAAGACGCAGCCGATCGAGCGCTTTGGTGCGCGCGACCGCGGCGGACCCGAGGGCGATCTGGTCTGAAAACGCAACATCGACCATTGGCTGCCTCCCCGTAGATAGTCATCCGCTCCCCTTCTTAGTGTCCGCCCGGAGAGCAACTCAAGCGGCCCGTGGGTCGTTAGGCAAGCCGCACCTTACGCGTAGTGGAAAAGGAAAAGGCGCCAAAGGCGCCTTTTCCCGTACTTCCGGTCTCAGAAGACCGGCTTACCATCGGAACTCTTGATTCCTGTCTTCCAGGTCTGTTCGATCAAAGTGACGACGCTGTCAGGCATCGGCACGTAATCGAGGTCGCTGGCGAGCTGTTTGCCGTTCTTGTAGCCCCAATCGAAGAATTTCAGGGCTTCAGCCGAAGACGCTGCATCGGTCGGAGTCTGCTGCATCAGGATGAAGGTCGAGCCGGCGACCGGCCAGGCCGTCGGACCTGCTGCGTTGGTGATGATCACGCGGAAGTCTTCAGCGTGAGCCCAGTCGGCGCTCGCGGCGGCCGCCAGGAACGAGTCCGCCGTCGGCGCAACCGTCTTGCCCGCGGCGTTGACCATCTTGGCGTAGGTCAGGTTGTTCTGCTTGGCGTAGGCGTACTCGACGTAGCCGAAACCCGCCGACAGTCTGCGCGACGTTGTTGGAAACGCCTTCGCTGCCCTTGGCACCGATGCCCACCGGCCATTCGACGGCGGTGTTCGAGCCGACCTTGCTCTTCCATTCATCGCTGACTTTCGAGAGATAGTCGGTCCAGATGAAGGTGGTGCCGGATCCGTCCGAACGATGCACGATGGCGATCGCAGTCTCGGGCAGTTTCACGCCGGGATTGAGCTTGGCAATCGCCGGATCGTTCCAGTTCGTGATCTCGCCAAGGAACATCTTGGAAATCGTCGGGCCATCAAGCGTGATGTCGCCCGGCTTGATGCCCGGCAGATTGAGCAGCGGAACCACGGCGCCGTTGATGACCGGGAACTGGACGAAGTTGTTCTTGGCAACGTCTGCCGGCATCAGCGGCATATCGGTCGCGCCGAAGGTCACGGTCTTGGCGGTGATCTGCTTGATGCCGCCACCCGAACCGATCGACTGATAGTTCAGGTTGACGCCGGTCTTTTTGCTGTACTCCGCGGCCCACTTGGCGAGGACCGGATAGACGAAGGTGGAACCGGCGCCGGTGATGTCAGTGGCGGCGGCAGGAAGCACCGTCGCGGCCAGAATGCCGGCGGCGGCAATGGTGGTGAGATGTTTCACGATGTCGCTCCTGTAAGAGTGATTTCGGGCGGCGCGGATGACGGGTCCACGCCGGCTTTCGCCCCCGTTTTGCGGGCGATTCCCTGTTCAACTTT
Source organism: uncultured Alphaproteobacteria bacterium (assembly GCA_963739945.1). Lineage (GTDB taxonomy): Bacteria > Pseudomonadota > Alphaproteobacteria > Rhizobiales > Xanthobacteraceae > BOG-931. Next base: position 10,748 of record CAVUCN010000035.1, on the reverse strand, counting down.
CTCGATGCAACGCGCCGTGGAAGGGAAAGTCCCCGTCAGTGCTGACCCACGGCCTCGGCATGGTTAGGTTCGCCACGTCACTGTTCTATGATCGCCAGATGACAGTCAGATGACATCGTAAGCCGCTGAAACTGCGGCAATTTGTCAATTCTGGGCGGTTCCGGCGGTGGGCAAGTGGACGGTGAAGGTGGCACCCGCGCCGGGCGCACTTTCAATGGTCAAACGGCCGCGGTGGCGGTTGAGGATATGTTTGACCAGAGCAAGACCAAGTCCGGTTCCGCCCTGCGCGCGGCTCTCTTTCACATCGACCCGATAGAAACGTTCGGTGAGCCGCGGCAGATGCTCGGGAGCGATGCCCGGGCCGTAGTCGCGCACGCTGACTTGCGCTTCGGGCTCGGCATCAGGCGACAAGCCCGGCGAAAGCCTGATGTCCACGCGCTTGCCTGGCGCGCCGTATTTCAGCGCGTTCTCCACCAGGTTTTCGAAGATGCGGACAAGCTCGTCGCGATCCCCCGGCACCATGAGCGCGTTTGTCGCCTCGACGTTGACCGCGACGCCACGGTCGCGCGCCAGGGTCTCGAGGCCGTCGACGACCTGCCGGACGATCGGCACCAGATCGACCTGCGTATCGGGGCGGCGGTGCGCGTTGAGTTCAATGCGCGACAGCGACAGCAGATCGTCGATCAGCCGCGCCATGCGGCGGGCCTGGTCCTGCATGATGCCGAGGAAGCGTTCGCGCGCCTTGGTATCGTCACGCGCCGAGCCTTGCAGGGTCTCGATGAACCCCGATAGCGCCGCGAGCGGGGTGCGCAATTCATGGCTGGCATTGGCGACGAAGTCGGCGCGCATCTCCTCGACCCGCCGCAGCGGCGTGAGGTCATGAAATGTCATTAGTACGAGATCAGGCGTGCTCAAGCCCGGTTCGCGCTTGACCGGCATGACGATCGTCTCGAACCAGCGATCGAGCGGTCCGCGTTCCGAATACTGGACTTTCTGATCTTCACCGCGCGCCAAGGCACGGCCAATCGCTTCGATCACCTCCGGCATCCGCAGCGCCAGCGACACCGGCTCGCCTTGCCGCAGTGCCGGCGCCAGTGTGCGCGCCGGCTCATTGAGGGCGAGCACGCGCCCGTCGCGATCAAGCGCAATGACGGGGTCGGGCAGGCCGGCGACCAACGCGCGGAGCGGATCGCCGCCGCGCGCGGCGACAGCGACCGGTTGCGCAAAACTGCCGCTGCCGTCTTCAGCCCGCAATGCAATGAGCGCGGCTATCGTGACAACCGCAAAGCCTGCAATCGCATAGGTGACAGCAAGAACGCCACCGATAGCGAGGCCGGCAAATACAATGGCTGCCGACAATGCGACCAGCCGGATGCCGCGCGACCGTCTCGGGCTTGGCGCTGCGCGGCTTTCGTTGACCGTCATCCGGATATTTCCGACTTCTCCGGTGCGCATTCGCTCGCGGTTCGTATCGGAGGCGCCGTCATGTGGACGGCGCGTTTTGCCGAACGTCCGAGCAACAATTCACGCGTTCCAAGAATGATCAGCGATATCGCAAAAGGAATAATGTAGTAGAGCAGCCGGAACAGCAGTAGCCCCGCCAGCAAGTCCTCTTTATCGAATTGCCAGAGCGCGACCATCATGGCGGCATCGAACACACCGAGGCCGCCGGGTGCATGGCTGGCGAAACCCAAAAGCGTTGCGGCAACGAAAATCACCGCGACCGTCACGAAGCCGAGATTGGGTTCGTCCGGCACCAGCATGTACATGGCGCCGGCGCAGCATGCGAGATCGACAATCCCGATGGCGATCTGTACTAGCGTCAGCGGGCCGCCCGGCAGCGTGACCTGCCAGCCATCGCGGCCGATCACGCGCGGCTTCACCCATACCCAGGCGACATAAGCCGCCAGCATGCCAAGCAGCACGAGCGCCAGCACGCGATTGCACCAGAGCGGCAGTTGATCGAGAGCCCGTGCGGCCTGCGGCGCATGCAATATGCCAAGCCCGAGCACGGTGGCGTTGCCGAGCCAGAAGGTCAGGCCGGCGACAAAGCAGATCTTGGTGACCTCGACGACGGAGAGGCCCCAGCTCGAATAGATGCGATAGCGCACCGCGCCGCCGGAAAAGACGCTGGCGCCGACATTATGACCCACCGCGTAGCTGCTGAACCCGGCGAGTGCCGCGACCCGGTATGGCACTTCCGGACGCCCGATGGTGCGCAGCGCGAACAGATCGTAAAACGTCAGTGTCAGATATCCGGCGGCGACGAACAGCCCGGCGATGATCAGCGTGCGCCAATCGGTGGCATCGATCGCATCGAGCAATGCCTCGGGATCGACGGTGCGCAGGATACGAAACAGCACGACCGCGGCGACAATGATAATGGTCAGGCTGAGGGCGATGCCCAGCCAGCTCCAACCATTCCGCCGTTCAATGAATTGCGCGGTCCCGCGCAGCGTCTTCAGCATCCCGCTTCCCAGGCCGGCTGTTTGCGCATCGAAGAAATCTCATATCGCAACGTTGCCCCCACTAGCAGATGTCGGGTTCCGGCGCGAGTGTGACGACGGGCGTGCTGATTGGCCACACCCTGCCGGGGCTGCTATCCTCCGCGTCAACAAACGTTCAAGGGAGAATGTCATGGTCGATAATTTGGCCGATCGCCTCGCAGATCATCTGGTTGCGCGCCGCAGCATCATCAAGAGCGCGGGCATCGGAGCAGGGCTTGGTTTTGGACCATGCCTTGGATTTGGCACAGGTCTCTTTTCGGGTGCTGCACCGGCCTTTGCACAAGGAGCGGCTCAGGCAGCGCCAGCCGAAATCTGGAGCCAGGAATATTGGGCCCACAAGGGCGACGTGAAGCTCAATCTTTGGCGCAAGCGCGCCGGCGCGCCCGCAGCAGGCGGCACACCGTTGCCGGTGCTGTTTCTGGTACACGGTTCGTCGCTGTCGGCGCGCGCCAGTTACGACCTTCAGGTGGCCGGTGCCGAATACTCGTTCATGGACGTGTTCGCCCGCGCCGGGTTCGACATCTGGACCATGGATCACGATGGCTATGGTTATTCCGGCAGCTCCGGCAACAACTCGGACATCATGAGCGGCGTCGAAGACCTCAAGGCGGCGATCCCGGTCGTCATGAAAGAAAGCGGCCGCGACAAGGTTCATATGTTCGGTGAATCGTCCGGCTCCATTCGCGCCGCCGCCTACGCGCAGGCCGAGCCCGAGCGTGTCGACCGGCTGATGCTCGCAGCCTCGACCTATAAAGGCGATGGCGCGGCCGAAATCCAGCGCCGCCGCGATCAGATCGCCGAATTGCGCGCTACGCCACGGCGCAAGCGCGATGATAAGATGATCCGTTCGATCTTCTCGCGCGACGGTCATCCGGGCATCTACGATCAGGCGATGGTGGACGCGCTGGTTGCGACCGAAATGAAGTTCGGCGACAGCATCCCTGCCGGCACCTATATCGACATGGCAGTGAATCTGCCGATCGTCGATCCGGCCAAAGTGAAATCGCCGGTGCTGATGACGCGCGGCGAATGGGACGGCAATTCGACCGATGCAGACCTGCTCGACTTCTTCCGGCAATTGCCGAATGGCGACCGTCAATATGTCATTCTGCCGAACACCGCGCATAGCGAAGGCTTCAGCAAGAACCGGCAGACGCTGTGGTATGTGATGAAGAACTTCCTCAACGAGCCGGCGCCGCTCGCCAGCTGACGGCAAGGCAAAGTCCGCAGGATCATTACCGTGAAGCGCATCGAAGTTCAGAAGCCGGGTCCGCCCGGCGTCATGCAACTGCTTTTCGAGTCGGTCCCGGAGCCGAAACCCGGCGAGGTCGTGGTTAAGGCGCACGCCATCGGCGTCGGTATCCCGGATTGCATGATCCGCGCCGGCACTTACGCCTGGATGCCGCCGCTGCCAGTAACGCCGGGCACCGAAATGTCCGGCACCATCGAGAAGGTCGGCGAGGGCGTTACCTCGCGCAAGATCGGCCAGCGGGTTTACACCACGGCGCGCGAACGGCCGCATCGCGGCGGCCATTATGCCGATTACATCGTGACGCCGGCAGAAGCGACGTTCATTCTGCCTTACAACGTCGATCTCGATGCCGCCGCCTCGCTCGCCAACTATCAGGTGGCGTATCACATCTTCAACGACGCGTTGACGCCGCAAAAGGGTCAGAAGGTTTTGATCTACGCCGCCGCCGGCGGCATGGGCAACGCGCTGATCGATCTCGCCAAAGTGGCAGGCCTCACCGTGATCGGCGTGGTGTCGAGCGCGGAGAAAGCACGCTTTGCCCGCGAACTCGGCGCCGATCATGTCATCGACCGCAAAGCCGAGAAGGTCGTGGCGCGCGTCAGCGAGATCACGCAAGGCCATGGCGTCGACATCATCATCGATCCCGTAGGTGGGCCCTCCATTCCCGGCAATCTCGAACTGCTCGGTCCGTGCGGCACGCTCGTTGTTTACGGCGGGCTCGGCGGCAAGGCGCCGCTCGATCTGCAAAGCACGATGCGCAAGAGCAAGAACTCGCCGGCGATCCGGCAATTCTCCATTCACACCTGGGACCATCTGGTCGAGGAGCGCCGTGCCGGCATGCGCGCGCTGATCGACATGCTGGCCGCCGGCAAACTTCGTCCGCGCATCTATGCCAAGTTGCCGCTGACGCAAGCCGCCCGCGCGCACGAAATGCTCGAAAACGGCGAAGTGCTCGGCAAGCTGCTGCTGACGCCGTAGGCTCAGTTCAGTGGCGCACCGGCGAAAAACTCCCGCAGTTCCTTGCAGGTTTCCTCCGGCGCCTCCTCGGAAAGATAATGCCCGCATGGCAGCGCCCTGGCGCCGCGAATATCGCTGGCGTAGCGCTGCCAGATTTCCGCCGGCGCCGGCCGCGAGTTGCGCCCGACGCTGCCGGTGGCGCCCCACAGGATCAGCGACGGGCAGGTGATCTTTTTGCCCGCCTCGAAATCCGCCGTGTCCATCTCGAGGTCGACGCCATGGGTGGCACGATAATCCTCGCACATTGCGTGCACGGTTTCGGGATTGCGAAAGTGGCGGCGATATTCCTCCAGCGCTTTCGGATCGAAGAAGCTCAGCCCTTGCTCGGTCTTGGCGAGCTTCTTGTTGATGAAGAAATCCGGGTCCGCGCTCATCAGATGTTCGGGGAACGGCGCCGGCTGGATCATGAAGAACCAGTGCCACGAAAACGTGCCCCATTGCCGCGTCACGTTGTTGAGCAGGTGATGCTGCGGAATGATGTCGAGGATCGCCGCGCGCGCCACCTTGTCGGGATGATCGAGGCACATGCGGTGCACCACGCGCGCGCCGCGATCGTGCCCGGCGACAAAGAAGCGCTTGTGACCCAGCGCTTCCATCACCTCGACCTGGTCTTGCGCCATGGTCCGGAATGAATAGTTCTCGTGGTTCTTGCCGCCCGGCGGCTTTTCGGAATCGCCGTAGCCGCGCAGGTCGGTCGCCACCACAGTGAATTCCTGCGCCAGCCGCGGCGCGAATTTCTGCCACGACAAGTGGCTGAACGGATTGCCGTGCAGCAGCAGCAGCGGCGGCCCCTTGCCGCCGTGCAAGGTGACGATCCGTGCGCCCGACGTCTTGATCTCGGTACGGGTAAAGCCTTCGAAAAACATTCTACCTCCACAGCCCCGTCATCATCCGCGAAGGCGGATGATCCAGTAAACGCAGGCGCCTCGCAACCATGCTACGTCTGTGATTACTCGATGCCCGCTTTCGCGGGCATGACAGCCCGCGCTAATCTCCCGCCGCAAAAAACATCGAGGACGCCCATAATGCCCATGCCCGTAATTTGCCGCCTGATATCGATCCACATTCCGGTTTCCGTCTCCCGCTGCCCAGGCGCGAGGATCTCGACGACGCCGGCAAGATCGCCTTCGACCGCGCCGCGACGCCGGGAAAGTCGATCGTCGGCCTGCGCGGGCCGGGCGGCATCACGCTGTACAGCCCGAAGACCGCCAATGTGCGCACCGAGTTTAACAACTATCTCCGCTACGACGTGTTCGATCCCAAGACTCGCGAAGTCGCTATCATGACCGTTGCCCGCGAAATGGACAGCCAGTTCGAATGGGCGGCGCACGAGCCGGAAGCGCTGAAAGAAGGCGTGCCGCAGAACGTCATCGACGTCATCAAGCACCGCAAGAGCACGCAAGGTCTCGACGAAACCTACGCCGCGATCATCGAACTCGGCCGTCAGGCGTTCGGCGACCACAAGGTGACGTCGGAAGCGTTCGCACGGGTCAAGAAACTGTTTCCGCCGGGCAAGCTGGTCGATCTGGTGCTGCTGATGGGCAACTACGCCGCCACCGCGGCGCTGCTTGCGGTGTTCGACATGCAGGTGCCTGAAGGCAAGCCGCAGTTGCCGATACCGTAAGCATTCCGTTTCCCGGGCGCAGCGCAGCACGAAGTGGTGCGCTGCAGACCCGGGATCGTCACAACCACCGAGCTTCAACCGATCCCGGATCAGCGATGCACCATTTCATGCTGCACCGCGTCCGGGATACACATTCGCTATTTCTTTAGCCCCAGTTCGTCCCATCGCGCCATCACCGCGTCGATGTCTTTTTGCTCCGGCCTCACCGTCGGCGGAAAGCGCGCACCGCCGAGGTCGGGGTCGGGGTCGTAGTCGAGATTGATGGTGGCGTCGATCAGCACGCGATTCCATTTGCCGGTGCCGAACTGCGCGACGTTGCGGTCGCGCTTGCGCACCGAAGGATCGAGGCCGGCGCCGAATGTCGATGGCATGATGATGACGTCGTCTTCACCAGCGTTGACGCGGAACGCAATCGCCCAGTCCACCGCGGCGTAGTCGTGGATGTCGATGTCGTCATCGACCACGGTGACGTGTTTGTAGCGGACGTGCGCCGCAGAACTTCCCCACAGCGCGTTGGCGACCTGCTTCGCCACGCCGCGATAGCTTTGCTTGACCTGCACCACGGTGTTCACGCCGGCCTGCACCGGCGGGCACCACACATCGGTGACGCCCGGCACGCCGGCGCGATCGAGCACATTCCACGCCGCCGCCGCGCGCATCACCGATGAGGTGACGCTGTTTTCCGAATAGCTGCCCGGCATGGTGCCTTCGATGGTGCCGCGCAGGATCGGATTGGTGCGGTGGGTGATACAGGTGACGCGGATCGCCGGCTTCGGCGACTGGTCGCCGGCGATATAGCCGGTGAATTCGGCATACGGTCCTTCCGGCAGGAAAGTCTTGGGATCGAAACTCAGGACGCCTTCGATCACGATCTCGGCGCTGGCCGGCACATAAAGATCGTTGGTCTCGCATTTCACCAGTTCGACCGGCGCGCCGCGGATCGCGCCGGCGACGTCGTATTCGCACAGGCCTTTCGGCACCGGCGCGCCGCCGACGAAATCCAGCGACGGCTCCCAGCCGATCGCAACCGCGACCGGCATTTCGGTTTTGCCGGCCTGCTGCCACGAGGTGGCGTGCTGCCCGATATGCTGTGCGCGCCACATCAGGATCGGGATCATGTTCTTGCCCGACACCATGCCGCGATAGACGCCGACATTCATCACGCCGGTGTCGTGATCCTTGGTGACGACGCCGCCGTAGGTGAGGATGTAGCGGCCGCCGTCGGCGCGGTTCCACTGCGGCGTCGGAAAATCGTTGAGGTCGATGTCGTTGCCTTTGACGATGTTCTCTTTCACCGGGCCGGTGGCGACGATCTTCGGCGGGATCGCGCCGGTGAGGATGGTGCGGCCGAGCTTCACCAGTTCACGCGGATGGGTGTCGGGCGAACGCCCCATCATCATGGCGACGCGGCGATAGCTCGACAGCCCGCCGGTGAACACCTGGCGGCAGCGGGCGTTCTCGCCGTAGTCGCGGATCTTGTTGAACAGCAGCGCCGGGCCGGTGCCGGGCCCCTGCGCCAGCCGCGACACGGTGCCGAGTTCGATGTTCCAGTCGACCTCGGCGCCGATCGTCTGCAGTTCGCCTGCTTTGTCGAGTGCCTTCAGCCAGCCGCGCAAATCGCCAAACGCAATCGGATTTCGTGTCGCTGCTCATTTCAAGTCCCGGTGATGCTCAATGTTGCCGTTCTCCGCTTCCGGCGGGGGCCTTGTCAATTCAGCTCGTCGCCAAGCTGCATCGTTCTCGCGATGCACCTGCATCCGAACTATCAACGCGATCGAAAAGATTTTTGCCTCGAACGCACGTGAGGCCAAGCCTTCGCTTCCCTAAAGAAGCTTTTTGCCTCCCCCAATAACGAGGGAAGCGGAGCGCCGAATGGCGCAGCAGGGGGCTGCACCCGTTACCAGGTACAGCCGCGGCCCCTGTTACAGGGCCGCTCGCCTTTCGGCGCTCCTCTACGGTCTGACGGGAGTTACCTCCCATCCCGGCCCGGGCCAGCGCTTCCTGGAATCACCGGGTCAACGGCTAAACGAGCCTCTCCGATGCCAGTGCAGCAGGCACCCTGCAGTCCGATCACGTGCCGGACGGGCATGATGCCCAGGCCGTCTGCAGATCAGGGCGACTAACCCAAACCCGCAGAAACCGCACCCGCTCCGTCAAAAGCCGTCTCTGCAGATGACGTCCCTCACGATGAGCGAGTTGGCGCCATTGCACAGAACCAAAGGGGCGTGTCAAGGAATTTAATCCGTATGAAACTTAGCCCTATAATCCAGGGGTTTCTCTCACGTCGGGCGCGGCGTTCCGCAACGGCTCCGAAGCAATTCAAACCATGATTCGCGGCAGGTTATTTCACGCCTGACCCGCCTGAAGAATTTGACGGCAGTGACTGCGACCCGGCGCCCGAGGGCGTCGAATTGTACGTGGGCGTGGTCGGTGGAGCGGAGCCGGGAAGCGGTCCCTGTGCCGGAGGCGTTGCCGATGACGGCGCCGCCGAGTTTGGCGCAGCAGTTTGGGCTTGAGCCGCGGACAAGCAAACGCCGGCGGAAAGCAGGCCCGCCAGCAAACCGGCAGTCAGATTCTTTCGCAAACGTCTCTTGCCGCTATCGCAGGATTTGTTCGTGGTCATTTTGTCCTCTGCACTCTATTGCACGCCGCGCGACTGAATGCGCGCAGACAAACATCAACTCCTGCCCCGGTGCTGTGTTCCAGGGCGCGAGAACCTACTATCCCGTCGCTTACGCTGCACAAGATTTCGCTATAATGGGCGCATGACCTCACTCGGCCGCCTCGTCACCGCCATTGCGATCATTGCGGCACTTGGATTTGCCGCAGCGTCTGCCGCTCAGACCTACGGCATGAAGCAGTTTACAGAAAAGAAATACGGCTTCTCATTCTGGTATCCCGGTTCGCTGAAAGTGACAGCGACCGCGAACAACGACGACAAGAGTTTTCCCGGCGGCGTGCTGGTCGAGACGTTGCAGATTGGCGAGCCGGGCGGCGTCGCGGTCCACGTTGTCAATTCACCGCAAGGCGCGATCACCGACGAGCCGAACGGTCACGCCGCGCCGATTGCGCAGACCGAACTCTTCATGGATGCCGCGATGCAGATCTGGATGCTGCGCTATCCGGAAGGCGACGACTTCGGAAAGCCGGTCGAGGCCAAGGGCGTCGATCTGTCGAAGAAAACCATCGGCGGCTTGCCGATGGTGGCGACCGGCGCGCGCTTCGACACCACGATCATTCCGCTGTCGAAGACCCGCTTCATCGTTGTGCAGGATGGCGGCGGCGCTGCGTTCACCAATCAGCTCGCGGCCACGGTCGCTGCATCGGGCGCAAAGGTAAGCGCTGCCGTGCAAGCGAAGGCGCTGCAAGCAGCGGCCGCGGCGATCAAGAAGCAATAACGCACTCGATCTGATCTGGGCCGCGGCAGTTCATGACCCGGAGTGGAAATCGAGGAAGCAGTTTGTGTATTCCCGTTCTCTTTGGCGATTTCGGCGGACCGGTGCTCAAGCTGCGGCATACGAGGCAAACGTCGTCGAGTGTCCGACGCGCCAAGCAGTTCAATCCGGTCTGCTCGCTACGTAAGTAAATTTCGTTCTCAGTCTCAAGAAAGGCCGCTCAATGTAACGATATGAAAGTGCTGCGTACAAAACCAAAAGGGGCAGCGAGCAGAAATCGGCTATTACGCTTGGAATAGGAACGGAAGCACCAGGCGAAAATACTCGCTCGGCGATCCGCATGGCGAGAGTGTGATACACATATAAACCGAAAGAAATCTTGCCCAAATAAACGATAGGGGCCGGAAAGGTAACATCGCTGTTCAACAAAGAAATAAGTAGCAGCGCGCATGCGACCGCGACCAACACATAACCGAAAGCGATAGCCGAGCCGGACGATGCATATTCGACGGCTCTCGCCTTGAACACCGAAGCAGACAGGAACATGAATATGAACCCGGCGGCCGCCGCAACAAGCCTTGCTCGGATATTCAGCTTCGGTAAGCGCTCGTAAGTTATAACCGCGGCGATTATTCCCGACCCAAAGAAAATTGCATGGGAAAGCGTGTTGGTCCAGATCGCCGTGTCGACCGACAAATGTTGCTCGCCTTGGTAATAAAGCGCGGCTATCGACAAGATCACGACGCCGAAGCCGCCCCAGATCAGACGCGTTGTCCCCAGAGCCAATACGAACAGCGGCAGAACGAGATAAAACTGCTCCTCTACAGAAATGCTCCACAACGGCGTCATCAAATTGGCACCCCAGTCATGATTCTGATAAAACCAGTTGCCTAGAAAAACCGCGTAGTAGCAAAGCATTTCAAATTGCTCAGGAGCAGCATAGACAAGCGCAT
>CAVUCN010000034.1:0-13205 GCA_963739945.1 uncultured Alphaproteobacteria bacterium | reverse complement strand
GCTTTCACCACTGCCGATCGCGGTCCAGATCATTTGTGCGCCATGGCGCGAGGACATCGCGTTGAGCATCGCCCACGCGCTGGAAACCACGGGCGTCGTCGCAGCGCCGAGGCCAGTGTTCTAATTCAATCGCCCAGGGAGAAAACCATGGAGATCGACCTGCCGGAGGTCGTCGCCGAAGTGACCGCCGCTTTCGAACGTTACGAGAAGGCGCTGGTGACCAACGACGTCGTCACGCTCGACGAATTGTTTCGCAAGGATTCCCGCACTATCCGTTACGGCGGTGCGGAAATTCTCTACGGTTATGACGCGATTGCGGCATTCCGGGCCGCGCGCTCACCCTCAGGTCTCGCACGAACGCTGTCAAAGACCGTGATTACCGCCTACGGCCACGACCATGGTATCGCGTCGACACTCTATTATCGTCCGACCGCGCCTGGAAAAGTCGGCCGCCAGATGCAGACCTGGGTGCGCTTTCCCGAAGGTTGGCGCGTCGTCGCCGCCCATGTCAGCGTCATCGATGAATCAAGTCGCTAATGCCTCATTGCGCCGAGCGGCAGCGCCGTGGCGCGCTGAAATTCGCTGCCGATCGCCGCCAGCACGGCGTCCTCGCCTGCTTGCGCAAGCAGCGTGATGCCGAACGGCCGCCCGTCGCCGCCGATTGAGGCCGGCACGGCGAGGCCGCAGAGATCAAGCAGATTGACGAAATTGGTGTAGGTGCCGAGCCGGCTGTTGAGGTCAATGGGGTTCGCCAGCACCTGCTCCACCGTGTAGATCGTCGGCGCAGTCGGCAGCACAAGCGCATCGATGCCGCGAAAAATATGGTCGCGGACACGCTTGAGAACCTCGAGCTGATAGAAAGCTTCGAATGCGTCCGCTGCTGTGCCATGCGCTCCGGCAAGAATGATCTGCCGTGTCACCGGGTGGACCGCTTCGGGTGCTGACGCGATCAGCGCCTTGGCGACAAGATAGCGCTCGGCGACCCACGGCCCGTCATAGAGCAACCGGGCCGCCGCATAGAATGGCTCGACGTCGATTTCGACGATCTTCGCGCCGAGCTTGCTCAATAGCGCGAGCGCCGTACCGTAAGCCGCTTCAAAAGTCTTGTCGCCGAAGAACAGCCGCTGGCCCAGCATCGGCACGCCGAGCTTGCCGCCGCCCGGCACCAGCTCCGGCTTGCGGATCGGCCGCGGCCGTGAATAGGGATCCGCATCGTCCGCGCCGGCCATCACGCTCAACGCCGCCATCGCATCGTCAACGGTCAGCGCAAACACCGAGACGCAATCGAGCGTGCGACAGGCCGGCACCACCCCGGCGCACGACACCAGCCCGCGTGTCGGCTTCAGGCCCACAATGTTGTTGTAGGCAGCAGGAATTCGGCCCGAACCCGCGGTATCGGTGCCGAGCGCGAGCGGCACAATGCCCGCACCGACGGCGACGCCGGACCCCGAGCTCGATCCGCCGGGGATGAGCTTTGCATCGAACAGATTACGCGGCACGCCGTATGGCGAACGTACGCCGACGAGGCCGGTCGCAAACTGATCGAGATTGGTCTTGCCGATCACCAGCGCGCCCGCGGCTTTTAGCTTCGCGACCGCCGTGGCGTCGCGATGCGGGCGATAGGCGAAGGCCTCACATGCAGCGGTTGTAGGCAACCCCGCAGCGTCGATATTGTCCTTTACCGCAACCGGAATGCCGTAGAGCGGCAGCGTCGTGTCGCCGACGTGCTCCAGCGTTTTCGCTTCCTGGATCACGTCCTTTTCATCACGCAAGGCGATAAACATCGCCGGATCGTCATGAGCGCGAATCCGGGCGTAGCAGCGTGCGACCATATCTGCAGGCTTGGCGGCGCCGGCACGATAAGCGTCGAGGATTTCGGCGACCGTTTCGGTCACTTAAGGCTCCGTTTGGCAGAACAAGCGAGCCCGGCGACCGCCATTGTTAGTGTGCCTTCCCTGTCCGTTCAATCGGGATGGCAGGGGATTACCGGCTTGTGTAGAATGGCCCAATCAAACTGCAAGAAACTCGGCGAGGGGGATGAAATGCTGGCCGCGATGTCAATCGGATTTATGCTGGCGATCTGGGTGATCGTGCTGTGGGGATCGAGCCACTTCAATAACAACATTCACTGAGTTATCAATTTTCCGACCAAGCAATTACCGACCGATCCGCCTTCCGCTGGTACAATGCAGCAGAGACGGGTTTTTTTGCGGAGCCTGATCGATGGCGGGCAAGCGCATTCAGATCGACGATGAAAGCTGGTCGCAGCTGCGGCTGATGGCTCTCGACCGGATGATGACGTTTCAGGAGCTTGCCGACGAGGCTTTCGCCGATCTCCTGAAGAAACATGGCCGCCCGGTCGATTTGCGCGCGGCGCTCCGCAAAAGTGCCGGCGCCAGCGCAGAAGTTGTACCGTTCCGCGGCAAGACGAAAAGCAAACCCGGCGCGAAGCCAAAAAGATAGGCAACTTCCCTCGTTTTCGCGGGTTAGCAAAATCGCATGGAGATAATGGCCAAACCCGCGATCGGAGGAAAAGCCAATGGTTCAAAAAACGGAAGAGAAAGTATTCGCCCGGCGCCAGCCGCGATGTTGAAAAAGAGATGCGCCGCTATAACCGCGGCACAGCGCGCAGCGGCAAGGGCGGCAAAGCCGGCAAGGTAAAGAGCCGCAAACAAGCCATCGCGATCGGTCTTTCCATAGCCCGCAAGAAAGGCAGGAAAGTTCCGAGAAAAGCAGCCTGACAAAATGCCCCGGCGTCCAGCCGGGGCTTTTCAGTGGTGTCGTTACTTCTTCGAAGAATCCGGCACCCGGGCGGTCTTGTCGCTATCGTTTCGCACCGTTTTTGTGCCGAACGAAAGCGCTGGAATTACAAATTCCACTGCGGAACTTTCATCACGGGAAAATGTTTGAAGATACGTGGGCGAAGCCGGACTTGAGAATCTGGCACTCAACGCTGAAATATATTTTGAAGGGAACGTACCGTGTCTCTTGGAACAATCATTCTTATTATTCTTGTTATCATTCTGCTCGGCGGTTTCGGCGGTTTCGGCGGCGGCCCTTTCTATGGCACTGGCTACTACGGCGGCGGCGGCTTGGGTCTCGTCATCGTTATCCTGTTGATCCTCGTATTGATGGGCCGGCTATAGCCTTCGAACTCCCTACCGGCACAGGCTGAACCTCGATCTCTGGCGCGAGAGCTTTCAAACTCTCGCGCCAGTGTATTTTTGGCTCGCCATTGGCGGCTGATGGTTAATTCCACCCAGGCCGCGACGCCAAAACACCCTGCTAAGCTCCCGGAAAATGCGCTAGAACTATCCGTGAAATTGCCCGCCAAACCGGCGCGTTCGGTGCTGCGGGGGAAACACAATGAACAGTGCTCCGGGCGGCACCGAGGCTGTCACGACGCCCACCAGCCTCGACGCCTTCAACACCATCGATCAGGCTGCGTTGGACGCCATCCCAACAGCCTTCTGTGTCTGCGCGACAGACTCGTCCCTTGTTCGCTACAACCGCCGCGCCGTTGAGATTTGGGGACGTGCGCCGCAAATCGGCGATTCCAGCGAGCAATCCGCCAAAACATTTCATCGTTATTCGGCGGACGGAATCCCACTGCAGTTTTCCGCGACGCCGGTCGGCAACGCCATGCGCACCGGCGAGCCGGTCCTTGGCGCGGAACTCATCATCGAGCGGCCCGACAGTTCGCGTGTACCGGTTCTGATGAATGTGGCGCCGCTTAAGGACTTGTCGGGTCGCGTCATCGGCGCTGTATGCGCTTTTCAGGAGCTTACCGAACGCAAACTTGCCGAACAGGCGCTGCGCGAAAGCGAAGCCGAGTTGCAATCGGTCATCAATCGCACGCCCTTCATGCTGGTGCGCTGTGGGCGCGACATGCGTTACCGCTTTATCAGCCGGGCCTACGCACAGTGGCTCGGCTACCCACGCGAGGAGATCGTCGGCAAAACCATTGCCGAAGCGCTTGGCGACAAGGGCTTCGCCACATTGCGCCCGCACATCGAAACGGTACTGACCGGCCGCCCGGTCGACTTCGAATGTGAAATTACTTTTCAGGGCGCCGGCGCACGACGACTGCGCATTGCCTACCGCCCGGAAACCGATGCCGCCGGCAAGGTCGATGGCTGGATTGCTTCGCTGCTCGATGTCACGGAGCAAAACCGCGCGGTCACGGAACTGCGGGAGCTTAGCGAGAAGCTCGAGCACGAGGTCGAAAGACGGACCCTGGAACGCGATCGCATCTGGAACGTCTCGGAAGATCTGCTCGCCGTCTCGAACTTCGAAGGCTACTTCACCAGCATGAATCCGGCGTGGACGCGACTCCTCGGCTGGACCGAGGACGAAATCAAATCGATGCATGTCAGCGAGCTTCGTCATCCCGACGACGCGGAACACACCGAAGCAGCGCGCCGGCAGCTTGCCGATGGTGTGCCGACGGTGCGCATGGAAAACCGCTTCCGCCACAAGGATGGGACCTGGCGCTGGCTGCAATGGACCATGACGGAAGACGACGGTCTGATCTACGTCGCCGGGCGTCACGTCACCGCCGAAAAGGAATCGGCCGCCGCTCTTGAACGTGCGCAACGCCAAACTGCGCATTTGCAGAAGATGGAGGCCATTGGGCAACTGACCGGCGGCGTCGCGCACGATTTCAACAATCTGCTGATGATCGTCAGCGGTCACGCGCAAAGGCTGAAAAATCGGGTGAGCGAGCCGAGAGACGCACGTTCCGTAGAAGCCATTCAAATGGCGGCACAGCGTGGCGAAAACCTGACGCGCCAGTTGCTGTCGTTCTCGCGCACCCTGCCGCTCGATCCGACCGTCATCAATGTGGCTGATGCGGTGCGCGCGATGCGCGACGTGCTGGCTGGCTCACTGCACGTCAACATCGAGTTCAGCGTCGATATCCCGGGCAATACCTGGCCGGTGAGCGTCGATAAATCCGAACTTGATCTTTCCCTGGTGAATCTTGTCGTCAATGCGCGCGACGCCATGCCCGAGGGCGGCCGCATCTCGATCACGGCGGAAAATGTCACGCTCGACCCATCCGATCCGATCGATGGCAAAAGCGGAGACTTTGTCGCGCTCAATGTCGTCGATACAGGCAGCGGCATCCCGCCAGAGCTGTTGTCCCGTGTGGTCGAACCGTTCTTCACGACCAAGGGTCCGGACAAAGGCACTGGCCTCGGCTTGTCGCAAGTTTACGGGTTTGCGTACCGCTCGGGCGGCACCATGCAAATCCACAGCGAGGTCGGCCGCGGCACCACCATCACGATCTACGTGCCGCGCAGCCATGCCGCCGTCGACGCACCGTCTCCGGACGACGCCACGCCTTACCGCGCCGCCGATAACCGCACTATCCTGGTTGTGGAAGACAATCCGGACGTCAAAAACGTCGCCGTATCGCTGCTGGAGGAACTTGGCTATCGGACAGTCGCCGTAGAAACGGCTGACGAAGCGCTCGGCATCCTCGCAGCGGGGCAAAAGATCAATCTGGTCTTCACCGATGTGGCGCTGCCCGGAGAGCTGGATGGTCTCGCCCTCGCCCGCCGTGTGACGCACAGCTACGGCAATATCCCGATCGTGCTGACCACCGGCTATACCAAGGTGTTCGACAGCGACCTGGAATTTCCCGTGCTGCGCAAGCCGTACCAGATCGCGGCGCTTGGCCGGTTGATCCACCAGGCGCTTTACCCGCTCAAGGTTCATGCCCCGCAGTGAGGCAGTAGCGCCGTCCCGTAACCTCTGGAATGATGGCGGGATGCTGGACACCCCTGCCGCTACAAAAGAAAAGATTCTGGAGCGGGCCCGCGCGCTGGCGCCGAATTTTGCCACCCGCGCCGCAGCGGCAGAGGAAGCGCGGCAAATACCGTCCGAGTCGGTCAAGGACATGCTCGATGCCGGCTTTGCCCGCATCCTTCTGCCAGTGCGGCTCGGCGGCTATGGCCTCGGCTTCGATACCTGGTTCGATGTCATGCGCGAGCTGAGCAAGGCCGATGCCTCGCACGGCTGGTGTGCCGGGCTCATTATCCATCACGCTCACCTTGATCGCGCAATATTCTGAAGTCGGCGCAGAAGGCATTGTGGTCCGAGACACCCGACGTTCCAGTGGCAGCTTCGTTCGCGCCGAGCACCCACGTGACCCCTGTCGCTGGCGGCTATCGCATTTCCGGCAAGGGATCGCCGTTCGCCAGCGGCGTCGATCATTCGGCGTGGCTAATGCTCGGCGGCATGACCCAGGAGCCGCAGCCGGAATGGAAACTCTTCTTGGTCCCGACCAGAGACTGCAAGATCGTCGACACCTGGCATACCGCGGGCATGCGGGGCACCGGCAGCAAGACTGTCGTTACAGATAACGTCTTCGTCCCGGACAGCATGGTCTTGAGTCTTGCCGAGCTTCGCGACGGCAAGAGCTCCCGGCAGCGCGCTCTACTCCGATGTTATTTTCCACACGCCGTTTTTCTACTATGCACCGATCTCATTCGCTGCGCCGATGCTCGGCGCCGTCCAGGGCGCCTATGAACACTTCCGCGAGTGGACCAAGACGCGGAAGGCGCCCGATGGATCCTCTATCGCCACCAAGACGTCGATCCAAATGCAGATGGCGCGCGCGGCCGCCGACATCGACGCCGCCGAGCTTCTGCTGCGCCGCGCCGTACACGTCACTGACGCACCGGAGGCCTACTCGCCCGATCTGCTTGCACGATCGGTACGCGACTTCGCGCGGGTATCGGAGATGACAGTTTCCGCCATCGACGCACTCATCGGGCTAAGCGGCACGGCAGGATACGCGACATCGCACCCGATCCAGCGCGCCTGGCGCGATATTCATTTCATGTCGATGCATATCAGCGTCAACACCGAGATGAATTTCACGCACTATAGCCGCATGCAGCTTGGACTCGGGCGCGACGCCAATCGCCCGTGGTTTTAAGCCCCATGGTTTTAAGCCCCATGGTTTTAGCCCCATGGTTTTAAGCCCCTAAGACCGGAGGAATGTGATGCGTCTCGGACTATTCATGATGCCGGTGCATCCGCCGACGCGTTCCTTCACCGACACGCTTGCTGAAGACGAAGAGAAGTCGCTTTACGCCGACTCGCTCGGCTTCGACGAACTTTGGGTTGGCGAACATTTTTCGGCCACGACCGAGCCGATCCCCTCGCCGCTGATGTTCATGGCCGGACTGGTGCCGCGGGCAAAAAACCTGAGCTTCGGTACCGCGGTGATCTGTCTACCCAATCACGATCCGGTGGTCGTTGCCGCCGAAGTTGCTCAGTTCGACCACATCAGCCGCGGCCGCTTCATGTTCGGCGTCGGTCCCGGCGGATTGCTCTCCGACTTCGAACTGTTCGACAACGCCGACCGCGAGGTGCGCACGCGCAAATTTATCGAATCGATCAAGATGATCCAGCGAATCTGGGCGCAGGATCCGCCTTACGACCTGCCCGGCGAGTTCCGCAGCATCAGCATCAAGGACGCAATCATTCCAAAGCTCGGCATCGGCTATATGCCGAAGCCGTTCCAGAAACCAGGACCGCCGATCTCGACCTCGATCACCAGTCGCGACTCACCGACCGCACGCATCGCCGGCAGGCTTGGCTGGGGTATCATCTCCGGCAACAATGTGCCGTCGAGCGCGATCCCCTCGCACTGGCGGACTTACAGCAACGCCTGTGCCGAGGCAGGCAAGCCGGCCCGCGGAGAAAACTGGCGCGTGGCACGGAGCGTAATGCTGGCTTCCAGCGACGCCGAAGCACACGACCGGATGTACAGCGAGCAGAGCGCGGTGCGTTATTTCTACACTTACATGCGCGAGGTGCTGTCGCGCGTCGGCATCCTGTCGGCGCTGAAGTACGATCCGAACATGACGGACGAGGAGACCACGGTCGAAGCTGATCATCGAAGGCTGCATGATTTACGGATCGCCGGAGACATTCCTCGACAAGCTGGTCGCCTTTCGCGACATGATCGGTCCATTCGGGAGTTTGCTGATGACTGGATTGGACTGGAGCGGCCCAAACCGCGCATGGCAGCGCGATTCGATGCGGCTTCTCGCGCAGGACGTGATGCCGAAATTCCGCCAGCACGTGACGGCTACGCAAGCGGCCGAATAAGAGCTGCGAAAGCTATCCGAACCACTGCGGATGCTGACTTACCGCAGCCACCGCAACAAGGAACAGCAGAACACAGATAATGCCGACCTGGCCGGCCATATACTGGTTGTCTGTCATCGCGTTGAACCCCAAATCGCTCCATAGAGGGTCCCGACGCAAACATTTTGTACGGCGAACTGTGTAGATTTGGTGACCAGCGTCAAAAAATATACGCCCGGACACGGCAAACGCCGGCCCGGGCGTGACGGCTACGGATAATTTCAGCGCCAAAGCGGCTGTACGGCTGCGCCAGGCTGGTCGGCTCGCTATTTCGGCTCCGCGCCGGTGTAACGCAATATGAACAAGCCCCATTTGTCGTCGTTCATATAGACGTAGCCGCGCGAATCGACGGCGAGCTCTTCGCTCCAGTTGACTTCGGAAGCGTGAGCGCCGGCCTGACTTGGCATGCCCGGCCGCTCCGGTGGCATGAAATAGCCGACCTCCTTCGGCAGACGCGGATCGCTGATATCGAATACGCGCAGACCTGCATTGAACCAGGCGACGTACATCAGATTTCCGGGCTGCTGAATCGCCGGGTTGTGGATCTCCTGGCTGGTATTGTGCGGCCCGAATCGACCGCCCTTGTCGCAGAAATCCTTGTAGGGCGCGTCCGGCGGCGGCACCGGAGTCGGGAAGATCGAAATCAGCCGGGGCTTCTTTGGATCGGCATTGTCGATCATGCCGGAGAAGTTCATGCCGTTATCCTGGCATCGTTCTTTCTGCGCCTCGGAGCTGACGTAAAGCAGCTTGCGGTCCCATAACGGCAGCACGGTAGTGAACCGATTGCATGCCGACGCTGGCGAACGGCTCGGTAATGTGAACCTTGCCGATCAGCTTCGGATCGGTCGGATCGGAGATATCCAGGTTGACCACGTCGGGCGTGTAGCCGAATGACGCCATCTTGCCATCCGGACTGACGTTGACCGGGCCGTGAAAGCCTTCCGGAAACTGCGACGGCGGCTCGCCATCCTTCTGGCCCGGCTGCCACCATTTTCCAACTTCCTTGGGATGAGCCGGATCGCTGACATCGAGGATGACCATGATGTGCAGTTTGAAGCCGGGATAGCTGGTCGAGAGATAGGCGTATTTGCCGCCCGGATAGGAATTGCGGTGAGCGCCAGTATCGCCGCCCATCCACGATCCGACCTGCTTGGGATTTTCCGGATCGGAAATATCCCACAGCAGGATCGCCGGCTTTGGATCCTTCTGCGGTCCAAAGCTGTTGAGCGATGTAATCATCGAGATTGTCGTGCAGGGTGATTTGCGCGGTCAGGATAGTTTTATCGTCGGTGACATAAGGAATGAATTTGACGAAGCGCGGGTTCTTCGGATCGGTGACGTCGATAATGCTCCAGCCCTGATTGAAGGAGTGTCCTGTGTAGAGGTACCACTTGTCGTTCGCGGTATGCTTGATCGCGATCTTGAAGCCGCCGTAACGGCCGTCGAGCGCCGAGAATCCGACCTGCTCGACGTTCTGCCCCTGGCCGCCAGCGGGGAACGGATCGGCGCGCAAGCCGCTCGACGAGAATGCGGCAACAGAAGCCGCCGCCAGCGCGAAAAGCCGCGGCAACGCCGCGAACTGTCTTTTTGTTTTATGCACGTAATGCTCCCGGTGTTTCAGCGATCGAAATTCTGCAGCATTGCCTCGCGAAAGAACTTCGGCAACTCGGCAAGATCGTCATTGCCATAGTCGCCGTCGACCGCCGCCGACAATGACGCCAGCGTGCCGGCCGAAAGCGGCATCGGCACGCCGGTGAGCGCGCCGGTTGCCACCGCCGACATGATATCCTTACGTAGGGTGCGGATGTCGAGCGTCATTTCGCCGTCGGCGCCCTTCAGCACGTCGGCCTTGGCTTTTAGCCAACCAGAGGCCGTGGCGGTTTCCTGCAGCACATCCACCATCTGATCGAGTGCGAGCCCCTGCTTTGCACCGAGCGCGAGCGATTCCGCGATCGCCTGGATATAGGCGCCGAGGCCGAGATTGGCCGCAAGCTTCATCGCGTAGCCGGCGCCGTTCGGGCCCATATGGACGACGCGGCGCGTGAGCTTCTCCAGCACCGGCCGCGCGCGCTCGATATCCTCCGACGCGCCGCCGGCCAACGCCAGCAATGTTCCGGCGCGCACTTGCGGAATGGTGCCGAGCACCGGCGCTTCGATCAGCCGTCCACCACGCGCTTGAACCAGCGGCGCCAGCTCGCGGCCGGTCATAGGCTGCAGCGTACTCATCTCGACGAACAACTTTCCAGCGATATTGCCTTCAAGAAAACCCGCAGCGCCGGCGAAGATCTTTCGCGCGCCATTGTCCTCGGTGATGCTTGAAATGACGACATCTGACCGGGCGGCTACCTCGCCGGGATCTGTTGCGATCCGCAATCCATCCGCCGCCAGCACCTGATTGGTTTTTGGGTTCTGGTCCCACCCCACGATCTCAAAACCTTGTTCGCGCAGCCGACGGGACATTGCCCCGCCCATGCGGCCGAGGCCGACAATTCCGACTTTCATGACTTGGCTTCCTCCCCGCCGACGGCACATGTTGGCCGCCGAATGGCTCCAGCGCCTCATTTTTACATCTGCCCAGAAAGCAGGCAGAAGCTTGCACAAGTTCTAACACGAGTTTTAGTTACGCGCTTTTTATCCCGCAATCTCAAAAGCTTATTACCTTGACATAATTGGCACATGCTTTGCGACACCCGACGCAAGAGCGCCATGCGCGCTCTGCCCAATAAAAAAGCCAGGGGTCACTCATGTACAGCGACAGGACACGTTCAACTCCCTTGAAAGCTCGCCGCTGGCTCGCGACCGCTGGCGGTCTGGCATTTTCACTGCTTGTAACGGTATCGGCCAAGGCCGAGGACACCATCAAGGTCGGCATTCTCCATTCGCTCTCCGGCACCATGGCCATCAGCGAGACAACGCTGAAAGACGTCATGCTGATGCTCATCGACGAGCAGAACAAGAAAGGCGGCCTGCTCGGCAAAAAGCTTGAAGCCGTGGTCGTCGATCCGGCCTCAAACTGGCCGCTGTTCGCGGAAAAAGCTCGTGAGCTGATCAGCAAGGACCATGTTTCGGTGGTGTTCGGCTGCTGGACCTCGGTGTCGCGCAAATCGGTGCTGCCGGTATTCAAGGAGCTCGACAGCATCCTGTTCTATCCGGTGCAGTACGAAGGCGAGGAAAGCGAGCGCAACGTCTTTTACACCGGTGCCGCGCCGAACCAGCAGGCCATCCCTGCGGTCGATTATCTGATGAGTGCGGATGGCGGCTCGGTGAAGCGTTGGGTGCTGGAAGGCACCGACTACGTTTACCCGCGCACCACTAATAAGATCCTTGAGGCCTACCTCAAGCAAAAGGGTGTGGCCGACGCGGACATCATGATCAACTACACGCCGTTCGGCTTCTCCGACTGGCAAACTGAAGTGTCGAAGATCAAAGCGTTCGGCTCGGCCGGCAAGAAGACCGCCGTCGTCTCGACGATCAACGGCGACGCGAACGTGCCGTTCTACAAAGAGTTGGGCAACCAGGGCCTCAAAGCGACCGACATTCCTGTTGTGGCGTTCTCGGTCGGCGAGGAAGAGCTCGCTGGTCTCGACACCAAGCCGTTGCTCGGCCATCTCGCCGCGTGGAATTACTTCGAGTCGATCAAGACGCCCGCCAATGCCGAGTTCATCAAGGATTGGCACGCGTTCATCAAAAATCCGAAGCGCACTACCAACGATCCGATGGAAGCGCACTACATCGGCTTCCACATGTGGGTGAAGGCTGTTGAGAAAGCCGGCACCACCGATCCTGACAAGGTGATCGACGCGCTGCCCGGAACGCAGGCGCCGAATCTCACCGGTGGCATCTCCACCTTGCTGCCGAACCACCACATCACCAAGCCGGTCTATATCGGCGAGATCAGGCCCGACGGCCAGTTCAACGTGGTGTGGAAGACTAAAGACCTCATCCCCGGCGCCGCATGGTCGCCCTACCTGCCCGGATCGAAAGATCTCGTGGCCGACTGGGTGAAACTCAAGTGCGGCAACTACAACAGCGTCACCAAGGCCTGCGGCGGCTCGTAAGTAAGTCGTTGTCCTGTGGGAATCAAATGCGGGAAGGCACACTTCGCCTTCCCGCGCAGATGCCGGGGAAACAGCAATGCGTCTCTGCCGAGCTTGCGTCGTTGCTCTGCTATTGGTTCTCGGCTTCGTCTTGAGTCAGACCAGCGGCGCGCACGCCGACAGCCTCGGCGACGCGCTCTCGCATTTCACCGCAGCCGATTACGATGAAACCAATACCGGCATCGTGGCAGTCGCATCGAGCGGCAATTCGCGGGCGGAAGCTATCCTGCGAGCGCTGCAAACCGGCCAGCTGATGTTCAGCGCCGAAAAGAAGGCGGTCTACATCCAGGACGACGCCAACAAGCTTTTCGACGCCGCAACCGGACAGGAAGTGCCGGGCGATCCGCCGGCCGATCTCGACACCGTATCCATCAATAACCGTCTGCGCGGCACGATCGATGCCGCGCTGGGCGGCTTGACGCTGCTTTCAACCGATCCAGCAATACGGCTTGCGGCGGCAGAAGCGGTATTCAAATCGCGCGAAGCAAGTGCGCTGCCCACGCTCGATACCGCAATTCAGAAGGAAAAGGACCAACGCATCCTGCGCGTCCTGACGCAGGCGCGTGCGGCGATCATCCTGTCAAGCGATGACGCCAAGGACGAAGACAAGATCGCCGCCATTGCCATTATTCAGCAGCGCGGCGATCAGGATGCCCTTGGATTGCTCCAGGGGCTTACTGCCAGCACCTCGCCGCCGGTTGCGAAAGCCGCTGCCAGCGCCATCGTTTCGATCCAGAACCGGCTCGCGATCTGGAACACGGTGCAAAATTGCTGGTACGGCATTTCGCTTGGCTCGGTGCTTCTGCTTGCCGCCATCGGCCTTGCCATCACCTTCGGCGTGATGGGCGTCATCAACATGGCGCACGGCGAGATGGTGATGATCGGTGCTTACGTCACTTTCGTGGTGCAGGACACCATTCGTACCAGCCATCCGGCCTGGTT
>CAVUCN010000033.1:0-13786 GCA_963739945.1 uncultured Alphaproteobacteria bacterium | reverse complement strand
GATGTATTCGATCGGCCGCGACGCGCCGATTGATCTCGTCTCCGCGCACAAGTGGTTCAATCTCGCCGCGGTGAAAGGCAACACCGAGGCAATCCGTCTGCGGCGCGAAGTGGCCGATCAGATGTCGGATGCCGAGATTGCCACCGCACAGCGTGCGGCGCGCGATTGGCTGCGCGGCGACCACGAGCAGCCTGCAACGACGGTGTTTGTCGCCGGCGCTGGCAGCCTGAAGCAAGGTTGCTTTCCGCTGGCCTCAAGGACTTGCGGATCCAGAAATTGTACATGCCGCTGAAGGTGTTGGGCGTTTCGGTTTCGAAGCGGTGCCAGCACTCCAGGTCGAGCATGCTGGCGCGATCGGGAAATCGCTGTGCGAAACGCTGCATGGCGGTTGTATCGAGAATGAATCCGGAAAATTGCGCGCCGTTTTCCGCAAGGAAGGCGCTGATTTCGCGCAAGCCGACTCCGATGTTCCTGAACATGGAACAAAAGATCGCGGCACTCGTCGATCGAGAAAAAATCGGCCCACTGCGAAACGGATTTCAGCACCGGATCGTCGCTGGCGATGATGTCCTGCCGGCAGAGCCGGATGCCGTCCGGCGTGGGGTTATAGCCGCATGCAGCGATCAGCGTGCGTGCTGCGACGACATTCTGGCGCGCCAGTTCGCTGTAAAGCCCCACTTGCATGATGCCGCCCGGGCGCAGCCGCGCCAGCAGCAATCGCCAGCCTGCCACGGGATCCGCGAGGTGATGCAGCACGCCGGACGCATCGATGAAATCAAACGTCTGGCTCATCGAACCAAGTTGCGTGATGTCGGCGTGCGCGAACTCGACGTTGGCGATGCCAAACTTCTGCGCCATGCGCTTGGCGTAGCTGAGGCTCGCGAGGCTCAGATCGATCGCGAGAATGCGCGCCTCAGGCGCTTGTTGTGCCAACTCGATGGTGGAAAGACCGGTACCGCAGCCGGCAATCAGCACATCGTGCGTGAGTCCCGGATGAGCATCCGGACAGAGTTGCTGCGCTGCAGTGGCGGAGCCATTTTCACCCAACGCGGGTAGGGATTTTCCTCGTATTGCTCACGCACTGCGCGCGATACATCACCGCCGATACTGGTCAGCGCCGGTATGGCCGCTGCGATGCGTTGTTCTTCCAACGGCTCTTCGACCTGCTGGACGATCAGATTGCGCACGACCCCGGGCCACGATCGCGCGAGCAGAGCTGCGCTGTTCGCTATTCTGTGGAGCGGAAAATACGCGCCGTCGATGATGGGCCACAGAACGGGATAATGCTCCCCAGCGGCGAGCGCCTTCTGGAAAGATTCGTGTAATCGGCATGCCTGTTCGGCTTCATCCGGCGTCATGGCGAAAACGTATTGATTGATGAAGCATTGCCGCGCCACGGCGCAATAAAAGCCTAGCAATTCTTTGTCGAGCGGCTCGCTGGCATCGCGGATTGCCAGCATGGCGTGGCGGACGTTCGTCAGCACGCGCTCGAGATCGAGGTCCGACGCCAGGTCGGACTCCAGCAGTACGCGAAGTAGCGGATCGCGCGCCAACGTTATACTGCCTGAGGCGCTAAGCATCTCCTCAACCGGCAAACGTTCGGGCCACGCTGCATTAACGCGCGCGATCAGCTCTCTCGCTCCGGCCTTGAGTTTGATGGCGCTGATGCTGACCGAAACAAGATCCCGTGGGCGCGCCCAGCCTTCCTGCACCGCACGTAGCAGCAGTTTGCGCAACGCTTCGTTTTCCGATGTGAAACGGACTTGACGAACGCATTGCGCGAAAAGCCCCCTGACTTCCGCTGTTTCACGCAACTCCAGCGCATGCTGGGCGGCCAATAGGGCTGGGATCAATTCGCCGGCCGCGAGATGGGCCTTGCTGAGCGCCTCCTGCGCTTCCGCGTGCCCCGGCTCTGCTGCTGCTTTCTTCGGGTGCCGGCCGGCCGCTCGCCGCTCTTTCCGGTTCATGCCATTCAGCCCGCTACAATGAACCTTATTGTTTGGATCGCGATTGCATTACGACGCGGTAACATGCCGGAAAAACGCTTGAATTGCGTCCTGTATATGATGCAGAAGCGTTCAAGCTTCAGCATTTCGCGATCGGAGAGGTGGCCGAGTGGCTGAAGGCGGCGGTTTGCTAAACCGTTATACGGTCTAAAGCCGTATCATGGGTTCGAATCCCATCCTCTCCGCCATCCTGCTTCGCGCTGCCGCGCTTCGCAGGACTTTCGCCGGACGTTAACGCGAAGCAGGATGCCCTTCGAAGCTTTAGCGAAGAAGGGCTGCAGCCGTGCATTATGTTTATTTACTTGAGAGCGAGCCTGACCCGACACACCACTACGTAGGTTTGACCACTAATCTTAGACAGCGATTAAAAGAGCATAACGGCGGAAAATCAGCGCATACGGCCAAATATCTACCTCGGCAAATCAGGACTTACATTGCTTTTTCCGACCAGGGAAAGGCCAAGCAATTCGAGCGTTATCTCAAATCAGGCTCTGGTCACGCTTTTGCGAAGAAGCGGTTGTGGTAGTGAATGCAGTCAAATCTCATCCTCTCCGCCGTCATGCTTCGCGCCGCTACGCTTCGTGCACAGGCAAGTTTTCCCAAGCGCAACTGTGCTGTTTCAGTACTTGCGATTTCGATTACCCGAAGCGTCGAAAGTGCGCGTTACGCCAACGCCGCGCAAATACTGTGCACATCGAGTCGAATCCGGTTCTGACAGGTGTTGTCAGTGAATCAGGCGCTAGTTATTGCGATTCTTCAGGGCTTTTTAGATCTTCCGGGTTGAGGTGCCCGGCGTTTTTTCCGGCGCGAATTGGCGCTCGCGCGGTCCAACGTTGATGCGGTCGTGATCGACCGAATTACTATCGGTTCTTAGGGCAAATCTTGGAACCGACCGATCGAAAGTCAAGTAACTAACTGTTTTTGTTTGATTATATCTTGGTCATATGGGGATTTTGAATTGCCGCAGCCGACGCCAAATGCGTGTTTTTTACGCAACACCTCGCGGAAAACGGCAGGGACAGCCTTTGAAACATGCGGTTCTTCATTGCGTGTCGGAACTCCTTGGTTAAGGTGACTGGACGACGGAGGGGGGAACCCCAAGTCGATCTGGTTCGGTGTTTTTGGGAATCTGGGAAGACCGAAGCAGAAGTTGGGGACTGAAGGGGACGTTCTTAAGGGTGGAAGCACCCGGCCGAAACGGAACCCTCCCATGGCAAACAATCGGAGGTTCGATATGAAGATGGTAAAAAGCCTCCTCCTCGGCTCCGCTGCCGGTTTGGTTGCGGTAACTGCGGGGCAAGCAGCTGATCTTCCCGTTAAGGCCAAGCCGGTCGAATACGTGAAGGTCTGCAGCCTCTACGGGGCAGGATTCTACTACATGCCTGGCACTGACCTGTGCATCAAGGTCGGCGGCTGGGTCCGCGCTGAAGCGTTCTACGGCAGCAACGGTAACGTCACTTGGGGACCGTTCAACGCCAACGCCAACAACCGTACAACCAGCAACTTCGGGTTCCGGGCCCGCGGTTACATCACCGCGGACGTTCGCAACCAGACCGAATACGGCACGGTCCGCGGCTATATCGCCGTCGGTCTCGCCACCAACGACGTCGGCCTTCAGGTCGCCAGCCTCGTGGACAGCGCCAACCGCGCCTTCGTCCAGTGGGCGGGCATGACGGCCGGTCTGTCGCAGTCGTTCTACGACTTCTACTCGGTCGCCGGCCATGCAGTACCGCGGCGGCTATCTGCCCGCTTCGGATACCGGTGACGGCGGCTGGTTCGTTTGGGCCTACACCGCGCAGTTCGGTGGCGGCTTCTCGGGGACGATCTCGGCGGAAGCGCGCCGCACGACGCAGATCATCAACCAGACGCGCGGCCTGGCGCCAGCGCCGGTACCGCCACGACCGGTACGGTTGTGCCGGGCGGCTTCGTCAGCGCGGTGACGGGTGCCGGTGCGGTTCTGCCGGGTGCCGGTGCCTACGGCGGCCAGCAGTCGCCTGACATCGTCGCCAACCTGCGCGTCGACCAGACGTGGGGCGGTGCCCAGATCATGGGTGCTCTGCACGAGGTCAACGCCAACTACTACACGGCGACGAGTCCCGGCGCAGCTGGCCATCCGAGCGACCAATGGGGTTGGGCGGCTGGTGCGGGTCTGAAGCTCAACCTGCCGATGATCACCCAGGGCGACTGGTTCCAGGCCCAGGTGAACGTGACGCAGGGTGCGCTTCGCTACCTGTTCAACACGCCGAACACCAACTACGGTGACGTTCAGGGCGCCAACGAAGGCTTATGGCGTGCTGAGCGACTGCGTGTACGGTGGCACTGTTGCGGGTGGCACTGCCACGGGCTGCCAGCTTGACCTCGGCTTGGGGCTTCAACGCCGGTTACGAGCACTTCTGGACCCCGGCATTGCACTCCGACGTGTACGGTGCCTGGTACCAAGTGAAGTACGGCAGCTCCGCCAACGCGATGCTCTGCGGCATCGAGGGCAACGGCACGAGTCGTCGGCTCGACTGCTGTCGCTGGTGCCGGTTGCAACAACAACTGGTCGACGTGGGGCGTCGGTTCCCGCACCCAGTGGGACGTGACCAAGACGTTCTACCTGGGCGTGGAAGTGCTCTACCAGCAGCTGCAAGAGCGCGACGCTCAACACTGCTGGACGTGTCTACGGCCGCCTACTGGCCTTCGGAGCCGCGATCAACCAGGTTGGCACTCAGAGCAACTGGGTGGTCGCCGTTCGCGCTCACCGCGACTTCCTGCCCTGATCGCTTGATCAAGGTCTGAAATCGGAAATCCCCGGCGGTCCTCCGCCGGGGATTTTCTTTTCACCCAGGTATTTAGGCGCTGGCAGTTATGTTGCGGTCAAACCGCGAAATGTACTGGGCCCCGCCCTAGCTGATAGGCCTGCCACATTTCGTGGTACGCGGCTTCAAGATGGCCGGTAAATCCTGCGGTATCGAAAAGTTTTGTGACTCCCCTATTGTGGGAGAGCGTGCCTTTGGCCGAGGCTAGAAGGTTTGGTTCGCGGACGAGAGAGTGCGCCCGCGCCTCGTAGTCTTCGAGCGACGTCGCGATGAATTCGTCGAGATCTGCGGCCTTCAGCAAGCTCGCCGCGACGCGGCCTGCGAATGTGCGGCCGAGACAAGTCAGAACCGGCAAACCTGCCCAAAGCGCGTCACTTGCGGTGGTGTGGGCGTTGTAAGGTACGGTATCCAGAAACAGATCAGCTTGCCGCTGCCGCGCCAGATGTTCGGGGAGCGGCATTCGTGGTGCGAAGATCAGGCGGCCGGGTGTGACTCCGCGGCGCGTCGCCTCTGCGCGCAACTGCTCTGATGCTTCACCGGTATCTTCCAGCAACCACAACACACTGGCTGGCGTTTCTCGTAACAATCGCATCCAGATATCGAAGATCTCAGGTGTAATCTTGTAGCAATTGTTGAAGCAGCAAAAGACGAATCCTTCCTTTGGAAGGCCGAGTGCTTGCCGGGCAGGCGTTTTATCCGCGATGGTCCGTTGGCTATCGTTGACCTGATAGCTGTCAGGCAGCCAGACCACCTTCTCGCTGTAAAACTCGAAATGCTCCTTTGGGATAACGATTGAGTTGGCGATGATATAATCGAAATAATCGGCTCCCATCGTTCCTGGATAGCCGAGGAAGTTAACCTGGACCGGCGCGGGTTTGGGAGCGAAAATTCCCGGCCGCGTGCCTTCGGTATAGCCTTTGAGATCGACCAGGATATCGATCTCAAGTTGCCGGATGAGATCTGCAATCTCGCGATCGTCTTTGGCCTGAACGTCAACAAAGCGATCAAATGCACGCGTGAGCCGTCGCCGCATCGGTGAGTCCTGATCTGGTCCGTACGAGATGGCGACGGTTTCGAACCGGGATTTGTCGTGTTGATCGAACAGGCCTGCCGCCAGATAGGCGGTCGCATGCTCGTGAAAATCGGACGACACGTAGCCGAGCCGGATGCGATCGTGCGGGGCGGCCTGGACGTTGGGCAAGCGCGCCACCTTTGGGAATTCTGAAACAAAACTTCTTGCGCTGTGCAACTGATCGGCAGGTGTCGAGTCAACGCATACAGTAATGAAAGGAGAGCCGACTTTACGACCTTCGCGAACCGCCTCAATAAAATGGCAAATCTCTCCCGGAAACTCAGTCCAGTCGCATAGATGCATTTTGGCAAAAAGCCGATGGCCCTCGGCATATTTAAGTCTGGGGTTCAGGTGGTAGGCCTTGTCGAAATCCGCAAACGCCTGGGTCCATCGGCGCAACGCGGCAAGGGCGAGGCCGCGGGCAAGCCACGCCTCAGCCAGGTCCGGCTGCAACGCGACAGCTTTGTCGTAAGCGGGAAGGGCTTCCAGATAGCGTGATTGTCCGCTTAGCACGTTGCCGGAACCTAGCCAGGCTTCGGCGAGGGAAGGCTGCAAAGACAAAGCGTGCTTGTAGGCGATGTCGGCTTCGTTCAACTGTTGGAGAGAGACATGCATGTTGCCGCGGCCTAGCCACGCTTCGGCGAGCCCTGGCTCGAGGACGATGGCGCGATCGTAAGCGTGGAGCGCGCTGACGCTGTCATTCAGCTCGACGAATACGTTACCCCGGCCGAGCCATGCCCTGGCGATGCCGTTGTCGAGCACGAGGGCAGCCCCGAATGCCGCAAGCGCCTCTTGCAGGCGGCCGAGCAGTGCGAGCGATTTGCCTTTGTTACAGAGCGCTTCCGCGTAGCGCGAGTTAAGCCTGATCGCGCGGTCGAAGTCAGCGACGGCGTCTTCGTGGCGGCCCAGATCAGCATACACCAGTCCGCGGCCGTTCCATGTTTCGGCCGCGAGGGCATTGATCGCGAGCGCCGCGGTAAAATGCCCCAGCGCTTCGGCGGGCCTGTCCAGGGCCTGGAGGACGACGCCGTAATTGGAGAGAGTCACATCGGAGGCGCGATTCTGTATCAGTGCACGTTGAAGAAAGCTCTCAGCTTCGGCGAACTTGCCGGTTTGGATGAGGATAATTCCGAGCAAATTAAGCGCCGGAACGTGGCGCGGCTGTGCCTTGAGCACGGCTTTGAAATGACGTTCGGCGTCCGCGCTGTTTCCCGCCTGAAGGGCTGCGAGAGCGCGTTGAAATAATTCGCCGCTAGCCGGTTTGGTCGCCAACAAATTCCCCACTGTGTCGAAACGCCGAGCCTTCATCGCAGGAGTTCACGAACGCCGCGATGCGGCCGATGATGCTGACGCCTTCGAGTGTCGGCACGTGGCCTTGATCTGGCACTTTGATCAACTGCATGCCGGGATGGTGTGCGGACATGGCCGCCACTGTGTCGCTGGAAAGAATATCAGAAAATTCCCCGCGAATGACCAGCATCGGCTTGCCGGCCAGCGTATCAAATTCTCGCCACAACGCCGGCGGCGGCTTGCTGACATCGATGTCGGTCAGCGTTTCGGCAATGCGAACATCATAGGTTGGAGTCATCACGCCGTTATCCTCTCGCCAGGCTCGTCGTGCCGCAGTCAGCCAATCTTGCATTGTGAGCTTCGGAAATTGTTTTCCGAACAATTTTTGCAGAATTTCGGCTCCGTCGGCGAAACTGCGGGGTTGCGGCAACTTGCCGACGTAGCCTTTGATGCGGGCAAGACCCGTGGGCTCAATCACCGGGCCGATATCGTGCAATACGACGCCGGCAATGGCGGCCGGCTTGAGTGCGCCCATCAGCATGGTGAGTATTCCACCTCGGGAACTGCCGATAAATATCGCGGGGCCGACGTTGAGAGCGCCCAGGACGGCGATCACGTCGCCAAGCTCGATGGCGACATTATAATTCGCCGGATCCCTGTCGTATTCGGAAAGGCCGCGTCCACGCGAGTCGATCGCGATGACGCGCCGTTTTCGCCCTCTGTCGTACGCCAGTGTAGGTGCTAGCACCTCGAAATCTGCCGCCGTGCGCGTAAGACCCGGAAGGCAAATAACGGGCAGGCCGGAATCTGACGGTGAACCGTATTCGCGCGCATGCAGCCGGAGGCCGTCCGAGGCAGCGACAAAAAGACTTTTCCCTCTGTTATCTGTCTCTGGGGTCGACATTGTGGGCGTCCCGTTTGTGGAGTGACACTTGGGTCGAAGTACTGAATCGCGTCGCAACTATTTGTGTGCTGAACTAAAAGCGTCGGAGTGGCGTCAAATCTGCGTGCTGCACCGTTGCGTCATGGCAAATGAGCCCGCCGTCATCCCGCGGATTTAACGTCAGTCCTGAGCCTGCCACTGATTGGTCGTTTCAAGCGGAACACTGAGCAGAATTTGCGGCGTCATCGGCTGCGGCGCTGTGACCAAAATCGCGGGCATGAAGCTCTGCCAAGTGACGGCTATCCTCCGCAGGACAGTCATGTTCCAGCAGCATTGTTGCTGTCTCCTATCAACGCCATGGTTGGCGCAAACCATCCTATTGCGGGAAGAATTAGAAGATATGCATTTCGTGGCTACTACGAGATCCGTAAAGCCTAACACTGAGCGAGACCATTCGCGCATGTGACGTGCAGTACAACAATACCATTATCATTGTACAAAATCTGAGACTTGTTCCAAATTTTCTGGAGGTGATTGCCGAATTCAATCGCGGCAATTGAAGCTTTAGCTAGCATCGGGATGCCGCCGCGAATGTTCTCCGCATATTCGGGTGGCTGCCGCACGCCAAAGCCGCTGTATTGCCAGATGACGTAGTCGGTCTGAGGAATGAGGCTCCATGGACGGACCAGCTGATACCAGCCAATTTCCGCGATCGGATTGCGACCGTAGTCAAGAAGGAATGGGGTTACCATCCACACCACGATCCGTGACCCCGGCGGGACACGTCGCTGTGCATCTTGGACAGCAGCGTGGAGCTTGCCCTCGAATGTGTCGGCCATGGCAGCGACAACGGCTTGCCGTGCTTGTGGCTGCCAGAACCGGACGTAGGACTGCGGCATACCGTAACGGAGGGCATAGGTCACACGGTCCTGGAGCGATCGCCCGAACATGGCAAGGACGCCAATGCCGATACAGGCAAAGGTCCAGACGACCTTGCGCGAAGACGCGCATTTAGTCAGGACACCTAGAAACACTGGGCTGAGCGTCAGTGCCGCGCCGACGCCGGCTATGAGGAAAGGGGCTGTATACCGGACCGCCGCTTCCATGTCGGCGAAGTAGGGGCCGATGTAGGTCACAAAGAGAACGTAGTTTGCCGCGACTGCCAGGCAGAATGCCATGAACGCCGCGCCATGCTCTCGTAAGGGATCTTTGGTAGACACCCGCCGCATTCTAATAAGAACCGCACAGCCACAGGCCAGAACAAGCGTTGCTGCCGCGCTGTACCATGCGACCGGCAGATACGGATCGATTGTCAGCAGGGATTCGAATTGCGGTGTGTGATCGGGCAGTTTTGGTATCGTCGGCGGTCCCGGAGGCGCCAGGAAAATCAAAAGAAAGTCAGGGGCGAAGAGAACCACCCAGGGCGATAGGAACAGTGCACTCCACAGGCCGGTTTTCAGGCTTCTTGCGAGGGCCAAGCGCCAATCTCGGCAGAGCCAGGCAATGCATCCTATCCAGCACAGGAAATGCAGACCGATAAAGCTAATCGTCGTGAGCTTTATTGCGATTTGCGCTGCGTAGAGCAATCCTACTATCGTCTCGATGTGGGAACGATCGGCGTCAGTGTCCGCCGGCAGGCATGTTGCGATCACGAGCGTGAGAGTCAGGGCGACGATCGAGTAGATGCCGGATATGTTTGCGTAGTGGGGATCGATCGCGACTAGTGCGATAGCGCCGGCAAGCATGGCCGGGCCAATTGCCGGACGCTCAAAGGCGATACCCCCGAGCATGAGAAGACTCAGCAGCAGGCAAAATAATGCGTCGGCACCATTGATGTATTCGATGGGAAAGTTGGCGGCGATGAATGCCTGAAGTACCGTCTGTCCGCCCAGTGTCTCTATGCCGATCGAACCAAGAGGATTGTCATGGACGGTTCCAGTCGCTAGCATTCTCACGACTTGCGGAATGTACTTTTCGAAATCGTCGTGATGGTTGAAAGTAACTGGTGGCAACTGCGTCGCGATGACGAAGGCGCCTGAGGCAAGGATGAGCGCGATCAGAGCGGCGCTGGACCAGTCAATACCAGCAATTCGTTTTAGGTCCGGCCTTTGGAGGCTCAGCCTTCGCAGTTGTGGCGCTGTCTGCGCAAGGCCTAATAGGATTATTGTGTCAAAGACCAAGGGCCGCGCGATATGAAAATCGTTGCATAAGCCGCCGAGGAAGATAACGACTCCAAAGCCCAATCCGACAGTCAGCGGCCAGCCACCAATCGAAAACCGTGTCAATCGGCGCAGCGTATCGCCCCAGCCGAACAGAGCTGCGGCAGCAATCAGGCTCGCGCTAAACGCGATGACATAACGCAAGAGAGCCTCCGCGAACTCGAACGCTGCGATAATCACACGCTATTTGGTGGCTTCGACATTCAAGCTGATTGGCACTCCGGCAAAACGAAGCGAGCTCGTGTCTTGAAATAAACCAAATTCCGGTACCCGCTTGATGTTTCGGAAACCGGCGAGTTCCAGGAACTCTCCCAAAAATTCAAAGGTGAGGCCAACATAGTGCACATCGTAATCCGTCATACGGCCCCCGAACATCATGCGCATGACGTGGAATTGTCCCGGGCCGTCTAGCGAGGGATGCAGGAAGAGCCTGCACAGAATTTCCAGATCGGGCACGGAAACCCGCAGGCGGCCATTAGGCCTGAGCACCCTGTGAATGCCGGATAATGTCTGCTGTAATTCCCCGTTATAGCCAAGATGCTCCAGCACATGGGAAGCGTATACTTCCGCGCAGCTCTCAGCTGGCAAGAACGACAGGTCCTTGCAATTGCCGACGTAGTCGACGTCAGGCCCCGGCAAAGCATCGAGGATGCTCCAGCCTTCGCGTTTTTCCTGACCGCCGATATGTAGCTTTGTCACGCCGGGGGCGATATTCGGCGAAGCGCCGCTCGTCATCACCGTAGAACTCCATTTCAGAAAATTATATCGTTTTAACGTGCGATAAATAAAGAGATTTTCGTCCGCGGAGCTGCCGAGAATCGCATCGGCGTGGGTTAAGGGAGGCCTGCCAAGCCAAAGCACCGAAATATCGCGCCGGGCTTGCATTGCGAAGGTTACGATAAACCGACACAAAGATAGGGCGACTGTGCCAGCAAGGGGGAGGGGGTTTGGCTACACCTGTTTTAGACAACCAAGTTCTTCAACAAGGCTTGTCGGCAATTAACGGGGGGAATTTTGGAGAGGCCGAACGGCTGTTTCGGCTGGTTTTAGGTAACCAGCCTCGACATGTGGCCGCGCTGAACTTGCTCAGCATCGTTCTCATTCGGCTTGGCAGATATTCCGAGGCTGAAGTTTATCTGCGTCGAGCGTTGATTGAGAAGGCTGACTCTGACTCGACGCTGACCAACTATGGAATCGTTCTGAGGGTATTGAAGCGGCCTGTCGAGGCGCTGAAGCAATTCGATCAAGCTGTGGCGATCAATTCGAAAGTTGCCGAAACCTGGAACTGCCGAGGGATCGCGCTCAGTGATTTGCGACGGCCTGAGGAGGCTATCGAGGATTTCGGCAAGGCCACTAAGCTGAATCCACGCTACGCGGAAGCCTGGTTTAACAAGGGTAATTCTCTGGCTGTTGTCGGACGTCCGGAAGAGGCTATGGCGGCCTTCGAAAAGGCGTTGGAACTACAGCCAGATTGGGCTGCTGCGTGGCTCGCTTACGGTAATGCGTTGTGTGAAGCCGGTCGCCGTAATGAAGGTTTGGCCGCTTACGACCGTGCACTGAGGTTTCGGCCGGATTTGGTTGCCGCGCAAAGCAATCGCGGGGCCGTATTGCTGGACCTGCGCCGCTATGAGGAGGCGCTGGTGAGTTGCGATAGCGTGATCGCGTTCGCCCCCGATCTTGTTGTTGCCCATGCTAATCGTGGCGGCGCGTTGCTCGGACTTAAGCGGTATTCGGAAGCGCTTGTGAGCGCAGATAGGACAATTTTACTCGACGAGGGCCACGCCGAAGGATGGCTCATTCGCGGAAATGTTTTCACCGCGCTGAAGCAGTATGCCGATGCATTTGGTTCCTACAATCGGGCATTGAATCTGCGGCCCAATCTTGCGGAGGCGTTTCTTGGCCGCGGGCGTTGCTCCATGGAACAGGAGCAATATGAAGAAGCGTTATCGAGCTTCGACCAGGCACTGACCCTGAAGCCGCAACTTGCCGAAGCCTGGTTTGGCCGTGGCGCGGTGCTTTCTGGCCAAACAAGGTATGAGGACGCCGTCATAGCCTTCGATCGGGCCCTGGCGTTGAATCCCGATCTGGATGAAGCGGCCGGGTCGCGATTGATGGCAAAGCTGTATACTTGCACTTGGGCAAACATCGAGGCGGACACAGAGAAGCTGCTCGTAGCAGTCAGGGCCGGCAAGCTACCGAGCGTACCCTTTCCGCTGCTTGCAATCGCCTCTTCGGCCGCTGATCAGCTTCGCTGTGCCAAACGATACGTCCAAAAATACTCGAACTCTCCGCCTTGGCGGCGCGTAGAAACGTCAGCCCATCGACGTATTCGGATTGCGTACCTCTCCTCGGATTTTTGCGAGCATCCGGTGGCAGCACTGGTGGTGTCGCTATTGGAGAATCACGACAAGGCCGGCTTCGATATAACAGCGATATCTTTTGGCCCAGACGATAAGTCCGAGGTTCGAAGCCGCATCATGAAAGCGGCCGATCATTTTATCGATACGCGGCACAAGAGCGATCAGGAAATTACCGATATTATTCGAAGTCTTCAAATCGACATCGCGATCGACCTTAACGGATTTACAGGCGCCCACCGGGCGCAGGTTCTGGCTAACCGTATCGCGCCCGTTCAGGTGAATTATCTCGGTTTTTCGGCCACCACCGGCGCCGACTATATGGATTACATATTTGCCGACCGGATGATTATCCCGGAGGGTCAAACCGATTACTACAGTGAGCAAGTAGTTTGGTTGCCGGAAACGTTTCAAGTCAACGATGATAAGCGTCTGATTTCGGAGCACACGCCAAGCCGGCAGCAATTGAATCTACCGGAGTCCGCATTTGTGTTCTGCTGCTTCAACAACAGTTATAAATTTGCGCCGGAAATCTTTGATATTTGGATGCGATTGCTAAGAAAGATCGAAGGCAGTGTGTTGTGGCTGCGAAAGACAGATGCGATTGCTGCCCGCAATTTATGCCTTGAGGCGCAGCGCCGAGGCGTGAGTGAGGACAGGCTGGTATTTGCGCAGCCTGTACGGCTAATGGCCGATCACCTGGCGCGGCAAAGACAAGCAGATCTGTTTCTCGATACGCTTCCTTACAATGCTCATACGACGACTAGTGATGCTCTTTGGGCAGGCCTCCCGGTTTTGACCTGCCTTGGCGAGACCTTCGCTGGCCGCGTGGCTGCAAGCCTTCTGAAGTCCGCAGGCCTCGACGACATGGTCACGCATTCGCTTGAGGAATACGAGGCCACTGCAACGCGACTTGCATCATCACCCGTTTTGCTTAAATCGATTAGAGACAGGCTTTCTTTAAATCGCAGCAGCTGTGCGTTGTTCGATACCAAACGCGCTGTGCGTCAGTTTGAATCGGCGTATGAAATGATATGGGAAAGGTATCAAAGAGACGAAAAGCCCCCGGCTCCGGGCCAACACCGAAAGCCAATTCAAGTTGTTTAGCGACGGGATATGGTGGCTTTTGCCTAACGCATTCTGCTAGCCGCCGCGGTG
>CAVUCN010000032.1:0-26778 GCA_963739945.1 uncultured Alphaproteobacteria bacterium | reverse complement strand
GTGAAAGGCGGCAAGCCAAGCGCCGGCGGCGCCGGATTGCTACGCCTCGATCCACTAGCCTTTCGCGGCAAGGTCGTTAACGTCAGCTTCTCCGGCGGCGTGTCGGAATACATTTATGGCGGCGAGGCCAAGGCGTTCGGCGATCTCGGCCCGCAGCTTGCGGCGGAGCTGCGCACGCGCCTGCATGACTGGGGCCCGGAACTGGCGCGGCCTGACGCGCGCATCCGCGCCACCGTGATCGGCGCATCGCAATACACCATGCAGGTCTCCGGTAGCACGATTTTCGTATCGCCGCTCGAAACACTGCCGCTGCGCAATATCCCGGTGATCGCACCCGCGCTCGATCTCAGCGGACAGAAAATCGATGCCGAGGCCGTTGCCGCAACGATCAAGAGCGCGCTGAAGCGGCTCGATCTTGGCGACGGTGAAAATCCGGTTGCGATCTTCATTCCGTGGCGCGGCTCGGCAACATTTCATCGGCTCGACGATTTCTGCAAAGGCGTCGCCGCGGGCCTTGAAGCCGTGCTGGCCAAGGGCCATCCCATCGTGCTGGCCGGCGACGGCGATGTCGGCGGGCTGATTGGCATCCACTACTGCGAAGAAATGAAAGTCACCAATCCGATCGTCTCGATCGACGGACTGGAGCTGAAAGAATTCGACTACATCGACATCGGCGCGATGCTCGATACGTCCGGCGCAGTGCCGGTCGTCATCAAGTCGCTGATTTTCCCGACCTCAGCCGGTGTCGGCAAAGACTGGCAGGCAGCACCAGCCGCTATCCTTGGCCGAGGCTGAGGAGATTTCTAACGGCCAGCGTACGGACTCAACAGCAAAATCGACAGCAGAACCAGAACGACAACGAACAAACCAGCGGAAACCATCTTCCACAGCAAAAGCGGATTGCGCTCGATGAGCGGTCCCCGTGACGACTCCATGAATCTTTTGTTCGGATGGCGCAGGTCGAACATGAACTCGGATAATTCGCCGTAGCGTTGGCCCGGATCGGGGTGGACGGCTTTCTTGAGTGCCCCATCAATCCATGCAGGGATTTCCCGATTGTCATCAAGCACGGATTTGTATCGTAATTTCTTTTGCTGCGATCTGGTCCGCGCATTGGCAACTCGCGTGCCGTAAGGCAATCGCCCGGTTAGCATCTGATAAGCGATGACTCCGAGAGAGAATATGTCGGAGCGTGATGACGCGCGCTCGCCAATGAAATATTCCGGCGCCGTGTACTGCGCGGTCCCGAGAATTTCGTCCGGCATCGCCGGCAAATCATCGGCAATGCCGGAAACCCTCGTTGAGCCGAAATCGATGATCTTCGCCGTACCGGTGCTGTCGATGATGATATTGTCCGGCCTCAGATCCTGATGCAGCATCTCCATCCGGTGGAACGCCTGCAATCCTTTGCCGACCTGCTCGACAAGTCCGCGAACCGTTTCCAGACCCGGTTTCGGATTGTCGATCATCCATTGGGTCAAAGTCTGCCCATCGACGAACTCGGTGACCACATAGAGGTAATTTCGCGGCCGCGACTGGATGTGAGGTTTCAAAACATGGGCGCTGTTGACGCGCCGGGCGGCCCATTCCTCCATCATAAATCTTTGCAGATAGGCTGGATCGTCTCGTAGATCGATCGAGGGGATCTTCAAAGCGACCGCGCTGCCATCGGTGCTATCGAGAGCAAGATACGTATGGCTTCGGCTGCTGCCATGAATTTCTCTGACGATTTCGTACCCGTCCAGCACCATCCGCGCTTCGGGCAGCGGCGGACACGGCAGTTCGGAAATCTGCCGGACGAATTCGCTGCCGTCATTGTCCGGAAGGTCGTCGATACGGACGATCTGCACCGTGACGTTGTCGGGGCTACCTTGCCGCTTCGCCTCTTCAACGATCGTTTCAGCGACAGCGTCGAGATCGAGCACGCTGGCTTTGAGCGCTTCAGTTACAAAACGGTCGCCGACGTGTTCGTAAAGGCCATCGGTCGCCAGCAGGAACAGGTCGCCCTTCTCGACCTTGATGGCGCGATAATCGATTTCAACCTGCTGATTGATCCCCAAGGCGCGGCCCAGGTAGCTTTGTTCGGATGAAATGACGATGCGATGATCTTCGGTAAGCTGCTCAAGGGCGCGGCCCCTGACGCGATACACACGGGCATCGCCAATATGAAAAATGTATGCCGTGGTCGATTTAACGACCATGGCGCTGAACGTGCACACATAGCCGCGATCCTTGTCTTCAAGAAGCCGGCTTTGCCGGTTTTGCGCATGCAGCCAGGAGTTGGCCGCGGCAATGACGCGCTGCGCCGAAGTTTTGACGGACCATGTATCCGGCGTGCAGTAATAATCGGTCAGAAAGCTTTTGACCGCCGACTTGCTCGCGATGGCACTGACGTCGCTGGTGCTGATCCCGTCCGCAAGCGCGATGGCGATTCCCTTCAGAGTCAGCAACGGCTCTTGCGGGATCAATGCGCCATGAAAATCCTGATTGGTGTTTTTGCGGCCTTTATCGGAATGTTGACCGATCGACAGCGCCAGGCGGCGTGACATGGGATGACCAAAGAAAAGAGCCCCAACCCGGTTGGGTTGAGGCTCTACGATAGCAAATCCCGTCAGGCGGCGCGCTGGAGCACGGGGCGCTTCGGAGCGGTCATCACGTGGGTGGTGTAGAGCGTCATTCCGGTGAAGGCGATGCCGCCGACCAGATTGCCCAACACCGTCGGGATCTCGTTCCAGATGAAGTAGTCCGAAATCGAGAATGGAGCGTGCAGCATCAGGCCCGCCGGGAACAGGAACATGTTCACGACGGAGTGCTCGAACACCATGTAGAAAAACACCAGGATCGGCATCCACATCGCGATG
The DNA here is from genome assembly GCA_963739945.1 of uncultured Alphaproteobacteria bacterium. Classification (GTDB taxonomy): domain Bacteria; phylum Pseudomonadota; class Alphaproteobacteria; order Rhizobiales; family Xanthobacteraceae; genus BOG-931. The sequence continues at coordinate 23,917 of CAVUCN010000032.1, read as the reverse complement.
ACCTTGCCGGTCACCGTGGTCGATATCATGGCGCCGACGACCCCGGTCGAAACCATCCAGTTGCACAGCATGCCGCGGACGAACAACGTCACCATGCCCATCGCGCCATGCGACGCATAGCCGAGTGTTCGGCTTTCGCCGATGCTTCCGAGCGCCGTGCCGACCTTGTCCGGGGGCTGGGTAAAACCGAACGTCGTCACGAACGCCATCATGAAAGCGACTGTGAGCGCGCCGGCAAAATTGCCGATAAAAACGAGGCCCCAGTTTCTCAGAACGCCGGAGAACGTTACGCCCGGGCGCTTGTCAAACCACGCCAACGGAGCCAGGACGAAAACGCCGGTCAGAAGGTCGAAGCCCAGCAGCGAGAGCATGCAGAACCCGACCGGAAACAGCAGCGCGCCGATGATCGGCTGGCCGGTATTGACGTTGATCGTAACCGCAAACCACGCGGCCAATGCCAGGATGGCGCCGGCCATGTAAGCGCGCACGATCGTGTCTCGGGTCGACATGAGAACTTTTGCTTCGCCGGCGTCGACCATCTTGGTGACGAATTCTGACGGAACCAGATAAGACACGAGACCCCCTTTGGAGCTTGGAAGAACTAGTCCTTGACTGAGCAATAGGCATGCCAAGCGCAAATTTGCAGCTTCTGGGGGCGTTCGGCGTCAACAAGCCTCACTCAGCAGTATCTTACCTTCTGCGGCCCTATTAGCCGCTAGCGGATGTAGAACAGCGACTTCATGATCTGACGCTGCATAAAATTGCATCCCATTCGACTAAATAAGCGCCACACGAAACGGCAGACCTAAGGCAGATTGTGACTCGGCGTGGCACTAATTTTGCTGCTCAATCCCAGAGCTTTTGACCTTCTCTTGGGACATCAGTACGCCATCGATCGGCGCGCAGACTGATGAAGGGCAACGGCCGACGGGATACCGGGATGTCAGGCGACTTCGAACCAGAGCAGAAGCGCTATCTCGAAGGCTTCATGGTTGGCATGCAGATCGCGAAATCGGCGCGAACTGCCGCCGGCAATGGAGCCGGCGCAAGCGGACCGCCGGAGCCTCTCGGCCCGGAGGCTGCGGCGTGGCGGGCGCAGGAGCGTGTCCTCAAATCCGGCGGCAAGTTGTCGGACCCGGAAAAGTTCAAGCGTGAACTCAATCCGCTCGACGGCTACGAGAAGCTGAAAGAACAAGCCGTAAAGAACGAAGCGCCAAAGTTGGACGACAATTTCCGCTGGCGGTTCTTTGGAATTTTTTACCTCGCACCGACGCACGCAAATTATATGTGCCGCTTGAGGATTCCGAATGGCATCCTGACCCACTGGCAGCTGGCCGGCCTCGCCACGCTCTCCGAGAAATATGCCGGCGGCTACAGCCACGTCACCACGCGCGCAAACCTGCAAATGCGCGACATCGAACCGAAGAATGCCGTCGCCATGATCGAGGGCATCCAGGATCTCGGTCTTTGTTCTCGCGGATCCGGCGCTGACAATATCCGCAACGTCACCGGCACGCCGACCGCCGGCATCGATCCACAGGAACTGCTCGATACGCGCCCCTATGCGCGCGAATGGCATTTTCACATTCTCAACGATCGGTCGATGTTTGGATTGCCGCGCAAATTCAACGTCGGCTTCGATGGCGGCGGCGTTATCCCGGTTCTGGAAGACACCAACGACATCGGTTTCCAAGCCGTCGAGGTGAAGGACGGGTTCGGCGTCGAACCTGGCGTCTGGTTCCGGCTCATGCTCGGCGGCATTACCGGCCACATGGATTTTGCCCGCGATACCGGCGTCATCGTCAAACCCGCCGACGCCACTATCGTCGCTGACGCCGTGGTGCGGGTGTTCATCGACAATGGCGACCGCACCAACCGCGCCAAGGCCAGGCTCAAATACGTACTTGACGCTTGGGGTTTCGAGAAATTCATCGCCGCGATGGAAGAAAAGCTCGGCTATAAGCTGACGCGCGTGCCAGCCGAGGCGATCGCAGCACGCCCGCCGTTCGATCGTTCTGCCCATATCGGCGCGCGTCCCCAGAAGCAAAATGGGTATCGCTGGATCGGCGTCGCGCTACCGGTCGGCAAGCTTACCGCCGAACAGATGCGCGGTGTCGCCAGGATCGCGGCGGAGTTCGGCGACGGCGAAATCAGGCTGACGGTCTGGCAGAACTTTCTGATCGGCAATGTGCCTGAAGAAAAAGTTACGGCAGCCGAAGCAGCGATCGAGACGATCGGTCTTTCGGCGAAAGCCAATTCGATCCGGGCCGGTCTGATCGCCTGTACCGGCAATGCCGGCTGCCGGCTGGCGATGTCGAACACCAAGCAGCACGCCAGCGATATTGCGGCGTGGTGCGAAACTCGTGTTCAGGTCGACAGCCCGGTCAATATCCATCTCACCGGCTGCCCCAACTCCTGCGCCCAGCATTACATCGGCGACATCGGATTGATTGGAATCAAAATTCAGATCAACGAGGACGGCGATCAGGTGGAAGGCTATCACATGCACGTCGGCGGCGGCTTCGGTCCCGATGCCATGTGCGGCCGCGAGATTTTCCGCGATATCAAAGCTGAAGATGCGCCTAAAACCGTCGAGCGAATGCTGAAGGCTTATCTGGCCAATCGCGCTTCGGCGGACGAAACGTTTCTGACCTTCAGCCGCCGTCACGAGATCGATGCTCTGAAGTCGATGTGCGCGCAGCAGGGTGTCGAGTAAGCGACAAAGCCGGCCTTCGAACTGCTATAGTGCCGCCATCACCCGGGAGTGATGGCCATGATACTCCGGCGCCGGCAGTTTCTCCGCTTCGCGGGGTTTGCCACCGTGGCAGGCTTTTCACGCATCGCCGCGGCACAAGCTTATCCGAGCCGCCCGGTCCGCTGGATCGTGCCGTTTCCCGCCGGCGGCAGCACCGACATCGTCACGCGGATCATGTGCGACTGGCTGTCGAAGCGACTGGGCCAGCAGTTCATCGTCGAGAACAAGCCGGGCGGCGGCACCAATATCGGGACCGAAGCCGCCGCGCACGCGGCGCCCGACGGCTACACGCTGTTCCTCGGCCTTGCGACCCACGCCATCAACCCGTCGCTTTACAAGTCGCTGCCGTTCGACTTTCAGCGCGATTTCACCCTCGTGGCGGGCGTCGCCGAGCTGCCGCTGGTGATGGATGGCGCTCTTTCCATGCCGGCGAAAACTCCTGCCGAGTTCATCGCCTATGCCAAAGCCAATCCGGGCAAAGTGAACGTTGCCTCGTTCGGCGCCCGCACTATCAGCCATCTTGCGATCGAGCTGCTCAAAATCTCCACCGGCATCGACGTGGTGCATGTGCCTTACACCGGCGGCGCCCCGATGCTGACCGACCTGTTCAGCGGCCGGGTGCAAGCCGGAATGGATGCGCTACCCAATTCGCTGCCGCACATCAAGAACGGCGGCATCCGCGGTCTCGCACTGCTCTCCGCCAAACGTACGCCGGCGCTGCCCGATATGCCGACGATGGGCGAAACGGTTGCGGGCTACGAGGTGACGCCATGGTCGGCGCTTGCCGTGCCGGCGGGAACGCCAGGTGAAATCGTCGAGCGGCTCAATCGCGAAGTCAACGCCGGCCTCGCCGATCCGGGCGTGCTGGCCCGCTTTGCGGAAATTGGCGCCTCGCCGCTTGTCTACTCGCCCGCGGAAATCCGTGCCGTCGTCGCGCAGAATGTCGAGAAGTGGGCGAAGGTGGTCAAAGCCGCCGGCATCGAGCCGGAGTAATCCAACTCCGCTCCGCCGATCACTCGACGTGAGCGCCGGAGACTTTTATCACCGCAGCCCACTTCGGAATCTCGGCGTGAATGTACGCGGCGAACTGCTCCGGCGAATCGGTGGCGACATCGACGCCGAGTTCGTCGAGCGAATTCCGCACGGCCGGATCTTTCAGTGTCTCGACCAGCGCAGCATGCAGAATGTCGATGATTGGTCTTGGCGTTCCTGCCGGCGCGACGATGCCATGCCATGTCGTTGCCTCGAAGCCTTTGATGCCGGCCTCGTCGATCGTCGGCACATCGGGCAGGCTCGGCGTTCGCTGCAATATCGTGACCGCAAGCGGCCGCAACTGGCCGCTCTTGATCAGGCCCATTGCGCCTGACGTGGTGGCAAACATCATCTGGTCATGTCCGGCGATTACGTCCTGCAGCGCCGGCGCCGAACCTTTGTACGGCACATGGACGATGTCGACGTGCGCGTCGGCCTTGAACAGTTCGCCGGCGAGATGCGCCGCCAGCCCGTAACCGGATGAGGCGAAGTTGAGTTTGCCCGGATTTGCCTTGGCCAGCGCGATCAGCTCGGCGAGCGAATGAGCCGGTACGTCGTTGTTCACCACCAGCACATTGGCCTGGGTGCCGATCAGCGTGATCGGCGCGAAATCCTTCTCGGCGTCGAAGCCGACCTCCTTGTAGAGGCTGGCATTGGTCGCAAGGATCGCGTTGTTACCAAGCAACAGGGTGTAGCCGTCGGCCTGTGCGTGAGCCACGACCTCTCCGGCGACGTTGCCGCCTGCCCCCGGGCGATTATCGACGACGACCGGTTGGCCAACGACGCCCGCCATCTTGTTCGCGACGATGCGGGCCAGAATGTCGCTTGCCCCACCCGGCGGAAAGCCGACGACGATGGTGACCGGCCTTGTCGGATAATCAGCAGCGATAGCGACAGCCGCGGTGCAAACGAGCGCCAGCAAGCCGACGCTGGCGGCAAGCAACTTCCTGAGCATTTCCATTCCTCCGCGGGGCGGCAGCAAACCCCCGCCGCACCGGCTTGGCAACCATGGGGACCGCAGGGCTGCTGTCAGTTTGCGATGAATGACAGCGACGCTTTGGACGCGCTACAAGAAAGGGACGAATACCAAAAATGGGACGCCATGCGCACAGGCAGTGAATATCTTCGATCGCTGAACGACGGCAGGAAGGTCTTTTTCGAAGGCGAACTGGTCAAGGATGTCACCGGTCATCCGGCGTTCCGGCAGGCCGCGCTTTCGGTCGCCAACCTTTTCGACATCGCCGCCGACCCGGCCCAGCGCGAGCGGATGACGTTCACCTCGCCGAAAACCGGCCTGCCGGTATGGCGGGCCTGGCAGATTCCCCGCAACCACGCCGACCTGCGCGCCCGCCGGCTGTTCTCGGAGGCCTGGGCGGAAGCGACTTTCGGCTTGATGGGCCGTTCGCCGGATCACGTTGCCGGGTTCTTCGCCGGCTACGCAGCAACGCCGCAACTGTTCGCCGCGCAAGGGCAGAAGTATGCCGACAACCTCGTCGCGTTCTACGAGTACATGCGCGACAACCACATCTACGCCAGCTACGCGATCGTGCCGCCGCAGATCGACCGCTCCAAGCCGGCGCACAAGCAGAGCGACCCAACGCTTTATGCCGGCGTCGTCAAGGAGCGCGACGACGGCATCGTCATCTCCGGCGCGCAGCAGCTCGCCACCGGCGGTCCGATTTCCGACTACATCCACCTGAGCTGCATTCACCCGTTGCAGCCCGGCGACGAGAATTACGCCAACTGCGTTGCGATCCCGGTCGCGGCCGAAGGCGTCAAGCTCTACCCGCGCCGCTCATTCGCGCGCGCCGGATCGGCATTCGACTTCCCGCTGTCGAGCCGCTTCGACGAATCCGATGCCTACGTGGTGTTCGACAACGTGTTCGTGCCGTGGGAACACGTCTTCATCTACCGCAATATCGAACTGTCGCGCGACCAGTGGTTCAAGACGCCGTCGCACAGCTACGGCAATCATCAGGCGCAAGTGCGTTATGTGACCAAGCTTCGCTTCATGACCGGCCTGGCGCAGCGCATGAACGAAATGACCGGCAACGCCGGCGCACCCCCGGTGCAGGTAATGATGGGCGAACTGGCCTCGCTGGCGACGATCTACGAGTTGATGCTGCTGGCGCACGAGGTCGCGGCGCCAATCAAAGACGGTGTGCTGTGGCCGTCGGTTCTCACGCTCTACTCCGCCATGGCGCTGCAATCGGAGCTCAACGGCCGGATGCTCGAAATCATCCGCGAGCTTGCCGGCTCGGCGTTCATCACCCTGCCGTCCTCCGAGGCCGATTTCGGCAATCCGGCGATCGCCGCCGACCTCGATCGTTACATGCGCTCGGGAACCACCGACGCCAGGTCGCGCGTGGCATTGATGCGGATGATCTGGGACTTCATTGGCTCGGAGTTCGGCAGCCGTCATCAGCAGTACGAGAAATTTTACGGCGGCGCGTCATTCCTGGTGAAGACGAATGTCTACCGCAACTACGACTTCAAGCGCGCGACCGCGCTGGTGGATCGGGCGCTGAAGCTGCCGCCGCTGGCGTAATCCAGCGCCGTTATAAGGGCCTGCTCGCGCCTGAACATCGCGCGTGCCGCTCTCCGCGAACTATCGCTTTTTTCTCTTCGACTTCTTCTTCGCAAAAATAGCGTTCCAGTTTTCCTTGTAGGCCGCGGTAATCGGCTTCTGGCCCTCTCCCCGGCTATAATTTGCAGGCGCTGCGGCAGCCTTTTCACTGCCCCCGGCCTTTTCACTGCCTTCTGGCTTGGATGCGCTCTCGCTTGAAGGGCTCTTGTCCTTCGCGGGCGCCTCCGCTTTCGGAGCAGGATCGGCTTTAGTCTTTTTATCGTCGCTGGCCATCGTCTTTCCTGACACTGAATTGTTCGACTATTATTTGCGACCGCTGACTTTGCGGGCGAGGTAGTCGAAGTTGATGACGAACTGCTCGGGCGCCGACATTTCGCGCTTGAGCCTGAAAACTTCATCGCGCGAGAATTCAGGGGCCGGATTGCCGGCGGCTTCGACGATCATCTGAATCATTGCGGCATTCTCCAGCATGATCGCGGAAATCACCGTCTCCTCGATGGTTTTTCCGGCGACTGCCGTACCGTGAGCTTTAAGGAAGGCCGCGCGATGAGACCCGAGCGCTTTCGCGACGCCAGCGCCCATCTCGTGGCTGCGGATCAGCGCGATGGCATCGGTGTAAATGCCGATATCTTCGTAAAACAGTGCGCCGGGCTGGCTATAGGCCTTCACCGGATGGCCGCTCGCCGACAGCGCCACTGAATACGTCGGATGCGCATGGATGACACAGTTGATGTCGCTTCGCGCTTTGAGAATTTCCGAGTGGATAAAGACCTCGCTATGGCGGCGGGCCTTGCCGGCCACCACGTTGCCTTCGAGATCGATGGTCAGGATGTTTTGCATCGTGATCTCGTCGAGCCCGACGCTGTGCGGCTTCATGTAGAACAGCTTGGGATTGGTCGGCAGCCGCATTGAAATATGACCGCGGGTAAAATCGCCCTGCCCGGCGGCGACCAGCACCTTCCCGGCAACAATCAGCTTTTGCTTGAGATCGCGGTCCTGTTTGGACTTCGCGGACTTTCTTAGTTGCCATCAGATTTTCTCTCCAACGCGGCGCGCGCCACGCACTCCCTGCGCCAGCGCGCTGACAATATCGCTGACCGATTTCACTGTTGTTGCCGTTGGCTTGCCGTCGGCGTCAAGACTTGCGCACAGCGCCTCGATCAGAGCCGAGCCGACAACAACGCCGTCAGCACCTTCGGCAATCGCGCGCGCCTGTTCGCCGGTGCGGACACCGAAGCCGACGCAAACCGGAAGTTTTGTATGGCGCTTGATACGAGACACCGCGCCGGAAACCCTGGTCGGGTCCGGTGCAGCCGAGCCGGTAATGCCGGTGATCGAGACGTAGTAGACAAAGCCCGACGTATTCGCGAGTACCGCCGGTAGCCGCTTGTCGTCGGTCGTCGGTGTCGCGAGGCGGATGAAATTGAGCCCGGCTTTCAGCGCTGGCAGGCACAGCTCGCTATCTTCCTCCGGCGGCAGATCGACGATGATAAGGCCATCGACGCCGGCTGACTTGGCATCGGCGAGAAACTTCTCGACGCCGTAGATGTAGATCGGATTGTAGTAGCCCATCAGCACCAGCGGCGTGGCATCGTCGCCGGCGCGAAATTCGCGCACCGCGGCCAGCGTCTTCTTCATGTTCTGGCCGGATTTGAGCGCACGTAATCCGGCAGCCTGGATTGCCGGTCCGTCCGCCATCGGATCGGTGAACGGCATGCCGAGTTCGACGATGTCGGCACCGGCTTTCGGCAGCGCCTTGAGGATCGCGAGCCCCGCGTCGTAATTCGGATCGCCCGCCATGATGAAAGTCACCAGCGCCGCGCGGCCATCCTTCTTCAGCGCCGCAAAGCGCCGGTCCATCCGTTCGGTCATTGCGGCTTGCTTCCCAGATGCCGCGCCACCGAATTGAGGTCCTTGTCGCCGCGGCCGGACAGATTGACCACCAACAGGTGGTCCTTCGGCTTTTGCGGCGCGAGATCGAGCACCTTGGCGATGGCATGCGCCGGCTCGAGTGCGGGGATGATGCCTTCAAGTTTGGAGAGCAGCTGGAAGGCGTTGAGCGCCTCGTCGTCGGTCGCCGACAGGAATGTCACGCGGCCGACGTCGTGAAGCCACGAGTGCTCCGGTCCAATGCCCGGATAATCGAGGCCGGCAGAAATCGAATGGGCTTCGTTGATCTGGCCGTCGGCGTTCATCAACAGATAGGTGCGATTGCCGTGCAGCACGCCGGGCTTGCCGCCTGCTATCGAAGCAGCGTGCTGGCCGCTGCCAAGGCCATGCCCCGCCGCCTCGACGCCGTAGATTTCGATTGTCGGCTCGTCGAGGAACGAATGGAACAGCCCCATGGCGTTCGAGCCGCCGCCGATGCAGGCGACGAGCGAGTTCCGGCAGCCGCCCTTCGGCCTCCTGCAACTGCTCGCGCGTTTCACGGCCGATGATCGACTGGAAGTCGCGCACCATCATCGGATAGGGATGCGGACCGGCGATGGTGCCTATGCAGTAGAAAGTGCTGTCGACATTGGTGACCCAGTCGCGCAGCGCTTCGTTCATCGCGTCCTTGAGCGTCTTCGCGCCGGACTGCACCGGGACGACTTTGGCGCCAAGCATGTTCATCCGGAACACGTTCGCCCGCTGCCGCTCGACGTCGACCGCGCCCATATAGACGATGCATTCGAGACCGAACCGCGCACATAGTGTTGCCGTCGCCACACCGTGCATGCCGGCGCCGGTCTCGGCGATGATGCGCTTCTTGCCCATGCGCCGCGCCAGCAGGATCTGGCCGAGCACGTTGTTCACTTTGTGCGCGCCGGTGTGGTTGAGCTCCTCGCGCTTGAGATAGATTTTCGCGCCGCCCAGATGCTCGGTGAGCCGTTCGGCAAAATAGAGCGGCGACGGCCGGCCGACATAATGCGTCAGGTAGCCGTCCATTTCTTTTTTGAACGCCGGATCGGCCTTGGCCTGCGCATAAGCCTTCTCAAGCTCAAGAATGAGCGGCATCAGCGTCTCGGCGACAAAGCGCCCGCCATAGATGCCGAAGTGGCCGTGCTCGTCAGGCCCGGATCGGAAAGAATTTGGCCGCTGCACGGTCATGCCGGACTCGCTACTTTCCTGGCGCTGACCTGCGCCGCCGCTTCCCGGGCAGCGCGAATGAAGCCGCGAATCTTGTCAGGGTCTTTCTGTCCCGGCGATCGCTCGACGCCCGATGAAACGTCAACGCCGTGCGCACGCGTTATCCGCAACGCCTCGCCAACATTCCCTGCATCAAGTCCACCCGACAGCATGAACGGGATGTCGAGATCGAGATTTTCCAGAAGCCGCCAGTCGAAGCTTTTTCCAAGACCGCCCGGACGTGTTGCCTCGCGCGGCGCGCGTGCGTCGAATAGAAGCCGATTTGCAACGGCAGCATATCGCGGCACCCTGTCGAGATCGCCCTTCACTGCGACAGGCAGCGCCTTCATCACCGGCAACCCAAAAGCATCGCGGAGCGCGCTCACGTGGTCGGTCGATTCTACACCGTGTACTTGCAGCATGTCGGGTTTCAAGGCCTTGACGATCTGGTCGATGAACGCGTCGTCGGCGTCAACGGTAAGCGCCACTTTTTGCGCCCGGCCGCGCACGCGAGCGCCTAAAGTGCGCGCCACCTCAAACGAGACGTTCCGCGGCGACGGCGGGAAGAACACGAAGCCGACCATGTCGGCGCCGGCGTCGAGCGCGACATCGAGGGCCTCCGCAGTGGAAAGGCCGCAGATTTTAACAATCAGCGACATGAGACAACACGGAACAACATGGACCGGCTTTGGCTTTCGTTGGCTGGCGCCGTTCTACAACCCCGGGCGGGCTTTGTCTCGCGCCGGACCACGCATGTTTCAGCGAATTGGGGGCTTCAATTGCAGGCGTTCGGCGGGGGGAGCCTGACTGGGCACAATCGGAGACTCATGTCTGTCCCGAAGCGAGGCGATCTCGCCGCGGAGCGCGATGACTTCGCGCTCATAGCGGCGCGCCATCCGCCGCCACTTGCCGTGCCGCAGCCAGGCGGCAATGCCGCCGACAAGAACGCCAAGGATGGCCAGCGTGATAATCAGCGCGAACAACGGCAAGGATACCGTCGCCGCCGGACGTTCGGCGCTGAGCGGATCAAGCGAGACGGTCACGATCTGCCGATTCGCGACCGCAAAAGCGATGATGACCATCGCAAGCGGCACAAGAACGACGACCGCAACGATCTTGCGGAAAGCGCTGACAGCCGATCGGGGAGCCTGGGTCAACCTGGCGTCGTGCGGTTAAGCCGCTCGCGCATTTCCTTGCCGGTCTTGAAGAACGGTACGCACTTCTGGTCGACGGAAACGTGCGCGCCGGTCCGCGGATTGCGGCCGGTACGTGCCGGGCGCTGCTTCACCGAGAATGCGCCAAACCCGCGCAACTCGACGCGGTCCCCACGCGCCATGGCGGCAATGATTTCGTTGAGGATCGCGTTGACGATGTTCTCGACGTCGCGCTGATACAGATGCGGGTTCTGCGTCGATATATTCTGTACGAGTTCCGACTTGATCATGATCCCGCCTGCAAACGCTGCCGTGTTCAATTCGCGCTTGCAGGGTGCCAAAGCGCCAAAAGACCGTCAAGATTGAACCCATCTATCGCCGCAATCGTGTTCCAGTCGCCAAGCTGCCTGGCGAGGCCACTAAACCCCAGCGCGTTGAGGCCGGCGATCGCCGCCGCATGCAGGAACGGCAGGTCGCTCAGCCGGCTGCGCAGCTGGTAATCGCGAACCGGCAGCTTGGTATCGACATTCTTGTCCTTGCCGAGCCAGGCCAGCGCCGTTCGCTCGTCGCCGAGCTCATCGACCAGCTTGTTATCGATGCCCTGATGCCCGGTAAACACGCGGCCATCATCGACCACCGCAAGCTGATCGTCGGTAAGGTGCCGGCGATCCTGCACCAGCCCTTTGAACCAGGCATAAGAGTCCTGAATAATCGCGTTGATCGCCGCCCGCGCCTCGGGGCTGGTCGGCCCAAAGCCGTCCGGCGCCGCCTTCAGCGGGGTCGACTTGATCGACTTCGACCTTCACGCCGAGCTTGTCGAGCAAATCGGAGAAATTGGGAAACTGAAACAGCACGCCGATCGAGCCGACCAGCGAGGTCTGCTGCGCAACAATGTGATCGCCGGCGAGCGCCGTGATATAGCCGCCGGAGGCCGCGAGGCTGTCGACCACGATGACGAGCGGCTTCTTTTCCCGAACTTGCGACAGTGAATTGAAGAGCTGTTCCGAGCCCGCCGTGGTGCCGCCGGGACTGTCGACGTGGACGATGACGGCCCGGGCCATCGTCGATTTGGCCAGCCGGTCGAGCGCCGCCACCCTCTCCTGATCGTCCCGGATCAGTCCCTGGATCGTCACGCGTGCGATATAGGGGCGCACGCCGGTCAGCCCCAGGCGATTGCTGCCAACCATGGCAGCCCCGGCAATCGCAAGGATGATCAAGGCGAAGGCGACAATGCGCCAGAAGGTAAGCTTGCGCCGCATCCGGCGGCGATCGACGATCAGATCGGCATCAAGGGACATGTCCGCTTCCTTGTTCGCTGCTGCTGCTCCCGCCCCGACACCGTCTTCCGGCGCCGTGCAATCCCCCGAACGCTGAACAAGCTCTGGAGGATTTCACGGCGTGCCGGAATGACGAACCCGCTTTACTCTGTCGTGTCTTCCTCGCCCTTGCGCTTGAGCGCCGTGCCGAGGATGTCGCCGAGCGTAGCGCCGGAATCGGAGGAGCCGTATTGCGCAATGGCCTCCTTCTCCTCGGCGACCTCGAGCGCCTTGATCGATACCGTGACCTTATGGGCGCGGCGATCGTACTGGATAACGCGGGCATCGACCTTCTGTCCCGCAGCGAAGCGGTCGGGCCGTTGCTCGGAACGGTCACGCGCCAGTTCGTTGCGCTTGATGAAGCTCGAAAGATCGGTCCCGACGAGTTTCACGTCGATACCGCCTTCCTTCACGTCCATCACTTCGCAAGTCACGACGGCGCCCTTCTTGATTTCGCCAGCCGCGCCGGTAGCGGCAGCCTCACCCGGTTCGGCGGAAGTCTCGCCGCCAGTCAGCTGTTTGATGCCGAGCGAGATGCGCTCTTTCTCGACATCGACGTCGAGGACCTGCGCATTGACCTTGTCGCCCTTCTTGTACTCCTCGATGACCTGCTCGCCCGGCCGTTTCCAGTCGAGGTCGGACAGGTGCACCATGCCGTCGACGTCGCCGTCGAGCCCAAGGAACAGGCCGAATTCGGTCTTGTTCTTGACCTCGCCTTCGACCTCGGAGCCCGGCGGATATTTCTCCAGGAATACTTCCCACGGATTGCGCATGGTCTGCTTGAGACCGAGCGAAATGCGGCGTTTGACCGGATCGACTTCGAGCACCTGCACCTCGACCTCTTGCGACGTCGAGACGATTTTACCGGGGTGCACGTTCTTTTTGGTCCATGACATTTCGGAGACGTGGATCAGGCCTTCAATGCCCGCCTCCAGCTCCACGAACGCGCCGTAGTCGGTGATGTTGGTCACGCGGCCGGTAAACCGCGCACCGACCGGATACTTCGCCTCGATGCCCTGCCACGGATCGTCGAGCAGTTGTTTCATGCCGAGCGAGATGCGGTGGGTCTCGTGGTTGATCTTGATGATCTTGACCTTCACCTGCTGGCCGATGTTGAGCACCTCGGACGGATGGTTGACACGCCGCCAGGCGATGTCGGTGACATGCAGCAGGCCGTCGATGCCGCCGAGATCGACGAACGCACCGTAGTCGGTGATGTTCTTGACGACGCCGTCGATGACCTGACCCTCTTCGAGGTTCTGCACCAGCTCCTGGCGCTGCTCGGCGCGGGTCTCTTCCAGCACCGTGCGGCGTGACACGACGATGTTGCCGCGGCGGCGATCCATTTTCAGGATCTGGAACGGCTGCGGCTGGTTCATCAGCGGCGACACATCCCGGATCGGCCGGATGTCGACCTGAGAGCGTGGCAGGAAGGCAACGGCGCCGTCGAGATCGACGGTGAAGCCGCCTTTGACCTGATTGAAGATCTGGCCCTGGACTTTTTCGTTGTTCTGGAACGCCTTCTCGAGCTTGCCCCAGCTTTCTTCGCGACGCGCCTTGTCGCGCGACAACACCGCTTCACCGAGCGCATTCTCGACGCGCTCCAGGTAAACCTCGACGATGTCGCCGATCTTGATCTCGTTATTGCGGCCAGGACCCGCGAACTCCTTGAGCGCGACCCGGCCTTCGGTCTTTAGCCCGACGTCGATGACGGCGAGTTCTTTTTCGATCCCGACAACTGTCCCTTTGACAACCGAACCTTCCTGCAGATGACCGTCGCTAAAGGACTCCTCGATCATTGCAGCGAAGTCATCGCGCGTCGGCGCGGCGGCAGCAGCAGCTTGAGCCATGAACACTCCCAACCCCGTGAATTGAAATGGTCCAGAAAGCGCGGCAGCCGCCGGGCGTGCCGGCGGTTGGGGTTTAAGCCAAGCGATCAGGACAAAGCTTTATCCGGGGCTCGCAAGCGAGGCAGTGAGCGGGCTGAACCTCCAATAACGAAAACGCAATTAACTGCGCTTTCGGCCCGTTCTGGCGGCCTCGATGATATTCACCGCGGCCCGGAATGCGGCGTCTATACCCAAATGAGTGGTATCGAGCAAGTGCGCGTCAGGCGCAGCTTTCAGGGGTGCCGCCGTGCGGCGGGAGTCCCGTTCATCCCTTGTTAAGAGGTCGGCCATGATGGCCTGCTCATCGGCCTGTTCGCCACGGCTGCGCATCTCGAGCGCACGCCGTTTCGCCCGCACTTCGGGCGTTGCGACCACGAAAAGCTTCACATCGGCGCCTGGTGCAATGACGGTGCCGATATCGCGGCCGTCCAGAACCGCGCCGGGCGGCTTCATGGCGAACTGGCGCTGATAGTTCATCAGCGCCTGGCGCACCTCCGGGATGGCGGCGACCACCGAAGCGGCTTCGGTTACGGCTGGCGATTTCAGCGCCATTTCATCGAATTTTGCCGGATCGAGACGCACTGCGACGTCAATCGCCCGCCCGATATTGTCGGGAGCAAAGCCGGCGTCCAACACACCCTTGGCTACGGCCCTGTAGAGCAGGCCGGTATCCAGATGATGCAGGCCATAAACCTGCGCAATATGCCGGGCGATTGTGCCCTTGCCCGACGCAGCCGGCCCGTCGATGGCGATGATCATGACAGGTCCGCGCCCAGCGACCGCATCAGTTCCACGAACCCTGGAAAGCTGGTGGCGATAAACGTGCCGTCGTCGATCTGCACCGGTTTCTCGCTGGCGACGCCGAGCACCATCGCCGACATAGCGATCCGGTGATCCATGTGGGTCGTGACCACCCCGCCGCCGGCCGGCCGGCCTTTGCCGTGAACGATCAGATCGTCGCCGTCGATTTCGGCATCAACCCCATTGTTGCGAAGCAGCGCAGCGGTCGCAGCAAGCCGGTCGGATTCCTTGACGCGAAGCTCTTTGAGACCGCGCATGATCGTCGTGCCTTCGGCAAAGGCAGCCGCCACCGCCAGCACCGGATATTCGTCGATCATCGATGGCGCCCGCTCGGCCGGCACCTCGACGCCGCGCAGCGTACCCGCGCGCACACGAAGATCGGCGACGTCTTCGCCGCCTTCCATCCGCTTATCCAGCAAGTCGATCGAGGCCCCCATCTCTTCCAGAGTGGTGAACAGGCCGGTACGCAGCGGGTTCATCATCACACCCTCGACGATTACGTCGGAACCCGGCGCGATCAGTGCGGCGATCATCGGAAACGCGGCTGACGACGGATCGGCGGGAACCATCACCGGCCGTGGCACAAGCTCAGGCTGACCGACGAGCGTAATGCGCCGGCCATGATGCCCCTCTTGCTCGACCCGAACCTGCGCGCCGAAATGGGTCAGCATCTTCTCGGTGTGATCGCGGGTCGCTTCCGCCTCTATCACCACGGTCTCGCCCGGCGCTGAAAGGCCGGCCAGCAATGTCGCTGATTTCAATTGTGCCGAGGGGACCGGCGAATGGAACACGATAGGCATCGGATCGCGCGCGCCGGCAAGCGTCAGCGGCAAACGGCCATCATTCGAAGCGATGGCGCGGGCGCCCATGCGTTCCAGCGGATCGAGCACACGTTTCATTGGCCGGCTGCGCAACGATGCATCGCCGTCAAATATTGCGGTGATCGGGCAGCCGGCTACGGCGCCAAGCATGAGCCGGCATCCGGTACCTGAATTGCCGAAATCGAGCTTCCCGGCAGGCTCCTTGAAACCGCCAACGCCGACGCCGCTTACCCGCCATTCACCGGCCCCCGTGCGTTCGACGCCAGCGCCGAGATCACGCAGCGTTTGTGCGCTGTTGATGACGTCTTCGCCTTCAAGCAAACCAGTGATCCGGGTCTCGCCAACCGCCAGCGCGCCGAAAATGAGGGCCCGGATGGAGGTGGACTTGTCGCCGGGCACGCGCGCCCGGCCAGCCAGAGGGCCGGTGCGGCGCGCGGTGAGAGGAACATGGGCGGCGGTCATGGTGACTATCCCGACCGGTCCTCTAGCACGGCTGGCTGCGGTGCGTCATTCCGCGGATTTCGCGGCAAAATCGGCGGAAATCGTTTTCAATCGACTATTGACAGGCGACCCACTACTAGCCAAGTGAAGCACCCAAATCGTGCAAGGATCCGGACTGTGGCCAAACCTGAACTCGGCACCAAAAGGCTCTGCGCCAGTTGCAGCGCCAAGTTTTATGACCTCAACAAAGACCCCATCCACTGTCCGAAGTGCGATGCAGTCTATGTGATAGCGCCGATCGTAACACGCGGACGACCTGATCCGGCGGCTGCCGCAGCAGCGGCTGCAGCAGCGGCGGCGCGAGCCGCTCCGGCGGCGGCAGCGGAGGAGGTACCCGAACCGCAAGACGCCGAATTGGTCTCGCTCGAAGAAGCCGACGCCGAAACCGCTGGGGCGAAGAAACCCGCTGCGCCAGGGGAAGCGGGGGCCGAGGAAGAAGAAGTCGAGATCGAAGACGAGGGCCTGGACGACGCCGCGTTCATCGAAGAGCAGGAAGAAGAAGACGCCGATGTCACCGATATCATCGGTGGCGACATCGAAAACGAGGAAGAAAGCTGATAAAGGAGTTGGCGATCATCCCGTAGTAATCGGACAGACCCAGATCTTCTGATTACCGGTTGCTGGCTTTCGCGACGGATGGGGCCATAGCTCAGCTGGGAGAGCGCCTGCATGGCATGCAGGAGGTCGGCGGTTCGATCCCGCCTGGCTCCACCACTTAAGTAGCTTATCCAATTGAACATTCAGCCATGTTGACAGTGGCTGCGACACTCTGGCGTCACCTGGTCGCCACGCCGGGCCAGTTTGATACAGCATGAGTCTGGCATTACGGCCCTCCAGCCGGCGCTGGCTAGGCAGCATCCGTCCTGGGATGCGGTTCGGGTTTAAAGGCGTTCTGCCGGGAGGTGACCGCCGAGAGGCCGCCAAATCCTTGCTTCCAGGAATATCGCTACGCGCCTCTGCGCTAGGCTTTTTTTGATGCCGTGTTTGAAAAAAACTTCGCCGAGCTGACGGCGAGTAATGCGGACCAACAAAGAGAAAACCTCGCGAGAGCGCGGGGAGCATTATTTAATGAAACGTCAGCATGTATCCGCGGCTAACAAATAGACGAGCATAGATCGCTGTTCACGCGTACGCCTCGTTAGCCCTCTTGTTTGCGGGCTTGCCCGGCAGAGCCTTGAAACGAATACATCTCTTCCGTATAAGTGCTTTGCAGCCTTATCGGCTCTGGTGAGCCGCGTGTACGGATCCCCGTCAAACGGTTTCTGGCTCACTCCTTCAATTCATTGGCACCTTGATCGCGCGGGGTGTCGTGCTTCGTGCGCGACGCAGCCGTGGTGCATCGCGCACGAACGACTGAACTCTTCGCCACAGTGACGAATGAGTCCGGATCGCGAAGTCCGGGCGAACAAGCCGTACGAGTAGTCATCCGGCGCTGCCTGTGGTGGCCGCAATGCTCAAAGAGCAGCCGGCAGCGACAATGACGCCAATCGGCAGAGAGGCAACACGATGCGACTATTTATTTTCAAATCTGAAGGAAAGCCCGGATTGCTCGCGTTCGGCGGCGATTTGATGGGCAGCCAATTACCGAAACAGTTCAGTCCATGGCGTGCGATCGGCGCCGTCGGACCCGAGCGGGATCCTCCACACGAATTTTCCCGCGGCGTGATTGAGACAGCAATCAAAGACCGAGGTTTTCAGCTTTGGCGCATGAAAAAGAAAGCCCAGGAATAGTGAAAGAGACTCTGCGATGACAGACCGCAGCCACAGATTCAAAGTCGGGCAAACCGTCGATCTTATCCAATCGACATTTCGGTCCGCAGCTTCGGGCCAATATGAAATTGTCAGTCTGCGGCCGGCTGATGGAGAAATTCCGCATTATCGGATCAAGAGCAGAAGCGAAACCCACGAGCGCGTGGTTGCCGAGAGCGACCTGATCCTGTCGGCGCATTTCAATTCGATTAATCGATAGCGGTGCCGGGAAAAGAAGTCCCGTGCGACAAGCGCCGCGACGCAAGTGAACCCGAGCTGCGGCGAAAGGATACCAAGAATGTTCAAGATCCTTGAACTCAAAGGCGGGGTTCCAACCGCGGCGGTGGAGGTCGGTCATGGATATTCCACGCGCGAAAAGGCCGTCGCTGCCGTCAAGATGTATCTAAAAACCTTCAAGGTTTCCGGACACAACTCCGAGGAGAATTATTGGTGGGCTCGGGATTCCGAGGGTTTACGAAAATGCTGGATATCGGCTGACTGAAAAGAACTGGCGCCGATGCTCAACTTTCCAAATCGAAGCCGAATTTTTGATTCGACCAGACGCGCCGTCAGGTTCTGGGGCCATGACAATGCGATGGAGTGGTCGTTCTTTGTAACGGAAGAAGCCCTCAAGCGACTCGATCCGAATCTGCAGCGCGACGAGGCAGGCCTGCTTCTGGCCTTCGATAACAATCGGACCGCGATCTACACGACGGCAATGAAAGTTTACAAGCGGGAGCGAAAAGGTTCGTACGAAATTCTGCCGACAGATTTCTGAAAGTCGTGGGCGCGTGCCAATGCCCCTTATCCGCGCCAAGGGCCTGCTTAGATAGCTGCGGGATTACGGGTGTCAAAAATCCCCAGATATTTTTGCGCTTCAATGGGCATGTCCCGGACGGCGATCGCGCGGCCCATGAATGTCGTCCACGGCTTTTCCGCGACCGGCTGCAGCTGAGCAAAATTCCAGAATTGCTGCTCCCTCATCTCGATCTCGGTGACGTCGTTATCGAGCACCCACGCGCGCAGCATGCTGAAGCGGCTTTGTTCGAGATTGCTGAACATCGCCTCCGGAAGAGCCTTCCTCATAGGAGTATTCCTTTTGCCAATGTATTTGATATCCGGCCTTCTGGAGCGAATATCCCGCTCGTGGCGTGCCAATAGGCAAAAACGGCTTGCGGCCAGGCGACCGCCAATACTTTGGCAGGCCAACCTTAACCGTTCCCTTAGGATGCCTGCGCACATCCGAGGTGTCCGCTGGAATTTGTGCAGTGGACCCGCCATGTCATGTTCTGTAAAGTAACAGCGTCAGCCGATCACTGAATCGGTTTAGTAGTCGCTGGTGGGCTCGCACTCTCCACTGGTTGTTTCGCGTCACGCGCGAGCACAAAAAAGGCGCCTTCTGCCGAGTAAAAAGACGCTTTCTGCCAAATGATGACGGTGTGGTTGGTTGGCAGGACGACGAGAGCCGTTCCGTCACCGGCGCGAATGAGTTTCACACAAAGTGTCTACAGTCGCCCGGCGGCCATCCGCCATGGAGAGAATTTTGAACGATATGCCGAAAGCCGACGCGGAAACTCCTGCGATCGATATGCGGGCCCTGGCGCAGAGCCTGGCGCGATATCGCCAACCTAATCATGGGCGCAGCGTCTTCGAACTTCTGATTACAATCGTTCCCCTCATTCTGCTTTGGCTGTTGATGTGGTTGTCGCTCCACCTCGGTTACGGGCTCTATCTGCTGCTGTCCGTTCCTGCTGCAGCCTTTCTTGTCCGTCTGTTTATGATCCAGCACGATTGCGGCCATGGCTCGTTCTTTCGCCATCGGCTGCTAAACGACTGGGTCGGCCGCGCCATTGGCGTGATTACGCTGACGCCTTATGACTTCTGGCGACGCGCCCACGGCATCCATCACGCAACGTCCGGCAACCTCGATCTCCGCGGCATCGGCGACATCGATACGCTTACCGTGCGCGAATATCTGGCGCTGTCACGCTGGCGCCGGCTCCGCTACCGCCTGTACCGTCATCCGATTGTCATGTTCGGCATCGGTCCCACTTATCTTTTCATCCTGCAGCACCGGCTTCCCTTTGGCCTGATGCGGGAAGGCTGGGGACCCTGGATCAGCACCATGGCGACCAATGGCGCAATCGCGCTTATCGTCGCCGGCATGATGTGGTGGATCGGCGTTGGTCCGTTCCTGCTCGTGCATCTGCCGATTACCGTCGTCGGCGGAGCGGTCGGGGTGTGGCTGTTCTATGTCCAGCACCAGTTCGAGCATACGGTGTGGTCCGAAACCCCGGGCTGGAACTTTCCCAACGCGGCGCTTTACGGCAGTTCGCATTATGATTTGCCGGCCGTGTTGCGCTGGTTCACCGCCAACATCGGCGTGCACCATATCCATCATCTATGCAGTCGAATTCCGTTTTACCGGCTGCCGCTTGCTCTTCGCCACCACCCCGATCTGGCGAATGTCGGCCGGATCACTCTGGCTCAGAGTTTTGCATGCGTGCGTCTCGTGCTCTGGGATGAAACGGCCCACCGGCTTATTACGTTTCGCGAGCTGCGAACCCGCTCCGGCGCCGTCGTGCCGGATACCGAGGCGAGCATTCAGGGTGGCTGATTGGTGCAAAGCCAACCGGCCGACACTGCTGCGGGCCGCATAGCGTAACCCAGCGCTTGTCGTCTCTCTCGCCGGATCCGAGAAGGCGCCCTTGCCTTGCAAAGGCCACGCTTATCTTCTAACAAGCGCGTGTTATCGACATTTGGCCGGACAATCGGGCCGTTTCGCCTTCGCTGAATGCCAGGCGCACGTTCAGACCCTCCAAACATCGACTTATCGAGTCGCGCGATAGCGCGGCTTTGGTCCGAGTGCACCTAGATCAACGAAAGGATACTTCCATGAATACGGGCACAGTGAAGTTTTATAACGACCAAAAAGGCTTCGGCTTCATTCAGCCGGATGATGGCGGCAAGGACGTTTTCGTCCACGCTACCGCGCTTGAACGCGCAGGAATGCGCGGGCTGGTCGAGGGCCAGAAGGTTTCCTTCGACACCCAGGAAGACCGCCGCACCGGCAAGATCGCCGTCGGCAATATTCAGACGGCCTGATCTCGCAAGAACCGTTTGCCGTAAGGCTACGGAATGGAAACCGCCCCCTCGTGGGCGGTTTTTATTTGTAAGTCGAGGTGCGACGGGACGAGCGAATTATTGAGCGCGCGGAGCGGCTGGAAGCAGCGGACTTGCGGTGACTAGCATTCCGCGGCTCGCCAGCGCCTGCTTCAATTGCCGGATAGCAATATCCGCGGTCGCGGAACTGTTGGCCTTTTCAAGGTGCCGCAGAAGCACCTTCAAAGCAGGCTCTTTATCCCTGATAACCCATCTGCGGGTGAACACCCTGGCGTCGTGAAGGCTCGCGACCCGAACGGGCAGGCTGGCGCCGGGAAAGCCGGCATCAAAATAGTCGCTAGGCGGCAAGGCCATTTTGGTCACCGGGTTTGACGCCTCACCATGGCGCGGCTCGACGAGGAGCGCAATTGTGCGGCAGTATTGATCCCCAATGTCCTTTGGGCTTTTTCGTCTCCTCACTGACCAAGGCAATTCACGTCTACCGCTCAGATTTTTTCGGCCGACCGACCGTGCTATGATTCCGGAGGGGTCCAAAGGGAGAGAGCGGGGTATGTACAGACGTTGGATTTGCGCCGGACTGGCCACGAGCTTGTCGATTGCGCTGGCAGCTACGGTCTCGGCTCAGCAGGGCCAGAACCTAAGTCCCGAAGATCAGCTTGCGCCATCCCAGATGACGCAACCAATGCCGGGCCGCGCAGCCAATCCGCCCGGCGGCCAGGCTTCGGTGAGCGCGGCAGCTCACGCGCCAAAGCCCGCCGTCGCGGCAGTCGCAGGCGCTTCAAGCAAGCCCGCCGCCGGCGCGGCCTTGAAAGCCGTCACCTGCAGCGGGGCGTTTTCCAAAGACTCGAGCAATCTCAAGCTCGCGATAATGTTCGATCAGAAGAACGTCTCGTTCAGCGATATCAGTGTCAACGGCTCTTCAGTCGGCGCTTCCACGGTCTATCCAAAAGACCCCAAGCGCCGCATCGAGATCTGGTGGCAGAATCCGGCCAATCGCAGCGGCATTTATCTGATCCTGATCAACGGCCAATCGACCTGGGCCGCGCCGGGCGGCATGAAGCTTGGAATGACGCTTGCCGATCTGGAAAAACTCAATCACAAGCCGTTCAAGCTGAAAGGCTTCGACAAAGACAACAATGCAACGGTGAGCGACTGGGATGGCGGCGCACTTGCCACACTCACAGGCGGCTGCAAATCCGGCGTCACCTTGCAGCCTGACTCGAAGGCCAGCCCGGAATCAGTAAGCGCGCTGCCCGCAGATAAGGAATTCAGTTCGAACGATCCGGCAATGCGGGAAGTGAAGCCGAAGATCAGCGAAATCCTGATCGGCTACTGAAATCGCTTCAGCGCTTCGGCTTAGGCGTAGTCTGCGGCACGGGCGTGTTCTCTGCGTCCGAGTGCAGCGCCCGCACATCGCGCGCCATTTCCAGGCAGGTGAGCAGCTCGGTGTAACTTGAATCGCCACCCATCCTGGATTCGTTGGTGCAAGCGATCTTGTCCGAACCGTTGAAGTTCCCCCACTGTTTCACGAGTTCGTCGCGAATAGCTTGCTCGCTGTCGAGGCAGTCCTTCTTTTCCTGCGCGATCTGCGGATCGTGGAACGTGACACCGCCCTGCTGTGCGATGCCCTGACAGACCTGTTCCACATTGAGAGTGGGAACGCTGTCGGTGGCCGGAATCGCAAGATGCGCACCGATCGCCAGAACCGCAGGTAGAATCATGACTCCGCTCCCGTCAAACCTCTGGGTCCCACTATACCACAACGGCAAAAGTCCTATAGCGGGTTCCATCGAAAGCGGCCCGCAAATTGCACGTTGACCCCAGGCGATTCGGCCCGTTATGGCTGCGAGGAGGGTAAGGACGTCCCGATGATATTTGCACCGCTTCTCGGAACTGCGGTTCTGGTTGTCGCTGTTGCGACGGGCCCTGTCGGTCCATCGGAGCGTCAAGCAAGGCTCTCTGCGCAAGAGAAAATGGCGGCGACGGAGCCCGCGATCCGATCTGCGACCGACTGCATCGCACGTACGGTCGTCAGTGACCCCCGCTACCGCGCGGAGCCCGGATCACTCGGCGATTTGATCGTAGCCTCGGTGCCGGCTTGCGT
The DNA here is from genome assembly GCA_963739945.1 of uncultured Alphaproteobacteria bacterium. GTDB lineage: Bacteria > Pseudomonadota > Alphaproteobacteria > Rhizobiales > Xanthobacteraceae > BOG-931. The sequence goes on along the minus strand of CAVUCN010000032.1, from coordinate 977 downwards.
AACGCCGGTTCGCGCCATGATCGACACCTATGACCGCTACTATGGCGAAGGCACCGGCGAGGCGTTCTTTATGGGCCCTTATCTCGACGTACTGCCGAAGGCCGTCATCGACAGTACGGCTAAAGAATCAAAATAAAGGCAGTCAGCGCGCCGCTTTTAAGACGGCGCCCCCATTCCAGGATTCAGGCCCGTCGGCTTAGCGCGGCAATGCCTGCACGGCCAGTCCGGTGTTCGGATCGACCACCAGGATACGGTCCGGCTCATAAATATACCGATACGCCGGAATCGTTGTCGCGGCCGGCTGGGCATTCAGCACCGTTTCATCCAGCGTCACAGGCGGAGCAACAGTGTCGTAGAGCGGCGCCTGGTCATATAGCGGCCGCGGATTGACCGCGACGGTCGCAACTGGCGCCGGCGTGGTTGTCGTCACAGTTCGTTTTGTCGTCACAACCTGACGCCGGACCGAGCGCGCCACGGGCCTGACAGTCTGCACCGTTTCGGTAGTTTGCACGGTCTGCGCCGGTGGCTGTGTGATCACGGTTTCGACCGGCTGAGTGGGGATGACTGTCTGCGCATTCGCGACGGTCGTCCCGGCGGCGAGCGCAACCGCGGCGTACGAGATCCTGCTTCTCATAGCATGCTCCGTGCGTAGGGCTGCCGGCGAGAGTCGCCGGACACCCCTCTCAACGCGTGTTTGCTGCCTGCGTTCCGGAAAAAATGGTGACGCGATGCGGAAACGGTTCCACCGACGTAAAGTTGACGTGTTCACGCCACCCGGGAACCATATCCTCCCGGCAGCGACCGCCGAAGCAGCGCAGCAAGCGGCAGCGTCAACAAAACCATAACCGCGACAAGCATCAGCGCCTTCCAGACACCGAACGTGTCGCCGACCAATCCATAAAGCGTTGGCGCGATTGCGCCGGAGCCGATCGTGCCGGTGTAGAAGATGCTCAACGCCCGCGTGCGCCGATCGGCGT
>CAVUCN010000031.1:0-74759 GCA_963739945.1 uncultured Alphaproteobacteria bacterium | reverse complement strand
TTTTCGTCCACCTCGCGCCTAGCGCGTTACGCGTCATAGTTGAGCATTTGATCACCAACCATCCAAGGTCGTTATCATGGGTGGCAACGCCTATCCGCAGCACCTTGAGCCGGGCGCGATCAGGCTGAATTTTTGCGGCGGGAGCAATCAGACTTTTGACGGCGGTGAGCGAAATCGCCGGCGCACCACGACGACGAGTGCGATCGCAACCATAAGCGCGGCCGGCGCGTCACCGACGCGGGCGTAAAGCGGAGCGCGGATCGTCGCGGCAGTGGCGAGTCGAGCGTGCCTTCTTCGCCGAGCCGCAGTGAATTCACGACACGGCCGACCGGATCGACCACGGCGGAAATTCCGGTGTTGGCGGCGCGCACCAGCGGCAGACCTTCCTCGATCGCGCGCACGCGCGCTTGCTGGAAGTGCTGATACGGGCCGGACGAAATTCCGAACCAGCCGTCATTGGTGACGTTGACGATCCAGCCCGGCCGTTCGCCCGGCGGCACGACGTCACCGGGAAAAATAATTTCGTAGCAGATCAGCGGCAGCGCCAGCGATGTGCCGGGAACCGTCAACAGCCGGCGGCGATCGCCGGGCTGGAAGCCGCCGATTTGCTTGGTGACCGTCTGCATGCCGAGCGCCTGAAGCAGCGGCTTGAACGGCAGGTATTCGCCGAACGGCACCAGGTGCACTTTGTCATACGACGCCAGGATCGAGCCGGCATGATCGATGACATAGATCGAATTGAAGGCCTGCGGCGCGGCGGGATTGATCGGCTCGGCCGGCGCGCACCGCGCCGGTGATCAGCACCGCGCCCGGCGGCAAAAGTTGCGTGATCTGCGCCAGCGCATCGGCTTCGCGCGTCAGGAAAAACGGAAACGCCGATTCCGGCCAGATCAGATGCGTCACGTCTTTCATGCCGGGCGAATCCCGGTCGGTCGAATGGCTCGACAGTTCGACGTAACGGTTCATCACGTCATGCCGCGCCGCATAGTTGAACTTCACGTCCTGCTGCAGGTCCGGCTGCATGATGCGCAGGTGCACTTTGTCGACCAGCCGGGTCTGGTTGCGGTTCAGGCGTGACGCGCCGTAACCGGCAAGTGCCGATCAGCACGGCGACGCCGATCATCAGCGGCAGTGCGGGGCGCGGCGTTTCGGTGCGATCGTCGGCCAGCGTCGCCGGTGTCGCAAACACGACAACGGTGATGAACGTCATGCCCCACAGGCCGACCAGCGCTGCGGTCTGCGCCAGCGGCAACGGCGCCGCGATCGCGTAGCCGAATGCGTTCCACGGAAAACCGGTGAACAGGTGACCGCGCAGATACTCGACGATGGTCAGCGCTGCGCCAAGCGACAGCAGCCGCAGCGCGCCGCGCGTCCAGAAAATGCGCGCCAATGCGACGCCGATGGCTGTGTAAAACGCCAGCACCGCCGGCAGGCCGAGCACCGCGAACGGCAGCATCCAGCCGAAAGTCGGCGCATCGACCAAAAACGCGTAGCCGATCCAGTAAAGTCCGGCGACAAAATAGCCGAAGCCGAACCACCATCCGGTCCACGCCGCAGCGGCGACGCCGCCCCAGCGGCTGTCCGCCGGAGCCGTCGATCAGCCAGACCAGCACCGGAAAGGTCAGAAACAGCACCGGCCAGGCATTGAACGGCGCCATCGCCAGCGCCGACACCGCGCCCGCCGCAAACGCGATCAGGCAACGTCGCCAACCCCACGACAGCACGATGGCGTTGAACAGCGCTTTGGGCTTCACGGCGTGCGGGTTCGGGCTGGAACGGTTGGTGTCTTCGGGTGACGGCACCAGACGCGGCGCCGGTTTCACCAGCGCCGGTATGTCACGCGCCGCTCCGGGCCCGGGCCGGCCTTCCTTGCGGCGATAAATGCGGACGCGCTTGACCCGGCGCGGATCGGCATCGAGCACTTCGGTTTCGAACGGGTCCGGTCCGTGCACCAGTTCGCCGCGGACCGGCACGTGGCCGGCCCTGGTCACCAGATAACCGCCGATGGTGTCGACATCGTCTGCGGCCTCGCCGACGTCGAATTCTTCGCCGATCGCGGTGCGGACTTCCTCGAGACTGGCGCGCCCGGTGGCGAGAAACGAACCGTCGCTCTGCCGCACGATGGTCTGGGCCTCGTCTTCGTCGTGCTCGTCGGCGATATCGCCGACGATGAGTTCGACCAGATCTTCCATCGACACCAGTCCGTCGGTGCCGCCGTATTCGTCGATCACCAGCGCGAGATGGATCCGCGTCGCCTGCATCCGCGCCAGCAGGTCGAGCGCCGGCATCGACGGCGGCGCGTAGAGAATCTCGCGAACGATCTTTGCCGACGAGAGCGGCAAGGTCAGATCGATATTGGCGAGATTGAGCTTTGCCGTCTGCGGCGGCTCGTCCGGCGAAGCGGATGCTGCGGAACTGCTCGACGCGCGCTCGGCGACGAAGGCGATCAGGTCGCGGATGTGAAGCATTCCCGCTCGGATCGTCGAGCGTGTCGTTGAACACCACCAGCCGGGAATGGCCGGCCACCTCGAACACTTTGACCAGTTCGCCGATGGCGATGTCCTGTTGCACGGCGACGATGTCGGCGCGCGGCACCATGACGCTCGCGACCCGGCGGTCGCGCAGGCCGAGAATGTTCTTCAGCAGCGCTGCTTCTCCCGGCGAGAAGCCGGACTCCGGCTGTTCGGCGGTCAGCACCTGTTCGAGATCGGCGCGCGTTGCCGCCGCCCTCCAGCCGAACAGGATGCGCATCGTCCGTGTCAGCCAGCCTTCATCGCCCGGCTCCGGCGGTTGCTCGACCACCATCGGCAGGCCGCCGGGCTGGTTCGGATCGTTGTGGGTCGGCGCTTGCGACATGACGGGTATTGCGGACCTCGGATTCAGCGGCCGGCAGTGCGGCGAAGTTCAGGCCGGCTTGCGCGTGCTTTGGCGCGGGCTGCTTTGCGGCATTGTGCCGGTAAGGATCGGGAATTGCGAGCCGCCGCAGGATTTTGCGCTCGGTTTGCTCCATCTGCTCGGCTTCGGCGTTACGCTCGTGATCGAAGCCGAGGAGATGCAGATAGCCGTGCACCACGAGATGGGCGACGTGATGCGCCAGCGGCTTGCCCTCGTCGCTGGCTTCGCGGGCGATGGTCTGGTAGGCCAGTACGATATCGCCGAGATGCGCCGGTTCGTCCGCGCCCTGTTTGGTTGCGGCCGGAAACGACAGCACGTTGGTGGGCGCATCGACACCGCGCCACAACCGGTTGAGCTGGCGGATTGCCGAATCATCGGTCAGCACGATAGCAAGCTCGGAACCGCTTGTTGACTGCGTGGCGGCGGCTTCGTTGATGGCGCGGCGCACCAACTGGCGGATTTTCCCGGCCTTTTTCCACTGTCCGGAGTCGATCAGGACGTCGATCTTGAGCTTTCCCCGCGGCGCTCGCGGCGCGGCCTTCATTCCTGGCCGCTCGCGCTTCTTTGCCGCAGCCTTGTCGTAGGCATCGACGATACGGGCCACCAGTTCGTGGCGCACGACGTCGGCGGAGCTGAACGGCACCACGGCAATGCCCTCGATGCCGTCGAGCAGCCGCACCGCTTCGTTAAGGCCCGACGTCTGTCCGGACGGCAGATCGATCTGGCTCGGATCGCCGGTCACCACCATGCGGCTGTTCTCGCCAAGCCGGGTCAGCAGCATCTTCATCTGCATCGCGGTGGTGTTCTGCGCTTCGTCGAGGATGATCGCGGAATTCGACAGCGTGCGGCCGCGCATGAAAGCGAGCGGTGCGATTTCGATCTCGCCGGACTGCAATGCGCGCTCGACGATGCGCGCATCCATCAAGTCGTAGAGCGCGTCGTAAATCGGGCGCAGATAAGGATCGACCTTTTCGCGCATGTCGCCGGGCAGGAAGCCGAGCCGTTCGCCGGCTTCAACCGCGGGCCGCGACAGTACGATGCGATCGACTTCCTTGCGCTCGAACAATTGCACCGCCTGCGCCACCGCGAGCCAGGTCTTGCCGGTGCCGGCAGGGCCTGTCGCGAACACCAGCGGATGGCGCTTGAGCGCGCGGACATAAGCATCCTGCGCTTGCGTGCGGGCGCGAACCCGGCGCTTGCGCAAATTGATTTCTTCAAAGCTTTCGCGCGCGGTCGAGGGATCGAAATCGAACAACGAGCCTTGCGACAATGCGAGCCGCACCGCGCCGTCGACGTCGCCCTGCACCAGTTCGTCACCGTGCTTGAGCCGCTCGTAAAGAGCCTTCGAGGACGCGCCGCGCCAGCTCGCAGGCTTCACGGGTGCCTTCGATGGTGACCTGGTTGCCGCGCGAATTGGCGACCACCGCGAGCTTGCGTTCGATCAGTGCGAGATTTTGGCCGTATTGCCCGAACAGGACAGAGGCGAGCCGGTTGTCGTCGAAGGTCAGCGTGATCTGGGTCGCATTGTTCTGCGCGACGACGAGCGATTCTTCCGTGCCGGGTGTTCGCAATTCAGGCTCCCGCGCCAACGAGAACCGGCTGCTGCACTGGCGCATGTGCGAGCACGCCGAACAGACTGTTGCTGGAAATCTCGGTGACGCTGACTTCGGCAATGTTGCCGATCAGCGATGACGGTGCTGTGACTTGCACCGGCTGAAGGTAGGGCGAGCGGCCGACGAGCTGACCCGGATAGCGGCCTTCGCGCTCGAACAGCACGCTGAAATTGCGGCCGACGCAGCCCCGATTGAACGCGGCCTGATGGCGCGCGATCTCGTGCTGCAGCCGTTGCAGGCGTTCGGTCTTCACGTCCTCGGCGACCTGATCGTCCATATCGGCGCCCGGCGTGCCGGGTCGCGGCGAATATTTGAACGTGTACGCGCCGGAGATGCCAATGTCGCCGATCAGCGACAGGGTGTCGGCGAAATCCTGTTCGGTTTCGCCGGGGAAGCCGACGATGAAGTCGGACGTAAGCGCCGATGTCGGGCTGCGCCTGGCGCAGCCGCTCGATGATGCGCAGATAATCGGCGCGGGTGTGGCGGCGGTTCATGGCGGCGAGCATGCGGTCGGATCCGGACTGCACCGGCAGGTGCAGTTGCGGCATCAGTTGCGGCAGGTCGCGGTGCGCGGCGATCAGCGTATCGTCCATGTCGCGCGGATGGCTCGTGGTGTAGCGCAGCCGGTCGATGCCGGGAATTTCGGCAATGCGCGCCAATAGCCGCGCCAGCGACCAGGTCTGACCGTCGGGTCCTTCGCCGTGATAGGCGTTGACGTTCTGTCCGATCAGCGTGACTTCGCGAACGCCGGCGCCGGCAAGCCGCTCGATGTCGGCGAGAATCTTCGCAACCGGCCGCGATGTCTCCATGCCGCGCGTGTAGGGCACGACGCAGAAGGTGCAGAACTTGTCGCAGCCTTCCTGCACGGTGACGAAAGCAGCCGGGCCGCGCGCGCGCATCGTCGCGGCACTCGGCGCAGCCAGATGATTGAACTTGTCGTCGACCGGAAACTCGGTGTCGATCGCGCTGCCGTCGCGCGCGGCGCGCGCCAGCAGATCCGGCAGGCGGTGATAGCTTTGCGGGCCGACCACGAGATCGACCACGGGGGCGCGGCGGAGAATTTCTGCGCCTTCGGCCTGTGCCACGCATCCGGCGACAGCGACGGTGACGCGGCGTCCGCCGGCGGCGGCTTCTTCCTTGATCCGGCGCACGCGGCCGAGTTCGGAATAGACCTTCTCGGCGGCCTTCTCGCGGATGTGGCAGGTGTTGAGAATGACGAGGTCGGCGTCGTCGGGGCTCGCGGTCTCGACATAGCCCTCCGGCGCCAAGGTGTCCGCCATACGCTGCGAGTCGTAGACGTTCATCTGGCAGCCGAACGATTTGACGTAGAGTTTTTTCGCGTCCTTCATGCTTGGCTTATGCAGCCTAAACCCCTGTAAAAGTGGAAGATTTCACCTCACCGCCGGTGCCAAACGCCAATCTCTGCCGTCTTAGCCGGATTCCCGGCGAAAGGAAACGCCGATCCAAAACTAGTCCATCGGCTGGATGTGGGCGTCGTCGATCACTTTCGACCATTTGGCGATCTCGGACTTGATATAGGCATCAAGCTCCTCGGGGCTATGGCCGCCGGCGCCGGTGATGGTCATGCCGACATCGGCGTAGCGCTTTTTGGTGTCGTCCTGCGCCAGCGCCTTTTGTGCCGCGGCATTGAGCTTGTCGATGACAGGACGTGGCGTGCCCTTCGGCGCGACGATGCCGAACCAGGTGTCGGCGGCATAGCCCGGCAATGTCTCGGCGATCGTCGGGATGTTCGGCGCCGATGGCGCGCGTTGCAGACTGGTGACGGCGAGACCGCGTACCGTGCCGCCGGCAAGCTGGCCCGCCGACCGCGGAGAGATTGGCGAACATCGCCGGGATTTGTCCGGCGACCAGATCGTTGATAGCGCCGGCCTCGCCGCGATACGGCACATGGGACATTTTGATGCCGGCTTCGAACTGAAACATTTCGGAAGCGATGTGCGGCGTGGTGCCGACACCGCCGGTGCCGAAGATGATCTTGCCCGGTTCGGCTTTCGCCATCGCGATCATCTCGGCGGTGGTGTGCGCCGGAAATGACGGATTGACCACGAGCACCAGCGGCGACGCGCCGCAATAAACCACCGGCGCAAAATCCTTCACCGGATCGATCGTTGCCTTGCGCGTCAGTTTCGGAGCGACCGCAAGCACGGTCTGGCTCGCCATCATCAGTGTGTAGCCGTCGGGTGGCGATTTGATCACGTCTTCAGCGGCAAGCAGTCCGCTGGCGCCGGGGCGGTTCTCGACCAGAATGGTCTGGCCGAGAATTTCTCCCATCTTCTGCGCCATGATGCGTGCCGCGACGTCGGTTGAGCCGCCGGCGCCGAAGCCGACCACCAGTTTGATTGGATGGTTGGGAAAATCATTGCTCTGAGCGGAAGCAAAATCTCGCGCAAAGCCAAGCGCCGCTGCTGCGATCAAAAAGACGCGCAGAAACTTCATAATGCCCCTCCCCGGCGCCGCGTTTTTATAGATCGCGGCGCAAAATCAGCGCCGCCGCGCCACTCTGATAATAGCTGTTGCGGCGTCCGACGTCGGCGAAACCGGCGCGGCGATACAGCGCACGCGCCGGTCTATTATTCTCATCGACTTCAAGAAAAACAGTGCGTGCGCCAAGGCCTGCGAGCCGCCGCAGATTGAGATCGAGCAGCGGCCGGGCGAAGCCGCGGCCGCGCTGCTTCGGCGCAATCGCGATCGACAGAATTTCCGCTTCTCCTGCCGCGAGCCGTGACAGGATGAATCCAGCCATCGTGCGTCCGCTGATGGCACGGTGGGCAACGACATTCTTTTCGATCAGCAGGCGATAGACTTCATCCTCGTCCCAGCCGCGCTGGAAGGAAGCCTTGTGCAGGGCGGCAATCGCCGCGGCGTCTGCCGGCCGCGCTTCGGAACAAGACGGCGGGGCGCGGCCGAGCAGGCGGGAAACAAAACCGATCATCGGCGCGGCAGTTGCGCGGCGTTCTGCGGCTGCGCGTCGGGTGCGCGCAGATAAAGCGGCTTCGGCGGCGCCTGGTCTTCCGCCATTGCCGCGCCGGTCGATGCGATCCAGGCGATGTCGGGCGCGGCGCGGTCGTCGATCACGATTGGCAGTGCGCGCATGGCGACGGCTCTGTCGCCGACAATCTTCGCGGCGTTGCCGACAATGCGTGCCGGCTTTTCTGCGGCGCGCCGCACCGCTTCCTCGATCGGCGCAAGACGTGGTGCGATCACGGTGCGGCCGCCCGGCGCAAACGTTTGCAGATAGACATGATTGTGCCGCGCATCGATCACCGAAATCACCGGTGCGGTTGGATCGTCGGCAAGATGCGGCGCTGCATAGGCCAACAGTGTCGAAATCCCGACCGCCGGTTTATTGGCGGCAAGCGCGATACCGCGCGCCGCCGAAATGCCGACGCGCAGACCGGTGAAGCTGCCCGGCCCCGTCGTCACCACCACGCGGTCTATCTGGTGCGGCGGTATGCCAAGACGATCGAACAGGCCATGGATCAGCGGCATCAGCGCTTCGGCGTGGCCGCGCAGCATCGGTTCGCTTTCGCTGCCGATAATGCCGCCCGCTTCAGTGTCGAGCAGCGCCGCGGAACAGGCGCCAAGCGCCGTATCGATGGCAAGCACGCGCATGAGCGCAGTTATGCTGTGAAGACGGCACGCTGTACAGCCGCGCCTCGGCGTGGCCGGGTCAATGCTGCGATCAGACTGCCTGAAGTCAGACCGGCCGAACTTCGGTGACGTCGGGCACGTAGTGGCGCAGCAGGTTCTGGATGCCGTGCTGCAAGGTCGCCGTGGACGACGGGCAGCCGGCGCAGGAGCCCTTCATGTTCAGATAGACGACGCCGTCCTTGAAACCCTTGAAGGTGATGTCGCCGCCGTCGTTGGCGACTGCCGGGCGCACCCGGGTCTCGATCAGGTCCTTGATGGTGGCAACGGTCTCGGCGTCGGCCGCATCGAAGAACTCGTCGCCATCGGCCGAAGCGCCTTCGCCGGCGTTGAGCAGCGGCGCGCCGGACATGAAGTGTTCCATGATGGCGCCGAGGATCATCGGCTTGAGCTGCTGCCATTCACCGGTGTTCTTGGTCACGGTGATGAAATCGGAGCCGAAGAACACGCCGCTGACGCCGCTGATGCCGAACAGCCGCTCGGCCAGCGGCGACTGCGACGCCTGCGCAGGCTCGCGCAAATCCAGCGTACCGTTGTCCAGCACTGCCCGCCCGGGCAGGAACTTCAGGGTCGCCGGATTCGGCGTCGCTTCGGTCTGGATGAACATGGCTTCGGCACCCCTCTCAATGGGCTGAATTCACACCCTAGTACGTGGCGGCTCCCGGCGGAAGTTCAAGGCGCTTTATGACCGCACCAAGCCGACGATGTCCTTGACCGCATTCATGGTTTCGCGGGCCAGTCTTGCGCGCCCGCTCGGAGCCGTCCCTGAGCACGGCGTCGATCGCGGCCGGGTCGTTGAGCAGCCGCTTCATCTCCGAATTGATCGGCGAGAGCTTGGTGACGGCGAGCTCGGTGAGCGCATTCTTGAACGTCGAGAACTGCGCATTGCCGTATTGCCTGAGCACATCGGCGCGCGTGGTGTCGGCAAGCGCGGCGAAGATGCCGACCAGATTGTCAGCCTCAGGCCGCGTCTCCAGTCCTTTTTCCTCGCTCGGCAGCGGCTCCGGATCGGTCTTGGCGCGCCGCACCTTGAGCGCAATGGTGTCGGCGTCGTCGGTCAGGTTGATGCGCGACTGATCGGACGGGTCCGACTTCGACATTTTCTTGGTGCCGTCGCGCAGCGACATCACGCGGGTCGCTTCGCCGGTGATGACCGGTTCGGGCAGCGGAAAGAACGCCTCGCCCAAATCGTTACCCAGCCCGTGCGCCTGGATCGACGCGCTGAAGTCATTGTTGAACTTCATTGCAATGTCGCGCGAGAGCTCGAGGTGCTGTTTCTGATCCTCGCCGACCGGAACGTGAGTCGCGCGATACACCAGAATGTCCGCCGCCATCAGATCCGGATAGGCGTAGAGACCCACCGATACGTTCTCGCGGTCCTTGCCGGCCTTTTCCTTGAACTGGGTCATGCGGTTGAGCCAGCCGAGCCGCGCGACGCAGTTGAACACCCAGGCCAGCTCGGCGTGCTCGGCGACCTGGCTCTGGTTGAACACGATGTGTTTTTTGGGATCGATCCCGCAGGCGATGAACGCCGCGGTGACTTCACGGATCGTTTTGGGCAGTTCGGTGGGCTCCTGCCACACCGTGATCGCATGCAGGTCCACCACACAGTAAATGCAGTCGTAACGGTTCTGCAGCTCGACAAAGCGCTTGATCGCGCCGAGATAGTTGCCGAGGTGCAGATTGCCGGTCGGCTGCACGCCTGAAAATACCAGCTCTTTGAATGCCATCACGGTCTCCAGCCGAAGCGAGCGTCACTTGCCACGGCGCGACCTTGCCCCGCAAGGCCCGGCCGTTATAGTGCGCGCCCGCGCGGTTTTATCGAGAGTTTTCAGATGCCTTCAGCCCGTTATGACGTCCTTGGCATCGGCAACGCGATTGTCGATGTGCTGGCCCGCACCGAAGACGACTTTCTGGTCAAGCAGGGCATGAACAAGGGCGGCATGGCGCTGATCGATGAAGGCCGCGCGCAGTCGATCTATGACGCGATGGGTTCCACGGTGGAGATTTCCGGGGGCTCGGCGGCCAACACCATCGTCGGCCTCGCGAGCCTCGGCAGCCGCGGCGCGTTTGTCGGCAAGGTGAAAGACGACGAACTCGGACGCGCGTTCTCGCACGATATCCGCGCCGCCGGCGTCGCCTTCACGACGCCCGCTGCAACATCCGGTCCGTCGACCGGGCGCTGCTACGTGCTGGTGACGCCGGATGGCGAGCGCACCATGAACACGTTTCTCGGCGCGGCGCAGGATCTGCATCCGTCCGATATCGATGAAGGCGCAATCGCGTCGAGCGCGATCATCTATCTCGAAGGCTATTTATGGGATCCGAAAAACGCCAAGGACGCTTTTCTGAAAGCGGCCAAGATCGCGCATCAGTCGGCGCGCAAGGTGGCGCTGTCGCTGTCGGACGCGTTCTGCGTCGATCGCTGGCGTGACGAGTTTTTGCAGTTGATGCGCTCGGGCACCGTCGATCTGATCTTCGCCAACGAGGCGGAACTGCGGAGTCTGTATCAGACATCCGATTTCGATGCGGCAGTGAAGGCGCTGCGCGAGGATATCGATATCGCGGTGGTGACACGAAGCGAGAAGGGCTGCCTGGTGATCGGGCCTGATGGCAACGAAGCTGTGCCGGCGTTTCCAATCAAGAAGGTCGTCGATACCACGGGTGCTGGCGATCTGTTTGCGGCCGGATTCTTGTCAGGACTGGCGCGCGGCGCCGACGACCGCACCTGCGGCCGGCTCGGCGCACTGGCCGCCGGCGAAGTGATCCAGCATCTCGGCGCGCGGCCGGAAGTTTCGCTGAAAGACCTGGCGCGGGATAACGGCTTGCTGGATTAAGCCCCTAATTGCCTACGTAAGTAACTAAATCCTAACTATAATTCGTTAACGACGGATCAACCGCAATGCGGAGGATCCGACGATGGACGACAGCGCCGGCAAGAGCTTCGACGGCAAAGGTTTGGGCGACGGCGAAAACGCCGAGAATAAAGCCGCCAAATCCGAGGCCGCCGAAGGCGCGGTGCCGGGGAACAAGCTTCCGGTGGTCTGGTCGCCGAAGCTCGATTCTGCGGACGATATCGAAGACGACGCCTTCGGTTTTGGCGCCAGGGAAATTCCGCAAGGTGAAGCTGCTGCGGGCGGCGCAGGCGCCACGGCCGGCCCTTCCTCATCGCGCTCGGGGCGCTTTGCACTGCTGGCCGCCAGCGTCTCCATCGCGGCCGCGGTCGGCTCGTTTGCCGCAACTCTCGCGGTGACCGGCTTTAATCACACCGCGCCCGCTTCGATGCAGGTCACGGCGCAAAACACCGGCGCGCCGGATACCAAATCATCGAAAGAGCTCGCGGAACTCAACGCGATCAAATCATCGCTCGAAACCGCCAGCCGCAGCATCAACACACAATTCGCCGCGATCTCCCAACGGCTGGAGAAGGTCGAGCACACCCAGGTCGATCCTTCGCAGCTCGCGCATATCTCCGACACGGTCGATCGGCTCACCCGGCTGAACGCGGCGCCGGAAATCACCGGCTCGATCGCGTCGCCGGGTGCGGCGCCCGCCGCGCCCGCTGCTCCAGCCGAAGCGAAAATAACCGACCGCATCCTGGAAGACTGGGTGGTGGAAGATGTGCACGGCAATCGCGCATTGGTCGCCAGCCGTTATGGTGGTGAGTTTCTGGTGATGCCGGGAAGCGTGCTGCCCGGCGCCGGCCATGTCGACGCCGTGAAGCGGCAGGATGGCCAGTGGGTCGTGATGACCGCCAAGGGAATGATCACCGAAGGCGCGTCGCTGCCGCGCTAACCGTCGGCACGGTGCGGCGATTGCCGCTTACCACCGGTCACGCGCGGCTGCCCGCGACAGGTGCGGGTCCGCCGGGTAATCTTCGGCATGCCCTCGCGGTTTGCATCCCGGCTCGGACTTTTCGCCACATTATCGGTGCGGACCGCCGCCGCCGCTCTTTTGCCGCTCGCGCTGTCTGTTGCCGCGCATGCACAATCACCTGCGGCGCCGACACCGAAGTCCGCACCGTCGCCGGAGATGTCGCAGTCCTGTCCGGGCCTCGTCGCGGCCGACCGGCCGCGCATCATTCCGGCTGCACTCAATCCCGACCAGGTGCGCATTACCTATGTCGGCCATGCCACGTTCCTGATCGAGAGTCCGGAACTGGTGCGCATCGCCACCGACTACAATGACTATGTCCGGCCGCCGATCGTGCCGGACATTGCGACGATGAACCACGCGCACAGCACGCACTACACCGACAATCCCGATCCGGCGATCAAATACGTGCTGCGCGGCTGGGGTCCGAGCGAAACCGAGCCGGCGAACTGGGACGTCAAATACAGGGACGTGCGGGTGCGCAACGTGCCGACCAATATCCGCAACTGGACGGGCGGCACCGAGCGTTACGGCAATTCGATCTTCGTTTTCGAGATGGCGAACCTGTGCATCGCCCATCTCGGTCATCTGCATCACACCCTGACGCAGCAGCAGCTCGACGAAATCGGCCGGCCCGACGTGGTGATGGCGCCGGTCGACGGCAATCTCACGCTCGACCTCGACGGCATGATGGATGTGCTCTCGGCGCTGAAAGCGCAGATCATCATTCCGATGCACTTCTTCAATCCGTTCACGCTCGCCCGCTTCCTCGACCGCGCGGCGCAGAACTGGCCGGTGGAGCAGGCCGAGATCCCGTCGTTTGTCGTGTCAAAAACCACGCTGCCGGACAAACCAAAGGTTCTGGTGCTGCCGGGGCATTGATGGCTATGCTGCGCTGATCGCGAGGAAAAACGACAATGCTCAGCGCGGAACAGAACGATCAGATCACCCGCACCACGCCCGGTACTGCCGCAGGCCTGCTGATGCGCCGCTACTGGCAGCCTGCCGCGCTGGTCGATGAACTCTCGACCAACCGGCCGGTGAAACCGGTGCGGCTGCTCGGTGAAGACCTCGTCATCTTCAAGGACGAAAACGGCCGCTATGGCCTGATCGGCCGGCACTGCCCGCATCGCGGCACCGACCTCGCGTTCGGGCGGCTGGAAGACGGCGGTCTGCGCTGCGCGTTTCATGGCTGGCTGTTCGACGTCAACGGCAAGTGCCTGCAGACGCCGGCCGAGCCGGACAACAGCAACCTCTGCGCCAACATCAAGCAGAAATCCTATCCGGTGGTGGAGAAGAGCGGCATCCTCTGGGCCTATCTCGGCATCGGCGAGCCGCCGGCGTTTCCGCAATTCGACTGCTTCGTCGCGCCCGGCACGCACACTTTCGCGTTCAAGGGCATGATCGATTGCAACTGGCTGCAATCGCTCGAAGTCGGCGTCGATCCGGTGCACACTTCGTTCCTGCATCGTTTCTTCGAGGACGAGGACCCGAACAAGGGTTACGGAAAAATGTTCCGCGACACGTCCAAGGATTCCGATATGCCGATGACGCAGATCATGCGCGAGTTTTCGCGCCCGCGCATCGAGGTCGAGCCGACCGACTACGGTTTCCGGCTTGCGACGCTGCGGCAGATCTCGGACGACAAGGCGCACATCCGCGTCACCAATCTGATCTTCCCGAACGCCTTCATCATTCCGATGAGCCGCGAGATGACGATCTCGCAGTGGCACGTGCCGATCGACGACGTGAAGCACTACTGGTACGCGATCTTCACCTCGTTCGGCGCGCCGGTGGACAAGGACGAGATGCGCCGGCAGCGGCTCGAGCTTTACGAATTGCCGGATTACGTGCCGCGCAAGAACAAGAGCAACGATTACGGCTTCGATCCGCACGAGCAGGAGCACACCACCTTTACCGGCATGGGCACCGACATCAACGTGCACGACCAGTGGGCCTGCGAGTCGATGGGCGCGATCCAGGATCGCACCGAGGAGCATCTCGGCACCTCGGACAAGGCGATCAGCGCCTACCGGCGGCTGCTGCGTTCCGCGCTCGATCAGTCCGGCAAGGGCGAGCGGCCGATGATGGTGCTCGACAGTTCCTCGGCAAAGGGCATCACCGGCCCGGCCTGCGTCGACGGCATCGGCCCGGCCGGCGACTGGCAGGGCTACTGGCAGCGCACCGACGCGGCGCGGCAATCGACCAAGAGCTGGGCCAACGGGCATTGAGCTGAATGCCCCGGCGACCGGCTGCGCAAAGTTTCGTCGAACGGCACGGCCTGTGGAGCGCCGCACAGGCCCGCGCCGCCGAATGCCGTCACCAGCAGATCAAAAAGCAGAAGCTTGAGCTGGTGCGCTTTGCGTTCGCCGATCAGCACGGCGTGCTGCGCGGCAAGACGGTGGTGGCGGCCGACGCGCCGGCATTGATGAAGAGCGGCGTCACCATGACGACGACGCTGCTGGCCAAGGACACCGCGCACAAGACCGCGTTTCCGGTGTTCACGCCGGGTGGCGGCTTCGGCATGGAAGAAATGCAGGGCGCCGCCGATTTCGTCATGGTGCCGGACCCGGCGACGTTTCGCGTTCTACCGTGGGCCCCCAACACCGGCTGGCTGCTGTGCGACATCTTTTTCACCAACGGCAAGCCGGTGCCGTTCTCGACGCGGCAGGTGCTGCGCGACGCGCTCGCCAAACTGAAAAGCGCGGGCTTCGACTACCTCGCCGGTCTCGAAGTCGAATTTCATCTGTTCCGGATCGAGAACCCGCGGCTGACGCCGGAAGACGCCACCTGGCCGCCGCGCGCGCCGGAGGTGAGCCTGCTCAATCAGGGCTATCAGTATCTCACCGAGAGCCGGTTCGATCAGATCGCCGACGCGCTGGAGCCGATCCGCCACGGCATCCAGGCGCTCGGCCTGCCGCTGCGCTCGCTGGAAGTCGAGCTTGGCCCGAGCCAGTGCGAATTCACTTTCCGCCCGCAGCCCGGTCTCGACGCCGCCGACACCATGATCCTGTTCCGCGCCGCGACGAAGCAGATCGCGCGGCGTCACGGCTTGCTGGCGAGCTTCATGTGCCGCCCGGCGCAGCCGAACCTGTTCTCGTCGGGCTGGCACCTGCATCAGTCGCTGATCGGCAAGAAGGGTATCAATGCCTTCGTCGGCGACGCGCGTGAAGGTCTCTCCGCGCTTGGGATGAATTTCCTCGGCGGCTTGCTCACGCATGCGCAGGCCGCCGCGGCGTTCACCACGCCCACCGTCAACGGCTACAAACGCTACCGCGCCTATACGCTGGCGCCGGACCGTGCGATCTGGGCGCGCGACAATCGCGGCGTCATGGTGCGCGTGCTCGGCCAGCCCGGCGATCCGTCGACGCATCTGGAAAACCGCGTCGGCGAGCCGGCGGCCAATCCGTATCTCTACATGGCGTCGCAGATTTACGCGGGCCTCGACGGCATCGCGCAGAAGCGCGATCCGGGCCCGTCAGCAGACACGCCCTATGAGGCAAAGGCGCAGGCGTTGCCGAAGAATCTCGGCGAGGCCGTTGCGGCGCTACGCAGCAGTGAAGTTTTCAGGAAAGGGTTTGGTGACGCCTTCGTCGATTATTTTGCGCGGCTGAAGGAGGCCGAATATGCCCGCTTCACATCCGAAGCGCCGGGCGGCGAGGGCGCCGACATCACCGCCTGGGAGCAAAACGAGTATTTCGATTTGTTTTGAGGACTAAACGTCGACGCTGGCGATCAGCGCGTTGGCCTCGATGAACAACCGCCGCGGCTCGACCTTGTCGCCCATCAGCTCGTCGAAGATGGTGTTGGCTTCGTCGATTTCCTTGACGCTGACCTGCAGCATGGTGCGGGCGTTGGTGTCGAGCGTGGTTTCCCAAAGCTGCTCCGGGTTCATCTCGCCCAACCCCTTGTAGCGCTGCAGCGCGATGCCCTTGCGGCCAGCGGCCATCACCGCCTCGAAGAGGCCGACCGGGCCGTGGATCGCGGTTTCCTCGTCCCTGCGCTTGAAGATCGCGGGCGGCGTCGGGCGCGGGAAAATCTGCTGCAATGCCGGCGCGTATTCGTCGATCTTGCGGGCGTCGGCCGAACCGAGCAGCGCCTGATCGAGCGCCGCGACCTCTTTCACGCCGCGGACCGTGCGCTCAAGCTTGAAGCCCTGGCCTTCGGCGAAGCTGCCCGCCCAGCCGCGTTCGGTCTCATCCGACAGCGCGTCGAGGCGCCGTGCGATATAGGGCGCCGCCGCGTCGGCCTTCACCGGATCGCCGTAGATGCCGGGATTGAGCACGCCGAGGATCGCCGCCTGCTCGACCGCTTGCCGATTGTAGCGGCTGTGCAGACCGCGCAGCAGATTGCGGATCGCGCGGGCATCCTCGACCAGCTTGCGCAGGTCGTTGCCGGCGCGGACTTCGCCCGACGCCAGCCGCAGCGTCGCGTCATCGAGCCCGGTGTCGATCAGATAATCTTCCAGCGCGCGCTCGTCTTTCAGATATTGCTCGGACTTCGAGCGCGTGACTTTGAACAGCGGCGGCTGCGCGATGTAGAGATAGCCGCGATCGATAAGCTCGCGCATCTGCCGGTAGAAGAACGTCAGCAGCAGGGTGCGGATATGGGCGCCGTCGACGTCGGCGTCCGTCATGATGATGATCTTGTGGTAGCGCAGCTTGTCGATGGCGAATTCATCGGCGCCGATACCGGTGCCGAGCGCGGTGATCAGTGTGCCGATCTGTTCCGACGACAGCATCTTGTCCATGCGCGCGCGTTCGACGTTGAGGATTTTTCCGCGCAACGGCAGCACGGCCTGGAACGCGCGGTTGCGGCCTTGCTTGGCGGAGCCGCCGGCGCTATCGCCCTCGACGATGAACAGTTCGGATTTCGCCGGATCCTTCTCCTGGCAGTCGGCGAGCTTGCCCGGCAGCGAGGTAATGCCGAGAGCGCTCTTGCGCGTCATCTCGCGCGCCTTGCGCGCGGCTTCGCGGGCGGCGGCGGCCTGGATCACCTTGCCGACGACAGTTTTGGCTTCGCCCGGGTGCTCTTCGAGCCAAGCCTTGAGCATGTCGTTGACGACGCCTTCGACCGACGGACGCACTTCCGAGGAGACCAGCTTGTCCTTGGTCTGCGACGAGAATTTTGGATCGGCGACTTTTACGGAGAGCACCGCGGTGAGGCCTTCGCGGCAGTCTTCGCCGGTCAGCGCCACTTTTTCCTTGCGCGCCGCGCCGCCGGATTCGGCGTAAGCCGTGACCTGCCGGGTCAGTGCACCGCGGAAGCCGGCCAGATGGGTGCCGCCGTCGCGCTGCGGAATGTTGTTGGTGAAGCAGAGGACGTTCTCGTGGTAGCCGTCGTTCCACCACATCGCGCAGTCGACCGCGACGCCGTCGCGTTCGGCCTTGATCACGACCGGCTGCGGAATAAGCGCCGTCTTGTTACGGTCGAGATATCTGACGAATTCCTCGACGCCGCCTTCGTAAAGCAGCTCCTCGCGCTTCTCGACGGCATGGCGCTTGTCGGACAGCACGATATGAACGCCGGAATTGAGGAAGGCGAGCTCGCGCAGCCGGTGCTCCAGCGTGGCGAAGTCGAACTCCGTCATGGTGAAGGTTTTCTTCGACGGCAGAAACGTCACCTCGGTGCCGCGCTTGTCGTGAGCCGCGCCGACTACGGCAAGCGGCGCCACGGCATCGCCGTTGCGGAATTCCATGGCGTGCTCTTTGCCGTCGCGCCAGATCGTCAGCTTGAGCCAGCTTGAAAGCGCGTTGACCACCGAAACGCCGACGCCATGCAGTCCGCCGGACACCTTGTAGGAGTTCTGGTCGAATTTCCCGCCGGCATGGAGCTGGGTCATGATGACCTCGGCCGCCGACACGCCCTCGCCCTTGTGAATGTCGACCGGGATGCCGCGGCCATCGTCGCGCACGGTGCAGGAATTGTCCGGGTTCAGCGTGACCACGACTTCCTTGGCAAAGCCCGCCAGCGCCTCGTCGATGGCGTTGTCGACCACCTCGTAGACCATGTGATGCAGGCCGGAGCCGTCGTCGGTGTCGCCGATATACATGCCCGGCCGCTTGCGCACGGCATCGAGGCCCTTGAGCACCTTGATCGATTCAGCATCGTAATCGGAGGCGTCAGGGTCTGGTTTACGAATGGGTTCGGCCATGCCTTGGGGTCTCTGAGTGGGGTTCCCGAAAATCGGGCTCTGTGGGAAGCGTCAAACGCTTACAAAATGCAACACAGAATCGATGTTTGTTTGTACACGAAAACCGGCCTGCGTACAGGACAAAGTGGCTGGCTATAAGATATTGTCGAATTGAGGTTTTTCAAGGATTCGCCAGGGTGTTTTTTGGCCTTGAATTGGCGCCGGAAATTAGCCGATTCAAAGCCTTGAAAACGGCGTCGTTGTTAACGCCGGCGGGGCACAAAAACACCGGCCAAAAACCTGCGCCGGCAGGCTGGATTTTTTCAGCCAGATTTGTTGGCTGCGGCCAGCCGGCCCGCGGCGACATCGACAAACAGGGCGTCGCTGCCGACTTCGACAAATAGCGCCGGGTCGGCGCCGGTCATGAATACCTGCGCGCCGAGCCGTGCGAGCTCGCCGTGCAGCGCGTCGCGCCGGCCCGGATCGAGATGGGCGACGATTTCGTCGAGCAGCAAAACCGGCGCGAAGCCGGTCATCTCGGTAATCAGTCGCGCTTGCGCGAGGATCAGCCCGATCAGCAGCGCTTTCTGCTCACCGGTCGAGGCGTCGGCCGCGGCCGTGCCTTTCGCCGCGTAGACGACCTTCAGGTCGGTCAGGTGCGGGCCATCGAGGGTGCGGCCGGCCGCGGCATCGCGGGCGCGATTGTCACGCAGCACATCGCGATAGCGCTGCTCGATCTCGATCGCCGGATGTTGCGGGACCAGTTGCTCGATCCAGCCGTCGAGTGCGATCTCGGCCGGCGGAAACGCCGAGCCTTTGCGGCTTGCCAGCACGGCTTCGAGCCGGCGCACGGTTTCGACGCGCTGGCCGGCGACGGCGACGGCAAGCTCGGCGGTTTCGTGCTCGACGGCGTCGAGCCAGTGCGGGTCGGGGCGCTGATCTTCCAAAAGCCGGTTGCGCGAGCGTAGCGACCGCTCCAGCGCGTTGACGCGGCTGCCGTGCTCGGCATCGACGGCAAGCGCCAGCCGGTCGAGAAAGCGGCGGCGCTCCGACGGCGCGCCGGTAAACAGCGTGTCGAGCGCCGGCGTCAGCCACACCACGCGCAGATGATCGGCAAACGCCGCGGCCGAGCCGACCGGCTCGCGGTCGATCCGGCATTTGCGCGCTGTCGTTGCGCCGTCCTCGGGCGGCCGCTCGATGCCGGTGCCGAGTGTGGTCAGGCCCAGCGCGCCCTCGATTTCGGCGTAGACCGCCCATGAGCCGTCGCCTTCGCTGAACGCCACCTCGTCGAGCGTGGCGCGGCGCAGGCCGCGGCCCGGCGCAAAGAACGAAATCGCCTCGATCAGATTGGTCTTGCCGGCGCCGTTCGGCCCCACCAGCACGACCGTCTTCGCGCCGGCTTCCAGCGAGGCGGCGTGATAGTTGCGGAAGTTGGTGAGCGTCAGACGGAGCAGCATGCGCAATGATGGCCATGGCAAACCGTCATTGCGAGGCGCATGCGACGAAGCAATCCAGAGCGGCTTGATCAAACGCTGGATGTTCGCTGCGCTCGCAATGACGTGGACTTTGGATGCCCCGCCTTCCCCCTTCGCGCTCCGCGCTTCGGGAGGCTGAAAACCCACCGAAGCTCGCAGAGCGAGCGTAGGCGGGTCGCGGGGCATGACAAGCCTAAACCCGCATCGGCATCAGGACGTAGAGCGCGCCCTTGGCTTCCTTGTCCTGGATCAGGGTCGGCGAGCCGGGATCGGCGAGCTTGAGCACCGCGGCCTCGCCCTCGATCTGACCGGCGATGTCGAGCAGATAGCGCGAGTTGAAACCGATATCGATCGGATCGGCTTCGTATTCGACTTCGAGTTCTTCGTTGGCGCTGCCGGAATCCGGGTTGGTGACGGACAGCAACAGCTTGCCGGCACTGATCGAGAGCTTCACCGCGCGGCCGCGTTCGCTCGACACTGTCGACACCCGGTCGACCGCGGCTTCAAACTCTTTCTTGTCGACCACCAGTTCCTTGTCGTTGCCGGCCGGAATAACGCGGCCATAGTCGGGGAACGTGCCGTCGATCAGCTTCGAGGTCAGCACCGCTTCGCCGACGGTGAAGCGGATTTTGCCGGGCGACAGTTCGATCGCCACTTCGGCGTCGTTGTCTTCCATCAACCGCTGCACTTCGGCGACGGTTTTGCGCGGTACGATGACGCCGGGCATGCCGGCCGCGCCTTTCGGCAGGTCGAGCTCCATCTGCGCCAGGCGATGACCATCGGTCGCCACCGCGCGCAGCGTCTGCGCTTTTCCGGATCCCGCGGCGTGCAGATAAATGCCGTTGAGGTAGTAGCGTGTCTCCTCGGTCGAGATGGCGAACTGGGTCTTGTCGATCAGGCGCTTCAATTCGGCGGCCTTGAGCGTGAACTTGTGGGTCATCTCGCCCGGCGCGAGATCGGGGAAATCGCTTTCCGGCAATGTCTGCAAGGTAAAGCGCGAGCGTCCGGCACGGATCGCCATCGCGGCCCGGTCGCCGGACGACTCCAGCACGATCTGCGCGCCTTCCGGCAGCTTGCGCACGATGTCGAAGAACATGTGCGCCGGCACCGTGGTCGAGCCGCCGGGACCGACCTCGGCGGCGATCGAGTCCGTCACCTCGACGTCGAGGTCGGTCGCTTTCAACGACAGCTTCGACTTGTCGGCGCGGATCAGGACGTTAGCCAGGATCGGAATGGTGTTGCGGCGTTCGACCACGCGGTGGACGTGGCCCAGCGATTTCAGCAATTCAGAACGTTCAACGGTGATTTTCATCGCGCAACCCGTTCACAGACCGGACGGTAAACGTGGCGCGACGGCGGCGTTTCGGCAAGGGCGGCGGCGCGAAAACCCATGTTTTTCCCGGAGTTTCACAGCAGAAACCGCCCATCGCCGAGCCGCCAAAAGCGGCTCCCTGTCTCGTTCGGAACCACTAGATTTCTAGATGGAGCATGATCTTTTCGGACCTTCCTTCGCCCGCCGAAGCTGACTTGGGAATAATCTTCCGCCTAAGCCGGCTTCGCGAAGCGGGAAACCGGAAGCCCACTTTTCCGGATCATGCTCTAATCCTGAAGCTGACGCTTGAGCGACTCGACTTCGTCGGCGAGCGAGCTGTCGTTGCCCACCAAAGCCTCGATCTTGCGTACCGCGTGCAGCACGGTGGTGTGGTCGCGGCCGCCGAACCGCCGGCCGATTTCGGGCAGCGAGCGCAAGGTCAGCACCTTGGCGAGGTACATCGCCACCTGCCGCGGGCGGACCACGTTCGCGGTGCGCCGCGATGACAAGAGGTCGGACGCGGCTCACATTGTATTGCCGGGCCACCACGCGCTGGATGTCCTCGATGCGCACCCGCTTCGGCTCCGCGGGGCGGATCAGGTCGCGCATTTCGCGTTCCGCCATTTCCAGCGTCACCGGCTGGCCGGTGAGTTTGGAGTGGGCGAGCAGGCGGTTCACCGCACCTTCAAGGTCGCGGCCGTTGTGCGTCACCGACTTGGCGATGAACACCAGCACCGGCGCCGGAACTTCAAAGCCCGGATGATGCGAGCGCGCCGCGGCGATGCGGCTTTTCAGAATTTCCAGCCGCAGTTCCTCGCCGAGCGACCCGATCTCGACAACGAGACCGCCGGCCAGCCGCGAGCGCACGCGGTCGTCGAGGCTTTCAAGGTCGGACGGCGGACGGTCGCTGGCGATCACGACCTGACGGCCGGCATCGATCAGCGCGTTGAGCGTGTGGCAGAACTCGGCCTGGGTCGAACGGCCTTGCAGGAACTGCAGGTCGTCGATCACCAGCACATCGATGGCGCGCACAGCTTCCTTGAACGCCAGTGTCGTCTGCGTCTTCAGCGCGGAGACGAAGCCGTACATGAAGCGCTCGGCGGTGAGATAAAGCACCTTGCGGTCGCTGTTGTTGCCGGCCCAGGTGATCGCCTGCAGCAAATGGGTTTTGCCCAACCCCACCGCGGCGTGAATGTACAGCGGGTTGAACATCAACTGCTCGCCGCGGCGGCAGGTCGCGACCTGCTTTGCCGCGGCGTGGGCCAGCGTGTTGGAGCGGCCGACGATGAAGCTCTCGAACGTCAATCGCGGATCGAGCGGCGAGCCGCCAAGCGCCTCGTGCACCGTCAGGTACGGCACGCTGGTGCGCTGCTCGGCATTATCCATGTCGCGGAATTCGCGCGCCAGCGTCGGCTCGGCGGCCTTCGGTTTTGGCGCTATATGGCGGAGCGCAGCCGAACGCACCGAAAGCTCAAGCCGCGTGATCGCCGGCTCTTCGGCCTGCCATCGCGACAGCACGTGCTCGCTGTAGTGCGATTGAATCCAGGTGCGGAGGAATCGCGTCGGCACCGACAGCCGCACCGACTTCCTTCTCGACCGCTTCCAGCTCCATGCGTCCGAACCAGCTCGAGAACACGTCCTCGCCGAGTTGCGTACGCAGCTGCTCTTTCACTTTTTGCCAGCGCTGCTGATCCGTAGTCGTCATAGTGTCTTGCTCTTTGCTTTTCGAAGTTGGTGGATCCAACCGAGCAACGCTGATGAGAGTGCTCACCATGCCCGGCACCGGTGGACGCAACGCTGACGTTGTGGAGTTGATCGTGTGGCGGCTTCAGGTGCCGCCGGTGGAGGTAGTGCGGTAGTTTCAACCGCTGGGCTTGGCGATCCTGCCGCGGCGTCGGCGAACCGAGGCCGGGGCGAGCGCCCGCTCCAATCTGTCGGCGGCCGCGCGATGCGTTTCGCGCCGGGCGCTGCGCCAACTGCCGCCAGGTGTTTCCATCGCGTCGTGACTTATCGTGTCGTGACTTGCCGTCATCATGCCCCGCCTCTCCCATCGTTCCCAGTTCGATGGCCGTCACGAATAGCTGCGAAATTTCGCAAGGCCGTCCGTGCGATCCGCTTACTTGCCGCCGAGGTACTTGCCCCCAAGGCGCATAAGCAGGTCTTGTTGTTGAACACTTCCAACTATGGTGAGGTCAGAACAGCGCAAATTGCGAACGCAATACACTCGCTCTCAGACAAAGCTCTCCCGCACCCATTCTTGATGAGTTTCCGCTCAACCAAGTTTTGAAGGTCTTCGACAACCGAAGACGAGTGCAAGCTAGCACTAAGTTAACGGCCGGCAAGCGCGAAAAATCGCGTCAACATTGGACTTTTAGAAACGCTGCGTTTGGCTTTGCGGATTTTGTGACACCGCAAATCATTGAGTCTGCGCATTGAATCGGAATTGCTTTGCCGCCTGATTACGCGAAGATTTTATGAATTTGCGGCGCGGAGCAAATAAAAACCGTCACACGATTTTCATCACTGAATCGAAGCCCCTGTGAATTGATCCCGATAAGTCATTCATTGTCGCATCAGTTCTTCTGAGCAAAAACTCATGCACCCCCTCGCACTCAGCGGCGCGGAACAAACAAAAAAAGGCGGGTTAGCGAGCAAAAAAAGGCAACAAACGCTTTGTGCCTGATTTTGCTTGGCAAAAGTGACAATTCTGCAACAGAAAAATTGCAACGCACCGCAAAATCGCGGAGCGCCGCCAAATTCTTCGAGAATAATTTCCTGAAGCTGCGTTGCCGCGGAGGACTTTATTTGCCGAGTCTTGGCGATGCGGTGCGAAAGACGCGACACTTTGCGCTGCGCGGCATTGCGATGGACGATGCCGTGGTTCGCAGCGCGGATCAGCGCCGGCTCGGCTTCGGCCATGGCGGCCAGCGCCGCGGTGCGATCGCCGGCCGTGATCGCCTCTTCAACCTTACGCACCGTCGTACGGACCCGCGTGCGCCGCCCTTTATTGACCGCAGTGCGGCGGACGCTCTGGCGCGTGGCTTTCTTGGCGGATTTCGTATTGGCCATAAGGATTAGACACAGACTGTTCGTGAACGAGAAGCGCGGCTTATAGGGGGGTAGGGCGTTTCCGTCAACGCTGCCGTGCCCCCGATAAGACCGGCATTCCTCTTGCGCTCTTTGGAGCCTGCTTTAGCCTTCCGGCTATGTTCCTGACCAATCTCGTCCCCACCGCCATCGTCGCCTCCGCGGTCGCACCGGCGCTGTTGCTGCTTTGGCTCGCGGTCGCTGCCGACAGCCGGCCGGAGCCGCCGCGCGTCGTCCTGACCGCGGTCGCCCTCGGCGCCGTGGCCGCCCTCATCGTCGGCGTCATTGAGACCGGGCTGACCGAAATTCCGGTTTCGGCCAATCCATTGCTGGGGACGATCGAAACGACGCTGTTCTTTGTCGCCATTCCGGAAGAAACCTCGAAAATCGCGATCATCGCCTGGATTGCACTGCGGTCGCGCGAATTCGACGAGCCGATGGATGGCGTGGTCTACGGAACGGCCGTTGGGCTCGGCTTCGCGGCGCTGGAGAATATTTTCTACCTGGCCGGCGATGCCGACTGGGCGCTGCTTGCCATCATGCGCGGCCTGCTCACCGTGCCGTTTCACGGCGCGCTTGGCGCGATTGCCGGCGCTTACGTCGCCATGGCCCGGTTCGGTGGTGCGCTCGGCGCCAACAATCGCGATCACCATCGGCGGACGCGCCTGCTTGCGCTGGCGTGGCTCATTCCGGTCGTTCTGCATGCCGCGTTCGATACCGCGACGTTCTCGCTCGCCAACGCTTCGGATATCGGTGCGGTTGGATTTTTGCTGCTGATGGCGGTCGTTTCGATCGGCGCCATTATCTTTGCGGTTCGGCTGGCACGGCGGATTGCCCACCGGCAAAAGGCCTGGATGCAAACCAAGCGCCTGCCGGCGGACCATTGGCGGTTCGTCTGGGCGCGGACGCTGATCGGATTGGGCTTGAGCTTCCTCGGCGCGACGCTGGCGATTTCCGGCAGCGCCGGCGTCAGCCTTGCCGGCTGCGTGGTGATGGCGCTCGCCATCGGCATTTCCTGGAATTGCCGGAAGCGCCTCACCGAGGCGGCGAAATTGGCACATCGCTCTCATGCGATTCCGCCTGTTGCCCCCGCCACGCCGGCTCTCTGACGATCAATTCTGATTTCAATCAGCGCCGCAGTTTAGCGATCCACCGCCAGCGTTCGTTATTTGGTGGGGCTGTTTATTGGTGCAACGCTCTCAGCGCGGCTTCGGCTTTTTGGTTTCCAGCCTCAGCGGCGATCGCGAGCCACTTGGCACCTTC
Source organism: uncultured Alphaproteobacteria bacterium (assembly GCA_963739945.1). Taxonomy (GTDB): domain Bacteria; phylum Pseudomonadota; class Alphaproteobacteria; order Rhizobiales; family Xanthobacteraceae; genus BOG-931. The sequence goes on along the minus strand of CAVUCN010000031.1, from coordinate 49,439 downwards.
GACGGAGTCAGGCTTCAATCCCTCGTTTCCTTTCAAATACAACTCGGCAACGCTCAGTTCATTCGACCCGGCAGGAAGACCTTCAATCGGACCGCTTCTGCTAAACCAATATAGCGCTGCGCTGTCATCCTTTGTTATGCCGGCCCAACCGTAGGCATAAGCGTTGCCGAGCAAAAGTTGAGCAGTTCGGTCGCCAAGCCTGGCAACCCGTACCAGATGCTCGACTGCGGCAGCGCCGTCGCCCTCCTTCAATGCGCGGCCGGCTTTATCCATCTCGGAGAAACGAAACCACAGCAAGCCAACGCCAACAGCGGCCACGACGATTACGCTTGCCATTACGCGCCGGGTCCACTTCGTTCGTGTCATTGCCGCGGACTTTCGAAGTTCTTCGCTAGCGGTTGACGGCTTTTGTCGCATTAGCGACGATTTATGGCGCGCTTCAGGCAAATAAAAAACAGAGCACCGACGGCGAAGAACAAGATCGACATCGGCAGCAGCAACTCGGCTTTCGCCGCATATATCGCCGCATCATAGCCCTGCGCGGGTACGGAAAAATCAGCCTCTTGAAGAGACCAGGAGAAGAGAGTCGCTCCGCATACGCAAAACGCGATCAATAGTCCCCATCTGATAAATTCTTTCATGGCGGGTCTACCGTCTTCTGCCCACTTACCGCGATCCGTGCTGGAAGCCGAAGATCAGCCAGACCGACGGTATAAGAACAGGGGGCAACAGCGTTATTGCGCAGGATGCGATGAGGCCAATAAAGAAAATGCGTTTACGATATGGCTTCGTCCGGCTTGTATCCCCGCCGCTCCAAGGAAGCTCGCTAATCCAGCCAAGCGTATAAAATATGTTGGCGCCAACTCCGTAGAAAATTCCGCCAAAAAGCAGACCCAACGGCTCCTCAATGTCCTCGCCCGGGCTGACGAGATAGGACCCAATCCAGAAGATTGCGCCGGCGGAAATTATCCCGGCGATGAGAAGCGCGGCGTTATACGGAATGCGTCGGAGCTCCCACCACGCAATTGCGCCCCAAGGTCGTTTCATGTTGTTCGCTAATAGCTGAGAAGGCGTCTTCGTTGATTCCGGGTATTTATGAAGCCTGCCCGGCAAGTCGCGAAGCCTATCTCGTGCATGCGGTTAACATCCGCTTAGGTTTGAAATCCGATTTTGCAGCGCCGGGGGCAATATCTGCTACGGGGTCGCTGCATGAGCAGCGTCTTTGTCATTTCAGCGCGGCAGGCGCCCGTTGCGGTCGTTTTTCGTCGCGGGCCGTCGAAGCAGGTCCTGCTGCTCAAATGGAACTTGAAGACCGACAAACTTGAGCCCGGCCAATGGTTCAAAGGCCGGATTTATGAACGCCGATGCGATCTTTCTCCGTCTGGAGACTTGCTGATCTATTTCGCGGCCAAATTCAAACCGCCGCTCTATTCCTGGACTGCAATCAGCCGTCCGCCGTTCCTTACCGCTTTGGCGCTTTGGCCGAAAGCCGATGCGTGGGGCAGCGGTGGTGTCTTCGATACCGACGCTTCAGTGCGGCTCAATCATCTTCCGGGCGAGGAGGATCTCGCGCCGGGCTTCTCGTTGCGGGGTAATGTGAAAGTCACCCGGTTTGGACCGCATTCCGGCCGCGGCGAAGACTTTCCGATCTATCATTTCCTGCTTGAACGAAATGGTTGGAAATATGTCGCCCAGCGGGGTCGCGACATCGTTTTTCCGGTCATCTATGAGAAGAAGACCGATTCTGGAACGACATTGCAAATGCTGATACGTGGCGCAGGAAAAATATCAGACCCGGTGTATCGAACGGATCATGTCGTCCTTGATAACAACAGAAACGCGTTATTCAAATTATCGGGGACGAACTGGGCGGACTGGCATGGCCGTCACCTGCTTTTCGCCAAAGGCTGCAAGCTGTTCCGGCTGCGAAAGGATCGGTTCCGCCAGTATCTTGATCATGGGGACAGCGCCTTGAAGCTGGTCGCGGATTTGAGTTCATTGAAATTCGAAGAACGGTCGCCGCCGCGCAAGGCGGCATGTTGGTAGCCAATAACGGAACAGCGCGACTTCAGAACACCAGCGACAGCAGGCCGACCAGAGCCAAGCCCACCGCAAGAACGGACCAGTCGCCCCTATCGAAGCCAAGAACTCGTCCGCTCGCAAACATTTCGCCCTCGCGCCTTCACGCCATTTGCTGGATCGTGGATAGCACGCATGGGCCGCCTTGGATGTAGCGCCGGAGCAACGGTCGCCGCAAAGATTGTGACCAGAGTAAAGCGGCTTTGCGGGAATGGGGCCGATAAAGGTTAACCCGCCGCGTACGGCCGACGGCTTGTTTGCTCAGCAATTGGCGGCGACAGCGGCTTGCCGCCCTTGCGCCCGCTTCCTGGCGATTAATAAATCAGGCGACCTGTTTGGCGCGCACCGCGTCGTAGCCGGATACCACACTGGCCACGTCACCCGCCGGAAACGCCGACAGTGGCGGCGCCACGCGCGCCAATTGCGGATCGCCGTGAATGTGCGCCAGCAGCGCTTTCACGCCCGGTACCAGCGCCTTGCCATCGAACAATTTGCGGATCGTGACCGCTTCGGCGAGCGCCGTGGCATCGCCGGAACGCCAGGCACGCGCGCACAGATCCGGATTGAGATTGGCGGTTGCCGAGATGCAGCCGGCAAACGCTCCGGACCGCGCCTGCAGCAGCACCGCTTCGGTGGACGGGAATACCTTGAAGCGCGGGTCGACCGCGGCCGCGGCGCGGGCGAAATCCATGTCGCCCGACGAATCTTTCAGGCCGACGATGCGCTCGCCGTAAGTGTCGAGCAGGCGGCGGATCAGCGCGACATGCCAGTGCAGGCCGGACAGCGCCGGATAGTGATAGAGGTAGAGCGGGATCGGCTTGGCGCTGGTCGCATTCACGATGGCGCCGACATAGGCAACGAGGCCGTCGTCGGGCACGCCTTTATAATAGAACGGCGGCAGCACCAGCGCGCCGCCGAAGCCGAGTTCGGCGGCATGTCTGGTCAGCGCGATGGCGTCCGCAGTTGCGGCGGCGCCGGTGCCGACCATCATGCGGTCGAGCGGCAATCCGCTCGCGGCATAATCGCTCATCACTTTCTTGCGCTGGTCGAGCGAGAACGAGGTCGCCTCGCCGGTGGTGCCGAGCACGTTCAATCCGTCGCAGCCGTTACTGAGCAGAAAGCGCGCCAGCGTGGTCGAGCGCGCGCTGTCCGGCACGCCATTATTGTCGACGGCGGTGGCGACGGCGGCGATCACGCCGGAAAGCGGTTTGCTGGTCATTGCTGCGGAGCCTTTTGCTGGCGGGAAAATCTGCTGCGATCCGTAGAACAGGCGGCGGCGGGGTTCAATCGGCTCTGTGTCATTGCGAGCGGAGCGACGCAATCCAGCGCTTATGCACGCGGCCCTGGATTGCTTCCACCTACGCGCTCCGCGCTTCGGCGGACTCAAACCTACCGAAGCTCGCCTTACGAGCGTAGGCGGGTCGTCGCTATCGCTCCTCGCAATGACGCACGTTTGGAAGGCCAGGACTCTCCGGAATACGATCCTTCTACTCTTGACTTTAATCCTAAATGATGCCATATACGTCTCAACTCGCTCGGCGTGAGGGACGTCATTCGCGGTGACGGCTTTTGACGGAGCGGGTGCGGGTTCTGCGGGTAGAGGTTCGTCACTTCTGTTTGCAGACGGCCTGGGCATCAGCCCGTCCGGCACGTGATCGGACTGCAGGGTGCCTGCTGCACTGGCGTCGGAGAGGATCGTTCATCCGTTTGCATCCGGCGATTCCAGGAAGCGCGACCCGGGCCGGGTTGGAAGGCAACTTCCATCAATCCGCAGTGGAGCACCGAAAGGTGAGCGGCCCTTGTCATGAGGGCCGCGGCTGTTCCCGGTAACGGGTGCAGTTCCCACGACTGTGCCTGGCAGTCTCCAGGTGCACCATTCGGTGCTCCGCTTCCCTTATTCAAGGGAAGCAAACAACGTGGCCCCACGTACATTCGGGGCGAGCTTTCGTGCCGCTTGAACAAAAACTCGGATGCAGATGCATCGCGGGGATGATTTCACTCGTCATTGCGAGGAGCGCTAGCGACGAAGCAATCCAGGGGCAGCTTGCATAAGCGCTGGATTGCTTCGCTACGCTCGCAATGACGAAACACCTCTCCCCGTGGGGAGAGGCGAAGTGAAGAGCGGGGCGGGATGAGAGAGCACTAATGAATCACAATCGTCGTGGCGCGCGTGCCTTCGCGTTCGACCAGCTCATAAAGAATCGCGGCGTGGTCGGGGTCGAGCCGCACGCAGCCGTGCGAGGCCGGTCCGCCGAGCTGCGAAATCTCGTAAGTGCCGTGAATGGCGTAGCCGCGATAGAAGAAGATCGAATGCGGCATCGGCGAATTGTAGTAGCGCTTCGAATACCAGGTCCGCGCCAGCATTTGCGGATGATAGCTGCCGGGTGGCGTCACGTAGCCGCGCCGCGCGGTGGACACCCGCCAGTGATAACGCGGCGCGCCGTCGACACGGACCGACATGGTCTGGTCGCCGCGATCGATATCGACAACGACAGACGCGTAGGCGCGATCGAGCAGGACAAATGGCGCGACAAGAATGAGTGCGAACAAAAAGCGGCGCATGACTAATCCCGGGGCGGGTGCGTCTCACCATCGTTGCGGCAGGCCATCTTGTAAAGCCTTGGCCATGCAGACGGTAAATCGCCATGGTAAATTGCAGCGATGACTTCAATCGAAGTGTCCGCGTTCGATTTGTTCAGCATCGGCCATTCCAACATTCCGGCCGACCGGTTCGTCGCGCTGTTGCGCAAGGCGGGCGTCAACGCCGTGGCCGATGTCCGCTCGACGCCGTATTCGCGCTTCTTCCCGTGGTTCTCGCGCAAGCCTTTTGAACAACGTCTCGCCTCAGAGGGCATCGGTTATCTGTCTTACGGTGAATCTCTCGGTGGCCGGCCGCGCGACCAAAGCCTGTATCGCGACGGCGTGGCCGATTACGAAGCCATGGCTGACTACGAAGCTATGGCGCGGAGCGCCGAATTTCAGGACGGGCTCGGACGCCTGCAGGACGAAGCGGGCAAGCATCGCGTTTGCCTGATGTGCGCCGAGCGCGAGCCGCTCGACTGTCACCGCTGCCTGCTGGTCGCGCGCGCACTGTCGGCGCAGGGACGAACCGTCGGACATATCCTTCATGACAGCGTCCATGACGGTGCGATTGAGCCCCATACCGCGACCGAGCAGCGGCTTATGGACTGGGCCGCGGCTGAAGACGACCTATTCGTCACTGGACAGACGCAACGACTCGCGGCAGCGTATCGGCGCCGCGCCCGTGCCGTTGCATATCGGGCCAAGACGGGCGGCGTGGCCGATCCGGGGGCGAAGCCGATCGCAGAGAGACGATGATGCGCGCCTCGGTACTCCTCGTGTTGCTGCTGCTCGCCGCAGGCCCTGCACTGGCGCAGGATAAAGATGACGCCAGCTCGCCCGATCCGACGCCGAAAGGCACGCTCGATTCGAAGCCGCTGCCGCCGCTGGCCAATCCCGATTCGCCGACGACGCCGGCCAGGGAATTGTTCGCCCGCAAGACCGAACCGTTGCCGGGCGATGCGCGCTCGATCGGATTCTATTCAACCGGATGCCTCGCCGGCGGCGTGGCGCTGCCGATCACCGGGCCGAGCTGGCAGGTGATGCGGCTGTCACGCAACCGCAACTGGGGCCATCCGTCGCTGATCGCGTTCCTCGAACGCTTCGGCAGCAACGCCAAAAAGATCGGCTGGAACGGCTTGCTGGTCGGCGACATGTCGCAGCCGCGCGGCGGACCGATGATCACCGGGCACGCCAGCCATCAGGTCGGCCTCGACGCCGATATCTGGTTCAACCCGATGCCTGATCATGTGTTGACGCGCGAGGAGCGCGAGTTCGACGGCGCCACCAACATGGTCGCGCCGAGCATGCTCGACGTCGACAAGAAGGTGTGGACCCACGAGCGCACCGAACTGATCAAGACCGCGGCGGAAGATCCTTCGGTGACGCGCATCTTCGTCAACGCCGCGATCAAGAAGGAGCTGTGCCACGAGGCCGGCGCCGACCGGAGCTGGCTGTCGAAGGTGCGGCCGTGGTGGGGCCACGCCGAGCATTTCCATATCCGCATTTCCTGTCCGGCCGACAGCCCGGCCTGCAAACCGCAACCGGCGCCCGATGGGAGTGACGGCTGCGGCCACGAGCTCGATTCCTGGTTCAAGGAATTCGACGATCCATCCGAAGCCGCCGACAACGCCGGCGAAGCCGCACCCGCCGATGACGCTCGCGGCGCTGCCGGCGGCGTGCCGGCAGGTGGTGATGTCGCCGTAGCTGTTGAGCTAAATTCCGCGCGTGCCGAACACGACGCGCTGTCCGATAACGGAGGCGAGGATCAGCGCAAAGCCGCAGGCGGCGACGATCAGGACGTAGCTGCGGGAGCGTGCCGGCGGTGCCTTCATCAGCCGCGGCAGTCCGGTCCACAGCACATAGACGCCATAGAAACCGGTGAGCACCAGAAAGCGAAAACCCGGCAGGATCAGAAACACCCCGGCGAGCCACACCGGCGTCAACGAATACACCGTGAGCTTAAGCGCAGCGTCAAAGTCGCGCCGGCCGCTGAAATAGGGCGCCAGAAAATTGATGATGAGCGCGAGCACAAAGACGATGATGAAGGTCGCGACGTAAGTGAAGATCGCGCCGAACAGGCCGTCGAACGCGTTGGCCTTCACCACGCCGGCGCCGGGCACGACTTCGCCGACAATGCTCGAGCCGAGGAAGCCGAATATCACCGGCACCAGCGCAAGGATCGCGACATAGCGGCTGACCAGATAAACCGGGTCGCCGGACTCGCGCTCGATGCGCGTCCATTCGGTGAACGGATCGGCCAGCATTGCTTTGGCGCGCATGGCTGGGTTCATGCTGCGATACTTACAACGGAAGACTTACGGCGCAAGAGTCTTGGCGTCGTCGCGGATCAGGCTTGAGCCGCGCTCCGCGATCATCATGGTCGGTGCATTGGTATTGCCTGATGTGATCGACGGCATCACCGAAGCGTCGACGATGCGCAGCCGCTCAAGCCCGAACACGCGCAGCCGTTCGTCCACCACCATCATCGGATCGCTCGGCAGGCCCATCTTTGCGGTGCCGACCGGATGGAAGATGGTAGTGCCGATATCGCCGGCGGCCTTGATCAGTGCCGCGTCGTCGTCACCGACTTTCGCTCCCGGCAGATATTCGTCGGGGTGAAAATCCTTCAGCGCCGGCTGGCCGACGATCCGGCGGGTCAGGCGAAGCGAGTCGGCGGCGATGCGGCGGTCCTCGTCGGTCGAGAGGTAGTTCGGCTTGATCACCGGCTTGTCGGCGGCATCGCGCGAGCGCAGCCGCACGTAGCCTCGGCTTGACGGCCGCACATTGGCAACGCTCGCGGTGAACGCCGGGAAGCTGTGCAGCGGCTCGCCGAAACGGTCGAGCGACAGCGGCTGCACGTGATATTGCAGATTGGCGCGCTCCTGATGCGGATCGGAGCGGGTGAAGACGCCGAGCTGCGACGGCGCCATGGTCAACGGCCCGCGCCGGAACAGCGCGTATTCGGCCAGCATGCGCGCCATGCCGAGCGGCGCGTGATAGCGCGCGTTGAGCGTGACGACGTTGTCGACCTTGTAGATCAGCCGCAATTGCAGATGATCCTGCAGATTGTTGCCGACGCCGGGCCGGTCGAGCACGACGGGGATGCCGTGCTCCTGCAACTGCTGTGCCGGGCCGACGCCGGACAGCAGCATGATCTGCGTCGAGCCGATCGATCCGGCCGCCAGGATCACTTCGCCGCGGCATTTTGCGGTGTAAGTCTGGCCGCCTTGCGACCAGCGCACGCCCGCCGCGCGCTTGCCGTCGAACACGATGCCCTCGACCAGGCAGTTGGTTTCGAGCCGCAAGTTCGGCCGGCTCAATGCCGGTTTGAGAAACGCGCTTGCCGCCGACCAGCGGCGGCCGCGCTTCTGGTTGACGTGGAACGCACAGATGCCTTCGTTGTCGCCGCTGTTGAAATCGGCGATCGACCTGATGCCGGCCTGCTCGGCGGCGGCGCGGAACGCATCGAGCAGGTCCCAGCGCACCCGCGGCGCACTGACGTGCCACTCGCCGCCGACCGCGTGGGCTTCGCTTTCGCCCATGAAATGATTTTCATGCTTGCGGAAAAACGGCAGCACGTCGTTCCAGCCCCAGCCGTTCAGCCCGAGCTGCCGCCAGTGATCGAAGTCGGCGGCCTGGCCGCGCATATAGATCATGGCGTTGATCGACGACGAGCCGCCGATCACCTTGCCGCGCGGATAGTTCAGGCTGCGGCCGTTGAGGCCTTCGTCGGGTTCGGTCTTGAACAACCAGTCGGAGCGCGGATTGCCGATCGCGAACAGATAGCCGACCGGAATATGATACCAGATCCAGTTGTCGCGACCGCCAGCTTCGAGAATGAGCACGCGCTTGCCGGGATCGGCGGAGAGACGGTTGGCGAGGATGCAACCGGCCGAGCCGGCGCCGGCGATGATGTAGTCGTATTCGCCTTCGATCGCCGCGGGCATGTTGGGCGTCCTGCTCGTTGATTGGAGCTATTATACGGAAAACATAGCACGGCGACGTGCGACATCACCCGCCTTGTCGGCGTGGGACCCTTAAGCCTATTGTTCGTCTCGGCCAATGGCGCGCTGGGCGCGTGCCGCAAACGCCTCGAACGATGGTTCTCAAGGCGGCCAGTCAGACCTGAAGTTTCGCGTGGTTCGTGCGCAGCTTATGCGTGCGGCCAGAGCCATTTGGAGAACCGTCGTGCTTGCAAGAAGAACAGTCGTCATCTCTGCCTTGGCGCTCAGCGCCACGCTTTCAATTGCCGCCATTCCGGGCGCTGCCCAGGCGCAGGACAAATCCATCACCGTGTTCGCCGCTGCTTCGATGAAGAACGCGCTCGACGACGTCGACGCGGCCTATACCAAGCAGAGCGGCGTCAAGGTGGTCGCCAGCTATGACGCCAGCTCGGCGCTGATGAAGCAGATCGAAGGCGGCGCACCGGCCGACGTGTTCGTGTCGGCCGACCTGAAATGGATGGATTACGGCTCGGACAAAAAGCTGATCAACACCGGCACCCGCGTCAACCTGCTCGGCAACGAGCTGGTGCTGATCGCGCCGAAGGATTCCAAGATCGGCAACGTCACGATCAAGCAGGGCTTCGATCTCGCCGGTCTCGCCGGCGACGGCCGCATCGCGACCGGCGACGTGAAGGCGGTACCGGTCGGCATCTACGCGCAGGCGGCGCTGCAAAAGCTCGGCGTGTGGTCGTCCGTCGAGCCGAAAATGGCGATGACGGCGAACGTCCGCGCTGCGCTCACGCTGGTGGCGCGCGGTGAAGCGCCGCTCGGCATCGTCTATTCGACCGACGCCAAGGTCGAACCGGGCGTGAAGGTCGTTGCCGTATTCCCGGAAGACTCCCACGACCCGATCATCTATCCGGTGGCGGCGACAGTGAACGCGAAGCCCGATGCGACGCCGTATCTGGCGTTCCTGCGCTCGGCGGCCGGCCAAGACGATTTTCGAGTCCGTACGGATTCTCGGTTCTGGCAAAGCCGACGATGTAATCGAATTCGCTGTAAACCGCCGGGACCGCCGTGTTCGGCCTCACCCCTGAAGAATGGACCGCGGTCGAACTGTCCTTGCGCATTTCGATCGTCGCCACCGTATGCGCGCTACCGTTCGGCATCGCGCTCGGCTGGCTGCTGGCGCGCAAGCAGTTCTGGGGCAAGACGCTGCTCGACGGTCTGGTGTTTCTGCCGCTGGTGCTGCCGCCGGTGGTGACCGGCTATCTGCTGCTGATCTCGTTCGGCCGCCGCGGTCCGGTCGGCGAATTCCTCTACGACTGGTTCGGTATCGTATTGTCGTTCCGCTGGACCGGTGCGGCGCTGTCCTGCGGCATCATGGGCTTTCCGCTGATGGTGCGGCCGATCCGGCTGGCGCTCGAGGCGATCGACCGCAAGCTCGAAGACGCCGCGTCAACGCTCGGTGCCAACAATCTCCGGGTGTTCCTCACCGTGACACTGCCGCTGGCATTGCCCGGCATCATCGCCGGCGTGGTGCTGTGCTTCGCCCGCGCGCTCGGCGAGTTCGGCGCCACCATCACCTTCGTCTCCAACATTCCCGGCGAGACGCAGACGATCTCGGCGGCGATCTACACGCTGACGCAAGTGCCCGGCGGCGACGCGGCAGCGGGACGCCTGGTATTGATCTCGATTGCGCTGGCGCTCGCTGCGCTGATCGCTTCGGAGTGGCTGTCGCGGCGCGCTCGAACCCGCTTCCACGGGGATTGATCGTGCTTGCTGTCGATGTCGAAAAACAACTCGGTGCATTCAGACTGAACGTCAAGTTTCAGGCGGCGGGTGGCGCGACCGCGCTGTTCGGTCCGTCGGGTTCGGGAAAGACCTCGGTGGTCAACATGATCGCCGGCCTGCTCAAGCCCGATCGCGGCACGATCGCGCTCGACGACACGGTGCTGTTCGATTCAGGCGCGCGGCATCGATGTGCCGCCGCACCAGCGGCGCATCGGTTACGTGTTTCAGGAAGGCCGGCTGTTTCCGCATCTCTCGGTACGGCAAAACCTCGACTACGGACGGCGGATGACCGGCCAGCCGCGCGACGCCAAGGAATTCGAGCGCATCGCCACGCTGCTCGACATCGGCAAGCTGCTCGACCGCCGGCCGCGTATGTTGTCCGGCGGTGAACGGCAGCGGGTCGCTGTCGGCCGCGCGTTGCTGATGGGACCGCGACTACTTCTGCTCGACGAACCGCTCGCGTCGCTCGATGCCGGGCACAAACGCGAAATCCTGCCTTATCTAGTCCAGCTGCGCGACGAAGCCAAAATCCCGATTGTCTATGTCAGCCACACGCCCGCCGAAGTGCGGCGTATCGCGACCGGTGTGGTGCGGCTCGACGCCGGGCAGGTGACGGCAACCGGCGGTCTTGATCTGATCAAGGACGCCGACGCGGATTTATTGTAGAGCATGATCCGGAAAAGTGGCCGCCGGTTTTCCGAAAAGATCATGCTCAAACAACGGCTTTCGCATTTGGCGAAGCACACCTTTCAATAATCGCGTGTTGTCCGGCGCAGATCGTGGTGACTATGTTCGCCGCGTAATGGAACAAACGACTTCCCCGCCGGCCGCCAAGCTGTCAGTGCAAGGCTTGCTGTGCGGCACCGGCGCGGCGGTCTGCTGGGCGCTCGGTTTTGTCAGCGCCCGCCACGGCGTTCTTGTCGGGCTTTCGCCGGTCGTCATTGCACTACATCGTTTCGTCTGGGCCGGCTTCGCTTTCCTGCCATTCATCGCGCTCAATGACTTCCGCACGCTTGCCGGTGTCGGCTGGGCTCGCGGCGCTGCGCTCACGGTGCTTGGCGCGCTGCCGTTCTCGATCCTCAGCTACACCGGCTTCCTGCTGGTGCCGCTCGGCCACGGCGGGCTGATCCAGCCATCGTTCGCTGCGGTGGTCGGCCTGGCGCTGTCGGCGCTGGTGCTGAAGGAAGCGGTGTCGCCGCGCCGCATCGCCGGAGCCGTTGCGATTCTGGCGGGCCTCGGCGTGATCGGCGCCGAAGCCTTGCATACGCTTGGCTCGCAAGGCGTGCTCGGCGATCTGATCTTCGTCACCACCGGCTGCTCGTTCGCGGTGTTCGGCATGCTGCTGCGGCTCTGGCAGATCGGCGCCATCCGCGCCGCCGCGGCGACCAGCGTGCTGTCGCTTGCCGGCTTGCCGCTGTTGTATTTCACCTACGATAATTTGATCGCAGCCGGTCTCTACCAAAATCTGCTGCAGGCGATTTTGCAGGGCGTGTTTGCCGGCAGCCGGCGCGACGTTTTTATTCGCTCGCGCCGTGGTGCTGCTCGGCGCCGGGCGTGCGGTGCTGTTCACGGCGCTGGTTCCCGGTATCACGCTGCTGATCGGCTATCTCGCGCTCGGCGAAGTGCCGAGCCTGTGGCAGCTCGTCGGCTTTGCCATCGTGCTGATCGGTTTTCGCCTCACCCAGAAGAGTTAAGTCTCCGGCCCGGCGTATTTCCCCGCGGTCTGCGGGAACAGCGATTTGACGATCTTGAGTTTCGAGATGTCCACGGTGGCGTCCATGTGCAGGAAGATCGCGGCATCGCGCAGCAGCTTCTCGACGCCGAAGTCGAGCATCATGCCGTTGCCGCCGTGCAGTTCGACGGCGTGCTGCGCGACTTTCATGATCTCCTCCGACGCGAACACCTTGGCCATGTTGCACAGCGCGTCGGCGTCCGCCGCATTGTCGTCCACCGCGCGCGAGGCGCGGTCGAGCAGCGATCGCACCGCCTCGATCTTGGTCGCCATGTCGGCGATCCGCAGCGCCACCGCCTGATGCTTGATCAGGATGCGGCCGCCCTGCACGTAGTTCTGCACGTAGTCGGACGTGACCTCGAAGGCGCGCACGCCGACGCCGAGATTTTTTGCCGCCTGGATGATCTTGCCGGGGCGGAAGTAAACCGCGGCTTTGCCCAGGCGTCGCCCTCGACCAGCAAGTGATCGTCCGGCACGCGCATGTCCTCGAACACCAGCTCGCCGTTGTTCATGAAGCGGCAGCCGAGCGTCTCGTTGCAGCGCGCCACCGTCAGTCCCGGCGTGCCGCGCGGCACCAGGAAGCTCGACGTGCCCTGCATCATGCCGGCTTGCGGATTGGTGTTGGCGTAAACCACGTACAGGCCGGCGTCGATAGCCGTTGGAGATGAATTGCTTGCGGCCGTTGATCACCCACTCGCCGTTCTTCTTCACAGCGCGGGTCTGCATCGCGGCTTCCGGGACGTTGTAGGGCAGCCAGCGATCCGACGCGCCGCGCGGCTCGGTCAGGCAATGCGCCAGCAGGAATTGCGGCTCGTCGAGCAGCCGCTTGAACCATTTCTCCTGCAAGTGCCGCGGCGCGAGGTTGCGCAGCAGCACCGAGACTTTCCAGTTCTGCACCAGCTTGTCGGCGAGGCCTGAATCGCCGCGGGCGATTTCCTCGGCGATCAGCGCGAAGGTTTGCACTTCGGCCGCGCGGTCGAGCTCGATGCCGCCGAATTCCTCCGGCACGCCGAGCGTGCGGATGCCGACCTTCTCGGCGCCTTCGAGAATGCTCGCCGGCAGCCGGTCTTCCGGCGTCATCGACCATTCGCGCTTCCAGTCACTGCGGATGAACGGAAGAATGACGTCGTCGACGAAATCGCGGCACGATTGCCGCATCAGCTTTTGCTCTTCGGAGAGATCGGCGGTCATGGGCGCTTATCCTAATTTGATCACTCAACTGTTCTAATTTAACAATGCAGCCCAGTGATAAGGCAAAGCCCAGACGGCGATATAGATAGTCGCAGCCGCGCTCAAGACACCGAAGATCAGCGTCAATCCTAACTTCCACCAATAGGAACTTGGCTCGTTGGTCCGACTATAATTCCATCGAGCTAGGTAACCTGTCTTTAGCCCTATCCACGCCGTCCGTAGCAAAGTGTAACAACCCCACGCAGTCGAAATCGCCGCAATAACAAGCACAGCCAAATTCAAAGTCTTTTGCAGCATGGATAGACCGCCAGTCAGGGGTCATCGCAGCAACAAAGCGGTTAAGCTGCTTTGCGCTTCGCCAGGAACTCGCCCATGCGGTCGAGGGCTTTCAAGATGTTCTCGGTCGAGTTGGCGTAGGACAGCCGCAAGTAGCCTTCGCCGAGGATGCCGAAGTCGGGGCCGCCGATGGTGACGACGCCGGTATCGTTGAGCAGCGTGTTGGCCAGCTCTTTCGCCTTCCAGCCGGTGCGCTTGACGTTCGGGAACGCATAGAACGCGCCCTTCGGCGTCGTGCAGGACACGCCGGGCAGCTTGTTCAGGCCCGCGACCACGACCTTGCGCCGCTTGTCGAACTCGGCGATCATTTTCACCACCTCGTCCTGCGGTCCGGTCAGTGCGGCCAGTCCGGCATATTGCGCCGAAGCGTTGACGCAGGAATGCAGGTTGACCGCGAGCTTGCGCGCATAGTCGTAGAGCTTGCCGGGCCACACCGCGTAGCCGAGCCGCCAGCCGGTCATGGCGTAAGTCTTCGACCAGCCATTGAGCAGGATCAGCCGGTCGCGGATCGACGGATACGACAGCAGGCAAACATGCTTCTCGCCGTCATAGACCATGTGGTCGTAGATCTCGTCCGACATCACGCAGACGTCGGGAAACTTCTCAAGGCCGGCGACCAGCTTGTCGATCTCGCTCTTCGGCGTAACGCCGCCGGTCGGATTGGCCGGCGAGTTGATGATCAGCAGCCGGGTCTGCGGCGTGATCAGCTTCAGCGTCTCTTCCGCCGAAAACGCAAAATTGTTTTCCTCGCGGATCGGCACCGGGATCGGCCGCGCGCCGGTATATTCGATCATCGAGCGATAGATCGGAAAGCCGGGATCCGGATAGAGGATGTCGACGCCCGGTTCGCCGAACATCAGGATCGACATGAACATGGTCGGCTTGCCGCCGGGCATGATCATGACTTCATCCGGCGACACCGTGACCTTGAAGCGCTTGTGCAGGTCGGCGGCGACCGCTTCGCGCAATTGCGGAATACCGTTCGCCGGCGTGTAGCCATGATGGCCGTCGCGCAACGCCTTGATCGCGGCCTCGACGATGAAATCCGGGGTGCGGAAATCCGGCTGGCCGATGCCGAGGCTGATAATGTCGCGGCCCTGCGCGGCAAGCGCGTTGGCTCGCGCCAGGACGGCGAAGGCGTTTTCCTCGCCGATCCGATCGAAAGCCGGCACGGTTTTCAGCATGGCGTTCTCTCCGCAGCCCAACGGTCTTTATGCTGGCCGGGAGTTGAACGTAATCGGTGAGCAAAAACAAGAAGCCCCAGACCGAGAGGTCCGGGGCTTCCTGAAAGCAGACAGTCGAAGTTAGCGGATGACGTTATCGACTGCGCCAGATTCACGCGAGTAGGCACTGCCGGTATCCTGCGCGCCGTTCGGATAGGTGCCGACGCTGTTGGTCGGGGCGTAACCTTGGGCCGAGTTCTGCAGGCCTTCATACGAGGTCTTGTGCTTGGCGGCGAAAGCCGGCGTCGCGAGCAACGCGATGCCGAGGGCCGAAAGCACCAGCTTGGTGTTGAGCGATTTCATTTGTGATTCTCCGTGTACAATCACCCCTGCCGCCTATCTACGGAATATTCGGCACTGCACAAGAACTCGTATGACACTTTCGTCTCACAAAAAGTTGTTGGAATACAGTGTGTTAATGCGAAATTTACGCACCACCGTCTGCCACAATTATTGCGTCGCAATACGAGCATAAAGTGACCCCAGTGAGCGACTGCCGCAGCATCGAATTGCTGGCTGCCTGACTTCAACAGAATGTCTGTTGCATGCCGGGCTGATGTGCAAAGCCAGACGCTCGCGCGCGCGTTAAATTGTCATATCTGTTCTGCGCGGGTGGACGCCGGGAGTTGATAATGGCCGATATTAAATCTTCGCAAGGTTCCAGCACACGCCCGTTGGCGCACCGGCTGCGTTCGCAATTGTGGTTCGACAATCCGGACAATCCGGCCATGACCGCGCTCTATCTCGAGCGCTACTTGAACTATGGCCTGACGCGAGCGGAGCTGACCTCGGGCAAGCCGATTATCGGCATCGCCCAGACCGGTTCCGATCTCAGTCCATGCAATCGTCATCATCTTCAGCTTGCCGACCGGGTGCGCGACGGCATCCGTAGCGCCGGCGGCATTCCGATGGAATTTCCGGTGCATCCGATTCAGGAGACCGGCAAGCGCCCGACCGCGGCGCTCGATCGCAATCTCGCTTATCTCGGTCTGGTCGAAGTGCTGTTCGGCTATCCGCTCGATGGCGTGGTGCTGATGACCGGATGCGACAAGACCACGCCGGCGTGTTTGATGGCGGCGGCGACCGTGAATACGCCGGCGATCGTGCTGTGCGGCGGCCCGATGCTCAATCACGTGCAGGACGGCAAGCTCTTGGGTTCGGGCACGCTGATCTGGCAGGCGCGCCAGGACCAGGCGGCGGGCAAGATCGACTACAATGAATTCATCGACATCGTCGCCAACTCGGCGCCGTCGGTTGGCCACTGCAACACCATGGGCACGGCATCGACCATGAACGCCATGGCCGAAGCGCTCGGCATGACCCTGCCGGGCTGCGCCGCGATCCCGGCGCCGTATCGCGAGCGCGGCCAGATCGCCTACGAAACCGGCGTGCGCGCCGTCGAGATCGTGCTTGAAGACTTGAAGCCGTCGGACATCCTCACCCGCGCCGCTTTCGAAAATGCGATCGTTGCCTGCTCGGCGATCGGCGGCTCGACCAATGCGCCGATCCACGTCAACGCTATCGCGCGCCATATCGGCGTGAAGCTTGCGATCGAGGATTGGGAGACGATCGGTTACGACGTGCCGCTCCTGGTCAACATGCAGCCGGCCGGCGTTTGGCTCGGCGAGGATTATTATCGCGCTGGCGGATTGCCGGCGGTGCTGCGCGAACTCAACGCGGCGGGTAAGCTGCACGGCGACGCACGCACCATCAACGGCAAGACGGTCGCGCAAAATCTGGCGCAGGCCAGAACCTGCAATGCCGAGGTAATCCGGTCCTACGACAAGCCGCTCAAGCCGCACGCCGGATTCAAGGTGCTGCACGGCAACCTGTTCGACTCGGCGATCATGAAGACCAGCGTGATCTCGGAGGAGTTCCGCAAGCGCTATCTGTCCGATCCGAAAAGCCCGAACGCTTTTGAGGGGCGCGCCGTGGTGTTCGACGGCCCGGAGGATTACCACAAGCGCATCGAGGATCCTTCGCTCGGCATCGACGAACACACGATACTATTCATGCGTGGCGTCGGTCCGATCGGTTATCCGGGCTCGGCGGAAGTGGTGAACATGCAGCCGCCGGCGGCGCTGATCAAAAAAGGCGTCACCGCGCTGGCCTGCATCGGCGACGGCCGGCAATCCGGCACGTCAGGCTCGCCGTCGATCCTCAATGCGTCGCCGGAGGCGGCAGCCGGTGGCGGCCTGGCGCTGCTGAAGACCGGCGACCGGGTCCGCATCGACCTCAATAAAGGCACCGCCGATATTCTGATCCCGGCGGACGAATTGAATAGCCGCCGCGCCGCGCTGCAAAAGAACGGCGGCTATCACTATCCGGCAAGCCAGACGCCGTGGCAGGAAATCCAGCGCTCGATGGTCGATCAGCTCGCCGACGGCATGGTGCTCGAGCCCGCGGTCAAATATCAGCGGGTTGCGCAAGTTTCGGTGCCGCGCGACAATCACTGACGCCGGGAGTTCTTCAAATGCCGCGTCCGTCAGTCGCCGACAAGCGCAAGACTTTTCGCAAGCTTCACGAGTCCGGATGCTTCGTCATTCCGAACCCGTGGAATGTCGGCACCGCTCGCTATTTGCAGAGCGTTGGCTTCAAGGCACTGGCGACCACCAGTTCCGGCCACGCACATTCGCTCGGCTATCCGGATGGCGGGCTGACGCTCGAAGCCGTGCTGGCGCATTTCGCGGAGCTCGCCGCAGCGACCGACGTGCCGCTCAACGCCGACTTTGAAGACGGCCTTGCCGACGATCTCGACGGCGTTGCGAAACACGTGACGCAATGCGTCGCCACCGGAGTCGCCGGATTGTCGATCGAAGACTCGCCGAACAACGGCAAGACGCCGCTGTACGATCTCGATACCGCGGTGGCGCGCGTGAAAGCGGCGCGGGCGGCGATCGACCGCGCCGGCGGCGATGTCGTATTCACCGCACGTGCGGAGAACTTCATTCGCGGCGTCAACGACCTCGACGACGCCATCCGCCGGCTCAAGGCCTATGCCGCGGCCGGCGCCGATTGCCTTTATGCGCCGGGCATCAAGACCCGCGAGCAGATCGAGGCGGTGGTGAAAGCGGTGGCGCCGAAGCCGGTGAATTTCCTCAACAGCAATGCGTTCGGTTTCACCGTCGCCGATCTCGCGGCCATGGGCGTGCGCCGGATCAGTGTCGGCGGCTCACTGGCGCGCGTCGCGATGCACGCTTTCATCAAAACGGCGAACGAAATTGCCCAGGACGGCAAGTTCGATGGCTTCGCCGGCCTGATCAGCAATCCTGAGCTGAACAAGATTTTCAGCGAAGATCGCAAAAAACTCGAGCTCATGACCGGTTCGGAACCGCTTCCGCAAACCGGCCAGCCTATCGGTTTGCCGGTCGATCCCACGCCTGCGCCGCGTCCCGGTCCGGTGACGCTGCAAGGCCGCTATGGCCGCGTCGAAAAACTGCGGCCCGACCACGCCGCCGATCTCTGGAAGGTGTTTGCCGGCCACGACGAGGCGTGGACCTATATTTCCACTAACGGCCCGTTCGCCACATTCGACGAATTTGGTCCGTTCATTGCCATGCGTGCGGCAGCCGAAGACCCTTACGCTTACGCCATCATCGATACGGCGGGACATGCGGTCGGCTACTTCACCCTGATGCGGATCGTGCCGCAGATGCGGGTGATCGAAGTCGGTCACGTACTGTACTCGCCAGCGCTGCAACGCACGCCGCTCGGCACCGAGGCGCAATATCTGCTGGCGCGCTACGTGTTCGAGACGCTCGGCTACCGGCGTTACGAATGGAAGTGCAATTCGTTCAATGCGCCGTCGCGGCGCGCGGCGCTGCGTTACGGCTTCAAATACGAAGGCACGTTCCGCAATTTCGTGATTGCCAAGGGCCGCAACCGTGACGACGCCTGGTTCTCGATAACCGACAACGAATGGCCGGCGCGCAAGGCGAGTTTCGAGCGCTGGCTTAAGCCGGAGAATTTCGACGGCGAAGGCCGGCAGAAAGTCGGTCTAGCCGAGCTCAACGGCAACCAGGTGGACGCGCCGCCGCCACGCGACGCAGCGCGCCCGGTTGGTGTCGTGGTCGATACGACGCCGGCGCGCCGTCCCGAGCCGGTGACGCTGAAGGGTCGTTTCGGCACGGTGGCGCGGCTTGATCCGGCGCGCGATGCCAAGGCGCTGTGGGCGGCGCTCGGCGCGCATCAACAGGTCTGGACCTACATATCGAGCGCCGGCCCGTTCGCCGACGAAAAGGCCTTCACCGCCTGGCTCGTCGACCGCAAGACGCGGGACGATCCGTATTTTTTTACCGTGCTCGATCACAATGGAACCGCGCTCGGCCTGCTGGCCTTCATGGCGATCCGGCCGGAGGACCGCGTCGTTGAAATCGGCAGCATCGTCTATAGCCCGGCGCTGCAGCGGACGCCGCTCGCCACTGAAACCCAATACCTCCTGGCGCGTTATGCCTTCGAGACGCTCGGCTACCGGCGTTATGAATGGAAATGCGATGCACTGAACGCGGCGTCACGGCGCGCCGCGTTGCGTTTTGGCTTCACCTTCGAGGCCATTTTCCGCCAGCATATGATCACCAAAGGCCACACGCGCGATACTGCATGGTTCTCGATAACCGACAGCGAATGGCCGGCGCGCAAGGCGAATTTCGAGCGATGGCTGGCGCCGGATAATTTTGATGACGATGCCGGCCAGAAAATCAGTCTGGCGGTTTTGAACGCCCAATCGGCGAAAGCGTGAGGCGAAGATGAGCGAGAGACTGAAAGGCAAGGTGGCGTTGGTCACGGCAGCGGGGCAGGGCATCGGCCGTGCCATTGCCGAAACATTTATTGCCGAAGGCGCGAACGTCATCGCCACCGATCTGGCTGACGAGAAACTTGCTGGTCTGAATGCCAAGGCGCGCAAGAAACTCGATGTGCGTTCGCAGGACAGCATCGATGCGCTGGCAAAAGAGATCGGTGCGCTGGATGTGCTGGTCAATTGCGCCGGCTACGTGCATCAGGGCACCATCTTCGATTGCACCGATAAGGACTGGGACTTTTCGTTCGACCTCAACGTCAAATCGATGCACCGGACGCTGAAAGCCTTCCTGCCGGCAATGCTGGAGAAGAAGAAAGGCTCGATCGTCAATATTTCGTCGGCGGTCTCGTCGATCCGCGGCGTGCCAGCGCGCTACGTCTACGGCACCACCAAGGCCGCGGTGATCGGGCTGACCAAGGCGATCGCCGCCGATTACATCCGGCAAGGCATCCGCTGCAACGCAATCTGTCCAGGCACGATCGAGTCACCGTCGCTCGATGAACGGATCGACGCGCTATCGAAGCAGACCGGAAAATCCAACGACGCGGTGCGGCAGGGCTTCGTCGAACGCCAACCGATGGGCCGGCTCGGCACCGCGAAGGAAGTGGCGCTGCTCGCGCTCTTCCTCGCCAGCGATGAGTTCAGCTACATTACCGGCCAGACCCATCTCGTCGACGGCGGGATGGCGCTGTAACGAGCGGGACCATGCACATCCTCATCACCGGCGCCGCAGGGATGGTCGGGCGCAAACTTACCGCGCGTCTGGTCAAGGGCGGCGCGCTTAACGGCCGCGATATCGAGAAGCTGACGTTGACGGATATTGTCGTTCCGGACAAACCGACGGCATTTTCCGGCAGCGTCGAAAGCTTTGCCGCCGATATCGGCGCTTCCGGCACTGCGAACAAGGCGATCGCCGGCAGGCCCGATGTCGTCTTCCATCTCGCCGCAGTGGTGTCCGGCGAGGCCGAGACTGATTTCGAGAAGGGCATGCACGTCAATCTCGACGGCTCGCGCGCGCTGCTCGATGCCATCCAGGCTGTCGGCGGCGGCTATCGTCCGCGTGTCGTGTTTACCTCGTCGATCGCGGTGTTTGGCGCGCCGTTTCCCGATGCGATCCCGGACGAATTTCATCACACGCCGCTGACCTCTTACGGCACACAGAAGGCGATGATCGAACTCTTGCTTGCCGACTATACCCGGCGTGGCTTTCTCGACGGCGTCGGTATTCGGCTGCCGACCATCAATGTCCGGCCGGGCAAGCCGAACAAGGCGGCCTCCGGATTTTTCTCGTCGATCATCCGCGAGCCGCTGGCCGGACAGGAAGCCGTGCTGCCGGTCGAGGACGGCGTCACACATTGGCACGCCAGCCCGCGTGCGGCGGTCGGCTTCCTTATTCATGCCGCAGGCCTGAACAGCGAGCAGCTTGGGCCGCGCATCAATCTGACATTGCCCGGCGTTGGCTGCACGGTCGCCGAGCAAATCGCAGCGCTGCGCCGCATTGCCGGCGACAAGGTTGTAGCCCGCATCCGCCGCGAGCCCGATCCGCTGGTGTCGCGGATTGTCGCCGGGTGGCCGCGGCGGTTCGATCCGCGCCGCGCCGTGGCGCTGGGTTTCAAGGCCGAAGCATCTTTTGACGAGATCATCCGCGTTCACATCGAGGACGAGCTTGGCGGCAGGATCGCCTCCTGAAACAAGCTCTTTCCATGGCGTGGCTGATCCGGTTATTCCTGCGCCATGCGGTTTGATCCACCATTGCGGTCCGGCACGCTGGCGCGCCGCTACAAGCGCTTTCTCGCCGACATCGTGCTCGACGACGGCGACATGATGACCGTGCATGTCGCCAATCCGGGGGCGATGACGGGCCTCGATCGGCCATTCTCTCGCATATGGATATCGGACTCGCAAAATCCTTTGCGCAAACTTCGGTACAGTTGGGAACTTGTCGAAGCGGATTTCGGCGGCGGGCCCGAGCTGGTCGGCGTGAACACCGGCAATCCGAACAACCTTGTTGCCGATATCCTCGGCACCGGGCTCATACCGGAACTGCGCGATTACACATCGGTTCGGCGCGAAGTGAAATACGGGCTCAATTCCCGCGTCGATTTTCTGCTCGAAGGCCCGAAGCTCGCGCCGTGCTATCTCGAGATCAAGAATGTGCACCTGATGCGCAGCCCTGGCTTTGCCGAATTTCCCGACAGTGTCACCGAGCGTGGCGCCAAGCATCTCGATGAGCTTGCCGAAATGGTTGGCCAGGGGGCGCGCGCCATCCAGCTTTACATCATCCAGATTCCGTCGGCCGACCGCTTCGCGGTGGCCCGCGATATCGACAAGGACTACGCGGCAGCCTTCGACCGGGCGCGGCGGCGCGGGGTCGAGATGCTGGCGTGGCGCTGCGCAATTACGGTGGACGGCATCGACATTGTCGCGCCGGTGCCGGTCGTGATGGGTTAGGCGGAAATTCCGCTCGCTTGCGTTGTGCCCGTGCATGATTACATTGCAGTTCAATCGCTTCACGGGCATCTGATCCCCATTCGTCATGACTTATGTTGATGCGGCCGCGGCGCCGATGCGTAAAACCGGGCAGATCAAGTTGCATGGCGCCTCGTCTTTCGAGGGCATGCGCAAAGCCGGCCGTCTCGCGGCTGAATGCCTTGATCGTCTGGTCGGCGAAATCAGGCCAGGTGTTACCACCGAATACATCGACAAGCTGGTCTACGAATTTGGCATGGATCATAACGCCCTGCCGGCAACCTTGATGTATCGCGGCTACCGCAAGGCGACCTGCACCTCGGTCAATCACGTGGTGTGTCACGGTATCCCGAGCGAGAAACCGCTTCGCGAAGGCGACATCGTCAATGTCGACGTGACGCTGATCCTCAACGGCTGGCACGGCGATTCCAGCCGGATGTATCCAGTCGGCGAAATTCCCCGCCGCGCCGAGCGGCTGATCGAGGTCACTTACGACGGCATGATGCGCGGCATCGCCGCGATCAGACCCGGCGCCACGACCGGCGATATCGGCCATGCCATCCAGTCTTATGTCGAGGCCCAGCATATGAGCGTGGTGCGTGATTTTTGCGGCCACGGCCTCGGCCAGCTGTTCCACGATGAGCCGAATATCGTTCACATCGGCCGTCCGGGCGAAGGCATCGTGCTCAAGCCCGGCATGTTTTTCACCGTGGAGCCAATGATCAATCTCGGCCGCCCGCATGTGAAAGTGCTGTCCGACGGCTGGACTGCGGTGACGCGCGACCGTTCGCTGTCGGCACAATTCGAGCACAGCATCGGCGTGACCGACAAAGGTGTCGAGATTTTTACACTGTCGCCGCGCGGCCTGGAAAAGCCGCCTTATAGGGTTTGAAACGCCGGTTCGCGCTCCACCCTATCTCGCCGCCGCGAAACTCTTATTCCCGGTCTGCGGTGAGGCGCCGATGTACGGCTTCTTAACCAATTATTACGAAGCATCGTCGTAATTTCTATGGCGCTATTGGAAATAGTGATGCCCTCTCGCTGGATTTCGCCGCGGCTCCATCGCTTGAGCGACTTTTGCACGATCGCGGTCCTGTGCGTCGCGAGTTTTGCCGTCGTCCTGCGATTCGGATCCTTGCCACGTGACCCCCTGGCGGGCGTAGCGGTGGTGTTTCCACCGTGGACGACGGCGGATCAAACGTTCGCCGGTGCCGTCGGTGCGGGTGCGAGATTCGTGCGGTTCGGCGGCTTTGACTTTATTGCGATCGTGAAGCCCGACGACCCCGGATACGTCGCACGGGTTCTGTCCGGCCACGCGATTTTGGCAATCGACCCTGAGCTTCTCGCCGGCTGCTTGCCGGCTTCATCCCCCCTCTTGGCTCCGCAAGGCTGACGCGCGATGAGCGATTTGCGATCGTTCCAGCTCACCGTCGCCAAGGTTCTGACTGGCCTCGGTGTCATGCACGTGCCGATGCTGGCCGGAATCTGTGCCCTGCTTGGTCGGGGCGTCCTGCCCGACACCGTGGCATGCGGTGTGCTCGCCGCCATTCCGGTCGTGCTGCTCTACACCGGCCGGCCAATCGCGATGGTTGCGTTCGGTTTGGCAATCACGCTTGTCGGTCAGACCTCGCTTCTGGTGCTCGCCTTCAGCGGCCATCCCTGGCAAGTCGAGATGCACTTCTATTATTTTGCCGTCCTCGCGATGCTCTCGGGGTTCTGCGATTGGCGCGTTCTGGTTTTTGCCGCCGGCCTGGTGAGTGTACATCACCTCGGTCTCAATTTCGGCCTGCCTGAAGCGGTCTATCCCGGCGGCAGCAATTTCTTGCGGGTCGTGGTTCACGCCCTGGTCGTCGTTATCGAGGTCGCGATGCTGATCTTCATCGGCGAGACCATCAAAGGGGCGTTCCGCGAGGCCGCGGCAGCGCGGCAGCAGGCTGAAAATATCGCCACCGAGCTCGAACGTGTCGGCGGCCAGCGGCAGCAGGATCTTGTCTCGGCCGGCAAGCGCGCCGACCTGAGAGGCAAGCTTCTCGATGCCTTCAAGTCGGACATGGCGGGTTTTATCAATATCCTCAACGGCGCGGCGGATGAGCTGGGGCAGAGCGCCGATTCCCTCGGGTCGGCTGCAAGCCACGCCAAGGCCCAGGTAGCAACCGCGTCGTCGGCGTCCGAAGAAACCACGGCCAAGGTCACGACGGTCGCCGGTGCCGGGCGGGAGCTTGCCAAGACGATTGCCGAGATCAGCGAGACGGTGGCGCAAGCGTCGCGACTGACCGACGAAGCCGTCAGTGTCGCTCGCACGGCCAATGAAAATATTGCGGATCTGACGAGCGCGGCGGGCGAGATCGGGGACATGACCGGTCTCATCAACCGGATTGCCGGACAAACCAATCTCCTCGCGCTAAACGCAACTATCGAAGCGGCCCGCGCCGGGGATTCAGGCAAGGGCTTTGCTGTCGTGGCGCAGGAGGTCAAGGCACTCGCTGCCGAAACCGCGAAAGCAACAAAAGAGATTGAATCGCGGGCAACCGGAATTCAGGGCACCACGCAGCGCTCGGCGACGGCCATCGAGGCGCTGCTTGGTATCGTGCGCGAACTGGATGTTTTGTCGGTGCGGATTGCAGGTGCGATCGACCAGCAAGCCTCGGCGACGCACGAAATCGCGCAAAACGTCGACGCGGCGGCCATCGGCGTTGGCAATGTCTCCCGTTCGATCCGGGACATCGAGGAAATGGCCGACCAGACCGCTCATGCAACGAACGGTCTTCGCCAGTCCGCCGTCGATCTCGCCGACCAGACCAAGGCGATCCACAATCACATCATCGGGTTTGCCGATCACGTTGCCGCCGCACGCGCCTAGCCGCCTCGCGACCGCTCCGGCCGCAGCCTAGGCGCTGCGCAACCCGATTGCAAAAACCCGCAATCCGGTCATCCTTGTGACGGGACAGCGCCGCCGTGAACGGCGCGGTGCGGATCGGGTTGCGTTCAAGTGCCGACTTTGCCGAAGAACAGCTCGCGAAAGAGTGCGCCGCCAAAGAAGCTGGAAGGCGAAGGTGGCCTCGCCGAGGCTACACCCCACTATTGGGGCCATCGCGACCGCCTGCGTAAACGTTTCCGCGAAGCCGGCGCCGACGCGCTGTCTGATTATGAGTTGCTGGAGATCCTGCTGTTTCGTGCGCTGCCCCAGCGCGATGTCAAACCGCTCGCCAAGGCGCTGATAGAGACCTTCGGCTCGTTCGCCGAGGTGATCGGCGCGCCGGAATCGCGGCTCGCCAGGATCAAGGGTCTCGGCCCATCGAGTATCACCGACCTGAAAGTCATTCAGGCCGCAACGAGCCGCGCATTGCGCGGCGCGGTGAAGAAGCGGGCTGTGTTGTCATCCTGGGCGACCGTGCTGGATTATTGCCGTACCGCGCAGGCGTTTGCCGATCGCGAGGAATTCCGGGTGCTGTTCCTCGACAAGCGCAATCAGCTGATCGCCGATGAGGTGCAACAGACCGGCACCATCGATCACACGCCGGTCTATCCGCGCGAGGTAGTGAAGCGCGCGCTCGAACTATCAGCCACCGCCGTCATCCTCGTGCATAATCATCCGTCCGGCGATCCGACACCGTCGCGCGCCGACATCCAGATGACTCAGCAAATTATTTCAGTCGCACAACCTCTCGGCATTTCCGTCCACGACCACATCATCGTCGGCAAGGAAGGACATGCCAGCCTGAAGGGGCTGAAGTTGATCTAGTGGCTTCGATGTTTGTGATTGGGAAAATCGTCACTCATTGTGCGAAGCACAATTTAAATAGCAGGTACGCGCCGGCCGTTCAGGCCGGGGCGGCAAGCCGCTCAGACGCGGCGCTGTAGCTCTCGGCCATTGCCGGAGACAGCGCATAGCTCCAGGTCCGATTGCACGAGTAACAGACGAAAGTCGTCCGCTGCATTTCAGGAGCTTTGGGGTGCGGCACCGAGGTGACATAGATCAGCTGCTCCCTGCACTTGGGGCACTGTGCTGTCATCGGCCCGGTTTCGCTCATGACAGCATAAATTCTAGCCACGGAAATCTAAACTTTTTGGAAAGAATCCATGAGGCGCGGCCTGCCTGGCAGCCTTACGCCGCCCGTTTTGGCGGAGAGGACAGCCCCTGCCTGACGGGCGTAAAATCGACCCGGGCGGGCTCCTTTGCGCCGCTCGCGCGTCCAACAAACAAAAGTCTGTATGGGAGAAGGGCCATGAAACGCCGGGAAGTACTCAAAGCAGGATTGTTCTCAATAGGCAGCGCGGGTTTGGCGCTGGCGCGGATCGGTAGGGCGGCCGCTCAGGCTGATGCCGGTTGGGTGACGCTGTTTGACGGCACCAATCTCGACAACTGGAGCCCGATCGGCGCTGCCAACTGGAAGCTCGCCGATGGCGCTCTGGTCGCCGACAACGGCAGCGGCTTCATGGTGTCGAAAAGCGACTACAGCGATTTCAGCCTGCGCGCCGAATTCTGGATCGAGGCCAAGGCCAACAGCGGCGTTTTCATCCGCTGCACCGATCCGAGCAGTGTGAGCAGCAAGACGGCCTACGAAGTCAACATCTGGGACACGCGCCCCGATCCCAGCGGCGGCACCGGTGCAATACCTGGCATCGCCAAGGTCGATCCGATGCCGCATGCCGCCGACAAATGGAACCTGTATGAGATCACCGCCAAAGGTGACACGCTCACGGTGGTGCTCAACGGTCAGAAGACTGTCGACGGGGTGAAGTCAGACAAATTCGCCAAGGGCCGCATTGCGCTTCAGCACGCCAAGGGCGTAACCGACGAGAGCGGTATCGTCAAATTCCGCAAGCTGCAGATCAAGGCGCTGTAGCCGGCAGTTCAGCAGGCATTCTGGTGCGGCCGACTGTTTTGCCAAGCAGTGCCGCGGCGTCGTTCGGCGCGGCGTCGCCGATCCAGGCAACGTAACGGTCGGGTCGCACCAGGATCATTCTGGCTTCGTAAGCCTCGCGGCCGTCGCGATAACTGTCGCGCACGACTTTCAGCGGGACGTTCAAGGATTTCGCCGCGGCTTCGAAAGCCTGCACCGACTCTACATCGGCGTCGAATGTGAGCAGCGTGAAACCGCTGCCAAGCTCCTCGAACACGTTACGCCCGGAGGACAGCAGCTGCGGCGGTAGATGGTGACCGGCGCGGGCCTTAAAGGTGTGCGAACCGCTGGCGCTCGATTTCGCGCCGGCCGGACCGAACACGATTGGCGATCCCTCGTAGTGCGGCTCGTAAGTCGTCACGCGCGGGCCGGCGGCTCCGGCATGATCCTTCCAGGCGCGCTCGAACTCCTCGCGGTCCTTGTCGGGACTGTAACGCGCCAGAAAGGCCGCATCTCTTTTGATGCCGGCTTCGATGAAATTCTCGCCGGTCTCCTTGAAAATCGGCCGCCGCTCCTCGGTGTAGCTTGCGAGCAGCGTGTCGCCGCCCCAGCCTTTGAGCGTCGCGGCGAGTTTCCAGCCGAGATTGGCGACGTCGTCGAGGCCATTATTGAGACCGTAGCCGCCATAGGGCGGATGCGAGTGTGCGGCATCGCCGGCGATGAAGACGCGGCCGACCTGATAGGTCTCGGCGACCGCGATGCGCAGATCCCAGAAGCCGACATAATCGAAATCGGCAGCGAACGGAAAGCCGGCAGACTTCTCAAGCAGGCCGTGGAAGTCGTAATTATCGCGCGTCGTGCTAGCCGGCACCGGCGAATGGAAAAACCAGCGCTCGCCGACATCGACCCGGCCGAAGAACTGCCAGTAGCCTTTGAGATCCGGATGCAGCACGCGATAGGTCGATCGCGGCGGAAAGCGCTTGAGTTTCTCGTGCAGCTCGGTGGAGCGGAATAGCGCCAGCACCATGATCTGATCGAAGTCGGCGCCGCTGCGCTCGATGCCGATCTGGTTGCGGATGGTCGAATGGCTGCCATCGCAGCCGACGACATAGTCGGCTTCCAGCGTTTCCTTCGCGCCGTCTTTGCTGACGGTGACGCGGACGCGGACGCCGCCTTTGTCCTGCGTGACAGTATCGGCGGTCCAGCCGAACCGCGCTTCAACATTGCCGAGCTGCGCCATGCGTTTGCGCAACACGCTCTCGACCAGATATTGCGGCAGCCGTTCGTTGGTCTCGAAATAATAGGAATTGACGATCTCGCGCAGCGGCGGCGCGTACCAATATTCATCGTTGAGGTTGCGATACGAGACGATGCCGCTCATCGGAAATTCCGGCGGCAACAGGCGGATCGCGCGCACCTGATCGGCAACGCCCCACGCATGCAGATGCTCCATCGAGCGCTGCGTCAGGTTCTGTCCTTTAGGAATGAGCTGCGGCTCGAGCCTGCGCTCGATCAGCGTGCAGTCGATGCCGCGCAGTCCGAGCTCCACCGCGAGCGCGACGCCCACAGGACCGCCGCCGATAATGATGACCTGATGCCGTTTACTCATTCACTATTCCGCACTGTCCATTTGTTGTGATTGTCAGCCGCCCTGACGGACGAGGAGTACCGGATCCGGAGTTCCCGGTACGCGCTGCCAGTTATTAAGGTCATTCTCTTCGAAACGCCATGACTGCCCGCGCGCCGCCGACAACACCAGATCGCCGTTATCCATGCGCCATGCGGTCGGACCGAAACGCGTGACCAGCGCGTCGCAGCCGGGCTGAAGTTTGAGCGAAAGGTAATCGCCGCCGGTCGGGGCAGGGGTGTTCGCCAGGTTGAGCAGGCAGATCGGCTTGCCGGCGCCGCGCTCGATCGCCCAGTTGCCGACAATGTCCTCGGCCGAACGGGTGTGCACCGCAGCTGCAGCTTGCAGCACGTAGCGGCCTTCCTCCAGTTTAAAGCCATCGAACATGCCGCCTTCGACCTGGGACAGCTCGATAACGGCCTCGCCGCTACTATCGAGCAGGCGCAGGCCGCCGAAATTATCGATTGCCCAGGCGACAATGGTCTTGGTCGAGGGAAAAACGCTCGCGCAGTTTTTGTCGATATCGACCTTGTAGCCGCCCGGCGCGGCATCGTTGCGAAAATTGAGTTTGCAGGCCTTGTCGTGATCGGCATTGGATAGTTCCCAGGCGCCAATCATGCCGGCGACCGGATCCGTTGCCTGGTTCTGCTGATCGCCCTGCGGCGGCGTTGCTTGTGGCTGGGTCGTCTGCTGTGGGGGGACGGGCGGCTCGGTGACCCTCTCGTCCTGCGCAATCGCTGTGCCGCAGACGCTCACCGCAAATGTCACGCCGATAATGACGCTACGCCGCATGCCGTAATTGCTCACGCTCAATTTGCCCGAAACTACCACGCTGATGTGGGGCCGTCATGCAGTGCCAGGCGTGGTATCGACCATGGTACAGACATGGCACGGCCGCACGGCGAGCGGCGTGCTCAGCCTTTGCGCCAGGATTTGAACGGTGTTTCCGCAACCGGTGTCAGCGGCGGCTTGCCCGTCGCCCAGGCAGCGATGTTGTCGACGACAAGTTGATCCATCTTTTCGCGGGTATAGACCGACGCCGAGCCGAGGTGCGGGAACAGTACCACGTTGTCCATCGCGATCAGCTTCGCCGGGACGTCGGGCTCTTTGGCGAACACGTCAAGGCCGGCCGCCATGATGCGCTTTTCCTGCAGCGCCTTGATCAGCGCCGGCTCGTCGACCACCGAGCCGCGCGCCATGTTGATCAGAATGCCTTCGGGTCCGAGCGCGTCCAGCACTTCGGCATTGATCATGTTCGCGGTTCCGGGGCCGCCCGGCACGATGATCATGAGAATATCGACGGCGCGCGCCATCTCGATGAGACCAGGATAGTGCAGATAGCTGACTTCGCGCCGCGGATTGCGGGTGTGATAGACCACGGGCACGCCGAAAGCCTCCAGTCGCCGGGCGATCGCCTGGCCGATCGAGCCCATGCCGACCATGCCGACGGTGCGGTTACGCAACGTGGCTTTGGTCAGCGGATAACCGCGCTCTTTCCATTTTCCGGCGCGCACGAAACGTTCGGCCGCCGGCAGCTCGCGTACAGTGCTGAGCAGCAGGCCAAGCGCGGTATCGGCAACCTCTTCGGTCAGCACATTGGGGGTGTTGGTCAGCACGACATCGTGCGCCACGGCGTATTTCACGTCCATGTGGTCGTAGCCGACGCCGAAGCTCGACACGAGTTCAAGCTTCGGAAAATGCGCCATCAGCGCGCCGGGTATCCTGTAAGCGGTATCGCTGCAGGCGATGGCATGCACATCGGAATGCGCCTTGAAGAAGGCGTCGGGATCCTTGGTTTCGGCGGCCTTATGCACGGTGCAGATGGCGTCGAGCCCTTTGACGACGACGGGCTTGAGCGGGCCGACCAGCACCACTTCACGCTTGCCGGACATGGTTCATCCTTTCATCAAACAAGCATGGTCACCGGCGATTCCAGATAATCCTTGATCGTGGCCAAAAACCGGGCTCCGGCCGCGCCGTCAAGCACGCGATGATCGCAAGACAGCGTCACGGTGAGGAAGCTTGCGAAAGCGACACCACCGTCGGGTTTTTCGACCGCCTGCCGCCGCGCTGCACCAACCGCAAGGATAGTGGCGTGCGGTGGATTGATGATCGCGGTGAATTCACGCACGCCATACATGCCGAGATTGGAGATCGCCGCCGCGCCGCCCTGATAGTCGGACGGCTTGAGCTTCTTGTCGCGGGCACGGGCCGACAGGTCTTTCATTTCGGCGGAAATGGCGCTGACCGATTTGGTTTCGGCATCGCGCAGGACCGGGGTGATCAGCCCGCCGTCGAGCGCAACGGCGACACCGATATCGGAATGCTTGAATCGCAGAATGCGATCGCCGGCCCATACCGCGTTTGCTTCGGGCACCCGCTGCAAGGCGATCGCCAGCGCACGGATGACGAAGTCGTTCAGCGATAATTTGAATGTCGAATTGTAATCTTTGTCCTTCGGCGCGCTGGCGTTGGCTTCCGCGCGCAGCGCGCTCAGCCGGTCGATGGCAATGTCGGCCGTCAGATAGAAATGCGGGATGGTCTGGATCGCCTGCGTCAGCCGCGCCGCGATGGTGCGGCGCATGCCGTCGAGCGGGATCTCTTCGTAGCTGCCCTCGGCGTAGAGCGCCTTGATCTCGCCGGCGCTCGGGCCGATTGCGAGCGCACCGGCTGGCGAAGATGAACGCGGTGCGCTTTGGATGTCGCGCGCAACGATTTGGCCATGCGGCCCGGAGCCGTTGGTGCGCGAAAGATCGATACCGGCCTCGGCGGCCAGGCGGCGGGCCAGCGGCGTGACCAACGTGCCGCCGGGCAGGCGCGCCGGGCCGAAGTTACGTTCAGGTGTTCGCACTTCAAAGAACGGATCGAGGGGTATCTTGATCCGCTCGTCCCCGCGACCGCGGGGACCCAGCGACTGGATTCCCGCTTCCACGGGAATGAGCGCGGAAGGTGTCACGGGCTGCGGCCGAGACGCTGATGGGGTGAGCGGAGATGATGTCACGGCGGTTATGACCGCGCCGGTCCCATCGGCGATGACCGCAACAATCGCGCCGACCGGAGCCACGTCGCCCGCCGAGACACGGATTTCCGAGAGCACACCGGTTGTGGTCGAAGGCACTTCCATCGAAACCTTGTCGGTCTCGATCTCGAACAGATTGTCGCCCGGCTTCACGGCGTCGCCGGCCGACTTGAACCACTTCGTGATTTTGCCCTCGGCGACGGTTTCGCCGAGTTGCGGCATCAAAACGTCCATCGTTCTAGGTCCACTGCCTCATTTGATCCGTTCCCAGATCACTTCGGCATTGGTGCCGGCGGGGCGCAGGATCAGCCGGTCGCCGGCGAACGCGTAGCCGCGCACCAGGTCGCCCTTGTCGCCCGGCTGCACGCTGGCCTTGCGGTGATGCGTGACGGTGCGCGCCTTGTCGTCGACGGTATAGGTGCCGAAATAGGCGACATAACCGTCGAGCATTGCTTTCGCTTCGTCACCGGTCGGTTTATCGCCGGCCTTGCCGACTTCACGATCCGGCGAGACATGGCACGCCATGTTGCCGAGCGCGTCATACATGATGATGCCGCGCGGATGCGCGCCCTGGCCGGGGCGTGGCTTGCCGTCGACATTGGAAGTGATGTGACGCCAGGAACCGATCAGGCGTTCTTTGTCCGATTGCCCGCTCACCACGTCACCGAGATGTACTGGGTTTCCATAAATTCCATCATGCCTTCGTGCGCGCCTTCGCGGCCGAGACCGGACTGTTTGACGCCGCCGAACGGCGCCGCCGGATCGGAGACGAGACCGCGGTTCAACCCGATCATGCCGAACTCGAGTTTTTCAGAGACGCGAATGCCGCGGCTCAGATCCTTGGTATAGAGATAGGCGACGAGGCCGTATTCGGTGTCGTTGGCGCGGGTGATGACTTCGTCTTCGGATTTGAAGGTCTGGATCGACGCCACCGGCCCGAAGATTTCCTCGTTCAGCATCTTGGAATTGTTGGACACGTTCGACAGCACCGTCGCCGGATAGAAGAAGCCAGGGCCGCCGGTCGCCTTGCCGCCGGTCAGCACCTTGGCGCCTTTCTGCACCGCGTCGTCAACGAGCTCGATCACCTTGTCGAGACCTTCCTTGTTGACCAGTGGGCCGAGCGCCACGCCGTCGTCGAGACCGTTGCCCATTTTCAGGCCGGACATTTTGTCGGTGAGCTTTTTGGCGAACTCGTCGTGCACCTTCTCATGCACATAGAAGCGGTTAGCCGCGGTGCAGGCCTCGCCCATGTTGCGCATCTTGGCGATCATCGCGCCTTCGATGGCGGCGTCGATATCCGCATCGTCGAACACGATGAACGGCGCGTTGCCGCCGAGCTCCATCGCCGGCTTGACGATGTTGTCGGCGGCTTCGTGCAGCAGCTTGCGGCCGACTTCGGTCGAGCCGGTGAACGACACCACGCGCACGCGCGGATCGTGCAGCATCGCGCTCACCACCTTGCCGGACGAGCGCGACGGAATGACATTGACGACGCCGGCCGGAACGCCGGCCTCTTCCAGGATCGGCATCAATGCCAGCATGGTGAGCGGCGTGTCGGATGCCGGCTTGAGCACCACCGGGCAACCGGCGGCGAGTGCCGGGCCGATCTTGCGGGTCGCCATCGCGGCCGGGAAATTCCACGGCGTCACCAGGACGGCGATACCCGCCGGTTTGTGCTGCACGAGAATCCGCGCGCCGGAGGACGGCCCCGTGGTGTTCGAGCCGATATTGCGCACCGCTTCTTCGGCGTACCAGCGGAAGAACTCGGCGGCATAAGCGACTTCGCCGCGCGAGTCGGACAGCGCCTTGCCGTTCTCGATGGTGATGAGCTTCGCCAGCCGCTCGGCGTCGCGCATGATCAGGTCGTAGGACTTGCGCAAAATCTCGGCGCGCTCACGCGGCTTCTTCGCAGCCCAGCCGGGGAATGCCGCCTGCGCCGCATCCAGCGCCGCCTTGGCGTCTTCAACGGTGGCGCTGGCGACCGATGCAACCTTGTTCTCGGTTGCCGGATCGATCACGTCGAAGCGGCCGCCATCGGAGGATTTGCGCCACTTGCCGCCGATCCACAGATCGGTCGGAACATTGGCGAGCAGATTGTCATACATGGCCATGACTGTGTCCTTTATTCATGACCGCTCATTCCCGGCGAACGCGGCAAATTCGAAATTATGCCGCTTCGGGATCACCGCGTCCGCCCGGGATGACGAGCGGAAGTCTAACTCTGCAACGATCGCTTCACCCGTTCGGCAATGCGATCGACCGTCGGCAACACGATATCTTCCAGAATATCGGCGGCCGGCAGCGGAATGTGCGGCGTCGTGATCCGCACCGGCGGTCCGTCGAGATCGTAAAACGCTTCGTCGGCGACGATCGATACAATCTCCGCACCCCAGCCGCACAGCCGTGGATTTTCCTCGACCGTGAACAGGCGGTGGGTGCGCGCTACCGAGCCAAGAATGGTTTGGGTGTCGAGCGGCACCAGCGAGCGGACATCGACCACTTCGCAATCGATGCCGTGCTCGGCTTTCAGCTTCTCGGCGGCCGCAAGCGCGCGCGGCACCATCAGCGCCAGCGCAATAATGGTGGCGTCCTTGCCGGGCCGGACGATCTTCGCCGTGCCAAGCGTATCGACGATCTCGCCGTCCGGCACCTCGCCTTTGGTGGCGTAGAGCGATTTGTGCTCGAAGAAGATCACCGGATCGGGATCGCGCACGGCGGCCGCCAGCAGGCCGATCACGTCGAGCGGGTTCGACGGCGCGACGACCTTCAGGCCCGGAATCATCATGCACCAGTTCTCGACGCTCTGAGAATGCTGGGCGCCGAAGCGGGAGCCGGCGCCGTTGCCGGTTCGCACCACCAGCGGGCATTTGAGCTGGCCGTTCGACATGTAACGGCTCTTGGCGAACTCGTTGGCGATGTAGTCGAAGCAGACCGCGAAAAAGTCCGAGAACATGATTTCGGCGATCGGCTTCAGTCCGGTCATCGCCGCGCCCATGGCCGCGCCGAGGATCGCCTGCTCGGAGATCGGCGTATCGCGCACTCGCAACGGGCCGAACTGCTCGAACAGCCCGACCGTCGCCTTGAACACGCCACCGGCCTTGGCGACGTCCTCGCCGAGGAACACCACGTCCGGATCGCGCGTCATTTCCTGCGCGATGCCGCGGGCGACAGCGTCGCGATAGGTCAGTTCCGCCATTTCAGTTTCTCCATGCCCAGCCGCCGTCGGCATAGACGTCGGTGGTGAGAATATCGAGCGGCGGCATCGGCGCGGCCTTGCATTTCTCGGTCGCGTCGTCGACCTCGCGTTTCACCTCGGTCTCGATGCCGGCGATCACGCTGTCGGCGACGCCGAACTGCTTGAGGCGCTCGCGATAGATCTTGATCGGATCGCGCTCCTTCCATTTTTCCAGCTCGCCTTCCGGGCGGTATTTCGCCGGGTCGGCGCGCGAATGGCCGCTGTAGCGGTAGGTCATGCACTCGATCAGCGACGGACCCTCGCCAGCGCGGGCTTTCTCGTAAGCCGCGGCAGCGGTGCGGTAGACTTCGTCGGCATCGTTGCCGTCGACGACGATGCGCGGCAGGCCATACGCTGAGGCGCGATCGGCCGCCGGGTGCTGCACGGCAGTGACGTCGCCGATCGGCGTGTATTCCATGTAGAGATTGTTTTCGCAGACGAAGATCACCGGCAGCTTCCACACCGCGGCGAAATTCAGCGCCTCATGGAAGGCGCCGATATTGGTGGTGCCGTCGCCGAAGAAGCATACGGCGACGTCCTTCGCTCCTTTGTACTGCGCGCGCCAGGCCGCGCCGCAGGCGATCGGCAGATGCGCGCCGATGATGGCGTAGGAACCCATGACGCCATGATCGACGGACGTCAGATGCATCGAGCCGCCTTTGCCGCGCATCAAACCGTTATCGCGCTGCATCAGCTCGCCGAGCACTTTCTCGACCGGCACGCCGCGCGCCAGCGTGTGAGCGTGGCCGCGATAGGTGCAAAACGACAGATCGCCCGGCTTCATTGCAGCCGCGAAGCCGGCGGCCACCGCTTCCTGGCCAAGCGACAGATGACTGGTGCCCTTGACCAGATTTTGCAGAAACAGATCGAACGCGCGCTGCTCGGCCTCGCGGATTTCGACCTGAAGGCGATAAAGCCGCAGCCGCGTTGCCTCGCCGATGTCGTCGTTAAGGTTCGCGTTCGGCGCGCCAGCGCGGTCTTCAAGCTTGGCCATGAAATATCCCTGGGCGGTGCCCAAAAGGCGTTTGGGCGCCCGCAACTTAGCGCCTCTTGCGAAGGCGAGGCAACGCCGTCCCCGGGTACGTTTAGGCCGCGTTCACGGGCGGCTTGCGCACGGCGGGGGAAGCTCCTAACTGACTGGAACGGGGAGGATTCGATGTCCCAGCAATCATTGGAATCACACAGGTCTCAGGACTACGTACGCCGCTTTTTCGGCGGGCCGCCGCTCGCCGTGGCTGGCCGTCTGATCCTGCTTTCGATCCTGGTGGGCGTCGTTCTCACGGCCGTAGGCCTCGATCCGTGGAATATCATCGATTCAGTGCGCCGGCTGTTCCTGCATATCTGGAACATGGGCTTCGATGCCGTGCGCTGGCTCTGGCAATATTTCCTGCTCGGCGCCGTGCTGGTACTGCCGATCTGGCTGATTATGCGGTTGTCGAAAGCGCCGCGCGGTCTGTGACCGGCGCATCATGCTGAAAAAGAAATGGCCGGGCTCAGCCCGGCCATTTGCATTTTTGATCTCAGAAAAAATCTTTATTCGTCGCCTGCACCCTGTTCCGGTGCGCCCTGATCGCGCGGGCCGCGATGGCGTCGGCGGCGGCGATGCAGCGGGAAGCGGTCGGCTTGCCCCTCATAGCCGTTGCCGTTCTGGCCATTCGCACCCTGCGCGCCCTGACCGTCGGCGCTCTGGCCATTTGAGCCTTGACCGTTCGGGCCATTGTTCGAACCGTGGCCCTGCTGCGGCGCATATTGCGGTTGCTGTTGCGGCGCGTTTTGGCCGCCGGTGATGAACGACGGCAACCGGTCGATGCCATCGTCGTTGTTCTGCTGCAAAGTTCTGCTGCGGCCGCGGCTGATAGTTCTGCTGCTGTGGATTAGCGGCTGCTGTGGCGGCTGCTGATAGTTCTGCTGCTGCGGATTATGTTGCGGCTGCTGCTGCGGATAGAATGGCTGCTGCTGTGGCTGTGGCGCCGGTGCATACGGCTCGCCGCTTATGTTCGGCTGATCGTCGCCATCGTCGTCAAAGGATTCGTCGCCGGAATTGCCGCGCATCTCGCCGGGCTGTCCTGGCTGTTGCTGCTGATAGTACGACGACGGCTGGGTCTGCCGCAGATGCTCCTGGGCGGCGGCAATCAGGCGGAAATAATGTTCGGCGTGCTGGTAATAGCTTTCGGAAGCGATCGGGTCGCCGGCGCTTTGCGCGTCACGGGCGAGCTGGAGATATTTCTCGGCGATGTGGGAGGCGTTGCCTCTGATTTTCACGTCCGGTCCGTTGGACTCGTACATGCGCGACAACGGATTTTGGTGGTGATGGTGATGGTGCCCGCCGCCGCCGCCGCCCTTACCGCGATTGCGACCCCGCATGCGCTTGTTCTGACCGTTTCTCATGTTTTGCAATCCACCAACCCCTGTTTGCTCTTCGTCGAAATTTAGACTATTTACCGAACGTCGCCCGCCAATCGCTGACACCGCACGACGCCGTCACGGCATCGGCCATGATCCTTCGCTGTCTCGGACATCACGAAATCCTGCTAGCTGCGGCCCTCACTAACGGTTTTGCCGCGGTGCTTCATACCCCTCGCCGTAGGCGCAATTGCTCCCCCGCAACGGTGCGCCCGCCCGATCAAAGTCTCGGTTGCTTTTGCTCTAAACGTAGCGATCCCGCTTTGCCGTCCATCCGGCTGTGTTGTTTTCGCTCTTAACTTTTAACCTGCGCTGCCAGCCTCTGGGAGCCAATCTCCGGGAGTTTGCTCCGGGCCTTCAAGGCAGCGCGGCACCCATTCAGGGCCGATTCCGTGCCCGCAAGCTAGTCGGTTCCGGCTGCTATTCCAAGTGCTTTTTTGCCGGGGTCCAATGCCCCTCGCTCATGCCGTTCTCCTTTTCAGCAACAAGGGCGCGCGGCACTCCGTTCAGATCGGCACGGGGGGGCAAGGGTGCAAGCCCTGCGGCAGCAAATAGTGCGGCGGCGGGTTCCGCCTGCCCGATGCCGAGTTCGACGACCAAATAACCGCCCGGTGCAAGTATTTTCTGCGTGGCCGCGGCAATCTCGCGGTAACCATCCAGCCCGTCGCGGCCGCCATCGAGCGCCAGGCGCGGATCGAAATCGCGCACTTCCGGTGCGAGCGCGTCGATCTCATCAGACGCAATGTAGGGTGGATTCGACACGACGATATCGAATGGCCCGCGCAATGCGTCTGCCATGGTGCAGGCGACAAATGCGGCCCGCGAAAAGCCGAGCCGTTGTGCGTTGTCACGCGCCGCGATGAGTGCGCCGACGCTCAAATCGGTGCCGACTGCAAAAGCGTTCGGCAGTTCGGACAGCAGCGCCAGCGTGAGTCGCGCCAGAACCGGTGCCAAGATCGGCGATACGAAGTTCGTCTGCTGCGCGAGCCGCTTGAATCGATCGCCGCCAAAGCCGCCTCGACCACTGTTTCAGTTTCCGGCCGTGGCACCAGCGTCGCTTCGTTGAGGCGGAGCGGAAGACTCCAGAATTCCTTTTGCCCGAGGATGCGGGCAACCGGCTCATGGTTGAGGCGCCGCTGCCCGAGGGTGGCGATTGCGCTCTCCTCGCCGGTCGTGAGACGCCGCTGATCGGCGGCGGCAAGGCCGGCGTGATCAAGGCCGAGCGTGTGCCCGATCAGAATGCGGGCATCGAGATCCGGTGTTTCGATGCTCATGGCGCGAAACGCGGTGGCCAACTCGCGGCGCGCCGCGGCGACGGTGTGCGCTTGCGCAGCCGTGGCATCGGCGCGCGTCATCAGTTGATTCCCTCAGCCGCCAGCAATTCCGCCTGATGGTTCGCCACCAGCGCATCGACGATTTCACCCAGCGCTTCGCCTTCGAGAATTTGCGGCAGCTTGTAGAGCGTGAGATTGATGCGGTGATCGGAAACGCGGCCTTGCGGGTAATTGTAGGTGCGGATGCGTTCGGAGCGGTCGCCGGTTCCGACCTGGCCGCGGCGTTCAGCGGCGCGCGCAGCATCGATTTTCTGGCGCTCGAAATCGTACAGCCGGGTGCGCAACACGGCCATCGCCTTGGCGCGGTTGCGATGCTGCGAACGGTCCTCCTGCATCATCACCACGATGCCCGACGGCAATGTGGGTGACGCGCACCGCCGACTCGGTCTTGTTGACGTGCTGGCCGCCAGCGCCGCTCGAGCGGAGCGTATCGATCTTCAAGTCGGTGTCGTTGATCGCCACATCGACGTCTTGCGCCTCGGGCAGCACCGCGACAGTTGCTGTCGACGTATGAATACGGCCTGAGGCCTCGGTATCGGGCACGCGCTGGACGCGGTGAACGCCGGATTCGAATTTGAGCTTGGCAAAAGCACCGCGGCCTTTGATCTCGGCGACGACTTCCTTGTATCCGCCCATCGAACCGTCGCTTGCGGTGACGATCTCGGTCTTCCAGCCCTGGCTGGCCGCGTAGCGTTCATACATGCGGAACAGATTGCCGGCGAACAGAGCCGCCTCGTCGCCGCCGGTGCCAGCGCGGATTTCGACAATGACGTTGCGGTCGTCCATCGCATCCTTGGGTAGCAGCGCGATGCGCAACTCCTGCTCGATCGCCGTGCGGCGCGCTTCGAGTTCCGGCTTTTCGCTCTGCGCGATCGAGCGCATTTCCGGCGTCGGTCGCGGGATCGTCGATCATGGCGACGAGGCCTTCGATTTCATGCTGGATGTCGCGATAGGATTTCACCACGTCGACCACAGGCGAAAGCTCGGCGAATTCCCGCGACAGCTTGACGAAAGTCTCCGGCGGCAAAGGCGACGCCAGCTCGCGCTCAAGCGTGGCATGGCGGACGACGAGCGCGTTGAGTTTCTGGTCGGGCAGCATTGTACGACCGCTTATACTTGCAGGCCGTTGTCGGCGGCAAATTTCTCAAGCTGCGCGCGAATGGATATTGCGCTTTTCGGCCTGTCGATCAGGGGCGACAGGAAACCCGCGATCTTGCGGCTATCGAGATCGAGCAGCATGGCCTTGACCGGACCGACGGCAGACGGCGTCAGCGACAGGGCCCGGTAACCGATGGCGATCAGCGCCAAAGCGCCGAGCGGCTGCGAGGCAAGCTCGCCGCACAAGGTCACCGGTTTTTTGTACTCACGCGCTTTCTCGGCGATGTCCCTGAGCGCGCGCAGCACCGGCGCCGACAGCGCATCGAAGCGGCCGGCGACGCGGGCATTGCCGCGATCGACGGCGTAAAGGAACTGCACCAGGTCGTTGGAGCCGACCGACAGGAAGTCGACGGTCTCCAAAAGCTCGTCGAGCTGATACAGCAGAGACGGCACCTCGACCATGCTGCCGACCTCGACCTCGTCGGGCAGCTTGTGGCCGTGACGGCGCAGATGCGTGAGCTCACGCTCGACCAGTTCCTTGGCCTGATCGAATTCCTGAACGGTCGAAACCATCGGGAACATGATCTTGAGCGCGCGATTGCCGGCAGCGCGCAACAGCGCGCGGATTTGCGTGCGCAACAGGCCGGGCCGGTCGAGGCCGAGGCGGATGGCGCGCCAGCCGAGCGCCGGGTTTTCCTCTTCGACGTTGCGCATATACGGCAACACCTTGTCGCCGCCGATATCGAGGGTGCGGAAGGTGACCGGCTTGTCGCCGGCGGCATCGAGCACCGCGCGATAAAGCGTGTATTGCTCGGTGCTGCGCGGAAAATTCGGCGCCACCATGAATTGCAATTCGGTGCGGAACAGGCCGATGCCGGCGGCGCCGGTGTCGGCGATATGTGGCAGATCCACGCTCAAGCCGGCGTTGATCAGCAACGTGATTTCCTGGCCGTCCTTGGTGACGCACGGCCGGTCGCGCAGCTCCTGATATTGCAGTTGCCGGCGGGCGCGCAGCCGCACCCGTTCGGCATAAGCGGCCTCCATGTCCGGCAGCGGCCGCACATGCAAATCGCCGGTCGAACCGTCGACGATAATGGCGTCGCCGGGATCGACCACGCCGGTGGCATTGTCGATTTCGCCGACCGCGGGAATGCCCAGCGCACGCGCGACAATGGCGACGTGCGAGTTCGGGCCGCCTTCCTCGATCACCAGCCCGCGCAACTTTTTGCGGTCGTAATCGAGCAATGCCGCCGGGCCCATGGAGCGGGCCACGAGGATCGCATTGTCGGGAAGGCTTTCGCGCGACGGCGCGTGGTCGCGTCCGGTAAGCTGGCGCATCAGCCGGTTGGCGAGATCGTCGAGATCGTGCAGCCGCTCGCGCAAATACGGATCGGTCTGCCGCAACATGCGGGCGCGGGTATCGGACTGCACGCGTTCGACGGCGGCCTCGGCGGTCAGTCCGGTCGCCACCGCTTCCTCAAGCTTGTGCACCCAGCCGCGGTCGTGCGCGAACATCCGATAGGCTTCGAGCACTTCGCGATGCTCGCCGCCCTCGACGACGTCGCCGTGTTCGAGCATTTCGTCGAGATTGCCGCGCAGCGTCTCGATCGCCTGTTCGAGATGCTTCATCTCTTTCGGGATATCGTCGGCGATGTAGTTGGTGACGACGACGCGCGGTTCGTGCAGCACGACGTGGCCGAGCGCGATGCCGTCGCTCAACGCCGCGCCCTTGTGATGGACCGAGCGCCGCGCCGCGGGCTCCGTGCCGGGCAACGCCAGCGCCGACAGCTCGCCGGAAGCGATCATCTCGGCGAGCACCATCGCGGTGGTCTGCAGCGCCTCGACTTCTTCCTCGGAATAGGTACGCCGCGCGCGGTTCTGCACGACAAGCACGCCAAGCGTATTGCCGGCGCGCAGGATCGGCACGCCGAGGAATGAATGATAAATCTCTTCGCCGGTTTCCGGCCGGAACGAGAACGCCGGATGGGCCTGTGCGTTCGACAGGTTGATGGCGCTGGCCTGACTCGCGACCAGGCCGACCAGGCCTTCGTCGGAGCGCATCACCGTCTGGTGGACGGCGTCGCGCTTCAGGCCTTCGGTGGCATAGAGCTCCAGCGTCGCATCGACGCGCAGGACATAGACCGAGCACACCTCCGCAACCATGTTTGCGGCGATCAGCACCACGATCTTGTCAAGGCGCTCCTGCGCGCTGACCGGCTCCGCCATCACTTCGCGAAGCCGGCGCAACAACACGCGCGGACCGCCGAGCGCGCCACGCATGGCGGCAGCTCCCTTCGGGCCTTGCTCAGCCAAGGGCGCTGCCCGTTCGCGCGCCGGCCGTTTTCAAAGAGAAGTCAGCCCGGGTCCCGGCCCGCAGCGACTACCCCTTCAGCCTATATCGAATGCGGTATGCAAACCGCAAG
Source organism: uncultured Alphaproteobacteria bacterium (assembly GCA_963739945.1). Taxonomy (GTDB): domain Bacteria; phylum Pseudomonadota; class Alphaproteobacteria; order Rhizobiales; family Xanthobacteraceae; genus BOG-931. Next base: position 7,307 of record CAVUCN010000031.1, on the reverse strand, counting down.
CCAGAGACAAGGTTATGACGCCGCGGTTTATTGTGCGCCGCAACGTGAGAACGATTCTAACGGCGCTTTCGGTCAGGTTTTGTCGAGGCCGTACAGCGAGTGCAGGGTCCGCACCGCAAGCTCGGTAAATGCCGCGTCAATCAGCAATGAAAATTTGATCTCGGACGTGGTGATGGCGCGGATGTTGATGGAACGCTCGGCCAGCGCCTTGAACGCCTCCGCGGCGACGCCGGCGTGGCTGCGCATGCCGATGCCGATCACCGAAATCTTGGCGACGTCGGTGGCGCCGTCGAGCCGCGTGTAGCCGATGGCGCCGCGGGCCTTCTCGATGGTGTCGAGCGAGCGCTGATAGTCCACGGCCGGAACGGTGAAAGTGAGGTCGGTGGTCTTGCCGTCGGCCGATACGTTCTGGACGATCATGTCGACGTTGATATTGGCTGTCCGCGAGCGGACCAAAAATGGCCGCGGCAACGCCGGGCTTGTCCTGCACCTGACGAATCGAGATTTGCGCCTCGTCGCGGGAGAAGGCGATGCCAGTGACGGTTTGCTGTTCCATGATCTCACTCTCGTCGCAAATAAGCGTGCCGGGCGGGTCGCGATGCGGATCGATGTCTTCGGGCCGCTCGAAGCTGGACCGCACGAAGATGCGCACGTTGTGCACCATGCCGAGCTCGACCGAGCGCACCTGAAGAACCTTGGCGCCGAGCGAAGCCAGCTCCAGCATTTCCTCGTAGGCGACCTTGTCGAGCCGCTGCGCGCGCGGCACCACGCGCGGATCGGTGGTATAGACGCCGTCAACGTCGGTGTAGATGTCGCAACGGTCGGCGCGGATCGCCGCCGCGATCGCCACCGCCGACGTATCGGAGCCGCCGCGCCCCAGCGTGGTGACGCGTCCGGTCTCCTTGTGAATGCCCTGGAAGCCGGCGATAACCGCGACTTCCTTGCGCTCCTTGAAACGACTGATCAGTTCGGCGCCGTCGATGTCGGCGATGCGCGCGGAAGCATGCGCGTTGGAGGTCAGGATCGGCACCTGCCAGCCCTGCCACGAGCGCGCGTTGACATCGAGATCCTGCAGCGTGATCGCGAGCAGGCCGGCGGTGACCTGTTCGCCGGTCGCGACCACCGCGTCGTATTCGCGGGCGTCGAAAATGCGCCGCTCCATCGATCGCCTGCTCGCACCAGCCGACCAGCTGATTGGTGACGCCGGCCATGGCCGAGACGACGACGGCCACTTCGTGGCCGGCATCGACCTCGCGCTTGACGTGCCGCGCGACGTTGCGGATGCGGTCGAGATCGGCGACCGACGTTCCGCCGAATTTCATCACCAGACGGGCCATAACTTCAGTTCGCAGCCATCAGTAAAACGTTGCGCCGGCACGAGTCCGGCGCGAACGGCGCGTATACATACCGACGGGGTCGGGCGGCTGCAACGGCAGCCGGGTCCAGGGCCATTTCAGCCCGTGGAGCGGGGCCTTTTGCCGCTATTTTTTGACGAATTCCTTGACGTCCATATTGGCGGTGAAGCCGCCGAAGATGTTGCCGTCCTTGTCGGCGGTGACGCCTTCCGGCATTTCCTCTTTCGGATCGGTCTGGCGCGATAAAGGCCGTCACCTTGCCGTCCTTGACGCTGCCAATGCGGATGCCCTGCTTGAACGGCGCGTTCACCTTGTCGCTCGACTGCGAGTCGGCGACATAGATGATGTCGTTGCGGATATAGATGCCGCTTGGCCGGCCGAACTGCTTCCACTCGGCAATGAACTTGCCATTCTGATCGAAAATCTGGATGCGGTTGTTGGCGCGGTCGGCGACATAGAGCCGGCCGGCGGAATCCATGGCGAGGCCGTGGGTGACATTGAACTCACCCTGGCCGGAGCCGTGATGGCCGAAGCTCATCAGGAATTTGCCGTCGCGCGAATATTTGACGATGCGGTCGTTGGTCTTGTCGCCGTGGCCGTCGGCGACAAAGATGTTGCCGTTCGGGGCGACCAGCACGTCGGACGGGCCGTTGAGTTCGTCATTGCCGCTGCCGGCGACGCCGGGCTTGCCGAGCGTCATCAGCACGCGGCCGTCCGGCGCAAATTTCATCGCCGTCTCGCCTTTGCCGCCGCCGGTCTGGCCGTCGGTGACCCAGACGCTGCCGTCGGGCGCGGCAAACAAACCGTGCGGCCAGGCGAACAGGCGTGAACCGAAGCTCACCACTTGCCGGCCGGTGGCGTCGAATTTCTGGATCGGCGCGACGCTCGACTCGACGCAGGTCTTGCCGCCGCAGCGATCGAACACCCAAAGGCTGCTGCCGTCACGGTCGATGTCGACACCGATCGCCATTCCCCAGGTGCGGCCTTCAGGAAGCTTCGCCCAGTGCTCGACAACGCGATAGGGGTTCGGTGCGCTGTTCGGATCGTCGGCCTGAACCTGGCTCGCGGAGATCGCGATTGCGCCGCAGACGGCTGCGCCGACGAGGGCTGCGCATAAAGTCAGTCGCACGCTTCGCGCATGGCGTCCTCCCGAAATTTATTTGCTGCTCTGCGACAGTTGAGCCGAAAAAATGCGCTCTTTTGCCGTGTGCTGCAAGCGGTCCGCGATGCAGCCGCCGGAATTGTCACGTTGCGGCAGGCCGTGATACAGACGGGCAGAAATTGCGTCGTACAAATTGATTCGTTGCGTCGTGTGAGGGAGTGAAATGCCGGCCGTTGTCGATCCAGTCAGCAAGGTCAAACTTTACGAGCTCAGCCACCGCTGGGGCATGTATACGCCGATCTTCCCGGGCTACGAGGAGATCAAGCTCGAGCGCATCACGCATCACGCCAAGCAAGGGGTGATGACGCACCGGATCACGACGATCTTCCACACCTCCACGCACGTGAATGCGCCGATCCATCTCATTCCGCAAAGCGCGGCGGTCGGCGATCTGGCGCTCGATCGCTTCTTCGGCACCGGCGTCGTGGTTTCGATCAAAAAGAAAAAATGGGAGTTGATCGAGCCGGCCGATCTTGAACGCGCCACGCCGAAAATCCAGCCTGACGACATCGTGCTCATCAATACCGGCTGGCATCATAGATACGCCGACAGCAAGGAATACTTCGGCTACGCGCCGGGCTTGAGCAAGGCCGCCGCCGAATGGCTGGTGAAGAAACGCGTCAAGCTCGTCGGCGTCGACACCGCGTGCGTCGATCACCCGCTGGCCACGTCGCTCGGTCCGCACCGCAACGGTCCGCAGATCAAGTATCTGATCCCGGAATACAAGCAGGCCACCAAACGCGACGCGATCAAGGATTTCCCGGAATGGAATCCGGCAAGCCTGGCGCTGCTCGGCGCCGGCATTCCGACCATCGAGAATGTCGGCGGCGATCTCGACGAAATCACCGGCAAGCGGTGCACGTTCCAGGGTTTTCCGTGGAAGTGGCACGAAGGCGATGCCTGCGTCATCCGCCTGGTTGCGATGCTCGATCCGTCCGGCTCCTACCGCATCGAGAGCGGCGTCGGCGGCAAGACCATGTCTGCCGGAAGAAGTCGGCGAGCAAAAAATCCGGCAAGAACGGCAACGGCACCGGCGATCTGGAGTTGATCAATCTCAGCACCGATTGGGGCCACGGCATGCCGCAATGGCCGTCGCGCGCCAACCTCAACGTGCGCGTGGTGGAATTCCACGCCCGCGACGGCCTCCTGGTGCAGCAGTTCGAAGGCATCATGCATCGCGGCACGCACATGGATGCGCCGATCCACGTGCAGGAGAACACGCCGACGCTGACCGGCTATCCGCTGTGGCGTTTCTTCGGCACCGGCGTCGCGGTGTCGATCCCGAAAGGCAAATGGGGCGTCATCACGCCGAAGGATCTGGAGAACGCCGAGCCGAAGATCCAGAAGAACGACATCGTGATGATCAATACCGGCAGTCACCACAACTACGGCGACAATGCCGACTACTTCGGCTATTCGCCCGGTCTCTACAAGGAAGCCGCGGAATGGCTGGTTGAGCGCGGCGTGAAGCTCGTCGGCGTCGACGTGCAGGCGCTCGACCATCCGCTGGCCACGTTCCTCGGACCGCACGGACCCGGCCCGGGGCAGCCGCATCTCGACGCCGAATACAAGGCCGAGACCGGCCGCCACATCATCGAGGATTTCCCGTACTGGGAGCCGGCGCACAAGATCATGATGACCAACGGCATTCCCGGCATCGAGAATATCGGCGGCGACATCGACAAGATCACCGGCAAGCGCTGCACGTTCTTTGCGTTCCCGTGGCGCTGGCCGGAAGGCGAAGGCTGCGCCCTGCGCGTCGTCGCGATTCTCGATCCGAAGCAGGCGTTCCGGTTTGAGACGGGGCGGTAACAGATGATCTCCGAGCCGCTGCGCAATCCGCTGTCGCTGTTTGACGTCAAGGACAAGGTCGCCGTCATTACCGGCGCGTCAGGCACGTTCGGCCGCGCCACCGCGCTCGCGCTGACTTCGCTCGGCGGCAAGGTCGTCCTTGCCTCGGGCAGCAAGAGCGAACTCGATGAAGTCGTAGCCGAAGTGCGCGAGCTCGGCGGCGATCCGGTCGCGCTGGTGCGCCGCCCGGACAGTCTCGCCGACGCGCAGGCCATGCTCGGCGCCGGCCTGGAGAAATTCGGCAGGGTCGATCAGCTTGTCGTCGCCTCGGGCTACAACAAGCCGGGTTTCATCCACGAGCTCGAGTACGAGGACTGGCAGGCGGTGATGGATGCCAATGTGCGCGGCATCTGGTTCATGGCCAAGGCCGTCGGCACCTATTGGATCGAGAAGAAGATCAAAGGCAAGGTGCTGACGATGTCGTCGGTGCGCGGCCGCCACGGCAATATTTCCGGCTATACCGGCTATTGCACATCGAAGGGTGCGACCGATTCACTGACGCGCGTGCTGGCGACCGAATGGGCGAAGTACGGCATCACGGTGAATTCGATCGCGCCGACGGTGTTCCGTTCCAAGCTGACAGCGTGGATGTACGGCGACAACGAACTTGGCCAGCAGACACGCGCGCGTTCGCTGTCGCGCATTCCGCTCGGACGGCTCGGCGAAGTCGAGGATTTGGTGGGGATGGCGATCTATCTGTTGTCGCCGGCGTCGGATTTCTGCACCGGCCAGATCATGTATGTCGACGGCGGCTACACCGCGGGCTAGCGCCGCACCGCTATCACGTTATTCACAGAGATACATATGAGTGATCGGACGGAGACAAAAGATCGGCGTCATCGGCGGCGGCCTGATGGGCCATGGCATTGCTTATCTGTTCGCGGCGGCCGGACATCCCGTCGGATTGTTCGAGCCGTCGGCGGATATCCGCGCCTCATTGCCGAAACGATTGCAGGCCCTGGTCGATCTGTTCGGTGACGATGCCGCGCTGCTCAAACGCATCGAGACGCACGATCACATGGCGCCGGCGATGAAGGACACAAAGTTCGTGTTCGAGGCCGCGCCTGAAAAGCTGCCGCTGAAGCAGCAGATTTTCGCCGAGCTTGAAGGCGTAGTGGCGCCGGACACGATCCTCGCCAGCAACAGCTCGGCGATTCCGTCGACCGAGATCGGCAAACATCTCAAGCATCGCGAGCGCGTGGTCGGCACCCATTTCTGGAATCCGCCGCATCTGGTGCCGCTGGTCGAGGTGATCCAGAACGAAAAGACCAGCGATACGGTGCTGCGCGCGACCATGGATGTGCTGCGCGATGCCGGCAAAGTGCCGGTTCATGTCCGCCGCGACATCCCGGGTTTTGTCGGCAATCGTCTGCAGCACGCCATGAAGCGTGAGGCGTTTGCGCTGGTCGCAGCCGGCGTCTGCGATGCCGAGACCGTCGACACCGTGGTCAAGGAAGGTTTCGGGGCGCGCACCGCGGTGCTCGGGCCGATGGAGCAGTCCGACCTCGTCGGCCTCGATCTCGCGCTCGATATCGCCGAAGTGCTGTATGAGCATCTCGACTGCACCGCGCACGCACCGGACATCCTGCGCGAGAAGATCAAGGCCGGAAAGCTCGGCATGAAATCCGGCGAGGGCTTGCGCAAATGGGGCCCGGGCGAGGCTGACAAGGTGCGGGCGCGGCTGTCGCAATTCCTGGTGGATCAGGCAAAAGCGCGCAAAGCAAAGCGGAGCTGACGGCGATGATGCGGGCGAAGACCGAGCAGAAGGTGAAGCGCTGGAAGGACCAGCGCTGGCTGATCGATACGGTCATTCAGGCCGTCGGCATGGAATGGGACCAGCCGCGACTGAACTACACCATGTATCCTGCCGGCGTCGATGCGATCGGTGACTTCCGCACCGTCGGTATGAGAGTGCGCAAGTTTGCCGACATGCACCGCGAGTTTGCCGCCGCCGGGCACCGCCGCGAGATCAAGGCACAGGGCTTCGAAAAGCAGGGGCGAACGGTGTCGGCGCGCGAAAGCTACTTCATCGCGGCGCTGCTTTATTCCGCGGCGCGCTGGCCGATTTTCGAGAACAACGAAAAATCAATCGCCTACAACGAGCGCATGGTCACCTGTTACGACAAGTTTGCGGCGATGATGAATCGGCCGGTGATCCGCGTCGAAGTCCCTTTTGCAGACAAGTCGCTGCCCGGCTATCTGCATCTCCCGCACCAGCCGAAGCCGGGAGAGAAATTTCCGGTTGCCATCGGCATCGACGGCATGGATGCGTCCAAGGAAATAATGTGCTCGATGTACGGCGACAAGTTCCTTGAGCGCGGCATGGCGCATTTCGCCTACGACGGACCGGGGCAGGGCGAATGCACCTACCGTGGCATTCTGGTCACCCCGACCAATCACATGGATGCAGCGCGCGCCGTGTACGACTGGCTCAGCAAACACCCGAACATCGATGTCGGCCGCTCCGTGATCTGGAGTGTGAGCATGGGCTCGTTCTTCGGCCTCCAGGCCGCGGCCGCGCTCGGCGACAAAGTCCGGGCGCCGCGGTGACGTTCGTCTGCCACGAGCCCGGCTTGTTCAGCCTGATGAATCGTTCGGCGCCGTCGTTCAAAATGCGCTTCATGTATATGTCGGGCCACACCGACGAAGACGAGTTCGACCGCTTTATCGAGAAATTCAGCCTCACGCCGACCGCCGGTGACATCAAATGCCCGGTTCTGATCCAGGCCGGCGAGGACGATGAATTGTCGCCACTGGAATTTTCCGACGAGCTGGCCGGCATGATCCGTTCGCCAAAGAAGCTCGTCATCTATGAAGGCGAGCGCCACGCCATCGGCGGCAACAATCTTTCATCGGTGCTCGGCGAGAACTGGTTCGCCATGCTGGCCGACTGGTGTCTCGAACGGATCGAAGGCAAGAGCGCGCCGAATGAGCGCGTG
>CAVUCN010000030.1:0-64013 GCA_963739945.1 uncultured Alphaproteobacteria bacterium | reverse complement strand
CTGGGGCGCCTGGATTCGAACCAGGGGATGGCGGAATCAAAATCCGCTGCCTTACCACTTGGCTACGCCCCAAAATGCCGCTGGATTTGCCGCCGTGGGTCGGTCAGCGGCCGGACCATAGCGGCGAGATCATTGCCAATCAATTGCAATAGCGCCGGAATTTGGAACGGGAGCACGGCCTATCGACGCCTGTCGCCCGCCCTATAATAATGTCCGGGAGCCCGGCCGCGGTAACGTCTTTTCACAGCCGTAAGAGGGACCATGTCCGACCCTGTTGTGATGCATGATGACGGCGCGGTGCGGGTCATCCGGCTCAATCGTCCGGAAAAGAAAAACGCTCTGACGCAGCCGATGTATGCCTTGATCACGCAGGCGCTGCGTGATGCGCAAACCAATGCTTCCGTCCGCTGCGTCGTAATCGCGGGCGGCGATAGCGCGTTCTCCGCCGGAGCTGATATCGGTGAATTCATGGAGTCGGCGCAAAGCGGCGGCCTCCGCCCGCACACGCTCGATTTTCTCAAGATCCTTGCGCACAACGAAAAGCCGCTGGTCGCAGCAGTAGGCGGTCTCGCTGTCGGTATTGGCGTCACCATGCTGTTTCATTGCGATTATGTAGTCGCATCAAGGAACGCGACTTTCACCACCCCGTTCCTCAAACTGGCGCTGATGCCTGAAGCTGGATCGAGCCTGCTTGCACCGATGCGGATGGGTTATGCCCGCGCCTTTTCCATGCTGGTGATGGGCCGGCCGCTGACCGCGGAACAGGCCAGAGAGGCCGGCCTCGTCAACGAAGTGGTCGACCCTGCAGAGGTCGATCCCTCTGCCATGAGGGCGGCAAAGGAAATCGCCGCGCTGCCGGCAGGCGCGGTTGCGATATCGCGCCGCCTGATGCGCGGTCACCTCGATGCAGTGGATAAACAGATCGATACCGAAGTGGCGCACTTCAAGGATCGCTTGACCTCGGATGAAGCGCGCGCCGCGTTTTCCGCTTTTCTGTCGCGAAAGAAATAACCAGACATGTCGTTGCAAGGTAAAACGCTGTTTGTCACCGGTGCATCGCGCGGTATCGGCCTCGCCATCGCGCTTCGCGCCGCGCGCGACGGGGCCAATATCGCGATCGCGGCAAAGACCGAGCAACCACACCCGAAGCTCAGCGGCACGATCTATACCTCAGCGGAAGAGATCGAACGCGCCGGCGGCAAGGCATTGCCGCTGGTCGTCGACGTGCGCGACGAAGCCATCGTGAAGGATGCGCTGGATCGAACCGCGCAAAAATTCGGCAGCATCGACATCGTCGTCAACAATGCCAGCGCGATCCAGCTCACCGGCATTGCCGATACCGATATGCGCCGCTTCGATCTCATGCATCAGATCAACGCGCGCGGGACTTTTGTGGTGTCGAAATGGGCCATTCCGCATCTGGAGAAAGCTACTAATCCGCACATCCTGATGATATCGCCGCCGCTCGATATGAAAGAGAAATGGTTCGCGCCACACACCGCCTACAGCATGGCGAAATTCGGCATGAGTCTCGTTGTGCTTGGTCTTGCGGGTGAACTAAGGCCAAAAGGCATCGCGGTGAACGCGCTGTGGCCGCGAACGATCATCGCTACCGCAGCAATCCAGAATCTTCTCGGCGGTGACAAGCGGATGCGTCAGACGCGCAAGCCGGAAATCATGGCCGACGCGGCGCACGCAATCTTTGAAAGCCGTTCGCGTGAATTCACCGGTCACTTTCTGATTGACGACACCTTCCTCGCCGAACGCGGCGTCACTGACTTCGATCAGTACCAGACGGAGCCCGGTCAACCTCTGGCGCGGGACTTTTTTCTTCCGGATGACGTTCCGCCGCCGCCCAACGTGCAGACTGTCGAAACATACGGAGATCGCCAATGACCTATCGGGCCCCCCTCGCCGATATTGGTTTTGCGCTCAAATCCGGCGCCGGCCTCAGCCAGGCCATGGACGAGGGACTGTTCGGCGACCTCACAGCCGATGTGGTTGACGCGGTGCTTGGTGAAGCCGGACGGCTCGCCGGCGAAGTGATCGCGCCGCTCAATCGGATCGGCGACGAATACGGAACGCCGTTCAAGGACGGCGTTGTCACCACCGCACCGGGCTGGAAGGAGGCCTACAAGACCTGGCGTGAAGGCGGCTGGAACGGCCTCGCGGCGCCGGCGGAATGGGGCGGGCAAGCACTGCCGCAATCGATCAACATCGCCTGTATCGAAATGTGGAACTCGGCCGCGATGGCGTTTGCTGTCGGGCCGCTGCTGACCATTGCCGCGGTTGACGCACTTTATGCGCACGGCTCCGACGCGCTGAAGAAAACCTATCTCGCAAAACTCGTGTCCGGCGAATGGACAGGCACCATGCAGCTCACCGAGCCGCAAGCCGGATCCGACGTCGGTGCATTGCGCACCCGCGCCGAACGCGCACCCGACGGCACTTATCGCATCAAAGGACAGAAGATCTTCATCACTTACGGCGAGCACGATCTGACCGACAACATAATCCATTTCGTGCTGGCGCGGCTGCCGGATGCCCCGCCCGGGACGCGCGGAATTTCATTGTTCCTCGTGCCAAAATTCCTGCTCAACGCCGACGGCTCACCGGGGAAGCGCAACGATGTGCGCGCCCATTCGGTCGAACACAAGCTCGGCATCCATGGTTCGCCGACCTGCACCATGATTTTCGGCGATGAAGGCGGCGCGGTCGGTTTCCTGATCGGTGAAGAAAACGCCGGCATGGCCTGCATGTTCACGATGATGAACCGGGCGCGGCTGGCCATCGGCGTTCAAGGCGTCGGTATCGCCGAGTGCGCGCTGCAGCAGGCGGTTGCTTACGCGCAAGACCGCAAGCAAGGCCGCACACCCGGAATGAAAGCAACGGAATCGGCGCCTCTGATTGCTTATCCGGATATCAAGCGCATGTTGCTGACCATGCGCGCGCTGACGCAAGCCGCACGCGCGATCTGCTACGCAACCGCGATGGCGCTCGACCGCGCTGAACGATCGGCCGATGCGACAGCGAAAAAAACCGCGAGCGAGCGCCTGTCGCTGCTCACGCCGGTGGCGAAAGCGTTCTCGACCGACATCGCCAATGAAGTCACATCGCTCAACATTCAAGTGCATGGCGGCATGGGTTTCATCGAAGAGACCGGTGCTGCACAGTTGTTTCGCGATTCGCGGATCGCTGCGATCTACGAAGGCACCAACGGTATTCAGGCGATCGATCTCGTGACGCGCAAGCTGCCACTCGCCAACGGAGCGGCTGTCGCCGCGCACATCAAGGATCTCCGCGGCATCGTCGATGCAGTCAGCGCAAGCAACGATCCGGCATTCGGCTGGACCGCGGTGCGGTTGGGCGAAGCACTCGAGAGCCTGACCAACGCGACAAAATGGCTGGCTGGCACCCTGGATAAGGAACCTGATCTGGCGCTCGCCGGAGCGACGCCGTATCTGCGGCTGTTCGGGCTCACGACCGGCGGCTGCTATCTGGCGCAACAGGCACTCGCCGCGCTTCGCCTCGGCGAAACCGCACAGCCCCGGCTCGCGCTGGCTCGGTTTTTTGCCGAGAACTACGCAGTTCAGGCCGGTGCACTGGAACGTACCGTCGTCGAAGGCGGCCCCGGTCTGATCGCCGCCGACACTGCGCTCACGCCCTGACTGTAGAAAAAACCGCGATGCGCCTTCCCTGATCTGCCGCTTCGGCTTAAGTGAGGCTCATGACTACACTGCTGATCAGCCATCCCGCGTGTCTGCAACATCTGACGCCGATGGGTCATCCCGAGCGGCCCGACCGGCTGCGCGCTGTCGAGCAGGCGCTGGCCGCGGACAAATTCAAGCCCCTGCTACGCGAACAAGCGCCGATGGCGTCGCTCGAAAGCATCGCACTGTGCCATCCGATGGAATATGTCGAGGAAATCAGGGAGGCTTCTCCCAAAGAGGGCCTCATCCACCTCGACGCCGACACTTCAATGTCGCCGGGCAGTTTCGAAGCGGCTTTGCGCGCCGCCGGCGGCGCGACGTTCGCGGTCGATCAGGTTTTTGCGAAGAAGGCCAAAAACGCTTTCGTGGCGACGCGCCCGCCCGGTCACCACGCCGAGACGGCGCGGCCCATGGGATTCTGCTTTTTCGACAACGTCGCCATCGCCGCGCGGCATGCGCAAAAGCAGCATGGCATCGGCCGCGCCGCCATCATCGATTTCGACGTGCATCACGGCAACGGATCGCAGGAGATTTTCTGGGACGACAAATCGATGATGTATTGCTCGACCCATCAGATGCCGCTGTTTCCCGGCACCGGAGCGGTCATCGAATCCGGCGAACACAATACCGTCGTCAACGCGCCGCTGCGGCCCGGCGACGGCGGCGAGGCATTCCGCGCCGCCTTTGAAACCAGGATCTTGCCGCGGCTCGCCGAATTCAAGCCGGAATTGGTGATCATCTCCGCGGGCTTCGACGCTCACATGCGTGACCCGCTCGCCAACATCAATCTCAACGAGAACGACTTCGTCTGGGCGACACAAAAACTGATGGACGTCGCCGACCGTTACGCCGACGGCCGCCTCGTTTCAGTGCTCGAAGGCGGCTATGACCTTCAGGCGCTCGGCAATTCGGTCGCGGCCCATGTCGCGGCCCTGATGCAGGGGTAGGCAGCGTGGCTGCGGCCAATATTTAATATCGGGACATTGCTTCACGGGAGCCGACGATGGCGGAAAAAGACAACAGCGATATTGCAAAACTGCCGTTCGAGCGCGCCATTGAAGAGCTGGAGTCGATCGTCAAACGGCTTGAAGAAGGCAAGGTGCCGCTGGAAGAATCGGTCGCGATTTACGAGCGTGGCGAAGCACTTAAGCGCCGTTGCGAAGATCTGCTGCGGCAGGCCGAGGCGCGGGTGGAGAAGATCACGCTCGATGCACAGGGCAAACCGGCCGGCACCGAGCCGCTGGACGTGGAATAGCCCTGCGTCATTTCATTTACCCTCTGTGCTCAGAAGCGGATTGTCCCAAGATAATTGTCTTGACATTTTAGAACAAATAGGGAACATTAATCGGTCCGAACAAAGGGCTGAAGACAATGGATTCGGACAAAAGACATGCCTGGCTGCGCAAACTCGACGAGGAGTGCCCACACCAGGTGGTGCTGCCCCGCAAGCAGCTCGCCGATGACGGCGAGATTCTGGATTTTCTCATCAATTACGTCGGCAAGTTCGACATGTATGTCGAAGACGACTATGCGGCGTTCGTCCGCTATTGCTTCGAGGATCCGCTCGACGCGGAGATTTTCCGCTCGCGCTTCGAGCCGAAGGCGGACCGCTTCAGGCTTGCCGGCTGATGCTGCTCACTTTGCCGGTAGTTTCTGACGCACTTTGCCGATGCCGGCCCACGGATCGTCCTTCAGCCGTTTTTTCAGATTGAGCACGGTGAACTCCGCCGCGCTCTTGCTGCGGCCGAGTTGCTCCCACGACAGCGGCGCCGATACCGGCGCGCCGGGGCGTGCGCGTGTCGAGTAAGGCGCCACCGAAGTCGCCTCGCGCGTATTGCGGAAGTAGTCGATGAAGATTTTCCCGTCTCGGAGCGACTTCGTCATTTTCGCGACGTACCGATCGGGACTGTCGGCCGCCATCGCCAACGCAACGCGCTGGCTGAAATCCTTGACTGCGTCCCAATCGGCGTCCTGGATCGGCACCACGACGTGGACGCCTTTTCCGCCCGAGAGCTTCACAAAGCTTTTCAGCTTCAAATCTTCCAGCCGCTCCCGCGTTTCCCGCGCGCCCGCGACAATATCTTTCCAGCTCACCCCCTCACCCGGATCGAGATCGAAAACGATTCGATCGCACGTCTCGATACTCTCCAGCCGCGAGCCGCGAACGTGTATTTCGAGTGAGCCGTACTGCACCAGCGATATAAGATCGGCGAGGTTTTCTGCCGCTATGACGTCGTGCTCCTTGGCGTCGACGGCGTGACGCAGCGGCGATTCCTTGATGTTGGAAGCGATGTGCTTCTGGAAGAAAAGCTCGCCGCCGATGCCCTCCGGGCCGCGCACGATGGAAACCGGCCGATCGACGATATGCGGCGCGATCCAATCCCAGACGCTGACGTAATATTCGGCCAGATCCTGCTTGGTCACACCGGCGTCCGGCCAATAGATACGATCCGGATGTGTCAGGTGAACTCCGTCAACGTCAGCGCTGGCGCCAGCGCCCGGTTTTCCGGCCCGCTTTCGTCCCGCCGATTGCGCCGGAGACTTTGCTGTTTTGGCCATGGCCGTTACCTGCTCTACAGGAACTTCGCGAACAACTTCGCTCGCCGGCTTGTCCTCGCGCAGCCCCTTATATGAGGCCTGCCGCAGCAGGTTGCCATGCGTAACGCCACGAAACTCGGCTTCGATCACCAGCTTCGGCTTGACCCAGATGACATCCTTGCGCCGCTCATCTTTCGGCACTTCGACCGGCGGCTTCTTGACCGTTAGCGGCTTGAGCCGGCCCCAAAGATCGCGCGCTATCTTGCGCGTATAGCCGGTGCCAACCCGTCCGGCGTAACGCAACTCGCCGTCCTCGTGGGCGGCGATCGTGAGAGCACCGATGGCGTTCGGCCCTGCCGCGGAACGCGTGAACCCGACGACAATGAACTCCTGGGCGTTATGGCATTTGCTTTTGATGAGATTTTCGGAGCGGCCGGATTGATACGGTGCATTGCGCAACTTCGACACGACGCCCTCAAGGCCGAGATCGCAGGCGTGCCGGAGAACCAACTTGCCGTCATCTTCAAGATGCTCGGTGTTTTGGATGAGACTGTTCTTGCCCTCCGACTTCAGCAGTCGGGCAAGCGCGGCCTTGCGATCGATCAGCGGCTTGCCGCGCAGATCATGGCCGTCAAGAAATAGCAGATCGAACGCACAATACCGCAGCCGGTCGTATCGGCTGTCTTTGAGATCATTCTGCAGCAGAGAGAAGCTCGAATGGCCCCGTTCGTCTACGGCAACCAGTTCGCCATCGATCAGAGCGGTCTCGGCGTCGAGCGTAGCAACAGCTTGCGCAATGGGCTTGAAGCGATGCGTCCAATCCAGACCCTTGCGGGTGAGCAAACGGACCTTGCCATGATCAAGCCGAGCTTCGAGACGGTAACCGTCAAACTTGATTTCGTGCAGCCATCCGTCACCGAGCGGCGGGCTTTCACGCAGAGTGGCGAGACTGGGCGGAACAAAATCCGGAAATTTGTCGCTGCCTTGCCGCTTGCTTGCCTTGCGCGCGCTAACGGCAGTGAAAGCTTTGGCAGCCCGCCGCTTGGGCGACGTCTTTTCGGATTTGGCCTGCGATCCGCCGGCAGCTCGATTGCTGTGCCAGACGCGCTTCTTGCCCTTGCCCGCCGCGATTTCATCGATTGAGCGGCCGGTGACGGCAGAGAGCGGCTCGTCTTCGAGAACATCGGCGTCGCGCTTGCCGCGCGCTGCTTCGTCATTGGCTTTAATCAACAGCCAATTCTGATGACGGTCACCCTTACGAGGGTGCATGCGGACCAGATGCCAGCGGCCACGCAACTTATCGCCATGTAGAACAAACTCGAGATGGCCTTTGGCGTAGCCTTTGTGCGGATCGATTTCGGGCTCCCAGGTCCCGCGGTCCCAGATCATCACCGTACCGCCGCCGTACTCGCCCTTCGGGATCGTGCCTTCGAATTTGTTGTATTCGACCGGATGATCCTCGACGTGAACGGCGAGCCGCTTTTCATTCGGATCGAGGCTTGGACCGCGCGTCACAGCCCAGCTCTTCATCACGCCATCGAGTTCAAGCCGCAGATCGTAATGCAGGCGACGCGCGGCGTGCTTCTGGATGACGTAGGCAAAACCGCTACGCCGGCCCTTTTGGCCGCGCGGCTCCGACGTGACGTCGAACTTTCGCTTCTTGCGGTATATTTCGAGCGCCAAGTTTCTTCACCGCTTGCCGTCAGCCCGTCATTATAGACGCTGGGTATTCGCCACCTGCGCTGGGGTTCGGACGCGACGACAAATTTGGATCCCGTCAGTTCGGATGACCTCAATCCGACTCTGCCGGGGAACTTCTTCCCCGGTTTCCGCGTCTACCTACCTATAACGTATGCGATTACCCGCCCGACGGTTGATATTATCCGGATAAATTCTCTCTTTAGTTGTAAATACTTGAACCATTTGCGCGCCTCAGGAAACCAAGGAGAGCTTGAGCAAACCTTCCAATTCGCCCGTTACACCATGGCAAAACTCCAAAACGCAACTAACTGTAAGGTCTTATAATGCTCGGGAGTTCCCGTGGCGGGGAACCGGGTAAATTGCCCTCCCTGCCCGAAAGGTGTACAGGCTAAGGATTCATGCGTGTGCGTGAGGGCTGGGCGCGCACTAGACCCCAATAAACGCCGTTAGGCGAACCGCCGCTAAGGCGATAAGTCGTCAATAGGAGCACAGAGTGACTGTTGCCTCGAAAACCCCTTTGCTCGACCTCATCAAGACCCCGGATGACCTCAGGAAGCTCCAGCCGGAGCAACTCCGTCAGGTCGCGGATGAGTTGCGCAAGGAAACAGTGGACGCGGTAGCCGTCACCGGCGGTCACTTGGGCGCCGGCCTCGGCGTGGTCGAACTCACGACCGCGCTCCACTATGTGTTCGATACGCCCGCAGATCGCATCATTTGGGACGTCGGCCACCAGGCCTACCCGCACAAGATTCTCGACCGGGCGGCGCGACCGCATCCGCACCATTCGCCAGGGCGGCGGCCTGTCCGGTTTCACGAAGCGCGCTGAAAGCGAATACGATCCGTTCGGCGCCGCGCATTCTTCGACGTCGATTTCCGCCGGCCTCGGCATGGCGGTAGCGCGCGATCTGCAAGGCAAGCAGAATAATGTCATCGCCGTGATCGGCGACGGCGCGATGTCGGCCGGCATGGCATATGAGGCCATGAACAACGCCGGCGCAATGGATTCGCGTCTTATTGTCATTCTCAACGACAACGACATGTCGATCGCACCGCCGGTCGGCGCGCTGTCGGCTTATCTTGCCCGCCGCGTGTCCGGCCCCGCCTATAGCCGTGCCCGCAAGATCTTCCGTCAAGTTGCCAAGGCAATGCCGACGAAGATGCTGCAGAAGCGCACATTGGCGATGGAAGAATATGCCCGCGGCCTCGTCACCGGCGGTACGCTGTTCGACGAGCTCGGCTTCTTCTATGTCGGCCCGATCGATGGTCATAACCTCGATCATCTTCTGCCGGTGCTCAAAAACGTGCGCGATATGAAGAATGGGCCGGTGCTCATTCACGTTGTCACGCAAAAGGGCAAGGGTTACGAACCAGCGGAAAAATCCGCCGACAAATACCACGGCGTCGTCAAATTCGACGTTGCCACCGGAGCGCAGGTCAAATCCAAGCCGACTGCGCCAGCCTATCAGAAAGTCTTCGGCGAAAGCCTCATCAAGGAAGCGCGTAAGGACGACAAGATCATCGCCATCACCGCGGCGATGCCTTCCGGCACCGGCATCGACCTGTTCCAGAAGGAATTTCCGAAACGCACCTTCGACGTCGGCATTGCCGAGCAGCATGGCGTGACCTTTGCGGCCGGTTTGGCGACCGAAGGGTACAAGCCGTTTGCAACGATCTATTCGACCTTCCTGCAACGCGCCTACGACCAGGTGGTCCACGACGTTGCCATCCAGCGGCTGCCGGTGCGCTTCGCCATGGACCGCGCAGGTCTGGTCGGCGCCGACGGTCCGACCCACGCTGGCTCGTTCGATATTGCCTATCTTGGCTGCCTGCCCGGCTTCGTGCTGATGGCTGCCGCCGATGAAGCCGAACTCGTGCACATGGTCGCGACCGCAGTCGCTATCGACGATCGTCCGTCGGCGCTGCGTTATCCGCGCGGCGAAGGCCGTGGCGTGCCGATGCCTGAAGAGGGCAAGCCGCTCGAAATCGGCAAAGGCCGTATCCTTCGTGAAGGCACCAAGATCGCGCTGTTGTCGTACGGTGCGCGTCTGGGGGAATGCCTCAAGGCGGCCGATGAGCTTGGCGCAGCCGGTCTGTCGACGACCGTTGCCGACGCGCGCTTCGCCAAACCGCTTGACGTCGATCTGCTGCTCCGCCTGGCGCGGGAGCACGAAGTACTGCTGACCATCGAAGAAGGCTCGATCGGCGGCTTTGGCTCATTCGCCCTGCAGGCGCTTGCCGAGCACGGCGCGCTCGACCGAGGCCTCAAAGTCCGTTCGATGGTGCTGCCGGATCTGTTCATCGATCAGGATTTACCGAACGCCATGTATGCCCGAGCCGGCCTCGACTCCAAAGGCATCGTTGCCAAGGCGTTCGAAGCCCTTGGCCAGAACATGCGCGGCGAAGTGGTCAAATTGCCGGAAGCGCGGCGGTTCTGATCGCAAGCCCAATTCAGATTTAAGCCTGCAAATGCCCGGCCAAAAAGCCGGGCATTTTGCTTATAATCGACCGATCATGAGCACCCGAGAACGCGCCGACCGCCTTCTCGTCACGCGGGGCCTGTTTGAAACCCGCACCAGGGCCAAGGCCGCGATCAATGCTGGTTTGGTAACCGCCGATGGCGTGCGTGTGCGCAAGGCGTCCGAAGAGATTTCCCTGACGGCCGACATTTCAGCGGCGGCCGAGCATCCTTACGTGTCGCGCGGTGGCATAAAGCTCACGGCAGCGCTCGATCATTTTTCCCTCGATGTGAGGGGCCGTATTTGCCTCGATGTTGGCGCATCGACCGGCGGCTTTTCCGAAGTTCTAATTTTGCGCGGCGCGCGGCGCGTTTACGCAGTGGATGTTGGCCGTGAGCAGCTTCACGCAAGGTTACGTAACCGCGACGACATCGTTTCGATCGAGCAAACGGATATTCGCGCGCTTGATTTTTCCCAGCTCGTCGAGCAACCCGATTTCGCCGTGATCGATGTCAGCTTTATCTCGCTGAAGCTGGTGCTGCCGGCAGTCGGCCAATTGCTGGCACCGCACGCTACCGTCATTGCGCTGATCAAGCCTCAATTCGAAGCGAGCCGCGGCGCGATCAGGAAGGGCATCGTCCGCGATGAGACTGTTCATATAGCTGTCCGTGACGATATCAGCAGGCATCTAACCGCACTCAAGTGGCACGTTGGCGGAGTCATCCCCTCGCCAATCAAAGGCGGCGACGGCAACCGCGAGTTCCTGATCGAGGCCGAGCGTGGCTGAGAGTCTGGTAATCGATCGCCTTGGTCATCGTGGCGACGGCGTCGTTGACGGCGGCCCCGAACCGCTTTTCATCCCAGGTGCCCTCCCCGGCGAGACGGTCGAAGTTGAAGCCGTGGCGGGCCATCCTGACAGAAGGCAACTGCTTCGGGTCGAGATACCAAGCGCTGAGCGCATTGTGCCGATCTGTCCGTACTTCGGCATTTGCGGCGGCTGCGCCGTGCAGCACCTGGATGTGACAGCCTATCGCGCCTGGAAGCGCGATCTTGTCGTCACGGCATTACGGCTGGCGGGAATCGAGGTTCCCGTTGCCGATCTGATTGACGCCCATGGCGAAGGCCGCCGCCGCGCCGTGTTTCATGCCCGTAGCGCCCGCGATGTATTACAGGTCGGCTTTTCGGCGGCGCGGGCGCACCACATCGTGCCGATCGACCATTGCCCAATACTGGCGAAAAGCCTCGACGGTTCACTCAAAGCGGCATGGGCCGTGGCGGAAGCGCTGTTGCCGACGAACAAGCCGCTCGACATTCAAGTCACCGCAACGGACGCTGGTCTCGATGTCGATGTTCGCGGATCTGGCTCGCTCACAGCGCCCCTGACTGCTGCATTGGCGGACGTCGCTGCCGCTCAGGGTTTGGCACGGCTCACCCGTCACGGCGAATTAATCGTACAGCAGCGCCTGCCCACGCTTCGCATCGGCAAAGCAATTGTCACCTTGCCGCCCGCTGCGTTTTTGCAGGCGACGTCGGAAGGCGAAGCCGCGCTGGCGCGGCTGGTGCTGTCGGCTTGTAAAGGCGCGCGAAACATTGCCGATCTGTTTTCCGGCGTCGGCCCGTTCACGCTTCGGATCGCGGAACACGCGCGCGTCACCGCAGCGGATAGCGACGAGGCGGCCCTTTCGTCGCTCAAGCGCGCTGCGGCAACGACCGCCGGACTGAAACCGATCGACGTCAAAACGCGCGACTTGTTCAGAAATCCACTGGTATCGGAAGAACTCGCTGATTTTGACGCCGTCGTATTCGATCCGCCGCGCCAAGGGGCACAGGCACAATCGCTGGTGCTCGCGGCAAGCCGGGTTCCCGTCATTGCCGCGGTGTCGTGTAATCCGGCAACCTTTGCCCGCGACGTCCGTATTTTAGTCGATGGCGGCTATCGGCTCACGGCAGTCACGCCGGTCGATCAGTTCCGTTACTCGGCGCACGTCGAAATTATCGGCCGGCTTGAAAAATAGCCGGGTCGCAAGCACCACCGACTGCCTTGTCTGCCCCAGTGAATTAGCTCACCATCCCGTTGCGCCCCGATATCCGGGACACATCGGAACCTGTGGCGCATCGGGGAGGATTTGATGACTGCGGACACCACGGACCGCTTTCAGATCGCGGCGCGTATGGAGCGTCTGCCGCTATCGCCCTGGCACAATAAGATGCGGCTGATCGTTGGCAGCACGAATTTCTCTGACGCCTTCGATGCATTGACGATCGCATATGTGCTGCCGGTGATCATCCCGCTGTGGCACCTCGCACCGTCGGAGATCGGCGCGCTGATTTCGATTGGTTACGCCGGCCAGGTCGTTGGCAGCCTGCTGTCCGGTTGGCTGGCCGACAAATACGGCCGCGTCCCGGTTCTGATCGGCAACATCGTCCTGTTTTCCCTGCTCAGCTTCGCCTGCATTTTCGCGAATGGTTATTCCACACTGTTCGCGCTCCGCTTCATCCAGGGCATCGGCCTCGGCGGTGAGGTGCCGATCGCCAACACTTACGTCAGCGAGTTCGCCAAATCGAAGGGCCGTGGCCGCTTCGTGCTGATGCAACAGATGATGTTCCCCGTCGGACTGACGACAGCCGGTCTGGTCGGCGCCTACGTCATCCCGTATTGGGGATGGCAATTTGCCTTCCTGCTTGGCGGCCTGCCCGTCCTGCTTGCTCTGCCGATGATCCGGGTCTTGCCGGAATCGCCACGCTGGCTCGTCGGCCGCGGCCGCGAGGAAGAAGCCGACCGCGTGCTGACGCGCATCGAAGCGATCGTGTCGAAGAACGGCACGATCCCGTTGCCGGCGATGCCCACCAACGTACCGCCGGCGATCCCGGCGATCGGCCGCTTCCGCGACCTGTTCCAGGGCATCTATCGCAAGCGCACCTTCTCTCTTGCGGTGCTGTGGTTCTGCACTTACGGCATCACCTACGCGATGACCGGCTGGCTGCCGAGCATTATGCGTACCGTCTATCATCTACCGGTGCACGATTCGAACACCTACGGCTTCATCCTCAACATAGTCGGGTTGGCTGTGCTGTTCCTGGCGGTGTTCACCATCGACCGCATCGGCCGCAAGGTCGCGTTCGTCGGCGGCTTTCTGCTGGCGGCCATTCCGCTCATGGTCGTGGCATTCATGCCGGATATTAGTGCTTTTGGGCTAGCCGCAATGGCGACGCTGGCCTTCGGCCTGATGGGCATGATCCCGGGTTCGCTGGGGATGTACACCGCCGAGAATTACCCCAATCACTTACGCGCTATCGGTCACGGGGCCACCAGCGTGTCGCAGCGGTTATCGTCGGTGATCAGCCCCTATCTCGTCGGCCTGATCCTGCCAGCCTACGGTGTCGGCGGTGTGTACGGCATGTTTGCCCTGTTCGCCATCGTCGGCGGCATCACTTGCTGGATCTTCTCGATAGAGACAGCCGGCAAGACTCTTGAGGAGCTTTCACCAACCATCGCACCCGTCGCGACCCGTTGAGGCTTGCCATGATTCTCGATTTTCACACGCATGTTCAAATGCCGGAGCAGCAGGCTCATCCGATGTGGCGTGGGCGCTGCCCGATGACGATCGAAAACGTGCTCGAAGCGCAACAGGAGGGCGGTGTTGACCGCACCCTGGTCAGCCAGGCGATGCACCAACTCCGCGACATGGATCGCGATCAGCAGCTTGACGAGGTGAAGAAGGTCAACCGCTACATCGCCTCGCTGCAGGACAAGCACGCGACCATCTACGGCATGGCCGGTACGGTACCGCATGGCGACGAGGCGTTTCTGCGCGAGTTCGAGCGAGCCATCAAACAGGACGGCCTAAAAGGCGCATGGATCCTCTCGAGCCAGCCCGGACATTATCCAGACGACGACGAGTGCCTGCCGTTCTTCAAGCTGGCGACCGAGCTCGATGTCCCGGTCGTGATTCATCCGCCATCCGTCGGTTTCGGCGAAGAGCGGCTGCGCGATTACCGGCTTGCGTCGAGCGTCGGACGGCCGATGGACAATGCGCTGGCGATCGCGCGGTTGATCGTGCGCGGCATTTTCGAGAAATTCCCGAAGCTGAAGCTCGTCGGCACTCATTTGGGCGGCGGCATCTGCGAAATGATCGGGCGGATGGATTATGCCTACAATCTTCAGGATGAGGCGTATTTCCTCGGCTCCTATGAGCCGATGCTGATCAAGCATCAGCCCAGTCACTACCTGAAGATGATGTACCTGGAGTTCGACCTGCTATCACCCGCCGGCAGCACGGTGCGGCTTCGAGACGGTTGGCGCCGACCACTTTATTTTCGGCACCGACGCTCCGCCGCTCAAGGTGCTCAAGAAGCAGGGCGTCGAGCTGATCAAAAAACTCAATCTGTCGACCGCCGACGAAAGCAAAGTCTATTACGAGAATGCAAAGCGGCTCCTGAAAATTTGAAAACCGCAGCAACGATCGCGCGGCGAAGCGCGCACCTCAACTCATATCCCCAGAAATCGCGCTTTCACTTCATCATCCCGCCACAGATCATCAGGTCGTCCGGAATAAACGATACGGCCCTTCGAGATGACGTGCACGAAGTCCACCAGCTTGAGCGCAAGTGCCGCGTTTTGCTCGACGAGAAGAATGGAAAGTCCCTCCTGCCTGAGCCTAGCTATGGCGTTCCACAGCCCCTGAATGATGATGGGAGCCAAGCCTTCGGACGGCTCATCCATGATCAGGCAGTCCGGATTCGTCATCAGGCCGCGGCCGATCGCAAGCATCTGCTGCTCGCCGCCTGAAAGGGTCTTGGCCCGCTGGCTACGTCGCTCCTGCAATCGCGGGAACAGGGTGTAGACACGTTTGAGGTTCCAACCGTGACGTTCCGGGCTGTGCTCAGCGACCAGTAAATTGTCTTCGATGCTGAGCGTGGGAAATACACGTCGGCCCTGTGGCACCAGGCCCATGCCGCTCCGCACAATCGCAAACGACGGGTTGCCGGTGATGTCATTGTTCTTGAAATAGATCTTGCCGCGCCGCGGCGGCGTGAACCCCACAATCGAATTGACGATCGTGGTCTTGCCCACGCCATTTCGCCCAAGCAGGCCAAGAATTTGTCCTTGTTCAAGCTGCAGCGACAAGCCTTGCAGAACATAGGCATCGCCGTAGTAAGTGTGGATGTCCTGGACATCGAGGATCGCCATTGCTCAGGCCGTTCCCAGATAGATTTCCTGCACTTTGGTGCTGGAGCGTATGCGTTGCGCCGAACCGCTTTCGAGAATTTCGCCGAAGTGCAGAACAGAAATTTCGTCGGCCACGTCGAAAACAATATCCATATCGTGCTCGATCAGCAGTAACGCCATTTTGCGGTCGAGGCCCTGCAGGAATTTCGCCATCTCCGCAGACTCGCCGGAGGACAAGCCGGCGGCCGGCTCGTCAAGCAGCAGGATGTCCGGGTCGCAAGCGAGTCCGAGAACGATTTCAAGCTGCCGTTGCTCGCCATGCGAGAGATACCGCACCTGCGTGTCCTTCCGATCCAGAAAGGAGGCGCGGTCCAGCAACTCATGCGCACGATCGTAAACTTCCCGATACGACGACAGGAACCGCCACATTACGAATTTCGTTGCACGGCGGCCCTGAATTGCCAGCAACACGTTATCGAGCACAGTAAGTTTCGGAAAAAGGCTCGTGACCTGAAACGTGCGCGCCATGCCGAGCGCCGTCCTGCGGTGACTCGGCCAGCGCGTTACATCCTGCCCATAGAGCAGCACGTGTCCCGAGGACGCCGGCAAGGTTCCGGTGATCAGGTTGAACAGTGTTGTCTTGCCGGCGCCGTTCGGGCCGATGATCGCTTTACGCTCCCCCGGCAGGATTTTCAGCGATACACCGCGCACGGCACGCAGCCCGCCGAAGGACTTTGTCAGGTCCTTCAGCTCGAGCACAGGTACGTTGCAGTTGATTTGAGACTTCTGATGCACGCGAGCGCACCTGCACTGAATGTTATGCCGGGACCGCAGGGTCCCGGCGATAATTGACTATTCGCAATATTTGCAGGGCGGGAAGTCGCGGCTGTAGACCGGTTGTTGCAGGAACTTCTCCTTGCCATAAGTCCAGAATTGGCTGACCGCCGGATACGTCTTGATCACGACGTTCCAAAGCTCCGGTTTGTCGTAACCGAACATCGTCGTCTTCTCGACCTTCTTGATGTAGATGTTTTGCACCGGATTGCGCATGTCGTCGAAGCTGACGGGGCCGCGTGGCGCATCGACCTTCAGCGCCTGCATTTTGCTGACAAAGGCCTCCGGTCCCGGGAATTTGCCTCCCGATTCCTTCATTACCATATCGATCATCATCGCTGTCGTATAATTGCTCTCGGAAAAATACGACGGAACCTTGCCGTACTTGGTGCGGAAACTCTTGACGAAGGTGGCGTTCTGCGGCGTGTCGAGACCTGCGCTATATTGCAACGAGGAGACGTCGCCGATCACTTCGTCACCCATGAACGGCAATACGGATTCATCGTAGCTCGTTCCCCCGCCAACAATAGGCTTGGTGTAGCCGGAATCGCGCAACTGTTTGGGGAATTGCAGCGGCATCGGCCCGACCATCAGCGAATACACCGCGTCGGCGTCGGACTTGATTTGCGGGATGTAGGGACCGAAATCCTTGGCGCCGAGCGGCGGCCACAATTTCTGAACGATCTTTCCGCCACAGTCCTCGAATGCTTTCTGGAAACCGCCGACCGATTCGTAGCCGAACGCGTAATCTGCACCGACGACTGCAATCTTCTTGTAACCCTGATCGCAGGCCCACTGACCGAGCGGATGGTTCGGCTGCGACGAAGTCCAACTGGTGCGGATCAAATAAGGATAATTGCCGAGCTGCCGCTGGGTCAGATCGTCCGCCGCCGGTACTGAGGCGATGTACACCGTCTTTTCTGCGGTCGATACCGGCGCCAGCGCATAACCTTCTGGCGCCAAAACGCCGCCGACCAGCAACTGCACGTGGTCCTCGAGGATCAGTTTCTTCGCCTTGGTTACGGCGGTATCAGGTTTGCCCTGGCTATCTTCGATGATGAGAGTGACCTTGGCGCCAGCGAAGGTGCTGTTGCTTTGATCGAGATACATCTTGAAGCCATTGGTCATGTCGGTGCCGACCTGAGCGAATGGACCGGTCATGGGCGCAATCAAACCGATGCGTAACTCCTCCTGCGCCGCAGCCGGAACCGCCGATATGGCCAGCACAAGGCTGATAGCCGCCAGCGGTCCAGCCCGCCTCACTTGATCGCCTGTCATGATTTCCACTCCCCTGTTTGTCATTACTTCTCAGTGCGTCACAGTCGATAATTCCTTCGCGCCGGCGGTTTTTGTTTGTGATCCACGCCATTGGCGCAGCCGTTCCGGGATACTCATCAGGCCGCCCGGAAGATAGAGAATGACCAGCACATAGACGCCGCCGAGCACATACTGCCACCAGTGCACCAGTGTGCTTAGATATTCGCGGATAAATAGAACCACGGCGGCGCCAATAACGCCGCCGACCAGCGTCCCCGCCCCGCCGAGCACTGCCATCAGCAACGCGTCGACCGAGGTTGTCAGAACAACATTTTCCGGGCTGACGATGCCGGCCGTCTCCGCCCACAGCACGCCTGAGAGACCGCCGAAAGCCCCGGCAATAATGAAAGCGATATATTTATGCAGCCACGTGTTGTAACCGAGGATCTTCATCCTCAGCTCGCTCTCGCGGATACCGACCAGGCTGCGACCGAACGGTGAATGCACCAGCGTATACATCACAAGCAGCGAAACGGCGAACAGCAGGAAAACCAGGTAGAAAAACGTGACGTCGTTGGCGAGATCAATACCGAATTTGGGACGATGCTGAAGATTGATGCCATTGTCGCCGCCGGTGAGGGAATTCCAGCGATAAGCAAGTCCCCACACGCATTGACCAAGCGCAAGCGTGATCATCAGAAAATAGACGCCAGTGGCACGGAGCGCGAGCAACCCGAACATCGCTGCGAGCGCAGCGCCACCCAGCATACCTAGCGCGATGACCAGCCAGAAATCGTATCCCGTGCCAATCTGGTAACGCGCGGCGAGGATCGCGGTGAGGTAAGCGCCGACGCCGAGATACGCGGCTTGACCAAGCGAAGCCAGGCCGGTGAAGCCAAGCAGAAGATCGAGACTCATCACCAGAATGGAGAACGCCAGCGCCCGCGTCGCCAGCAGGATGATGAAAGAATTGGCGTGTGGAACAATCAGCGCAATCGCCGCCAGAACCACGATCACGGCCAAAACCTTGCCGCGCGCAGACGACATGCTCACTCCCGACCGAACAAGCCGGTGGGCTTGACTGCGAGGATCAACGCCATGGGCGCGTAGAGCGTGAAGTAAGAAACTTCCGGAAACAGCGCTTTGCCGAAATTGTCGGCGAGCCCGACCAGCAGCGCGCCGACGGCAGCGCCGCCGAGGCTGCCCATACCGCCGATGATCACGACTGCGAAAGCAATCGGCAATATCTCGAAATCGAGACCGGGATAGACACCGAGAAAGCCGCCGCCGATCACGCCGCCCAGCGCGGCGAGGAATGCACCCAATGCAAAGATCATCATCGAGATACGCGACGTGTCGATGCCGACACCCCGCGCCATCTGCGCGTCATCGACCGTCGCACGGACCATCGCCCCCATGCGGGTCTTTTCCATGACCAGCCACAGCGTGAGACCGATCACCAGCGCAGTAGCGATCATAAAGATACGGTAGAGCGGGAGATGCAGGGCGCCGACAACAATGCTTCGCGTCAGCGCGGCCGGCGGATGAATATCGAAAGGGTTTCCAGTCCAGATATCCAGCGCCGCCTGCTGAAACAGGAAGGCAAAGCCAACGGTGAGCAAAACCTGGCGCAGCGGATCGAAGCCCAGCGGCCGCAAAAAGACCCGCTCCATGATCAGGCCGACGATCGCAATTGCCACGCTGGCAACCGGAATTGCCAGGTACCAGGAATTGGTTGTCCAGATCACAGAAAGGGCGACGTAGCCACCGAGCAGGAAGTAGGAGCCATGCGCCAGGTTGACGATTCGCATGACGCCAAAGATCAGCGACAGCCCGCTGCCAACCAGGAACAGAAGTGCGCCGTAGGACACGCCGTTAAAGGTCTGAATCAGCCAAAACCGTGCATCCACGCCTTCTGTCCCCGTCCCCGGCAGCCCACCCTTTTTCGGCAGCTTAACCCAGGTCCGAAGGTCTCGGATAGACGACGTTCCGCGGCACTTAGGCGCCAGCGCCCAGCGCAACATCGCTGATCAAGCGAAAAGACGCTTCGGGCGCTTCCTGTTTGACCAGCGCAACGCGATCAATAGCGATTTCGGCTTCTACGCCATCTTGCCGGAAGGTTTTGAGCAGGATCGAAAGGATCGATTTGCGGCGACTTGCCGGAACCTTGCCGGTCAGGGTCATGTGAAACTGATATTGCGAAAGAACGTAGGGATAGCCCCATCGGTCGAGATTGCGAATCTGCTCCTCGTTGAGTTTTAACGCGATCCGCCGCGCACGCTCTTGCGGTGTGATCGGTGCACGATAGGCATCGAATATCGTCGTGCATGACGCGGCCAGCGCTTCAATCGCCGGTTCGGCATCGCGCGGCACGACGGCGAAAAAGCCTGAAAGCAAGCGTACCGCTGGCACGAAGCGGCGCACCGCATGACCCAGACGCGCAAAGTCTTGCAAGGCCTTGATGAGCTGCTGCTCGGAGCGAGACGGTAAAAGATGAAATGGCGCCTTCAGCGTGGCATGGAAGCCATAGCGGCGCGGCTCCTTGGTCAGTTCGCTCCAATTCACTGTGCCGACAGAAGTGTCAGGAAATTCC
Source organism: uncultured Alphaproteobacteria bacterium (assembly GCA_963739945.1). Lineage (GTDB taxonomy): Bacteria > Pseudomonadota > Alphaproteobacteria > Rhizobiales > Xanthobacteraceae > BOG-931. Next base: position 43,754 of record CAVUCN010000030.1, on the reverse strand, counting down.
ACCGTCGCGCCGGTATAGCAATCGTAGCCAAGGATCGAACTGCCGAAACCATAGAGTTTCGACCGCGCCGGCGGCACAAAGTAGATTGCGTATCGTGGGCCCTGATCCACGAAAGTAATGCCTCCCGCTAGATGGCCGGGGCTGCTCCCTCACCCACACGCGGCAATATGATGATTTGGTGACCGCTGCGTGACAGTTCGCCCCCGCACGAGGCCAGTGCCGGGGACCTGTTCCGGCGGCCCGATTTTGTTAGTGTCCGCCCCGAAAAACAGGCAGGAGCGCGTCAATGGCTGAGAAAAAGGTGCCGTACCAGGTCAACGGCCGGCAATTCGAGGGCATGATCGTCTACGACGACAGCGTGAAGGCAAAACGCCCGGCGGTCTTCATGCAGCCTGACTGGAAGGGCGTCTGCGCCGACACCATTGGGCAGGCACGCAGCGTCGCCGGCAAAGACTACGTCGTGCTGATGGCCGACATGTTCGGTGCCGGATACGGGGACAAGCCGAAGAACCCCGATCAATTGCGGGCAGGAATGCTCGCGGTGCACAAGGACCGTCCTTTTACGATCTCCTGCGGCAAGGCGGCCCATGACGCGCTATTTGCCGAGGCGAACAAGCTCGGCTTGATCGATGCGGCAAAGAAAGTCGCAATCGGCTACTGCGCCGGCGGCGGCTACGTTCTCGAGCAGGCGCGCGACGGCCTCGACTTCAAGGCGGTCGTGGTATTCCACGTCACCAATCCCAATCCTGTCGTTGCCGGCACGCCCTGCAATATCAAAGGCCGGGTACTGGCGCTCCACGGCGCAGCAGATCCGATCACGCCGAAGCCGATGATGGACGCATTCGAGAAGGAGCTCACCGACGCCAAGGTCGATTGGGAAATCATGATGTTCGGCGAAGGGGTGCATTCATTCTGCGACCTCACCGCGAACACCGACGCGACGCGTTACGACGAGAAGCTCTGCCGCAAATCCTACATGCTGATGCGGGACTTTTTCACCGAGACGCTTTGAGGCAACCTGCCGGCGAAAACTATACGACGTAGAGGCGATCCGGCAGGCTATTCGGCGAACCGTCCGGCGGTGCGTGTGCGGCAAGCACATTGCCGCACCGCTCGATCGCGGCGATGAACCCCGATGCAATATGGCCGGCGCTCATGTGACCGGTGAGCGCATCGATGGCGGCCTGCCACTCCGCAGCAGGCACTTTTTCCGCAATCCCCTCGTCGGCGACGATCCGGGCATAGTGTTCTGCCAGCGATACGTAGATCAGCACGCCGCACCGGTTGGTGGTTCTTGTGATACCGCGCAGCACGAATTGCTCGATAGCGGCGCGATGCGCGCGTGCGCGTTTGACCACGCCCGGCACCAGTGCAAATCGAAGCGGCATCAGGTTGAACAGAAAGCCCGCAACGATAAAGACCGCAAGCTGCACCAGATAGATCCTCTGGACGCTCCATTGGGTCAATAGAATCATCGGCAGCGGGGCAGCGAGCGCCAGCACGCTCGCCCACAGGATTGGAATATACGCGTAACCCGATGAAGAATGAGCCAGCACGCAGACGATCTGCCCGCAGGTCCGCTTTTCCGCGTCGCGGATCGCGGCCGAAACCGCTTCGTGATCTTCCTTGCTCAGTTGCATCACCAGCTCCCTGATGCTCCGCCGCCGCCGGACGAGCCCCCGCCGCCGGAGAAACCGCTGTCTGAAGAACTACTCGAAGACGAGTCGCTGCTGTTCGAGCTCGAAGATGACATCCAAGAGGAGTTTCTGTCTCGCACAAAGACCTTTTGGCCATGTCTCGTGACATAGTGGCCGGAAGGGCCAGACACCAACCGTGTAATGCCAACGATGATCAACTTCAGGATAAGCGCAACTGCAAGGAAGCCAAGGATCGGCAGCAGCGTGTTCAAAGCGCCAGGTTCGTCATTCCGAAGTAAGGACTGTGGTTGTGGCTGCCAGTCAGCGGTGTCGCCGTTGAGTACGCTGATGATGCCGTCGACCCCGCGCTCGATGCCACCCGAGAAATCACCGCTCTTGAACTGCGGAATGATTGCGCTTGAGATAATCACCGAGGAAAGCGCGTCGGTTAACGTGCCTTCCAGGCCGTAACCGACTTCGATGCGAACTTTGTGTTCGTTCGGGGCGACAAGCAGTAGAACGCCGTTGTTCTTTTGCGCCTGGCCTAGCTTCCAGGTGCGGAACAATTCATTGGCATATGTCTCGATGTCGCCGCCCTCCAGCGATTTTATCGTCGCAACAACGAGCTGAATGCCGGACTGCTGTTCCAGCGCCTGCGATTTTGCCGTGATCTCGTCACGGCTCGCCTGCGACATCACACCGGCCTGATCGACCACGCGTCCCGTCAATTCCGGAAAATCGAGCGCGACAGCGAACGTGCAAGCAAGGCACAGCAATGCAAAACCGGTGGAAAGGACAAGAGATATCCGCATCACCAGCCCCCCGACGCTCCCCCGCCGCCGGAAGAACCGCCGCCGCCCGAGAAGCCGCCACCGAAGCCACCGCCAAAACCGCCTCCTCCGCCGCCCCAGCTTGACCCACCGGGGATGAAAATCGGGCCGACGCCACGTCGCGTCATGCCGCCGCCGGGGCCGCCCGAATTGCGGGTGAGAAACCAGAAGACGAAAACAATCAGCAGGAAGAACAGGAAAGGAAAAACCTGATCGAAGTCCGCAGCGGGATCGTCCTGCCGGACATTGACCTTTGGCTGCCAGTCCGCCGTATCGCCGCTCAGTATGCTGATGATACCGTCGACACCGCGCTCAATACCGCCTGAGAAATCGCCAGCCTTGAAGCGGGGAATGATTGCGCTCGAAATAACGACCGACGATAAGGCGTCGGTCAGTGTGCCTTCCAGGCCGTAGCCGACTTCGATGCGAACCTTGTGTTCGTTCGGCGCAACCAGCAGCAATACGCCATTGTTCTTCTGCGCCTGTCCGAGCTTCCAGGTGCGGAACAATTGGTTGGCGTAAGTCTCGATATCGCCGCCCTCCAGCGATTTTACCGTGGCGACGACCAACTGGATGCCGGACTTGTCCTCAAGATCCTTAAGTTTCGCCTCGAGCTTAGTCTTGCTGTCGGCGGAAATGACTCCGGCCTGATCGACGACGCGGCCGGTCAGCTGCGGAAAGTCGAACGCGAACGCTGCCGTGACGAAGCAGAAAAACAGTGCAACGCCACGGACGAGACCGGTCATTGATCTACGGTCAGAACTTCACCTGCGGCGGCGTCTGCGCATTATCGTTAGCCGTGAACTCCGCCATCGGCTTCTCACCGGAGAACACGGTCTTGGCCCACAGAACCGTCGGGAATGTTCGAAGCGAAAGATTGTAAGCACGCACCGCTTCGATGTAATCGCGCCGCGCTACCGCAATGCGGTTCTCCGTACCCTCAAGCTGCGACTGCAACGCGAGAAAGTTCGCGTTCGATTTCAGGTCTGGATAGTTCTCGGTCACCGCCAGCAAACGGCCAAGAACGCCGGTGAGCTGGTTTTGCGCGTCCTGGAAGGCCTTGAGCTTGTCCGGATCAGTCAGGTCCGAGGCATCAAGTTTGATTTGCGTCGCCTTGGCGCGCGCTTCGACGACCGCAGTGAGAACGTTCTTCTCCTGGGCGGCGTAACCCTGAACGGTTGAGACCAGATTGGGAATGAGGTCAGCGCGACGCTGATACTGGTTTTGCACATCCGCCCAGCGCGCTTTGGCCTGCTCCTGAAGTGTCGGGATCGTGTTGTAGCCGCAAGCCGAAAGTGTCAGGCCCAGCGCAACGACGGTCAGCACAACGCGAATTCGGGACACGAGGTTTGTCACTTCACCCTCCATCTTGCCGCGTGCACGCGGCGATGACTTCAACCCTCGACTGACTCCGTGCCGGCGATTTCGATGCCGAATCCGGATAGTCCTACATAGGTCGTGCGGCGCGAAGAAGTTAGTAGCCTGATCGAGCGGACGCCAAGCTCCTTGAGGATTTGAGCGCCCAGGCCGACCTCGCGCCATTGCCGCGTGCGCGCCTCGTCCGAGGCGGTATCGTGTTTTGGAATCGAAACAATGGGCACGCCGGCAGTACCGTCGCGCAGCAGTACCATTACACCCCTGCCCTCGGCTTTGAACTTTGCCAGCGACTGGTGGATCGGCTTGGCGCCACCAAACACATCGGAAATGATGTTGGCGCGATGCAGACGTGTGAGCACATTCTTGCCGTCGCCGATTTGGCCGTACACGAAAGCCATGTGATAGACCGGATCGAACGGGGTGAGAAATGCATAACCGGTCAAGGTGCCGATTTCGGATTCGACCGGAAACTCGCCGGCGCGCTCGATCAGCTTGTCGCGCGCCTGACGATAGGCGATCAACTCGGCAATCGAGACACGCTGCAGCTTGTGACGCTCGGCAAATACCGCGAGATCCGGCCCGCGCATCACCGTGCCGTCGTCGTTCATCAGCTCGGCAAGTACCCCGACCGGCGGCACGCCGGCAAGACGGCAGAAATCGACGCACGCTTCGGTATGGCCCGAACGCATCAAAACGCCGCCCGCCTTCGCCACCAGCGGAAACACGTGACCCGGCCGCACGAAATCCGCGGCACCACTATTGCCGTTGGCGAGCGCTCGCACAGTATTGCTGCGCTCCTCGGCGGAAATTCCTGTGCTCAAACCATGCCGGACGTCTACCGATACTGTAAACGCGGTGCCCAGCGGCGCGTCATTGAGCGCCACCATGGGATCGAGATGCAGGCGACGGGCTTCCTCGATCGACAGCGGCGCGCAAACGATGCCTGATGTATTGCGAATGATGAACGCCATCTTTTCCGGCGTGCACAGGCTCGCAGCGACGAACAGATCGCCTTCGTTCTCGCGATCATCGTCGTCGGCGACGATAACGATTTCGCCGCGCGCAAAAGCGGCAACAGCGTTTTGAATGCGTTGATGAGCGTCTTCCATACTCTGCTTTCGTCAGCGTCCCGGCGCTGAAAACGGCCACGCCGGTGTGTCCCCGACCTGGCCGCGCTGGCGTAGATAATGATCCGCAATGACGCAAGCCACCATGGCCTCGCCGATCGGCACCGCGCGGATGCCGACGCAGGGGTCATGACGGCCTTTGGTGGAAATTTCGGCCTCGTGGCCGTAACGATCGACGGTACGGCGCGGGTTGAGGATCGATGAAGTCGGCTTGACCGCGAAGCGCGCCACCACCGGCTGCCCGGTCGAGATGCCGCCGAGGATGCCCCCGGCGTTGTTGGACAGGAACAACGGCTTGCCGTCATTCCCCATGCGCATCTCGTCGCCGTTTTCTTCACCGGACAATTCCGCTGCGGCGAAGCCCGCGCCGATCTCGACTCCCTTGACCGCATTGATGCTCATCAGCGCCGAAGCCAGATCGCCGTCGAGCTTGCCATAGATCGGCGCGCCAAGGCCGGCCAGTACTCCTTCAGCCACGATCTCGATCACCGCTCCGACGGATGAACCGGTTTTGCGCACGCTGTCGAGATAGTCTTCGTAGAATTTTGCTCTTTCGGCATCGGGACAGAAGAACGCGTTGCGTTCAACTTCGGCCCAGTCCCATTTGGCGCGGTCGATCTTGTGCGACCCCATCTGCACCAGCGCGCCGCGCACCAGAAGGCCTGGCACGATTTTGCGTGCGATCGCACCGGCGGCAACCCGCGTTGCCGTCTCGCGGGCCGATTGCCGGCCGCCGCCGCGGTAGTCGCGAAGGCCATATTTGACGTCATAGGTGTAATCGGCGTGACCGGGCCGATACTTGTCCTTGATATCGGAGTAGTCGCGGGAGCGCTGATCGACATTGTCGATGACGAGCGCGATCGGCGTGCCCGTCGTCACCTGTTTGCCGTCCGCTTCATCGGTGAACACGCCGGACAGGATTTTGACGGCATCCGGTTCCTGCCGTTGCGTGGTAAAACGCGATTGACCAGGCCGGCGGCGGTCGAGATAGGGCTGGATATCGGCTTCAGTCAGCGGAATACGCGGCGGGCAGCCGTCAACGACGCAGCCGATCGCCGGCCCGTGGCTCTCGCCGAAGGTCGTCACCCGAAATAGATGCCCGAACGTATTGAATGACATGGCGAACGACGTAGCCCGCGTGTGGTATCGGGTCAAATGTCGGCGCGGACTGGCTGAGACGTTAGCAACCGCGAAAGACTCTCTCCATCTCGTTCGCGGATGCGAGACGATGCCGAACAATCAGGCAGCTACACACCTCAAAATTCATCGCTCGTTCATTGCGCGTTCATCTCGCTGAATAACGATTAATGGGAACCTGAATATCCGTTAAGCCTCGGAAAAATCAAGATAATTTCCAATTTTTTGATTGCAGAGAAAACCTCTCTGTGGCATCGTGGTAATCGGTAAGGGGACGAAGGCCCGAGGGGACCGAGATACCGCCCGCGAAGCTTGAACTCAGCCTTGCCGTTGGTTCAACACGCATCAAGGAAGCAGACAATGGCCGCGAAGAAGAAGAAAGCGAAGAAGAAGTCGAAGTAAATGACGTATGCGCGAGCCTCGTATTGGGGCAGCGCCGTCAGCTTCGGATTTCGCGAGGCACCTTACGAGGTGGCTTCGTCAAGCGGCCGGACCAAGGTTCGGCCGCTTTCGTTTTGGCCGACCGCCCCTAGCTGGATGACCGGGCTGATGTAAGCATCAGGCGTAACGCGTCATCGTGCCGGCGGAAAATACATAGACCACCCCCTGCGCGATCTCGGCGTGGGTCGCATCTTCGTCCGGCATGATATGAAAATTCGCCATCAACACGCGCGCGACGCCGCCGTGTGCGACAACGACGGTGTCGCGCTTGACCGACGCGTACCAATCGGCAACGCGTTTTCCGACATCGCGATAGGACTCGCCACCGGGCGGTGCAAAATCCCATTTCTCACGCTCGCGCCGCTCCAGCACGCCCGGTTCGCGCGCCTCGACCTCCGGCAGCGTGAGCCCTTCCCACGCGCCATAAGAAATTTCCATCAATCTGTCGTCGGTCTCATAGGCTTGCGGATCGAGACCCAGCGTCCTGCGAACAATTTCCATGGTTTCGCGCGCCCGATTGAGCGGGCTCGACACATAGGAGAAATCGGCCGCGTGAAGCCTATCGCGCGTAAACAGCTCGCGAAGCAACGCCGCCGCCAATCTCCGCCTGCTCCCGTCCGCGCGCGTTCAGGCTTGTCTCGTACTGCCCCTGCAGACGCTGTGCGACGTTGAAGTCGGTTTCGCCGTGGCGCATGAAATAGAGCACCGGCACCGGCGAATTATTCCTCTTTGCCGACAGCAATGTCCGGTGCGTCAGGATGCTTCATGCCGACGACATGATAGCCGGCATCGACATGATGCACTTCGCCGGTAACGCCGCGCGACATGTCCGAGAGCAGATAGGCGCCCGCCTCGCCCACTTCCTCAATGGTGACGTTGCGCCGCAACGGCGCGTTGTACTCGTTCCATTTCAGGATGTAACGGAAGTCGCCGATGCCCGATGCGGCAAGTGTCTTGATCGGACCCGACGAGATAGCGTTGACGCGGATATTCTTTACGCCAAGGTCGGCGGCAAGGTAGCGCACCGATGCTTCGAGCGCGGACTTGGCGACACCCATCACGTTGTAATGCGGCATCCACTTTTCGGAACCGTAGTAGGTCAGCGTCAGCATCGAACCGCCGTTCGGCATCATCTTCTCGGCGCGCTGCGCAATCGCCGTAAGCGAATAGCAGCTGATCAGCATGGTCTTGGTGAAATTGTCGGCGCGTGGTGTCGACGTAACGGCCGTCGAGCTGATCCTTGTCGGAGAACGCAATGGCGTGGACCAGGAAGTCGATCCCGCCCCAGGCCGATTGGACCGCTGCGAACACCGCATCGATGGTTGCCGGATCGGTCACATCGCAATCGCCGACAACGATGCCGCCGACCTCCTGGGCCAGCGGCTCGACGCGCTTCTTCAGCGCGTCGCCCTGATAGGTAAACGCCAGCTCCGCGCCATGCCCCCGGCAGGCCTTGGCAATGCCCCAGGCAAGCGAACGGTGGTTCGCGACCCCCATGACCAGGCCGCGTTTGCCGCGCATAAGGCCCGAGTTTTCCGGCATTTACCTGACCTCGCTCGGCCGCTTCTCCCTAGAGTTCACCTATGGCATAGGCCCGTAGCAACCAGCAAGCGCACGCGGCCCAAAGTGCCGCAGCGTCGCTGTTTTCGGAATAGTCCGATGGCAGGTGGTGTTGTTTTGATTGAAGTCTCCGGCATCGGATCGGGAGCGGTCGGTTGAGTGAATTCCAGCGGATGGTCGAGGTGGCAATCCCGGCGTTGCGGCGGTATGCCCGCGCGCTCACCCGCGACACCGACACCGCCGACGATATTGTGCAGGATACGCTGGTGCGGGCACTGCGCTCCGAGCATTTGTTTCATGGCGGAGACGTGCGCGCCTGGCTCTACACGATCCTGACCAATCTCAACCGCAACCGGCTGCGTTCGATTTCGCGGCGGCCGACATTGACTCCGATCAAGGATAGCGATGCCGCCTTGGCCGGGCCGGATACCGGCAGCCGCGATATCGCCCGCGCGCTCGACGATCTCGCCGAGGAGCAGCGGTCGGCGCTGCTTCTGGTCGTGCTTGAGGGGTTGACCTATCGCGAAGTTGCGGAAGTGCAAGGCGTGCCCATCGGAACGGTGATGTCGCGGATCGCCCGCGCGCGCCTGCAGATCAAAGCCTATCTCGACGGCGAGCGCCCTACGTTACGCCGCGTGAAATGAAGAAAGCGAAGAAAAATGATTGATCATTTCAACATCAGCGAAGACGAACTCCACGCCTATGTCGATGGCGAACTTCCTGCCGAGCGGCGTGGTGCCATCGAGGCCTGGCTCGCAACTCATCCCGAGGATGCGGCGAACGTCGCGGCATGGCGCAAGCAGGCTGACATCATCCAGGCGCGCTATGGCGCTGTCGCCGACGAAAAGATTCCCCCGCGACTCAACATCGGTCGCATGGCATGCCGCCGACGCAACCGCTGGATCGCGGCCGCCACAGCCGCAGCCCTTGTGACATTTGTCGCTGGCGGATTCGTCGGCTGGAAGGTGCGCGCTGTTGAATCGCCCTCGCCGTCCGATCTCAGCCGTTTCACCGCGGACGCACTTGAAGCGTATCGTCTTTACGTCGTCGAGGTGCGCCATCCGGTCGAAGTGCCGGGCGACCAGCGCCCGCACCTTATGGAATGGCTGTCGAAACGTCTGGGCTCGCCGCTGCTCGCGCCGCAACTCGACACCATGGGATTGAAACTCGTCGGCGGACGGCTGCTGCCCGGCCCGAACGGCGCCACCGCATTCTTCATGTATGAAAACGCTGCCGGTGAGCGCTTCACCCTCTACTGCGGACACACCACTGATCAGGAGACCGCGCTGCGCTACACCGCAGGCGAAAAGAACGCGGCTTATTACTGGGTCGATCAGAATGTCGCCTACGTGCTGAGCGGTCCTGCGGAACGGAACGACCTGCGTGAAATCGCCCAGGCCGCCTACGATCAGATCGACGCACGGGGCCAGCAGCGCGGCGGGTGAGCGGCGGGTGCCGCTCACGTCACTGTCACACATTGCAAATATGTAAATGAACTGGCTGCGAAGGCTATTGGGCCCATTCGCATCAGGTATTGCGTCGGCCGTCATGAGACCTCGTCCTGACCGAGCCTGGCGCTAAGAGGGGGTAAGTCCATGTCCTCTATTCCAGAAATCTGGATTTGGTTCGGCATTGCTTTTTGTGTTGTCCATTCGGGACTGTTTGCCGGTCTCAACCTGGCGATCTTCAGCCTGAGCCCGTTGCGGCTTCAGATCGAGGTTGACGGAGGCAATATCGATGCTGCCCGCGTCCTCGACCTCCGCAAGACTTCAAATCAAGTGCTTGCCAGCATCATCTGGGGAAATGTCAGCATCAACGTATTGCTGACGCTGCTTTCGGACTCTGTGCTGACCGGGGCCAGCGCGTTCCTGTTTTCTGCCGTCGTCATCACGATGCTTGGCGAGATCGTTCCGCAAGCCTATTTCTCGCGAAATGCGTTGCGGATGACCGTATTCTTTCTGCCTTTTGTTGAATTCTATCGTTTCGTTCTCTATCCGCTGGCGAAGCCGACAGCGGTGTTGCTCGATTGGTGGCTCGGAGATGAGGGAATAACCTACCTTCGTGAGCGCGACATCCGGTCACTGATCACGCGAAGCGCCACAAGCGGCGGTGATGTGAGTCCTGTCGAAGCGACCGGCGCACGGAATTTTCTCGACCTCGACGATGTCCTGGTTACCGACGAGGGTGAGCTCGTCGATGCGCAAAGTGTTATCAGCATGCCTCAAGCCGATCAGAAATGCGTGCTCCCGCAGTTCAGCCGTTCACCCGATGATCCGTTCCTCCGAGAGGTCGATGCCTCAGGCAAAAAGTGGGTGATCGTTACCGATCTAAAAGGCGAGCCGGCGTTCGTTCTCGATGCCCATCATTTTCTACGCGACGCGCTATTCAATCAACTTGAGAGCGCGCCTAACGCTTATTGGCATCGCCCAATCATCGTACGGAATTTGCAGACCAAGCTTGGCGAAGTGATCGGCCGCATGACGGTCGCGCCGCAACGGCCCGGCGACGACGTTATTCATCACGACATGATCCTGGTCTGGGGAGAGCAACGCCGGATTATCACCGGCTCGGACCTTCTCGGACGCCTGCTTCGGGGCATCGCAACGGTGGAGAAACCCGCGGATGCTGCGCAATCGGCCGTTTCGGCGCCGAACCAGACCATGGCGGCAGTAGTAGCCCTGACCGCGGCATCCCAACAGGCTTCAATCACGCGGGCTCAAATACCCTTGCGCGGATCGTAGGGCTTGTCGCCCTGCCACTTCTTCATCAGCTCTTCGAATTCCGCGTCGGTCTTTTCCGGCAGCACGATGCGTACGGTAGCGAGCAAATCACCCCGGCCGGCCTTGGCCGGAAAGCCTTTGCCCTTGAGACGGAACGTTCGTCCGCTTGATGTCCAGGGCGGGATGGTAATCTCGACCGGCTTGTCGAGCGTCGGCACCCGCACCTTGGCGCCAAGGGCCGCTTCATAGAGCGCAATGGGGAGCTCGAGCCTGACATCGGTCACGTCGAGCGTGAACACCGGATGCGGCGCGATGTTGATGGTGATCAGCAGGTCCCCCGCACCCGCCTTTCCGGCCATGCCCTGACCCTTCAGCCGGATATGCTGGCCATTCATGATCCCGACCGGGATTTTCACGTCGACATCTTTGCCGTTCGGCAGATGCAGCCGCTGGGTTGCGCCGTTGGCTGCATCCAGCAGTGACACCGACATTTCAGCCTGAACATCGGCCCCGACGCCGAAATCTTCCGGCTCGAAGGTCGAGCGAGCGCCGGCCCCTGCGCGGCCGCCACCAAACGCTTCCCGCAAGATGTCCTCGAAACCGCCGAAACCGCCGCCAGCATTGCCGCCGTCCGGCCCCCGCCACCGGCGCGGCCGCGCCGTGTTGTGCGGGTAAAGCCCTCGGGCCCGAAGTTGAAACTTTCAAAATTCGAATCCGGATTGAAGCCGCCGCCGGGACCAGCGCCCGCACCACCGCCAAATCCCTGGAAGCGAGGCTTACCCTCGGCGTCGATCTCACCGCGATCGAAGGCTTTGCGCTTGTCCTCGTCGCTAAGCAGTTCGTTCGCGGCATTAAGCTCCGCGAAGCGCGTTGCCGCCTTCGGATCGTTCTTATTGGCGTCCGGATGCAGCTTCTTGGCCAGCTTCCGAAAGGCGCTCTTGATGTCGGCCGCACTTGCCTTGCGGTCGACGCCCAAGACTTCATAGGGATCACGCCATCCCTAATCAACTCCGCTAAATTTCGGGCCGGCCCCGCCGCCCACCAATGGCCTAATGTGGGATGGAAGCCGCCGTCACGCAACGTGACAGCAAATCGGCGACTAAAACGGCGATAATAGACCGTCAGCTTTGCTTGAACGGCTTCAGGCTTTTGACTTCCCAGCCGCCCTGGTCGATGCGGCAGGCCGCCCCTTGCAGCCAGTCCTCGGAACCGCCGTGTACATAGCTTGCCAGAAATCCACGGCACGACTGGCCGCCTTCGGTATAGGCGGTCGCGAGCGGAGTGATGTTGCCGCCGGCGCCGGTGTTCGGATTTTGCCACGGTACGCTGGCATCCCTGCCGTTGCGCGCCAGTGCGTCGGGCACAGCCGCCCGTGCATAGGCAAGATCGACCTCAGATAGCTTCGCCATATCCGCAGAGCGTTCACTGGCCATGTGGCCGATTGAACCGGTCTGATCGACGTCAGCTTCGTCCTGGGACAGCAGTGAATGCAGTTGGAAGGAACAACCGCCAGCGGCAAGCCCGTACAACAACGCCGCTATACCCGGAAAACAACGCCACCGCTGACATAGGCGTGACGCTCCGGTTCCACTATATAAAGACCGGCTACTCACTTCCGGCACGCGACGCGAACACGTGGAATACCCCTCGGAATGTCCGACGCTGCACCCATAGAACACCCGGCGCGGTTAACGGGCGGTGACTTCACCGAAACCGATGAGCCGGTGCGGCTTTTTGCGGCGTGGTTTGCCGAGGCCAAGCGCGCGGAACCGGTCAATCCGGATGCCATGGCGTTGGCGACCGTCGGGCCGGACGGGATGCCCAACGCACGCATGGTGCTGATGAAGGGTTTCGACGAGCGCGGCTTCGTCTTCTACACCAATGTCGACAGCATCAAGGGGCACGAACTGGAAGCCGCACCGAAGGCGGCGCTGACGTTTTATTGGAAAGCACTGCAGCGCCAGGTGCGCTCGCGCGGCACAGTGGAACCCGTTTCGAAGGAAGAGGCCGACGCCTATTTCGCGACGCGGTCGCGCATGGCGCAAATCGGCGCGTGGTCGAGCAAGCAATCCTCACCGCTGGAAAGCCGGCTGGCATTCGAGAAGGCAATTGCGCTTAACACCGCGAAGTTCGGCGTTGGGACCGTGCCCCGACCGCCTTTCTGGTCCGGCTATCGCATCGTGCCACAGGAGATCGAATTCTGGCAGGAGCGGCTGTACCGCCTGCACGATCGTATCGCTTTCACACGAGAGAGCCCGGGAACGTCTTGGACCAAGACGCGCCTCTATCCGTGAGATAAAACGAACAGTCATGGCAACCAGCAACCAACCGCGCCGCACACTGCTCTTGACCGGGGCGAGCCGCGGCATCGGCCATGCGACGGTGAAGCGTTTCTCAGCCGCCGGCTGGCGCGTCATCACCTGCTCGCGGCATCCATTTCCGGAAAACTGCCCCTGGGAAGCAGGCCCCGAGGATCACATTCAAGTCGACCTCTCAAATCCGGAAAACACCGAAGAGGCGATCGCTGAAACCAAGCGCCGGTTGCACGGCGAGTTGCATGCGCTGGTCAACAACGCTGCGATCTCGCCGAAGGCCGCCGGCGGCAAGCGGCTCGGCTCGATCGAGACCTCGCGCGAGGACTGGCATCACATCTTCCAGGTGAATTTTTTTGCGCCGATCATGCTGGCGCGCGGCCTGCTCGATGAGCTCAGCGCCGCGAAGGGCTCCGTCGTCAACGTCACCTCGATCGCCGGCTCACGCGTGCACCCTTTCGCCGGCACCGCCTATTCGACATCGAAGGCGGCGCTCGCCGCGCTGACGCGCGAGATGGCGGCCGACTTCGGCTCGCGCGGTGTGCGCGTCAATGCGATCGCGCCGGGCGAGATCGACACCGCCATGCTTTCGCCCGGGACAGAAAAAATCGTCGAGAACATCCCGATGCACAGGCTTGGTACGCCTGACGAAGTCGCCAAAATCATCTATGTGCTGTGCACGGACACTGCGTCATACGTCAACGGCGCCGAGATCCACATCAACGGCGGCCAGCACGTCTAGACGAATAGGTACCGATCCCGAAGAACGCGACGCCAGACTGGGCTAGATCACGCGGCTGTCGAGGATTCGGTCGCTGGCGGCGATCCGTGCCGAGCCGTTCTTTGCCAATTCGGCGCGTGCTGCAACGAGATCTGTCGGCGTGCGGACGGATTGTTCTTCCAGCATCCACTGGTACGAAAAATTGTAGACAAAGGCGGAGCGTGCGTACCGCATCTGCGAATAGCGCATCAGCCGGGCTTCGAGCGGCGCATCGTCAGCGAGCACCTCACGCGCGAGCACGTAACCGTCTTCCGCAGCCATCGCCGCTCCCTGGGTCAGATGCGGCGGCGAGGTGTGAGCGGCATCGCCGCCGATAACCACACGGCCGCGGAACCACGGCCATGGCAGCAGGATCGGCTCGATCGGGCTGTAGACGATGTCGGATTCCGTGTTGAGTGAAGCCGCGGTCTCGGCGACATAGCTGCCGTATTGCGCCAGACGCTCGCGGAACAAATCCGGATAGTCCTCACGCTTGAATACCGCATCGGGCGCTTCCGGCCGGATGTGAAACACGTACATCAGCTCGTTGCTCAGCGGCATGCCGCCGGTCTTGCTGCCGACACCTTGCAGGAATTCCATGCCACGCACGTAATCCGGCCGCAGCACCTGCACGCGCCAGGCGCCATAGCCGGAGAACCGCGGCACAAACGCCGTTCCAGCCAGATGAAGCCGTGTCGTCGAACGGATACCGTCAAATCCGGCGAGCAAATCGAAGGAACCGGTGCGACCATCCGAGAAGGTTACGGTTACGCCGTCCGGCTCATCATGAATTTCGTCCACCATCAGGCCGGTGCGAACCTCGACGCCGGCGCGCTCGGCGGCGCCCAACAGAATTTCATGCAATCGCAGACGTGACAGCGCGCAAAAGGCCGGAATCCTGTCGTCGCCAAGCAGGAATTTGTGCTCGACGATCAACTCACGGTTCGGATCGAAGATAAACATCCGGTCATAGCTGAACCCGCTTGCCAAAAGTTCGGGAAGAACTCCGAGCGCGTCGTAGACGCGGAGCGCATTCGCGGGCTGGCCGAGCCCAACACCGGGCACGTCGAAGCCTGGACGGCGCTCGATGAGCAAGACTTCGACACCGCGCTGCGCGAACGCAGCCGCCGCCGTCAGGCCGCCGACCCCGCCTCCGACCACCAGCACACGCCGAACTTTGCTCATCACGCCGCGCGGTTTGACAGACAAACCGACAGTAGCGAGTATCGAAATACTCCGCAAAGGATTGCCGTCATGCACATCAAGATCCGTCGCGCCTTCACGGTCGTGGAGGAACGCCGCGAGGAAGCCGGGCGCGTATCCAACCTGCCGTTGCGCCGCGTCGCCGCAGTTGCGGTCGTAGAAAATCCCTATGCCGGCCGCTACGTTGAGGATCTCAAACCGATGATCGACGGCAGCGTTACGCTCGGCAAAGAGCTCGGAGCCCTCGCGCTGTCAGCCTTCGGCGACCACGAGGTTCAAAGTTACGGCAAGGGTGGGATTGTCGGCGTGAACGGCGAGCAGGAGCACGCCAACGCGTTACTGACGACGGCATTTGCCAATCCCATCCGTGACCTGCTTGGCGGCGGCGATGCCTGGATCTCGTCATTCACAAAAAAGGGCGGCCCCGGCACGCCAATCGACATCCCGATGAACCACAAGGACGATGTTTACGTCCGCTCTCACTATGACGGCATGTCGCTCGTGCTGCCGGATGCGCCGATGCCCGATGAAGTCACCGTTATCTTTTGTCTGGCCAACCGCGGTCGCCTGAACGCCCGAGTTGGCGGGCTTACTCATGAAGAAGTCGCCGCGCGGAAGGCCGCGAAGCGATCCTGATGTCATGAAAGTTGCAATCTTCAATATCGGAAAAATGCTGTCGGGCGATATTACGTCGCCGATCCAGCCCGGCGACACTATTATCGCCGATGACGGCAAGATCATCTCGATCGGAACAGGCGACGCGCCGGATTGCGACGTGGTCATCGACGCGGGCGGCATGATGGCGATGCCGGGCCTGATCAATTCTCACGTTCACATCACCTTCGGCGACTACACGCCGCGGCAAAAGACCGTCGGCTTTCTCGAAAGCTATATTCACGGCGGCGTGACGACCTGCATCAGCGCGTCTGAAGTCCACGTGCCGGGACGGCCGCGCGATCCCGCCGGCGTCAAGGCGCTGGCGATCGCCGCGCGAAAATCGTTTGAACACTATCGCCCGGGTGGCATGCGCGTTCATGCCGGTTCGATCATTCTTGAGCCGAACCTGACCGATGCCGATTTTGCCGAGGCGGCGCGCGAGGGCGTCTGGCTGGCGAAAGCCGGCTTCGGCGCTTTTGCAACGCCGTACGAATATGCGCCATACGTCGCGATGGCGCGGCGCCACGGCATGGTGACCATGGTGCACACCGGCGGCTCGTCGATCCCGGGCTCAACCGGGATCTGGGCCGATCACGTGCTCAAGATGCGGCCGGACGTGTCCTATCACGTCAACGGCGGGCCGATTGCCATGCCAGACGCAGACTTTCCCGCGTTTGGTCAATGAAAGCAGCATTGCGATGCAAGTCTGCACCGCGGGCAACCTGCGCACCGCCCTGCTGGTGGCGAAATTGTTGCGCGAGGTCGGGCAACAAGAGCGGCTTCTGATCGCGACCGACACGCCGACCGGTACCGGCGTCATGCCACTCGGCATGCTGTACACCATGAGCCATCTCGCCGCGCTCGCGGACGTGCCGCCGGAAATCACCGTGGCAATGGCGACCGGCAACAATGCCAAGATCTATCGGCTCAATAGCGGCGTGCTGGCACCCGGCCGCGACGCCGATATTGCACTGGTCGATGCCTGTCTCGGCGGATCGCAGGACGATGCGCTGTCGGCGCTGCGGAACGGCGACATCATGGGCGTCGGTGCGGTCATCACCAACGGGGTGCCGCGGTTCGTTGGGCGCAGCCGCAATACACCTGAGACGATCCGGAAAGCACGCGTCGCCCAATCCCGCGTGTCGCAGAATTTTTCCGGCGAGACACACTAACTCATCCCTTTAGCGATACAGGAAATCGACCATCGCGGTTTCAGCCAGCACCGCTTCCGGAATACTATGACGCACCGAGCGTGAGCGCTCTTCCGCCGTCTGCATGGCCTGCAAATAAGCGCCGAGGTGCCGCGCCCGCTCGATGATCCGATTGCCGACCGGAAGCCGCTCCGCCTCGAACTGACGCAGCCCCTCTACAATATCGTTCGCATCGAGCGCCTTCACGAGCGAAGCCGCATCGTCAGCAGCCTTCGACACTCCGGCGCCGACATGCGGACGCGCCACGAATGCAGCATCACCGACCAGCGCAACACGGTCAAAAGCAAGCCTGCGGGCTCGCAAGATCGTAGATCGGCTGCAAAAGCGGCTCGTCGATCAACCGTACGATCGCGCGAAACTGCGGCGCCAGCAATCGCTCCGCGGCAGCACGCATCGCGGCGACCGGTTCCTGGCGGATGAGCGGAGGCGGAATCGAGATCGAATGGGTCACGCCCGCATCATCGGTCAATAGTCGGGCAAGCTCGGTCGCCTCATCGGCCGGGCGATACCAGATGACGTTGTAGCGGCGATGTCCGGCGCGCAACCCGTCGTCGGGACCTGTGACCGGATAGCCAAGACATTGCTCGCCGGGCGGCAGGCAAAACGTCATCTGCTCAAATTGCTCACGATGAATGTCGGGCGGAATGGCGCTTTCGGAAAGCAATCCGCGCCAGGCCACGTAGCCCGCATATAGCGGCCCGATGTCGGACAGACACTGCTGCCGCACCGTCGAACGCAGGCCATCAGCGCCGATCAGCACGTCGGCATCGAGCGACTGGCCATCGCTCATGTGAGCGACGACGTGCAGCGAGGTTTGCTCAAAAGCCCTCAATCCAATGCCGCGGTGGTAGTGCGCCGGCGGAAACGCATCGCGCAATAAACGGTAGGCGCGCTCCCACGAGGTGAAAATCTGCGGGCATTCGCTTGTGGCAATAACCTGGCCCGATTGGTCGAGGATTTTGCGCTTGGACATCGCGAGGCCAAGGTCGCCGGTGTCGAGGCCGATCCGGCTCAGATGCGCGATCAACTCCGGCTGCGCCACGATACCCGCTCCCCGGCCGGTGAGTTCGCTGCCCACGCGTTCGAAAATATCGACGGCCCAGCCGCGCCCGCAAAGCATGATGCCGGCCAAAAGACCGCTCATTGAGCCGCCGATAACCAAAGCGCGGCGTTGCCTCGCCATGCCGAAATCCCGCTATTTCCCAAGCCGGAAAGGTTTTCTATATTGTCACAATAACATCCGGAGGAACGCTATGGCCTTGAGCATGCTGGAAAAGTCAACCGACCACGCCGACAAGTCGGCATGGCCGGCCGCCATCGCAGCCGAGTTCGAGCGGGAAAAACAGAACAATAACGGCTGCGTCGGCTCCACGCTGCTTTCGGAAAACGAGAAGGTCCGGGTCTGGATTATCCGTCTGGCCCATGGCGAGCGAATCGGCTTCCACCGCCACGTGCTCGATTATTTCTGGACTTCGGTCTCCGGCGGTCGGGGCCGCCAGCACCTTCAGGACGGCACGACGGTCGAATACAGCTATGCCCCGGGCGAGACCCGGCACGAAACCTACGGTCTCGGCGAATACAAGGTGCACGACCTGGAAAATCTCGGCGACAAGGAGATGGTCTTCATGACCATCGAGTTCCTCAACAGCGCCAATAAGCCGCTTGCTATTCCGGCTAGAGTTCGCGCCGCGGCGTAGTACGGTCTTCTGCAAGCCCTCCGCCGCCTGCGGGCCGGGGCTCTGATAGCCAAAGCGGGGCGCTGCTTGCGCACTCACGTGGGGATGAGTGGCTGGGGAAAATGTTTTCGTTTGATCTTCTTATCAACGCCATCGTGTCTGGCATCCTGATTGGCGGCTTCTATGCAGCCGTTACGTCGGGCGTTTCGATTTCATTCGGCATTCTCGACATCGTCAACATCGCGCACCCGGCCTTCATCATCCTCGGCTCCTACGTCGCCTACATCGTCAACATCAATTTCGGCTTCGATCCGATCCTCACCGCGATCGTCATGATGCCGGTGTTTTTTGTCCTCGGTGCCGGCATCTATCAGGTCTACTATGTGTCATTCGAGAAGCGGGGCCAGGAATCGCTACGCGGTCTTGCCTTCTTCTTCGGGCTTTTGTTCATCACCGAAGTCACTCTGATCCTCTTTTTCGGCGTCGATTATCGTTACGTCGAGGCCGCCTATATCGGCCCGACCTTGCACTTCGGATTCGTCGATTTACCGCTTCGGATCATGGTGCCTTGCGTTGTCATCCCTGATCATGATCGCGGCGCTTCAACTCGTGCTCACCCGCACTTTCATCGGCCGCGCCATCATGGCGGTCGCGCAAGATCCCTTCGCGCTGCGCTTGATGGCGGTCGATCCGATCCGCATCAAACGCATTGCCTTCGGCATCTCCATCGCGACCGCGTCGCTGGCCGGCGCCTTCCTGATCATCATCCAGCCGGTCGAGCCGTCGGTCGGCCGACAATATATCGGCCGCGTCTTCGCCATCTGCGTCCTGGGCGGCATGAGCAGCCTGCCGGGCACGGTGATCGCGGCGATGCTGATCGGCATCGTCGAAAGCCTGACCGCAACTTTCTACGGTCCATCCTGGGCACCGGCTGTATCGTTTGGATTCCTGTTGCTGACGCTGGCGGTACGGCCAGCCGGCCTTTTGGGACGGTGAACGGTGCGCACCCCGGTATTTTCCATCGCCTGCCTGGTCGTCGCCGCTCTGGTGTTTGGGGCTGCGGTCGCGGTCAGCAACGATTACGTTTATTTCGCCGGCTACGTCGTACTGCAATACGTCGTTTTATCGACCGCATGGAACATCCTCGGCGGTTATTGCGGCTACGTAAATTTCGGAACGGCGGCGTTCTTTGCGCTCGGCGCCTACTCGTCGGTGGCAATCTACAAGCTGGGCACCGATAACGACTTCTTCCAGATGCCGATTCCGGTGTTGATACTGATAGGCGGAGCGGTGGCCGGCATCGTCGGCTTCGGCATGGGCTATCTGACGCTGCGGTTGCGCGGCGCCTTCTTCGCCATCGCATCGCTGGCGCTTGCCGTCGTGTTGCAGACCCTGGTGGTGAATTGGGATTTTGTCGGTGGCTCGCGCGGCGCCTACATCCTGCGCCCCGAGTCAGTCCCGATTATCGGCTCCTATATCAAATATCTGTTCCTGATAATGCTGCTGCTTTCAGTGGTTGCGCTCACCGTTGCGCGGCTGATCGAACACTCACGCCTCGGCTACGGCTTTGCCACCATTCGCGACGACGAGTTGGCGGCCGAGGCCTCCGGCGTGCCAACGCTGAAGCTGAAGCTTATCGCGACGACGATTTCCGGCGCTTTGATGGGGATGGCCGGCGCGCCGTTCCCCTATTACATCGGCTACCTGCAGCCGGACTCGACATTCGGCCTCGACTACGCGGTTAATTCAATCGCAATGCCGCTGATCGGCGGCACGACGAGCTGGGTCGGCCCGTTGATCGGCGCCATTCTGCTCGGATCGCTGCAACAGATCGCCACGGTGACAATTTCATCCGCCGTCAATCTTCTCGTCGTCGGCGTGATCCTCGTTGCCTTCGTCATTCTCGCGCCGAATGGCATCGTTGGACTTGTTCGTCATCACTGGCAGCGCAAACCGGAGGATATTGTCGGCCGCCGCAAAATTGAACCCGATGCACAAGGAACCGTGCCATGAGCAACACGGAACCAGCTGCGGCAGCCAATCTCCTGGAGATCGACAATCTCGGCAAACGTTTCGGCGGCTTTGTCGCACTGGAGAATATTTCGTTGTCGGTCGCAAAAGGTGACCGGCTGGGGCTGATCGGTCCGAACGGCTCGGGTAAAAGTACCCTGGTCAACTGTATTTGCGGCACACTGCAAAACGAACAGGGTTCGGTCCGCTTCGACGGCCGCGCCATAGACGGCATCGCCGCGTATCAGCGCACGCGCCTCGGACTTGCGCGAAGTTTCCAGTTACCGCGGCCTTTCATCAGCATGAACCTGATCGACAATATCCGCATCCCGATGCTCTATACGGTCGCGGCGCGCGGCACGCGGAATTCCGCGGCTGACATCGACACGCGCTGCACCGATCTGCTGCGCCAGGTCGGCCTCGACGCCAAGGCGCAGGGCATGCCGAAAGACCTGACACAGGTTGAAATGCGCAAGCTTGAATTAGCGCGCGCCATGGCGTCAGAGCCGAAACTTCTCATTGCCGACGAAGCGATGGCCGGGCTTACCCACTCGGAAATTGAGGACATTCTCGCCCTGCTGGTGCGACTGAACGAACAAGGCGTCACGATCATCCTGATCGAGCACATCATGCGAGCGGTCATGAGCTTCTCGCGGCGTATTGTCGTGCTGGTATCGGGAAAGAAGATCGCCGACGGGCTGCCCGATCAAGTGATGCACGATCCGGAAGTGGAGAGGGCTTACCTTGGCCAGTAGCCTGACCATAACCAGTATTCATGCTGCCTACGGCGCAGTCCGCGTCATCGAAGACGTCTCGATCAAGGTCAATGCCGGCGAAACCGTGACGTTGCTGGGTACCAACGGCAACGGCAAATCGACGCTGATGAAATGCATCATGGGCATCGTGCGGCCGAGCATGGGCTCCATTGTCGCGGAAATCGACGGCATTCATCACGACCTGATCGGCCGCACCACCGAAGAGATTGTCGATCTCGGCATCGCGCTGGTCCCCGAAGGGCGGCGGCTGTTTCCGAAACTGACGGTCGAAGAAAATCTTCTGCTGGGCGCCTTCCGTCCCACGGCCCGCCGTCAGCTCAAGCAAAATCTCGCAGTCTGTTTTGAAACTTTCCCACGGCTGGCCGAGCGTCGCGGCCAACTCGCGGGCAGCATGAGCGGCGGCGAGCAGCAGATGCTGGCGCTCGGCCGTGCGTTGATGCTGGCGCCGAAAATCCTGCTGGTCGACGAGCCGTCGGTGGGACTGGCCCCGATCCTGGTGAGCCGGACTATCGACGCCATCGCGGAGATGAAGCAGCGCTACCAGCTCACCGTGTTGATGGCGGAACAGAATTTTACCCAGGCGATCCGCATCGCCAATCGCGGCTATGTCATCGTTCACGGCAAGATCGCCTTCGAGGGCCGATCGACCGAAGAACTCAACAACAACGATTTGATCAAGAAATTCTATTTGGGTCTCTAATTTTCATCGCACCGGAAAATCAAAATAAGTTTCCGGGAATGGCTCACCACGCAGGGTGAAGTGCCACCATTCCTTGTCGTAGCCCCGAAAGCCGTGGCGGCGCATCGCCGCGGCCAGCAGCATACGGTTGGCGTGCTGTTCCGCAGTAATGGAGGGATCGGCAGTCCATGACTTTGGACTAAAGAAATCAAATGGCGTTCCCATATCAAGCTCATGGCCATCGCCGCCAGCCAAGGTCAGATCGGTGGTCGAGCCGCGCGAATGACCGGAATGCGATGCGATATAACCATCGCGAAACAGCGTTCGCTTGTCGACATTCGGATAGAATTCCGCTTTGTCTGCGATGTCGCCGATATCCCGCGCCCAGTGCACGAAATTCGCCACGGCCCGACTCGGCCGATAGCAATCGAACACCTTGATGTGCAGTCCGCGCGGACTTAAGTCACGAGCCACATCCGCCAGGCCATTCGCAGCCTCGCGCGTCAGTAGGCAGCGCGGCGCTTCGTAGCCATCGATCGGCCGGCCGACGAAATTATGCGAACCGGCATAGCGGATGTCGGCCAATAGTCCCGGCACGACTGACGCCGCGTCGACGAACGCGGCCGCACGATCCTGCGCAACCGCGCCCTGGACGAAGGCGCCGAGCAGCACCAGGGAAATTCTCAGCGCGCGCATGCCGTCAATGCGAGCAAGCGTTGACTTCGATGGTCACGTGCGACAGTCCACCGAGACCATCGAGCCGCCGTTTATAGGCCGCAGGCGCTTGCGGCGTGTCCGACACGACGGACGCAATTACGGCAGAGTGTCCGGGGCCAAGCTGCCAGACATGCAGGTCGGTCACACGGTCGCCGTCGATCTCGATTCGGCGGCGAATGCGCCCTTCGAGATCCCGGTCGGGAACGACATCGAGCAGTACGGCGCCGGCGGAACGAAGCAGACCAACCGCCCAGCTTGCTATCACGACGGTTCCGACCAGTCCGACCAGCGGGTCCATGAACGTCCAGCCAAACAGCCAGGCCGCGGACAGGCCGGCGATCGCTAGTACCGACGTTATTGCGTCGGCCAGCACGTGCACGTAGGCGGCGCGCAAATTGGCGTCGCGATGAGAGGCGCGGTCCCCATCGGCCGCATGCTCGTGACCGCCGTCGTGGTCGTGGTCGTGATGATGCGCATGGTCGTGGTCATGATCGTCATGCAACAACCACGCACTCAGCAGGTTTACACACAGCCCGATCGCGGCGATCGGGATCGCCTCCTGAAAACGGATAACGACAGGATGCAGTAGCCGCAGGACTGAACTCATATCCGATGCCGAGCGCGATCATGCCGAGGATGATGGCACTGGCAAATGCAGCAAGTTCACCGAACTTTCCTGTACCGAGCGAAAAGCGGGTGTCTTCGGCATGACGGCGGGCGAACAGATAAGCGAGCCCGGCGATCGCGAGCGCCGCCACGTGGGTCCCCATGTGCCAGCCGTCGGCGACCAGTGCAATCGAGCCAAACAGGGTGCCCCCGGTGATTTCTGCGGCCATCATGGCCGCGGTCAGCGCCACCACGCTCCACGTGCGCCGCTCGTGGCGTCCGTGATGCTCGCCAAGAAAAGCGTGGCCATGACTCCATTGTGCTATCGAATGCGAATGCATGTTCTACCTATCGATCATTGCGGCGAGCAGGCCGACACCCACTGCCCTTCCAGCATATTCTGGGAATCGACCATTTGCATTCCCGCCATCTGCGCCTTCGTGTGGACGACTCCCGTATAGTGGTGCGCGTCGTTGAAATTGAACTCTCCGCTCAAATCCATATCGAGCTGACCTTTGCACGCCAAGTGCCAGGTCAATTTATCGTCCTTGAGACTACGATCGATCGGGGCACAGACGGAATTGATCGTGCCCGCGACCGGCGAAAACGTCGTCGCGAGGTCCCCAGTCTGTTCGGCAGTCAGGCACTTCAGGCTTTCGTGGGGCGGTCCAATAACTCCGCCGGTCTCGGTCCGGGTAATCACTTTCCACAAACCAGCCTCGATACCGTCGGCAAGCGCCGCGGTAGATGCAAGGGCGACGGTCACACCGAACACAGCGATACGAAAATTTCTGGACAATAGGTCCTCCTGAACTGAAGCCTGAAGCGGCGTTAACCACCCAGTAACCATAAACCCGGCACATTTTGCCGGGGAGGCGTAGCGTTTCCACTGCACTCTGCACTCTAAGGGGAAGTCTTGGAAGCGAGCGCCGCACACTTCATCCATGCCGGTGGCCCGTCAGCCGCCGCGCGTGGTTTTGAACCGCACGACCGACGGAAACGATCGACCGGTATGACCGACGCACCATCGGCGCAGGGCGGAGACACGGCGTTGTCGCGGCTTGTCGACCTCGGCACCATGCTGAGGCGAAGCGACATCGGGCTTGCCGTCGGCATGATGGCGATCCTCGTCATCCTGATTTTGCCGCTACCGCCGCTGTTGCTCGACTTCACCCTCGCCATCTCGATCACATTCTCGGTGCTGATCCTGATGACGTCGCTGTTCATCCAGACCCCGCTTGAATTCTCCGCCTTTCCGACTGTCCTGCTGATCGCGACCATGCTGCGCTTGGCGCTCAACCTCGCTTCGACGCGGCTCATTCTCGCTCGCGGCCACGAGGGTACGGCTGCCGCCGGCCACGTTATCGAGGCTTTCGGCAACTTCGTGATGGGGGGCAATTTCGTCATCGGCATTATCGTGTTCACGATCCTGGTGATCGTGAATTTTGTCGTCATCACCAAGGGCTCAGGCCGCATCGCCGAGGTCGCCGCGCGCTTCCACCTCGACGCGATGCCAGGCAAGCAGATGGCAATCGACGCCGATATGTCCGCCGGCCTGATCGACGAGAAGGAAGCCCGGCGGCGGCGCAAGGCACTTGAAGACGAATCCAATTTCTTCGGCGCCATGGACGGCGCCTCTAAATTCGTTCGCGGCGACGCCATCGCCGGACTGCTCGTGGTTATGATCAATGTCATCGGCGGCATGGTCATCGGCATCATCCAGCAGGGCCTGAGCTTCGGAGACGCCGCTCACGCCTATACGCTGCTGACAGTCGGCGACGGCCTGGTGACACAAATACCGGCACTGATCGTGTCGATGGCCGCAGGCCTGCTGGTGTCGAAGGCCGGCGTCTCGGGCGCTGCCGACAAGGCGCTGTTAAGCCAGCTTTCCGGCTATCCCAAGGCGCTCGGCATGTCGGCCGCCGTCATGCTGGTGATGGCGCTGCTGCCCGGCATTCCGATGATACCGTTCCTGATCCTCGGCGGCGGCACGGGAACCCTTGCCTATGTCATCGATCGCCGCAACAAGGCAGCGGTCGCGGCAGAAGCGCAAAAGACCGAAACCGCCAAGACCGCCGCGCCCGCGGAAGAACCGGTATCTGCATCGCTCAAAATCGACGATCTCAAGATCGAGCTTGGCTATGCGCTGCTGCCGCTGGTCAACGCGCCGGACGGTTCCGACCGCCTCACCGAGCAGATCAAGGCGCTGCGCCGCTCGCTGGCAATCGAGATGGGCTTTGTGATGCCCGCCGTGCGCATCCTCGATAACGTGCAGCTCGACGCCAACAGCTACGTCATCAAGATCAAGGAAGTCGAAGCCGGCACCGGCAAGGTGTGGCACGGCCAATACATGGTCATGGATCCGGCCGGCAATCAGGTAACACTGCCTGGCATCCATACCACCGAGCCGACCTTCGGCCTGCCGGCGACCTGGATCGATGCCGCGCTCAAGGAGGAAGCGTCGGTCAAGGGCTACACCGTCGTCGATGCGGCAACGGTGCTGGCGACGCACCTCACCGAACTGATCAAGGGCAACATGTCGGAACTGTTGTCCTATGGCGAAGTGCAGAAGCTGATCAAGGAACTGCCGAAGGAACAGGGCGAGTTGATCAAGGATATCGTACCCTCGCTGATCACGATCTCCGGCATCCAGCGCGTGTTGCAGATCCTGCTTGCCGAGCGCGTATCGATCCGCGATCTCGCCACGATCCTCGAAGGCATCGCCGACGGCCTCGGTTCGACGCGCAATCCGGCAATGCTGGCCGAGCACGTGCGGGCGCGGCTGGCGCGCCAGCTCTGTGCCCAGCACATGACGCCCGCCGGCCACCTCCCGATCATCGCGCTGACGGCAAAATGGGAGCAGGCCTTTGCCGAGTCGATCGTCGGACAGGGCGACGACCGCAGCCTCGCCATGCAGCCGTCGCGGCTCACCGAATTCATCAATGCGGTGCGCGAAAAGTTCGAGCACGCGGCGCAGGAAGGCGAAGCGCCGGTGCTGGTCACGTCACCGGGCATCCGGCCGTTCGTGCGCGGCATCATCGAGCGCTTCCGCGCCCAGACCAGCGTGCTGGCGCAGTCGGAAATTCACCCGCGGGTGCGGCTCAAGACCGTCGGCAGCATTTAGCTTCTTGGAGCATGATCCGTTGCGCTAAGGCGCAACCGATAATCCCTTGACGTGATGCTTCTCGATCAGCCGCGCCACCAGGCCTGAGCGCTTCGCCTCCTCGACGAATTCGCTCAGATATTTAGCGCCGGCAGCATTCGGCTTCGCGGTGCCGATCGCCTGCTGAACCGTCATGAAGTTGCCCGGCAGGATCTTGCTGCCCGGCAGCTTCTCGACGTCGGTCAGCAATTGCGGGCGCAGCGCCGCAAAGGCCTCAAGCTTCTCGTTGACGAACTGGTCGAACGGGCCTTCCGCGGAATCCGAACGCAGCACGGTCGCCTGCTTGATATTGCGCTCGAGCCAAAGATCGTAGGCCGCGCCGCGCCGGACCGTGATCCGCACGCCCGGACGATCGACTTCGGCGATGCTGGAAATCTGTCGAGCCCGGCGGCACCAGATACGTCGCTTCGATCTCGCAATAGGCGTTCGTGAACGTGATCTTCTCCGCCCGCTGCGGCTCGGCGCCGATCAGGCCGATGTCCCAGGTGTTGGTGCCGGCGGCGTCGGCGAGCTTCGAAGGGCGCTCAAACGGCACATATTTGACCGGCACCCCGAGCCGCCGCGCGATCTCGGCCGCCATATCGGGCGCAACGCCTTGCGGGTCGCCGGACGCGGTCTTGCCGGTGACCAGAAGGAAATTGCTCATGTTAATGCCGGTACGCAGCACGCCGGTCGGCGCGAGTTCCCCTACGACTTGGCTCGCCACTTGGCTCACGATCCACCCTCCATTTACGGCCCGTGCGGCGGAGCGTGCCCGGGACCGGGCGCCCGCCGCAGGAACCAAATACCCAATCAACCGTTATCACGTGTCTTCACCGTTCGGTGAAGGCCCATTTTGCCTGTGAATCTCAGTACCTAGTTAGTCGGTCGAGAGTGAACTTTTTGACCCGGTCGGCCCGACTAATGGGCAGAAAACTGGGAGGTCGCAATGAACCATTCGATGTACAGCGCCGACCGCGGAACCCATTTGAAAATCGTGGTTCTTGGGCTGGTATGCGCAACCGTGGTCGCGGTCGTCGGCATTTTCGCCCATGTCAGCGACCTTGATCTTGGAACGGCAGCTTTGGTGAAGGCCGGTCAGCCGACGGCGATGAGCAGCAGCCAGACGCCGACCATCCGTTAAGCTGCCGAATTTTCGGTTAGTACTCTGACTTCTCAGTGCCCGGCGCTTAGCGCCGGGCACAGCGCGTTTAGCGCCGTCAGGTACGTGGCGTTGTCGGGACCAACTCGACGATGTTGCCGGTGAACAGAATAGGACCGGTGGGAACGCCGCTTGTCGACCCGCCGGCCGGCTCAAGCGAGATCGCGTAGCTTGCGGACCGCAGCGTAGCGACGTCGAAACTGCCCGGGATGGCGCGCTGGGTAAATTCATCCTGACCAACCAGCCCAAGCGACTTTGGCGCCGGCGCACCTTTCGCAACGACCCAGAGCTCGTAGCTGCGGCCTTGTTCAGGCTTGGCTGAGACACGGCGCACCACCAGTGTCCGGCTCTGCGGATCGACCGTGAGCAGGAAGGCAGGCGACGTCGGATCTTGCTGCAGCACCGCGACAAGCCGCGAAGCCGGTTGCGTCGGCCCTTGAGCAGTTTGTTGTTCACCGAAGCGGCCGCGTAGCGGCATCAGGTTTGGATAGAACTGCGCAGCAACGACGTAGATCGCCAGCAAGGCAGCAATCGCCTGCATTGCGATCGCCACGCCGCGCCACTTTTTAACGCGGCGGGTCAGCTGCACGACATTTGCGCTGCTCTCGCCACTGGAAGAACGCTCAGCGTTGGCCTGCGGTAAATCAGCCGGCGGTTCATCGAGCGTTTTCGCAAGAGAAGCCGCAATTGAATCTGAAATGGTATCCGGAAGCGTAGCAGGCGGCGGGCATTGCCGAAGGGTTGTCGCCGATCACAGACAGCGGCGCTTCGTCGGTGATAAATGGCCGCCCTTCCCCCGGTAGACCGATTGCAGCGAGCGTCGATGAGGTCGTGTCCGGCGGCGCCACATCGCCGATCTCCGCACTGATTTTTTCCCACACGGCCGGCGGCGGTTCGACCGCCTCGACCATGACGTTGAGTTCGCCAAGACGGCGCTCCCATAGTCGCACCGAATCGGCAAATCCCGGATCGATGTCACGGAGCGCTTCGGCGTGTTCGCGTTCATCGCTGGAAAGCGTGCCGAGCACGTATTCAGCGGCGAGGGCGTCCTGGGCTTCGTCATACATCACGTGACCGGTCCTGTTCTTACTTGAGCCGTTACTTACTCATGCACTCGCGAATTTCGAGAAGGCTGCGGCGCAACCATGTCTTGATCGTGTTCACCGGGATATCGAGCTTGGTCGCAAGCTGTTCGCGGCTCCAGCCGCTGTAATAGGCCAGCAGCACGATGCGCTGCTTCTCCGGATCGAGCTTGCCAAGGCATGACAGCAGGCGCTTGAGCTCCTCGGTCATTTCGCGGCGGGCGAGCGGCGCCGGCGTATCGGCTGCAACGTTCTGGGCGTCCGGCTCCTCTTCGATAGAGACTTCGCTGCGCTTGCGGACGATATCGATGGCACGGTTGCGCGCGATCGCCACCATCCAGGTAATGGGGCTCGCCAGCGCAGGATCGAACCTGTCCGCCATCTTCCAGACCTTGAGATACGTCTCCTGCATGACCTCCTCGGCCAATTCGGGTCTGCCCAAGATACGGAGAAGCACCCCATAAAGTTTCGCCCGGGTAGCTCCATAAAGCCGCTCAAAGGCGGCTTTATCGCCCTTTGCGACGGCTCCAAGCAGCCAGACGAGTTCCGCCTGCATCAGCATAAGTGCCCCAGATAAGTATCCAGGCCCCCGCGGACTGCCTATCCGCTGAAGCCCGTCCCCTAAGAAGTTGACCTCAGCCGATTATCGCCGCTGAGCCGCCCATTCGTCGAGAGCGAAACGAGGGGATGAGGGGTCACCGCCAGGGCGGCTTTCAAGCACACCCCATAAACAATCACGCCCGGCGACTGGCCGGGCGTGATCAAATGCTGTTGCGTTTGGCGGTATTTCAGGCCGGCGCTACGCCACGCATGCGCATAAGGGCGATACCGTCGAGTTCGGCCTGTTCGGCGTCATTTTCGGCTTCCCGCTCGCGCATCTGATCGCGTTCATCCAGAAGCTCAACCTTCTTGAGGTCTTCGAACGCTTCCGCCAGCGCCAGTTTGGCGTCCTCGAGCTGGGTGCGGAGCTCGTCGGACGAGCGCTTGAGGTTCTCACGACGTCCAATGGCGGCCTTGGCGTACGTCGGATAGGCGAAATGGCCTGGGTCGTGGATCCCGGCGCGATCCTGCTCGACCTTGATCTCGCGTTCGAGATCGCCCGCCATGCGCTCGAACTCGGCGATCATGGTTTCGATCTGTGCAACTTTGCGCCGCTTCTCGTCGACCTGAAATTTCTTCAGGCGAATAAGCGTCTCTCGAGACTTCATCGACTGTTACTCCCCCGAAGCCACTGGAACCTGGACGCGGCCTGTCCTGGACGCGTCGTTCCCAATTCGCCCGGATTGTGGCGCTATATCGTTAGCGTTCGGTTTCCGAGCATCGTTAGCGTTCGGTTTCCAAACCGGCCAGGATTTCGTCAAGACGGCTGTAACCGTCGGCCAGGCTGGTGGCCTCTTCCTTGGTCTGGGCCAGGAAATCCTCAAGCGGCTTATGGAGCCGGATGGCCTCATCCACCTCGGCGCTGGTGCCGGCCCGGTAGGCACCGAGCCGGATAAGTTCTTCCATGTCGAGTATAGTCGCCATGACCTGCCGCGCACGCATTATCGCCGGCAAATAGGCCGGATCGGCCGAGCGTGGCATGGTCCGCGAGATCGATTTCAGGATGTTGATCGCAGGGTAACGGCCGCGCTCGGCGATAGCGCGCTCCATGATGATGTGGCCGTCAAGGATGCCACGGACCGCGTCAGCGATTGGCTCGTTGTAGTCGTCGCCATCGACCAGAACCGTGAAGATGCCGGTAATCGTGCCCTGCTCCGTGCCGGGCCCTGCCCGCTCCAGAAGTCGCGGCAGCTCCGTGAATACCGTGGGCGTGTAGCCCTTGGCGGTTGGCGGCTCGCCTGCCGACAGACCGATTTCCCGCTGCGCCATGGCAAAGCGCGTGACTGAATCCATCAGCACCAGCACGTCCTTGCCTTCGTCGCGGAAATATTCGGCAATGGCGAGGGTCACGTAGGCGGCTTGCCGGCGCATCAGCGCCGGCTCGTCGGAGGTTGAAACCACCACCACCGAGCGGGCCAAGCCCTCGTCACCGAGATCATCCTGCAAGAATTCCTGCACCTCGCGGCCGCGTTCGCCGATCAGGCCTATCACCGTGACGTCGGCAACCACGTTGCGCGCCAGCATCGAGAGCAGCACCGATTTTCCTACACCGGAGCCAGAGAAAATGCCCATGCGCTGGCCACGGCAGCAGGTGAGGAAAGTGTTGAGAGCCCGCACACCAAGATCAAGGGGAGCGCCGACCCGCTGCCGGGCATGCGCCAGCGGTGGCGTGTTGCGGAACGAACAGGGGGACGGTCCGAGCAGCAACGGGCCCTTGCCGTCGATCGGGTCGCCAAAAGCGTTGACCACCCGGCCAAGCCAGCCAGCCGACGGCCGTACCGCGCCAGCCACCGAGGTCACCAGCGCCCGGCAGCCCCGCCGCACACCCTCAAGGGGCGCAAACGGCATTAGCAGGGCGTTGGTGCCGGTAAAGCCGACGACTTCACAGGGAATGGGCTTGGCCTGGGTCTCGATGATGACCCGGGCACCGACCGACATGGCGTGGAGCGGGCCTGCTACTTCGACCATCAGGCCGCGCACGCCGACAACACGGCCATAAATCTCGATACCGTCGAGTTCGTTGATCTGTTCGGCCAGTGCTTTCATAGCTTAGCTTTCGGGCCGGCCTTTATCGGCAGCCATCCCGCCGCCTTAAGACCGCAGAAATGGTTACCCCAAGTACCCCGGTCTTAACTGTGTATTTACCCGGGCCGTTAATCATCCGGTTATCGTCTTGAGGTTCAAGGCGCCCCGCCCAGCCAGGATGGCGAAGCGAGTCGCCTAAGTCGGTTAGATCCGGAACTTAATTTGAAACATGAGCGGCCACGTGGGTAAAAAACCGCTGTTGCGCAACATCTTACGGCGATTCGGACGAATTTGCCCAGAGAATGCTTGCGTACGGGAATCAGGTTTTGTTAACCATCGAATCGTTAGTGTCTCGAAATCAGTTTGTCTCAGGGCGTTTTCCAGGGGCTGCCGCCGATGCGGCGTGCCGACCTTAAGCCTTCGCGGCGAGGAAGGGGACTGGCATGCGCGTTCTATTGATTGAAGACGATAGCGCTACCGCGCAATCGATCGAGTTGATGCTCAAATCCGAGAGCTTCAATGTCTATACGACCGATCTCGGTGAAGAAGGGATCGATCTCGGCAAAATCTACGACTACGACATCATCCTTCTCGACCTGAATCTCCCGGATATGTCCGGCTTCGAAGTTCTGCGCTCACTGCGGGTTTCGAAGGTGAAGACGCCAATCCTGATCCTGTCAGGACTGGCGGGCATCGAGGACAAGGTCAGAGGACTTGGTTTCGGCGCCGATGACTACATGACCAAGCCGTTCCACAAGGACGAACTGGTGGCGCGGATTCACGCCATCGTGCGGCGCTCCAAGGGGCATGCTCAGTCGGTCATCAATACCGGCGACCTCTGCGTCAATCTCGACACCAAGACCGTCGAGGTAAGCAGCGCCCGCGTGCACCTGACCGGCAAGGAGTACCAAATGCTGGAACTCCTCAGCCTGCGCAAAGGCACGACGCTGACCAAGGAAATGTTCCTCAATCACCTCTACGGCGGCATGGACGAGCCGGAGCTGAAGATCATCGACGTCTTCATCTGCAAGCTCCGCAAGAAACTCGCCAATGCCTCAAGCGGCAAGAACTACATCGAGACGGTGTGGGGCCGCGGCTACGTGCTGCGCGAGCCGGCCGAGGAAGAGGTCAAGATACCCGCTTAAAGACGACGAGACCGAGACCGCAAAACCCCGGCCGCAAGGCCGGGGTTTTTGTTTGTCTAGATTCTGGTTTGGAGCATGATCTCTTCGGAAAACCGGCTTCCACTTTTCCGGATCATGCTCTAACGCCCGCCGTTGACCGCGACCAGGCGCGGCGGCGGTTTGGGTCGCGAGGGCGGGATCACGCTCGGTGATTTCGTGTTGGGCACGTAAAGACCGCGCTTGTCCGGTACGACCTTGAAACTGTCGGTCAGACCGACCACCGTCTCGGCGGAACCGAGTACCAGATAGCCGTCGCTGGCCATCGAACGCGCAAGACGATTGAGCACGCTGATCTTGGTTTCGGTGTCGAAGTAGATCAGCACGTTGCGGCAGAAGATCAGGTCGAACCTGCCGAGCCGCGAGAAATCCGACAGCAGGTTGACCTGCTGGTATTTGACCATGGCGCGGATATCCGGCGCGAGCTGCCACAACTCGCCGACCTGCGTAAAGTGTTTGATCAGGAGCTGGATCGGCAGACCACGCTGTACCTCGAACTGGCTGTAGAGGCCCTGCCGCGCTTTCTCTAGGACGTCGTTGCCGAGATCCGTCGCCAGAAGCTCGACGCGCCAGCCGGCGATCTTTGGCTGCAGTTCCTTCAGGCACATTGCCAATGAATAAGGTTCCTGGCCGGTGGATGCGGCGGCGCACCAGATACGGATGGTTCGCAGGTTCTTTCGCGCCTCGATAAGCGCCGGCATCACCGTCTGCTTGAAATGATCGAACGGTATCTTGTCGCGAAAAAAGAACGACTCGTGGGTCATCATCGCTTCGACCACGGCCGTCATCAGCGCGTCTGCATTGCCAAGCATCAACGCACGCACCAGATCGCCAAGATTGGCAAAACCAGCGGAACGCGCTACCGGCAACAGACGGCTTTCGACCAGATATTGCTTGTCCGCAGCCAGCACGAGACCGGAACGTTCTTTGAGGCATTTACGAAGATAGTCGTAATCGAGTGGCGTCATGTCCGCGCCCCCGAAAACAGCCGAATGATCTTTGGCGCGATCTCGTCGAGGCCAAGCACTGCCGAACACAAGCCGGCCTGTGTCACCGAGCGCGGCATGCCCCAAACGACGCTGGATGCTTCATCCTGTGCGATTACACTGCCGCCGGCGGCGACAATATCGCCGGCGCCTTTGGTCCCGTCGCTGCCCATGCCGGTGAGAACGACCGCAAGCGCGCTGGCGCCCCAGACTTGAGCGGCGGACGAGAACAGCGGGTCGACCGACGGGCGGCAAAAATTAATCGGGGCGTCGTCGCCAATCACAATCCGGATGCCGTCGCGATCGCGGGCAACCCGCATGTGTTTGCCGCCGGGGGCCACGTAGATGCCTCCAGCAAGAACCGGCTGGCCGTCCTCGGCTTCGTGCGCGCCGCGGCCGCCAATACGAGACAAATGCTCGGCTAACACTGTCGTGAAAGTCGGCGGCATATGCTGGGTAATCAGCAGCGGCGCCCGGTCGATCGCCGCCGGCAGCTTTTCAATCAATAGCGAGAGAGCCTGCGGGCCGCCCGTCGAGGAGCCGATCAGCAGTACTCGCGGGATTGCGGATGAAAACGGCCGCAGCGTGTAGCCATGTGGCTCAGGCTTGTTGAGCACATTGTCGCGCAGCGGGAACGCCGTGGCCGGCGGGCGCTGAATCTCGCGAGACACCGCGGGCACCAAAGCCGGCGCGGCATGGCGCGGCAGCCATCGCCGACGGCGGCCAAGGATGCGAATCTTGTCGATCAGCTCGCGGCGGAATTCGGGCGAAGTCGTCGTTTCTCGCGTCGTTACGGGTTTCGGAATATAGTCGGCAGCGCCAAGCGACAGCGCCCGCAAGCTCACCTCGGCGCCACGGCGCGTCACGGTCGAGGCCATGATCACCACGAGATCGCGCTTTTTTTTCAGAAGCAGCGGCAGCGCCGAAATGCCATCGAGTTCGGGCATCTCGACGTCGAGCACAACGACGTCGGGATCGCTTGCCTCGACTTGATCGACTGCCTGACGGCCGGTGCGGAGCGATGCCGCAACCGTCATGTCCGGTTCGGCTTCAACCCAGCGTGTCACCAAACTTCGCGCGACGACAGCGTCGTCGACGACCATGACACGGATCGGCTTGTCGGCAGCAACCGCGCGATTAGCGGCGGCAAGAGCGATACTCATATACGCTACTTCACACGCTGACTTTACACTTCACACACTCGACGGTCTGATGGGAGACAACAGCCTCAGATCAGACCGACTTCCTGGAACTTTGCTTCGACGATGTCCTTGTCGAACGGCTTCATGATGTACTCGTTAGCACCGGCATGCAGCGCACGCGCGATGTGGGCGACGTCGTTCTCCGTCGTGCAGAACACGACTTTCGGGCTGTCGCCACCCGGAAGCCGGCGCAGCACCCGCAGGAAATCGTAGCCATCCATCTTCGGCATGTTCCAGTCGAGCAGGATCGCATCCGGTAACTGCCGTTTGCAGCTCTCGATGGCTTCCTCCCAGCAGACCAACCGAACCAGTAGATGTCCACCGCCGAGGAAGCCATCGAGAGCTGCAAACGGCAGTTACCGGATGCGATCCTGCTCGACTGGAACATGCCGAAGATGGATGGCTACGATTTCCGCGCCGCGCCAGCTTCCGGGTGGCGACAGCCCGAAAAAGTCGTGTTCTGCACGACGGAGAACGACGTCGCCCACATCGCGCGTGCGCTGCATGCCGGTGCTAACGAGTACATCATGAAGCCGTTCGACAAGGACATCGTCGAAGCAAAGTTCCAGGAAGTCGGTCTGATCTGAGGCTGTTGTCTCCCATCAGACCGTCGAGTGTGTGAAGTGTAAAGTCAGCGTGTGAAGTAGCGTATATGAGTATCGCTCTTGCCGCCGCTAATCGCGCGGTTGCTGCCGACAAGCCGATCCGTGTCATGGTCTGTCGCATGATGCTGTCGTCGCGCGAAGTTTGGTGACACGCTGGGTCTGAAGCCGAACCGGACATGACGGTTGCGGCATCGCTCCGCACCGGCCGTCAGGCAGTCGATCAAGTCGAGCAAGTAGCGATCCCTACGTCGTCGTGCTTGATGTTGAGATGCCCGAACTCGATGGCATTTCGGCGCTGCCGCTGCTTCTGAAAAAAAGCGCGATCTCGTGGTGATCATGGCCTCGACCGTGACGCGCCGTGGCGCCGAGGTGAGCTTGCGGGCGCTGTCGCTTGGCGCTGCCGACTATTCTCGAAACCCGTAACGACGCGAGAAACGACGACTTCGCCCGAATTCCGCCGCGAGCTGATCGACAAGATTCGCATCCTTGGCCGCCGTCGGCGATGGCTGCCGCGCCATGCCGCGCCGGCTTTGGTGCCCGCGGTGTCTCGCGAGATCTAGCGCCCGCCGGCCACGGCGTTCCCGCTGCGCGACAATGTGCTCAACAAGCCTGAGCCACATGGCTACACGCTGCGGCCGTTTTCATCCGCAATCCCGCGAGTACTGCTGATCGGCTCCTCGACGGGCGGCCCGCAGGCTCGCTATTGATTGAAAAGCTGCCGGCGGCGATCGACCGGGCGCCGCTGCTGATTACCCAGCATATGCCGCCGACTTTCACGACAGTGTTAGCCGAGCATTTGTCTCGTATTGGCGGCCGCGGCGCGCACGAAGCCGAGGACGGCCAGCCGGTTCTTGCTGGAGGCATCTACGTGGCCCCCGGCGGCAAACACATGCGGGTTGCCCGCGATCGCGACGGCATCCGGATTGTGATTGGCGACGACGCCCCGATTAATTTTTGCCGCCCGTCGGTTGACCCGCTGGTCTTCTCGTCCGCCGCTCAGTCTTGGGGCGCCAGCGCGCTTGCGGTCGTTCTCACCGGCATGGGCAGCGACGGGACCAAAGGCGCCGGCGATATTGTCGCCGCCGGCGGCAGTGTAATCGCACAGGATGAAGCATCCAGCGTCGTTTGGGCATGCCGCGCTCGGTGACACAGGCCGGCTTGTGTTCGGCAGTGCTTGGCCTCGACGAGATCGCGCCAAAGATCATTCGGCTGTTTTCGGGGGCGCGGACATGACGCCACTCGATTACGCTACCACTATCTTCGTAAATGCCGTCAAAGAACGTTCCGGTCTCGTGCTGGCTGCGGGACAAGCAATATCTGGTCGAAAGCCGTCTGTTGCCGGTAGTGTCTGCTGGTTTTGCCAATCTTGGCGATCTGGTGCGTGCGTTGATGCTTGGCAATGCAGACGCGCTGATGACGGCCGTGGTCGAAGCGATGATGACCCACGAGTTGTTCTTTTTTCGCGACAAGATACCGTTCGATCATTTCAAGCAGACGGTGATGCCGGCGCTTATCGAGGCGCGAAGAACCTGCGAACCATCCGTATCTGGTGCGCCGCCGCATCCACCGGCCAGGTGGATTTTATTGCGGCAATGTGCCTGAAGGAACTGCAGCCAAAGATCGCCGGCTGGCGCGTCGAGCTTCTGGCGAACCGGATCTCGGCAACGACGTCCTAGAGAAAGCGCGGCAGGGCCTCTACAGCCAGTTCGAGGTACAGCGTGGTCTGCCGATCCAGGCTCCTGATCAAAGACTTCACGCAGGTCGGCGAGTTGTGGCAGCTCGCGCCGGATATCCGCGCCATGGTCAAATACCAGCAGGTCAACCTGCTGTCGGATTTCTCGCGGCTCGGCAGGTTCGACGTGATCTTCTGCCGGAACGTGCTGATCTACTTCGACGACCGAACCAAGAGGAAGCGTGCTCAACCGGTCTCGCCGGCGCGATCGCCACCGACGGCTAGCTGGTGCTGGGCGCCGCCGAGACGGTGGCGGGACTCTGAACGACGTTTCAAGGTCGTTGCCGGTGATGCGCCCGACGTGGCGTCTACCGAAATCAGCCGAGCATGATGCCACGCCCTACGCGACCCAAAGCGGCGCCGCGCCTGGTCGCGGTCGACGGCGGCGATAGAGCATGATGCCGAAACGCGAAGCCGGCTTGCCGAAGAGATCAAGCGCTAGAAGCCATCAGTTGGACCCAAGCAAAAACCCCGAGCCTATTGCGCCCGGGGTTTGCGGTCAATTGTCGTCTCGACGATCTTAAGCGGCGTATCTTCGGACCTCTTCCTCGGCTCGCGAAGCACGTACCCGCGGCCCCACACCGTCTCGATATAGTGCTTGCCGCCTGTGGCATTGCCGCGAGCTTCTTGCGGCAGCTTGCAGATAAACACGTCGATGATCTTGAGCTCCGGCTCGTCCATGCCGCCATAGAGGTGATTGAGGAACATTTCCTTGGTGAGCGTGGTGCCCTTGCGCAGGCTGAGGAGCTCCAACATCTGATACTCCTTGCCGGTCAGATGCACCCGCGGGCCGCTTAACGTCGACGGTCTTGGTGTCGAGATTGACGCAGAGGCCGCCGGTATGGATGACCGACTGGGCATGGCCCTTCTGGCAGCTGCGCCGACGATGGCATGGATCCGCGCGACCAGCTCGTCCTTGTGGAACGGCTTGGTCATATAGTCATCGGCGCCGAAACCTAGTCCCCTGACCTTATCCTCGATGCCGGCGAGGCCGGACAGGATCAGAATCGGCGTCTGTACCTTCGAAACCCGAGAGCGCAGAACCTCGAACCCGGACATATCGGGGAGATTTAGGTCGAGAAGGATGATGTCGTAATCGGGGCCTCTTCTTGCCGAGATCGACCCCCTCTTCACCGAGATCGGTCGTATAGACATTAAAGCCCTCCGACTGGAGCATCAACTCGATCGATTGCGCGGTAGCGCTATCGTCCTCAATCAATAGAGGCGCATGCCAGTCCCCTTCCTCTCCCGCCGCGAAGGCTTAAGGTCGGCACGCCGCATCGTGCGGTAGCCCCTGGAAAACGCCCTGAGACAAACTGATCTTGAGACACTAACGATTCGATGGTTAACAAAACCTGATTCCCGTACGCAAGCATTCTCTGGGCAAATTCGTCCGAATCGCCTGTAAGACGTCAACAGCGGTTTTTTACCCACGTGGCCGCTCATGTTTCAAATTAAGTTCCGGATCTAACCGACTCAGGCGACTTGCTTCGCCATCCTGGCTGGGCGGGGCGCCTTGAACCTCAAGACGATAACCGGATGATTAACGGCCCGGGTAAATACACAGTTAAGACCGGGGTACTTGGGGTAACCATTTCTGCGGTCTTAAGGCGGCGGGATGGCTGCCGATAAAGGCCGGCCCGAAAGCTAAGCTATGAAAGCACTGGCCGAAGATTAGAACGAACTCGACGGTATCGAGATTTATGGCCGTGTTGTCGGCGTGCGCGGCCTGATGGTCGAAGCAAGCCCGCTCCACGCCATGTCGGTCGGTGCCCGGGTCATCATAGAGACCCAGGCCAAGCCCATTCCTGTGAAGTCGTCGGCTTTACCGGCACCAACGCCCTGCTAATGCCGTTTGCGCCCCTTGAGGGTGTGCGGCGGGGCTGCCGGGCGCTGGTGACCTCGGTGGCTGGCGCGGTACGGCCGTCGGCTGGCTGGCTTGGCCGGGTGGTCAACGCTTTTGGTGACCCGATCGACGGCAAGGGCCCGTTGCTGTTTGGCACGGGCCCCCGTTCGTTCCGCCGTGCAGCTACCACCGCTGGCGCATGCCCGGCAGCGGGTCGGCGCTCCCCTTGATCTTGGTGTGCGGGCTCTCAACACTTTCCTCACCTGCTGCCGTGGCCAGCGCATGGCATTTTCTCTGGCTCCGGTGTAGGAAATCGGCGCCTGCTTCTGATGCTGGCGCGCAACGTGGTTGCCGATGTCTTACGGCGATAGGCCTGATCGGCGAACGCGGCCGCGAGGTGCAGGAATTCTTGCAGGATGATCTCGGTGACGAGGGCTTGGCCCGCTCGGTGGTGGTGGTTTCAACCTCCGACGAGCCGGCGCTGATGCGCCGGCAAGCCGCCTACGTGACCCTCGCCATTGCCGAATATTTCCGCGACGAAGGCAAGGACGTGCTGGTGCTGATGGATTCAGTCACGCGCTTTGCCATGGCGCAGCGGGAAATCGGTCTGTCGGCAGGCGAGCCGCCAACCGCCAAGGGCTACACGCCCCTACCGGTATTCACGGAGCTGCCGCGACTTCTGGAGCGGGCAGGGCCCGGCACGGAGCAGGGCACGATTACCGGCATCTTCACGGTTCTGGTCGATGGCGACGACTACAACGAGCCAATCGCTGACGCGGTCCGTGGCATCCTTGACGGCCACATCATCATGGAGCGCGCTATCGCCGAGCGCGGCCGTTACCCTGCAATCAACATCCTGAAATCGATCTCGCGGACCATGCCACGCTCGGCCGATCCGGCCTATTTGCCGGCGATAATGCGTGCGCGGCAGGTCATGGCGACATACTGGACATGGAAGAACTATCCGGCTCGGTGCCTACCGGGCCGGCACCAGCGCCGAGGCGGATGAGGCCATCCGGCTCCATAAGCCGCTTGAGGATTTCCTGGCCCAGACCAAGGAAGAGGCCACCAGCCTGGCCGACGGCTACAGCCGTCTTGACGGAATCCTGGCCGGTTTGGAAACCGAACGCTAACGATGCTCGGAAACCGAACGCTAACGATATAGCGCCACAATCCGGGCGAATTGGGAACGACGCGTCCAGGTACAGGCGGCGTCCAGGTTCCAGCTGGTTCGGGGAGTAGTCGATGAAGTTGAGAGGTCGTACCAATCGCCAAGAAATTTCAGGTCGACGAAGAAGCTGTGCAAAGTCTTGGAGCAAACAGATTGAAACCATGATCGCCGAGTTCGAGCGCATGGCGGGCGATCCTCGAGTCGCCAGATCAAGGTTGAGCAGGATCGCGCCGGGATCCACGACCCAGGCCATTTCGCCTATCCGACGTACGCCAAGGCCGCCATTGGACGTCGTGAGAACCTCAAGCGCTCGTCCGACCAGTCCGCACCCACGAGGAATGCCAAACTGGCGCTGGCGGAAGCGTTCGAAGACCTCAAGAAGGTTGAGCTTTTGGATGGAACGCGATCAGATGCGCGAGCGGGAAGCCGAAAATGACGCCGAACAGGCCGAACTCGACGGTATCGCCCTTATGCGCATGCGTGGCGTAGCGCCGGCCTGAAGTACCGCCAAACGCAACAGCATTTCATCACGCCCGGCCAGTCGCCGGGCGTGATTGTTTATGGGGTGTGCTTGAAAGCCGCCCTGGCGGTGACCCCTCATCCCCTCGTTTCGCTCTCGACGAATGGGCGGCTCAGCGGCGATAATCGGCTGAGGTCAACTTCTTAGGGGACGGGCTTCAGCGGATAGGCAGGCCAAAGGGCGATAAAGCCGCCTTTGAGCGGCTTTATAGGGACCACCCGGGCGAAACTTTATCCGGACGCTCTTCCGTATCTTGGGCAGACCCGAATTGGCCGAGGAGGTCATGCAGGAGACGTCTCTCAAGGTCTGGAAGATGGCGGACAGGTTCGACCCTGCGCTGGCGAGCCCCCATCACCTGGATGGTGGCGATAGCGCGCAACCGTGCCATCGATATCGTCCGCAAGCGCGGCGAAGTCTCTATCGAAGAGGAGCCGGATGCCCAGAACGTTGCGGCGCCATACGCCGGCGCCGCTCGCCCGGCGCGAAATGACCGAGGAACTCAAGCGCCTGCTGGCATGCCTTGGCAAACTCGATCCGGAGAAGCAGCGCATCGTGTTGCTGGCCTATTACAGCGGTTGGAGCCGCGAACAGCTTGCGACCAAGCTCGATATCCCGGTGAACACGATCAAGACATGGTTGCGCCGCAGCCTGCTCGAAATTCGCGAATGCATGAGTAAGTAACGGCTCAAGTAAGAACAGGA
This sequence comes from uncultured Alphaproteobacteria bacterium, assembly GCA_963739945.1. Classification (GTDB taxonomy): domain Bacteria; phylum Pseudomonadota; class Alphaproteobacteria; order Rhizobiales; family Xanthobacteraceae; genus BOG-931. The sequence continues at coordinate 2,363 of CAVUCN010000030.1, read as the reverse complement.
CCGGCCACGTAATGTATGACGAAGCCCAGGACGCCCTTGCCGCCGAATACGTGCTCGGCACGCTTTCCAGCGATGAACGCGAACACGCCGAAGCGCTCCGTGACATCGATCCGGGATTTGCCGATTCGGTGCGACTATGGGAGCGCCGTCTTGGCGAACTCAATGACGTCATGGTCGAGGCGGTCGAGCACGCCGCCGGCCGTGTGGGAAAAAATCAGCGCGGAGATCGGCGATGTGGCGCCGCCGGACACGACCTCATCGACGCTCGCTGCAATCGGTCTACCGGGGGAAGGGCGGCCATTTATCACCGACGAAGCGCCGCTGTCTGTGATGGGCGACAAGCCTTCGGCAATGCCCGCCGCCGCTACTTCTTCCGGATGGCCTTTCGAATTCGATTCGGCTTCGTCTTGCGAAAACGCTCGATGAACCGCCGGCAGATTTATCGCAAGCCAACGCTGAGCGCTCTTCCGGCGGTGAGAGCAGCGCAAATGTCGGCGCAACTGACCCGCCGCGTTAAAAAGTGGCGCGGCGTGGCGATCGCAATGCAGGCGATTGCCGCTTTGCTGGCGGATGGCATCATTGCCGCGCAGTTCTATCCAAACCTGATGCCGCTACGCGGACGCGTCGGTGAGCAACAAATTGCTCAAGGAGCGGCGCAACCGGCTTCGCGGCTTGTCGCGGTTCTGCAGCAAGATCCGACGTCGCCTGCTTTCCTGCTCACCGTCGATCCGCAGAGCCGAACATTGGTGGTGCGCCGTGTCTCCGCCAAGCCTGAACAAGGCCGCAGCTACGAACTCTGGCTCGTCGCGAAAGGTGCGCCGGCGCCAAAGTCGCTTGGGCTGGTTGGTCAGGATGAATTTACCCAGCGCGCCATCCCGGGCAGTTTCGACCTTGCTACGCTGCGGTCCGCAAACTACGCGATCTCGCTTGAGCCGGCTGGCGGGTCGACAAGCGGCGTGCCCACCGGTCCTATCCTGTTCACCGGCAACATCGGTCGAATGGTCGCGACAACGCCACATACCTGACGGCGCTAAAACGCGTGTGCCCGGCGCAAGCGCCGGGCACTGAAGAGTCAGAGTATAAAACGAATTTCTTGATCAAATCGTTGTTGTTAAGTTCCTCGGTCGATCGGCCTTCGAAGGCGATCTTGCCGTGAACGATGACGTAGCCGCGGGTGGCGACGCGGATCGCCTGGGTAAAATTCTGCTCCGCCATCAACACGGTGAGCTGGTAGCGCTGCTTCATCTCGGCGATGGCGTCGATAGTGCGGCTTACCAGGATCGGCGCCAGTCCCACGGACGGCTCATCGACTAAGAGGATTTTTGGCGCCAGCATGAGCGCGCGGCCGAGCGCGAGCATTTGTTGTTCGCCGCCGCTCATGCTGCCGGCGAGCTGGCCGCGGCGCTCGGCAAGCCGCGGGAAGGTTTCAAAGCAGACGGCAAGATTGTGCTTGAGTTGACGGCGAGCGGTAGGACGGAACGCGCCGAGCAGAAGATTTTCTTCCACCGTTAGCTTCGGGAACAGCCGCCGCCCTTCGGGTACCAACGCAATGCCGAGATTGACGATCTCTTCGGTGGTGCGGCCAATCAGATCGTGATGAATGTCGAGGCCGACCTGGCGCAGCAAATCGGCGCAGCGCGTGTCGATGTCGGCCGCAGAATTCCGCGTACCGCGTGCTGCGACCGTATAGAGCAGGGGCACGCGGATATTGTCGATCAGGCTCATGCTGATGAAAGGCCGCGGCAACTGGAAGCTTCGCGCCAGCCCGAGCCGTGTGCGCTGATACGCGGCGATGCCGTCTATAGCGCGGCCATCAAAGCGAACCGAACCTTGCTCGTTTTGCAGCGTGCCGCAAATACAGTTGACCAAGGTGCTTTTACCGAGCCGTTCGGGCCGATTAGCCCCAGCCGTTCGCCCTTTGCGACCGATAGCGAAATATTTTCCAGTGCGACGAAGCCGCCGAAACGCTTACCGAGATTGTCGATCTCGAGGAGGTTGGTCGCCGCTGCTGGTTCCGCGTTGCTCATGGCACGGTTCCTTGAGCATCGGGTTCAACTTTGCGGCGGCCGACATGGAGCCTTCGGTTTGTGCTGCCAGTAATGACGAACAAGTCCAACGATGCCATTCGATGCGAGAATCACGAAGGCGACGAGGATCACGCCGACGACAAGAAGATTGACAGCGGATGAAATTGTCACCGTGGCGATCTGTTGCAGCGATCCCAGAAGAATGGCGCCGATCAACGGGCCGATCCAGCTTGTCGTGCCGCCGATCAATGGCATAGCGATCGAGTTGACCGCGTAGTCGAGGCCGAATGTCGAGTTGGGCTGCAGGTAGCCGATGTAATAGGGGAACGGCGCGCC
>CAVUCN010000029.1:0-16120 GCA_963739945.1 uncultured Alphaproteobacteria bacterium | reverse complement strand
CGGGTTGCCCCGCTAGCACCTCAAGCTAGTGCGTCTACCAATTCCGCCATGGCCGCGTTTGTAGGCTGGACCCGCACCCGGCAGGCGCGGTGATGCCGATGTAACAGCTAGGCTTTTGGGGGACAAGGCCTTGGCGCGAACGGCCTTGCGCGGAAAGGTCTTGGCGGGACAGGGTCTTGGCGCGGCCGGTTAGTTCGGCAAGGTAAGCAGCGATGTTGGCGTCGCCGCCAAATCAGGCGTGCTTGCCGGAGCCGGCTGGGACGCGCGCGTGATAATGCGCGCCGCGCCCGGTGACCCGCGCGGCCTTGGGGGTGCTTTCCTTGGTGTCGTCGCGCCGGCTCAAGCGTGTGCTCGCCTTGCTATCTTCGTTTTTGGCGACGCGCGCTTGCCGATGGCCACGTGAGGCCCGCGCTTCGACGCCGGTGCGAATAAAGGCGGGTTTTTCGACGGCTCGAAGTTGCTCGGTCACCGGCCAGCCGATATCGGCAACATTCGGAGTCGGCAGTTGCGCACCGGACTCGGTCGGCGCCGGTGCGACGTGATCGGGCCAAAGCACTGCACCGAGCGACGGTGTTGCTTCGCTCTCCGATGCCGCCGCTGTCTGGACCTTCCCGGTCGCAGCCACCGGTATGATGGAATAATCCGTCTCGAATGCATTGGCATCGGGAATGAGGAGGGCGATGTGTTCCGCTGTTTGAGCATTTTTGATCGCCGGCCAGGCCGGCGCGGTTCCGTTGCCGTCGATGGTGTCCTGCTGCGTCATCGTCCACGACACCGTCATTTCGCTTGCCGCGGCGACGGCTGCATCAACTGACGACGGAGTTGGCACCACCTGTACGAGGTGGAAGCCCTTCTCTTTCAACTGCTTCAATATTTCGGGCAAGGCGTCCGCCGTCCACGGATGAATGTCGTGCAGCAGAATGATGCCTTTGCCGAGCTTTTCGAGCCGGCTCACTGCCAGGTTGATCACCTGCTTCGCGTTGTGGCGACGCCAGTCTTCTTCCTCGGTGTCGGTGCTGAAGATGACCAGATGGCGCGCTGCGACTTCTTCTTCGGCAGCATTGGAACGATCAAAGCCAGGGAAGCGGAAGAACGGCGCCATCTTATGCGGGTCGCCGAGCGCTGCGGCGACATCCGCTATTCCCTTATCGACTTCCCAACGGATCTTTTCGACCGGCATTTCGCCGAAACGGCGCGGGTGATCCTCGCTATGCGTGCCGATCACATGTCCTTCGTTGTAAATCCGCCGCACGGCCCACGGATAGTTGCGGGCCATTTCGCCGACCAGGAAGAAGTTCGCCTTGACGCATTGCGACGCCAGCACGTCGAGGACTCGAAGTCGAGGATGGCGGGATCGGGCCGTCGTCAAAGGTGAGGACGACTTCGTGATCCTGTAGTGGCAGCGGTCCGTACTGGAATATGCCGACGCGCGAATACTCCGCTGGGTCGATCATGAGCTTGCGGCTGGTTCCAATAGCGTCGGGGTTCCCAGGACAATCTTCGGCATGAGAGGGCGTCGCGGCGGACAAAACGCCGACAAAACCACCAACCGCAGCGAGCGCAGCGGTTCTCGAAATTATCCCGGAAAAATGCATGTCCTCACTCGGAACTGGAACCCGGCCATGCCAAGCCAAGTGCGCTTAAGCGCACCATACGCAGGCCGATGATTAACGCAGGATTAACGGGCCGGACCCTATTGATAAATCAGGCAAAGCGTCGCGTTTTTCCTGGATGTTAATCATACGCCGTTAGGCTGTGCCGGTATTTCCGGGTGGTTTTTAACCCAGACGGGGCGTGTAAAATGAAGGCCGCTGCGGCAGCCCGAAATTGGTGGGCGGCACTCCGGCAGCACTCCCGTGTGCCGGCGGGCAGGGTGCTGAGCGCTGCCGTCTCGCAGGTTTCGTCCTATGTGCTGATGGCGATGGCTGCCGCGATGGTGGCCTGTTCTGTGATCGGCTTCACCGTCACGCTCCGTGCGGACCGTTATATATCCGTCGAGCAACACGAAGCACTCCAGCTCGCGCTCGACGACATGCAATATGTTGCCGGCGAGGGCGGTCGGTTCGACGACGGTCAGCTTGCCGTGATCGCGCACCGCGCCGGCCTCAAGGACCTGCGCTTCGACGCCGACGATTCCGCCATCGGCGGCCGGGAGGCGCAATCGATCCACGACGGGCGAGGGCGCATCGTCGGCTGGTTTAGCTGGGTGCCGGACCGCGCACTGATCCGCGCCGTGATCTGGTTGTGGGGGATTATCGGTGCGCTGGGCGTGGTACTTGGCGTTTCCGCTTCGCTAGCTGGCGGGCTGATGCTGCGGCTGGCGCGCGGGCTGTCGGCAAGCCTTCGCACCATTCGCAAGCTCACCAGCGAAGATGCGCTGACCGGGCTGCCCAATCACCGGGTGATGCTCGAGAAGCTCAACGACGCGCTGGCGCGTCGTATCTCCGGCGTCGTGGTGCTGGCGTTGATTGACCTCGATGGCTTCCGCGAGGTCAACGATACCCATGGCCGCAGCGGCGGCGACGCGCTGATGAAACATGTCGCCAATCGCCTCGCCGCTGGCCTTCCCGATGGTGCGCAGTTCGGCCGGTTCGAGGACGACGAGTTCGCTGTCATCGTCGCCAGCGATGATACGCGGGCTGCGGCGGCACTTGCGGAAACGCTACGCGCGTCGCTGTCGCAACCGATTTTCATGGAGCAAAACTGGCAAATTACCGCGGGTATCGGCATTGCGCAGGCGTCTGCTGACGGCAATACGGCCGAGGAATTGAGCCGCCGCGCCGATCTGGCGCTTCGTGCTGCCAAGCGCGATGGCCGCAGCGCCGTTCGCGCCTTCGAGCCGCAAATCGAGACTGAATACACCGATCGGAATTTTATCCGGCGCGAGCTTGAGACCGCGATCGTGTCCGGGGCGCTGGAGCTTCACTATCAGCCTGTCGTCGCTGCTGCCGGCGGTAGTGTCCTCGGCGTCGAGGCGCTATGCCGCTGGAATCATCCGGCACGCGGATCAATCGCGCCGTCGGTCTTCATTCCGCTCGCCGAGCAAAGCGGACTGATGCCGCAACTCGGTGAATTCGTGCTGCGCCGCGCGCTGAGCGAAGCCGTGCGCTGGCCGAACCTGACGGTGGCGATAAATCTTTCACCGTTGCAAATCCGCGACCCCAAAATCGTCGATCTGGTCGCCACCGTGATGCGCGAGAATGGAATCGCGCCGTCCCGCGTCGTGCTGGAAGTGACCGAAAGCATACTGATCGACGATCCACAGGCGACCCTGCAGCGGCTCGAAGCGTTGTGCGCGCTTGGCGTGAACGTCGCACTCGACGATTTCGGCACCGGTTATTCGAGCCTGAGCTATCTGCAAAAATTTCCGTTCAACCAACTCAAGATTGATCGCGCGTTCGTGGCGTCGCTCGGCACCACCGGTAATGCCGGCGCCATCATCCAGTCGATCGTCACGCTGGGCCACGCACTCGGCATGAAGGTGCTGGCGGAGGGCGTCGAGACCGATGAACAGCGTGTGCTCTTACGGCTCGCCGGCTGCGACGAAATGCAGGGCTTCCTGTTCTCAAAACCCCGGCCCGCGGAAGCCATCGACAAGCTGGTCACGAAGGCAACGGCTGGGCGCGCGGCGCCGAAACAAACCGCTGCCGTACGCTGACACGCTCGATTCCAAAGGCTATCTATTAGGGGCAGCCTTCGGCCTCCATGGCCGCGGGATGGGAGCGGGCGATGGTGCAGAACAGCATTCCCGGCCTCGATTTCGGCCTGGGCAGCGACCTCGACATGCTGCGCGACACGGTGCGCGCATTTTCCCAGAACAAGATCGCGCCGATGGCCGCCGAGATCGATCGCGCCAATACGTTTCCGCGCGAGCTGTGGCCGCAGCTTGGCGAGCTCGGCCTTCTTGGCATTACGGTCGAGGAGGAACTTGGCGGCGCCGGTCTTGGCTACCTCGCGCATTGCGTGGCGATGGAGGAAATTTCACGCGCGTCCGCCGCGGTTGGACTCTCATACGGCGCGCATTCGAATCTTTGTGTCAACCAGATCCGCCGCAACGGCAACGACGAGCAGCGCAAGCGCTATTTGCCGAAACTGGTTTCCGGCGAGCACGTCGGCGCCCTGGCGATGTCGGAGCCCGGCGCCGGCTCCGATGTTGTTTCGATGCGTACGCGCGCCGACCGCAAGGGCGACCGCTACGTGCTCAACGGTTCGAAAATGTGGATCACCAACGGGCCGGTCGCCGATACGCTCGTGGTTTACGCCAAAACCGACCGCACCGCCGGTGCGCGCGGCATCACTGCTTTCATCGTTGAAAAAGGCTTCAAGGGGTTTGCGCCCGGAAAAAAGCTCGACAAGCTCGGCATGCGCGGCTCAGACACCAGCGAGATCGTGTTCGAGGATTGCGAAGTGCCAGCGGAAAACGTGCTCGGCGTCGTCGGCAACGGCGTCAACGTCCTGATGTCCGGTCTCGACTACGAGCGTGCGGTGTTGGCCGCAGGACCGATCGGCGTCATGCAGGCCTGCCTCGACCTTGTCATTCCATACGTGCACCAGCGCACACAGTTCGGCCAGGCGATTGGCAAGTTCCAGCTTATTCAGGCCAAGCTCGCCGACATGTATGTCACGCTCAACGCGTCGAAGGCTTACGTCTACGCGGTAGCGCGGGCCTGCGACCGCGGCGAGACGACGCGTGAAGACGCCGCCGGCGCCATTCTCTACGCGGCGGAACGTGCGACCTGGATGGCGCTCGAAACCATCCAGTGTCTCGGCGGCAACGGCTACATCAACGATTTCCCAGCCGGGCGGCTGTTGCGCGACGCCAAGCTTTACGAGATCGGCGCCGGCACCAGCGAAATCCGCCGCATGCTGATCGGCCGCGAGATTTTCGAGAAGACACGGTAACTCACCCTGATCGTCGGTCGAATTCCAGCACCGCATTGAGCAGCACCTGCGCGCCCGCTGCACATTCGTCGAAGCTCGTCGATTCCGCTTCGTTGTGCGAGATGCCGCCGGCGCAGGGCACGAAGATCATCGTCGTCGGCGCGACGCGGGAGACGTAGACTGCGTCATGCCCGGCGCCTGAAATCATGTCGCGGGTCGGAAAGCCCGCCTTCTGCGCACCGATGCGGACACATTCGATCAGCTCCGGGGCGAATTTGACCGGCGCCGATTGCCAGATGCGGGCCTCGCTGTACGTGAGCTGCATCGGCGGCAGGATTTCGGCGAGCGCCGCGCGCAATTCGGCTTCCAGCGTGTTGAGTACGGCTTCTTCCGGGTGACGGAAGTCGACGCTGAAGAACACTTCGCCGGGGATGACGTTGCGGCTGTTCGGCCTGTTTTCGATCAGCCCAACAGTGCCGACCGCGTGCGGGGCATGGGCGCGCGCAATTGCGTCGATGCGTTCGATCATGCGCGCGGCGCCGATCAGGGCATTCTTGCGCAATGTCATTGGCGTCGTGCCGCTGTGGGAGTTCCTGCCCGGTGATCGTGATTTCGTACCAGCGGATACCCTGCACGCCTTGCACCACGCCGATCTTGCGGCCTTCGGCTTCAAGGATCGGGCCTTGCTCGATGTGCAATTCGAACATCGCCGCGAATTTGTGTGCGCCGGCTTTCTCGCTGCCCTTGTAGCCGATGTGCGCCAGCTCCTCGCCGAAGCTCTTACCGTCACGGTCGATCCGCGAATACGCATAATCGGGTGTGAAGACCCCGGCGAACACGCCGGACGCCAGCATTGCCGGTGCAAAGCGCGCACCTTCTTCGTTGGTCCAGTTCACGACCTCGATCGCCGCATTGGTCTCGTAGCCGGTCTCGTGCAGCGTCCGCATCGCTTCGAGCGCGCTGAGCACGCCGAGCGTGCCGTCGAACTTGCCGCCGGTCGGCTGGGTGTCGAGATGCGAGCCCATGGCGATCGGCGCCAATGCCGGGTTCTTGCCCGGCCGCCGCGCGAACATGTTGCCGACCTCGTCAATCGTGACCGTGCAGCCCAGCGCTTCACATTGCATCCGAAACCAGCCGCGCACCTGCCGGTCAAGGTCGGTCAGGGTCAGCCGGCAGATACCGCCTTTCGGCGTCGCGCCGATCTGCGCGGTTTCCATCAAAGTGTCCCACAGCCGCTGCGGGTTGATTTGAAGGTTCTGCAAGGCGCGGGGGCTCCGTGTCCGATGCCATAATCCCCGGAATTGGCGGTTGAACCAACCGTCCATTTGCTGCGACTCCAGCAAATGGTGTCATGCCGAATTATCCTCGCAGCTATTGCCGTGATATTTGCGGTTGCCGCGGCGCCGGACGCGCAGGCGCAGAGCCGGAAGCCGACGGCGCCGGAAGTCGCGGCCATCCGTGCCTGCGCGGAGAAGAATAAGGACGACATCGACAAGGGCGAGCGTGACTGCCTGTTCAAACTGATCGCCGACCGCTGCATCGGCTCCCCTGGAAGCGCGTCCGATCATGTAATGGCCGATTGCTATCAGATCGAAGGCGCGGCTTGGGACGCCTTGCTCAATGAGAACTACAAAACCTTGCTTGCGGATCTCGATGATGAGCAGGCAGCAAAGGCGCGCGCGATGCAGCGCGCGTGGATCGCTTATCGCGATACGACCTGCCAGTTCTATTACGACAAAATCCGCGGTTCGATGGCGGGGTTCATGGGCGCTGCCTGTGAAGCCCGTGAAACTGCGCGGCGGGCGATGCTGCTCGCATTCTTCAGCCGCCTGTGAGCTGGTGCTTTGGCTGAGTCGTTCAATGAGCTATCTTCAAGAGGTTCATTGGCCCTGTCGTTTGACGTACTAACTCATTGAATCAACGACGAATCAGCTATGATGGCACGCCGGTCACGCAGGGGATATCGCCATGCTGCGGGTGCGTCTGAAAGCTGACGGACGGTTGGTCGAAATCCTGCCCGACGGCAGCGAGCGTCACATAGCTACGGATCCGCGATCGATTGCCACCGCTGCGCACAATGCGGCGCGCGCAGCGAACGGACGTACCGACGATGCAACCTATGCCCGCAGTGTGCGAAACCGCACTGGACTGACGCAGGCGGCGTTCGCCGCCCGCATCGGCGTGCCGGTCGAGACGGTGCGTAACTGGGAGCAAGGCAAGCGGTCGCCGCGAGGTCCGGCACGCGCGCTGCTCAAGGTCCTTGAGGAAGCACCGGACGCCGCTTTTGCGGTACTCGCCAAAGCGCGCTGATTTCACCCTGCCTTTTGAACGTGTTGCGGTCCGTTGCATTGGGCTGGAATTGACCGGCGCAATAGTCGATCCTTGTGCCGGATCTTAGCTGCAACGCCGGAGCGCAGGCAGTCTTGTGAACGTCATCGAACCCTTGCCGGTTGTCGAAGCCAAGGGCGCGCGCATTCCGCTGCTCGGTCTCGGCACCTGGGAGCTGCGCGGGGCGACGTGCTCTCGCGTTGTCGAGCAAGCGCTTCGGCTGGGTTACAGGCATCTCGATACGGCGCAGATGTACGGCAACGAGCGCGAGGTCGGGGAGGGGCTCCGCGCCTCGGGTGTCAGGCGCGACGACGTATTCGTCACCACGAAAATCTGGCCGAGCCATTTTACTCCGCGCGATCTGGTGCGATCCGCACGCGAGCGCGTGGCGCAGCTTCGCCTGAACGACGTCGATCTGATGTTGTTGCATTGGCCCAATCCTCGGGTGCCGCTCGCCGATACGCTCGGGGCATTGGAGAAGGCCAAGCAGGACGGTCTTACCCGTCATATCGGCGTTTCCAATTTCACGGGGGCCTTGCTTGAGGAGGCGCTGAAACTCACCAGCGAACCGCTGGTCTGCGACCAGTTCGAGTGCCATCCGTTCCTCGACCAGTCGAAGTTGATTGCTGCCTGCCGCGCACATGGCATGGCCGTCGTCGCTTACAGCCCGATCGCGCAGGGCGCCGCACGCAACAACGCAGTGCTCAAGCGCATCGGCGCCGCGCACAAAAAGACCGCAACACAGGTGTGCCTGCGGTTCCTCGTGCAGCAGAACATCGTCGTCATCCCGCGCACCAGCAAGGTCGAACGGCTTTCAGAGAACGCCGCTATTTTCGACTTTGCATTGAGCGGCGATGAAATGGCCGATATCGCCAAGCTCGGCAGCCGCGACGGCCGGATCGTCGATTGGGCTTATTCCGGCCGCATGAAGTGGGACTAGGTCACGCAGCGGCTCGCTGTCATATTTGGAATAACTACTCCTGCGCGGCTCCAGCATCGAGTGTCTCAAACGGGGTAAAATGCTGTCTCACGACGGACTGATGCTGGCATCAGGGCCTTTGGATGGTCAGGAACGTTTCTGGAGCCTCGGGACGGTCCAACCCTTGCGCCGGATCGAGGTGGCGCCGGGTTTCCTGCACGCCATTTCGCCGGATGGCCAGTTCCTTGCGCTTAAACCTCTTTCTGATTCGGAAAGCATTGTTCTCTGCGATTCCGGCAGCGGGAGGTCGCTGCATTGGCTTACTGCCGACGCCTTCTGGGTGGTGATGCACGCCGCGTTCTCCCCCACTGGGCGAATGCTTGCAATGGGGCTTGAGCCTTGGCCGGAACTCTATGAAGGCAACGACTGCCGCGAAACGGTCCTGCTTTGGGATACCGCCAGCGGCCAACGCGTTCGGACCCTTGAGGGCGACATTCCCGGACCTACTGACGGACCGGGTGTGGTCTGTTCGGTGGCATTTTCGCCAGATGGCAATTCCGTCGCGTCGGGCGCGCGCGGCTATGGGACGCCGCCGACGATCAAGATATGGAACGCGGCCACCGGAGACCGGCTGCGTACCCTGGCCGGGCACGACAAACAGATCAGCGCTCTGGCCTTCTCCCCTGACGGCGCGGCGCTCGCCTCTGGGGATAACGGTGGAACGGTTGCTCTCTGGAATCTCGACATCAATCGCAGGCCGCACAGGCTGCTGGGGCATGCCGACGAGGTGAACAGCGTAGCCTTTTCCCCGGACGGCAAGCTCCTGGCGTCGGCCTCGGCGGACCACACGATCAGAGTTTGGGATCTTTGGGCGGCGGGCCGCGAACTGCAAACGCTCCGTGGGCACGGAGCGTCGGTTATTTCTATCGCATTTTGGCCCGACGGTCGAATACTGGCGTCCGAGGATGCTGACAGGATCGTAAAACTCTGGGACGTAACCAGAGGATCGGATTTAAAGACATTGAATCCATGGCTCGACTAGCATTGGAATATTGGATCGACCCGAAGGCTACGGTTGAGACGGCGGCGACCGCCGACGTCTTCCGCGGAGAAAGAAAAACGACGCCGGCAAGACAGCGTGAAAGGATGCGGGATGAAATTTAAAGGTCTAGTGACAGTTCTGGCGCCGGTTCTCATACTCGTGTCAGCCAATTTGGTTCAGGCGAGCGACACTCCAGCGGTAAATCCTAGTCCCAATACCGGCGAAGGGCTCTGGACGATGTGTGGCCAAACGGTCTCCGGCGCGCCGCCCAAACCCTGCACTGCGTTCGTCAGTTCAATTATTTTGACGCTAAAAAATGAGAAACTATTCGAAGTAATAAATGTCTGTCTGAACACCGCAACCGATGCGCAAGGATTGAACAATTTAACCAATCTGGTGCGAACATATCTGAATAATCATCCAGGCGAGCGGCGTTATGTTGCGGACTCGCTGGTGACCTCTGCGCTTGTAGATAAGTACCCGTGTCCGGCTGGTAAGTCCAAATAGAATCCAACCTCCAGGCGCGAGTTAGGGCGACATATAACGCCCGATCCAACGAATGCAGTGAAAGAGCCCCGCAACCGTATTGACGCGCTTGTCTTATTTTGACGCCCGATTGAAGCGCGCATCCAAGTCAAACTCGGCGGAGAAACGTGACCGTCCTGCTTCGCAATAGAGCGACCTTGATCTGCGCGCTTACGATCTCAGCTATATTTGCCGGGACCGCGTGGTGCTTGGCGCTCCCGGTGGCCAACCTCGACTACGACTGTACTTATTCAGCGAAAGCCAAGGACGACGTCCTTCATGTTGAGCATTGCGCATGGTCGGACGCCGCCGGACATATCCACCTGAAGCGCAAGTACCGTCTTGCGCTGGACTTTGACCGGCACGGCGTTGCAAGCGTCAACATTGCCGGTGGATGGTACTATCTGCGACGGGACGGTCGATTGGCTCCCGTTATGTCAATGGACAACTGGGCCGAACCATTCGCCGACGGTCTCGTGAGGTCTTCGGTCGGCGGCAAGATCGGCTTCATCAACCGCCGTTTGGCGTTGGTCATCCCGGCTCGATACGATGGCGCGTTTCCGTTTCAGGATGGCTGGGCGGAGGTGTGTATCGATTGCAAGCTGACCTCGGACGGCGAACATTCTTCGTATGCAGGCGGTCGCTGGGCTTGCATTGACCCCCATGGCCATGAGCGGGAAACATTCAGGCCCGGCCAGGCTGACCACGTCTGCCGTCACGACAGGTAACAGCGCAGGGAACTACGGACAATATCGAAGCGTAGTCCACCAATTCACGAGCACGCCCCCTAAGCGTCGTCAGAACTCGACGTCGAGCTCTTCCAGCTCTTCGGGTTCGGTCTTTGCGGCGACAATCCACTCCTGCATGAGCGGCAGCGCCATGATGGTTTTGCAATATTGCGCCGACGCCGGATCGAGGGTGACGTCGTAGGTGAGGAAACGCGTGCAGACTGGCGCGTACATCGCATCGGCTGCGCAGGGACTGGCACCAAACAGATAAGGTCCTTTGTACTGGCCAAGGCATTCGCGCCAGATTGCCGTTACGCGATCGATATCGGCGCGCGCGCCGGCCCACGACTTGAAGCCGGGAAAGTACGCTTTCAAGTTCATCGGCAGCGCCGAACGCAAGTTACTGAAGCCGGAGTGCATCTCGCCGCAGATCGAGCGGCAGTGAGCGCGTTGCGCGGGATCGGCCGGCAGCAGGCCGGCTTCAGGTTTCATCTCGTGCAGGTATTCTGCGATCGCCAGCGTGTCCCAGATTTTCAGTCCATCGTGGGTCAGGCACGGCACCAGGAATGAGGGCGAGAGCAACAGCAATTCGGCGCGGGTCGACGGGTCGTCGCTGCCAACAGGGCGCTCGTCGAACTCCAGCTCGGCCATTTTGCATAGCAACCAGCCGCGCAATGACCATGAGCCGTAATTTTTGCTGGCGATGCTGAGAGAGGCTTTCGACATACCGCGCTCTTGTCTTCTAAGTTCGAGAAAAACCAAGGCTTTGAAATGCGTTACGCCCGGATGGGTGAACGCGGCGCGCGTCTCAGGCTGTCCGATTCAAGCGCCCCGTCCCCACAGTATAGATTGTTCACATTCTTGTCGCAGTGCAACAAGAAATGCACTAGCTTTCCTGGATTGGGGGGTCGAGGTGAGCCGCCGCCAGGCAGCCGCAACGGCCCGTGGGCAACGGGAATAATGCTGTATCTCGCCTATCAGCTGCAGTCCGACATTATGACACCCGTCCGGACCTGGGCGGGTATGGCCGTCAATGCCGGCGGAACTCCGCTGCTGTCCGACCATCCGGCGATGCGCAATCTCACTGCGGTCTATGAGTTGATCGCGCGCGCGGGGCTCACGCATACACGGCCGCCGTTCGAGATCGACAGGGTCACAGTCGGCAATCGCGAAGTCGAAGTGCGCGAGGAAGCGGCTGCGGTGACGCCATTCGGCACGCTGCTGCACTTCAAGAAGGATATCACAACGGCGCAGCCGCGGGTGCTGATGGTGGCGCCGCTGTCCGGGCATTTCTCGACGCTGCTGCGTGCGACCGTGCGGACGATGTTGCCGGATCACGATGTTTACATCACCGACTGGCATAATGCGCGCGACGTGCCACTGACTTCGGGGCGCTTCGGCTTCGACGAGTACATCGATCATCTTATCAAGTTTCTCGAAGTGATGGGGCCGGGGACACACGTAATCGCGGTGTGCCAGCCCTGCGTTGCAACGCTCGCGGCAACAGCGGTGATGGCGCAGGACGGCAATGCGGCGCAGCCGCGCAGCATGACGCTGATGGCCGGTCCGATCGACGTGCGCGTCAACCCGACGACGGTCGACGATCTTGCCAGAAAGCAGACCATCGAGTGGTTCGAGCGTACGCTGACGGCGTCCGTTCCGCTGCGCTATCCAGGCGCATTCCGCCGCGTCTATCCTGGTTTCGTGCAGCTCGCCGCTTTCATGAGCATGAACGTCGACCGCCACGTCAAAGCCCATCGTGAGCTTTACGAAAATCTCGCCAACGGTGAATTGGAAAAGGCGGCCACCACCAAGGCGTTCTACGACGAGTATTTCGCCGTGCTCGATCTCACCGCCGAGTTCTACCTCGAAACGGTGCGGATCATCTTCCAGGAATACGCGCTGCCGCTCGGCAAGCTCGAGTGGCACGGCCAGCGAGTTGATCCGGCCGCGATCCGGCGTACCATGTTGTTGACCGTGGAAGGTGAGCGCGACGACATTTGTGCCGTCGGTCAGACCGTCGCCGCGCACGATCTGTGCGCCAAGTTGCGGCCCTATCTGCGGCGGCACCACATGCAACCCGGTGTCGGCCACTATGGCGTATTTTCCGGCAAGCGCTGGGAAAACCAGATCTATCCGATTTTGAAAAACGTCATTTTGTCGAGCGATTGAGCGTCGCGCATCCTGTGCGCAGCCATATCGTGCACCCGGCGAAAACCGGGTAATGTGGTCAGGAGACAGCACAACAGGGACGAAACGCCATGGCCACGAGCGTCAAGCAAATGATGGAAGTCGCCAACGCTGCGGTGCCGAAGATCACAGCGGCACAGGCGAAGGAGATGATCGCCAAGGGCAACACGCTCGTGGTGGATATTCGCGACGGCACCGAAGTCGCGGCGAGCGGCAAGGCCGCCGGCGCACTTCACGTCTCGCGCGGGGTGTTGGAGTTCAAGGCGGATACGGAATTGCCGTCCCATGACAAGAACTTCGCCAAGGACAAGAACATCATTCTCTATTGCGCTTCCGGAGGCCGTGCGGCGCTGGCCGGCAAACTGCTCAAGGATCTCGGCTACGAGAAGGTGTTCAATATGGGCGGCTTCAAGGACTGGGCTGACAGCGGCGGTTCGGTCGAGAAGTAGCACCAAGAACGAACGCAAAGAACTAGCGCAAAAATTTCTTCTCGATCTCGCGCATCTGCGCGTCGCCCTGCAGCGCGAACACATCCGCGACCGAGGCGATATCTTTTTCGACGCCGGCAATGCCGCCTTCGGCCAGAATGCGGCGGAAGACGTTTTGCATCGCGGCCGTCGCGGCGCGGATCGCATGGTTGCCGCAGATGATCAGCCCGACTTTGCCGAGCGCGGCAATGTCGGCGAACGAAAGCTGCGGATAGCTGGTCGGCACGAGGACGAGCGGCACCCGTCCTGGCCAGGCTTTGCAGAAGGCCACGATCTCGTCAGGCGCTTTCTGCTTGCTGTGGATCAGCACAGCGTCTGCGCCGGCTTCGGCATAAACCGCGCCACGGCGCAACGCTTCATCCTGGCCCGCGCCAGCAATAAGCGCCTCGGTTCGCGCGATGACGACGACGCCTCCGGTTGCTTTGGCCGCGGCGACCTTGCCCTGAAACTCTTCCATCGGGACCAGCTCCTGACGTCCGCCGGGCCGTAAACTGGTGTCCTTCGGAAAAGTCTTGTCCTCGATGACTACGGCGGCGACGCCGGCAGTGGCGTATTGCGGTACGAGATAAGCAACATTCACAGCGTTGCCGAAACCGGTGTCGAGATCGGCGATCACCGGCGCGTCCTGCACCACGCCGATCGCGCGCATCATTTCCAGATGCGTACCCATCGAGAGGATGTTGGCGTCCGGCACTGCGAACGAAGCCGACAGTTCGAAGCCGCTGCCCCAGATTGCATCAAATCCGGCATTGGCCGCGAGTTTTGCAGCGAGTGGATTGTGCGCTGCCATGGCGAGGGCGGGGCGATGCACGTCGAGCCTGGCGCGCAATGCCGCGCTTTTGCTTGCGGTCGTCATGGTTACCGCATGGCCGCGGCGATATTGCCGCCGTCAACGGTGGTCACGTCGGCAGTAGTTTTTAGCGC
This sequence comes from uncultured Alphaproteobacteria bacterium, assembly GCA_963739945.1. Taxonomy (GTDB): domain Bacteria; phylum Pseudomonadota; class Alphaproteobacteria; order Rhizobiales; family Xanthobacteraceae; genus BOG-931. The sequence goes on along the minus strand of CAVUCN010000029.1, from coordinate 2,095 downwards.
CAGCGCATGATGCAAAAACGCCTGCGCGACATCGTCGGCAGTGACTTCGCGGCCGAGCAGATTGCCGCTCATGTAATCCTTCTCGGTCACGCCGCGAGCCTTGGAGCGTGATGCGATCATGTCCTTGGTGAGCAGGCCGGAGCGGATGCGGTCGGCATTGACCGCGTTGGCGCGGATGCCGTCGGCGCCGTAATCGAGCGCGTATTGTCGCATCAGTGCAAGTTCCGCGGCTTTCGGAATTCCGTCAGGGCCCAAAATTCGGTCCCGGATTCACCGCCTGCTTGGAGACGTTGAACAACAGGCAACCACCGGTGGCCTGCGTCAGCATGATCTTCACGGCGGCCTGCGCCACCCGCTGATGGCCGTAGAAGTTGAGCTCGAAGCTTTTGCGCATGATGTCTTCGTCGACCTCGCCGATACGCCCTTGCCAGGGCCGCGCCGGCATCGACACCACGATATCGACACCGCCGAATGCCGCGGCGACCGCATCGAACGCGGCACGCACCGCGGCGGCGCTCGTTACATCACGAACACCAGCGGCAAGGCGGTTGGGCCGATCACCTTGGCTTGCTCGCTCGCGGCGGCGAAATTGACGTCGAGCAGTCGACTTCGGCGCCAGCCAGTGAAGGCTTTGGCGGTCGCTGCGCCGATCGCGCCGGCAGCGCCGGTGACGAGCGCGACCTGGCCCGCCAGCGGTAATCCGCCGCGCTCCCAGCTTGGCCTGTTCGAGCGGCCAGTATCCGCAGTCGAACATGTCGGCTTCGGAGATCGATTCGAAGCGTCCGATCGCCTCCGCGCCGCTCACGACCTCCACCCAGGATCGAGCAATGTCGGCAGCGATTGCGGCATCGCGCTTGGCGTGGCCGAGCCCGAACAGACCGAGGCCGAACAAGCACGACGCGGGGCAGGGGATCGAGCTCATGCTCGATGCCGCGGCGCGCGCGTTGTGCTGCTGGATAGGCATGATACCGCACCGTGAAACGGCTGACCGCCTCACGCGCCACGCGCGCAAAATCCGCAGTTTGCCGGCTCTGCCGGCGACAGCACGCAGCGGCCAGTTCTTGGTGCGGATGGTGTGATCCGCGTCACTCGCCGAGCTGGCTGATCCGCGCCAGATCGCCGTTGTTGACGAAATTGAGCGCCGCATCGGTGGCGCGAAATCAAGAATGAGGCGACGCCACGTGCCCTCAAGTTTGTTGTCTTTCGCCGCTGCAGACGCCGCGCACAACGGCGCGATTTCGGCAAGCTCGGCGTGCTTGCGCGGCGCGGATGCTGCAGCGGGTACGGTTTTGCGGCGGTTCGCGATGAAGGCCTCAGCGAGCGTCACCATCTCGATCATGCGCTCGTAGGCTTCGCGTGCGGTCGCGCCGAATGTGACGATGCCGTGCTCGGAGAGGATCAGTCCGTCGCTGGGCCTGGCGCGCTCGAAGACCTCGATGGCTTTCTTCGCCAGTCCGTAGCCCGGCATGACGTAAGGCACGAAGGCGAGACGACCGGCGAAAACTTCAGCGCACTTCCTCTGCCGTCCGGCTGATCGATGACGCTCAGCACCGCGGTGGCATGAGTGTGGTCGATAAATTTGTCGGCAGGAAGGCGTGCAGCATGATCTCGACCGACGGATTCGGCGCCATCGGTTCGATCAGGCTGGCGCGCTCGACGCCAACGAGTTCGTCGTCGTACTTCGGCGAGCTGGCGCAGCTTGCGTAACGGCGCGAGCCGTACCGCTGGCAATCCGGCAACATCGATCACGCCCATGTCGGTGCCCGTTGCCTGATGCGCAATACCTCGGCCTCTCGCCGAAGTGGTCCCGCATGGTCTCTTTCAGAGATGTATTGCCGCCGCCGTGAAAACAGCTTTGGATCACGCCAAGAAGCCGCGTCGTGTAGATACGAAGCGCAAGTCGCGGCTGATGCCTGCCTTCGCGCCTTGCGCGATGATTGTCTCGGCATCGCGGTCGATCACCCGCTTTTCATGGCGCTCTCTCGGTGGCCAGTCTCTAATCCGATCATATTGGTTCGGACCAGAATCCAGATTCCTTGTTTGGAGCATGATCTTTTCGGAAAACCGGCTGCCACTTTTCCGGATCATGCTCTAA
>CAVUCN010000028.1:0-88930 GCA_963739945.1 uncultured Alphaproteobacteria bacterium | reverse complement strand
GTGCCGTCGCAAATGCGGAGAGCATCGGCGACCTGATGTCGATCCATATACGGATGATCCCTCCCCGAGGGCAATATCGCCGCAATGCCGCAGCGGAATGCCGTCATACCCGGAGCGCGCTGAACCACTGGTTTTAGGCGCCCAGCATCGTATCTATCATCTGCGTGGCGGCGGGGCAGCGCGCATCGCAAACTCACGCGGAGATTGACGGATGAAGTGGCTTTTTATCGCGGGTCTGCTGGCCATCGTGTCTGCTCAGCCGGCGCATGCCACCGACATGGACTGCATCAGCACGACGTTCAATCTGCTGTCGCCCAACGACAAGGTGTGCGTCAGCGTCTTTGAAGATCCGCAAGTGCCCGGCGTCGCGTGCCACATTTCGCAGGCCAGAAAAGGCGGCTGGGGTCAGCCTCTGGGATTGAACGAAGACCCGTCCAATTTTTCGATCTCATGCCGGCAGATTGGTCCGATCGACACCGACCTTTCAAAGTTGACCGACAGGGACGAAGTGTTCAGCCAGAAGACCAGCATCTTTTTCAAGACAACCCGGATTTATCGGATGCTGGACAAACCTCACAACACGCTGATCTATCTCGCGATCAGTACCAAGATCGTCAACGGCTCGCCGGCGAACGCCATCAGCACCGTTCCGATCATGCCGTGGCAACACTGACGAAGGCGTCGGCACCCTGCGCGGCATTGACCGGCCGCGCCACCACGTCCCCAGCCACCATACAGCCCTGCCGTTATCAGCCCGGCCACCGGAAACACCAGCGTGAGTGGATCGTCCGCCCATCGCAACGGCGTGTCCGCGCAGACCGTTCCGTCACATCCGCTAAGGGTGGATAGCAGCGATCAAGCTGCGCGGCTGGCCCGGAGTTCTGCCAATGCCGTCTTGCCGGCCCGGGTCGCTTCGGACATCGTTTCAAAAAATTCGGATTGCCGTACCGGCTTGCTCTTGCCGGCGGCGTAAATTTCCCATCGCCACGGTTTGGGCGGATGCCCTTTGTTTTTGATGGCGAGGCTGTAATCGATGGGGGTGAAAGTTGAAATCTTTTCCATCGAGGTCCTATTGAGCCGCTGTCGGGCAATCGATAAATCCGGAAGTACGCACGCCGCAACGTCAACTCGCACTCCTGCGCGCGCTGCCGTGCCGTCTCGGAACCCCAGCACAGCAGAATTTCACGCAAGTCCCGGATAGCGACATCCACTGCGGTAGCCAAATCAATATTGCGGTCAGCGCCATCGTCCATGCGATAGTCGCTGAGTCTCAGTATTTCGGCGCTCACGCGTCACTCCCGAATTATCCGCTGGCACAATGGAGGCCAGCGGTTAACGAGCCGTGATCCGGTAGAGACCGTTGAAGCGGCCGCAGTTAAAGCGAGGCAACACATGGCAACACGCCAGGCGCGCATCGACGCATTTAGTCACGAAGGAACCCCGGCGGCGGACCAGCCGCACGAGCTCCTTTGCGAGGATCACGTCGGCACCTACGTCATTCCGTTCCTGTGCCGGTGGCGTGATGGCGCCTGGCAAAGCCTCGATACCGACAAACGCATCGAAGCCACAGTGGTTGGCTGGCGGGTGCCCGATCAGAATCAGCGCTGAACCTTGAGGTTCTCTGCTGACGTTTTGCCCTTGTTCGCGACTTCCTCGTATTCGACGACTTGGCCTTCATTGAGACCGCTGAGGCCGGCTCTCTCGACCGCCGAGATGTGGACGAAAACATCCTTGCCGCCAGCCTGCGGCTGAATGAATCCGTAGCCCTTCTGCGAATTGAACCACTTAACAGTACCTTTAGCCATCAACCTGCTCCCAATGAACCAAGTAGCCTATCGTCACACCCACCGAGACGCCTGCCCGATGCCGTCGACAGGCCATTATACGCGATATACGCCGCCGTAGAGAGGGGGTGGATAAATTATTGCCGATGTGGCATTGAAAATGCCCCAAGGCTGGACGTCTTGATAAACCGTGGCCACGAGGAAATCCTATGCCGCCTCAAGCCGCGCCAGCTGTGCCTCGAAGTCAAAACGCAACGCGCGCTATCGCATCGGGCGAGCGGCATCGTCGGGAAGAGTGACGTAAAGCGACGTGCGGCGGGCATCCCAAGGAAGCGTCTTGGCCGCCCTCGCCTCGCCCAGTATCCGGCGCAACTCCCCGAACCTTTTCCGGGTCAGGGTGATAGACCGGCGTCTCAAAATCCTCGTCGGACGGGTCAGGGCCCTCGTGTCCGAAAAGGTCGCCTTGGCGAATGGAGTTCATCGTCGACGCGCGCTCGAAATCCAAATCAGGGCAAATCATGGGCGATGACGCAGGGCAAAGCGAGTAGCGCTGCCTGATATCCCCGGAGCCATCCACTCCAGTTCAGCCTTGCCTTTAGTCTTGCCTTTGGCCGAAACAGCCTTGTCCTCAGTATGCGTCAGCGCGCCCGCCTTATGGAGCTCTTCGCCGCTCAACAGCAGTCCATCGCAAATGCGGTTGAGCATATCGGCCTGCTTCGGCTCAAGCGCGATTAGCCGTCCGAGGATGCTGAGAAGATCGAGCAGGTCACTGGCTGCGACCGGTCAAATCACCAGCGCCTGATCCAAAATAAAAATTACGCGCGCCGGCTCAACCCGGGTTGGCCTACGACCTCTGACGATAGCTTGCGCCTTCGTGACGTTCACGAGCATGACTTTTTTCACTGTGGTCGTGCGCCAAACCTAAGCCGATCAAGGCCATCCGCATAGTCGCCCTCCCGTGTTGCGCTTGCAGCTTTATTTGTGTTGTCCGGCCTTTATCAATCTCTCGACATAAGCGTTGGAGGCGTCGACGATCCGAGTATTCTCGATAGGGGCTAGATACTTAGTGGAATAAGGACCCAATTTACTGATGATGCCTTTCTGAGCGTCGACATATTCAATGAAAGCGCGCGTGTCGCAAACCGCTTTCTGTTGCGCGGATGTGAGGGTGGAAAACTCATTGGGAGTCAGATGAGAGGGCGACGCGGTGAGAGCCTTGAAGTCGTCGTCCGACAGCGTGCACGCCTGCGCCGCCGTGGACGTCGTTATTGCCAAAGCCACCAGCATCAGACTTTTCATTGGGATCACCACTTAACCGGCATTGGCGGACCGCTCATCGTTCTGGCTTAAAGTCCTTTGGACTTGAATATCTTGGCGAGCAATTTGTCCGAGGCCTCGTTCATCCGGTGGTTCTCGTCAGGGCTCAGGTACTTGGTGGAGTATTTTTCCATCTTGGTCATGACGCCCTTTTGAGCGTCGATCTGCTTGATGAAAGCGCGCGTACTGCAAACCATCGCCTGTTGCTCCGGTGTGAGAGCCGAAAACTCACTTGCCGTGAGGTGAGAGGGAGAAGCGGCGAGAGCCTTGGAGTCGTTGTCCGACAGGGTGCAGGCCTGTGCCGCTGTGGAAATCGATATGGCCAAAGCCGCCAAGAACAAGAATAGGGGTTTCGTTGGGATCATCCGATAATATCGTTGCGTAAAATTCACCGACAATCACCTGGTCAAAGCGTCATTTTCCTTCCGCGTTGTCGGCTCGCCAAGCATGCCACCAAGTATACTAGCAGTCTGCGGAAAAGCCACGAGATCGGGCGGCGAGATGTGGCGTTGGCATGGATCGAACGATCGGCGGATCGGTTTCTGCCGTTGTTTTCAACGCAACTTCTGTTTCATAAGCGCGGCAAGCAATTCGAAATGGCTTGGTCGACAACGGCCTCCTCGCCGGGAAGCAGATAGCTGCGGTTGAAGTCCAACGGTTTATCGGGAAGCTGCGGCGCCGACATTTTGTGAGAGGCGACCATTTGCGCCAAACGCACGTAGGAACGGGTGTCGATGAACGACTTTGCCAAACTGGGTTCAGTGAGTTTTTCGTAATACGCCAGCTCTTTCGGGGATAAGGCGGCGGAACTCAATATCTGCGCAGCGGTCATTTCCAATGGAGCTGCGCGTGCGGGAGCCGCCCCGCCTGGGCTCTGTTCGGCAGCAATTTGCTCGGCGAGTGCGCGATTGATGATGTTGGCTTCCGTGGGCAAGAGGTATTTTACACTGAAGCCCGCCGGCTTGTCCGGCAACTGTAATGCCGGCAGTTTGTGATCGAGCACCTGCTGGCAGAGCCGCACGTAAGAGCGCGTCGCGATGAAGTCTTTTGCGGCGGCGGCATCGAGCGTTTGGTAGTACTCCAGTTCCTTCGGCGTCAGTTCGGCCGGCGTTACCGTTTGCGCCGGCGTCAATGGCGCTCCGGCCGGCTGGCGAAGGCCGAAGGGGCAAGAGCCAGGAATTGAAGGCCTGCTCCGAACAGAATTCTTGCGGTGATATTGGCGAGCATCCAGAATCACCTCTTAATCTACGGTGAGTTGTATATTATCGCTTATCTCAAAACACTTCGCTCGGCTGGCGGTCCCCTGCGACGCTGATCGTCGTCCCTGCTTCAATGTTCGCAATTCTGAGGCCAAAGCATTTCCATAGCCTGCGCGATTGCCAAGTCGGTTTTTGCCGGGCGCGACGCTTCATTGGCTCTCAACCAGTCGAGTATCGCCTTGGTTGCCGGAATCAAATCGGTGCGCGTCTGCCCTGCCACACGCGGAAAAGTGCAGCCGTGATTGCCGCCGATCTGCCTCATCAGCATAATGTTGTTCACATCCACCACTTTTAGCCGCAGACTTGAAAGTTGGCGTCGTTGCAATAGGAGATAAACGCTGCGGTATCGTTCGGTGCCGTCTGGGCATCCGCGCTGGCCTGAAGGGCGAGCAAAAGCGCGGCGGTTAAAAATGACGCACGCGATAAATTCAACATCGTCGGCCTCTGATCTGTCGCAGGGCGGCGCTAAATCTTATGCTGCTGCAAACAACCTGTAAATCTTATGCTCCTGCAAACAACCTGTATCGCTTAACGAGCAAGCTTGCTGGAATTTTCCAGGTCTCGTACCTGATGCCGATGAATCATATCGACAGTAAGAGCGCGCTGACGATTTAGAATTTCGGAAGCGCGCGGGTGTGACCCCAGTATTTCAGAAAGCTCGGCTTGCGTATGGCCCATTTCATCGATGGCATAACGCAACACATCGATTGGGTCCCAGTCCAATTCCTCGACGGGCCAGCGGGTTTCTTCGTACTTCTCTACAAGAGAGGCCAGAATATCCAGCTTATCGCCATCCTCGCTTCCTTCGGGGGCACCCCAAAGACGATCAATTGCAACAAGCGCGGCACGATGATCTTCATCGCTGCGGATCAGGCGGATATCCATGATTGCCTCCTAGAACCGCGATACTTAAGGCGTCTACAGCGTCGTACCCCCTTTGCCAACATATTCGCCGGGGTCGGGCACGCTACGACCTTTCCAGGCAAAACAATTGTCACTTTCGTATTGACATAATGGTCTCCAAATACGCTATAAACTACAGCCCGCTCGTCGTGAGGGACGTCAACTGCAGTGACGGCTTTTGACGGAGCGGGTGCGGGTTCTGCGGGTTTGGGTTCGTCAGCCCTTATCTAGCAGACGGCCTGGGCATCATGCCCGTCCGGCACGTGATCGGACTGCAGGGTGCTGCTGCACTGGCGTCGGAGAGGCTCGTTTAGCCGTTGACCCGGTGATTCCAGGAAGCGCTGGCCCGGGCCGGGGTGGGAAGTAACTCCCGTCAGACCGTAGAGGAGCGCCGAAAGGCGAGCGGCCCTGTAACAGGGGTCGCGGCTGTACCTGGTAACGGGTGCAGTCTCCGGATTGTGCCTGGTAACGGGTGCAGTCCCCCTGTGCGCCATTCGGCGCTCCGCTTCCCTCGTTAGGGAAGCAAAAGCTTCGCCTCACGTATGTTTGAGGCAAATCATCGCTACGCGTCAGGACTACGCGATGCAGACCGCATCGCGAGAACAATCAAACTCGTCCGCAGGCTTGACGGCACTACACAATGCACCCTACGGGACGCCTCATGCAGCACTCCGCCGTACTCAACGTCATGGTCAAAGCCGCCCGCCGCGCGGGCCGCAGCCTCAAGCGCGATCTCGGCGAGCTCGAGCACCTTCAGGTATCGCTGAAGGGACCGCGCAATTTCGTCACCGCCGCGGACAAGCCGCGCCGAGGAGATGCTGCGCGACGACCTCGAAAAGGCGCGGCCGGGCTATGGCTTCCTCGGCGAGGAAGGCGGCTTCCGCGAGGGCGCCGACAAATCCCACCGCTGGATTGTCGATCCGCTCGACGGCACCACCAATTTCCTGCACGGCATTCCGCATTTCGCGGTGTCGATCGCGCTCGAGCGCGACGGCGTGATCGTCGCCGGGCTGGTCTACAACCCCGCCAACGAAGACCTGTTTCTCGCCGAACGCGGCAAGGGCGCGTATCTCAACGACCGCCGCCTGCGCGTCGCGGCGCGGAGCAAGCTCGCCGAAGCCGTCGTCGCCTGCGGCCTGCCGCATTACGGCCGCGGCGACCTCGACCAGGCGCGCCGGGAGATATTCGCCGCGCAGCAGCAGTTCGCCGGACTGCGCCGCTACGGCGCCGCCACCCTCGACCTCGCCTGGGTCGCGGCCGGACGGCTCGACGCCTATTGGGAGCGTGACCTGTCGCCGTGGGATATCGCCTCAGGGATCATCCTGGTGCGCGAAGCCGGCGGCTTCGTCAGCGATATCGACGGCAAGGACGCCATGCTGACCAAGGGCAGCGTCGTTTCCGGCAACGACACCATGCACCGCGAACTGCTCAAGCTGCTCAAAAACGCGGCCAACGAGCCGCGCAGCAGCCAGCGCAAGAGCCGTCAAAGCAGGCCGCGGAATCGTGATGGCCAAATCGTCATAGCGGCATGCGCCGCCCACAGCTTTGCCGCAATGAAGCGGCACCTCGTTTGGCGTGAAAATGCCGCGGCAGAAGGACGCCAGGTTCGTTGATTTGCCCGGCTTTTTACTGTCACCGGCTCTGTGCCATTATGGCGTCGATTGCGCACGTCGCGTTGCAACCGCGTCAAAATTGAACCCGCGATAAGCCGAAACCAATGGCGAGCGACATCGACCCGGCCAAACTGACATCGCCCCGCATCTTCCTGATCCGGATGCTGGTGTTCCTGATCCTGTGCGGGCTGATCGCTTTCGTTCTGCAAAAACAGATCTACAACGCCTTCCTCGCCAATCCGTGGCTCAACGGGCTGATCCTCGGCGTGCTGCTGATCGGCATCATCCTGTCGTTCCATCAGGTGATCCGGCTGTTTCCGGAAGTCGCCTGGGTCAACAACTTCCGCCGCGCCGACCCGAAGCTCGAAGCATCGCGCACGCCGAAACTGCTGGCGCCGATGGCGGCGATGCTCGGCGGCGGGCGCGTCGATCGCGTGGCGATGTCGGCGCAGACCATGCGGGCATTTCTGGATTCGCTGGCGACCCGCCTCGACGAGGCGCGCGACATTTCACGCTACCTCACCGGCCTTCTGGTGTTCCTCGGCCTGCTCGGCACGTTCTGGGGCCTGATCGAAACCGTCGGATCGGTCGGCAGCGTCATCAACAACCTGAAAGCCGGCGGCGACGCCGACTCGGTTTTCGACGCGCTCAAGGAAGGCCTGGCCGCCCCGCTCGGCGGCATGGGCATTTCATTCTCGTCGTCGCTGTTCGGCCTCGCCGGCTCGCTGGTCCTCGGTTTCCTCGACCTGCAAACCAGCCAGGCGCAGAACCGCTTCTACACCAACCTCGAAGACTGGCTCGCCACCACGGTGCAGGACCTCGGCGCCGGCGCGATGGGCGGCGCCGGCATCGCCGATGCGTTCACGCGGCTGCAGCAATCGGTGGGCGACGGCAGCGGCACCAAGGCGACGACCGCCGCGATGGCCAATCTCGCCGAAGCGATCCAGGGCCTGGTGCAGCACATGCGCGAGGAGCAGCAGATGATCCGCAACTGGGCCGACGAGCAGGCCAAGCTGAACAAGGATTTGCGCCGCTTCATGGAACGCGCGGCGCGCGAACCGGCCGACAGATGACGCGCAGGATCCCGAAAAGTGGTCACCGGTTTCCCGCCTTCGCGAAGCCCGTTTCGGCGGGCGAAGGAAGGTCGGATGAGATCATGCGCAATACAGAGAAATCCTAGATGGCGCTTTCCCGCGTCCGCCGCGACAGCGGCATGAATTACTGGCCGGGTTTCGTCGACGCGCTGTCGACGCTGGTCCTCTCCGTGATCTTCCTGCTGACCGTGTTCATGGTGGCGCAGTTCTTCCTGACGCAGGACATCGCCGGCAAGGACACCGCGCTGCAACGGCTCAACGCGCAGATTTCGCGGCTGAGCCAGTTGCTGTCGCTGGAAACCAGCAGGCAAGACCGATCTCGAAACCCAGGTGGCGCAGCTTCGCGCCTCGCTGTCGGCGGCGCAGGACGAGCGCGAACGGTTGCGCGGCGCGGCGGCCGCTCCGGCGCCCGGCGGCAACCAGCCAGGTCGACAGCCTGAATTCGCAGATCGACGTGCAGAAAGAGGCGACGGCGCGGGCGATGGCACAGATCGAAAACCTCAACGAGCAGATCAAGGCGCTGCGCAGCCAGATCGCGCGCGCTGCAGGAGGCGCTCGGCACATCGGAGCAGAAAAACAAGGATTCGCAGATCCAGATCACCGATCTCGGCCAGCGGCTGAACCTGGCGCTGGCGCAGCGCGTGCAGGAGCTGACGCGCTATCGCTCGGACTTCTTCGGCAAGCTGCGCGAAATTCTCGGCAACCGTCCCGACATCCGCGTGGTCGGCGACCGCTTCGTGTTCCAGTCCGAACTGTTCTTCGACAGCGGCACCGCTTCGCTGCGGCCGGAAGGCACCGCCGAACTCGACAAGGTCGCGTCCGCGGTGCTCGACCTGCAAAAACAGATCCCGTCCGAGATCAACTGGGTGCTGCGCGTCGATGGCCATACCGACACGCGGGCGCTGAGCGCGGCGTCGCAGTTCAAGTCGAACTGGGAGCTGAGCGCGGCGCGCGCCATTTCCGTCGTGCAATATCTGATCAGCAAGGGCATGCCGCCGCAGCGCCTGGTCGCCGCCGGCTTCGGCGAATTCCAGCCGATCGATCCGGGCACCACCGACGAGGCGTTCAATCGCAATCGCCGCATCGAGCTGAAACTGACCGAGCGGTGACGGATGAACACGAATGCGGCCTTCGCGTTGCGCCGCTACGAGCCTCGCGACGAGGACGCATCGATCGCGCTGTGGCACCGCACCTGGCAGGCCGCCTACCCGCAGATCGATTTCGCCGCGCGGCTTGAGTGGTGGCGCAAGCGCTGGCGCGACGAGCTGCTGCCGGTTGCGGAAGTCGTGGTTGCGGAGAGTAACGGCGCGCTGGCCGGATTCGTCACGGTCGATCCGAAGACGCTGTATCTCGATCAGCTTGTCGTCGCGCCGGAGCATTGGCGGTCCGGCGTCGGCGCGTTGCTGCTTGCCGAGGCGAGACGCATTTCACCGCGCGGTCTCGATCTCGACGTCAATATCGACAACGCGCGTGCGATCGGGTTTTACGTCAAGCACGGATTTGCGATCGCCGGCGAAGGCAACAATCCGCTTTCCGGCAAGCCGGTTCACCGCATGAGCTGGCGGCCGTGATGCCGGGGCGAGCGGATCAACAGTTTCTTCCGCTCGTCCTTGCGAAAGCAGGCACCCAGCGCAACAAGTCCTGCATTCCCGCACATGATCCCAAGGGATCGTGCTGAATCCAGATTATCAGGCGCCCTGGAATTGCAGCTTGGCGAGCCGCGCGTAAAGACCGCCGGCTGCGGCCAGCGTCTGATGCGTGCCTTCTTCGACGATGCGGCCTTCATCCATCACCAGGATGCGGTCGCACGACAGCACGGTCGCCAGCCGGTGCGCGATCACGACGGTGGTGCGCTGTTGCATCAATTCGGCGAGCGCCGCGGCGACCTGCGTTTCGCTTTCGGCGTCGAGCGACGACGTGGCTTCGTCGAGCAACAACAGCGGCGCGTCGCGCAGGATGGCGCGGGCGATGGCGATGCGCTGGCGCTGGCCGCCCGACAGCGTGATGCCGCGTTCGCCGGCCTGGCGTATCGAAGCCTTGCGGCAGCGCGGCGATGAAGCCGCCGGCATGGGCGAGGTCGGCGGCGTGCGCGACTTCGGCGTCGGTCGCGTCCGGGCGGCCGAAGCGGATGTTCTCGCGCACCGAGGTGGCGAACATCACGCTGTCCTGCGGCACCAGCGCGATGCGCCCGCGCAAGTCGCCGGGATCGAGATCGGGAAGCCGAACGCCGTCGAGCGTGATCGAGCCGGACGCCGGATCGTAGAAGCGGAGCAGCAGATGGAAGATCGTGCTCTTCCCCGCACCCGATGGGCCGACGATGGCGACTTTCTCGCCCTGGCGCACCTGGAACGACACGCCATTGAGCGCGGAAACGCTGGCGCGGGTCGGATAGGAGAATTTCACGTCGCTGAAAGTCACTTCGCCGCGCGGCGGCGATGGCAGCGTCGCCGGATGCGCCGGCCGGGTGATGACGGGTTTGACCGCGAGGATCTCGAACAGCCGCTCGGCAGCGCCGGAGGCCTGCGCGATCTCGCCGCCGATTTCCGACAGCGAACCCAGCGCGCCGGCGCCGAACACCGCGTAGAGCACGAACTGGCTGAGACGGCCCGGCGTGATGTGACCGGCCAACACATCCTGCGCGCCGATCCAGAGCACGACGACAACGCTGGTGGACACCAGAAAGATCGCGATCGCGGTCAGAATGGCGCGGGCGCGGATCGAGCCTCGCGCGGCATTGAATGCGCGTTCGACGGCATTGCCGAACCGCGCGATGCCGAGCCGTTCGTTGGTGAACGCCTGCAGCACGCGGATCGCGCCGATCAGTTCGGCGGCATAGGCCGACGCATCGGCGAGCGTATCCTGCGCGAAACGCGAGCGACGGCGCACGGCGCGGCCGAACGCATAGAGCGGCAACACGATCAGCGGAATCGCGCCGAGCACAAAGGCCGACAGCCGCGGACTGGTCACCACCATCATGACGCTGGCGCCAAAGAACAGCACGAGATTGCGGAGCGCGAGCGATACCGACGCGCCGACCGCGGCCTTGATCTGCGTGGTGTCGGCGGTGAGCCGCGATATCACCTCGCCGGTGCGGGCTTCGTCGAAGAAGGCGGCGGACAGCGCGGTGAGATGCGCGAACACGTCGCCGCGCAGGTCGGCGACGATCCGTTCGCCGAGCGTCATCACCAGGAAGTAACGCATGGAACTGGCGAACGCGAGCAGCGCAGCCACACCGATCATGACGAGGAAGTAGCTGTCGATCAGCTGCAAGGCCGCGTCCGGTGAAGCCAAAATCGATCATCCGGCGCACCGCAATCGGCACGACCAGCGTGGTCAGCGCGGCCAGCGTCAGCGCGCCGAGCGCGGAAATCGCCCGCCAGCGGTAGCGTTTGACGTAAGGCAAAAGCGACGCCAGCGGCCGCAGCTTGACCTTGGGCTTTTCGGCCGGTGCTTCCGGCAGCGGCGGGGTTTCCAAAAGCGCGGCGACAGGCGGCGCAGCAAGCGGTTCCTGCAGCGGTTGCCCCTGCTTTGCCGCATCCTTTCCGGCGTTGAAGTTCATGGGCCGCCACACCTTTTTTGCCGTCGGTCAGGCCGGGCGGACAATGCCCCGGTAAGGCTTTTGAGGCAACGTGCGGCGGCCACCGCAGCTTTGGCTTGTTTCGCCGCCATCAGCGGGGTATAGAACCGCCAAATTCCCCAAAGAAGTCAGTAGCCAACTCTTGCGCCAAAACGGCGCCGCAACGGCCGAAGGTTAAAGCCATGAAAGCGGATTCTCACCCCGACTACCACACCATCAAGGTCCTCATGACCGATGGCACCGAATTCACCACCCGCTCGACTTGGGGCAAGCCGGGCGACACGCTGCACCTCGACATCGATCCGAAGTCGCATCCGGCGTGGACCGGCGGCCAGCAGCAGCTGCTCGACCGCGGCGGCCGGCTGTCGCGCTTCAACAAGAAGTTCGAAGGCTTCCTCAAGAAATAGCCGGGACCGGTTCGTGCGCCGATGTCAGTGTTCAAGGTCGGCAACGCAACCATCACCCGCATCGAGGAAACCTACCTGCCGGTGTATCCCCCGGCAGATATTTTTCCCGGACCTGACCGAAGCGCTGCTCAACGAGCATGTGCATTGGCTTGCGCCGAATCATTACGATCCGAAGAGCAACAAGCTGTTGCTGAGCGTCCATAGCTGGCTGCTTCAACTCGATGGCCGCAAGATCCTGATCGACGGCTGTTGCGGCAATCAGAAGTCGCGGCCGCAGCGGCCTGCGTGGCACATGCTCAATACGCCGTGGCTCGACCGGCTTGCGGCAGCGGGCGCGCGGCCGGACGAAATCGACCTCGTGATGTGCACGCACCTGCATCACGATCACGTCGGCTGGAACACGCAATTGAAGGACGGCAAGTGGGTGCCGACCTTCCCGAACGCGCGTTACGTGTTCTCGAAACTCGACTTCGATTATTTTCACAAGCTCGACAACGATCCGGCGACCGCGCCAACCGAATTCGGATCGTTCCGCGAATGTGTCGTGCCGGTGGTCGAAGCCGGCCGCGCCGATCTGGTGACCGGCCCGCATGTGCTTGACGAGTTCATCGAAATCCTGCCGGCCGGCGGTCATTCGCCGGGACATTTTTATTTCCGCCTCAATGTCGGCGGCGACCGCGCCATGATTACCGGCGACGTGTTCCATCACCTGTTGCAGGTGCTTGTATCCGGACTGGAACTTCCCGAAGAATTCCGACCCCCAGGAAGCGCGCGTGAGCCGCCGCCGCATGTTCGACGAAGCGGCAGCGTCCGGCGCGCTGGTTTTTCCGGGACACGTCGGCGCACCGTTTGCCGGCCACATCGAAAAGACCGGCGCGTCCTACAAACCGCGATTTTAGGCTGTAACCCGCGCGGCTACGGACGCGACTCGATCCGCCGCCGATTTGCCGACGACAATATCGTCCACCGCTAGTCTGCCGCGATCCCGCGCCAGCGCGCGATAGAATTCGCCTTTGGACACCGGCGGCACTTCGGCGACGATGGTCCAGTGCTCGCCCTCGTCGAGGCTTTCAAAAACAAGGCCGTCGGTGTCGGCGGCATAAAGCGCGTAGCCACCTTTCCAAGCCTCGATCGTCAACGCACTGTACACAGCACGCTGACCATTCGGCAGACCGCCGAGCAAATGCTGCCACGTCGTTCCGGCATCGCGGCTGCGGACGATTTTGCCGCGCGCCTTGCCGATCTCGTACCATTGCGACGGCCAGCCGACACCCGCGGTGAGGAAAACCGTATCAGGTTCGTCGGGATGCAGAACGATTGCGTCCGGATAGTCGGCATGCGGCGGCATTTTATTCTTGCGCCACGTTTTGCCGCCGTCTTCGCTCGAACACACGCCGACGATGCCGTTGGCGACGATGAACCGGTTGGGCCGGGCGGGATGAACGAGGACGCGATGAATGTCGCACTCGACCGGATCGGGATCGACGTGAAGATCCGTGAAGCTTTCGCCGAAATCCTTGGAAACCAGCAGCGCGCCGATTTCGATCCCGACCAGCAGACGGTCACCGTCGAACACGATGTCCTTGACGTGGCCGATGCGCGGCGGCGGCGGAAAACACCATTTGCTGACGCTCGGGACGTTGCGGAGCGCCGGCAATTCGCGCCACGACTTGCCGCGGTTCTCGCTGATGTAGAGGTGTGCCGGCAGCGAGCCGACGGCGACGACGTCACGTCCCATCAATTTGCCGGCGCGCGCCGACCACAAATCCATGTGATCGAGACCATCGAGCACCCAGGTCCACGAATAGCCGCCGTCCTCGCTGCGCGCGACGCCAAATCCGTGAGTTGCCGCGAACAAGGTGCCGTCATCGGCTGCCGTGACGGCGCTGACCGAACAGCCGCCGAGCGCCCGGTGCTTGATTGTCCAGAATTGCGGCCCGCGCTCCAGCAGCACGACGCCGTCTGTCGTGCCGATCAGCATGGTTTTCGAGTGCGCCGCGCTGCGATGCCAATTGGTTCCGCCGTTCGAGAGCAGGATCATTCGTTTGTCCTAACCAGCGTGTTGCCGGCCAACTCTAACGCAGTCTATGCTCGGCACAATCACCTCCAGAACCTAAAGGATTTGCGATGCCGCGAATGAAGGGCGCAGAGCTGATTACCGAGTATCTGATCGCCAACGATATTCCCTATGTCTTCGGCATTTGCGGCCACGGCAATGTCGGCATGCTCGACCCGCTTTATGAGGCGCGCGACCGCATCAAGCTTATCTCGCCCCGCCATGAACAGGTCGCGGCCCACATGGCCGACGCCTATTTCCGCGTGAAACACAAACCGGTCGCGACGCTGACCTCCTGCGGCCCCGGCTCGGCCAATATCGTCATGCCGCTCGCCTGCGCGCTGACGGATTCGTCGGCCGTCTACGCCATCACCGCGAATGTGCCGACATCGCAGTTCAATCGCAGCCCGTTTCAGGAGATCAACCGGCACTTCCAGGCGGATTTCGTCAATGTGCTGCGCCCGGTAGTGAAGCACAGCTACCAGCCGACCCGCGTCGACATGCTGCCACTGGCGTTGCGGCAGGCCATGACCACGATGCTTTCCGGCCGGCCGGGGCCGGTGAATATCGACGTGCCGTTCAATGTCTTTCAGGAAGAAGACGACGTTGAAGTGCCGCCGGCCGCGCCGCCGCTTGGTGCACAGCGCAGCGGCGCCTCGCCCGAGGCAATTTCCGCAGCCCTCGACATGATTCTAAACGCGCAGCGGCCGGTGCTCTTCATCGGCCACGGGGTGACGCTCTCTGAAGCAAGCCGCGAATTGACGGAGTTTGCCAAAAAGCTCGGCATTCCGGTGATCTCATCGCCGAACGGCATGGGCTGCATCGATATGACCGACCCACTCTCGCTCGGCTTCATCGGGCGAAACGGGGCGTTCCCGGCCAACGAAGCGGGCCGGCGCGCCGATGTCGTCATTGCGATCGGCGCACGCTTTGACGACCGCTCCGCATCGTCGTGGATGCCCGGCTATTCATGGAATTTCCCGAGCACCAAGCTGATCCACGTCGATCTCGATCCCGCCGAACTCGGCCGCAATTATCCGCCGGATCTCGGCATCCTTGCCGATGCGCGCACGGTGCTGCGCCAGCTTCTCGCCGAGATTGACCGCCGTGGCGCGAAGAGCGCGACCAAGGAATGGCTCGCTGACATCGCGAAATGGCGCGCCGAGTGGGAAAAGTTCGTGCGGCCGAATTTCGAGGTTCATGCGTCGCCGATGCGGCCCGAACGCGTCGTTGCCGATTGCCAGGCGGTGCTGCCGCCGGACGCCATCATCTGCTGCGACGTCGGCGTCAGCCACAACTGGTACATGCAGTTCTGGAACGCTCGACAGCCGCAATGCATGCTCAACTCATGGGGCTTCTCCGGCATGGGCTTTGGCGCCGCCGGCGCGCTTGGCGCCAAGCTCGCAGCGCCGGATCGGCCGGTTGTTGCCGTCACCGGCGATGGCTGCTTCACCATGGTGCCGCACGTGCTTTGCACCGCGGTCGAGTACAACATCCCGGTGGTCTGGGTGATCTGGAACAATTTCGGCTGGGTCTCGATCCGCGACATCCAGCTCGGCATGTTCGGCGGCCGCGAATACGGCACCATGTTCCATCAGGGCGCCAACAAGAAGCCGTTCAATCCGGATTTTGCCGCCTGGGCCAGGGCCAGCGGCGTCGATGCGATGACGGTTACGAAATCGGAGGATTTCCGCGGCGCGCTGGAGCACGCGGTGAAATCAAACAAACCGTTCCTGCTCGATGTGCACGTCGATGCCGACGTCCGGCCGCCTTCGACGGGAGCCTGGGAACTGCCGCCAACGCCTCACAAGGAGCCGGTATTCGGCCAGCGCTTCATTCCGGATGCTGCGCCGGTGAAGTAGCTAAACGCTGTCCTGCTCGAAAGCGGCGCGCAGCAGGCCCATCTGCCGTTCGACCGGATTGCCGACCGAGACCCTGATCGGAGCCGGGGCGTGCATCGTGGCGTCGAGCCTGCGCACTTCGATTTGCAGCTTGGTCGAGCGCGCGATCAGTTCCTGAAGCTTCTGCCGGCAGCAGCGCCAGCGATTTGGCATCGCCCGGATCGCAGGAGGCGAGCCGGACCTTGCTCTTTTCCTTGCTGGCCTGGGCGAGCGTCATCTCGCCTTCCTTGACCGCCCGATGCAGCAACAGCCACGACGCAAGCTGCATCAGCCGGGTCGTCAGCCGCATGCTCTCGGTCGCGTAGACCAGAGCCGCGCTCCGTTCGAGTTTTTTGGATTCCTGACGGCCTGCACCGTCCAGATAGGTTGCCGTCTCTTCGACCAACGACATGCCGTCGCGGAAAAGAGACGCGAACACCTGGGAATTCGCCAGCCGCTCGCTGAAAGAGACCGCACTGGTCTCGATCGAACGCTTCTCGGACATTTTTTACGCCTACGCCTTACACCCGTCAGGCAGCATCGCGCGCTCGACAGCCGAGAGTCCAGCGGGCGCGAATGCAAAGCTTCCGACATAGTTGCCAGCAGTAAATGCCGGCAAATACGCGCGAAAACATAAAAAAGAGCCGCCGTTTCCGGCGGCTCGAAGTTGATAACAGGGAGGCGTCAAACAGAGTGGACAGGAGCCACTCGATGTCCAGAAGATGGACAGTGTCTGTAATGAACGAGAAAGCTTAACGAAAGGTTAAGCAATTGCAGAAGGTTGCCAAATGTTTTTGCAGCTTTAAGCGAGGTGTGTGGCGAAACCCGCACGGTCGCCGTCGCGTTAACCACGTTTTGAGTTCGTTACTTCTTGAAGAAGCCGTCCGCTGCCGATTTCGAAGCTTGCTTGCGATTCATCTCCGCCTCGAGCCGCGCAATCTCTTCCTTGAGCAACGCCACGCGTTCGCCGAGTTCCCCGACCGAGAGCAGCGACAACTCCTGCCCCATTTCGTGGGTGATTTTCTTTTTCGGCAGATCGTCCGGGTCGATAGCGGCCATGCGGTGTTCCTTCGGCCATAAATCCTAACGGCGGCCCCGGCTGTTGTCACACGCAGGCCAGTTCGGCCCGTTCGACACGGCGATTGCCCTGACCCCTTGAAAGTAAACGGAGAAATTCTTGCCCTGCCCTACGGCAAAGGCTACTAAATTCCTTATGGCGCAGGGGTTTTGTCCGGAACTGCTACGCTGCGCGCCAATGGCCGCGATTTCGGCGCAAAGCCGGGTAGCTATTCTGTCGGGGGACTTGTGACCGTCATGGCGCGAACGGCGCCGGTTGCCGGCGTTGGAGGTCGACTCTTGGCATTTTTGCGTGCCGCGTTCGCCGTTGCCGTGACGGTGCTGATCGGCATTTCAGCGGCCCACGCCGTCGAAGCCGTCAATGTGCGGACCGACGCCGCGGCGATCGATCTCACCGACGCGGTCGAATATCAGCGCACCGACAACGACCGCGTCCAGGTTTCAACCGCCCCCGGCGCCGACGGCATCGTCCGCCGCATCGAGGTGCGCGCCCGCGAGGCCGGCAAGAACTGGGCGGTGTTCGCGCTCGCCAATAACGGCGACGAGCAAATCGACCGTCTCATCGTCGCGCCGCATTACCGCATGGTCGGTTCCGGCCTGTTCTGGCCGGATCTCGGCGTCTCCCGCATTGTCTCCATCACGCCGTCGTCGGGCGATCCGCCCGAGCATCAGGACAATGCCAACGCCGACGTGTTCCGCATCACGCTCGACCCCGGCACGGTGATCACGTTTGTTGCTGAACTGCGCACGCCGCGGCTGCAGCAGCTCTATCTGTGGGAACCGGACGCCTACAAAGACAAAGTGAATTCGCTCACGCTTTACCAAGGCATCGTCATCGGCATCGCCGGATTGCTGGCGCTGTTCCTGACCATTCTGTTCGTCGTGAAGGGCAGCGTGATGTTTCCGGCAGCCGCCGCGCTCGGCTGGGCCGTGCTGGTCTATATCGGCATCGACTTCGGTTTCTGGGGCAAAGTGTTCGATATGTCCTCCGGCGCCGAGCGCATGTGGCGCGCCTCGGGCGAGGCGATCCTTGCCGCGACGCTGCTGGTGTTCCTGTTCGCCTATCTCAACCTGAACCGATGGCACGTGCGCTATGCGCACATCACCGCCGGCTGGCTGGCGTTTCTCGGCGCGCTGGTTGGCATTGCGGTGTTCTCGCCGGAGATCGCATCGGGCATTGCGCGTATCTCGCTGTTCTTCGTAGCGCTGCTCGGCTTCGGTCTGGTCGTCTATCTCTCGACCCATGGTTTCGACCGCGCCGTGATGCTGATCCCGACCTGGCTGCTGTTGGTGGTGTGGGTGATCGGTGCCGCGCTGACGGTACTCGGCCTCGTCACCAACGACATCGTCGGTCCCGCCTTGCTCGGCGGGCTCGTCCTGATCGTCATGCTGATCGGCTTCACCGTGATGCAGCACGCCTTCGCCGGCGGCATCACCCAGGGCATCGTGTCCGACGTCGAGCGCCGCGCGCTGGCGCTGACCGGTGCAGGCGACATGATCTGGGACTGGGACGTTCCCGCCGACAAGGTTTTCACCAGCGCCGAGACCGAGACCGCGCTCGGCGTCAAAGTCGGCTCGCTCGAAGGACCGGCCGCGAAGTGGCTCGACGTGCTGCATCCGCTCGATCGCGATCGTTTTCGCGCCACGCTCGACAACGTACTCGAACAGCGCCGCGGGCGGGTGGCGCAGGATTTCCGGCTGCGGACTGCGGATGGCCATTATTTGTGGTTCGCCATGCGCGCCCGGCCGGTAGTCGGCTCCGACGGCGAAGTCATTCGTCTGGTCGGCACGCTCAGCGACGTTACCGAGTTCAAGACCGCGGAAGAACGGCTGCTGCACGATGCAGTACACGACAATCTGACCGGACTGCCGAACCGCGAGCTGTTCATCGACCGGCTCAATGCCGTGCTCGGATTTGCCAAAGCCGATAAAGCGATCCGCCCGACCGTGATGGTGATCGACCTCGATCGCTTCAAAACCGTCAATGATTCCGTCGGCATGGCCGTCGGCGATTCGATCCTGCTGACGCTGGCGCGCCGGCTCGGCCGCGTGATCAAGCCGCAGGATACACTGGCGCGTCTTTCCGGCGACCAATTCGGCCTCATTTTGCTGTCGGAAAACGAAGCCGCACGCGTCACAACTTTTGCGCAGACGATCCGGCGGACGCTGCGCGCGCCGATCACGTTCAACGATCGGGAGATTTTCGTCACCGGATCGATCGGCATGACGCTAAGCGATGCCGAGCCGCAGCGCGGCGACGAATTGCTCAAGGACGCCGAGCTCGCGATGTATCACGCCAAGCGCGGCGGCGGCGACCGGATCGAAGTCTTCAAGCCCGCGATGCGCGCGCGCAAGACCGACCGGCTCACCATCGAGTCCGATCTCCGCCGCGCCATCGAGCGCGAAGAGATTGCCATTATGTACCAGCCGATCGTGCGGCTGGACGATCGTTCGGTTGCCGGATTCGAGGCGCTGGCGCGCTGGAACCATCCGAAGCTCGGACGGATGTCGCCCGCCGAGTTCATCAATATCGCCGAAGAGACCGGACTGATTGTAGAGCTGGGGCTGTTCGTCCTCGAGCGGACGGCACGGCAACTCAGCACCTGGCAGCGGACGATACGGCATCGCAATCCACTGTTCGCCAGCGTCAATGTCTCGTCGCGCCAATTGCTGCGCCATGACCTGATCCAGGATTTGCGCTCGGTATTAAGCCGTTCCGTACTGGCACGAGGCTCGCTCAAGCTTGAGCTGACCGAATCCGTAGTGATGGAAAATCCCGAGCACGCCACCCAAATGTTGCAACGCATCCGTGAGCTCGGCGCCGGACTGGCACTCGACGATTTCGGCACGGGCTATTCGTCGCTGTCGTACCTGCAGCGGTTTCCGTTCGACACCATCAAGATCGATCAGTCATTTGTCCGCACAACGTCAAAGGGAACGCGGCCGGTCATCCTGCGCTCCATCGTTGCACTGGCGCACGATCTTGGTATGGACGTCGTTGCCGAAGGCGCAGAGACGGATTCCGATGCCGTCGAGCTGTCACAGCTCGGCTGTGAATACGCGCAAGGCTTTGTATTTGGTGCGCCAATGACCGCCGAGAAGGCGCGCGATCTTTTGCTAGTCGGATCGTCAGGTAGAACTCGCGCGCTGATTAAAGTCAGGCGTGACCGGCTTCCCTCGACAGCATGCCGAGGTCGATGCCGATTTTCTTCAGAGCCTTATCGTATTTGCCGCCGATATCGGTACCGAAAATCAGATCCGAATCGGCGGCGCAATGCAGCCAGCCATTGCTCTGCATCTCGTTTTCAAGCTGACCGGGCGCCCAGCCGGCATAGCCAAGCGCAAGGATGGCGCTTGCGGGACCTTCACCGCGGGCGATGGCCTTCAAAATGTCGATCGTCGCGGTGAGGCAAATACCTTCGGCGATCGGCAGCGTCGAATTATCGATGAAGAAATCCGCACTATGCAGCACGAAGCCGCGCTCGGTCTCGACCGGACCGCCGCGCATGACTTTCACACCTTCGGCGCGGCCCGGCAATTCGATGCGATCGGCCTTCGGCACCACGTCGAGCTTCATCAGCAGATCGGAGAAATTGATGTTCGGCGCCGGATGATTGACGATAATACCCATGGCGCCTTCGGATGAATGTGCGCAGATATAAATCAGCGAGCGCACGAACCGTTCATCCATCACTGCCGGCATGGCAATCAGCATCTGGCCGTCGAGATAACCCCGGCCTTCTTTTCCAGACTTGCCGCGCGGTAATTTCATGATCGAAAGGTTAGCCCATGAATTCGTATTTGCAAACGAACAGCCCGGCCAAAAGTTCACGGTATTCCCTCGACTTTCCGGCGATAGCGCGGCAGCTCCGTGGCAAACCACTGACAGTCACAATCATGTCAGTGGCGCCCGCGCCTACATTCTCCTAAACACACCGCAGCATGACTGACCTTGTCGATTCCCCGTTTGACGATTGTGACCGCATCGCTGCTCTGCGCACCCGCAAGCCTCGGGGCCTCGGCCGTTCGCGCCCAGGATGCTTCAGCCTGGGATAAGGAAGCACATGCGGAAGCGCGGTTGATTGCCGGCTCCGTGATCAAGACTTCCAGCGCAAGTTTTGTGCGCGCCGGTATCGAAATCCGGCTCGATCCGGGATGGAAGACCTATTGGCGTCAACCGGGCGACTCCGGCGTGCCGCCTGCGCTTGATTTCGATGGCTCGGAGAACGTCAACGCGGTGAAAGTGCTGTGGCCCGCGCCGGAGCGTTTTCCCGATGGCGCCGGCGGCAACTCGATTGGCTATGTCGGCAGGGTCGTCCTGCCGCTACGTGTCGCGCCGAAGGATGCTGCCAAGCCGTCGACGGTACATCTGAAACTTTCGTATGCGATTTGCGGCAATCTGTGCGTACCGGCCGAAGCCAATCTCGAACTGGCGCTGAACGGAGACGGCGCAGAAGAAGCGGCCATCGAAAAAGCGGACCTGCGCGTGCCGCGGCAGGTTGCGTTCGGCGCCGCTGCGGATTTTTCCATTCGATCCGTGCATCGCGAGCCCGGCGGCGAGCATGATCGCATCACGGTCGAGGTTGCCGCGCCAAAAGATGCGGCGGTCGAACTCTTCGTCGAAGGTCCAACACCCGACTGGTCATTACCTCTGCCGGAGCCGAGTGGATCATCCGGCGATATCCGCCATTTCACCTTCGATCTCGACGGTTTGCCGCCGGGGGCAAAGGCCGACGGAGCCGTTCTGACCTTTACCGCCGTCACAAACGACGATGCCATCGAGGTTCCGGTGCATCTCGACTAATTCGTCCGGCGCGCTACTTTAAGGGGGTGCCGGACGCGTTTGCGGACGAGCAATCCGAATTTCAAACGAGAATGTGAGAGGACATAATTATGGCTATCAAAGTCGGCGACCGCGTACCCAACGGCTCCTTCACGGTGATGACATCCGATGGGCCCAAGCCGATGACCACCGACGAATTGTTCAAGGGCAAGAAGGTGGTGCTGTTCGCGGTGCCGGGCGCCTTCACACCGACCTGCAGCAACAACCACCTGCCCGGCTTCGTGAAGAACCTCGCGGCAATCAAGGCCAAGGGCGTCAACACGGTCGCAGTGACCGGCGTCAACGACGTCTTCGTGATGAACGCCTGGAAGAAGGCTTCCAACGGCGACGGCATCGAGTTCCTGGCCGACGGCAGCGCCGCGTGGGCCAAGGCCGTAGGCATCACTGCGGACCTGACCGAGCGTGGCCTCGGCGTTCGCTCGGGCCGCTATTCGATGGTGGTCGACGACGGCGTGGTGAAGTCGCTTAACGTCGAAGACACGCCCGGCAAGGCTGACGTGTCCGGCGCCGACAATCTGCTCAAGAGCCTCTGAGTTTCCGAGTTGATGACCCTCTCCCGGCTCACGCCGGGAGAGGGTTTTATTTTTATTTTTTCGCGGCGCGGATATCCGCGATCGCGGCGACGGCGAGCTGGTCGGCGCGCTCGTTGAGTTCGTGACCGGCATGGCCCTTGACCCAGCGCCAGTGCACCTCGTGCTGCCGGATCGCGGCGTCGAGCCGTTGCCAGAGGTCCATGTTCTTCACCGGCTTCTTGTCGGCGGTCCTCCAGCCGTTGCGCTTCCAGCCGTGAATCCATTTCGAGATACCGTCGTGCACGTACTTGCTGTCGGTGTGCAGCTCGACGGTGGAGGGCCGCTTCAAGGCTTCCAGCGCGGCGATCGCCGCCATCAGTTCCATGCGGTTGTTGGTGGTGTGGACCTCGCCGCCCTTGAGTTCTTTCTCGTGCCCGCCATAGCTCAGGATCGCGCCCCAGCCGCCGGGGCCGGGATTGCCCGAGCACGCACCGTCAGTGTGGATGATGACGTGCGGAAGCTCCGCGTTCACGGCAGCGTCACTCCGTAGTCCTGCGGGTTTTTGATTTTCTGATGGAAGCGAAGCTTGCGGGCGTACTCAAGCGGGTCCTTCGGCTTGACCAGCGCGCCGGGCGGAACATCAAGCCAGTCGACCAGCCGGGTCAGCAGAAAACGCAAGGCAGCGCCGCGAGCGAGCAACGGCAGCTTGTCCCATTCCTGCGGCGAAAGCTTCCGCGTTTTCGCGTAGTTCGTCAGCAACGCACGTCCCTTGGTGACGTTGTAGGAATGATCGGGCTCGAAGCACCACGCATTCAGGCAAATGGCGACGTCGTAGGCGAGCGTGTCGGTACAGGCGAAATAGAAATCGATCAGCCCGGATAGTTTGCCGGTCAGGAAGAAAACATTGTCCGGGAACAGGTCGGCGTGGATGACACCTTGTGGCAGCCCTTCCGGCCATTCTCGCTCAAGCACGTCGAGTTCGGCAGCGACCAGCGTTTCGAGATTGCGCTCGACCTTGTGTGCGCGCTCACGGCAGTTTTCGTAAAGCTTGCGCCAGCCGGCAACCGACAAAGCATTGTCGCGGCGCATGCCAAAATCGGCGCCCGCGACATGAAGCTTGGCCAACCCATCGCCAAGCGCGACGCAGTGCGCAGCAGTCGGGCGGCGTATCCATAGGCCCTCAAGGAAGGTGACGATTGCCGCGGGCCGCCCGGCAAGCTTGCCAAGTATCTTGCCGTCTCTGGTCTTCACCGGCTGCGGACAGGTGATGCCACGCTTGGCCAGATGCTCCATCAGCGACAGGAAAAACGGCAGATCGCGCTCGGCGACGCGGCGCTCATAGAGCGTCAGGATGAAATTACCGGCGCGGGTATGAACCAGAAAGTTCGAATTCTCGACGCCCTCGGCAATGCCCTTATAGGACAAGAGCTCGCCGACGTCATAGCCGTCGAGAAAGCTGGCGAGGTCTTCCGCCGCAACGTCGGTGTAAACCGCCATAAGGATCTCCCGGACAGGCGGCTAACCCGGCGTCCGTGCTGCGGTCAAGAGGACTTGCCGGAGAGCCACTCGGAAAAGCGTGTATAGAGATCGGCCGTTTCCTGCTCGCGATCGCGATAAATCACCGAAGCCAGCGTGCGGCCGGGCGCATGCGCCAGGCGAAACGCCATGTAGCGATATTGCTCTGGATACTGCGCGGTGTTGGCGGCCACGAACAAATCATTGAAGGCCTGCGACGGCTCAACCGGATCGAGCCGGTCGCGTTCGTAGATCGCTGCACGCTCGGCAATCAGCCAGCCGCCCGCATGCCGCTCCATTCGATCAAGGAAGCGCGAGCATGACGTCAGATCGACGGCGATGCCGTTGAACGGTTGGCGAACGCGAATGATGACGCTTGTCTCGACAACGGCGCGATCAGCATTGAGCTGGACGCTCGACGGAAACAGGTGATGCCGCGACCAGTTACCGCGAATGCTGTAACTGGCACGGCAATGCTCAACGAATTGCTCGATTGGCCCGCGAAACCACGACACCGAGATGTGTCCTTCGGGGGTGAACATGCCGCGCAGCTCTTTCCATTTGCCCTGGTCGCGATACACGCCCCAGGCCTGCACCAATTCTGCGCAAGCCGCCTTGTCGGCGAGTTCTTTCCCGGAAGCATCCATGGCGCTTCGCTCCGTCATTCCAAAACGCGGCCTATTGAGCCGAGGTTGATCGTGTCATATTGCCGTTGAAATTCCACCCCTCTGTTAAGTTCAATCCAAAATCAACAAGAAGGCTCAAGGTGAAGGCAATCGTCATCCACGAATATGGTCCGCCCGATGTCCTCAAATACGAGGATGTTCCCGATCCCGTGCCGCGCTCCGGCGAAATCCGCATCAGAAGTCCATGCAGCAACAGTCAACCGCGTGCTTGACGTCAGCTTGCGCGCCGGCAAGGAGCAGTATCGCGGACCGGTGTTGCCACTCATTCCGGGTGTCGATTGCGCCGGCATTGTCGACGCGGTCGGGCCGCAGGTGACGCACTGGAAGGCCGGCGACCGCGCTGCGGCGGCCGGCGTCATGCCATTGAATATTTGCGCCGAGGACGACCACGCCTATTCCGGCCCGCAAGGCATGATGGGGATCAAACGACCCGGCGGCTTTGCCGAATTGGTCTGCGTACCCGCCGTCGCGGGCGTCTCGATCCCGCAAAATCTCGATTTCCACCGGGCCGCAGTCGTTCTGCGCCACGTCCCGACCGCATGGAATCTTCTGTTCCATGTCGCCGAGCTAAAGCGCGGCGAAACGGTTTTGGTCATGGGCGCCGGAGGCAATCTCGGCTCCGTCGGGATCCAGATCGCCAAGAACGTGATCGGCGCCAAGGTGATCGCAGCGGCGGGATCGGATAGTCGCGTGCAGCTTGGACTGAAGCTCGGTGCCGACCACGCCATCAACTACAACACCCACAACATCACCGATGAGATCATGAAGCTCACCAGTGGCAAGGGCGTCGATGTACTCTACGACAACATTGCCAATCCCAAAGTACTGCCGGCCGCGTTTATGGCGATCGGCATGGATGGCCGTTTGGTGACCGCCGGCGCCCACGCCGGACCGCATGTCTCGATCAATTTCTCGCACCTCTATCACAAGCGGATCACGATCAAGGGCCGGCCGGGCTACACACCCTCAGACCTGCCGCACTGTCTGGAAGCCGCCGCGCAGGGAAAGGTGATCCCGCAGATCGAGCGGGTGATGCCGCTGTCACAAGCTGTGCAGGCGCATCGGATGGTCGAAGAGCACGAGGGTCAGGGCAAGATCGTGCTCGATCCAACGATGAACTAAATCGCTTCAGCCACGCCCCTTCAGATAACGACAGGCCGAGATCGCCGCGGTGGCGCCGTCACCGGCAATGGCGGCAAGCTGCGCTATCGAATTTTTGCGAATGTCGCCGGCGGCAAAGACTCCGTCGAGCGACGTACGCATCATGATGTCGGTTTCGATGTGACCGGATGCATCGAGTTTCAATATACCGTTGAGGAACGCCGTCGCCGGATCGAGCCCGACGGCAACAAAGACACCATCGAGCTTCTGTTCGCGCGTTGCTCCGGTTTTCGCTTCACGGAGACGAATCGCGTTGACGGTCTCGCGCCCGAGGATTTCTTCGACCAGCGTGCCATTCGCGACGGTGATATTGGCGGCAGAATCGATGCGAGCGCGCAGATGCTGCTGCGCCCGTGGCGTCTCGCTACGATGAAGAATGGTAACCTGCGCGGCGTGCCCCGACAGGACCAGCGCCTCGTCAAAGGCGGTGTCGCCACCGCCAACGACACAGACGTTGCGGCCTTTGAACAGCGGCGCGTCACAGGATGCGCAGTGGGACACGCCTTTGCCGAGCAGTCTTCCCTCGCCTGGAATCCCGAGCGGCCGAAGCGTGGAACCCGCAGCAATGATGACCGCTCCGGCGTGAAAATCCTGCCCCGACGCGCGGACGACGCGTTTGGTGCCTTCCACGCTCAAGCTCTCGACCGTGTCGAGCATGAACTGCGCACCGGCGGCCTCGGCCTGTTCGAACAGACGCGAGCCGAGCTCGTGCCCGGCAATGGACCCCGGGATACCGGGAAAATTCTCGACCCGTTCGGCGTTGACGATCTGGCCTCCGGGGCCGCTCGCTGCGATCACCGTGACACTTAATCCACGGTGACCAGCAACCATCGCGGCGGTCAATCCCGCGACGCCTGCACCGATGATGATCAGATCGAAGTCGGCCATAGCGGCAGATCAAGCATCGTCGATCGGTTCTGTCGCCAGCACCGACGGTCGCGCAGCAAAGCCTTTGTGCCAGTTCGCAAGACGCGGACGCGCTTCGCGCCAATCTTCGTCCGCGTAGCGGAAATCGAGGTAGCTCAACGCACATCCGATCGCGATATGGCCGATGCCGAATTGCGAAGCGGCCAGCTCTGCCGCCTCGATTTCAAGGCCGTCGAGAGTTGCGCGCTTGCGGACGGCCGCGCTGGCAAGATGCGCTTGCGACGGCTGTGCCCGCATCCGTTCGTCGCGCAGCAGCACCAAAAGATCCAGGAAGCCATCGCCCAGCGCCTGACGACGCAGCGCCAGGAGGCGCGTCCTCGGCTCCGACGGGAAGAGCTTCGGTGTCTCAGCGTCCCCGATCGCGTCGAAATACTCGCAGATCACCGGCGAATCGTAGATCACCGTACCGTCGTCGAGAACTAATGTCGGAATCTTCGACAGCGGATTGTCCTTCATCAGCTCGGCGTGAGCCTTGGAGCTTGCCGCGACGGTCCGCACGCAATCGAGACGCCCGGCTACGCCACGCTCGTGCGCTGCGATCATCACCTTGCGGACGAACGGCGAGCGCGGTGACCAGTGCAATTTCATCTCGAACCCCGGCGTGAGCCGCTCGGCGAATACCGATGGCGCTTTTACGTTCCAGACGCTAGCATTCTGTGGCATTGAACACACCCCGCCAAGCCTCAAGCCACAATTCAAAACGGATTTTTGAGAATGGATTACGATCCGCGCAGCGAGCCGCATAATCTTGCCCACGATCCGACGACCTCGCTCGTGGTGCCCCGGCCGATCGGCTGGATTTCGACAATCGGCCCCGCAGGCGAGGTCAATCTGGCGCCGCATAGCTATTTCAACCTGTGTGCCAGCCAACCGCCGTTCGTCATGTTCTCATCGAATACGAGGAAGCATTCGCAAAACTACGCGCAGAGCGGTGGCGAGTTCGTTTTCAACCTGGCGACATATGACTTGCGGACGGAAATGAATATTTCAGGCGGCGACTATCCCGACGGCATCAGCGAGCCGGACCTTGCCAAGCTCGAAATGGCCCCATCACGCAAGGTCAAACCGCCACGTGTCGCTAAATCGCCCATCGCGCTGGAATGCGTTTATTCACAAACCGTGAATCTCACCAGCAGCGACGGCAAGAAACAAAAATACGAAATGATAATCGGCGAGGTCGTCAATGTTCATGTCGACGACGCGGTCATCGTCAACGGCATGATCGACATGTCCAAAATCCGCGCCATCGCCCGCCTTGGCTATCGCGGTGACTACACGGTCGTCGACAACATCTTTGAGATGCGGCGGGTCACCGTAGCTCACGAGCCGCCGAAAGCGTCGTAATCAGCTCTTCCAGTCCCTTCACCACGCGGCATCCAGCGACTGAGAGTGCGGCGAGCTTGGCATCTGCGCCCTCGCGCGCGCTGCCGATCAGCGCACCGGCGTGGCCCATCTGCTTTTGCGCTGGCGCATGGCGGCCGACAATCATGGCGTAGACCGGCTTGGGAAAGCCACGCGCCGCCTCTGCAAACGCGTATTCCTTGTCGCCGCCGATCTCGCCGCAATAGAGCACCGCCGCCGTGGCATCGTCATTGGCGAGCGCTTGTAGATATTCATGCGGATTACGGCCAATCACCGAGTCGCCACCGACATGAGCGACAACACGCTGGCCGATCCCGGCGAGCGTCAATTGCCGCGAGACCGCGAGCGCCAGTGTGCCGCTCCGGATGATCACCGCAAGACGGCCGGGCTTGCAGAAGCTCGGCGCGATGGAGCCGAGCAAGCCCCTGCCCGGCACGTAAATACCAAGCGTATTCGGACCGATCAGCCAGCTTCCGGCCTCGCGCGCCATCGCAGCCGCAGCCAGAGCATCGTGAACCGGAACATATTCGGCAACCGCCATGATGGTAGGGATTTGCGCTGTCGCACACTCGGCGACGGCATCGCGGACGCCCTCCGCCGGCGTGTAGATCAGCGCGATATTCGGCTGGTCCGGAATGTCCGCAATGCGATCGTAAAGCGGCAGCTTGTCCATGACCGTACCGCCGCGGCCCAGCGCGACGCCGGCGACCAGCGGCGTGCCCGCCTCGGTCATGCCGGCGACCTGGTTGCGCGCGTAGCGACCCGTCGGCGCGATGACTGCAACCCGCCACGGCTCGGGATCGAGAAACGGCAGGCGCGCAGGCCCTGACATGCGATAAGCTCCCGGAGTGATAACGCGCCGGACGGCGCGACGAGGCAGTATATGCGATTAGCCGAGTGCGATGGAAAAGCCCTGTTGCGACGGCATGGCGTCGCCACACCGCGCGGCATCCTGCTTCATGCCGGCGAGGGCGCGCCTGACGAAGCTGCGCAATGGCCCGGGTTCCTGCTCAAGGCGCAACTTCTGGAAGGCGGCCGCGGCAAGCGCGGCCTCGTGCGTTATTTTGAAAAACTCGACGGTTTTCGCGATGCACGCCGGCTGATCCTGCCTGGGCTTGAGGATGCCGACACACCGCTGTTGCTCGAGGAAGCAGTCCCGATCGCGCAGGAGATTTTTGTCGCGGTCCGCATCAACGGCAGCACACAGCAACTTGAGATGCTGCTGGCGCCGGAAGGTGGGGAAAATGTCGAGTCGACCGCGAAGGTCGTCCGCATCCCGATCGAAAACGGCAAACCGACCACGCCGGAGAAAATCTTTCCCGCCATCAGCAAGCTGTTCCCGGCCGATGTTGCCGCCCGCGTCGCGCGCTACGCCGCACGGCTGCCGGAAATCGCCCGGCAGGAAGATCTGGAACTCCTGGAGATCAACCCGCTGGCTTTGACAAAAGACGGTGCGCTGATCGCCTGTGACGCCAAAATCATTCGCGACGACGCCGCGGACTTCCGCCACGATCCGAAAGAATTCGCGGTCAGCCGGATGCTCGCCGGCCGCGCCCTGACCAAGCTCGAGCGCGAGGCGCAGGCGCTCGGTTTCCAGCTCGTCGAAACCGAAGGTGACGTCGTCCTGGTCACGTCCGGCGCCGGCCTCGGCATGATGATGATGGACCTGATCGGCGACCACGGCATGCGCGCCGCAAGCTTCATGGACAATCTGCGCGGTGCGCCCGACGAGACCATGACCGAGCGATTGAAAATCGCCCGTGCCCTTGCCGCGCGGCCCAACATCAAGGCGATCATCTTCCAGACCACGCTGGCGTCGCGTTCGCTGGCCGAGCGCATCGACGCGTTGACGACGTGGCTGGCCGCCGAGCCGTTGCCGAAGCCGCTATTTGTCGGCATCGCCGCCGGCCATGCCGCCACGCGGAAGATGACGGCGGAACAGGCCGTTGAAAAACTGCAAGCCGCCGGCGTTGCTGCCTTTACCGATCCGATTGCTCTGGTGAAGGCTGCAGCAAGCGCCGTCGTGCGCTAAGCCGCTCCAGCGAACCTAATTGGCAGGCAGAAACGCCGCGAACAGCCTTCGCCAAGCGTAGACAAAACGCTGGAACGCTCCGCCTTGCGGACCCGAAACAAGGTCGAAGCGATAGTCGCACTCGTCGCCGATGCAGTTGAAGAACCGGGACCCGCGGAGCTTGTCGGCGAATTCCATGTGTTCCTGGCCGCAATCCGGGCAAATCAGGAGAATGCGGCTACGTGCCGCCGAAACCAGTTGCCGAATGTTGGACATGTCCGCCACGGCGATCCCCCGACGATGGCGCTAAGTCATTTTTGTTACGAATCAAAGACAGTTTAGCAGACGGTCACGCCGACCAGCGGCCGCGGCCATCGCTCACGGTAAATTATTTCGTTAACGAGACGTTAAGTGCTCAAGACTTTCCCACGCCGGAGCTCATTCCGGCGCGCCACGTGCCGCTGGTAACGTTTTCCTCCATGGCGGCGCGCTCAAGCTCCAATCCCGCCACGTAGATCAAGCGCCATGCCATGGTCGATGCAACTCTTGGCCTGCCGCAGTGCCGCCTGCGGCGCAGCAAGGATCGTCTTGGCAATGTCTGCCAGCACGCCATCCAGCGCCGCAGCTTCGACCACCCTGGTCACCAGACCGGCCGCGTGAGCCTCGGCAGCGGTCAACTTGCGGCCGGTAAACATCATGTCCTTCGCCAGCGATTTGCCGATGATACGCGGCAACCGCTGCGTCACGCCTATGGTCCCCCGTGTCGCTTCCGGCGTAGCGAAGGTCGCTTCCGGCGTCGCAATGACGAAATCACAGCAGCACGCAATCTCGACGCCCGAGCCGATAGCGGGTCCGTGAACCACGGCGATCACCGGCATCGGCAGGCCTTCGAGCGCGCCATAAGCGGCAAAGCCCGCCAGCCGCCGCTCCCGAACGGCGTCGGCGCTCATGGCCGTGCGCTCCTTGAGATCGGCGCCGGCACAGAACACCGGACCCTTGGCCCGCACGAACAGGAGACGCACCTCGGCATCGTCCCGGGCCGCCGTCGCCGCCGCCAGAAGGTCGTCGCACATGGCGCGGTTTAGGGCATTGCGGCTGTCGGGGCGGTCCAGCGTCAGAGTAGCGACACCGCCTTCGACGCCGTATCGCAACGTGGTGAAGCCCATCACTTGTCCTTGCTGAACGACCGCATGCGCTGGTTGATGTCGCGGCCGGCTTCCAGCGCCTGATCGAATGGCAGATCGGCGGCGCGATAGAACAGACTCTTGGTTGCCGCCATGGGCTGCGGATCGAACGCCGCCATGACATGGGCGAACTGCAGCGCAGTTGTCATCAACTTGTCCGGGGAAACAACACGATTGACCAGACCGAGCGCAAAAGCGCGCGCCGCATCGACCGGCTCGCCGGTCCCAACCAACTCAAACGCCGCTTTGCGGCCGATCTGACGCACCAGATTGGCCATGACCACCGCGGCGACGATACCGCGTTTGACTTCCGGGTAGCCGATCTTCGCGGTCTCGGACATCACCGCGATATCGCCACCGATCGCCAAGCCTGCACCTCCGCCCATGGCGGCACCGTTGACCGCGGTCACGACCGGTTTGGAGAGCTTTGCGCAAACACCCTGCAACTCCATCGTCAGTGTGGCGCGGCGCTCGACCAACGACTCGTGATCGGGAGTAAGCACGGCGAACTCAGAAAGATCGGCACCGGCGCAAAAAGCCGGCCCTGCTCCGGTCAGCACGATCGCCCGCACGTCGCTTGCGCTGTCGGCGTCACGCAGGCCGTCCAGCAGAGCCTCGCTCAACGCCATGTTCAAGGCGTTGCGCTTTTCCGGGCGGTTCATCGTCAGGATGCGAACCGCACCATCGTTATCGATCAGCAGATCGGGCATCGAAGTTCCTTGTCGGATTATTGTTCGAGCTTCACGCCGGTCTTGCGCACGATCGGCTCCCACTTCGCCTGGTCGGCAAGAATGTAATCGCGGAACTGCTGCGGCGTGGCTGGAAACGGCGTTGCGTTGAAGGTCGCGTATTGTTTTTTCAGATCGTCGCTGTTGAGCGCGGTAATCGCCGCGTGGCGCAGCCGATCCAGTATATCGGCCGGAACGCCGGCCGGAGCGACCAGGCCGTACCAATTATCCGAGATCACCCGCGGATAACCCGCCTCCGCCGTCGTCGGCACATCGGGCAACGCCGGTATCCGCGCCGCCGACGTCACCGCCAATGCCTTGATCGCGCCGGACTTGATCTGCGGCAGCAGGATCGGCACGTCGGCCAGCATCATCTGGATTTGTCCGCCGAGCAGATCCGTCATGGCAAGCGCGACGCCGCGATAGGGCACGTGGACCATGTCAATCCTGGCCTCGTCCTTGAGCAGCTCTACCCCGAGATGCGTGATCGTGCCGGCCCCAGCCGAACCGAAATTGATCTTGCCCGGATGGGCGCGGGCATAGTCGACAAAGGCCGGGAGCGTATCGACCCCGAGCGACCGCGAAACCGCGATGGCTTGCGGCACGCGCACCGCAGTCGTCAGCAGGGAAAGATCCTTCTGCCAATCGTACGGCATCTTGTCGACCATGAACGGGATGGTGGTCAGCGACGCCGCGCCGGCAAAGCAAATCGTGTAACCGTCCGGCGAACTCTTCGCCGTGTAATCAACCCCGGTCATGCCGCCTGCGCCGGCGTGGATCTCGACAAACACCTGCTGGCCCGAGATCCTGACTCATCTCGTTGGCCAGAACGCGGGTGAAAAGATCGGCCGGTCCGCCGGCTGCGAAGGTCATGACCATTTTCACCGGCCGGGACGGGAACGATTGTGGCGCGGCAGCCGTCGTCCACAGCAGCACGAGGCCGAATGCCGCAAGCAGTGCGCGACGCTCCATAACGCTCCTCCCGGTCGTTTCCGCGATGTTTCGCGTCTTGGACGGGCTGTTCCTGCCATTAAGCCTGACATCAGGTGCTTGTCGGGAATCCCGTCGCACGGCAGTATGAGTGCACGGCTGAGGGGCCGACAAGGGGAACCGCCTGCCGGTTTTTGCCGGAGGCAAGTGGGGCGTGCACATGAAGACCATTCTCGTACCCACCGAACACAACACCTCGATGGTGTCGGCGCTGGATACCGCGCTGCTGCTGGCGCAGAAATTCGGATCCTTCATTGAGGGCTTCTCGCTCCGCCCTGCGGTTGCCGATCTGGTCGCCATGGACCCGGACAGCGGCCTCACCATGGTCGCGGTGAAGGAGAACGATGCCGAAATGGTGCGTCAGG
Organism: uncultured Alphaproteobacteria bacterium; assembly: GCA_963739945.1. Lineage (GTDB taxonomy): Bacteria > Pseudomonadota > Alphaproteobacteria > Rhizobiales > Xanthobacteraceae > BOG-931. Next base: position 55,679 of record CAVUCN010000028.1, on the reverse strand, counting down.
CGGAGGACATGTTCCGCGCCTTCATGACGCAGCATCAGGTGGCGCAACAGGGCAGCGCGGCACAGAACGCGCCGTCATTCTCATGGCTCGATTCAGCGCCGAGTGGTCACGACTTCGTCGGCAGCTATGGCCGCGTGTTCGACTGCATCGTCCTGGCGCGGCCCGGCGACGAATGGCAGAGCCCGTCAATGGTGACGCTCGAATCCGCATTGTTCGAAAGTGGCCGCCCGGTCCTGATCGCGCCGCCGAGCTTCGCCGAAATCGCTCGCCACCAACGTACTGATTGCCTGGAATAACAGCACCGAGCAGGCGCGCACCACGGCTGACGCCATGCCGCTGCTGCGGCTCGCCCAGCGCGTCACAATTTGCACCGTCGAAGGCGCGACAGTTGCCGGACCGACCGGCGAGCAGATGGCGCGTTCGCTGAAGCTCAATGGCGTCAACGCCGAGCTGATCACGCTCAAACAGAGCAAGAGCAACGCCGGTGAAATACTGCTGGCCAAAGCCGAGGAGCTTGGCTGCGACCTCATCGTCAAAGGCGCCTATACGCAAAGCCGGCTGCGCCAGATGATCTTCGGCGGCACCACGCGGCATATTCTTGCCAATGCCAAGCTTCCCGTGCTGATGGCGCACTGATCCTAGTCCAGAGTCCCACGTTCGTCACGCATGGCTGAAATGTCACTGATCTTTCCGCAATTGGCGCCTGTTCTATCAGACGCTGGCGCCGATCTCGGAGGCGATGCTGCGAGTCGGTTGTCGGGCTTTGGATGGTACCGCATGGCTTGCGCATGTCGTTCGGCTTCTTTCCGACCACCGGGCTGCCGCAGCGTAGCGTGAAGATGCTTGCGGTGCGACCTCGACAAATGGGGTTATCGCCCGGGCTGGCTATGGGCGCCGCTGATCTCGGCGACCGAACTGATCGCTGGCCCGATGCTGGCGCTTGGCCTGTTCACCCGCGCCGCCTGTGTGCCGCTGGTGATGTTTCTGATCGTCACCAATTTTGAACGGTACCGCGTCGGCCGCTATTTCTGGAACAAGCTCGGCCTTGAATATACGATGATGTGGCTTGTCGCGACGTTCTACTTCCTGATCCACGGCGGCGGCCACTATTCGCTCGATCATCTGATCGGGTGGGAATTTTAGGGAGAGGCGCTTGTCCTTCGTCGACGCCAACGGCGTAAGTCTGCACTACGAGCTTTCCGGTACGCGGGGGCCATCCGTCGTATTGCTGCACGAACTGGGCGGCACGCTGAACTCCTGGAACAAGGTCGCGCCGCGGCTCGCGGGGCGTTATCGCGTGCTGCGCTACGATCAGCGCGGCGCCGGCTACTCCGAAAAAGTGAGGCAGGACTTCACCAACGATATGCTGGTTGAGGACTTCGAGGCGCTCGCCAAGGCTGTTCGGCTCGATCCACCCTATCACTTCGTAACCGTCGCCGCGGCCGCCACCCAAGCCTTGCGGTTCCTGGAGAAGCGTCCGGACGACGTCGGATCGCTGGTACTGTGCAATCCGGCGCCCGGTGTCGATCCAAGCCGCGCCTCCGCGCTCGATGAGCGTGCGGCACTTGCGATGCGCGACGGGATGCGTGCCGGATTGCCGACAACACTTGATATCTCCTATCCGAAGACGCTGGGCGACCCGGCCGAATACGAAGCTTATCGCGGGCGGTATCTCGGCAACGACCCGGTCGGCTTTGGTCTTGGCTTCCGGACACTGGCGCGCACCAACATGCTGCACATGCTGTCACAAGTCCGCTGCCCGACGATGGTCGTTGCCGGAAAGCACGATACCGTGCGGCCGCACGCCGGCACCGCCGAACTTGCCAAAAAGATTCCCGGAGCACGCTTCGAACTGGTTGAAGAAGCCGGCCACTTCCTGCCAAGCCAGGGCCCGGAGCCGCTGATCGCGCTTCTGGAAAGCTTCCTGCCGAAATAACCTCAAGTGAGCATCATGAAAATCAAAGCGAACGGCATCACCATCAATTATCAGGTCGACGGTCCAGAAGGCGCACCGTGGCTCATATTTTCCAATTCGCTCGCGACCTCGACCGCGATGTGGGACGACCAGGCTGCTGCCCTAAAAGACAAGTTCCGCGTGTTGCGCTACGACCAGCGCGGCCACGGCGGCACTGATGCACCTGCCGGCCGTTATACTTACGACACGCTGCTTGCCGACGCGGTCCGGCTCATGGACGCGCTCTCGATCAAAAAAGCCCACTTCGCCGGCCTGTCGATGGGCGGCGCGACCGCAATGGGGCTTGCCGAACACTATCCCGATCGTGTCGATCACATCATCGTCTGCGACTCGCCCTGCCAATCGACACCGCAGTCGAGTCAGGGCTGGGCGGAGCGTATCGCGGTCGCCGAGACCAAGGGCATTGAAGCGCTTGTCGAGCCGACGATCGGCCGCTGGTTTCCGCCGGAGACGGTAGCGAAGAACCCGCCGCACCTCGACAGAATCCGCGCCATGATCCGCACGACGCCGGTCAATGGCTTCATCGGTTGCGCGGCCGCGCTCTCCGATCACGACTACGCTTCGACGGTCGCGACCGTGAAGCATCCGGTACTGTTCATGAGCGGCGAGAAAGACGCCGCCACGGCGCCGATGCGCAAGCTGCACGAGAAACTCGGCGGCTCGCGCTTCGTCGAACTACCGGGCGCAGGCCACATCTCAAACATGGACCGGCCGGCGGAATTCACCAAGGCGATCCGCGACTTCATCGGCGCCCGTTAACTCCACCGGCTATGCCTTTTCAGCGGGGTATGCCGCCTGCGACGCAATCCAGACGGCTTTGCAAACGTAGAGGCGAGCCACTATACCTCCACGCAAAGGGACTTAATCGGCCCGATTTCACAGGAGAAACGCCATGGCCACGGTAACTATGAAGGCCCCTGCCGCGGGCGGGCTTTCCAACAAGGCTCGCGAGATGATGGAAGCCATCAACTCCGAAGCCGGCAAACACAACGTCTGGATCCGCACCCAAGCCAACGCACCGGCGCAGAAGCCGTGGTTCAGCGAGACCAGCGGTGAAGGGGCCGGCCAGCTCGCCACCGGCCGCGTCGCCGTCAATCAGATGAAAACCACGCCCTTCATGTGGAAGTGGAAAGAGTATTCGGACTACCTCAATCAGATTTCCGAAATCGCCAGCAAGGCCGACGTATCGCCGATCGAGTTCGCCGACCGTCAGAGCATCCTGCTGCTGAACCCCGGCCTCAATGGCCGCCTGCAGGTTACCAACACCATCCGCTGCGCGATCTCGATCTACAATCCCGGTGACGTTGCGCCGGTTCACCTGCACTCGCCGAATGCCAGCCGCACCATCCTGTCCAACAAGGGTGGTTACACGGTCGTCGAAGGCGAGCGCGTCACTGCCAACCGCGGCGACCTGATCCTCACCCCGAACGGCACCTGGCATGATCACGGCAATGACTCCGACGAGCCTTGCGTCTGGATCGACACGCTGGACTGGCCGCTGATGGAATTCCTCGATGCCGCGTGGGTCGATCACAACATGCCGGGCGCGCAGGGCAACACCAACGTCCAGGCGGTCTCGGTCACTGAGGGCTATTCACGCAACCTCTACGGCCACGGCGGCCTCAAGCCGGCCTTTGTCAGTCACCAGCGTGGCGTCGGCCGCGATCCGGCGCCGCTGTTCCACTTCCGCGGCTCCGACGTGATGGACATGCTGCACAGCCTGCGCAAGGAAAAAGGCGACCCGCACGAAGGCATCAAGGTCGACTTCGTCAATCCGGTGACCGGCGAGCCGGTGTTCAAGACCCTCAACTATTCGGCGCAATTGCTGCGTCCGGGCGAAGAAACCGAGCTCAAGCGCGAGACTGCCGGGACCTACTACGTTTGCATCGAAGGAAACGGCGTAACCGAAGTCGGCGGCAATCGCTTCGAGTGGACCCACAACGATCTGTTCGTGGTGCCGAACTTCATGTGGCGCAAGCACATCAATACCGGCAAGACCGACGCCGTGATCTATTCGGTTTCAGATGCCGCACTGATGCAGAACATCGGCCAGTACTACGCGCAAGGCCGTGACAAGCACGGCAAGGTGACGGAGCTGGCCGTTCACTAACCCGGTCCCACGCTGCATCGGAAAATAGAAGAGCCGGCACGACGTGCCGGCTCTTTCGCTTTTCTACGATCAGGCAAAGCGCCAGATCAGGGCCCAAAGGGCGTAGAGCGAGAGCCCGATCGCCAAGGCTGCGAATGGCACGATGTCCCATCGCATCCCGGCCGTCGCAACCGCACAGGAGACAAGCACGAACCCGATACTGATCAGCATCGCGACGATCCGCGCCCAGGTAGCATGCCGACGGATCCCTCGCCCGGTGAGATAAAGCAGCAAGCTGAACAGCAGAGCGAGCATCGCCGCGATCGCCAGCGCGACCAGGATCATGCCGGCAACGCTCGCAAGCGCGCGCACGACCCAGGCAAAGCCGCTCGCCGCATTGACGATCAATGCGATGAGACCGTAGGTCCCGATGTCGAGTGACTGGCCGGTTTCCGGGGGCGGCATCTGACGCATCACGCGCGCGGTGTCGGCGAGATCGACCAGCATCGCAACCGATGCAATTGCGAGGATGAAACCCGCAAGACGAAACGCAGTCGCGACGATCAGGATATGACGCATGACGTGCGGCGCCTCAGAGCTGCATCTGACGACACATAAAAAGAGCCGGCACTTTGTGCCGGCTCTTCCGCTTGTCAGCGATCAGCGTCAGCTCAAGATGGAGCCTTGCCGCCATTCTTCTTGCAGGCGGAGCGGAACTTCTTCCGATCCTTGCCCTTCAAGCTTTTGGCGTCGGCCTGCTGACTGCACTCTTTGGAGATCGCCTTCTTGTCCGTTGCTCCTGCAGCAGGCGCAGCGGGCTGCGCCGCTGGTGCCGGAGCCGGCGCGGAGCGGGAGTCTGCGCAAACACGCTTCCCGTTCCAATCGCCAGCGACAGCAATGCAGCGCTGATTGCAATTTTCATATCAACTTTCCTTTTTTAACGCCGCCCCACGTCAGTGACTTTGGCAGGCTCGCTTACGCACCCTTCAGCTTGGTGTTGCATTGGCTGTAGTAGCCGCCGCCCTTCTGGATCCACTTTAGGCCGCCATTGCCGTTATTGGCTTTGTTGGCCTTGTACTGGTCGAGACAGGTCTCCATGCGGGCCTTCCCGGCGGAATCCTTGGAATACTTGGAATCAACCGCATTCGGGAAAGTCGCAGGGCCGGATGGCGCCGCCGCGGCTGTCGGAGCAGGCGCCGGCTTCGGAGCGGGCGCAGGCTTCGGCGCAGGTGCTGCCGGCGCAGGCGCTGGTGCCGCCGCCTGGGTTGGGGCTGGCGCCGCAGCGGCGTCGGAGCCGCACTGCGCCTTGCGGAAGTCATTCCACTTCATGCCGTTGAGCGTATTGGCGGCTTTCGCATCCTTATATTTCGCGCTGCACTCCGCCATCGTCACGGCGTTAGCCGATGTGCCTTGCAAGGCGATAGCCGCGAGTACGGCACCAGTACAAAGAGCAACATAACGCATGGTCATGGCTGTTTTCCTCGGGTTGTGCTTCAAAATCTCAAAATGGGAGCGGCCAAAGCAGAATCGGCCGGATATTCCAGTAACGCCATTTAGCCACAGGAATGCGTCACCGTCACCCCTTATGCGTGTGGTCGTGTGAATGTGAATAGGCTTCGGGCTGTGCCGATCTGATCGCCACAACCGGCGCGATTTGCCCAATATTCCCAGGCACGCCAGGTTTCCGGCGATCCAGGCGTATAGGCTTTACCGCCGCCACGGGAAGCGATCTCGCCCTTCGACAGAGGCTTCGGCTTACCGCCCATGCGCATTGCATTCATTTGCACGCGCGCATTGCGCGGCAGATAGACCGAGAGCCGCACCACTTCGATGATCGAGCGCGCCGCCGAAGCGAAGCCGTGACCGCGCATCAGCGCGACGTTGCCTTTGGCCACGGTTTTGGCGAGGTCACGGCCTTGCGCCATGTTGCGCACCAGCAAATCGGTGTCGCCGAACTTTTTGCGAATGTCCCATACCGGAACCTTGCCGCCGATGAAGCTGCCGGAATGGATCACCGGCTCGAGCGGCTTCGAGATAAGACCGAACGGCAGCGTATCCTCCGCATGGGCGTGGACCACAGCCATCACATCCGGTCGCGACTTCGAAAATTGCCGCGTGAATAAAACGCTCCAGATAAGGCTGCCGCTTGTCCTTGACCGGCTCACCCATCTGGTCGAATTCGATCAGATCGTGACGCTCGACCAACTCCGGCGCCCGCGAGCGCGACATGAAGAAATGCTTGGGATTGTCGGGATGACGCACGCTGATGTGGCCATAGGCATCGACCACGTCTTCGTTCGACAGGATGCGATTGGCGACGACGAGGTCGCGCAGGATATCGTCGAGTTGGCTCATGGCAGGATTCCTGAATGTGGGTGATTAGCCGTAGGTAGGAACGAACAGATCGTCGACCTTCACGGCCTTTTCAGTCAGGCCGAGCGTTTGCTGATAGGTGATAAGCGCCTCGATCGTGCGCCGGTTGGGCTCAACGCCGTAGGGCCACGGATCGCCGTTGAACACTTCCCAGATGTCGTCGATCTCACGCATCAGGAACGGCGTCATGTAGCGCACGGCACGCAGGTTAAACAATTTGCGCAGCGCGATTTGCTTCGATTTCACGAAGGCGTCGTACAGACTCGTCGCCACAAACGGATACCGCTCGTAGACACTCTTCTTGATGGCGACGGTGTGCATGATCGGGTAGATGCCCTTGCGCTTGTAGAGGTCCTTGTCGACGTCGACAAAGTTCGGGAACAGCCGCACGATGTCCGGATTGGTGCGGATTTCTTCCGGCAAGCTGGTTCCGAGCGTGGCATCGATCTCGCCGGCGGCAAGAAGCTCACCGAGCGTCTTGTTGGTCTTGTTGTTCTCGATGGTCATCTTCTTCAGCAGCGGCAGCACAGTCGGGGCGCCGTGCGATCCCGACTCGTTCATGGCGCTTTGCACCCAATGGATCTTCGTCAGGTCGACGCCGAATTCGTGATGCAGGATGCCGTTGATGAAGATCGCCGCCGTCATCGTGTAAAGCGGCACGCCGATCCGCTTGCCCTCGAGATCCTTCGGGGTCTTGATGCCGGACTTCCTGTTGATGGCGATGTAGCCCATGCGGAAAGCAAGCGACGGGAACACCGGGATCGCCACGAACGGACACTCGTTGCGGGTAAACCGCTGGGTGAATTCAGACAGCGAATATTCGGCAACGTCGAATTCCTGTCCGCCGGACATGCGGTCGAAAATCGGCCGCGGCTGGTCGATCGCGATGAAATTGAGATCGATGCCGTCGGGCTGTACCTCGCCCGTATAAAGCGGCTGCATCCGGTCATAGAGGCCGCACGCGAATGAAAGTTGCAGCTTGGCCATTGGTCCGGCGTCCTCCCGTTTCTGATTGCGGCTTACGGTTAGCACGCCGCAAAAGGGCAGGAAGGCGGGCGGACGCCGAAACGCGCATGTCATCTAATGCAGCTCTTTACGCAGAATTTTCCCGATGTTGCTCTTCGGCAGAGCTGTCGCGAAACTCGACGATATGCGGCACCTTGTAATTGACCAGCCGGGTGCGGAGAAACGCAGTCACTGCGTCGGCGGTCAGGGCCGGATCGCGCCGGACCACGAACAGCTTGACCGCCTGACCGGTGCGCGCGTCCGGCACGCCGATCACTGCCGCTTCGAGCACGTCCGGGATGCTGCATGGCGACGTCCTCGACTTCGTTGGGGAAGACCTTGAAGCCGGAGACGATGACCATGTCCTTCTTGCGGTCGAGCAGCTTGAGATAGCCCTGGGCGTCGAAAGTGCCGATATCGCCGGTGCGCAGCCAGCCGTCGGCCGTAAGCACGGCCTTGGTCTCGTCGGGGCGGCGCCAATAGCCCTGCATGATTTGCGGGCCGCGCACCCATACTTCGCCCTCACCGCCAATACCGAGCACCGCGCCGGCGTCGTCGCGGATCGTGACTTCGGTCGACGGCACCGGAAGCCCGACCGTTCCAAGCTTCGGGGTCTCGATCGGATTGATGCAGACGACCGGTGACGCTTCGGTCAGTCCGTAACCCTCGACCACATTGGTGTTCGTGATCTCGCGCCAGCGATGCGCCACCTCGCTCTGGATTGCCGCACCGCCGCCGATCGCGACCCGCAGCGAACTGAAATCGAGCGCGGCAAATTCCGGCTTGTGGACCAGCGCATTGAACAGCGTATTGACGCCCGACATCACCGTGATGTGCGCGCCATGAATGGTGCGAATAAGCCGGTCGAGATTGCGCGGATCGATGATCAGCACGTTGAGCGCGCCGACCGTGGCGAACGACAGCAGGTTCGCGGTCAGCGAGAAGATGTGGTAGAGCGGCAGCGGCGTGAGCACGCGTTCGTTCTCGGTCTCGCTCGAGGCCTGCGTCCACGCCAGACACTGCAACGTGTTAGCGATCAGATTGCGATGCGTCAGCATCGCGCCCTTCGGCACGCCGGTGGTGCCGCCGGTATATTGCAGCAGCGCGACGGAATTCGCCGACGTTTTGGCATCCGAATAGCGCGCGCCCGGTTCCCGCGCGCAGGCATCCTGCATCATCGTAAAAGTATCGAAAGCTCCACGCCGGCACCGCGTGCTGGATATAGGAATTGGCGAAATTGAACGCCCAGCGTTTCAGCGTCGGCACAAAATCGCCGAGCCGCGCCACGACGACGTGCCGGATTTTGGTTTCGGCGATCGCCGTTTCGAGCTTGTGCGCGAAATTCTCCATGATGACGATGACTTCGGCGCCGGAGTCGGCGAGCTGCTCCTTCAGCTCGCGCGGCGTGTAGAGCGGGTTGACGTTGACGGCGATCAACCCGGCGCGAAGCGTGCCGAGAAATGCAACCGGATAAGCCAGCATGTTCGGCAGCATGATCGCGACGCGGTCGCCGGCGCGGCATTTCACCTCTTCGATCAGAAATGCGGCGAACGCCCGGCTGTCGCGCTCCCACTCGGCGTAGCTCATCCGCGCGCTCAGACATTCGAACGCCGGACGCAGCGCATGCTGATCGCAGGACTCGAGCAACATCCCATGCAGGGACGGAAAGCGATCCGGATCGATAGTTTTCGGCACGCCCGGCGGATAGGAGGCGAACCATGCAGCATCGGCCGGACCCGGCGCGGCCGAAAGCTGAGCGTCGTCCGCGATAGACGTCATGCTGCTAAACCCTGGCGAAGCCCAAACTGTCGCTTTGCACGTCGTGCCTTTGGCCGTTTCCCATCATAGCCGATGATTCTACCCTCATACGTATCGGCAAAATGGGTCGCATTCCCATTACGCCCGAGGCAAGCAATAATGCGCCGGAAGCGCTCGCAGAATTGCCTGCAATCCGGCGCCTTGAGGGAGGAAAAGAATGTTCCAATCCAGAGCCATGGTCTTTGCGATTGCCGTAGGCATCGCCGCGCCAATGCCGGCATTGGCCGAGGACGTTCTCGTCACCCAATACAAGGCCGATCCTTCCGGCGCTCGCGTATGGCGTGGGCATCGACAAGGGCTTTTTTAAGCAGGCAGGCGTCGACATCACCGGCGTGATTTCCGGAGAAGGCGGCGGCTCCTCGGTGCGAGCGACCATCGCCAGCGATCTGGGTTACGGGGAAACCTCACCGGCCGGCATTATCTCGGCCATTCTCGAAGGCCAGGACATCAAGATCGTCGACATCGGCTCACGCTCGCTCGCCAGCAACGTCATCATCGTGATGCCGAACTCGCCGATCAAGACGATGGCCGATCTCAAGGGCAAGAAATTCGCCATCAGCAATCCGAAGTCGCTCGGCGAGATGACCGCGGTGATTGCGGCCGAGAAGGTCGGGCTTGATCCGAGCACAGTTCAACGCGTCGCCCTCGGCAACCTTTCCGGGGCACTGACAGCACTGGAAAACAATGTGGTCGATGCGACGAGTATTCCCGGAATCCTGTTCCTGATGCGTGGCGGCGAGAGCAAATACCGCGTCATCATGGGTCCGGCGGATTTGCCGGCACTGCCGCCGGCGGTCGGCATCGCTACCGGCGACCTGATCAAAAAGAACCCAAACAAGCTCCGCGCCATCCTCGCCGGCCGGCGCGAAGCGGTGAAATTCATCTACGAGCATACCGCGGATGCCATCAAGATCCTGGAACCGATCTACGCACCGCTGCCGCCGAAAGATATCGGCACCATGATGCAGCAACTGGTCGAGGCGAAATTCTACAGCGAAGGCCGGATCGAGATGCCGCTTCTCGAGACAACCGTGCGCGCCATGAAATATGTCGGAATGCTCGATCACGACGTCGATCTCAGCAAGATGATCGATCCATCGTTCCTGCCAGCCGATTTGCAGAAGTAACGAGCACGAGCACCGTGTCGCGGGATATCCACGCGCAAATCACCGCGGTCACGCGCATCTATCCCGGCGCCGGCAACCAGCCGCCGGTCGAGGCGCTCGGTCCGGTCGACCTTGAGCTGCGCAAGGGCGAGTTTTTCGCCGTCGTCGGCCCGTCCGGCTGCGGCAAGTCCACCTTCCTCGATGTTCTTGCGGGGCTGCAAACGCCCACGTCGGGAACCGTCACCTTCGAAGGCAAACCTGTACGCGGCGAAGTCGCCGAAGGCATCGGGGTCGTGTTTCAGGAAGACGCGAGTTTTCCCTGGTTGACGGTGTGGGACAACGCCGCATTCGGGCTGCGCCGCAACGGCGTGCGGGAGGCCGAGATCAAACGCCGCGTCGACGACGCGCTTTCCTTCATGGGTTTGAAGGACTTTGCCCGTGCCTACCCTTCACAACTATCGGGCGGCATGCGCCAACGCGTCTGCATCGCCCGAACGCTTGTGCTGCAGCCGCGGCTGATCCTGCTCGACGAACCGTTCGGCGCACTCGACGCACAGACCCGCTTGTTGATGGGCGACGAAGTCTTGCGGCTGTGGCGTAATACCGGAGCCACCGTCCTGCTCATCACCCACGCACTCGACGAAGCCGCCATGCTGGCCGATCGCGTCGGCGCGATGTCGGCACGACCGGGCCGGTTTATCGAAATCATCGAAACCGGCTGGCCGAACCAGCGCGACAGCACCATCGTCGCCCAGGCCGCGTTCGGCGAAATCACCGGCCGGCTTTGGGAGTTGTTGCGTGGAGAATCGATGAAGGCGCTGGGCCACCACGCCATATCGGCGCTCGGATGACACGCGTCGGCCTGATCAGGTTCGCGGTAATTGCGGCCGCGATCAGCGCGCTCGAACTCGCCTGCCGTTTCAGCTTCATCAGGCATCAGGTCGTCATTCCGCCGTCCGAAATGGCAACTGCGCTGTATGGCCTGCTCGCTTCTGGCGCCATCAATGCCGATATCGAGCGGACGCTCGGCGTGATCGCTGTCGTCAATATCGTTTCTATCGTGCTCGGCTTCGCACTAGGGCTCATCATCCACGCGCTGCCGCGCGTGCGCGAAGCCCTCGATCCATTTTTTGCCACCTACTACGCCGTGCCAATCTTCATCTTCTACCCGGTGCTGATCGCGATCTTCGGCTTGTCGCCAATGCCCATCGTGCTGATCGGCGTTGCCACCGCGGTGGTCGCAATGATCATTGCGACCCTTAACGGGCTCGATCGGGTACCGCGTGTGCTGATCAAGGTCGCTCGTGTCCACCGCCTCGGACCTCTTACGACCGCTGTGACGCTGCAATTGCCTGCTGCTGCGCCGTACCTGTTCACTGGCGTCAAGCTTGCGGTCAGCTACGGCTTTATCGCCGTCATCGCTGCCGAATTCATCCTCTCACCTGCCGGACTCGGACGGGACATTTCCGACGCCTACTCGGACTTCAACAACCGGCGCATGTATGCGCTGATTCTGTTCCTACTGCTCATTGCGACGATCGTTAATTCGGTGCTCCACACGCTCGACGTGCGCTTTGCGGCTCGGCGCACCGGAGGCCGGGCATGACCACGAGCCGCCGTATCATCGACACGCTCATCGTCTTCGCGTTCATGCTGGCGGCCTGGCAAATTTTGCACCAGATCGCCGGCGCGACGGCACTCCCTGCCCCGCTGCCGACAATGACGTATCTGCTGCACATGGTACCGACAGCGCGCTTTGCCGAAAACGCGCTGGCGACGCTGGAGGCCTTCACACTCGCGCTGTTGCTGGCCTATGCGCTCGGACTCGCCATCGGCGTCTGGATGGGCGCGCACCGGCTCTCGGGCGCGGTCGGCGAGCCGATCCTCGTCGTGATTTATTCGCTGCCGAAGATCACGCTATACCCTGTCGTTTTATTGATCTTCGGCCTCGGCATTTCCGGCAAAGTCGTATTCGGCGCGATGCACGGCATCCTCCCGGTCGCGCTTCTGACCATGGGTGCGATTCGGGCCATTCCGCCGGTCTACCTGCGCTCGGCGCAGTCGCTTCACTTGTCGCCATGGCAGACCATCACGACGGTCCTGCTGCCCGCCGCGCTTCCCGAAGTTTTCACCGGCCTGCGTATCGGGTTCACCGTGACCTTGCTCGGCGTACTGCTCGGCGAAATGTTCGCCTCGAAACTCGGCCTCGGCTCGATGATCATGGCCGACATGTCGCTCGCCCAAAGCGAAGACATGGTCACAGTTGCAATCATCCTGTTCTGCCTTCGCGGCTATTGCGAATGCGCTGCTGTTATGGATCGAGCACAAGCTCTATCGAAAAGCCTGAACCCTCGTCACTGCGCCGCGACAAATTTCTCCAGCGTCATCGGGCTGCGCCCAGCCGGCGGCTCCTTCGGCTCGACGCCGACGAAACGGCTCGCCTCGTTGAACCACATCGCGCGCGCCGGCAATTGCCAGCGCCGCTTGCCGGCGACTGATGCATCCCATCGTACTGGCTCGTCTTCGATATCCATGCACTGATAGTGCGTATTGAACAGTTCGATGCGATGGCCGTCCGGATCGCGCATGTAGACGAACAACGCAAGGCCCGGTCCGTGCCGCCCCGGGCCGTACTCGATATTGTCGGCAAAACCCAGTTCGGATGCGAGATCGCAGACGTAGAAGAAGTGATACGACTCCGGGATGCTGAAGGCCGCATGGTGCAGCCGCGGCCCGATCCCCGGCGCAAAAACGATGTCGTGCGGATTGCCCTTGCGCTGCAGGAACACGAACATCGGATCGTCACTGCCGTCCGGCGCGATGTATTCCGACAGACGGAAGCCAAGCCCCATGTAGAACTCAAGATGTTTCCGCACGTCGGGAACCAGAATCTGGAAATGATCGATGCGCTGCGGCACCGCGCCATGATGACGACTGAAGTCCAGCAGCAAGCGCTCCTTGGTTGTCATGGTGGCGCAGAATTCCAGCGGTACGCCGCCCGGATCACTCACGTGCAGCGTCTTGCCCTGATACGGCCGCTCCACCCATTGCGCCGGTAGGCCGGCCTTCTCGAAATAAGACTTCGCCTTTTCCAAATCTTCCTCGGTGAAGCAGCGCATGCCGACGCGCTCGGATCGCGGCTCGGCTGATCGTTTGAGCACAAGGCTGTGGTGGCATGCCTCGGCAATGCCGCGCAGATAGATGGTGTCCTTATCCTCGTCGCTGACAACCAGACCGATGAGGTCGACATAGAAAGCTCGGCTTTTGGCGAGATCCTTCACATGCAGCACGGAATGACTGGCGCGCGTAATATTGAAGGGCGGATTGTAATTCGGTCGCGGCAACGGCACGGCATGCTCCAAGGTCGAATTGAACGAAGGCATTAGCTTGACACGTCCCGGCGCCCCATTCCACTTTCGCGGATCAGGAGAAAAGCATGGCAAGCATGACAGACGCAGCGGCGGGCAAAAGCCATAGCTATCGCGGGCTACGCGGCTGGCTCGATGTCGTCGACAAGCTTGGGGAACTGGAACGCGTTCCCGGCGCCAGTTGGGACGTCGAGATGGGCGCCATCACGCACATGCTGACGGAAAAAAGCCGCGGTCAGGCACCCGCGATCCTGTTCGACAACGTGCCCGGCTACCCCAAAGGCTACCGCACGCTGTATGGCCAGCTTTCCTCGATCAAGCGCATCGCGCTCACGCTCGGCCTGCCGCTCGAGCATGACCGCAAGGTCGATATTGTGCAGCGTTATCACGAGCGCATGCAGGACCTTAAGCCGCTCAAGCCGCGCTTCGTCAACGACGGCCCTATTTTCGAGAACGTCATCGAGGGCGATGCCGTCGACGTCCTGAAGTTTCCGGTGCCGCGGCATCACGAACAGGACAAGGCGCGCTTTATCGGCACCGCCTGCTGTGTGGTGACCAAGGACCCCGATGACGGCTGGTTCAACCTCGGCGCCTATCGCAGCCAGGTTTATGACGGCAAGACCGTCGGCTGCCAGATCACCGAGGGCAAGCACGGGCGGATCCATCGCGACAAATATTTTGCCCGCGGCGAGCCGATGAAAGTTGTGATCCTGTGCGGACAGGATCCGCTGCTGTTCATGCTGTCGTCGAGCCCGCTGCCGGAAGTCAGCGAATACGATATCGCCGGCGGCATACGCGGCGAGCCACTCGACGTGGTACGGGGACCGTTCACCGGTTTCCCGATCCCCGCCGATTGCGAAATTGCCATCGAGGGTGAAACCGTCCCCGGCCAGACCAGACCTGAAGGCCCGTTCGGTGAATGGATGGGCTATTACTCGGACGACACGCAGGACAGGCCCTACGTCAAAGTCAAAACCATCCTGCACCGTAACGATCCAATTCTGACTTGCGCGCCACAGCATAAACCGGTCGACGAAACCGGCCTGCTCAAGGGCGTGGCCGGCGCCGCGCAAATCTGGCACGCGCTCGATGCTTGCGGCATTCCCGATGTGCTGGGCGTGTGGAACCATGAGGCCGGCCCGGCGACGCGCTTCACCGCAATCCAACTCCGCCAGCGTTATCCGGGCCACGCGCGGCAAGCCCTGCACGTGGCGTGCGCGTGCCAAGGCGGCGCCTATGCCGGCAAATGGACTGTCGTAGTTGACGAAGATATCGACGCCGGCGATCTCGACCAGGTGCTGTGGGCAATGTGCACGCGCTTCGATCCGAAGACCGACATCGATCTCGTGCAGAAAGCCTGGGCCTCAAAGCGCGATCCGCTTTATCTGCCCGGCAATTTCAACAATCGTATCCTGGTCGACGCCTGCATTCCCTACGACATGAAGCTCAAGGGTACATTCCCGCCGACAGTGGACGTCAGCGCTAATCTGCGCGAGAAACTGCGAGCGAAATTCCCGACCCTGTTCCACTAAACAGAGTGGCGGATGGTTTTGCCATCCGCCACTCCTCTCACGCGTCGTAGAACGGTTATCGCTCAACCATTATTGCTCCTGGGTCTGAGCCGTTTGTGCAAACAACTGTTTGCCCAGCGTGTTGAAGCGAGCCTTTTGGTCATTGTTCAGCGAGTTATAGAAGTCATGCAGCGCCGGACGGATTGAACCGACCGCCTGCAGCATGGCTTTCAGGTGATTGCCGGCCGCGGCCAGACGCTCCGGAGGCGTTGCCGGCGTCTGGGTCGGACACGCTGCCTTGATGGTGTCCTGTGCACTCGTCGCTGCCGATTGCAGAGCGTCGAGCTTGGCGCGCTGCGCGTCGTTCGGCTGCACCAAACGACTGATCTGATCGGTCGGCCACGCCATCACCTGCGCATCGCATTGCGCCTGCGGATTGGAAGCTTTGCCGGCCGAACTCTGCGGCGGAGCGTTTGCGGCTTCAGGCTTTGCGCCCTGAGTGCTGGCGCCGATATCGTTAAATCGTGCCTTCTGTTCGTCGCTCAGCGAGTTGTAGAATTTACCGAGCGGCGGGCTGACCATATCGACAGCCTGAACAATGCCTTGCAAACGCTGCTGCATGTCGTCGATGCGCCCGGTCGGTGTGAACGACACCGTTGTCGGGCAATGCGACTTGATCACGTCGCTTGCCTTGACCACGGCATTGCCGAGATCGTCGAGCAGAGCGGTCTGATCCGGGTTCGGCTGCACCGCCGACTGGATCTGATCGATCGGCCAGCCGGTGACTTCGGATGCTTCGTCGTCGCAGCTCTGCGCCATGCTTTGGGTCAGCGTCGCCATGCGTTGCGGCGCGCCAGGTCCCTGCACGTACTGATCGTAGACGTCCGGCGAGAAAATGCCTTGATAGATGTCGCCGTAGCCATAGACCCAGAGCGGGTCGTCGTAACCATAATCATCCGGCCAGAGCGAAGAATAAAAGAGATTGCCGTAGGCGTACGGCCAGAACACCGGGCCGAGCCATCCGACATGATGGAAAGGATGCCATCCCGGGTGCCAGCCAGGATGCCAGAACGGATGGAAAGCGGCGTTAGCCGCGAAGTTGCGATGCGCAACGAAAGTCGCGCGGGAAAAATGGTTGGGCCCAACAGCGTGAGTGCCCGCGAACGAACGCGCGCCGACCCCTGGCGTCGCCCGGCTGAACGACGGCGTTACGTGGCTGGCTGATGGCGTTACGTGACTGACGGTTGTGTGCGCAGCGGGTCCGTGCCCTGCTGAACGAAACGAGGGACCGCTGCGTCCGGAAACATGCGGCCCGCCGCCACCGACGTGACTGGAGAAGCGTGGCGTACCACCGGAGATATGCGGCGCGGCGCGGGCCGTGAAATGGGCACCACCTCCGCCGCCAGGATGCCCCCCTCCACCGCCGAAATGAGCGCCGCCTCCACCCCCCGGATGTCCGCCGCCGCCGGGATGACCACCTCCACCTCCACCTTTGTTAGGAGCCGCAGTTGCAGCGAATGCCATGCACAGGGAAATGCCTATGGCCGCTGCGCCGGTTGCTATCTTGGACATGTCGAAAATCCTCCTCCAGACTGATGAGTGAACGTAGAACTAAGACCTACGTTCCTCCTGGCGCGAAGCCGTGATGCTGCAATGCACACACACACACACACAGCTCTTCTTCATACGCTTGTTTGAATATGTAAGGGGTGGCGGGTCGCCGCCAGATTTCCGGCACCTTACATTTTTGTCATCTTCGGCAGCGCCAGTCGCCGTGTGGCAATTCTGATCCAGCATTTGCTGCCAATCGTGCACTGTCGCCCGAATGTCACATGTCTGGCAGATCGCCCAAGGCCTCCACAGGTGAGAGCCCGCCGAGTTGATATTCGCCCATGTGGCAGGCATGGTTATGGTTAACGTGATCGCTGGGGGCTCGATCATACGAGGCTGTGTGACGACGCTCCGCCGGTGAAATATCGGCGCGGCATTGGGCATTGCCTTTCCGGTGTTTCCTGGCAGTTTTTCGGGCAGCAACGAGTTCGCCGAAGTGCATGCGTTGGCCCATGCTGTTGTGCGTCGGAGTGACTGGGTGCGACGTGCCATTTTCATACGCGTGCACGCCTGCGCGGCGGTTTTGATTCTCGCTTCGCTGCTCGCCGAGTGCGCCGTAGGCCCCGAATACTCCCCTGCTCCAGCGCCGGTCCCAACCGAATTCAAGGAACTCAAGGGCTACAAGCGCGCGACGCCGCGTGACGACGTCGATCGCGGCGATTGGTGGACCGCCTATCGCGACCCAAGGCTCGCTCAACTGCTTCGCGAAGTCGAAATCTCCAATCAGACGGTTGCTGCAGCGGCAGCGGCTTATGAAGAAGCGCGCGCGGTTGTTCGAGAGGCGCAGGCGCAACTGTTGCCGACGGCGACCGCCGGCTACAACGTCACCCGCACGCGCACCGGACCTCTCGTCAATGCCGGAAGCGGACCAGGCGGACCCGGCACGTACAAGTCGCTCTATACCGCTCCAATCAACGGAACCTGGGATATCGACGTCTGGGGCAAGGTACGACGCCTCATCGAAAGCGATACGGCAGCCGCACAAGCAAGCGCGGCTGACCTCGACAATGCGAAGCTGTCTGCGCAGGCGCAGCTCGCAACCGCTTATTTCGATCTGTGCGCATCAGATTCGCTGCACGATTTGCTGTCACGCACGGTCGCGCTAGACAAGAAAACCCTCAACATCGTGCAGAACCAGTTCAACGCCGGTTACTCGGTAACCGCCGGCGACGTCGCAACTGCACAAGCCCAACTCGACAGCACGCAGGCGCAACTGATCGATACTGGAGTTCAGCGCGCGCAATTCGAGCACGCGATCGCCATGTTGACCGGCAGGCCCCCTGCCGAATTGAACATCGGGCGTCACCTTCTGGCTGGAAATATTCCGAGAATTCCGGTCACAATCCCTTCAACGCTTTTAGAGCGGCGGCCCGATATCGCGGCTGCAGAGCGTACGATGCAACAGCAGAATGCGCTGATCGGCGTCGCTGAGGCGGCTTATTTTCCGGAAATTTCAATCACCGGCGCGATCCAGTTTGCCGGCACCATCCCGCTGCCGTTCAATGCCGCGCACGCCGTTGAACAAATTGCAGCAGGCCAGACAACGACCTTGTTCAACGGCGGGCTGACCGCAGCGCAGGTCGACGCCGCGAAGGCAGCCTACTGGCAGAGCGTTGCGAATTACCGGCAGACCGTGCTCGTCGCTTTCCAGCAGGTCGAAGACGAACTCGCGGCAATCCATCGTTACAGCGCAGCGCTCGGCATTCAGCAGCGCGCTGTCCAAAATCAACGGAAAGCAGTCGAGGTCTTCCTCAATCAATTCCAGCAAGGACTGGTCGCCTTTACTACCGTCGTGCAGGCGGAGCTGACGTTGCTGAATGATGAACAGAGCGAGTTGACCATCCGGCAAAATCTCTTTCTTGCGAGCGTCAGCTTGATCGAAGCGCTCGGCGGCGGTTGGGACACCACACTTATGCCGACGCAGCCGCAGCTTCAAAAGGATTTCTCGCTGCTGCCGCAACTTGAATCGGTATTGCCTTCCGGCACGGCGCCCGGACAGCCCTCAGGTCCACCGCAGGACACGAAATAGGTTCGGAATGTCTGAATCCGGCTGGCGTTGCCGACAACCGTGGCCGAGTTCCACGCCACCCGCTATGGGCTTGATTCGACTTGTGGTTCCTCGGAAAGGCTGAAACGACCCTGCTATGGCTCGTCTCGCCACTATTCCGCAGCCAATAACTGTTTGAATCCCCTGCTCATTAGCGAATTTTCATTAGGCGAGGCCGGTTGCCGCACACTAATATGATGAAAATTCCGGGATACTGACCGACACTATGGACGAGCGAACGCGCAGAACGGATGACGAGCTGGCGCCTAATCTCCGGCAGACCACGCCTGAACCGGGCGTGAAGAGCCGCTCCTTTTCAAAAACCAAGGTCATCATCGGCACGGTCGTTGTGCTCGGCCTCCTCATCGCCGGCTACGAGATAGTACATCTGTCGAAGACGAGCCCGACACCGAGCGGCCGTTTTCAAAACGCCGGAGCCCAATCGGTCGGGGCGGCAACGGTTGGCACCGGAAATATCAGAGTCATCGTCAACGCGCTCGGCACCGTGACGTCCCTAGCGACGATTACTGTGCAAACGCAGATCAGCGGCCAGTTGATAAGTGTCGCCTTTACCGAAGGCCAACTCGTCAACAAGGGAGACTTTCTGGCGCAAGTCGATGCGCGCCCTTACGAGATTGCGAAGGCCCAGGCCGAAGGTCAGCTTGCGCACGATCAGGGCTTGCTCGCACAGGCTAAAATGGATTTAACGCGTTACCAGACACTCGCAGCACAGAATTCAATCGCGCGGCAGCAGGCGGAAGACCAAGTTTTCGTAGTCCAGCAATATGAAGGCTCGGTCAAACAGGATCAGGCCAATGTCGATACGCAAGCCTTGGACATCGCGTATTGCCGGATTGTCTCGCCGATCGCCGGACGTGTCGGACTTCGACTGGTTGATCCCGGAAATTACGTACAGACCTCGGGCAGCACCGGCATTGCCGTGCTGACGGAATTGCAGCCGATCAGCGTCGTATTCTCGGTGCCGGAAGATGATCTGCCTCAGATCGTCCCCCAACTCGCGGCTGGAACATCCTTGCAAGTGGCCATCTACGACCGCGCCAATCTCAAACAGCTCGCAACCGGCAAGGTTTCCGCGCTCGACAATCAGATCGATACCACTACCGGCACAGTGAAAATCCGCGCGCAGTTCGACAACGCCGACAATGCGCTGTTTCCAAACCAATTCGTCAATGCGCGGCTGCTCCTGCAAACCTTGCAGAATGTCATCACGGTTCCAACCTCGGCCGTTCAGCTCGGCGCACCGGGAGGCGGCACTACCGGGGCGAACTCCGACAGTGGCAATCCCGGCAGCACTCAGCTCGCGGCACCGTCCTCGGTAAACAGCTCGCCGAGCTACTACGTCTATGTACTCAATGCTGACGGCACGGTGGCGGTGCGTCAGATTACGATCGGCCCGACTGACGGAACAATGACGGCCGTCAATTCCGGTCTCACGGCCGGCGAGCATGTCGTAACCGACGGTACCGACCGGCTTCGGGACGGACTGCATGTCAGCGTCTCCACCCTGGACGGCAAACCGACCGATGGCGCGCCAGGAGCTGGCGCTAGTGGTCAAAGCGGCCGCCGCGGGGGCGCTACCGATCAAAGCGGTGGTGGGGCCGCCGGGCGAAGCGGCGAACGATCACAAAACTCCAACCGCCCGCAGACTCAAGGTACGACGAACGGCGCCCAGTAACGCGCTCACCACGACAGCAGGCACAGCGCGCAGCTACTCGCGCGAAGATAAAACGGTGCGATGAACGTCTCGGAACCCTTCATCCTTCGTCCGGTCGGCACCTCGCTGATGATGGTGGCGATCATGCTCTCCGGCATGGTTGCCTACATATTCCTGCCGCTGTCGACGCTGCCTCAGGTCGATTATCCGACCATTCAAGTGCAGACGCTGTATCCAGGCGCCAGTCCGGAGGTGATGACGTCTTCGGTGACGTCGCCGCTGGAGCGCCAGTTCGGCCAGATGCCGGGTTTGAACGAGATGACCTCGGCCAGTTCCGCCGGCGCCTCGGTGATCACGTTGCAATTCAGCCTCGATCTGAGCCTCGACATCGCCGAGCAGGAGGTCCAGGCCGCGATCAATGCCGCAGGCAACCTGCTGCCTGCCGATCTGCCGGCGCCGCCGATCTATGCCAAGGTCAATCCGGCCGACGCGCCGATCCTCTCGCTTGCGGTGACTTCAAAGACCATGCCGCTCACGGCACTGGAGGATCTGTGCGAGACCAGTCTTGCGCAAAAAATCTCGCAATTGACCGGCGTCGGACTGGTCAGCATCAGCGGCGGCCAGCGGCCTTCGGTGCGGCTACAGGTCAATCCGCAAGCGCTCGCCGCCTATGGCCTCGCGATCGACGACATCCGCACCACGATCGCCAACCTGAACGTCAACACGCCGAAGGGTAATTTCGACGGACCTGCGCAAGCATCCACCATTAACGCCAACGATCAACTCGCCAACACCGATCAATATCGCAATCTGATCGTGGCCTATCGCGACGGCAGCCCGGTGCGATTATCCGATGTCGCCAAGATCGTCAGCGGCCCGGAAAACACCAAGCTCGGCGCCTGGGCGAACACCACACCGGCGATAATCCTCAACGTCCAACGCCAACCGGGTGCGAACATCATCCAGGTCGTCGACCGCATCCAGACGCTACTGCCGCAGATGCTGGCGTCGCTGCCGTCCGCCGTCGATGTCCAGATCTCTGAGCGACCGCACGGTGACCATCCGGGCGTCGGTCGCTGACGTTGAGTTCGAGCTTAGCCTCGCCGTCGTGCTGGTCGTGATCGTAATCTTCGTATTCTTGCGCACGCTGCCGGGCACGATCATTCCGAGCCTTTCGGTGCCGTTGTCGCTCGTCGGTACATTCGGTGCGATGTACCTCCTCGGCTTCAGCCTCGACAATCTGTCCCTGATGGCGCTGACAATCGCTACAGGCTTTGTCGTCGACGACGCCATCGTGATGATCGAGAACATCGCACGCTTTGTCGAAAGCGGGATGGAGCCGCTGGACGCCGCGTTGCGCGGTTCCGAGCAGATCGGCTTCACCATTATCTCGCTGACAATTTCGCTGATTGCGGTGCTCATACCGCTGCTGTTCATGGGCGACGTCGTCGGCCGGCTGTTCCACGAATTCGCTATTACACTTGCCGTCACTATCGTCATATCAGCGGTCGTTTCGCTGACGCTGGTGCCAATGATGTGCGCCAAGCTGATCCGGCATCGCCCGGATCATGAACGAACGTGGTTCGATCTCAACGCCGAACGCGTCTTCAGCGCAACCATCGCGCAATATGGCCGCGCGCTGAACTGGATTCTGGACCGGCAGCCGCTGACCTTGATGGTTGCTTTGCTGACGCTGGCGCTCACAGTTCTGCTCTATCTCGCGATCCCTAAAGGCTTCTTCCCGGTGCAGGACACCGGGATGATTCAAGCGATCACCGAAGCATCGCAAAGCGTGTCTTATACCGAGATGGCGCGGCTGCAGAACCAGCTCGCCGCGGCGATCCTCAAGGATCCCGACGTCGTGAACCTGAGCTCGGTCGTCGGCGTCGATGGCACCAACAAGACGCTCAACAGCGGGCGCTTCCTGATCTCGCTGACGCCGCATGATAATCGCAACCTCACAGCCAGCCAGATCATCAAACGCATTCAGGGCGAAGTGTCCGGCATACCGGGCATAACGCTCTACATGCAGCCGGTGCAGGACCTGACCATCGATTCAACGGTCAATCGCGCGCCTTATAACTTCATTCTCGAGGACGCAAACGCGACGGAATTCAATACGTGGGTGCCGAAGCTGGTGCAGCAGCTTAATCAATTGCCGCAGCTCACCGGCGTTGCCAGCGATCTGCAGCAGCAAGGATTGTCGGTTTATCTTGTAATCGATCGCGCCACAGCGAGCCGTTTCGGTATTACGCCGGCCACAGTCGACAACGCGCTTTATGATTCGTTCGGACAGCGCATCGTCTCGACCATCTATACACAGTCTAACCAGTACCGCGTTATTCTCGAACTCGACCCAACACTACAACAATCCCTCGACGGACTTTCGTCGATCTATCTGCCATCGTCATCTTCGACGACCAACGGGCAGGTCCCCCTTTCGGCAATAACGCACATCG
Organism: uncultured Alphaproteobacteria bacterium; assembly: GCA_963739945.1. GTDB lineage: Bacteria > Pseudomonadota > Alphaproteobacteria > Rhizobiales > Xanthobacteraceae > BOG-931. The sequence continues at coordinate 32,642 of CAVUCN010000028.1, read as the reverse complement.
AGAAACGGACCGGGCCTCTGGTTGTCACGCACTTTGGCCAGTTCCCGGCGACGACAATCTCCTTCAACACCGCTCAAGGCGCTTCGCTCGGCGATGCCGTTGATGCCATTGTAAAAGCTGAAGCGCAGTCTGGCTTGCCCAACAGTTTCATCACGGCTTTCCAGGGAACCGCTGCGGCGTTTCAGTCGTCTTTGACGAATGAAATCTTCCTGATCATCGCGGCTATCGTGGCGATGTATATCGTGCTCGGCGTCCTTTACGAAAGCTTCGTCCACCCCGTCACAATTCTCTCGACCTTGCCGTCGGCTGGCGTTGGCGCGCTACTGTCCCTGATCGCGTTGCACTACGACCTCGACGTTATCTCCATCATCGGCGTCATCTTGCTGATCGGCATCGTCAAGAAGAACGGCATCATGATGGTGGACTTCGCGCTCGAGGCTGAGCGCGTCGAGGGCTTGCCGCCGCGCGAGGCAATCTATCAAGCCTGCTTGCTGCGCTTCCGGCCGATCCTCATGACCACGATGGCCGCAATCCTTGGCGCGCTACCCCTGATGCTCGGTGGCGGAACTGGATCGGAGTTACGCCAGCCGCTCGGTGTCACCCTCGTCGGCGGCCTGATTGTCAGCCAGATGCTGACCCTTTTCACAACACCGGTGATCTATCTTTACTTCGATCGGCTGGCGTTGCGCATGTCCGGCGGACGTCGTGGCAACGCGATAGCGCGCGGCGAGCCGGCGGAATGAATATCTCGGCGCCCTTCATCGCACGCCCGGTAGCCACAACATTGCTGACCCTCGGCGTTGCTTTGGCCGGCGTCCTGGCATTCACGAAGCTGCCGGTTTCGCCGCTTCCGCAAGTCGATTATCCGACGATTTCTGTCAGCGCCTCGCTACCGGGCGCCAGTCCGGAAACCGTCGCGACAAGCGTCGCAGCACCGCTTGAGCGTCATCTCGGCCAGATCGCCAACGTAACCGAGATGACCTCGAACAGCGGCATCGGCTCTGCCCGCATTACGCTGCAGTTCGATCTCAACCGCGATATCGACGGCGCTGCACGCGATGTGCAAGCCGCAATCGTTGCCGCGCGCGCCGATTTGCCGGCAAATCTGAAGAGCAATCCGACCTATCGCAAGGTCAACCCGGCCGATGCACCGATCCTCATTCTGGCCATGACGTCGAAGACGTTAACGCAAGGCCAGATGTACGACGCCGCCAGCAACGTGTTTCAGCAGCAGCTTTCGCAGATCACAGGTATCGGACAGGTCACCATCGGCGGATCGGCGCTGCCCGCGGTACGCGTCGAACTTAATCCGCAGGCACTCTACAAGTACGGCATCGGACTTGAAGACGTGCGAGCGGCGCTGGCCTCCGCCAACGCCAACAGCCCAAAAGGCACCATCGATGACGGCAATCAGCGGTATCAGCTCTATACCAACGACCAATCGACCAAGGCTGATGACTATAAACCGCTGATCATCGCCTATCGTAACGGGGCCGCAGTCAAGCTTTCCGACGTCGCGGCAGTAAACAATTCCGTCGAGGACCTGCGCAACCTCGGCCTCGCCAATGGCGGCCCTTCGGTGCTGATTATCATCTTCCGGCAGCCCGGCGCCAATATCATCGACACCATCGACCAGGTCAAAGCCGAGCTGCCGCACTTGCAGGCCGCAATGCCGGCCGACGTCAACGTCTCGATCGCGATCGACCGCAGCACCACGATCCGTCAATCGCTTCACGATACGGAAATGACGCTGGTAATCGCGATAATCCTTGTCATTCTCGTTGTCTTCCTTTTTCTGCGCAGCTTCCGTGCAACGCTTATTCCAGGTGTCGCCGTGCCGATCTCGATCCTCGGCACCTTCGGCGGCATGTATCTGCTTGGATACAGCCTCGACATTCTCTCGCTGATGGCCCTGACCATCGCCACTGGATTCGTCGTCGATGATGCCATTGTCGTGCTCGAAAACATCTCCCGGCACCTGGAGGCCGGGGTGCCCCGCGTGCGTGCGGCACTGCTCGGTGCACAAGAAGTCGGCTTCACCGTGCTGTCGATCAGCCTGTCCCTGATCGCGGTCTTCGTTCCTATCCTGTTGATGGGCGGCATCCTTGGCCGGCTGTTCAGGGAATTCACCATCACGCTGTCGCTCGCGATCCTGATCTCACTTGCGATCTCGCTCAGCACGACCCCAATGATGTGCGCAATCTTCCTGCGTCCGCGCGAACGGGACGAAGGCCAGGACGGCTTGCGCCGAACAACGATTTTCGACCGCGTGTTGCGCGGCTACGAGCACACCCTCGGCTGGGCGCTGCGCCACAGCGGCCTCGTAATGATAGTCTTTCTCGGTGCGATCGGACTGAACATCGTGCTGTTCATCATCGTCCCGAAAGGATTCTTTCCGACGGAAGACACCGGCCGCCTGGTAGGTTCGCTGCAAGCCGACCAAAGCGTGTCGTTCCAGGCGATGTCCCAGAAGCTCCGGCAGATGATGGCCATCGTGCAGGCCGATCCCGCCGTGCAAACCGTAGTTGGTTACACCGGTACCGGCGGCGGCGGATTTGGTACGATCAATACCGGCTCGGTATTCGTGTCGCTCGTCCCGATCGGGCAGCGCCCGTCCATTGACGCGGTGATCGCTCGCCTGAGGCCGAAGCTGGCGCAAGTACCGGGAGGCCGGCTGTTCCTCAACGCCGTGCAGGATATCCGCGCCGGCGGCCGCCAGAGCAATTCGTCTTACCAATACACCCTGCAGTCCGACAGTGCCGACGATCTGTTTAACTGGTCGCCGAAGCTCGTTCAGGCGCTCGAACACAGTTCCGTACTGGCGGACGTGAGTTCCGATCAGCAACAGAAAGGACTTGAGACTGATCTCGTCATCGACCGCGACACCGCTTCCCGCCTCGGCGTTACGCCGGCGCAAATCGACAACACGCTGTACGATGCATTTGGGCAGCGCCAGGTATCGGTGATCTATAGCGCGATCAATCAGTACCACGTCGTGATGGAGATCGATCCACGCTACACCCAGTTCCCGGCATCGCTCAGTGATGTCTATGTGGCGACATCGGGCGGCGGCGCGTCCGGAAGCGCAACGTCCAATCTACCCGGAGGAACCGTCACCGGACCAAGCACGGCGAACACGTCCGGCGAACCGACAAGCGCAACGGCCGCGGCGGCTGCAAACAATAATTCCGCACGCAACGCCGCCATTAATTCACTTGCGACCGGCGGCAAAGGCAACACGTCGGCGGGCGCTGCGGTCAGTACGACCAAAGAGACGATGATCCCGCTCTCTGCGATCAGCCATTATCAGCCCGGCACCACACCACTGGCGGTCAACCACCAGGGACTGTTCGTCGCGTCGACAATCTCATTCAACCTGACCGAAGGCTCGTCTCTGGGCGAGGCTGCCGCCGAAATCAACCAGGCGGTCAATAACATCCACATGCCGGTGACCATCCACGGCAGTCTAGCCGGCACAGCACAGGTCTTTCAGCAATCGCTCAATAACGAGCCCGTGCTGATCGCCGCCGCGATCGCGGCGGTCTACATTCTGCTCGGCGTGCTCTACGAGAGCTACATTCATCCGATTACCATCCTCTCGACTTTGCCGTCGGCCGGAGTCGGTGCCTTGCTGGCTTTGATGCTGTTTAACACCGAATTCGACATCATCGGAATGATCGGTGTGATTCTGCTGATCGGCATCGTCAAGAAGAATGCGATCATGATGATCGACTTCGCAATCGAAGCACAGCGAGAGGGTCTGAGCCCGTCTCAGGCAATCTTCAGAGCCAGCCTGCTGCGTTTCCGCCCGATCATGATGACGACTTCCGCAGCGATCCTCGGCGCTGTTCCGCTGGCGGTGAGTTTCGGCAACGGTAGCGAAATCCGCCGGCCACTTGGTATTTCGATCATGGGCGGACTGATGATCAGCCAGTTGCTCACGCTCTACACCACGCCGGTACTCTATCTCTATATGGACCGGCTCGGCTCATGGTCGCTGCGGCAGCGACGGCGGCTGCTTCCAGGTCTCTACGGCTCCGCTCCAGCGGAATGAAGCAAATCAACGGATGTTAATCGCCTTTCGTGTGTAGCAGCACGGCGTCGGCCAGTCCCATTGCGGTGGGCCCAACGTTCTTCTCAAGGCGTGGATCTCGGCGCGCGCCGCTATGATCTGTGGGCCTTTGACGGCTTCATCGACGTCCGGATTGGCTTCGAGCAGGGCGATCAGCTCGTTCCGCTGGTAAATCGCGTCGCGTGTGCACCAATAGCAATTATCGGAAGCTTGCCAGACGTCTCCCGCCCGGACCGGTGACGTGATCACGCTAATCGCCAGCAATGCGCATAGCGATAGCAGCCGCCTTGTGGCCATGCTCGTGCTCCAGTACCGGCGTGTTATAGTGCCGGAGGATTTCATCGTTTGAATGATAAGACAAGTCAGGGACGGTACGCACATGAATGGCGCCGAAGTTATTGCCGAAATTCTCAAACGCGAAGGCACCGAGTTTCTGTCCTGCTATCCGCGCAATCAGGTGATCGAACCCTGCGCGGCGCTCGACATTCGCCCAATCCTTTGCCGTCAGGAACGCGTCGGCGTTGGCATTGCTGATGGCTACAGCCGCATCAAGCGCGGCAAGCGCAACGGCGTGTTTGCCGCTCAGGCCGGGCCCGGCATTGAGAATGCGTTTCCGGGCATCGCCCAGGCTTATGCAGAGAATGTGCCGCTCCTGATCGTTTCCGGCGGCATGCCGCTGGCGAAACAATATGTCCGCCCGGCGTTCCGCGCCGCCGACGTCTATCGCGCTGTGACGAAATGGTCGGCGCTCGCCCATAACGTCCAGGAACTGCCGGACTTGATGCGGCGTGCCTATCAGGCGATGCGCACCGGCAAGGTCGGCCCCGTATTGATCGAAGTGCCGGATGAAATCTCTGAGGCGGAGTTCAAAGGCCCGCTCGACTATCAGCCGGTGCCGATACTGCGCGCAGCGCCGGATCCGGCCGCCATCAAGAAAGCCGCCGAGATGTTACTCGCGGCAAAGAACCCGCTGCTGTGGGCCGGTCAGGGCGTGCATTACGCCGAAGCCGGCGACCAGCTTGCGGCTCTCGCCGAGTTGTTGCCCGCGCCTGTCGTCGCCACCAATCCCGGCAAGAGCGCGATCCCGGACAGTCATCCGCTCGCGCTTGGTGGGGCGACCCGTTCGCGCTCAAAACCGTTCGCCGATTTCCTCAAGAAGTCCGACGTTATCATGGCGATCGGATCGAGCCTCACGGTCACGAATTTCGGGCCCAGTGTGCCTCCGGGAAAGACGATTATTCATTCCACCAACGATGCCGGCGATATCAACAAGGAATACCGCGCCGATCACGCGGTGGTCGGCGACGCCAGTCTCGTCATCGAGGCCCTGATTGCCGAGGTTGCCAGACAAAAGGGTCCTGGCGGCGGCAATGCGCTCAATTCGCTGAAGGAGGAAGTCGCGGCTGGCAAGAAAGCCTGGCTTGAGGAGTGGTCGAAATTCCTCAACTCGGACGAGACGCCACTCAACCAATATCGTGTGATCCGCGACATGATGCGCACGCTCGATCGCGACAACGTCATCATGACACATGATTCCGGAAGCCCGCGCGAACAGATGATCCCGTTCTGGGAGACAACCAAAGCCGGTTCTTACATGGGCTGGGGCAAATCAACCCAGCTCGGCTATGGCCTCGGCATTACGCTAGGGGCAAAACTCGCCGAACCGAAGAAGCTCTGCATCAACGTGATGGGCGATGCCTCTTTCGGCATGACCGGCATGGATATCGAGACCGCGTCGCGCAACAAGATCGCCATCCTGACCGTGGTATTCAATAACGGCGTGATGGGTGCGGAACGCGACGTGCTGAAGATTTCCGACGACAAGTACGGCGCGATGACCGTCGGCGGCAATTACAAGAAAGTCGCCGAAGGACTTAACGTGCCGGCAACCCGCGTCGAAAAGCCGGGCGACATCGTCGGAGCGCTCAAGGAAGCCGTCGGCGTTACCGAGAAGGGTTCGCCGTTCCTTCTCGAGTTCGTGGTCAAGGAAGGCCGCGACTTCTCGCGCTACGCCTGAGAATCAACTGACCGGGAGAACTGCAGTGGCCAACATCAAAATCTTCAATCCTCCAGGGCTGGCAAAACCCGCAGGGACCTACAGCCAGATTGCTCACGCCAAGACCCAGGAAGTCGTGTTTATTGCCGGACAGGTACCGACAGATGTATCGGGTGCCGTCGTTGGCAAAGGCAATTTCGAAGCGCAATGTGCGCAGACCTTTTCGAACATTCACACTGCACTTCGCGCGGTGGGCGCTGACTGGAATAACGTCGTACAGTTCACCAGTTTTCTGGTGCGCGCGGAGGATGCCGCGGCGTTCCGGGCCTATCGCGGCCGGGAATTTCCGAAACTATTTCCTGGCGGCCCGCCACCGAATACTCTGCTCATTATTAGCCGCCTGGCGGATCCGGATTATCTGCTTGAAGTGCAGACTATCGCCGCTCTCTAAGCAGCATTCAGCTCATGGGACGCTACGTCTTCCAGCAAGACACGCAGCGCCTTGGCGCGCCGCTGGCCGAAGGCCTGCTCGAAATTCGCCTGTGCTTTCGTCCAGGCTTTTTCCGCGATCCTAAACCGGACGGTCCCGGAAGGTGTAAGGCGCAATTCCTTGCGGCGACGATCGAATTTGCCCGGACCGATTGCCACCAAACCGTCACGCTGTAACGGGCGGACATTCCGGCCGAGCGTCGTGCGATCCATTACCAGTTCTGCGGCGAGCGCCTTAATGGTCATGGGCCCTTTGCGGTTCAGCCTTGCAAGAATCGAATACTGGGTCGCGCGGATACCCGCGGGTGTCAGAAACTGGTCGTAAAACTGCGTGACATGCCGGGTTGCCTGGCGAAGCGCCAGACAGTTACAAGCAGCAGGATTGGTCAAAGTAGTCGGCATCACGGTCTTCATGGCTTGATATAGGTGTATATACTCCTATATCGTGCCGCACTCAAGACGGTGCCCGCCATGACCTCGACAGACATTGCTTCCTCTCAAACGCAATCCGTTGCTGCAGCGGCTCCGGCAAAAGGCAAAGCTTACGATCCGCGGACCAGGAAACTGATCGAAGGGCCGATCGCGCCAACGCTGATCCGTCTCGCCGCGCCGAACATGCTGGTGATGCTGGCGCAGAGCTCGGTCGGTTTGGTCGAGACCTACTTCGTCGGCAAACTAGGGACTGACGCACTGGCCGGCGTCGCGCTGGTATTCCCTCTTCTCATGCTGATGCAGATGATGTCGGCGGGCGCCATGGGCGGCGGCATCTCGTCAGCAATCGCCCGTGCGCTCGGCGGCGGCCGCCGCGACGATGCCAATGCGCTGGCGCTGCACGCGGTCGCGATTGCACTCGGTTTCGGCCTGACTTTCACAGTTGTGATATTGCCCGGCGGGCGATGGCTCTATTCCGCCATGGGTGGCAACGGCGCTTCGCTTGACGCCGCCCTCACCTATTCAAATGTCATTTTCACCGGCGCCATCCTCGTCTGGTTATTCAATTCGCTTGCTAACGTGATCCGCGGCACCGGCAACATGGCGGTACCCGCCTATGTGACCTGCATCGGCGTCGCTGTATTGATCCCGCTGTCGCCCTGTCTGATCTTCGGGCTCGGACCCCTGCCGCGCCTCGGTGTCGCCGGCGGTGCTGTGGCTGTGCTCATCTACTACGCCGTCGGCAGTCTCGCGCTTATTGCCTATCTCCGTTCGAAGCGAAGTATTGTTCGGCTCAATTTCTCCAGCGCATTTCGCTGGACCTTGTTCGCCGATATCCTGCGCGTCGGCATTGTCGCGGCGCTGGTCACTGTCGCAACCAATCTCACGATCGCGATCGCTACTGGTCTCGTCGGCTCTTTCGGGCCGGCGGCCATCGCGGGTTACGGAACGGCATCGCGTCTCGAATACCTGCTCATCCCTCTGGTCTTCGGTCTTGGCGGTCCGCTGGTCGCCATGGTTGGAACCAGCATCGGCGCCGGCCGCCGCGAACGCGCGCTGCGCGTTGCATGGATTGGCGCAGCGATCGCAGCGGGGCTTTGCGAACTGATCGGCGTCTGCGCAGCGCTATTCCCGGAGGCATGGCTGTCGTTGTTTGGCTCCGATCAGGCTATGATCGATGCCGGTTCGCGTTACATGCACGTCGTCGGCCCGGCTTACGGACTATTCGGGCTCGGTATGGCGCTTTACTTTGCCTCGCAAGGCGCTGGCCGCGTTTTGTGGACTTTACTGGCCAATATTGCCCGCCTCATCATCGCAGCAGGCGGCGGCTGGCTGGCATTGCGATGGACCGGCAACCTCACCGAAGTCTTTATTGCACTGTCGGTCGCGCTTGCTACCTTCGGCCTGATCAATGCCGCGGCCGTGGCGAGCGGCGTGTGGTTTCGTGGAAAGCCGGTGCAGTGATGACCGAGCAGTATTTCGAGGACTTCGCCGTCGGGCAGACCTTCGTGACTGGACGGCACCGGGTCGACAAGGTGCAGATTGTCACGTTCGCGAAGCAATTCGATCCTCAGTACTACCACCTCGACGAAGAGGCGGCTAAGAAGTCGCCGTTCAAGGGATTGGCGGCGAGCGGCTGGCACACCGCCGCGATGACAATGCGGCTGATGGTCGAGGGCGAATTCAAACCGGCAGGCGGCATCATCGGCGTCGGCTTCGATCAACTGAGCTGGTCGCGACCGGTCCGCCCAGGCGACGAACTATATGTCAAAAGCGAAGTCCTGGAGGTCCGGCCATCAAAGTCGCGCAACGATCGGGGCATGATTCGCGTGCAAAACACCACCCTCAATCAAAACGACGAAGTCGTGCAGGTGTTCACCGGCAATCTTCTAGTGCCGCGCCGTTCGCCGGCCGCGTGATGTGCTAACCTGAACGTCTGCCGCGACCGAGAAGCGCGGGCGAGTTGGGAGAAAGTCCATGGCGTTAACGCGCCTCCGCCAATCCGTTGGCGCAATTTGCGTCTTGCTCGGTATTGCATGTCTCGGGTCATCGCCTGGCCGTACCGCGGAAACCATCGCCACCGGAATGATCGGCGCGGCCAATGCCGTTGGCTGGCCCTGGTATATCGGAATTCAGAAGGGCTACTTCGCCGAGCAAGGCCTGAACCTCGATCTCATTTATGTGCCGACGGCTTCCGGCCTGGTGCAGCAGCTTTCGGCGGGCTCTCTCGATCTCGTCGGCGATGTCGGCGCAGTCGAACCGGTCCATGCTGTCGAGAAGGGCGCTCCAGTCGGACTGATCCGCATCATCGGCCAGATTTCTGCCTACGAGATGCTGGCCAAACCTTCCATCGCCTCGATCAAGGAACTCAAGGGCAAGACGATCTGCATCGGCGGCCTTGTCGACATCAACCGCGTCTATCTCGATCGCATCATGCAGGCGAACGGGCTGAAGGACGGCGACTACGACATAACCGTTGTCGGCAACACGGCTGGCCGTTTCGCCGCCCTTAAATCCGGCGCCGCCGATGCCACCATGCTGGCGCCGCCGGTCAGTTTCTTCGCCGAGGACGCCGGTTTCCGCAATGTCGGGATGATCATGGACTACGCTGGCGATCTACCCTTCTCCGCGACCGTTGTGTCTCTAGGCTATGCGTCGAAACATCACGACACATTGGTGAAGATGCTTGGCGTGATCGATAAAAGTGTTGCCTGGTTCAACGATCCCTCGCACCGCGACGAAGCCGTCGACATTCTGGCAAAGGAAATGCATTCGGCACGCGAGCCCGTCGAGCGAAGTTATGACTATCTGCGCAAGATTCATTATTTTGCTCCGAATGCCGACGTCTCCCGGAGCCGCATGCAGAACCTGATCGACGCCATGAAAGGTTTGGGCGATATCAAGACTGACATTACGCCCGACAAGGTCGCGGTGCCCGGTTTGACACATATGGTCGACTGAAACGGCTTTTCGTCATGAAGAAGAATCACTAGGACAGCAAAGCATGCGTATTCTTGTCGTCGGCGCCGGCGCGATGGGCGGCTATTTTGGTGGTAGGCTGCTCGAAGCACGCCGGAACGTGACGTTTCTTGTGCGCCCGCGGCGCGCGGCGCAGCTTGCCAAGACCGGCCTGGTCATTCGCAGCAAGTTCGGCGATGCGGCATTACCGGCGCCGCCAACCATCAGCGCCGACGCGTTGCGTGAGCCTTTCGATCTTATCCTTCTCAGTTGTAAGGCTTACGATCTGGAGTCCGCGGCGGACTCGTTTGCGCCAGCTATGGGAAAAAACACCGCGATCCTGCCATTCCTCAATGGCATGCGGCACGTCGACTATCTTGTTGAACGCTTCGGCGAAAATGCCGTTCTCGGCGGGCAGTGCGTGATCTCGACAACACTCGATGCCGAGGGCCGCATCCTTCACCTGAACGACACCCACCTTCTGTCGTTTGGCGAGCGCGACGGCTCGAAATCCCCACGCGCGCAGGAAATCGCCGCAACATTTACCGGCGCCAAATTCGACTCGCGTTTGAGCGACACCATCCTTCACGAGATGTGGGAAAAGTGGGCTTTCATTACCACGGCGGCCGCCGTCAATTGCCTGATGCGGGCAACGGTCGGAGACATCATGGCCGCCGGCGGCAAAGAGCTTACCCTCGCCCTGCTCCAAGAATGTGACGGCATCGCTACTGCACAAGGCTTTCCGACCAGCGACACGGTGATGAAGCGCAGTGTAACTATTTTGACGACTCCCGGTTCGGGCTTCGCTGCCTCGATGCTGCGCGATGTCGAGCGCGGCGCGCCAATCGAGGCCGACCACGTTGTCGGCGATATGGTTCGGCGTGGCGAAGCGCTCAAGCGGGATATCCCGCTGCTACGGATCGCCTATACTCATCTGAAAGCCTATGAGGCGCGCCGCGAGCGCGAAGCTGCGAGCGCAAAAGCCTCCTAGGCCGGCACGGGAACATTTCGGTATATTCCACTATTATGGTTGCGTAGATTTACAAGAAAGCGGTGCGGGACATGGCCAAGGTTACATACGAGATCGTCGAACATGACGGCGGCTGGGCTTACCGGGCGAACGGCGTTTACTCGGAGGCGTTTCCCAGCCACGACGCCGCGCGGCACGCCGCCGAGCGCGCAGCGCGCGAGCAACACATCCCCGGAAACACGACGGCAATTTCCTGGGAGGACAAGGACGGCCGCTGGCACGAGGAATTATCGCAAGGGGGCGACAGACCGGAAACCGAGGTCAAAGGCTGATGTAAGCGACCGCGACCTGGCTAAGGAGACTCGGCATGGCAATCGCCGCACTATCGGGTTGGACCAGTGAGCAGAAGCACGTCGTCGCCGCAAGCTTCCTTGGTTGGACGCTCGATGCCTTCGACTTCTTTCTTCTGGTATTCGTGCTCAAGGACATAGCCGCAGAATTCCAGACCCAGATTACCGACGTCACGTTCGCGATCCTGTTGACCTTGGCGATGCGCCCGATCGGCGCTTATTTCTTCGGCCGCGCGGCCGATCGCTGGGGCCGCCGCCCGACCTTGATGGTCGACGTGCTGCTCTATTCCTTCATCGAGCTCGCTTCCGGTTTTGCACCCAGCCTCACCGTCCTGCTCGTGCTGCGCGCCATCTTCGGCATTGCCATGGGTGGAGAATGGGGCGTCGGCGCCTCGCTCACCATGGAATCCATTCCGCCGCACGCCAGAGGCTTCGTGTCCGGGCTGCTGCAATCAGGCTATCCGACCGGATATTTTCTTGCCTCAATCGTCTACGGCCTGCTGTTTCAGTACATCGGATGGCGCGGCATGTTCATGGTCGGGGTCATCCCCGCCCTTCTCGTCTTCTACATTCGCCGTAGCGTTCCGGAATCGCCAAGTTGGAAACCCACGACCGAGCGCAGCAGCACATTGGCGATCGTGAAGTCGCACTGGCGACTCGGTATTTATGCCGTGTTGCTGATGACCGCCTTCAACTTCTTCAGTCACGGCACGCAGGACCTCTATCCGACCTTCCTGCAAGTTCAGCACGGAATGTCACCGCATGAAGTGGGCTTGATCGCCGTCATCTACAATATCGGCGCGATCATCGGCGGCATTTCGTTCGGATCGCTGTCCGAGAAATTCGGCCGGCGGCGGATCATCATTATCTGCGCGCTGCTTTCACTCGCTGTGCTTCCACTCTGGGCGTTTGCTGCGAGCGCCGTCTGGCTCGCCGTCGGAGCCTTTTTGATGCAGGTGACGGTGCAGGGCGCATGGGGCGTGATACCGGTCCACCTCAACGAATTGTCGCCCGACGACGCGCGCGGCACATTCCCCGGCTTCGTCTATCAGCTCGGCAATCTCATTGCCTCGGTCAACGCCACACTGCAGGCCTCCATCGCCATCCATTACGGCAATGATTATGGAATTGCGCTCGCGGTCGTCGCCGGCACAGTCGCGATAATTATCGCGATCCTGACTGCTCTCGGCACCGAGGCCAAAGGCATTGCCTTCGGTCAGGGCCGTGATCCGGCACGCGGCGCCGCAGCCGTAAGCGCTACTATATAGGATTTGCCGCCAACTTTGCTACGAAACTGCAACACCAGGAGACTCCGATGTCTCAGACGGTCGCGAAAATATTAGTCGACACACTCGAGAAAATTGGCGTCAAACATATTTTTGGCTTGATCGGCGACTCGCTCAATCCGCTCGCTGACGCTGTTCGTCACAGCAACATTGAATGGATCGGCGTGCGCCACGAAGAAGGCGCTGCACTCGCCGCCGCCGGTCAGGCCAAGCTGACCGGCCGGCTCGGTGTCTGTTGCGGCACGACGGGACCCGGCAGCACGCACCTCGTCGCCGGGCTTTACGAAGCATGCCGCGATCATGCGCCCGTCCTGGCAATATCCGGCGATATGGTTCGCAAACTGCACGGTGTCGATTACATCCAGACCACCGATCCGGATCTGCTGTTTCGCGATGTCTCGCTCTACACGCAGACCATTGGTTCGCCTGCACAGGCGCCTGCCGTGATTCATCAGGCGATTGCTGCGGCCTATGGCGGCCGCGGGGTTGCGCATCTCACAGTTCCGCAAGACGTATTCGAAGCCAACACCGACGGCGCCGTGTCCAGTGTCGCGACGCTAAAGCCGGTTCCGGAAGTCGTTCCAAACGAACAAGACATTGCCGAAATTGTCCGCCGCATTGATGCGGCCGCGAGCGTTGTCATCATGTGCGGGGCCGGCTGTCACGGAGCCACCGAAGAACTCCGCGCGCTTTCGGACCGGCTCAAGGCGCCACTTATGCATTCTGTGAGGGGCAAGGACATCATGCCTTTCGATGATCCGCGGTGGATGGGCGGCATCGGCATGATCGGAACCAAGCCGGTCTACAACGCCGTCATGCATTGCGATCTGTTTCTGATGCTCGGCACGGATTATCCTTACTCCGAATTCCTGCCGCGCAAGAGCACCGTCATCCAGGTTGACGAACGGCCAGCGGTGCTTGGGCGACGTGCGCCGACGGTGCTCGGCGTTGTCGGCTCCGTGCTCCCGACTGTGAAACTCATTTTGGACAGGGTCGCCGCGAAGAATGACGGAAAATTCTTCGACAAGGTCACGAAAGAACGCAAAGATTGGGACGCAAAGCTCGACAAGCAGGCCGATATATCGCGCAGCAAGGATGTTATCCATCCCCAAGCTGTGGCGCGCATGACGAGCGATCTTGCGCGGCGCGACGCAGTCTTCGTTTTCGATACCGGTCTCAACACGCTTTGGTCGGCAAACTGGATACGCCAGAACGGATCGCAACGGATCATCGGCTCCTTCAACAACGCCGCCGTCGGTACCGCGCTCGGCCAGGCCAATGGAATCCAGGCGATCGACCGGTCGCGCCAGGTCATCGCCCTCTGCGGCGACGGCGGCTTCAACATGCTGATGTGCGAATTCTTGACCGCAACGCATCACAAATTGCCGGTGAAGGCCATCGTGTACAACAACTCCTGTTTTGGGCTGATCCCGCTGGAAGCCGAGTCTGTGGGTCTGCCGGCATTCCGCAAAGGCACCGACTTTCCCAACCCGGACTTTGTGGGCCTTGCGCGCGCCTGCGGCGGACATGGCTTTCGGGCCACCAAGCCGGACGAATTACGCGGTGCGATCGAGCAAGCGCTCGCCGCCGATGGGCCCGCCATCGTCGATTGCGTGGTCGCGGCCGACGAGTTACCGAACTTTCCGCACCTCGACTTCGACAAGATCGAGAACTTTGCTCTGGCCAAGATAAAGGAAGCAGTTCTCGCCTTCACGGGCGCGTAATAGCGGCGCTATAAGGAGAGTCGACGAGTCGCATCATTTACTGAAGATCGCGGATCAGGGGTGGGAATTGCCAGCAGTTGAAACCGCTTTGAGTGGCTACGAGCTTTTGAACGACCCGCTTCTCAACAAGGGGACTGCCTTTACCGAAGAGGAGCGGGATGAATTCGATCTGCACGGGCTCCTTCCCCCTCATATTGCCGAGCTCGACTATCAGGTCATGCGCAGGCTCGAAGCTTTCCGTGCGCAGCGGAGCGACATCGACCGATATACGTTTCTGCGAGGCCTACAGGATTCCAACGAAACACTGTTTTACGCGCTGCTGACCCGGAACATCGAAGAGATGATGCCGGTGGTCTACACGCCGACGGTCGGCCTCGGCTGCCAGCGCTTCAGCCATATCTTCCGCAAGCCACGCGGTCTGTTCCTGAGCTATCCGCACAAGGACGATATCCCCCGCATCCTCACCAACGAGCGTTTCGACAAGGTCGAAGCTATCGTGGTCAGCGACGGCGAGCGCATTCTCGGCCTTGGCGATCAGGGCGCCGGTGGCATGGGTATTCCGATCGGCAAGCTTTCGCTCTACACGGCCTGCGCCGGGCTGCATCCGTCGACAACGCTGCCGATCATCCTCGACGTCGGCACGGACAACCGCGAACACCTCGACGATCCGCTTTACATCGGCTGGCAACACGAGCGCGTGCGCGGCGCCGACTACGACGACTTCATCGAGACGTTCGTGCACGCGGTCCGTGAGAGATGGCCGCACGTGCTGTTGCACTGGGAAGATTTCGCCATCGGCAATGCCAACCGGCTGCTGACGCGGTATCGCGACAGCCTCTGCACCTTCAACGACGACATTCAGGGCACGGCCGCGATTGCGGTCGGCACGCTTGCTGAGCGCGATCAATGTCACCAGCACGCCCTTGACCGAGCAGCGCATCGCCGTGTTCGGTGCGGGCTCCGCCGGCACCGGCATCTGCGCGCTTTTGCTTCGCGCAATGACCGAGGCCGGCCTGACCGAGGCGCAGGCGCGCAGCCGTTTCTATCTGGTCGATCGCGACGGCCTGCTCACCGAAGGCATGAATCACCTTCAGCCTTTCCAGGCGCCGTTCGTGCAGAAGCGCGCCGACGTAGCGCACTGGTCACTGGCATCGCCGGAACGGATCGGTCTCAACGACGTCGTTATCAATGCGCATCCGACCGTGCTGATCGGCACCTCCGGCCAGGCCCACGCTTTTCATGAAGCGGTGGTGCGGGCGATGGCCGATCGCGTGCGCCGCCCGGTCATCTTTCCGCTGTCGAATCCGACCGATCGCGCCGAAGCAACGCCGCACGACATTCTTGAGTGGACCGAAGGCCGCGCCGTGATCGGAACCGGCAGTCCGTTCCCGCCGGTGCAACGCGACGGCCATGTGTTCCGCATCGATCAGACCAACAATGCCTATGTCTATCCCGGCATCGGCCTTGGCGCGATTGCGATCGACGCACCGCGCATCTCGGACGGAATGTTTCTTGCGGCGGCGCGAGTCATCGTCGACATGTCGCCGGCCAGGCATGATCCGCTGGCCAACCTGCTGCCGCCACTGACCGAGATACGCGAGCTGTCATTCAAGGTCGCGGTTGCGGTCGCCAGGCAGGCGTCCGCCGATGGTCTTGCCAAGCCGGCGTCGGACGACGAATTGGCGCGCGCGGTGCAAGAAAAAATGTGGGAACCAATTTACGCGCGCTATCATCGTCTGCGCCGCCGCACCACTGAAAGATAAGCAAAAATCTTCGGCGTCAGACGTTGTTTGGAATCACTTCAAACGAACCACACCGTTGTTTGTAATTATTACAGTTCTGGTCTTCTGTGAATTTGCAGATTTTACTTGCCAGTCTGCCAAGCCCCTGAGCAAACTATTGATCTAACTATAGTTTTTGGTCGTTCTAAAGTAAGTATCGGGGGTTTTGTGTTCGGGGTAAGGGGTGGAATACGTCTTCGCCGCGATGTGTCGGTGTTGACGCTTGCAATTCTTGTTGGTCTCGGCGGCGCGTCTGAGGTGTATGGACAAACGAGTCCAACGCCGCCTGCGGCGAACGCGACAGTAACACCCGAGATCGTTGTCACTGCTCCGAAAAGCAAGCCAAAGCCACGAGCGGCGGCACGACCAGCATCCCGAAACATCGCCGCCGCAGCCGTTCCGGCAAACGGGCCGACACCGGCGCAGCAAGCGCTGGACACCAAGATGAGCAGCTTCAATCGGGGACGCGACAATCTGCTGACGACGATCGGGGCTTCGACCTACGGCATTACTCGAGAAGCAATTCAAAATATGCCGCAAGGCGATAATACGCCGATCGACAAGGTCATCCTGCAATTGCCCGGGGTGTCGTATGATTCAGCCGCTTCAAACCCCAACTTCCATATCAGGGGCGAGTACGCCAACGCGCAATTCCGGATCAATGGCGTGGTGCTCCCCGAAGGCGTTTCAGGGCTCGGCCCAGTCATTGATACCAATTTCATCGGCAACATAGCGTTCCTTACCGGCGCGCTGCCGGCTGAATACGGCCTGCGCACCGCGGGGGTGGTCGACATAACCAGCCGCGCTTTCGCTGCGCCGAGCGGTGAGATCAGTGTATACGGCGGCAGCCGACAGACGATCACGCCGAGTTTCGATTATGGCGGCAGCGTCGGTAATTCCGAGTACTTCGTCACCGCACGCGGCAACTTTAACAATCTCGGTATTGAAAATCCGACACCCGGCCTCAACGCAATTCACGATCAGACTCAGCAGGGAAAATTCTTCGGATACGCATCGACACTGCTCGATGAATTGACGCGGCTGAGCTTCATCTCGGCTGCGTCCTACAGCGCGTTCCAGATACCGAACAATCCCAACCAGACGCCGCTGATGGACTTCGGGCCGCCGATCTACAATTCCTCGACGCTGAATGAGAAGGAATACGACACTTACGTCGCCAATATCGCGTCGATACAAAAGCACGGCACCGACGGCGATGCACAGTTTGCGGTTTATTCGCGCTACGCCGAGGTCCACTTCGTCCCTGATGTCTTTGGGGATCTCGTCTTCAACGATGTCGCCTCGGATGTTATTCGGCAGAGCACGCTGTCGGGTGCGCAGTTCGACACGTCCTATATCGTGAACGCCCAACATACGCTGCGGGCGGGATTCGCGGTGAGTGGTGAGCAGACCAACGTCACCAACATATCGACCGTCATGCCCGGCGCTATTGGCGCGGTTACAGGGCCGCCGCTTCTGATAACAGACAAAACCTCGCTGCTCGGCTGGAACATCGGGACGTACGTTCAGGACGAATGGCGGTTAACCGATCAGCTGACCTTGAACACCGGCTTGCGATTCGATCAGTTGTATCAGTTTGTCGACGCCAATCAGCTCAGCCCGCGCGCGGCACTTATTTACAAACCGTTTCAAGGCACGACGATTCATGCTGGTTACGCGCGGTACTTCACCCCGCCCTATCAGGCGCAGGCCACGCAAGCCAACATCGCGTTGTTCGCAAATACGACCAACGCGCCGGACCCCGCCGTCAATTTCGGCGACCCGGTCAAACCGGAACGATCTCATTACTTCGATGTTGGTGTGGACCAGAACGTGCTGCCGGGCCTCGATATCGGCGTCGATGCCTACTACAAGATGGCAAAGGATATGATCGACGACGGCCAGTTCGGCCAGGCCGTTGTGCTGACCCAGTTCAACTGGGCGCGCGGCTACAGCGAGGGCGGAGAGTTCAAGCTGAAGTACCACGCGGGCAACTTCAGCGCCTACGCGAACTTCGCCTACAATATCTCGAGAGCGATCGGCCCTGAGTCGAACCAGTATATTTTCGGTGCCGACGAGTACGCCTATCTCCTCACGCACTATCATTACACCGACGATATGCAGCGAATGACCGGTTCGGCCGGCATGTCGTATCGTTGGCAGGACACGACGTTCTCAGCCAACATGATTTACGGCAGCGGCCTGCGCGCGGGCGGGCTGGACGATGGTGTCGTACCAAACTCGCTCCACACAACGCCTTATGCCGTGATCAATACCGGCGTGGCGCACGACTTCAAGTGGTCGACGGACGCCAAGCCGATGACGGTGCGCTTCGATGTGACCAACCTATTCGACCAGGTTTACGCGCTCCGGGACGGATCGGGGATCGGCGTTTTCGCTCCACAATATGGCGCGCGCCGCGGCTACTACGCGGGCTTGTCGCAGAAGCTGTAGCCTGAAACCAGCTCACGCCGACGCCGCGTTCCTGTGGGCCGCCCGTTCGGTAATCATCCGGTGTACGGCTGCGAATACGGCGTTAAAAGCCGACCTGCGGTAGTCCCATTTCGGATCTGCCGACAGCGGTGCCATCACCATTGTGGCGTTGGCTTCGAAAAACAGAATTTCGCCGCGCGCGTTCACGGCAAAATCGATGCCTGCGTAATCCAGATCGAGCATCGCGCATATCCGGTTCAATGCCGCAATGGCTGGCGCGCCGATGGCATGCTCCATGTCATCGAGAAACTCGCCGTCGACCAGCCGATGCTCCGGCGCTTCCGCCATTCCGGCGGTGAAGTAGTGCACTTTCCAGTCTTTCGAAATCGCCAGATGCAGCGGATATAATTGTCCGTCGATCATCATAACGCGAAGCTTGCGGTACATGCCGTCCCCGTCACGCGCGTCGAGCTGCTCAATCAGCCAGACGTCGTCACCCGGTATCTGCGCTGCTGCCGCGGCAAGACCGGCCAGATCCTCGACGCGACAAAAATGTTGGCCGGTGTGAAAGCCCGGGGCCCGTACCAGGAGCGGAAACGCGAAGCCGCCATTCTCGACAAAGGCCGCAGCGCTTTTCCCTGTCAGCATGCTTCGCTTGTAAGCCGCCATCCGCGGCACAACGACGTTCGGCACGCTGCTCAACCGCATGACGTTCGACAGCCGTCCGGTCTTGAGCACGGCGAGCGGATGATTGATCACCGGGCGTTGCGTACGCTTGATCAATGCGCAGGCCGCTTCCAGGCCTTCGCGACAAATATCGGCGTCGCCGACACTATTGAACACGATATCGTGCGGCGGCAGCGGCACCTTGGGATCGTAATACTCGGTGACCAGGACATGGGTCTCAAAAACGTGGTCATCAAGGAATGAGGTCATCGGCGTATTGCCGCCGGCCGCCGCCACCAAAAGCAGTATCCGAATCGGCGTCTGATCACCGCGATATGGCAGCTTGGTCAAAAAACGGGTTCGAAAACCTTTGTCGCGATGCCAACGTGCACCGGCAGGGTCGCCGGTTTCAGCCAGCAGATTGCCCATGCCGCGGTGGGCATGGACGTGGTGAGAATCGAGCCGCAAGGCGGCCTCGAAATGCGCGCGTGCCTGTTCCAGCTCGCCCAGCAGGAACAACAGGGTGGCGAGATTGACGAACCCCGTCGGATTGTTCGGATGGTGGCGTATGGCCTCGCTGAACAGCGAGCGGGCGGCATCCCTGTAGCCGGCCTTGAGAACGAGGGTGCCGAAATCGTTCAGCGCCCTGAAATCCGCCGGCCGAAGCCGGATCAACTCGAGGTAGTCCTGTTTCGCTTCTTCAAAGCGGCCCTGCTCACGCAACAGACCGGCACGTTCGAACCGGGCTTCAAGGGCATCGGGGCTGGCCGCCAGAAGGCGATCAAGTTGCTCGATGCGTCGCTTCGGCGGCGTTGGCTTCGGTCTGCGTGGCACGGCAATGACGGCCCTAATGAGAGGGACGCAAATTTACAGACGCGAATCAAGATGTGCGCCAACAGTATCACGGTATTAGAGCGCGATGCGGAGCCGGGACGCCGCGCGAGTTGAGCGGCGCAGTTTCGCCTTGCCAGCGGCAAATCTGCCGCTAGAATTTCAGACATCGCGGGGATGGAGTCCCCCAGTGTAACCGCCGATGAGGCTGATGACTCCTGCCGGGCGCTTGGCGCCGGTGGGAGTTTTTTTGTGCTCCCACCGCTCCAAACCCCGCATCGCCAGTCAGCGCGAGGCGCTCTTGCGCACCGCGCAAACGAAATGGAGGTCAAGGTGCGATTCATTTGGGGCTTTGTGGTCGTGTTTCTCGGCGGCGGTTTTGGCGCTGCTTTGCGGCACGGCATCAATCTGGCGGCGGTTCAACTTGTCGGTCGGTCGTTTCCGTACGGCACGATGTTCATCAATATTTCCGGCTCGCTGGTCATGGGCCTGATCGCGGAATATTTCGCGCTGAAAGCGCATCTGCCGCGAACCTGGCTGTTATTTCTGACGACCGGCATTCTCGGCGGCTACACCACCTTTTCCGCCTTCTCGCTGGAAACCGCCCTGCTCTACGAGCGCGGCCAAATCCTGGCCGCGGGTCTGCTACGTGCTCGGGTCCGTTGTCCTTGCCATTGGCGGGCTTTTCGCCGGGCTGGCCATTGTCCGCGCCGTACTATGAGACACGCATCTGCGGCGTGGTCACAGGGAAAATACTGGACAATAATGACAGCCAACGACGGCAGCGGCCCGCGTTGCCTGGATAAGGGGAGACGTTGCGATGGATCTGAAGATGAAGGGCAAGACCGCGCTTGTCACGGGCGCAAGCGAAGGGATTGGCAAAGCCATTGCTTTATCCTTTGCCCGCGAAGGCGTTGACGTTGCGATCTGCGCTCGGCGCAAGGAACCGCTGGAACAGACCGCGGCCGAGATCGCCAAGGAAACCGGCCGCAAGATGATTGCAATCCCCGCGGATCTGACCAAACCGGCTGACGCGGAAAATTTCGTGAAGAAGGCTCATGCGGCGCTCGGGCGGATCGACATCATGGTCAACAACGCCGGCTCGTCTCCCGGCGGCGTACTTGAGCACTTGAGCGAAGAAGATTGGGCGCAATCGCTGCAGCTCAAATTCATGGGCTACGTCCGCTGTATGAAACACGTGCTGCCGATCATGCGGCAGCAGAAAAAGGGCCGTGTCGTTAATCTGATCGGCAACGACGGCGTGAAAACGTCCTATTGGGAAATCGCTCCGGGTGCTGCAAACGCCGCCGGACAAAATCTTACACTGTCGCTCGCCAGCCAATACGGCAGAGACAACATCAGCTTTGTCGCCGTGAACCCCGGCCCAGTGCGCACCGAACGCTGGGCCGGACTTGTCACAGCAATGGCCCGCGACATGAAGCTGAGCTACGAAGAAGCAGATAAGCTTGCGCCTTCGAGCATCCCGCTCGGCCGTATCGCCGAAGTTGAGGAAGTCGCCAACCTCGTCACCTATCTCGCGTCCGATCTCGCGTTCTTCGTCAACGGAACGATGATCGAGATCGACGGCGGCCAAGACAAAGTGCTAATGGACCGGCTACGCGATCGTTGATCGGACGTGAACGAAGCGCAGAAAACTTTCGTATTGGTTCACGGCGCATGGCACGGCGGCTGGTGCTGGCGTCGCGTCGCGGACCTGCTCGGGCGGCGCGGCCATCGGGTCTTGACACCGACGCTTACCGGGCTTGGCGAGCGTTCGCATCTGATGAGCGCCGATATCAATCTCGATACCCACATCACCGATGTGGTGAACGTGCTTAAATGGGAAGACCTGACAGACGTCATTCTCGTTGCGCACTCGTACGGCGGCTGGCCGGTTTCGGGCGTAATCGAGCAGACCCCCGATCGCATCGCGTCGGCGGTTTATCTCGACGCGTTCGTGCCGGAGAATGGACAAAAGTCGCTCGACACCGCTTCCGACTTTTCGCGGAAAGCCTTCCTGGACGCCATTGCCAAGGGGGAAATATCCCGGGCCGGACCGCCAGCCGCGACTTTTCACATCAACGAAAAGGATCAGGCCTGGGTTGACGGCAAAACAACCCCGCAACCGATAGGCGTGAGCTTGCAACCTATCAAACTCACCGGCGCGCGCGAGCGGGTGAAGAAAAAGACTTACATCCGTGCCCCGAAGTACCCGCAACCGTTCTTCGACTCCTATTACCAGGCAAAGAAAAGCGATCCGTCGTGGCGGACGTTTGAAGTTCCATGCGGCCACGACGTTATGATCGACATGCCCGAATGGCTGGCGGAGACATTGCTGGAGGTTGCCTAGCCGAGCAGCCTGGTACTGCCCACCTCAGGTAAAAACCTGAAATATCTTGGGAATCCTGCGATCGCCGGGCGCGCCGGAGCTCTTGTGCCGGTTGAAAAGTGCCACGTTTTCAGTAATGTCGGGACGCTGGTGCGGGTGTTTAATCTTGCCGGCTTGGGGCCATTTCACGTCGAGCTACATCGCGGCAGAACGATGTACTTGTCGCCCAAAGCCAGGCGAGATGTGAGGGAAAAGTTCATGACGGAATCCGGTGCACGGATTGTGATCCGCCATCTCAGCGGATCGAGGGCCAATCAGATTGACCAATTCGATCTCGCGGGCCTTCAGGAGATCACCCTCGGTCGCGACCCGAAATCGACTATCGCCTACGACCTGCAGCGGGACGATGAGGTCAGCCGCAAACACGCGGTGATCCGCATCCACAATGAGAAAGACCAATATTATTTTCGTCTTGCTGACCTCAACAGCAGCAACGGCACGATGCTCAACGGCGAGCAGGTCGGCGGCGAGTGCGAATTACTGCCGGAGGATACTGTCGAGCTCGGCACTGGCGGCCCGAAGTTCACCTTCGACATGCAACCGCGACCGGCCTATCTGCCGGCGCGCACACGCGCGATGGCGGCGATGGATCCGGCCGCAACCAGGCTGGTAGCTGTCGGCGATGCCGCTGAGCCCGGCGCGACGTCCGAGCACAATGCCGTTGCAGAAACCCAGCAACGCCCCGCTACGGAACTGTCGGGCGTGACTGTTTCCAAGGGGCCTGTCGGCCGTAACACAATTCTGCGCATGTTGTCCGACGAACGGCGCAACTCGCGGCAAGTCTGGATTGCTGCGCTCGCTGCAGTACTGATTCTCGCGATAGTCGGCGGCGGCGCGATCTGGTGGCACGGCCAGTCGGTCGCTACGCAATTACAGCAGGAAGTGAATGCACAGGCGCTGCGGTCCGAGGCCATCAGAAACGAGGCGGCACAGGCACTCGCCAAACAGGCCGGCCTGACACCGGCCGACATCAAGAAATATGGCGACGCCACCGTTTATATCCATAACCTCTGGCAGCTTTACGACCGCGAGACCAACCGGCCGATCTACCAGAAGATGACGAACGTCAGTGGCGAGTGGTTGCCGGCCTATGTCAGAATGTATGACGGCAAGCTGGTGCGCTGGCTGACGCTCGAGAACGACAAGGACAGCGGCTACAAACCGGTCGGCAAGGATCACACCGGCTCCGGCTTCGTAATCGGCGAGAATGGCTTCATCCTCACCAACAAGCACGTCGCCGCCGGCTGGAGTTCGGCATACGAGGACTTCCCGTACTATAACTGGACACGCGGCTCGGTTTACGGTGTCGGCCAGTCCGACCGGCATGACACGGAGCGCAACGTCAACCTGGTCCGCTCGCTGACCGATTGGGTCCCCGAAAGCGGCGGTTATGTTTTCGAGTCCGCGCGTCCCAATACGATTTCCAATGGGCCGCGTGAGTTCTACGGCCGCAACGACCTGCTGACGGTTCAATTCCCGGGCACCCGGATCGACGTCAACGCCGTGCTGCTACGGACGTCGATCGACGCCGACGTCGCCGAGATCAAGATCGAGTCGACGCAGGGGCTGAGCAAGCTCGAGCTTGCCGACGACAACAGCGTGCAGATCGGTGAAAAGATCATCCTGCTTGGATATCCGGGGGTCTCACAGGAGACCATCGCGGTACAGAAATCCAATGAAGGCGGGCAGATTCGCGAGCGCGCGGTCTACATTCCCGAACCGACGGTCACCGAAGGTATCGTCGCCAAGATGCCGACCAAGCAACACAAGGACCAGGGCGACGTCACGACGTTCGGCACCACAGGCGACACCTATCAGCTCGACATCTTTGCCGGCCCCGGACACAGTGGTGGACCAGTGCTCGACGCGTCGGGCAAAGTCATCGCACTTCTGTCGCTGGTGAGCACCACAGCGCAGCATGTTTCCTTTGCAGTGCCGGTCTCCTACGTTCGCGAATTGTTGCAGCCACAACGCAACGCCTCGCCCTGACAAGCTTTCGATTTGACTGCCGATACAGTCCGGCTGACGTTACTCGTAGTGAATGGTTCGAATATGGTTCAAGCGTCAGCCGGTATGCAGATCGTCGGCGCCATGCGCACGGATATCGGCAGGGTTCGCAGCTCCAACGAAGATTCGGTTGCGTGGGTGACACCTCACGATGACGACGTTGCCCAAACCCGTGGTAGCGTTGCGCTGGTGGCCGACGGCATGGGCGGGCACGCTGCTGGCGAAATCGCCAGCGCGATTGCCGCCGACACAATCCGCCAACTTTATTATGATCTCGACGGCTCGATCCCCCAGGTCCTTTCCAAGGCATTCACGGCAGCACATCGCGCAATCCTGGATTACGCCGAGCAGCATCCCCAGTGCAAAGGCATGGGCACGACCTGCACGGTTATTGCATTTCGTGATGGTCAGGCCTGGCTCGCCCACATTGGCGACAGCCGCGCTTACCTGTTGCGTGGCCGAACGTTGACCCAGCTCAGCGAAGACCAGACTTTGGTTGCCAAGCTGGTAAGCGAAGGCTCCCTCACCCAGGACGAAGCCGATCATAGCCCTATGCACAATGTGATATTGCAGGCACTTGGGGCCAACGCCGAGATCAAGCCGATGATCGGCGCCCATGGCGTGCCGTTGCAGCCCGGCGACCTCTGGATCCTTTGCTCGGACGGCGTCTACAACATGGTGTCCGATCAAAAGATCGCAGAAGTGGCCTCGCGCCTGCCGCCACAGGAAGCCTGCGACACATTAATTGAAGCCGCGCTCGAAGCCGGCGGCCAGGACAATGCCTCGCTTGGGATTTTCAGCGTTGTGGCTGCGGAAGAGGACAAGCGGGCACTCGAGCCGAAAACCCGCCGTATCAAGATTCCGATTCCAGGTTCGCCCTCATGAACCGGATGGTCGGACAATACGAGATTCGCGAGTTGCTAGGCGAAGGCGGTATCGGACAGGTCCACGCCGCCTTTGACACCATCCTGCAACGCGAAGTGGCGATGAAGTCGCTACGTCCGGAACTGTTGAGCGACGCTAATTTCGTCGAGCGATTCCGGGCCGAAGCAACCAGCCTTGCAAGGCTTAATCACCCGAACATCACGACGCTCTATTCGCTGTTTCCTGAGGGTCGCAATCTCTACATGGTCATGGAGCTGGTGCGCGGCACAACGCTCGACAGCATCCTGGAAAAGCGCAAAATCGCCCTCGACGTCCGCGAGTGTCTTGCCATTATCGCGCAAGCCGCCGACGGCCTGGAATACGCGCACAGTATGGGCGTAATCCACCGCGACATCAAACCGTCGAACATGATCGTTTCGGAAAACGGCACGCTCAAGATAATGGATTTCGGCATCGCCCGGGTCCGCGGCTCGCAACGGCTGACCCGCAGCGGCAGCATCGTCGGCACGCTCGCCTATATGGCTCCTGAGCAGTTGCGAGGCGAGGAAGGTGACGACGCTTCCGATCTCTACAGCCTGGCAATCGTGCTCTACGAGATGCTGTCCGGCTCGCCCCCGTTTAGCGCGGCGAGCGAATACGACTTGATGCAGGCGCAAATCAATCAGAAGCCGGAGCGGCTGCTGCCGAAGCTGCCGGGCCTCGATCCAAAGATCGAAAGCGCATTACTGAGGGCACTGTCGAAAAAGCCAGACCAGCGCTTTCCATCGACGCGAGCCTTCAGCGACGCACTCGGCGCCTCGACGCTACGGATGGACGCGCCGAAAATCCTGCACAACGACACGCGGCTGATCCAGTCGATGCCGGTCCCGGCACTGTCACCACCGGCCTCGAACTCGCGCAGCTTCAGCATCACGCTGCCGAATTTTGATCTCAGCTTTCTGAAAAATCTGCCGCCCGATTTGCGCGCTGCAATTTACGGTGGCGGTGCCGCACTGATCGTCGCGCTCTTCGTCCTCGTTTTTCTGCTCCTTCCGTCGAAAGCACCTCCGCCGGCAGTCGTCGCAAAGCCGCCCGTCACGCAACCGGGAACCGTTGCGGTTCAGACACCGGCGACTGCGGCGCCAAAGCCAGGCGCAACGCAGATTCCGCAACTCCAGCAACCGCCGGCAAAACCGCTGGTTACCGCAGCGCCTGTCGATACCGGCCCCGCGCTCGATCCCTCAAAGCTTCCACCCGCCATCGCAGACCTCGTCAACGCGGCAAACCGCGGCGATCCTGCAGCCCTGAATCAGCTGGCCGTGAAATACGCGACGGGCGAGGATCCAATTCCGAGGAACGATGTCAAAGCGGTCGATTTGTACCGGCTGGCCGCCAACCAGGGATTCGCCCGAGCGCAGACCAATCTCGGCGACATGTATCTCTACGGTCGCGGCGGTCTTCCGCAGAGCTACAGCGACGCACTCTCATGGTACCTGAAAGCCGCGCAACAAGAGTGGCCGGACGCTCAATTCCGGCTCGCTTACATGTACGAAAAAGGTCTCGGCACGGATAAGGATGTCGCGCACGCCGTGCAGCTTTATCGCAGCGCTGCCGAACACGGTTACGCCGAGGCGCAGAATCTGATCGGGATTCTTTACGCGACCGGCGGCGATGGCCTCACGCAAGACGACAAGCAGGCGATCGGCTGGTATCAGAAAGCAGCCGATCAGGGCTTCGCCAAGTCGCAAAAGAATCTTGGCGACATGTATTTCTTCGGCCGCGGCGTCGACAGGGACTTCAAGCAGGCCTTCGACTGGTACGCGAAGGCGGCTGATCAGAATTTTGCCGAGGCTCAGTTCCGGCTTGGTTTCATGTACGAGAAAGGCCTTGGCACCAAGCAAAGCAACGACGATGCCATTGCCCAGTACAAAAAGGCCGCAAGCAATGGCAACGTCGACTCGCAACGCGCGCTCGATCGCTTAGCCAGCAGCAAACAATAGATTTAGGTAGCGCTCAGCGCGACGGGGAGAACGCCGGCGTATCGTTCGCGGTTCGGCTCGGAGGCGGGGACGACGACTGCGGGCCTGGGTCCGAGCGCGTCGATGATCCGTTGGACGTCGATCCGTTGTTAGATGTCTGACGCGTACCGCCGTTGGCGGTCGGTGACTCTTCCTGGGTCGCATCCTTCTCTTTGGGCGGAGAATTATCGCGCGAGGAGTCTTTATCCTCCGAATGACTCTTGGAGTGATGGCTGCTGCTGCCGCCTGAACCCCGATAATACCCACCGCCACCATGTCCCACGGCACCGCGGATAATGGAGTCGATGTTGGGAAACTGGGCCGAGGCCTCCGTCGGAGCCAGAATCAGCGCGCTCCCGGTGAGCATCAAAGCTGCCGCCAATGCTTTGCCAATTCCACTCATCTTAATCTCCTACGCGGAACCGGCTTGCGGTTCCGGCTATGTTCGAATTCTGCCCGATGAATCACCTTTTAGCAATCAACCTAGCGTTTGTCGGGTGCGTCACGCCAAGGCATTGACAGGAAAAGCAATCGACCGGAATCTTCCCCGCATCGTCAGGGTCTAGCTAAATTAACAGTTAGTCGGGGATTAGGGCGCCGCAACGGCAAGGCCAAATAGTGTCCAAAAATTAACACGTCGGGCCGTTGTGCATCTCCGATCAGCACTCGACATCAGAAAGTGCTATAGGGTCCAAGGGGACTTCCAAAGCCTGCGCTGGGGGCGACTTCCGACTGCCAGCCGGAGATTTGAGGGTCGGAATGATTGATTTCCGGCGGCGCCTGTACTGATGCCGAAGATCAGCATTTCCTATCGGCGCGCCGATTCGGAGGCCATGACCGGCCGCATCTTCGATCGCCTGATCGTCCATTACGGCAAGGACGCGATCTTTCGGGACATCGACGACATTCCCGTAGGGACCGATTTCCGCGTCCACATCAACGAGGTCTTGCGCTCGACCCATATCCTGCTCGCGATCGTGGGACCGGCCTGGCTCGGCGCCGTACCCGGCGCTAACGAACGGATCCAGGAAGAGGCAGATCCCGTCCGCGTCGAAGTCGAGACCGCGCTGCGGCGCCGTGTACCGGTCATTCCCGTGTTGATCGGTAATACGCGAATGCCGGGTTCTGACCAATTGCCACCAAGCCTGAAGGACTTCGCGTTTCGTAACGCGGTCAAGATCGATACCGGGCAGGACTTCGACTACCACATGGATCGCCTCATCAAGGCGATGGACGGTATCTTAAATCAGGCGCCGAAACCGCCGCCGAGCCGGGAAACCAAAATACCACGGCAGCCGACGGCGGAACGCCAGGCCGCCGCTGCTCTTGCCGAGGCACCACGCCGAAGCGACACCGGAAGCCGCGCTGCTGCGCAAGCGGCCGCTGGAACGGAATCCGCCGGTAGCGGCAAGCCATTCTCACTAACATCAACGTTTCCGACAGATTGGCGCGAGCAGGTGTGGCCGGACAATCGCCAGGCCCGCATCATGCGGGTCTCGATCGGTGGCGCTGTGTTGGCCGTGCCGCTGATCGCCGCCATCTTCGCCTTCTCCGACGGCTCGGGCGGTTCGGGCGCGCGACTGCTGACACTCAGCGGACATTCAGGCGCAGTCACCGCAGTCGCGTTCGCGCCGGGCGGACGAACGCTGGTATCCGGCAGCACCGACAAATCGCTCAAAATCTGGGACGCGAGTTCTGGCCAGATACTCAAGACCATGACCGGAGATACCGAAACGATTTCATCAGTCGTATACTTGCCGAACGGCAAGCGAATCATCTCTGGCAGTTTCGACCGAAGCGTCGTTATTTGGGATGCCGATACCGGCGAGGCAATCCGCACGCTGCGCTCCGAGCAGACTTATTCGTGGGAAGTGCCGCCGGCAGTTTGGTCCGTCGCGGTGTCGCCCGACGGCACCCGGATCGTATCCGGCAGCGCGGACTCCAACATCAAGGTATGGAGCGCCACCACCGGCGAACTGTTGCGCGTTCTTCTGCGCGCTCATTCCGACGTCGTCACGTCTATCGCTTATTTTCCAGACGGCAAGCTGGCGGCGTCGGGCAGCAAGGATGGAACGGTGAGACTGTGGGATGCCAATACCTGGCAGACCTTACAGATTTTCCCCAATCAGGGCGGCGCCGTTCTTGCAGTGGCGGTTGCACCGGACGGCAAACGCATTGCCGCGAGCGGTAACGGCAATTCAGTCTCGGTCTGGAACGTTACCACCGGCCAGCAAGCCCGCACGCTTGTCTCGGAATCCGGCATGCTGGATGCCTTGCAGTTTTCCGGCGATGGCAAACGCCTTTTTGCCGGCGGCAGCAACAACACGATCATGATGTGGGATGCCGAAGGTGGCCAGTTCCTGCACACGCTGACCAGTCATTCTGGACCGGTTCGCGCACTCGCCGTCTCACCCGATGGCCACCGCCTCGCCTCAGGCAGCGACGACAAGACGGCCGGCATCTGGTCGGCGAACTGATCTAGTCGATCGAGCCACTAGGACGCGACCGCACGCCTAACGTCCAATGCAAAGATCTTTTGAAGCATTTGCCGCTCGATCGGTTTTTGCAAAATCGGGACATCGTGAAATCGGCTATCGACACTGTCGGAATCGTAGCCGGTGACGAAGATGAACGGCACGCTCCGTGCCGAGAGAATCTCCGCAACCCGGTAGACCGAACCATCGCCCAGATTGATATCGAGGATCGCAGCGTCGAAATGCCCATCTTTGGCGGCTGACAACGCCTCGGCTGCTGTGCAAACCGGGCCAGTAACGCGGAAGCCGAGTTCACTCAGACACTCCTGGATCATAATGCCTACCAGCGCTTCGTCCTCGACCAAAAGCACGCGCGGCCGCTCGCGCCCGTTCAACGCAATGACCGGACCGCCGTTCTTGCTTTCGCAGCGCGCGCCGTCTCGATCCAGGCGCTCAAGCCGCTCAGCCAGCGGGATCGCTATTTCGCAGCGCAGCCCTTTGGGGTTCCAGTCGAAATGTGCCTGTCCGCCAAGCTGCTGCTCAATGCTGGCGCGAATGACTTTCAGGCCGAAACTGCGTGAGGCCGGCGACTTGATCCGCGGGCCGCCGTCTTCGGCCCAACTCAGCATCAATACGTCCGACTGCATCTGCCACGTCAGGCTCAGCGTTCCCTTCAGGGACGACAGCGCGCCATGCTTGGCAGCATTGGTAGCGAGTTCATGCAGCGCCAGTGCAATGCCCTGAGCAGTCGCCGGCAGCAGCGAAATATTCACTCCATTGATCTTGATCTTGTCGCCGGCGCGATAAGGTGCCAATTCATCGGCGACCAATGTGCCAAGATCGGCGCCGCGCCAGCGCGAATCGGAAAGCAGCGTGTGCGCTCGCGCCAGTGCCTTGATCCGGCCTTCGACAGTCTGCACGTAGTCGTCGACGCTTTTCGCGCGCGTCAGCCGGATAATGGACTGAATGACGGCAAGCGCGTTGCGCGCCCGGTGATCAACCTCTCGCGCCAGAAGACCTTGTCTTTCTTCAATCTCCTTGCGTTCGGTGATGTCGATCGTGACGCCGCTGACGCGGGCAATCCGCCCGTTCGGATCGACGCTCGCCGCGGCTGTTCCGGTACACCACCGCACCTCGCCATTAGGCCTTCTGACGCGGAAATCGTTTTGCTGGGTGTGTTCGCCCGTCGCCATGCGTTGAACGAGTTCACGCAACGGCTGCACGTCGTCGGGATGAATGAGTGCGCGGATATTGTCCGCGGACACCGTGAAGGCTTGCCGGTCGACGCCAAAAATCCGGTATTGTCCCTCGTCCCAGCGCCATTCATCGGTGTTGGGGTCCCAATCCCATGAACCCATCTGTCCGGCCGCAAGAGCGAGGCTCCTGCCCTGCTCGCTTTGCAGCAAGCGCGCAGTCGAGGCCTCGAGCTCGGCGGTCCGGTCGGACACACGGCGCTCCAGTTCGGCGTTCAGGCGCTCAAGCTCGCGGGTCTTGCGATAAAGTTCGGCAAATACCTTGACTTTGGCCCGCAACACCTCAGGCACGACGGGAACGGGCACGTAATCGACCGCTCCCATTTCATAGCCGCGAAGGCTGTCGGCGTCCGTGACCTGGATCGCCGAAATAAAGATGATCGCCGTGCGCTGAAATCGCGGATGATCGCGGATCATCGCCGCAAGCTGAAAGCCGTCGAGCTCCGGCATGCAGACGTCAATGAGGACGACCGCTATTTCATTTTTGAGCAGATACTCAAGCGCCTCGCGAGCCGAGGCAGCCTTGATGACGTTTTCGCCGAGGCTACGGAGTATTTCCTCGGTGGCGAGCAGTTTTCCGGGTTGATCGTCGACAACCAGGACGTTGACTTTATCGTTCATGTGCGGCGCCCTAGCGATGCAGCCACATGCGCAGCGCCGACAGCAACTGCTCAGTGTTGACCGGCTTGGCCAGATAATCGGACGCGCCCGCTTCGAGGCACTTCTCGCGATCTCCTTTCATCGCTTTTGCAGTCAGCGCGATAATCGGCAGCCGCCGGTATTCCGGCCTGCTACGGATCTTCTCGATCGTCTGATAACCATCCATTTCCGGCATCATGATGTCCATGAGGACGATCGCGAGTTCCGGCGTTTGATTGGTCAGCTCAATCGCTTCGTTGCCGGTGGTGGCCGTCAACACTTTCATGCCGCGGCGCTCCAGCACGCTCGACAGCGCAAAGATGTTTCGTAAGTCATCGTCGACGAGAAGCACGGTGCGCCCAACCAGATCCTCGTCGGAACTATTGAGCTTCTCCAGCATGGTCTGCTTTTCGGCCGGCAGATCGCCGATGACCCGATGCAGGAAGAGTGAGGTTTCGTCGAGCAGCCGTTCAGGCAACTCAACACCTTTGACCACGATGCTGCGCGCCATGGTGTGGAGCTGGGCTTCCTCTTCAGCCGACAGTTCCCGGCCGGTGAAAACGACAACTGGCACGTCAGCCAACGTGCTTTCAGCGCGCATGCGCTCCAGCACATCGAAACCCGACATGTCGGGCAAGCGTAGATCGAGCACGACACAATCGCACGTTTGACTGCGCAGCGTCTCCAGCGCTTCGTCGCCGGTACCGGCATTGACGATTTCGATGTCGTCGTGGCCGAGCAATTCGCGGATGCTCAACTGCTCAGCCTTGTTATCCTCGACCACCAGCAGCCGCTTGCGCCGTGGCCGGGAAAACTCCTTGATCTTCGACAGCGCGTCCGCGATCCCCTCGCGCGTCGTCGGCTTCGTCACGAACGAGAATGCACCGCGCGCCAGGCCATGCTGGCGATCCTCGTCAAGCGTGACGATTTGCACCGGAATATGCCGGGTAAGAGAATTGTGTTTGAGCTGGCTCAACACGTTCCAGCCCAGCATGTCGGGCAGGAATACG
>CAVUCN010000027.1:0-377295 GCA_963739945.1 uncultured Alphaproteobacteria bacterium | reverse complement strand
AATCCACGACCAAACTAGCAAATCACCAGCGCAATGGTTGGTTGTCCGTGAGCGCTGCCGCTACCGCATGACTGGCGTTGCCCGGCCTCGTCCGTGTGGCACATTCCGTGCTTGCTCTCGCTGTGCCGGAGACAGCGAGGAAGTATGACGTTTCGACGATTTGGAACTGCGAAGATTGCCACTGCGCTGCCAGCGGTTGCGGCGGCTGCTTCGCTCTCCATAGCCATTCTCATGTCCATTCCGCCCGCATCTGCGCAGGACAGTAAAACTTACGTGATGAAGCTGAGCACGGCCACCCGGAATGATCCGCAGGAAGAATGGTTGAAGCGTTTCGCGGCAGCGGTGGAGAAGGACAGCGCTGGCCGGATCAAGGGTGAAATCTACAATGCCAGCCAGCTGGGCTCCATTCCGCGCCAGATTGAAGGCACGCAGTTCGGCGCGATCCAGGCCTGGATCGGTCCGCCGGAATTTCTTGTCGGCGTCGATGAACGCTTCGAAGCGTTAAGCGCGCCGGGTTTGTTCAAGACTTCGACCAGGACGCCGCTGTTATCAGCGATCCGCAGGTCAGGGATTTGATGCTCGGACTTGGCGCCAATAAAGGCCTGACCGGCATCGCCATCATGCAGACCGGGCCGTCGTCGATCGTCGTGCGCAAGCCGGTGCATCACCTCGCTGAATTCGACGGCATGAAAATCCGCGTGCTGGCGTCGCAGTTCCAGCTTGAGATGATCAAGCGGATGGGGGCTTCGCCTGTCGCCATGTCGCTGGGCGATGTGATGCCGGCGCTGCAGCAAGGCGCCATCGACGGCGCGCTTGGCACTATCCCGGTTTTCGTGCCGCTGAAATATTCGGACGTGACGAAATTCATGGTTCAGACCGAGCAGCCCTACGTCAACGTGGTGGTGGTGATGAGCAAGAAGTGGCTGGAGGAATTGCCGCCGGATCTGCAGAAGATCGTGCGCGACGATGCCACGGCGGTCTCGACCGGGATCGTGCCATTCGCCAAGGACTTCATCGCCGTGCAGGAGAAGGCCTGGATCGAGCAGGGCGGTGAGCTGTTGAAACTGCCGCCCGACGAGCAGGCGGCGCTGATCGAAAAGATTTCCAGCATCGGCGCCGATCTCTCGAAGGACAAGCCGGCACTGAGCAAGGCGGTGCAATTGGTGTTCAACTTGGCGGCGAAAAAAGTCGAAGGGAGGCGCGGCGCGTCGAGAAAGGCTGCACCCGCCCCCGCTATCGTGGGCGGGATGCGCGCGCTGGCGTCGCGAGAACGGTTTCGCTTATCCTTCGGCAAACGGGAGGAAACGAAATGGCGACGATGATTGCCGCGCGGCTGCACGCGTACGGCCAGCCGATGACGCTCGACCGGATCGACGTGCCGGAGCCGCGCCCGACCGACGTGCTGGTCGAGGTGAAGGCCTGCGGCGTCGTGCCGAATCTCGCCCGCGTGGTCAGCAATTTCTTCGGCACGCTGACGCCCGACAACAAGATGATGCCGCCGCTGCCGGCGATCTTCGGACTCGATCCGACCGGCGTGGTCGCCAAGGTCGGCGACACAGGTATTTACGTCGCGCCGGGCGACCGCGTCTACGTCAATCCGGCGCGCTCATGCGGCTCGTGCAAGATGTGCCGCAGCGGCCAGCCGCACGATTGCCCGTCTTGGACCCTGCAGGGCTATTTCGGCCGCTCGCAGGACATCATGCGCGCCTATCCCTACGGCGGGCCTGCGCAATTCCTCACCGCGCCCGCGACCGCGCTGGTGAAATTGCCGGACAATGTGAGCTTCGAGGCCGCCGCGCGGTTCGGCTATTACGGCACCGCCTATTCGGCGATGAAAAAACTGGCGTCGGGCCCGGGCGGACGCTTCTTATCAACGGCGTCAGCGGCCAGCTTGGGTCTCAATGCCGTGTCGCTGGCGCTGGCGATGGGCGCGACCGGCATCCTCGGCACCGGCCGCAATCAGGCGCTGCTCGATCGCGTCAAGGCGCTGGCGCCGGAGCGCATCAACGTGATCGCGGTGCCGAATGCGGCGCCCGGTCCGGCCGATCCGCTGGTGGCGTGGGCCAAGCAAATGACCGAAGGCTACGGCGTCGACGGCATGATCGATTGCCTGCCGCCCGGCGCGCCGGCGAGCGCGATGATGCGCGCACTGTTCTGCCTGCGCCGCGGCGGCCGCGCGGTCAATGTCGGCGCGGTGCTGGAAACGCTGCCGCTCAACGCGTTCTGGATGATGACCAACGCGATCGGCCTGCAAGGTTCGGTGTGGTTCACCACCGGCGAGGGCGAGGAAATGGCGGCGATGGCCAAGGCCGGGACGCTCGACCTGTCGATCCTCGAGCACCGGGTGTCGCCGTTGTCCAAGGTCAACGAGGTGCTGGCCGGAATGGATGCCCGCGACGGCGGCTTCACCAACTTTGTCATCGATCCGACACGGGTTGAATGACGTTTTCGTTCCCCGGACGCTGCAGCGCGCAGCGGTGCACCGCTGATACGGGTCGTTCGAAGTACGGCGCCTTGAGTCCGGGCTTGCTGATCCCGGGTCGCAGCGCATCGCTCGCTCTTCGCTGCGTGCTGCGCCGCGCCCGGGAAACGGAAGTTGAGAGGGTGAACCAATCCGGAAAACCTGCTAAATCCTTTGCCAACAACAGCCAAACCAAAAGCCCAGCGAGGATGTCATGTACGGTAATCTCGAACTCTATATCGGCGGCAAGTGGCACGGCCTGGACGGCCGCAAGAGCGAGGACGTGATCAATCCGGCGACGGAGAAGCCGCTCGCCAGGCTGCCGCATGCCAGCACCGCCGATCTCGATGCGGCGCTGGACGCCGCGCAGAAGGGCTTCGCCGTCTGGCGCGCCACGTCGGCCTATGACCGCTGCAAGATCATGCACAAGGCCGCCGACCTGATGCGGGAACGCCATCGACGCGATTTCCAAGATCATGGTGCTGGAGCAGGGCAAGCCGTATCCGGAAGCCCGCGCCGAGGTGATCGGTTCCGCCGACATCATCGACTGGTACGCCGAAGAGGGCCGCCGCTCCTATGGCCGGATCGTGCCGGGCCGCGGCAAGGGCGTGCGCCAGCTCGTGGTGCAGGAGCCGATCGGCATCGTTGCGGCGTTCACGCCGTGGAATTTCCCGGTGCTGACGCCGGCGCGCAAGATCGGCGGCGCGCTCGCGGCCGGTTGCTCGCTGATCCTGAAAGCCTCGGAAGAGACGCCAGGGGCGTGCATCGAGACGGTGCGTTGCTTCGCCGACGCCGGCGTGCCGG
Source organism: uncultured Alphaproteobacteria bacterium (assembly GCA_963739945.1). Classification (GTDB taxonomy): domain Bacteria; phylum Pseudomonadota; class Alphaproteobacteria; order Rhizobiales; family Xanthobacteraceae; genus BOG-931. Next base: position 374,030 of record CAVUCN010000027.1, on the reverse strand, counting down.
CCGGCGTGCTCAATCTGGTGTTCGGCGTCCCCGCCGAAGTCTCCGAATATCTGATGAGCAAGGATGCGATCCGCAAAATCTCCTTCACCGGCTCGATCCCGGTCGGCAAGCATCTCGCCGCGCTGGCCGCCAAAACCATGAAGCGCACCACCATGGAGCTCGGCGGGCATTCGCCGGTCGTGGTGTTCGCCGACGCCGATCCGGAAAAAGCCGCCGACACCATCGCGGCGTTCAAGTATCGCAATGCCGGCCAGGTCTGTATTTCGCCGACGCGCTTCTACGTGCAGGAAGACGTCTATCCGCGCTTCCTCAAGCGCTTCACCGAATATGCCAACGGCATCAAGATCGGCGATGGCCTCGAGAAGGGCATCACCATGGGGCCGATGGCGAATGCGCGGCGTGTCGAAGCCATGGAAGGCTTCGTCAACGACGCCAAGAGCCACGGCGGCAAGATCCAGACCGGCGGCAAGCGGCACGGCAACCAGGGCTACTACTACGAGCCGACGGTGATCACCGACGTGCCGGACGACGCGAAGATCATGAAGAACGAACCGTTTGGTCCGCTGGCGCCGATCGTGACGTTCAAGACCTTCGACGAAGTGGTCGAGCGCGCCAATTCGCTGGAATACGGCCTCGCGGCTTACGCCTTCACCACCTCGAACCAGACCGCGGCGGCGATCGGCGATGCGCTGGAATCCGGCATGGTCGGCGTCAACTCGGTGATGATCTCGACGCCGGAAACGCCGTTCGGCGGCGTCAAGGAATCGGGTCACGGCAGCGAAGGCGGCACCGAGGGCCTTGGCGCCTATCTGGTCACCAAGTTCATCTCGCAGGGCTGAGGACCTGATGTCCCGGATGCATACCGCATGCGGGATGGAGCGATAGCGGAGGCGGGGCAGGCGGCGTGGACTACGGGGTCGTTGCGGTTTATGTCGTCCTGTTCCTGCTGCTCCTCGCGTATTTCTCCCGCAAGGAGATACGCGCGTGGTCGGCAGCGCCGCCGCGCCGAAGGCCGCGCCAGCGTCCGGCGCTGTCGATCTCGGCAAGCTCGCCGATCGCCTGCACGAACTTGAAAAAACCTTCGGGCCGTTCGGCTCCAATGCGGCGCATCCGAGTGCGCTGCTGTCGCGGCCGGATTTCATCGAGGCCACGCAGCGTCTCGCCGCGCCGGCGGTGCCGATCAACACCGTGCTGCAATATGTCGAGGGCAACAGCTGGGCGTTGTCGAGCGCCGCGCTGGCGGCATTGCGCAAGCGTGCCGACGCATCTGCCGCGATCAGCCAGGTGCTGACCCAATGCGAATACTATTCGCCGTGGGCGATGTACTTCGCGCTGGAATTTCTGGCCGAGGCAAAGCCGCGTCCGCCGGTCGGTGCGCCTGCCGCTTACGCCAAGGAATGGTGGATCGATAACCGGTGGATGCCGAATATTTTCCGCGACTACTTTGCGGATTGTGCGGCGCGCGGCGAAACCGCCACGTTTCGGTGACGCGCTTCACGCGCCGCGGACATCGTCGCGGCAGTTCATCCGGCGATTTCTCGCCAACGTTACCCATCCGGTTGCGGCGGCGCTGATCAAGGAGCTCGACAACTACGGGCGCCGCCGACGCTGGACGTGAAGCCAAACCCGGTCCATGCGACGCTCGAATGCCGTCGGCCGCTACTGGACGGATCCGCAAGGCGCCGATGCGCTGGTCGAGCCGCCGGGCTGGCGCGAAGCGCTGGCGATGGCCGAAGCAACGCTGCAACCAGCACCGCCGCGTTCGCTGCTGGTCTCCGGCGAGCCGCTGGTCGGCAAGACCTCGTTCCTGCGGCTTCTGGCGCAGCGGCTTTCCGCCGATAACTGGTCGGTGTTCGAGGCGAGGCGGCGCCGACCTGCAAGCCGATCAGGTTTACATCGGCGAGCTGGAAGGCCGCATCCGCAAGGTGATCGAGGAATTGGCCAACGGCCACAAGCTGATCTGGTACATCCCCGATATCCTGCAGATGGCGACCAGCGGCCGCCATCACGGCCAGAGCGCGACCATTCTCGACCAGATCATGCCGGCCATCGCGTCCGGCCGGCTGATCGTCTGGTGCGAGGCGAGCGCCAAAGGCACCGCGCGGCTGGTGCAGCTCAAGCCGTTGCTGCGCGGCCTGTTCGAAACCGTGACGCTCGAACCGCTGTCGCCGGACGAGACGCTGTCGCTGACGCGCGACGTGCTCGACGAGCTCGACGACCGGCGCGCCATTTCCGGTTCGAACCGGATTGCGCCCAGGTCGCGCTCGACACCGCCAGCCAGTATCTCGGCAACAGCGGCCTGCCGGGCTCGGTGCTGTTCATGCTCAAGCTCACGGCGATGCGTGCGGAAAATTCGGGCGACGTCATCACGGCGCGGCGCGTGCTGGAAACGCTGTCGCAGTTCTCCGGCCTGCCGCTGTCGATGCTCGACACCCGCGAACAGCTCGATCTCAAATCGGTACGGGATTTCTTCACCGCGCGGGTGATCGGTCAGGACGAGGCGGTCGAGGCCATCGTCGAGCGCGTCGCCATGCTCAAGGCCGGGCTGAACGATCCGGACAAGCCGATCGGCGTTTTTCTGTTCGCCGGGCCGACCGGCACCGGCAAGACCGAGCTGGCGAAGGCCGCCTCGGAATTTCTGTTCGGCACGGTCGAGCGGATGATCCGCCTCGACATGAGCGAATTCCAGTCCTACGAGTCGCTCAATAAAATTCTCGGACAAAATACGGCGTCGGCGGCCGAAAGCGATTCGCTGATCAGCCGCGTGCGCAAGCAGCCGTTCTCCGTCATCCTGCTCGACGAGTTCGAGAAGTCGCACCCGAACATCTGGGATTTGTTTTTGCAGGCCTTCGACGAGGGCCGGCTGACCGATGCAATGGGGCAGGTGGCCGATCTCCGCCACTGCCTGATTATCCTGACGTCGAATCTTGGCGCCACGGCGCACCGCACGCTCGGCCTCGGCTTCGCGCCGCAGGCCGACGAATTCACCAAGGAACAGGTGCTGCGCGCCATCAGCCAGACCTACCGTCCGGAATTTCAGAACCGGCTCGACAAAATCATCGTGTTCCGCCCGCTGACGCGCGACCTGATGCGGAGCATCCTGAAGAAGGAGCTCGCGGCGCTGCTCGATCGCCGCGGCCTGAAGGATCGCGCCTGGGCGATCGAATGGGAATCCTCGGCGCTGGAGTTTCTGCTGGAGAAAGGGTTCTCGCCGGAAATGGGCGCGCGGCCGCTCAAGCGGGCGATCGATCAATACCTGGTCGCGCCGCTCGCCGCCATCATCGTGGAAAAGCGGTTTCCCGAAGGCGAACAGTTTCTGTTCGTGCGCAGCGACGGCAACGGCATCCAGGCGGAGTTCGTCGACCCTGACGCGGATACGGCGAATGTGGACCTGAACGCCGGATCGGAGCCGCCGTCAAAATCGGAACTTGCCTCGGTGATCCTCGCGCCGAAGGGAACGCGCGAAGAGTTTCAGCGCTTGCAGGCGGACTACGACGATGTCGTGCACACGCTGCAGTCGCCGGAATGGGACGCCTTGAAAGACACAATTAAACGCCGCAATGACGGCTGCCGATTTCTGGAGCCGCCCGGATCGCTTCGGCACGCTGGCCCGCCTGGCGTTGATGGATCGGGTCAAGCTCGCCAGCGAAACCGCCGATACATTGAAGAACCGTTTGACGCGTTCTGCGCAATCGCCACGCGGATATTCTGCCGAACTATCCGGCCGGCTGGCGCTGCAGCTTCATCTCGTCAAGGACGGTATGCAGGATGCCTTCGACGACAGCCCCATCGAGCTCGCGCTGGCCGTCGAGCCGGTGTTCAACAATGCTGCCGAACACGCGCAGGCGCTGGCGTGGTGCCGCCGGCTGATGGCGATGTATCGCGCCTGGGCCGGCAAGCGGCGGATGCAATTTCACGATGTCTCGGCCAGGGACAACGAGCCGCCGACGATTGTGATCGGCGGGTTTGGCGCCTACCGCACGCTTGCGCCGGAAGCGGGCCTGCACGTCTTCGAACAATCGGAAGGTCGCCGTCGGCCGGGTGACGGCGAGGGTTCGCCTCGCGCCGGTCCCGCTCGGCGATGTTCCGGCATCGAAGGAACGCGCTTTGATCCTCAAGGCTCTTGCGGCGGCGCCAAAGACAAACGCCGTGGTCCGGCGCTATCGCGAAGAGCCGCCGCTGGTGCGCGATGCCGCGGGCAACTGGCGCACCGGCCGCCTCGATCTCGTGCTCGGCGGCGATTTCGATTTGCTTCAGAACGTGCAGAAGCAGTGACGGCACGCTCACATGGAATCGGCCAGCCCGAACTGCGGCCCCAGCAGTTGCCGCACGCGCTGCAGTTCGGTGCGGGCGGCAAGCGCGTCGATGGCAAGACGCATAAGCTGCGCGAGTTGCGTGGGCTTCGTCATCAGATCGCGCAACAGGGCGGCGAAGTCGGTGCGGCCATCGGGTCTCATGCCGGCAAGCGCAGCGCGCGGTACCGTCCGTTCCGCCGGATCGACGATGACGCGCAACGCAGCGAAGGCGAGCCCGTGCGCCGCTGCCAGCCGCGACACCAGATGAGATTCCATGTCGACGGCCGCGGCTCCCGTTTTACGGTACAATTCGCGCTTGACCGCGGGTTCGGCGACCGGATCGTCGACGCCGAGGATCGGCGCATATTGTGCGCCGGTAATGGCGGCCAGCAGCTTCCTCGACCAGACCGCGTCGGTTTCGCGAACGGACTGCGTTTCGTGGACGGCGGAAGCCACCACCCAATCGCCGGGGCGCAGTTCATTGACGAGGCCGCCGGCGACACCGAAGCTGATCATGCCGCGATAGCCCTGCCGGGCGGCGTTTCCCGCCAAGGCGGCTAGTTGGCTTTTGTCGTTCCGGCAAATGACCAGAACACCCGGTCCCGCAGCGATGCGAGCCTCAAAAGCCATCCCGACAAATGCGATGATGCGGCGAGTATCCTGAACTGCCAGATGAGAGACCGAACCGCCGCTGCCGCCACTTACACTACCACTTTCGAACGCCGCCCCCGCGAGATTCGAATGGTATGCCATCGATAATGGTTCCCCCGTGTGGTAATCGATGATCGATCACGCTCCCGGCGGGTGTTCGCGTTGTCTCCCGGCTAACTTCAGCAAATCACCGTCCGCAATTAGAATCGATCCGGGCCTCATTGCCAAGAGGTAATTGTGTTTATCGTATGCAAAAGTACGTCGTTTTAAGCATTGCGTGGATGCAAGAACGTCATGGTGAGCGAGTCGCGCGTATTTCTGAGTGGAGCAACCGGTTTTGTCGGCTCGGCGGTGGCGCGGAAGCTGGCCGCCGAGGGATTTTCAGTCCGTGCACTGGCGCGGCCCGGCAGTCCGCGCTTTCACCTTGACGGCGTAAATCTCGAATTCGTCGACGGCGACATGCGTGATGCCGCCTCGGTCCGGCAAGCGATGGCCGGCGTCCGCTACGCTTTCCACGTCGCCGCCGATTATCGGCTGTGGGCGCGCAATCGCGGCGAGATCGTCGCCAACAACGTGGAAGGCACGCGCATCGTCATGCAGGAGGCGCTGCGCGCTGGCGTCGAGCGCGTCGTCTACACCAGCAGTGTGGCAACGCTCGGCTGGCCGCGCGACGGCGCCGCAGGCACCGAGGATATTCCGCTCTCCGAAGAGCAGGGGATTGGCGCTTACAAGCGCAGCAAGATCGCCGCCGAACGGCTGGTCGAGGCAATGGTGGCCAACGACGGGCTTCCCGCCGTCATCGTCAATCCGTCGACGCCGATCGGGCCGCGCGATGTCAAGCCGACGCCGACCGGACGTATCATTGTGGAAGCCGCATCGTGGACGTATTCCGGGCTTTGTCGATACCGGCCTTAACCTGGTCCACGTCGATGACGTTGCCGACGGCCACCTCGCAGCACTGCGGCGCGGTGCGGTGGGTCGAGCGTTATATCCTCGGCGGACAGGACGTGCTGCTTGCCGACATGCTCGCCGATATCGCGCATCTGTCCGGACGCCGCCCGCCGCGATGGCGGATTCCGCGCCGGGCCATCGTTCCATTCGCCCATGTTGCCGAGATCGCGGCCCGCTTCACCGGTCGCGAGCCGATGCTGACTTTGGACGGGCTGCGCATGTCCGAACATCATATGTTCTTTTCGTCGGCAAAGGCCGAGCGTGAGCTTGGCTATCGTGCGCGGCCCTATCGCGAGGCGCTGGCGGATGCTGTCGGGTGGTTTCGTGCGATGCCGGCTATTTGGCGTCTTCGTCGGCGTAGAGCACAGCGAGCGTGGTCTTCACCGTCAGCGCGACCGGCACCGACAGGATCACGCCGGCAACTCCGAACGTGACCGCGCCGGCGAGAAAACAGAAAATGATCAGCACCGGATGCACGTTCGCCGCACGGCCAAGCACCAGCGGTGCGACCAGCTGATCGATCGAAAGCCGCAGCACGGTCGCATAGATCGCAAAAGCGACGACGCTCATGATGCCGCTCGCGGTGTGCAGCGCGACCAGACCGGCGATGACGGCAACGGCGGTCGAGCCGATGAACGGCAGCGTTTCGGCGATGCCGGTCAGCAACGCCAGCAGCACGGCGTGGTCGAGCCCGAGAATGAGCGAAAGCCCGATATAGGCGGCAATCGTCGCATAGATCACGATAGCGACGATGCCGATGAAGTAGTGTTTCAATATCGGATCGAGCCGCACCCAGATGTGCGAGACAAGCTCGCGGTGCCTCGGCGGCACCAGCCAGAACAGCCCGCGCGCCATGCTCGGGCCGGTGATCAGGAACCAGATCAGCAGCACCGCGGTCAGGAATATCCCGATCACCGCCAAGAGGCTGTAGCCGGCTCAGCAATGCCACGTGGCCGGGATCGGCGAACCAGTCGCGCGCCCGGTCAAACATGATGTGAACCATTTCCGGACCGATCGAGAGTCCGAGAAATTGAATCGGCTCTCCGCCGTTGGCTCGCCCGCAAAAGCTGTTCCAGCGTTCCCTGCAAATCGTGCAGCGTCTGTTGCGGTCTCGGCGATCAGGTATTTCCCGGCGACAGCACCAGTCAGGCACCAAGTGCCGATCAGCAGCAGGAACAACAGGACGGCAAACAATGCACGCGGCAGCCTGGTTCGCGCAGCCAGCCAATCCAGCAGCGGCGTGCAGACGTAGGCAACAATGCCAGCCACCACGAACGGCAACAGGATCGGCTTGATCAGATAGAGAGAGATCGCGATCGCCGCGATCACCAGCACGCGTGGATCCTGAATTCCTCCCGTGCCACGCGAAGCCATTTTCGGTGCGATCGAGTTCGCGATGTCTGATTTCGGGGGCGTCCATGCGCAACGGTAACAGCTACGTATGGGTCTGCGCCAGATAACTCGCGGCACCGGCGGTAAGCGGGTGGCGCGCGCTTTCCACCTCATTTCGGAATGTCGGTGACGCACCGCGTTCAGCTCGCCACAAACAGGTTCGACGTGTTCGAATGGTCGAGAATGGATGATGCGGTATTGCCGAAATAGAGCGTGTCGCCGGGCCGGCGGCTGACGCCGAGCACGATGAGGTCGTAACCGCGTTTGGCCTCGCGCAAAATAGCCTCGTCGGGCGATCCGTTGGAGACGGTCGTGTTGCGAACGGTGACGCCGTAGCGGTCCGCGAGCGTTGCAATATCCTTGAGCACGGCTTGCTCGTTGCGGCGCGTGGCCTGCTTTCGCAGCCCGGCCTTGCGGCGATTTCCGGACGGCGTAATGCGCGTGACAAAAAGTGCCGTGACGTGAGCGTCGCTGGCACGCGCCAGAGCCAGCGCCACTTCGGCGGCGCGCCGCGATACTTCGGTGCCGTTGACGGGCAACAGGATACGGCCGCCCCGCTCGCGGATATCTTTGCCCTTCGCCAAATGGGTGTCGACGACCGCGACAGGACCTTCGAATTTGGTGGTAATCGACGAAAGGTCCTTGGTGAAACCACCCTTTCGGATCGTGCGTCTTGGCGATGCCGACGATGAGAAAATCGTAGCCGCTGCGTCGCTTCTTCGGCGATCGCTTCATGCGGCGCGGAATCCTGGGATCGCCGGGTCACCTCGACCTTGCCCGGCTTTTCCTCGTCGGGATGAGCGTCAAGTGTCGTAACGTCCTTCGCCGCGCTCTTGACGTCGTGCGCCGCGTCGCCGTCGGCCTTTGTCTCGGCGGGATCGGCTTCCTTGTCCTCGGTTTTGGCGGATTTCTTTTTGCTCTCGACCATTCTTGAATTCGAGGATTGTGGTCGGCTTGCCGCCAGACCCGGCAATGACGCCCGCGAGCCGCGAGGCGAACTTGCCGTTTGCGCTGTCGTCAGTCGCGAGCAGCAGCCGTTCGAGATTGACGACAAACCCCTTGGCGTCGAGCTCTTCGCGTTTGAGCCGCTGACGTTCCTTCCGGTTGAGCGGCAGCCGGCGCAGCGCCCAGCGCAGCATCGGCGGCATCGCCAGCGTGGTCAGGATCGCCATGGTGACGATGAGCGTGAACAGGTTCTGGCTGAGCACGCCCATGGACAGGCCGACCGTGGCGACGATCACCTCGGTCGAGCCGCGGGCGTTCATGCCGCAGCCGAGCGCCAGCGACTCGGCGCGCGACAGGCCGCCGATGGTGCCGCCGACAAATGCGCCGGTGAATTTTCCGATGCTGGCAATCAGGATGAGACCGACAGTCAGCAGCGCCAGTTCCGGGTTTTGCAGCACCGTCAGATCCGCGCTCAAACCGGCGAGGCCAAAAAACACCGGCATGAACAGCGCGGTGATGATGCCGCGAAGCTGTTCGTCAATATGACGGGTCAGGATCGGCGACTCGCCGACCAGAATGCCGGCGACGAACGCGCCGAGCACATCCTTCACGCCGATCCAGTCGGTGATCAGCGCCATGCCGATCATGATCAGCAGAATGACGGTGATGACTGCGAATTCGCTTTCGAAATGGTCGTTGGTCCAGCGGATCAGGTTGAACACGATGCGGCGGCCGATGGTGAAGCTCAGCGCCATGAACAGAGCCGTGCCGATGACGGCGCGCGCCGACCGTCCACAGATCGATGGTGCCTGCGGAGGCGAGCCCGAAGGCGATGGCGATGATTACCCAGCCGATGGTGTCCTCGAGGATCGCCGAGGCGACGATGATCTGGCCGAGGTCGCGGCGCATGAAATTCATGTCCCGCACCACCATGGCCACGATTTTCACCGAGGAAATCGACAGCGCGGTGCCGAGGAAAATCGAGGTGACAAGTCGCGCGTCGGGCTTCGGCAACAGTTCGGCTGGCAAAAATTCGCCGAGCGCGAAACCGCAGGCGAATGGCAGTGCGACGCCGGCCGCGGAGACGGTAATCGCGGCGCGACCGACGCGTTTCACCAGCTGAAGATCGGTCTCCATGCCGGTGAGCAGCAACAGCATCAGGATGCCGACCTCGGAAACGGCGCCGATCATGCTTTTCTGTTCGGCAGACACCCGGGAAAAGCAGGTGCTGTGCGGACGGCCAGATCAGGCCGAGCACGGAAGGCCCGAGCAGCAGCCCGCCGATAAGCTGTCCCATCACCGCCGGCTGTCCGAGGCGCTGCGCGGCTTCGCCCATCAGCCGGCCGACCAATAGCAGCAGTCCCAGTTCGGCGATGAAAATCGCGTCGGAGCTTTTTGCGGCGCCCGGGGATGTCAGCGGCAATAGCGAGTGGTCGGCGCCAGTATCGCAATTGCGGCAATAATGGCCGCTGCGCGCAACGCGCTACGCCGCGCCGGCACTATCCGGCGGACGAAGCCATCATGTGATCCGTGCATCAGCCAACCAATAGAAGCCCGATCAAGACAAAAGGTAACACTCCGGAGGAATTTGCGATCCCTCGCGAGAGCATGTCTATCCTATGATTTGGCTAATGAATTAGCGCGGCAGATGCTGCCGGATCAAATCGCCCAACCGCGGCAAACTGAAATTTCCCGGCAAGTCCACGGGGGCGTGATCAAGCAGCCGGATTTTCAGTCTCGTCGTCATCGGTAAGCCGATGACTGTAGGCATCGGCGCATGCCTGCGAGCAAAACCGCATCTGCCAGTAGCGATGAATCTTTGAGCCGAGCTTCTGGCGGCAATGGTCGCATCTCATCATCATGAATTCACCGTCCAGGTGTTGACCGGCAGGTGACGGGTAAGGACCGCAACTTCTTCCGCGTTCTCGTGACAATCGTAATTGCAATAGATGAAGTGGGTGCCGATCTTGCGGGCGTAGCTGTCGCCAATCTGACGTTGGCAATAGGCGCAGCGTGTGTCTGCCTTGAGATTGCCGTCACTGACAAGAATGCAGCGCATCGCGGCCCTCCTGTAAGGCTCATCTGCGCCGTCAACCATTTGAGGGACGCAAACCTGATAGCGAAGCCCAAAAAGAGCTTCTGTCCGCACTGGATTCAACGCGGCGTCAGTACGCTGGTTCCATCTACCAGGCCGGTAACAGAAGGACGGTGTTTCAAGTTGCCCTGAAACACCGCCCTGAATGTCTTGCGTACCTTCGGCGAACGTCCGAGTTCCGGACGAGGGTTACGCCGCCTTAGCGTAAACGAGGTCGAAGCGGTCGGCGTTCATCACCTTGGTCCACGCCGCCACGAAGTCCTTCACGAACTTCTCTTTCGCGTCCTTGCACCCATAGACTTCCGCAAAGGCGCGAAGCTGCGAGTGCGAACCGAAGATGAGGTCGACGCGGGTGGCGGTCCACTTCGACCGCCTTGGTCTTGCGATCATGACCCTCATAGGTGTTCTCACCGCTCGGAGTGCCACTCGGTGTTCATGTCGAGCAGGTTGACGAAGAAGTCGTTCGTCAGCGTACCGACTTTCCTGGTGAGGACACCGTGCTTGGAGCCGTTGGCGTTGGCGCCGAGGACGCGAAGGCCGCCGACCAGCACCGTCATTTCCGGCCCCGTCAGCCGCAGCAGCGCAGCCCGATCCACAAACGCTTCTTCGGGCGCCATGAACTGGATTTTTCTGCTGTTGATATAGTTGCGGAAGCCATCGGCGCGCGGCTCAAGCGGTGCGAATGAGTTGACGTCGGTCTGCTCCTGCGATGCGTCGCCGCGGCCTGGTGAGAACGGCGCCTTCACGTTGACGCCCGCAGCCTTCGCGGCTTTCTCGACCGCGGCGGTGCCGCCGAGAACGATCAAGTCGGCCATCGAGACCTTCCTGCTGCTCTTCTTGTTGAAGGCCTCCTGAATCTCCTCGAGCTTGTTGAGCGTCTTCTCGAGCTGATCCGGGTTGTTGGCCTCCCAATCCTGCTGCGGGTCGAGGCGAACACGAGCGCCATTGGCGCCGCCCCGCTTGTCCGTGCCGCGATACGTCGACGCCGACGCCCATGCAGCCGAGACAAGCGCCGGAACCGAGAGGCCGCTGCCCAGGATTTTCGCCTTGAGCGCGGCAACGTCCTTGTCATTGATCACGTTGCGGGCCGCCGGGATCGGGTCCTGCCAGATCAGCTCTTCTTTCGGCACGAGCGGGCCGAGGTAGCGCGGGCGCGGACCCATGTCGCGGTGCGTCAGCTTGAACCACGCACGCGCAAACGCATCCGCAAACTCTTTCGGATGTTCGTAGAAGCGCCGCGAGATTTTCTCGTAGGCCGGGTCCAACCGGAGCGCGAGATCGGTGGTCAGCATGGTCGGCACATGCTTCTTCGATTTGTCGAACGCATCCGGAATATCGGCTTGCGCGCTCTTCGCCTTCCACTGCGGCACGCCGGCCGGGCTCTTCGTCAATTCCCATTCGTTCTCGAACAGGTTTTTGAAGAAGTGGTTGCCCCATTTGGTCGGCGTCTGGGTCCAGGTGACTTCCGGACCGCCGGTGATGGCGTCGGCGCCGAAGCCGGTGCCATGTTTGCTCTTCCAGCCGAGGCCCTGATCCTCAAGCGCGCCGGCCTCGGGCTCCGGCCCGACGAGTGACGGATCGCCCGCGCCATGGGTCTTGCCGAAGGAGTGACCGCCCGCGATCAGCGCGACCGTTTCCTCGTCGTTCATTGCCATCCGGAAGAAGGTCTCGCGGATGTCCTTTGCCGACGCGACCGGATCCGGCTTGCCGTTCGGTCCCGCCGGATTGACATAAATCAAACCCATCTGCACGGCGCCGAGCGGCTCCGCGAGCTGGCGTTCGCCGCTGTAGCGTTCGTCACCCAGCCACGTGCCCTCAGGGCCCCAGTAAAGCTCTTCGGGCTCCCACACGTCGGCGCGGCCGCCGGCGAAACCGAACGTCTTGAAGCCCATCGACTCCAGCGCGACGTTGCCGACGAGAACGAAGAGATCGGCCCAGGAAATTTTCTTGCCGTACTTCTGCTTGATCGGCCACAGCAGCCGGCGCGCCTTGTCGAGGTTGGCGTTATCCGGCCACGAGTTCAGCGGTGCGAACCGCTGCTGGCCGGTGCCGGCGCCGCCACGGCCATCGGTGATGCGATAGGTGCCGGCGGCGTGCCAGGCCAGGCGGATGAACAGGCCGCCGTAATGGCCAAAGTCCGCCGGCCACCAAGGCTGCGAGTCCGTCATCAGGCTGCGCAGGTCCTTGATCACGGCCTTTAGGTCGAGGCTCTTGAATTCCTTGGCGTAGTTGAACTCCTTGCTCATCGGGTCCGACAGGCTGGAATTCCGGTGCAGCATCTCGATGCTCAGCGAATCCGGCCACCAGTCGCGGTTGGTGTGGCCTTGCGTGAACGGGCACTTGCTTTCGGTTTTTGCGTCCATCTCTTACTCCGATCGTGTTCGCGATGGGTCGTCGCCGTGTCAGCGAGGACCATCCATCCTTGGGGGGCGACGTTACCTTAGACCCCGGTTTCGATCAGGTCTAATCGGATTGACTGAGACCACCGATAAGAATTACTGATCGTATATGATCACGTTGCGTCAGTTGCGTTACCTGGAAGCGCTTGCGCACCACCGGCATTTTGGCCGCGCGGCCGAGGCCTGCGCGGTCAGCCAGCCGGCCCTTTCCATGCAGATTCTCGAGCTCGAAAAAGAGCTCGATGCGAAACTGATCGAACGCCGGCCGGGTGAAGCTGCGCTGACGGACGTCGGCATCGAAGTGGTTCGCCGCGGCGAGCGCGTGCTCGCAGGTGCGCGCGACATCGTCGACTTTGCCCGCCACTGCGGGCGGACACTTGCCGGGCCGGCTCAAACTCGGCATCATCCCGACACTGGCGCCGTATGTGTTGCCGAAGGTGCTGCCGGCGCTGCAGGCGCGCTATCCGGATCTGACGGTGGAGCTGCGCGAGACCCAAACCAAAATCCTGATCGATGAACTCACCGGTGGCGATCTCGACCTTGTCATGCTCGCGCTGCCGGTGACGGACGCCGAGATCGAGACCAAGCCGCTATTCGACGATCGTTTTCTACTTGCGGTGCCCGCCGGCGATCCATTGCCGGAAACGGCGCGGGTCAGTGCGAACGACATCGACAAACAGCGCTTGATGCTGCTGGAAGAAGGTCACTGCCTGCGCGATCAGGCGCTTGCCTATTGCGCCGCGCCGCGGCACGAAATGCCGCTCAGTCTCGGCGCCACCAGCCTGACCACGGTGATGCAGATGGTCGCGAATGGTTTTGGCGTCACGCTGGTGCCGGAAGTCGCCGTCGACGTCGAGGTTCGCGACGATCGCGTGAAGTTGTTGCGCTTTGCGGCGCCGGAGCCCGGCCGGACCATCGGTCTGGCCTGGCGGCGCACATCGCCGCGCAAAGTCGATTTTGCGACGCTCGGAGAGATTGCGGTGGATGCGCTGGTGAAGCGAGTTAATTTGGTGAAACAATATTGATTGTGAGCGGAGGTGTTCCGGGTCGCCACGTCAGTAATAAATGATGCTTCCGCGCTCTTCTTTCGAAGATAAGTTCAGAGGGTCGATAATGCAAAGCTGATGGCGATGCGGGTACCCATCTGGCGGTATCAAAAATACAATCTAGTTCAAAATTGTTGAATTTGATGGCGGTGCCACAGAACTTACCAACTCTGTCATCGGTGAGCGGTGACATGCCGACTTCATATTTAAGGTCAATTTTAGCCCCGATCGCGCCCGAGAAATACAGACCGGCACGATGTTCCCAGACAAGATCAAAGAAGGCGCGATTGACTTTCGACATATCAATGCTGTGGGTTTCAGAGGTGTGCTTTCGACCCTTTGATCCGACGGAAAAATAGAGGCCACAAGCAACCTTGAGCATCCAAAGCTCCAAAGCGTCCCCGCTTACAAGGTGAAATCGTGGTTTTGCAGATGCCGTAGTTTTATCAAGGTCAGCTAAAATCGCAGTGAGGGTTGAAAAAAAATGAGCCGCCTCCGCGTCCAGAGGCGACAACGCTTCATTGTGGCGTTTGCACAAGATCTTCGCAGTTAGATTCGGGATAGTAGTCTCAAGGGACTTGTCGGCCTGGAGCCATGGAAGGCCAGTGATACGGATCTTTTTGCCGAGCTGCGCGATGACCGCAGCAGACATGTAATGCTCGCGCGAAATTTGCTCCGAGCAATCGCAAGTGTCTCGAAGGTAACATTTGCTATTTGCGTGAGCCGTCGGCGGTCCTGGCGGCCTAAGAGATGGAACTTTCTTCCTTAAGCGACCGTCTATGTCCCAATGGCATCGGACTATTGCCTTTCCGCTACCACACGGACATTTGCTGTTTAGGCTGAGCGTGGCGGAAGCGGCACACATCGCAAAAATTCATGAAACTGCTGTGGGTAGAGCCGTAGGCTGACTCGGCGAGTTCTTCGACTTAGCCGCGAAGTCATCACTAAATCTTGCAAATTGGCGGAGAGGGAGGGATTCGAACCCCCGATACGGTTGCCCGTATGCCGCATTTCGAGTGCGGTGCATTCAACCACTCTGCCACCTCTCCGCAGAATCGAGGTTGAGCGAGCGTCGCGGCGCGGTTTTAGCGGCGCGCCGTCAACGGCACAAGGCTAAAGCTCGCGCCCAATCTTGCGGTCGAGCGAATAGGGTCCGCCGCCGCGTAGCGCGATGGCAAAGCAGACCAGGCCCCACAACAGCACGTACTCGTAGCCGCGGCGCATCCAGCCGAAGCCGTTGCTCCAGTAGAGGACAAAGATGATGAGCATTTCGATCGCCGCGGCGGCCGCGAAAAAACGGGTGAACAGGCCGAGGATCAGCGCGATGCCGGAGATGGTCTCGGTCAGGGTCGAAATCCAGTACCACAGCTCCGGCGGATTGAAATTCATCTCGGCGTAGCCCTTGACCACGTTCGGCGCCGGCCCGAGCAGCAATTTGTTATAGCCGTGAACGAACAGGTTCCAGCCGACCGCACAGCGAATGATCAGCCACGACAGGGGAGCCGCTGCGTCGTAAAACGGCCGCAGGAACGGCAGCAAGAGTTTCGGTTCGGTCTGCGCTTGATTCATAACTTCCCCCCGGGGTTTGGTTTTTATCGATTTGTCACGCTGACACGAAGGATAAGACGACCCCGCGCCGTTGCATAGAAGCCTGCGGTTCTCCGTATGCTATCGTACTTGTTGGCGCGTACGCGCCACTCCTATACTGCGGGAAACAAGCTTAGGGAGAACGCGGAATGGCTGAGTGGTTTGTCGCCAAGGCGTCGGAATTGCCCGAAGGCGACCGGCGTATTGTGACCGCCGGCAAGAACGAAATCGGCGTCTTTCACCACGGCGGCAGCTACTTCGCCTACAGCAATTACTGCGTTCACTCCGGCGGCCCGGCCTGCGAGGGCATCATGATCAACAAGGTCGTCGATATCATCGCGCCGGACCGGACCTATCAGGGCCAGACGTTCGCCGACGAGATGCACTTTGTCTGTCCGTGGCATGGTTACGAATACGATCTCAAAACCGGCCAGTGCATGGGCGATCCCAGGCTGAAGTTGAAAAAATTCGACGTGGTGCGGCGCGGCGACGACATCTATGTCGTGGCCTAGCGCATGATCCGGAAAAGTGCGATACCGGTTTTCCGATAAGATCATGCGCCTCTAGAAAGAGAGAAGATTATGGATACGGTTCCGAACGAAGTCCGTAAACTCAATTTCGACGACTATTCGACCGCGAAAGATCTCGAGCACGCGGCGCAGCAGGCCCGCGCGCGGAACTATCAGGATTTCCTGATCGTCGACGTCGACGCGCATCACTACGAAAACGAGTCGTACAAGGAAGTCTTCGAGTACATCGAAAGCCCGGTAATCCGGCACGACGTGATGGACTCGGCGCAGCGGCCGGGCCGCTCCGGCATGATCAACACGGCGGTCGGCAACCAGAACCTCGGCGGCCGCATCGGCCGCGCCAACCGCCGCCGCCTGCAAAAGGTCGTGCCCGACGGCAGGCATCGCGACGTCGCGATGACGCTGGAGTGGATGGACGCGATGGGCGTCGACTATGCCTGCATGTTCCCGACGCCGATGCTGTTCCTCGGCCTGCATCCGCAGGTCGAGATCGAGGTCGCATTGTGCCGCGCCTATAACCGCTGGCTGTGCGAGCGAATCCTCGCCATCGAGCCGCGGCTGATCTCGATGCTCTACATTCCGTTCAACGATCCGGAAGCGGCTTACCAGACGGTGAAGGATTTCGGCGACAAGAAAGGCGTCGTCGGCTTTATGGTGACGTCACCGCGCTACAAGCCGGTGCATGACAATGCCTACATGAAAACCTATGCGTTGCTCGAAGAACTGGGCAAGCCGATCTCGTTCCACGCCGCCTATAGCTGGGAAGATCGCGCGTTGCAGATGACCAATCGCTTCATCTCGGTGCATTCGCTCGGTTTCATGTGGTTCAACATGATCCACATGACCAACTGGGTGATCAACGGGCTGCCGGAGCGGTTCCCGAAACTGAAAGTGATGTGGATCGAGAGCGGCCTGACCTGGGCCTATTGCCTGATGCAGCGGCTCGACCACTCCTACATGATGCGTACGTCCGACTGTCCGTCGCTCAAGCGCAAGCCCAGCGAATACATGCGCGAGATGTACTACTCGTCACAGCCGATGGAGATGCCGGAGGATTTGTCGATCCTCGAAGCGACCTTCAAGATGATCAACGCCGAAACCCAGTTGCTGTGGTCGTCCGACTATCCGCACTGGGATTTCGATTTGCCCGGCGTGATCTACGATCTGCCGTTCCTCAACGAAAAGGCCAAGCGCAATATCCTCGGCGGCAACGCGGCGCGCGCGTTCAATCTCGACACCAAAGTGCTGAAGAAGGTTCCGTAAGCGCGCTTAAGTGCCAGTAAAGGCCGGCTTGCGTTTTTCCATGAACGCGGTGCGGCCTTCGGTGAAGTCGTTGCTAGCGTAGCAGGTTTCGACCATTTCGACGGTCTTGGCGACGCTGCGCCTGGTTTCATCTTTCAGAATTTCGCCGACGGTGTACTTCACCGCTTTGATGGTGAGCGGCGCATTGGCGCAGATCATGTCGGTCATGCCTTTGACGTAGGTTTCGAGCTCCGCCGACGCCACGGCGCGGTTGATGAGGCCCATCGCGAGCGCTTCCTCGGCATCGAATTGCCGCGCGGTGTAGAAAATCTCCTTGGCGAAGGCCGGGCCGACGATGTCGGTAAGCCTTTTCAAGCCGACATAGCCGTAGCCGATGCCCAGCTTGGCCGCGGGTACGGCGAAACGCGAATTGTCCGTTGCGATCCGAATGTCACAGCAGGTCGCAAGCCCGAGTCCGCCGCCGATACAGTAGCCGCGGATCATGGCGATGGTCGGCTTGGGAAATTCATAGATGCTGGAATAGGCCGCATCCGCACGCTTTGAATAAGCGCGCGACGCTTCGAGATCGGACCGCTCGCTCTCGAACTTGGAGATGTCGGCGCCGGATACGAAGGCTTTACCGCCGGCGCCGGTCAGCACCACGACGCGGATATCGTTGTCGGCGGCAAAGCCGTCGAGGATGCGCTTGGTCGCGTCCCACATGTCCAGCGAGACGGCGTTGAGCCGCTCCGGATTGTTGAAGGTGACATAGCCGACGCCCCCTTCTTTGCGGGAGAGCATCTTGTCGGTCTGGGTCATGTCTCTGTTCTCTCTTTCTCACCGTCATGGCCGGGCTTGTCCCGGCCATCTACGTCTTTTCAAGCAGTGAAGACGTGGATGCCCGGCACAAGGCCGGGCATGACGAGAATTGTCAAACCGCCTTCGCCTTATGCAGCGCGGCGATGTCGCGCTTGCTGAAGCCGAATTCCTTGAGCACCACGTTGGTATGTTCGCCAAGCTCCGGCGGCCGCGCCACAAGCCTGGATGGCGTGCGCGACAGTGTGACGCCCTGGCCGACCAGATACATCTTGCTCTTGTCTTTTTTGGTCACGCTCTGCGCGATGCCGAGGTGTTTCACCTGCGGATCGGCGAACATCTGGTCGATGTTATAGATCGGCCCGCACGGCACGCCGGCCTCGTTCATGATCTCGACCCACTCGCTGCTGGTTTTGCCGACCAGCCGCTTGTTGATTTCGACGTCCAGCGGATCGCGGTTCTTCGAACGCGTCGCGCCGTCGATGTAGTCCGGATTCTTTACCAGCTCCGGCGCACCGAGCACCTCGCAAAACCGCTTCCAGATCGTTTGTCCGGCAGTGGCGATGTTGATGTAACCATCATCGGTTTTGTAGACGCCGGTCGGCGCGCTGGTCGGATGATTGTTGCCAGCCTGTTTGGCGACTTCGCCCTGCACCAGATACCGCGCGGCCTGGAAGTCGAGCATGAAAATCTCGGCCTGCAGCAGCGAGCTGGTGACGTGCTGGCCCTTTTTCGATTTCTCGCGCTCCAGCAGCGCGACCATGATACCGAGCGACGTCAGCAGGCCGGCGCTTAGATCGGCGATCGGAATGCCGACGCGCATTGGACCCTGCCCGGGCAGGCCGGTCACAGACATCAGTCCGCCCATGCCCTGCGCAATCTGATCGAAGCCCGGCCGGTTGGCGTAGGGGCCGTCCTGGCCGAAGCCGGAGATGCTGGCGTAGACCAGCTTCGGATTGATCTTCGACAATGCCTTGTAATCGATGCCAAGGCGTTTCTTCACATCGGGCCGGAAATTCTCGACCAGCACATCGGCTTTCTTGACCATGCGCTTGAGCGCAGCGATGCCTTCGGGCTTCTTCAAATTGAGCGTCATGCTCCGCTTGTTGCGGTGCAGGTTCTGAAAGTCGCCGCCTTCGCGCGGGCCGCCCATCGGCTCTTCCACGCCAGGCGGCGTTTCGATCTTGATGACGTTGGCGCCCCAATCGGCGAGCTGGCGCACGCAGGTCGGCCCCGATCGCACGCGGGTCAGGTCGAGAACGGTATAGCGCGCGAGAGCCTTTGAAGCGCGGGGAAAGGGCATTGCGGACGCCTCCAACGCCGAGTTTGGCTAAGTTTCGCCGATTGTTTTCATCGGGCGATTTTCGCCGGCCGATCGGCCGGGATGGCCGAACTTAGCGATCTGATCGGTGTTGTCTACCGGCTCGGAAAGCGCGTGCGGGCGGTCGTTTTGAGCGCCGAACATGGATAAAATGTTAGGCGGCTGCCGGCCTTTGCAGCCATCTTTCCGGCACTTTCACGAGGCGATCATGAAAAGTGCGGTTGCATGAGAGCGCATTGAGAACTCTGCGAATTTCCGGGAACACAACATGTTTGATCTGCGTCATCTCGTTATTGCGTTGTCGATTGCCGCGTTTACGACCGCGGCCGTTGCACAGGACCATCCCGGCCGTGGTTCCGGCGATCATCCCCGGCGGCAGGATCAGACCCAGCAAACCGATAACAGCTCAGGCAGCGACGCGGCTGCGCCGAATGCGCCGCGCGGCGGCGTTCTGTCGTTGCTGCCGGCCGACTCCGTCACCGAGCACGGCGTCGATACACCAAATGGCAAACTTAATTATACGGCGACAGCCGGCACGCTGTCGTTGTTCGACCAAACCGGCGCGCCTTCGGCGAAGATTTTCTACACCGCCTTCACCGCGAAAACGGACAATCCGTCGGCGCGGCCGGTCACCTTCGTCTTCAACGGCGGCCCGGGCGCGGCTTCGGCGTTTCTCAATCTCGGACTGGTCGGGCCGCGCATCGCCCAGTTCGGCACGGACGGCCGCGACGGATCCCAGGTTCGCCTCGTCGACAATCCCGACACCTGGCTCGCATTTACCGATCTGGTGCTGATCGATCCGGTCGGCACCGGCTGGAGCCGGGCGGCGAAACCCGACGGCGGCAGCGCGTTCTGGGGCGTGCGCAGCGACGCCGACTCGATGGCAAAAGTCGTTGCGCTGTATGTCGCCAGGAACAGCCGCGGCGGGTCACCGAAATTCATTCTCGGCGAAAGCTACGGCGGTTTCCGCGCCGCGAAAGTTGCGCGTGCTTTGCAGAGCGAGCAGGGCATCGTCGTCTCCGGCGTCACCATGCTGTCGCCGCTGCTTGAAGGCGCGTTCCAGTTCGGCGGCGATCGCTTCGCGCTCGGCGCCGCGCTGCAACTGCCGTCGCTGGCTGCGGCCGAGCTCGAACGCAAAGGCACGTTCAGCAAGGATGCGCTGGCCAAGGCCGAGCGCTTTGCGCTGACCGATTATCTGTCCACGCTTGCCGGTCCGCCGTTGCAGGGTGATGCTGCGAAAAACTTTTACGCCCGCGTGGCGCAGATGACCGGCTTGCCGGTGGACGCCGTGGCCCAGGGCCGCGGCTTCATTCGTGACGAATACGTCAAGAACCTGCGCGCCGGCGACCACAAGATTGTCAGCCACTACGACGCGACCTTCGCCTCCGACGATCCGTATCCTGAATCATCGTCGGCGCGCGGCCCCGATCCGATCCTCGATGGCGTGGTACGTGCTTACGGCAGCGCGTTCGTCGCTTATGCCCGTGACGAGCTCGGCTTCAAGACCGACATGACCTACAACCTGCTGGCGTCGGAAATTTCCGGCAAATGGGAATGGGGCGAGGGCCATGGCCAGCCTAGCGTCAGCGACGATCTGCGGGTCCTGCTGGCGCTGTCGCCGTCATTCCGTCTGGTGATCGCCCACGGCTACAGCGACATGGTCACGCCCTACGCCGTGACGCGCTATGTGCTTGACCACCTGCCGCCGGTCGAAGGCGAAGAACGCGCCCAGCTCAAGCTCTATCACGGCGGTCACATGTTCTATCTCGACCCGGCGTCCCGCAAATCTTTCACCGCCGACGCCCGGACGATGTACGCCAAAACTGAGTAGGACGAGCTCGGGCGGGCTAAGTCCTGACGGACATTCGGCCGCAGCAGATCGGCGATTTCCAAACCCACGGTTGCACGATAAGCTCGGCTCGTGGGGGAGTGGGAACTGTGAGTTTGCTGCGTGTCGAGAATGTCTCGAAGCGTTTCGGCAGCCTTGTGGCCGTCGATAACGTGTCGATGACGGTAGAGCCCGGCGAATTGCGCGCGGTGATCGGCCCGAACGGCGCCGGCAAGACGACCTTCTTCAACCTGATCAGCGGCTTCCTCACCCAGACCTCCGGGCAAATCATTTTCGATGGCGAGGATATTTCCCGCGAGCTCGCGGTGCGGCGGGTCTGGAAAGGCATCGCGCGAACCTTCCAGGTCACCGAAGTGTTTCCGGAACTGTCGATCCGCGAAAACCTGAAAATCGCGGTCGAGGTCGCGAGCGGTTACCGCGCCCGCATGTGGCAGCCGCGAGACGCGGAAAGCGACGTCAAATCCCGCGTCGACGCGCTGCTCGACCTCGCCGGACTGACCGGCAGCGCCAACCGTCTGGTCGGCGAACTGGCGCACGGCGATCAGCGCGCCGCCGAAATTATGATGGCGCTTGCGCTCAAACCCCGGCTGCTTTTGCTCGATGAGCCGACCGCCGGAATGGGCGATCAGGAGACCTACACCGTCACGCAATTGATCCGCCGGCTGCATCGCGAACAGAAGCTCACCATCGTGCTGATCGAGCACGACATGCGCGTGGTCTTCCATCTCGCCGACCGCATCATGGTGCTCGATCAGGGCAAATTCCTTGCCGAAGGCACGCCGCCTGAGATCGCGGCCAACAAGGCGGTGCAGACCGCCTATCTCGGGCAGGCCGCATGAGACCCCATGACCGCCGCGCTGACCGCAGAAGGGCTCCACACCTACTACGGCAAGAGCCACATTCTGCATGGCGTCAGCCTCGAAGTAGCCGAAGGCAAGGTCACCGCGCTGCTTGGCCGCAACGGCGCCGGCAAAACCACAACGCTGCGCAGCCTGATGGGACTTACGCCGCCGCGCGAGGGCCGTGTTTCGATTTTTGGCACGACAACGACGGGCTGGCCGGCATTCCGCGTCGCGGCGCTCGGTGTTGGCTACGTTCCCGAAGGCCGGCGGATTTTTCCCAATCTCACCGTCGACGAGAATCTGATGGTGCCGCTGGAGCGGCCCGGACCATGGACGCCGGCGAGCGTCTACAAGTTGTTTCCGCGTCTCGCAGAGCGCAAACGCAACCTCGGACGGCAGCTCTCCGGCGGCGAGCAGGAAATGCTGTCGATCGCCCGCGCGCTGCTGGTCAATCCGAAACTCCTGATGCTCGACGAGCCGTCGCAGGGGCTGGCGCCGCTGATCGTGCGCGAGGTGTTCCGGATCGTGGCGCAGATGCGCGCGGAAGGAATCTCGGTCCTGCTGGTCGAGCAGAACGTGCGCATGAGTCTGGAAATCGCCGATCATGCCTACGTGCTCGACGACGGCCATGTCGTCTATTCCGGCCCGGCGCGTGAACTTGCCGCCGATGAGGCGCGGGTGCAGTCGCTGGCCGGCGCCAGCGCAGTGGAATGGACGGCGGCGTAACGGACGGCTAACTGGCCTTCCTGGGATCGAGGCCGTGCGTGGCGCACTGGTCGACGATCAGCTTGAAGTCCGAGCCGCCGGCCAGGATGCCGAGCGCCGCGGCCGTGATGTGGCCTCCGGTCAGCTTGGTGTCCACGATGTAGGCCTGGTGGCCGCTATAGGCGCCGTGAGGGCTTGGCCCGTCGACAGTGGCGCAATACGCCGGCTGATCCGATTCCGGAACCGTCGGGAACTTCGTCCAGTGATATTTCGCTGTTGCCGGATTCGTCAGCCCCGAGCTGATGGCGCGCATAATGACCTTTTTTTCGTCCGGCGTGAGATCGCGGTCAGCGACTGACAGTCCGGCGCTCGGTCGGAGCGGCGTCGCCGCAGCCGTCGGCGTCGGCGTAATATCTGAAGTCATCGTCAGGTGTCGACGCCGAGCAGGCCGCAAGCGCAAGGCTCGCGGCGAACGCTGCTGCAACGCTGCATCGGGTTAACGGCAAGGCATTCATTCCATTCATCGGCCGGAAAGTATCAATAATAGCGGCCTGGTTGCAAATATATGAATGGGGCTTATGTGACGCGAATTGCACAAATCATTTCTCGTTCGGCAGCAAGGCCTTTACGGTCTCGATGACATTCGGCGGTGTCTTGTAAAGATCGGCAACAAGCTGCGCCAAGCGGTCCGGCGGCGTGTAGCTCATGTCCATTTTGATGTTGGCGGCTTCGGCGAGCAGGTCCGGATCGTGCGCTGCGTCCGCAATCGCCTTGCGCATGATGTCGACGCGATCCTGCGGGACTTCCGGCGGGAAGGCGTAAGGCCGGCCGAATTCCGTCGATGAGAACACGAACTGCATGAGCTGACGTTGCTCGTCGGTCTTCGCGTAGTCGAAAATCGACGGCACGTCGGGAAGCTCCACAAGCGGCGCTTGTTCCGCACGCAGCAAGAATGTGATCTTGCCGTCACGAGCGAGCTGGTCGCCAATGCGGAATTGGGCATAGGACGCGCACATGCCCTGGGTTTCGCCGCGCTGCATCGCCAGCATCGCGTCACCCATGCCTTGATAGCCTTCGACGATCCTGAATTTGGTGCCGAGCACCTTGTTCAACACCGTCGGCAAAATGGCGAGCGAGGACGTGGCGCCGGCGGCGCCGACGATGAATTCCTGCGTGAACAGATCGGCCGGCGTCTTCACCGGCGCCGTGTACCAGCGGGCGCAAACCCGCGACGGACGCGACGTTGCGCCGAGCCAGATCACCTTGCGCGGGTCGATGACGACGTTGGCCTGGCCGGTCAGCGCATCGTTGACGATGTTGCGCGAGAACGAGCCGAACGCTGTGCCGTCGCGCGGCGCTTGCACGTAGAGATAATTGGCAGCAACCACGCTCGCCGCCTGCGGCATGTTTTGCACGATGATGGTCGGCTGGCCGGGAATATATTTCGGCAGGTATTTTATCAGCAGCCGAGCGCCGAGATCGTAGTCGTTGCCGGCCGGAAAACCGGCGATCAGCCGGATCTGCTTGCCCTTGTAGAAATCGTCGGCGTGCGCCGACGGCGCCATCGCCAAAAGGCTGACGGCTATCGCGGGCCACAGCTTCATATCCGGCTATTCGGCGGCACGCTTTTGGGTCAGCGCCGCCGCGGCTTTGTCGTAGCTTTCTTCCCGCGTCAGCATCGCCTTCAGCCCGACCAGATCGTAATAGTCGTCGAGCGGCAGCAGATGATCGAACGTCGCCGTAAGCGAATTCTCTTTCTTGAGAATGCGCATCACGTTGCGCACTGCCTGCGCCGCGGCAAACAGGGCAATCGAAGGAAACGTCGCGGCGACAACGCCCGCGGCCTCAAGCTCCTCGAGACTGCGCTTCTTCAGGCCCGCGGCCTGCGACAGCGTCGCCATGTGCGGCCCGGGGACTTCGCGCAGCGCACGCTTGATGTCGTCAATGGTATCGACGCCCATCGGCTTCGCCATGTCGGCGCCCGCCTGCATGAACAGTTGGGCGCGTTCGATCGCAGCATTGAGGCCATCGACACTAGCCGCGTCGGTACGCGCGGCAATGAAGAAATCCGGATCGGTCCGGGCGTCGAGCGCGGCCTTGATCTTGGCCAGCATCTGCTCAACCGGAATGACCTGTTTGCCGGGGAGATAGCCGCAGCGGTTCGGAAACACCTGATCGCTGATGAAAACGCCGGCAATGCCTGCGGCCTCGAAGGCGCGCACCATCTGCCGCACGTTATTCACGCCGCCGAATCCGGTGTCGGCGTCGGCATAAACCGGTACCTGGACAGCGCCGGCAACGCGTGCGTAATGGTCGGCATAATCGCGCATGTTGGACTGGCCCATATCGGCCTGCGCCAGCATCGAGCCGATGGCGGCATAGCCTCCGGCGCAGATCGCTTCATAGCCTTCCGCTTCGATGATGCGCGCCGACAATGCGTCATACGCGCCCGGCATCAACACCAGCCGCTTGCCGGACATGATGGCCTTGAATTTCTTTCGCACGCTCATGGCGCGTTGCTCCCTTTTGTCAGCGGTTGTCCCGCGCGGTTTGTATCCACGGCTGCGCTGCGGCAGCGCGCTTTTCCCAGTTCGCGATGTCGTCCATGTGCTTGAGCGTCATCCCGATATCGTCAAGGCCCTCAAGCAGGCGCATACGGTCGGCGGCAGGAATTTCAAACGTCACGTCGGGGCCGCCGGGCCCGCTGATGTGCTGACTTTCGAGATCGACGGTGAATGGCCCAGCACCATTGACGGCGACCACGCGCGCGATGAAAGCATCGGCCGCGTCCGGCGCAAGCACGACCGGCAACACGCCATTCTGTAGACAGTTTTCCCGATAGATATCGGCAAAGCTGCGCGCCACGATGGCGCGGATATTGTTCGCGGTCATGCTCCACACCGCGGATTCGCGTGACGAACCGGCGCCGAAATTGTTGCCGGTCACCAGAATCCCGGCATTACGAAACTGCGGCTTGTTGAGCACGAAGTCCGGGTTCTCGCTGCCGTCGTCACGCCGCCGCGCGCGATAAAACAGCATCGTCTTGTAATCATCCTTGAGGCCGCGCGATTGCAGCACCGGCGCGATCTGGTCGGTGTTCATGTCGTCGACCAGGAGCGGTGCGGCGATGCCGGTATGGCGGATGAAAGATTGCATCAGGCGGCTCCCAATTGCCGGACGTCGGCGATCCGGCCGGCAATTGCGCTGGCCGCCGCCGTTACCGGACTGGCAAGGTGGGTGCGCACCTTCACGCCCTGCCGGTTTTCGAAATTGCGGTTGGTTGTCGAGACGATGCGCTCACCGGGCTCGCCACGGTCGCCGTTGCCGCCGGCGCACATCGAGCAACCTGACTCGCCCCAGAAGAAACCGGCATCGCGGAAGACGCGATCGAGCCCGGCGGCCTCTGCTTCGCGCTTCACGGTCGATGAACCGGGCACCACCATCGCGATGACGCCCTCGGCAACGTGCCGGCCACGCACCACTGCGGCCGCGACTTCAAGATCCGGCAGCCGGCTGTTGGTGCAAGAGCCGATGAACACGCGATTGACCGGCAGGCCCGCAACCGGCGTTCCCGGTTTGAGGTCCATGTAGGCGAAAGCACTTTCCGCCGCGGCGCGCCGGCTCGGATCGATTGCGCCAAATTCCGGCACGCGACCGGAAATGCCGACCACCTGGCTGGGATCGGTGCCCCAGGTGATTTGCGGCTCCAGCGTGTTGCAATCGAGCGTGACGTCGCGATCGAATGTCGCGTCATCGTCGGACTTCAGCGTGCGCCAATACGCCAGCGCGCGATCCCACATCTCGCCTTGCGGCAGATATGGCCGCTTCGCCAGCCACGCGAACGTCGCAGCGTCCGGCGCAACAAAACCCGAGCGCCCGCCCATTTCGATATTGAGATTACACAGCGTCATGCGTTGCTCAATCGGCATCGCGCGAGCCGCCGAACCGGCATATTCGACGACGTAACCGCGCGCGCCGGCAACGCCAAGATCGGCGATCAGCCGCAGCGCCACATCCTTCGAGCTGACGTGCGGGCCAAGCCGGCCATCGAGCCGCGCGCGCATGTTCTTTGGCCGCTTCATCGCCATCACCTGGGTGGCGAGTACGTGCGTCATTTCGCTGGTACCGACGCCGAAGGCGAGAGCGCCGACGCCGCCGACGGTGCTGGCGTGGCTGTCCGGCACCGCATGCGTTGCGCCAGGCAGGACAATGCCAAGCTCCGGCGCGACGACGTGCGAAATCCCCTGTTCAGGATCGCCGAGGTCGAAAAGACGGATGCCGTTTTTTTTCGTCCCTTCGCGCATTGCGCGGAGGAACGCGGTGCCGGAGGGATTGGTGTTGTCGTCGCGCCGGGCTTTGGTAGCGACGGTGTGGTCCTGCACCGCGAAAGTCAGATCGGCACGGTGGACCGGTCGTCCCTGCTTTTCCAGGTAGGCGAAACCGTGGTGCGCATGCAGTTCATGCAAGACATGGCGGTCGATATAGAGGAGATCGCGTCCGTCGGCGCGCTGTCCGACCAGATGCGAGTCCCATATTTTGTCGAACAAAGTGCGTGGCATGGCGTTTCACCCGTAAACGAGATTTTACGCTGGTTATTTGCGCTATCTTGGGCGAGCCAGTAGCTCAGAGCAAGTGTGCAGACCTCCAACGAAGAGGGCAGACATGCCTCGCGTCATCGGTATCGATCATCTCGTCCTCAGCGTGGGCGATTTTACACGCTCCAAGGATTTTTACGGCAAATTGCTCAAGTTCCTCGGCTTCAAGTTGAAGCACGATTACGCGGAGATGGCCGGCTGGAGCAATGGCAAGACCCTGTTCTGGATTGCGGCTGCGGATGAACGAGGCCGAAAGCGCAAATACCGCAAGGGCGATATCGGCTTTCACCACTATGCCTTTGAACTCGCCAGCCGCAAAGCAGTCGACGACCTCGGCGCATTTCTCGAAAAGAACGATATGAATATCGTCGATCCGCCGGGCGAGTATTATGGCCGAAACTATTACGCCGTTTACTTCACAGATCCTGATGGCATGAAGCTGGAGGCAATGATCTGGGCGCCGCCGCAAAAGCCCAGGACAACGAAGAAGCGCGCCTGATTTTGATCCGACCTGACGCTTCAGGCGACGAGCGAGGACGGCAGCTCGTAATCGTGCGCCGGTTCGGCGAGGGTCACCAGCGCCGGCAGATTGGTCGCGACCCGGTTGCGGCCGCAGCGTTTGGCAATGTAGAGCGCGCGGTCGGCGGCTTCGACCAGGTCGGCTGCGCTCTGACCGGCGCGCGGCACGATCGACTCGACGCCGATGCTGATCGTGACATGGCCGCAAGGCGCTTCAGCGTGAGTGATCAAAAGATCCTCGATCGACCGTCGCGCCTCCTCGGCGAGCGAACTGAGACGCGGCAGATCGAGGCCGGGCAGCAGCAGGGCAAACTCCTCGCCGCCGTATCGTGCTACCAGCACCGCATTCTCGAGCGTGACCAGCGACAGCGTTTCAGACACCGAGCGCAGACATGTATCGCCGGCAACGTGCCCGTAGCGGTCGTTGTAGAGTTTGAAGTGGTCGATATCGATCATCATCAGCGCTACCGGTTCGTGACGATCGATGGCGCGCAGCCATTCATGGTCGATCTGACGATCGAAACCGCGCCGGTTGGCAAGGCCGGTGAGGCCGTCGAGGCTCGCCAGTTCTTCCAGATGCTCGTTGGCGATGCGCAGCTCTTCCTCGCGTCCGGCAAGCTTGTGCGCCATGTCGTCAAGCGCGATCGCAAGCGGTTCGAATTCGGCGAGCCAGGTCTCGCTGGTCGCGCGCACGTGCAGATCGCCGCGGCCGAATCGCATTGCGGTCCGCGCCAGTGAGCGGATTGGCCGCACCACGAGCCGCTCGCCGCCGAACCACGCGATCAGCAGCACGAAGAGCCCGAACAGCACGAGCTTCAGATAGGCGAGCGCGAGTTCGCGATCGATGTCGCTCTGCACCGTCCGCTCGTCGAGGCCGACGGCGAGCCGCGCCTGCGTCCACGGCACGCGCGCGTAAGCGAAAATGCGCGGAATACCGTCGAAGCCCGCAGTTGTCGCCGTGCCTTCGTCGCGGGACAGCATGTCTTTGGCGAGACTTTGCGCTGCGAACGGCTTGCCGATCAGATTAGCCTGATCTTCCGATGCGGCGACCAGCGTACCGCTGCCGTCGAGCAGTATCACTGTAGCGCCGGAATGTTGCGCAGCCGTCGTTACCAGCTCGCTGATCCATTGCAGATTGATCACGGCAAGAACGACGGCATTGACCGATCCGTCGTCCTTCACCGCCGGGTAGGTAGCGATCAGGCTCGGCACTTGATGGGTACGATTGACCATATAGTCGCTGAGCGCGAAATCGCGCGAATGCAACGCATTCTGGAAATGGTCGCGATCGGACATGTTCAGTCCGACCGCATTGGGCTCCGTCGAGCAGGTGATCTTGCCGTCCGCTCCGGCGATGGACAGGGCGCGTATCCACGCCACGTTGCCGGTCAATGCTGTGAGGTATTTGTTGCAGTCGGCGGCGTCGAACGGCATCCTTGCGTAGGAGCGTGCGACAACCTGAAGGAGGGCACGAACCGAATAAATCACCTCGCGCTGTGATTCCACGCCGCGCTGTGCGAGATCCGTCGCTTCCGTGCGGGCTTGTTCGTTGCGTTGAACGCGAGCGGCTTCAAGCCCGTGGATGCGTTCGAATACCAGCGGTGCAATGATCAAAAGCGCGAGCACGATCAGCCGGGCGCGAACGCTGAAAATATACTTGCTCCGCCACGACGGCTTGCGTGGTCTTATGTCCGCCATTTGCACCCTCTACCCCAGCTCCGGAGCCTAGCGGATATACGTAAAAACCCGTTTCGCACTTTCGATAAAACTTGAACTATCAGGCGAAGAATTCACCAGATGGAAAGCATGAATCGCCCGGCCGGTCTCGAAACGGTACACTCGCAGATCGCCCAGGCGTGCCGCGATGCGAACCGCGACCCGGCGACTGTCACGCTGGTGGCGATCTCAAAAACGTTCTCTGCTGACGCGATCGAGCCCGTCATCGCCGCCGGGCAACGGATTTTCGGCGAAAATCGCGTGCAGGAGGCCAAGACGAAATGGCCGCCGCTGACTGCACGGCACAAAGGTCTCGAGCTGCATCTCGTCGGATCGCTGCAATCGAACAAGGCGAAGGACGCGGTAACGCTGTTCGACGCAATTCATTCAGTCGATCGCGCAAGCCTTGCCGAGGCGCTGTCGACGGAGATCGTTAAGCTAAAAAAGCAACCGCTGCTGTTTGTCGAAATCAATACCGGCGCCGAGCCGCAGAAGGCCGGGGTGCTGCCGCAGGACGCGGATGCGTTTCTCGCGGTCTGCCGCGATCGTTACGGGCTGACGATTTCGGGGTTGATGTGCATTCCGCCGCACGACGAAGCGCCGGCGCCGCACTTTGCGTTGACCGCGAAGATCGCGGGCCGCAACGACCTCAAGTTTTTGTCGATGGGCATGAGCGCCGACTTCCCGACGGCGATCGCTTTTGGCGCAACCCATGTCCGCGTCGGCTCGGCGATTTTTGGCGCGCGGACGGCTAAAATTTAGTTCTGAATCAAGATTCTGGTCTTTGGTGAAAGTCGTGCCAGCAGCCTTTCCAGGTCATGCGGCCGCATGGCGACGCAACCCGCGGTCGGGCCGAATCCGGACCGGGCGAGGTGCAGAAACACCGCGCTGCCGCGTCCTGCCACGCGTGGGCGGGTATTGTGGTCGATTTCAATGATCAGGTCGTAGAGCGCGTCGCCGCGGCGCAGCCGGTCGCCTGGTTCATTGGCCGACCGCCGAAATGGCTGGTTGTAGCGGCGGTCTCGCGGGTCTTCGCACCACGCATCGGCCGGTCCGATCCGGCGTGTCGGAAGCCTGGTTTGTGGCCGCCGCCGGCGGTCCGCCCGCCACCACAACCGCAACGGGCGAAATCGGCCAACTGGCGTGCCGCCGTCGCCCTCGCGCTTGTCGGCTTTGATGCCGGTCCGGCCAAGAGCCACCGGAATGACAGCGGGACCGGCGAACAGCCAGCCATGTGTAGGCTGGCCCGGCCGGCTCCGGACACGGATAAAAGGCAGCGAATTCCGTCGCATAACCGGTCTATTTCCCAACTTCCGCTTGCGCTTGTATCCTCGACCGTTCTACTTCGCGCCATGCGCCGCGGCAAAGCGGCTGCGGGATCGGGAATTGATGCCGAATACACGCAAGATTCTCATTGTCGACGACGATACCGAGCTGCGCGACGCGCTGACTGAACAGCTATCGCTGCATGAGGAGTTCGAGGCCGAATCGGCCGAGAACGGCAGCAAGGGCGTTCAGGCGGCCAAAACCGGCCAGATCGATCTCGTGATCATGGATGTCGGCCTGCCCGACATTGATGGCCGCGAAGCGGTACGCATCCTGCGCAAAAATGGCTTCAAGGCGCCGATCATCATGCTCACCGGGCACGATACCGATTCCGATACCATCCTCGGTCTGGAGTCCGGCGCCAACGACTATGTCACCAAGCCGTTCCGTTTCGCTGTGCTGCTGGCGCGTATCCGCGCTCAGCTTCGCCAGCACGAAGCAAGCGAAGACGCGGTCTTTACCATCGGGCCATACACGTTCCGGCCGAGTTCAAAAATTTTGCTCAATCCCAAGGGCAGCAAGGTCCGGTTGACCGAGAAGGAAACGTCGATCTTGCGTTATCTTTATCGCGCCGGTCAGCGGCCGGTGTCGCGCGAGACATTGTTGCAGGAAGTGTGGGGATACAATTCGGGCGTCACCACACACACGCTTGAAACCCATATCTACCGCCTGCGCCAGAAAATCGAAAAAGACGCGGCCGTGCCCGCCATTCTTGTCACCGAAGCCGGTGGCTACAAACTGGTGCCTTGATCGAAACCTGCCATGGACAAAACCTGCCATGTCGGTCGATGACGACATCGCGTCGCTGGAGCGGATTCCGATCCTCCGCCGGCTAGGCGCTCCTGCGCTGCGCATTCTCGCCATCGGCGCCGAAAGCTACGACGTTCAGACCGGACAGGTGCTGTTCACGGCCGGTGAGAAGGCGGACGGCGCTTACATCATCCAGCGCGGATCGTTCTCGATCGCCGCCAAGGCCGGCGATCAGTCCGAGGTCGTTGCCGGCCCGGGCACGCTGCTTGGGGAATCGGCGTTGCTCGCCGAAACCAACCGCCCGGCTACGGCGCGGGCGCGCGAAGACTCCAGGGTCCTGCGCCTTTCGCGCTCGATGTTCCTGCGCGTGCTTGATGGCTATCCGGATGCGGCGGTGCGGTTGCGCGAACACATCGCGTCACGCGCCGATCAATGGGCGCGCGAGCTTGAGAATGTGCGCGCGGCGCTGCACCGCGGTGAGACAAAGCCGCAATAGCCACGCGCTGTTTCAGTCTTTCTTCGGCTGCCGGCGGTGCTCGATTTCGAGACTGACCAGTCGCGCCAGTAGCGTCGCCGGATAAAGCTGTCCGATCACCGCTTCGAGGTTCGCCATGTTGCGCGCCATCGGATGCAGCGGCGTGATATCGCCGTAGCCGACCGTGGTCAGCGTCACGAAGCTGAAATAGAGCAATGCCGCGCCGGAACCATGTTCCGAGCCTGAAGGCGGAAGGCCTTTGAACGCATCCGGCGACAACACCACGATCAGCCGATAGATCGTGAAGAAGAACAGCGCGAAATTCAGATAGAGCACGACCGCGCCCTGAACGCGATGCCAGCTGACGCGGCCGGAGCCGAACACCGCGCGCGCGATAACCAGGCTCAACACCGCGATTGCAAGCAGCCGCCCGCTGGCGCTCAGCCATTCGGTCAGCACTGTCGGATGTTCGGCATGGATGAACGCGCCGGCAGGGCTGAGCAACACCGCAACGAACACCAGAAAGGCGGCGAGGTGACTGCGTGATGTCACCACAAGCGTGGCGAGCACGAACAGCACGAACATTGCCGGCAAAACCATATCCGGCAGCAACCCCATTCCGCCAAGAGGAATGGCCAGAAAGATCAGCGCGCCTTCAATGACGAGAAGCGCCGTGAGCCCGGGCTCGCGGGCACGTTCCTGCCATCGCAAAAACCGCCGCCAGAATGCCGTGAACGCCTTGATCGGTGAGCTCATGCGCCGCGCCCTGATGAGCCTTCAATCTACCGGCGCTTCGGCGCGCGGCAAGCCTTCCCAATCAAGCCTTCCCAATCAAGCCTTCCCAATCAAGCCTTCCCAATCAAGCCTCAGCAATCAGGCTTCAATCGTCGCCGTAACAGGAACATGATCCGAGGGCCGCTCTACGCCGCGATAGTTCCGGGCGATGTCGATATCGGACACACGGTCAGCCAGCATCGGCGATGTCCAGATGTGATCGAGCCGGCGGCCCTTGTCGGCGGTCGCCCAATCCGGCGAACGGTAGCTCCACCACGTATAGAGCTTTGACGGTTCCGGCGTGTGCTCGCGCATGCTGTCGACCCAGCCGCCGGTATTTCGCACCGTCGTCAGCTTCTCGCATTCGAGCGGCGTATGCGAGACGACGCGGATCATCTGCTTGTGGCTCCAGACGTCGTGTTCCAGCGGCGCGACATTGAGGTCGCCGACCAGGATCGCGCGCTCCGATTGCGCCGGCCGCAACGTGATGTTGTCGCGCATCTCGTCGAGGAACGACAGCTTGTGGGCGAATTTCGGATTGACTTCCGGATCGGGCACGTCGCCGCCCGCCGGCACATAGAAATTATGGATCGTGACCGGATCGCGCAGGCCTGAGCGCTCGCCCAGCACCGCGGAGATATGCCGGCAATCGCTCTTGCCGCAGAATTTCTGGATGGCGAAACTTTCGAACGGCAGCCGCGAAATCACGCTGACGCCGTGATAACCCTTCTGGCCGTTGAGCGCGACGCTCTCGTAGCCGAGACGCTTGAACCGCTTCATCGGAAAAGCGTCGTCAGGGCACTTCGTCTCCTGCAGGCAAAGCACGTCGGGCCGCACCGCCTTGATAAATTTGGCGACGAGGTCGATGCGCAGCCGCACCGAATTGATGTTCCAGGTCGTTATTGTCAGGCGCACAGGGGATCGGGAGCCGGAGGTGAAATTGAGAGTCAGTATCCGGCAATCAGATAATACGCCGCGCAGAAATTCCAACCGAAGAACGAGAACTATCCTCCGATTCCTCACTGCCAATTCTTCACTGCATCGAGCCGCCGCCCTGCGGATAATTGATGACGAACAATTGCGGATCCGGCTTCTTCGCCACGTCGAGATTATAGACCGCGACGGTCGTATCGAGGCCTTGCGGATCGGTGACGGTCCATTGCTTGAGTGTCAGGTCCTTGGCGTCGAACATCATCATCAGCCGGCTGGTGCCGATCACCAGTTGCTTCTCCTCGATCACCACGGTGACGAACGTATCGTCGGCGTTGACGCTGACGACGTCGGTGTCGCGCAAGATGTCGATGCGGTCGGCGAGCAGATAGCGCAGCGGCGTTTGCGACAGCGGATAAAGATCCTGCGTCGCCAGCTTGCGGTCGCGCACGACGACCGAGGAGCCATCGGCGATGATGTCGATCGGTGTCGGCGGATTGTACTGAAAGCGGACCTTGCCCGGCTTCTGGATGTAGAACGTTCCCTCGGTGCGGCCGCCGTCAGGCCCGATCTGCACGAAACTGCCGACCATGGTCTGCACATTGGAAAGATAGCCGCTGACCTTGTCGAGCAGCGCGCGCTGCTTGCCGTCGAAATTGGCTGACTTGTTGCCGCTCAGGCCCTGAATGCCCTTCTCAATAAATGAGAACGGGAAGAAGTGCGGGCCGCTGCTGTCGGACTGCGAAGGTGCGGCTGGCGGCTGCGCAGACGGCGCCGGCACACCGGTCTTGGGCCGCGGCGTCGGCAACGGCACGTTCTCGGCGGAAGTTTGCGCCGACGCAAACGTCACGGCAAGCATGGAGCAAACTATCGCTGCGAGGATCGCCGCCGCGCCGCGCTGAGCGCTCCGTCCCGCCATCATGCTGCTCCTGCTTGTACTCTGGTCGCCCGCGACGCTAAACAAACCGCTACTCGCGCGATATGGCGAATTCGCGGCTTCCCCATCCCCGCTTAACGCTCAAATGTCCGATTCTCAATAAGAATCGTCGTTGCCGCCTTCGACCAGGATTTCGCGTTTTCCGGCGTGATTGGGCTGGCCGACGACGCCTTCCTGTTCCATCCGCTCCATCAGCGAAGCGGCGCGATTGTAGCCGATTTGCAGCCGCCGCTGGATATAGCTGGTCGAAGCCTTGCGGTCGCGCACCACGATCGCCACCGCCTGCTGATAGAGATCGCCGCCTTCGCCCGCGCCCATCGCGGTGGAGTCGAAAATCGGATTGCCGTCTTCGTCCTGCGGCTCTTCCGCGGTGACGGCTTCGAGATATTCCGGCTGGCCCTGCGACTTGAGATGCCGCACCACCTTCTCGACTTCTTCGTCAGCGACGAACGGTCCGTGCACGCGGCTGATGCGTCCGCCGCCGGCCATGTAGAGCATGTCGCCCTGGCCGAGCAGTTGCTCGGCGCCTTGCTCGCCCAGAATCGTGCGGCTGTCGATTTTCGACGTGACCTGAAACGAGATGCGGGTCGGAAAGTTCGCCTTGATCGTGCCGGTGATGACGTCGACCGACGGACGCTGTGTCGCGAGAATGACATGCAGGCCTGCGGCGCGCGCCATTTGCGCGAGACGCTGCACCGCGCCTTCGATATCCTTGCCGGCGACCATCATCAGGTCGGCCATTTCGTCGACGATCACCACGATGTAGGGCAACGTCTCGAGATCGAGTTCTTCCTTCTCGTAGATCGCCTGGCCGGATTCCTTGTCGTAGCCGGTGTGTACGGTGCGGCTGAGCTTCTCGCCCTTGGCGTTGGCCTCGGCGACGCGCGCGTTGTAGCCGTCGATATTGCGCACACCGAGCTTCGACATCTTCTTGTAACGCTCTTCCATCTCGCGCACCGCCCATTTCAGCGCGACCACCGCCTTCTTCGGATCGGTGACGACCGGCGTGAGCAGATGGGGAATGCCGTCATAGACGGACAGCTCAAGCATCTTCGGATCGACCATGATCAGCCGGCACTGCTCGGGCTGCAGCCGATAGACCAGGCTCAGGATCATGGTGTTGATGGCGACCGATTTGCCGGAGCCGGTGGTGCCGGCGATCAGTAGATGCGGCATGCGCGCGAGATCGACCAGTACCGGCTCGCCACCAATCGATTTGCCGAGGCAAAGCGGCAGTCGCAACGTACTCTCGCTGTAATCGCGCGTCGCCAGCAGTTCGCGGAAATAAACTTTCTCGCGCGTCGCATTCGGCAGCTCGATGCCGATGGCGTTGCGTCCGGAGACCACCGCAACGCGCGCCGAGAGCGCGCTCATCGAGCGGGCGATGTCGTCGGCGAGGCTGATCACCCGCGACGATTTGATGCCCGGCGCGGGCTCGAGCTCGTAGAGCGTAACGACAGGGCCCGGCCGCGCATTGATGATCTCGCCGCGCACGCCGAAGTCGCCGAGCACGCCTTCGAGACGTTGTGGCGTTTTCCTGCAGCGTTTCCTGGCTCACGGTGGTGCGGCCCACCTTGCTTGGCAGCGCCAGCAGTTCGAGCGGCGGCAGCACATAACCGTTGGACGAGCGGCGGGGCTTTGCCGCGGCGCGAGGCTTGCGCGCCCCGCGGCTCCGCGTCCGGCACCAGCTCGGCGTCCGGTTCGTCGACATAACGCTCGGCTGTGCTGTCCGGCGCATTGCCGAAACGCGGCTCGATGCGACGGCGTGGCATCGCCACATCGCTGCGCTTTGCGAGCGGCGCCGCAGCGCGCCGTTGCAGCATCCGGCCGATCCGGGCGCGCAGGCTCAACACGGTATGCATCAGGCCGCCGAGCGAGAACCAGCCGCTTTTGGCGTCGGCTTCTTCTTCTGTCCTCCTGCTCCGGCTCTTCTTCCTCTTCCTCGATATCCTCCGAGCGCCTCGCGCCAGAGCACGCCGGCGGCGCCGAAGAAGGCGATCAGCGCCGCCACGCCGAGCAGGATCGCGGCGGCAAAGCGATAGCTGCCGGTCAGCGGCACATGGAACATCACCGTCGGCAGCCGCAATATGGCGTCGCCGACCACGCCGCCGAGGCCGCACGGCAGCGGCCAATGCGCGCTGCGCGGCAGGCAGGATGCAAACGCGGCGCTGAGCACCGCGGCGAAGATCCAGAGCAGCAGCCGGAGCTTCTCGCGGCTGAGCGGGCGATGACCGAGCAGCCGGTAACCCCAGATCGCGATCGGCAGCAGCAAAGCCAGCGAGCCAAGCCCGAGCAACTGCATCATCAGGTCGGCGCCGACCGCGCCCGGCACGCCGAGCAGGTTATGCACGTGCGCATCGGTGGCGTGGCTGAGCGAAGGATCCTTCACCGACCAGGTGGCGAGCGCGACCGCCGCCATCATGGCGATGCCGATCAGTGCAATGCCGCTGACCTCGCGCAGCCGGCGTTTCAAAATGCTGCCGAGCTGCCCGGAGAGATAGGCCATGCCGTCAAGACTGCGATCGATCATCGACATCGCGTGTCCCCCGATTCCTCGCCTCTCCCGTGGATGCTGCTCCTCGGACGCCGATCCCACCTACCCAAGAACCCCCACCAGCCGATGCAGCGCCTCGGCGGTGGTCTCGTTGTTTTGCACCATGGCGACGCGGATGTAGTCCGCGCCGGGATTGCTGCCGTCCGCCTGCTCGCGCGCCAGATAGCGGCCGGGCACCACGCGCAAGCCGCCTTCGCGCCACAGCTTCAGCGCCGCAGCTTCGCTGCCGCCCTGCGCCGAGACATCGAGCCAGAGAAAGAAGCCGCCGGCCGGCCGCTTGTAGCCGTAACGGTCGCCGATGATCTGGTCGGCGAGATCGAATTTCTCGCGATAGAGCCGCCGGTTTTCCTCGACGTGCTTCTCGTCGTTATAGGCGGCGATGGCGACATGCTGCATCGGCGTCGGCACCATTGGTGCCGCGACGTTGCGCAGCTCGAGGTAAGCCTGCATGTAGGACCGGTCGCCGGCGGCAAAGCCGATGCGCAGGCCCGGCAGGCTGGAGCGCTTCGACAGCGAGTGGAACACCGCGACGTTGGCAAAATCCGCGCCGGCGGCCTCCAGCATGCCGTGCGGCGCGTGCTCGAAATAGATTTCGCAGTAGCACTCGTCGGAAAAGATCATGAAGCCGAACTTGCGCGCCAGCGCGGTGAGCCGCACGAGGTAATCGAGATCGGCGACCGCGCCCTGCGGATTGGCGGGCGAGGCGATGTAGAACGCCACGGTGCGTGCCAGCAGTTCGTCGCTC
The DNA here is from genome assembly GCA_963739945.1 of uncultured Alphaproteobacteria bacterium. Lineage (GTDB taxonomy): Bacteria > Pseudomonadota > Alphaproteobacteria > Rhizobiales > Xanthobacteraceae > BOG-931. The sequence continues at coordinate 336,043 of CAVUCN010000027.1, read as the reverse complement.
AGCGTATCGAGGTCGGGCAGGAACCCGGTTTCGCGCGTGGTCGGCAGATAGACCGGCTCGCAATCGGCGCCGATCGCACCGGCGGCATAGGCGGCGTAAAACGGATTCGGAATGAGGATCGCCGGCGTCCCCTTGCGCGGCGTCACCCAATTTTTTGCCGCCAGCGCGGCCAGGAAAAGTCCCTCGCGGGTGCCGTTGAGCACCAGCACCTCGTTGAGCGGATCGAGCGGCCGCTCCAGCGTGAAGCGGCGGCCGAGCCATTGCGCGACGGCCTTGCCGAATTCGTCGAGGCCCTTGTTGGCCGGATAGCGGCCGAACTCGGCGATATGGGCCGCGATCACCGGGCCGACGAAGGACGGGATCGGATGCTGTGGCTCGCCGACCGCGAGGCTGATCGCGGGCATGCCGGGCGGAAACGGATCGATCAGTTCGCGCAGCTGCACGAACGGCGAACGGGAGCCGGTGGCGCGAACGGGCGGTGCGGAAGGCTGGGTGGTCATCCTGTCCATCATGAATAGCGGGCCACCAGCCGCTTCATTGGCGAAATACCATAGGAGCGGCGAGGTTAAGACCCGATTAACCAATCGGGTTCGGGGCTTCTCTAGCCACCCCTCCCGCCCCGCGATAGCGGTTCCTTATGTTCACCTTCCCCTCCAGGGGGAGGGTCAAGCCTCCTCGTTCTCGCGACGCGCTCCGCGCCCGAGTTGTCGTCACGCCAGTAATGAAAAGCCACGAAGCGTTTCGCTCTCTCGGCACCGATCTTCGTCAGATGACGCCAGCGGTGGTCACGGGCGCCGTCACGATCCGCGCTTTGAGCCACGAAGTGTAAGAAGCAAGAAAAGGAAGCAGAACGCCGACAGACGCATAACCGCTGCACCTGCCGGTGCAGCGCGCGCCTTGCCAGGCGCGCTCGCCCATCGGCGTTCCACCACGGTTCTCACCTAAGGGACTTTCCATCCCAAAGGCTCACCTCGGGCCAGGCTTCGTGCGGCGGATGACACATATCGGCCTCCGACGCACTTCCAGCGATGCACCTCGCGTATCAGTCGTAGTGCTGACAGGCTGATGCCCGAGACGCCCGGGAGCGACAGTGACGAGCCGCCGCCCGCGGGCACCGCGTCCCGCTCCATCAGCCCGTGTCCCAGGCTGACGTCCTTCACGTAAGCGGGATTGGGATCGCTTCGATACTTTTGAGCGGCGAATGTCAAACCGATTTTCAGGTAAAATGATGCGCGCGCACTAAGTCACTGATCAACAAAACAAAGCGCGTGAAAACAAATGTCTCACGGCGATCTGAAACTTGCGCTGCCACCAAAAAGACACCGTGATTCGCGGCAAAATCGCAGTTGTGCCCGTCAACTGCTGGTTTCTGCGATTCCCAATTCCTGGAATTTGCAAAAGCATTTAAAAATCAGTGATGTCTCTGAACGGCCGTTGGCCATGTTCGCGGACGCCACGAAGAACCCGGTACACCCAACTGTGACTTGACCCGCAATAGTGCGCCTGTAAACAGTGGCTTAGGTCGGATATAAAAGCATGACCACCCTGCGTGCTTTGATTGCCATTCTGATTACGCTGTCGCTTGTGGTCGTCCCTGCAAGTGTAGGCGCGGTCGCGGCCGGCATGGCGTCCATTGCTGCGTCCGGAGTTTCCGACTGCGGCATGCCTTGTCCGATGGCTGATCAAGCCGACACGATGGCCGGGATGCCGATGTCTGGCGATTGTAACGGTATCGGCGGCAAGAGCGCGCCCATGACGCCTTCGGCATGTGCAGCTTTTTGCACCGGATTTGTGGCTGTGCCTGTGACCTTTACGATCCTGGTTCGGCAAGTATCCGGCAAGCTGCCGCGCCCTGACGTCCAGGCCATTCTAACGGGCCGCGTCGATCCGCCCGAACCATACCCCCCTCGTAGCTGAGTGACTGGATAACCACGCTGCTGCAGCCGCGATTGCGGCTGTCCAGTGTTCGACTTCGCGCCGCATGCGTTGCGCATGCGCGATCCAAACACTCACGAGCGCATGACAGCGTCAGTGCGCGGGTACGGAGCTATCAATGAGCAAATTTCAAACCAATACGGCGAAGAACTCTACGCGCGATTATGTCGAGATCGGCAACGCTTTTTTTATCGTGATCGCCATCTTCTTCGTCCTTCGGCAGTTTGACCTTTTGCCGAAGCAGTTCGGTCTATCAAACACGATGAGCTATGGGCTGGTCTTCGTCATCGGCCTTGTCGCGTCGGTTTCATCCTGTATCGCCGTTACCGGCGGACTGCTGGTCGCTGCCGCGGCTAAATACAACGAAACCACCGCGAACCTCACGCCGATGCGGCGTATGAAGCCGCTTATTTATTTCAACGCGGGTCGCGTTATCTCCTACACGCTGTTGGGCGGAGCCATCGGCGCGTTGGGCTCGGCGCTCACGCTTTCGCCGGGGATCAACGGCGTGCTGACGATTATTGCCAGCGCGGTCATGGTTTTGCTCGGCCTTCAAATGCTGAAGCTCTTGCCAGCGCTCACGCGCTTTGTGCCGACCATGCCGAGGGCTTTTGGCCACTACATTCATGATCTGGCGGAACGCGACGCCAACGGTGGAGCTTTCGTTCTTGGCGCAGTCACTTTCTTCCTGCCGTGCGGTTTTACGCAGGCGCTTCAGCTCTATGTGTTGGCCAAGGGCAGCTTTGCGGTCGGTGCGCTGACGATGCTGGCGTTCTCGCTCGGTACGCTGCCCGCGTTGCTGTCGCTGTCCGCCATGTCGAGCTTTCTCAGCGGCGGCTTCCAGCGCCACTTCCTAACCTTTGCAGGAGCGGCGGTCGTCATTCTTGGCCTTTTCAATATCCAAAGCGGTTTGACGCTGACCGCAACGGCCGGTGGAGTCACGGCTCCGGTTGCAACGAGCAGCGAACCCGTAAAGAGCGCGGCGCTGCAAACCGTTCCCGTCGTCGATGGCAAGCAGATCGTCGAGATGAAGATCGTCGGCTACGCATATCAACCGCATCAATTCAACGTCGTGCAGGGGATACCCGTGGAGTGGCGTATCGATGCGCGCGAGGCGGAGGGCTGTGGCCGCATCCTCATTGCGCCGGCGGCCGGTGTGCGCAAGCTCCTGTCCTACGGCACCGAAGTCATCAACTTTGTGCCGGATCGACCCGGAGAAATCCGCTTCAATTGTGCGATGGGTATGATGACCCCCGGATCAAAAATAACGGTGCTGGCAGCGGCGCAGAAAACGGAGTCGAGAGTCGCGCCGCTCGCTCAAACTGCATCCGCGGCGTCACCGGCATTTTCACCGGAGCAGTGCGGACAGATCGAACAAATGGCCAAAGACTACCTTCTCGGGCATCCCGAAGTGATTCAGGATGTGCTGGCGGCCTTGCAAGATCGCAAAGAAGCGGACGAAGTAAAGGCGGCTGAGACTGCGGTTAAAGAACACGACGCGGAAATATTTGGATCTCCCCACCAAGTCGTGCTCGGTAACCCGCAAGGCAAGATCACGCTGGTGGAGTTCTTCGACTACAATTGCGCATATTGCAAGCGTGCGCTGCCGGACATGCTTTCGTTGATGAAAGACGACGGCGAGCTCCGGGTCGTGCTCAAGGAGTTTCCCGTCCTCGGTGACGGTTCGGTCGAGGCCGCCCGTGTTGCCGTCGCCGTGCGGATGCAAGATCCGACAGGACAAAAATATCTTGAATTCCATCAAAAACTGCTCGGCGAGCGCGGCGAGGCCAATAGCGAGCGTGCACTAGCCGTTGCCAAGGACGTCGGGCTGGACGTGGACTGCCTTAAGCAAGACATGGCGAGTCCGGAGGTAAAAGCGACAATCGATGAGAATATGAAACTTGGAGAAACGATCGGCATTACTGGCACCCCGACCTATGTCGTCGGATCGGAGGTTGTGACCGGCGCCGTGGGGCTCGATGAACTTGCAAAAAAGCTTATGGCCGCGCGCGGCAAGAGCAACGGCTAATCCTCACGCCAGGAGTTTCGTCATGCAAACGGCAACATTCGCCATCGGCGGCATGCACTGTGCCGCCTGCGCGGTGCGCAACGAACGCACCTTGGTCAAAATCCCCGGCGTCCTCAAAGCCAACGTCAATCTCGGCACGCGCCGTGCGCGCATAGGGTTTGATGAAAGCGCGGTCACCGAAACGGCGCTTCGCGACGCGGTAAACGACAATGGCTACGAAGTTCTCAGCGACGAAGCGGCCGGCGATCCCCGGCAGCTTGCCGGGCGGGAAGTAAAGGCTGCCGGAGAGCGGGCTTTTTGGGCCATCGCGCTCGGCGTACCCGTCGTGGTCCTGGCGATGGCGAATATCGCGCTGCCCTGGAGTTATCTCGGGCGCAATGACAGCGTCTGGATTTAAGCCGTTCTAAGCAGCATCGTAATCCTTGGCCTTGGCTTCGATTTCCATCGCGGCATGATCGCGCAAACGCGCAATCTCGCGGCCAATATGGATACGCTCATCTCGCTCGGCACACTTGCGGCGCTTTTTTACAGCCTTTGGGGCATGTGGAATGGCCAGCCGCACCTCTATTTTGAAACCGGAGCAGTCATCGCGGCGCTCATTCTCCTTGGCCGATACTTCGAAGCCCGCAGCCGGGGCCAGGCCAGTGAGGCCATCGCCAAGCTGATGGAGCTCGGCGCCAAGACGGCGCGAGTCATTGAAAATGGCAACGAACGCGACATCCCCATCGAGCAAGTTGCTGTAGGCGATATCGTGCTGGTGCGGCCCGGCGAAAAAGTCCCGGTTGATGGGACCGTCGTACAGGGAGCATCTAGCGTGGATGAATCGATGCTGACCGGTGAAAGCCTGCCAGTTGAAAAGATGGCGGGCGATACCGTGTTCGGCGCGACGATCAATCTCTCTGGCGCATTTCAAATGCGCACCACCAAGATTGGCCAGGATACGGTGCTCGCGCAGATCGTGCGCATGGTTTCCGATGCGCAAGGCAATAAGGCCCCGATCCAGAAGCTTGCCGATCGCGTGTCGGGAATCTTTGTTCCGGTCGTTCTCGGTATCGCGCTCGCTACCGCCATCGGCTGGTATCTTGTTACGGGCGACGTGTCCCAGAGCTTCGTGCCGGCAGTTGCCGTGCTGCTCATCGCTTGTCCGTGCTCACTGGGCCTTGCGACACCGACTGCCATCATGGTCGGCACCGGTGTCGGCGCACGGCGCGGCATCCTCATCAAGGACGGCGACGCTCTCGAACGCGGCTGCAAGATCGACGTGGTGGTCCTCGACAAGACCGGTACGCTGACCGAAGGCCGCCCGAATGTCACCACGGTTGAAGCAACCAGCCCCGACATTTCGGCTGACGACGTACTGCGCCTGGCTGCGAGCATCGAACGTCTTTCGGAACACCCGTTGGCGCAGGCGATTGTGCGAGCGGCGAATGCCAAGAACTTGCAGAGCGCGGTGGTCGAGGATTTTGCCAATGTCGCTGGCAAGGGCGTCAGAGGACGCATCGATAATGTCGCCGTGCTGGCGGGCAATCCACGCTTCATAAGCGAGGAAGGCATTCAGCTCAGCGGGATTCTCGCGCAGATCAAAGGGCATCAGGCCCGGGCCGAAACTGTGGTTGTCGTGGCCCGAAATGGCGCGCCGGTCGGCATTCTTGCGGTCGCTGACACGCTCAAGAGTGACGCCAAGGAGGCGGTCGTACAGCTCAAGAACGAAGGCATCGCGACCGTGATGATCACGGGCGACAATCGGACGACTGCCGACGCCATCGCTCGTCAACTCCATATCGATCGGTTCTTCGCGGAGGTTCTCCCGCAAGACAAAGCGAAAGAGGTGGAGCGGCTTCAAAGTGAAGGAAAACGTGTCGCGTTTGTCGGAGACGGCATCAACGATGCGCCCGCGCTCGCGCAGGCCGATCTTGGCATCGCCATCGGCACGGGAACCGACATCGCCATCGAGGCCGGAAACATCGTGCTGGTCAAGGGCAGCCCGCTGAAAATCATAGAAGCGCTGCGACTGTCGCGTGTGACGTTCAGGACGATCAAGCAGAATCTGTTCTGGGCGTTTTTCTACAATCTGGCGGCGATCCCTCTTGCGGCATTCGGCCTGCTCAACCCGATGATCGCGGCTGGAGCAATGGCGCTCTCAAGCGTGAGCGTTGTCGGCAACAGCTTGAGGATCAGAAGGCAAAAGCTCCTCCAGCAAAGCGGCGTGGATTCGAAGATGCCAGCGCAGCGCAGCGGGCCTGTCTCTTTGTTCAGTCGGTGCGGCCGCGGTCACAGGGCGCGCCTTGTTCGTTACGATGACAGGAAACTCAACTACCAAGAGTCCTACGTCCACATTCTTCTTGCTGGCCACTTCAACGTCTATCGGGTGACGTGTCCAACATGCGGCGAGGTGTATACGACCTCGGACTCCGGCGTGGAACGCGTCAATGAATAGTGGTGAACGCAATGTCCGTTGCTGACCAAAGCGGACATTCATGTTCGCCAAAGCCAGCGACCGAGAGCGACCGCTGCAAGCATCCCAAGAAGCTGTGCAGCGATGAATGCCAGCACGCCTGTCGGAGCAATCCCCGCATAGGTGTCCGAAAGAGCGCGGGCAATGGTCACAGCAGGATTGGCGAACGATGTTGACGCGGTAAACCAGTAGGCGGCGGTGATGTAGAGGCCAACGGCATAGGGAATGGCCGCAGGCGTCCGCGCGCTGCATCCGAAGATCGTCAGCAACAATCCGAACGTAGCGACGCCTTCCGCGATCCATTGGCCCGGACCCGTTCGCACCGTCATCGACACTTGCCACAGCGGAAGTTCAAACATCAGCATGCGCGGCCCACACCCCGACGATGGCGCCGACGACTTGCGCGCCGATGTACATGGCCGCGACGCCCGGCGACAGTTCGCGCCGCAACGCCAGTGCGATGCTCACAGCCGGATTGAAGTGCGCGCCGGACACGGGACCAAACGTGAGAATGAGCACGGTCAAGATCGCGCCGGTCGGAAGCGTGTTGCACAGAAGCGCGAGCGCGCCATTACCGCCCGCCAGCTTTGCGGCCATGATGCCTGAGCCGACCACGCCCGCGAGTAGGAAGGCCGTCCCTAAGCACTCGGCAACGCAACGTTGCGCCAGTGATGGCATTACGTGCGGCCGATTTCTTTGAGCTTGTTTTGTATCGTCAAGCTGATCGAGCGACCGCAGCGGAAGCGCAGAGAAAATCGCGATGCGTTGATGCAACATGCGATAGGCATCCTTGAACGCGAGCGCGACTTCGGCTTCCGTTCCCTTGGCCTCTGCCGGATCGGGCACGCCCCAATGCGCCGTCATTGGTTGACCGGGCCACACCGGGCAGGTTTCGCCAGCGGCGTTGTCGCAAACGGTGAAAGCAAAATCGAGCGACGGCGCGCCGGGCTTGGTGAATTCATGCCACGACTTTGACCGAAAGCCGGACGTGTCGTAGCCGAGGCTTTGCAAGAGCCGCAGCGTTTCAGGATGCACTTGTCCTTTCGGCTGACTACCGGCGCTGTAGGCGCGGAATTTTGCCCGCGCCTAGCTTGTTCAAGATGGCTTCCGCCATGATTGAGCGGGCCGAATTGCCGGTGCACAAAAACAGCGCGTTGAATGGCTGATCGGCCACGGCTTATCTCTCAGCGATGGCTTGCGTGGAGGGCTTGCGTGATTGCCGGCGACGTATCGCCGAACCAATCGGGATGCTTCAGGATGAGCGCCGAGCCGATCAGGGCCAGCAACAGGCAGATGACGTTGATCTGCAACATCAAGTAGGTTAGATCGCCACTGCAACATTGTTCCATCACGGCACGCGCCTCACGCTGTAGGGCAACCGCACGCAGCGGCTGGCGCGGCGCCATCTGTGGTGCGCAACACGACTTCTCATGAGCGACGCGGGCAGCATTCTCGCCCGTGCCGTCGCCGTAGTCGGTGCTTTCGCCGGTCGTGTGGAACGTTTCCCAGGAGATACCGGCCGGATCGTCGATCCATGACTTTTCCGACTTGGCGTAGCAGCAAGCCGTTTGGCCTTGCTCGACGACGTTGCCGTCCGCCTTGTGCAGCCGCGCAGTAAATCTCTTTCAGTTCGTCGCCGCTCTCGGCTTGAATGCCGAGATGATCGAGGCCCGGCTTGTCGGCCGCGTGTCGAGATGGCGAAATTGACGCGCGGATCATCGAGCATCCACTTCGCGTAATCCGTCTTGATGACGGACAGGCTCCGCAGCGAACAGCGCCGAATAGAAGCCGATGGACTGCTTTAGATCATCCACGGCGACGTGCACGTGAAATCGCTTCATCGGGGATACTCCTCTAGTTAGATCGCCGGCAACGGCTGATAGCCGATGTGACTCATCATGGTTTCGAAATACGAGCGGACCTTTGCCGGGAAGCGCAGCCCTTTCACCACCCCGGCCGAACGAAGCAGAGGCAGCACGCGAATATCGTCGAGGGACAGAGTGCCGTTGACCGCGGTCGGACTTTCGATCAGGTGATCGAGCCTATCGAGATCAGGCATCAGGACGTCGATCAGCTCACGGGTCTTGGCCCGCAGTTCGACCAAATCGCCGAGCCGTTTTCGCTTGCGAACGATGAAGTGGTCACGCGCAGCGACGGTTGCAAACTCGGGCAGACTGAGTAGCGGATAACGCGGCCAGGTCAGCGGCGGGGTCTTGTCCGCGAACCCGTCGGCCCAGGCGCTTATGTCGGGCCGCTCAGGGCCGGTCAGAACTGGCGCGCCGAGCCTTTCGATATGGGCCACCATGTCCATGCTCTCCAGCATGGTGGTGCCATCGTCCTTGACCAGAATGGGCACGCGGCGTTTGCCGACAAGGCGGATCATGGTCTCGGAATCGTCTTCGAGAACAACGCTTTCCTGCAGATGCAGTCGCTTCAGTGCCGCTGCCATCCGCACGCGAAAGCAGATCGAGCAATGCTCGAACAAATAGAGCCTCATGAGATGCGCTCCTTCTTACGTGCTGACCTAGGAGGCTCGCACTCCACAGGCGCGCATGATGCAGGCGCACCTTGGCAACAGTTCTCAGTCAGGAAAGCGAGTAGATCATTCATGGTCTCGTAGTGCGCCGCGTAGATCATCGAGCGGCCGTCGCGGCGCACTGTGACCAATCCGGCGACGCGGAGCCGGTCAAAATGAAATGTGAGAGTGTTGGGTGCGAGGCCGAGCTTTTCTGCAACGTGCCCGGCCGCCATCCCATCCGGTCCGGCTTGTACCAGTAAGCGGAAGATTTCCAGGCGATTGTCCTGCGCAAGTGCGGCAAGTGCCGTTACGGCGTCTGTCGTTTCCATATTTCAACGAATATGGAAATATAGCACGCGAGTCAATCGAAAAATTAAGAGGCCCCGGCTTTCGCCGGAGCCTCTCGCTGCAGGAGCGGATGGTGCCGCTCCTCCCCCATGTGTTCAGTTCTTCGGTATCCACCCCCGGATCAGTCCGGGGGCATGCTTTTGAGATCATGCACTACTGAATCGTCTCGCCGTGCAGCGCGAGGTCGAGACCGTCGCGTTCGACTTCTTCGCTGACGCGCAGTCCGATCACCAGATCGATGATCTTCAGCAGGATCAGCGACACCACGACATCGTAAGCCACGATGATGCCGACGCCGATCAACTGATTGATGAGCTGCGCGCCATTGCCTTCGATCAGGCCGGACGTGCCGCCGTATTCGTTGATGGCAAACACGCCGGTAAGGATCGCTCCGGTCGCGCCGCCGATGCCATGCACGCCGAACGCATCGAGTGCGTCGTCGTAGCCGAACATGTGCTTCAGCCCGGTGCAGCCCCAGTAGCACACGATGCCCGCCGCGATACCCATGGCGAACGCACCCATCGGACCGACGAAGCCCGAGGCGGGTGTGATGACGACGAGGCCTGCCACCGCGCCGGAGCAGATGCCGATCACGGTTGGTTTGCCGCGCAGCATCCATTCCACCAGCATCCAGGTGAAGCCGGCGGTTGCTGTGGCGATGTGCGTTACCGCCATCGCCATGCCGGCCTGCATGCCGGCGCTTACCGCCGACCCGGCGTTGAAGCCAAACCAGCCGACCCAAAGCAGCGAGGCGCCGATCATGGTCAACACCATGTTATGGGGCGGTCCCGGATCCTTGCGTTTGCCGAGCATCAAGGCGCACATCAAGCCAGCGACGCCGGAATTGACGTGCACCACGGTGCCTCCGGCGAAGTCGAGCACGTGAAATTTCGCATCGGAGTTGGCGCTGTTGAGGAAGCCGTCCGGCCCCCACACCCAGTGGGCGACCGGCGAGTAGACGAAGATTGCCCACAGGCCGATGAACCACAGCATGGCGGAAAATTTCATCCGCTCGGCGAACGAGCCCGCGATCAGCGCCGCGGTGATGATCGCGAAGGTGAGCTGGAACATCGAGTAGACGGTTTCAGGAATGGTCGGCGCCAGCGAGTTCGGATTGCCGATGCCGCCATTGTTGATGTCGCTCAGGATTCCCTGCAGGCCGGCGCGATCAAACCCGCCGATGAACGGTGTGCCGGAGCGGAACGAGATACTGTAGGTGAACAACAACCACAGGATCGATATCAGGCAGGTGATGGCGAAGCTCGTCATCACCGTGTCGCCGACATTCTTTTTCCGCACCATGCCGCCGTAGAACAGCGCCAGACCCGGGATGGTCATCATCAGCACGATGGCCATCGAGGTCAGCATCCACGCGGTGTCGCCGGAGTTCGGCGTACATTTCTCGAGTGTCTTGGCATCGCAAGCGGGTGGCGTCGGTGCAGCGGGTGCTGCTGCGGCCGGAGCATCCGTTGCGGCCGGCGCAGCCGCCGGTGCCTGCGCGTATGCCGAGTGGAAGCTCGGCGTGCTCAGCGCGATGCCCAACAGCATCGCCAGCACGAGAGCAATCAGCCCCGCACCTGAAAATCTCTTCAACGTCATAGTCTCACTCCTGTCCTTTTCGTGGTGCGGTTGTTCAAAGTGCGGCGGCGTCGGTTTCGCCGGTGCGGATGCGCACGGCGTGATCGAGATTGATGACGAAGATCTTGCCGTCGCCGATCTGGCCGGTCTTCGCCGACGCCGTGATCGAGTCGATGACCTTGTCGACCTGATCCGACGCGCAGGCGATCTCGAGCTTGATCTTGGGAAGGAAACTCACGGCGTACTCGGCGCCGCGATAGATCTCGGTGTGGCCCTTCTGGCGGCCATAGCCTTTGACTTCGGTGACGGTCAGTCCCTGCACGCCGATTTTGGTCAGCGCGTCGCGGACCTCGTCGAGTTTGAACGGCTTGATGACGGCCATGACTACTTTCATCTGAACGGGCCTCCTTGTCGCCCACTACTGCTGCATCGCTGCGGTATCGCGGCGGAAGTAATTCAAGCGCCGTGCCAATTTCAGTGGCGGTTCATAAGCATTTGAAAAGGCAAGAAATTATTGGTTTGGCCGGTTCGTATACGGCCTGCCGTTGCAGGCGCGATCCAGCACTCGCGGAAACCGCGAGGTGCTTTGCTCAAAATTTAGCCAGTTATTTGCGGCTCAAGCCTGAGGCCGTTGCACAAAATTACTGCAACGCCTCGCCGTGCCGGGTGAGGTCGAGGCCTTCGATTTCGCTGCGGCGATCAACCCGTAGCGGCGGCCGGTGCCATCACAGCGCGTCGGAATCGGTCTCGCCGGTTCGAATGCGCAACGCGTGCTCGATCGGCATGGTGAAAACCTTGCCGTCGCCGATCTCGCCGGTCTTGGCCGCGGCGCTGATCGCCTCGGTCACCTTGTCGGCCTGCTCTTCGGAGACGGCGACCTCGATGCGGATCTTCGGCAGGAAGTTCACCGCGTATTCGGCACCGCGGTAGATTTCGGTATGGCCCTTCTGCCGGCCGTAGCCTTTGACCTCGGTAACGGTCATGCCTTGGACGCCGATCTCAAGCAGGGCGTCGCGGACTTCCTCGAGCTTGAACGGCTTGATGATGGCAATGATCAGTTTCATGAACGCGACCCCATTTGGCGGCTTTTCGGCCGCTTATTTCTGCACGCGATATAGGCAATTCGCCCGAGGATTAAGCTATTCCGTCAGGAAAATCGAGCGCCATACAGGAAGTTTTGTACGGACCCTCTTCGATTTCGCGGGTCACGCCGATTTTCGGTGTGGTCCTCGCCGGAAGGATACTACCAAGACATGAAGCGGTATTTGTCGATCACCGTCCCGTTAGCATCGAGCCAAACGATCCACATCGACGGTATGAATGGCATTCCCCAGGAAGGATAAAGGTAGGCATCGCGACAATCCGGACGCTGCCACGGCTTGAATATCGTTTGGGCGCAGTCCTCAATGCTGCGAGGCTTTCCTAGAATTGCTTCGACTTCTTGCCTGCGCATGCCGAGCGTTATTTGCTCGAAGTGCGAAGCAAGGAGATCATCGTGGATCACACACGATCCAACGCAGGTAGGCGGAAGTAGAACGACAAGCGCGAAAATGAGCCAATTACGTCGCTTCACTATAGAAGCCTTTTGAGGCAGCCTCAGTTGGCTGGACGCCTTCGTGCGTTCCGTTCAAGTTTTAGGCCGGCGCTGCCGCAGCAGGCCTTCCTGGGCCACCGACGCGACCAGTGTGCCGTCCATTGCGAAGATAAGACCACGGGAGAACCCGCGGGAGCCGGCAAGGTTCGGGCTGTCTTGCGAATAGAGCAGCCATTCGTCGGCGCGGAACGGGCGGTGAAACCACATCGCGTGGTCGAGGCTCGCCGCCATGATGTCTTCGGAGAATACGCTGCGGCCGTGCGGGATCAGTGCAGCGTCGAGCAGCATCATGTCGGACGCGTAGGCCAGCACGCATTGATGGATCGCGGGCTGCGTCGGGCAGCCGGCCGTTGGCGCGGATCCAGATGTCGAACCGGCCGGTGTCCGACCGCTTGCCGAGATAGCGGCTGAACTCGACCGGCTTGAATTCGATCGGCCGCTCACGCGCGTAATAGCGCCGCGCCGCTTCGGGCAGCAGCGGATAGATTTTCTCTTTCAGTTCGGCTTCGTTCGGCAGCGCGTCGGGCTTCGGCACGTCCGGCATCTTGAACTGATGCGACAGGCCGGGTTCGGAGCCGTGAAACGAAGCCGACATCGAGAAGATCGCCTGGCCGTGCTGGATCGCCTTGACGTTGCGCGTCGTAAAGCTCTTGCCGTCGCGGATGCGATCGACCTCGTAGATGATCGGCACCTTCGGATCGCCGCCGAGCAGGAAATAGGCGTGCAGCGAATGCGGCGGCCGCGCCATCACATCGTCCACGGTGCGGCATGCAGCAGCCAGTGCCTGGCCGACGACCTGGCCGCCGAATACCCGCTTCCAGCCGTTCTGCGGCGAATGCCCGCGAAACAGGTTCACTTCCAGCGGTTCAAGGTCGAGAATTCCGATAATTTCCTGAACGGCCGACATCAAAAATCTTCCTGTGGTATCCTGGGCGCGGTGCAGCACGGAGCCGTAGCGCGTTTACGCGCTATGGCGGAGTGGTGCGCCGCAGACCCGGGATCGTAGCGAGCTCCAGAGTCTGCCGCGATCCCGGATCAACGGAGCAGCGTTTCACGCTGCACCGCATCCGGAAAACATTGACCATTCTTGCATACGGGATTGCGGGCTGGGTCAAGTCTGGGCCCGGCGTGATAGAATGGGTCATGGGTAGTGTGCGTAACGATACTGATGTGCTGATCGCAGGCGGCGGCTTTGCCGGGCTGACGCTGGCGATCGCGTTGCGTCAGGCACTCGGCCCGTCGTTTTCGGTCACGGTCGCCGATCCGGCGCTTGGCCGATCCCACGCCAATGACGAACGCGCCTCGGCGATTGTCGCCGCGGCACGGCGGCTGTTTGAGACCGTCGGCGTCTGGGACGCTGTCGCCGGCGACGCGCAGCCGATCCTCGACATGGTGGTCACTGACAGCCGGCTGAACGACGCGATGCGTCCAGTGTTTCTCACCTTTGCCGGCGAAGTCGAGCCGGGCGAGCCGTTCGCACACATGATCGAAAACCGGCAACTGATCGACGTGCTGACGGCGAAGGCGCGCGAGCTTGGCGTGACGCTGACAGCGTCGGCCGTCGGCAATCTCGACACCAAAGGCGAACGAGCGATTGCCACGTTGAGTGATGGCAGTCTTTATGGTGCGCATGTCATCGCGGCCGCCGACGGCGCGCGCTCGACAATCCGCAGCAACGCCGGCATTGCCACCCACGGTTGGGATTACGATCAGTCGGCGATCGTAACGACCGTCGTGCATGAGCGCGATCACAATGGCCGCGCCATGGAGCACTTCCTTCCGGCTGGCCCGTTCGCGATCCTGCCGCTGAAGGGCAAGCGTTCCTCGCTGGTATGGACGGAAAAGACGCCGGAGGCCGAGCGCATCGTCGCGCTGCCCGATGCGGAATTCCATGATGAACTCGAGCGGCGCTTCAAGTTGCATCTTGGCGAGATCAGTGCGCCCGGCGCGCGGCAGACCCATCCGCTCGGATATTTCGTTGCGCGCTCCTTCATCGCCGAGCGCATCGCGCTGGTCGGTGACGCCGCGCATGTCATTCATCCGATCGCGGGGCAGGGGCTGAATATGGGACTGAAAGATGTCGCCGCGCTCGCCGAAGTCATCGTCGACGCAGCGCGGCTCGGCCTCGATCCCGGCTCGGCGACAGTGCTCGATCGCTATCAGCGCTGGCGGCGTTTCGACACGGTGGCGATGGGTATTGCCACCGACGGGCTCAATCGGCTGTTCTCCAACCGCTCCGATCTGCTGCGCGCGGCGCGCGATATCGGCCTCGGTGTGGTCGATCGGGTGCCGAACCTGAAGCGGCTGTTCATCCGCGAGGCCGCCGGGCTGGTCGGCGACGTGCCGAAACTGCTGCGCGGCGAAGCGCTGTGACGGTTTGTACACGCGCAGTTCGGGCCGTCATGGCCGGGCATAGCCCGTCGAAGACGGGCGTAGACGCCCTTTTACCCGGCCATCCACGCCTTTAGAGTCCGAACGAGTTAAAGACGTGGATGCCCGGCACGGGGCCGGGCATGACGAGTCCAGCATGACTTTCAAGCACATCGCAGTCATCGGAGCGGGGGCCTGGGGTACGGCGCTGGCGCTGACCTGCGCGCGCGCCGGACGGCAGGTCACGCTGTGGGAGCACGATGCTGCCAATGCGGCACAGCTCAGGAGCAAGCGCGAGAGCCTTTATCTTCCCGGCGTGCGAATCGACGATGGCATCGTGCTGGCCGGCGAACTGGCCGAGGCAGCGCGCGCCGACGCCATCCTGCTGGTGGTGCCGGCGCAAGCCGTGCGCAGCGCGGCGCAAGCGCTGGCGCCGCTCCTTGCAGCGAAGACGCCATTGATTGTCTGCGCCAAAGGCATCGAACGCGGCACCAGGAAATTCATGAGCGAAATCGTCGCCGCGTGTGCGCCGGATGCGACGGCGGCGATTTTGTCGGGACCGAGCTTTGCCGCCGATGTCGCGCGTGGCCTGCCGACGGCGGTGACGCTTGCGGCAGCCGATGGAAAAGTTGCCAAGGCGCTGGCGGAAGCGATCAGCGCGCCGGGCTTTCGCCTCTATCACGCGACCGATGTGCGCGGTGTCGAGATCGGCGGCGCCACCAAGAATGTGCTGGCGATCGCGGCCGGCGTCGTCACCGGCAAGGGGCTTGGCGCCAGCGCCGGCGCCGCACTGACCACGCGCGGTTTCGCCGAGCTGGTGCGGTTCGGCAAGGCGTTCGGCGCCAGGCCGCAAACCATGATGGGACTGTCAGGACTAGGCGATCTCTTGCTGACCTGCTCCAGCCCGCAGTCGCGCAACTTCACTTTCGGCATGAAGCTCGGCCGCGGTGAGAAGCCCGGCGATATCCAGAAAACCACCGGCCTCGCGGAAGGTGCGTTCACCGCAGCCGTGCTTCTGGAGATGGCGCGCGAGCGGTCGGTGGATATGCCGATTGCTGGCGCGGTCGGCGCATTGCTGGAACAGAAGATGTCAGTGGACGAGGCGATCGGGTCGCTGCTCGCCCGGCCGCTCAAATCGGAGGAATGATCATGGCGTACTGGTTGATGAAGACCGAGCCGGAGGAGTTTTCCTGGGACCAGCAGGTCAAGCGCGGCAAGAAGGGCGAGGCCTGGAGCGGCGTGCGCAATTTCACCGCGCGCAAGAATCTGAAAGACATGAAGAAGGGCGAGAAGTTTTTCTTCTATCACACTGGCGACGAGAAGCAGGTCGTCGGCATCGGTGAAATTCTTGCGGAGGCGTTTCCCGATCCAACCGCCAAGACGGGCGAACCTTGGGTTGCAGTGACCACCGGCGCGGTTGAACCTTTGCCGAAGCCGGTGACACTCAGTGAGGTCAAGGCGGAAGCGAAACTCAAAGACATGGCGCTGGTGAAATATGGCCGCCTGTCGGTGCAGCCGGTAACGGACGAGCAATGGAAGCTGGTTTGCAAGATGGCGGGAGTAAAGAAAGCGTAGCGCCTGTCGCACTCGGCGCGGCGGACGTCAACGCTGCGCTGGCAAAATTCCCCGGCCCGGTCCGGCTCTACGCCGACAAGCGCTTCGTGCAGGTTCTGTTTTGGATCTTTGCCGCCATGGAATACATCCTCGGCAAGGCTTTGCTGTCAGGCGCCGACAAGCAGCATTTTGCCGCGCAGCTCGTCGTCTTCATCGCGCTGCTCTGGCCACTGTTTCTGGTCGCTTTCATCGTCCTGAGCCGCAATGCGCTGGCGCTCGACCTCGATCGCGATGGCTTCACCGTCAATGCCTATGCCTGGTACCGGGCGCGCCGTTATACGTGGCAGGATATCGGCGAAATCGGCACGCGCTCGTTCCGCTTTATGGATTTTGTCACCTTTGAGGATCGCGCCGCGGGGCGGCAGCGGATGCTGCCCGACACTTACGGTCTCGGCGCCGAAGCTCTCGCGCAGTTGGTGACGCAGTGGCGGCAGCGCGCGCTGGCGCAACGGGCCTGACCGGCTTCCCGCGGCAATCCGTTGCGCGGTACACTCCGCGAAACAGTGGAGGGACGCCGTGACATTCGCCGGGATCAACTATCTCGCCATCGTGATTGCCGCTATCGTCGCTTGGCTCGCCAGCGCCGGCTGGTACATGAGCTTCAGCCGCGTCTATCAGGCGGCGC
This sequence comes from uncultured Alphaproteobacteria bacterium, assembly GCA_963739945.1. GTDB lineage: Bacteria > Pseudomonadota > Alphaproteobacteria > Rhizobiales > Xanthobacteraceae > BOG-931. Next base: position 318,977 of record CAVUCN010000027.1, on the reverse strand, counting down.
TCGGCAAAACGCCGGAGCAGTGCCAGGTGGATATGAAAAAGCCCGGCGCGTTTCTGCCGTTCATCTATGCGTTCCTCGCCAATATCATCATCGCCTGGATGCTCGCGGGCGTGCTCGGCCATCTCGGCCCGGGACAGGTGACGTTGCAGAACGGTGTGATCTCGGCGGCGTTCCTGTGGTTCGGTTTCATCTTCACCACGCTGTTCGTGAATTACAGCTTCCACGGCCGCGGCATGCGCCTGATCCTGATCGATCTCGGCAACTGGCTGATCGTGTTGCTGGTGATGGGCGTCGTCGTCGGCTGGATGGGCGTATGAAAAATCGCGCCGCGTTTCTCCTGATCGCCGCGCTGCCGTTCGCCTTCGACGGCTTGGCGAAGGCGCAAACTGCGCCGCCGTCGCCCCAACCGCCGGGCGCGGCGCCCGCCGGTGGTGCGGCCGCAGCGCCCTACATAATGACGATGGGCGACATGATGAACACGCTCATTCAGCCCCGGCACACTAAGCTCGGCCTCGCCGGACACGCGGAAAGCTGGGCGCTCGCTGCCTATGCCGCGACCGAAATCCGGCAGGCGTTCACCGGCATCGTCAAAGCGCAGCCGAAGTTCAGCGGCATGCCGGTCGGTGAACTGGTCGACGTCGCGATCAACCCGCCGCTGAAGGCGGTCGATGCCGCCATCAAGCAGCAGGACGCGAAGCAATTCGCCGCCGCCTACGACCAGCTGACGCAGGGCTGCAACGCCTGCCACATGGAGCTCAGTCATCCCTATGTGGTGATCAAAACACCCGACGCATCGGCGTTTCCGAACCAGGACTTTAGCCCAAAGCGCTAGACGGCTCAGTCTTGTCGCCGCTCCGGGCGGCGGCGCATAATGGCTGCCAATCAGCGCATGATCCGGAAAAGTGGATTGCGGTTTTCCGAAAAAGATCATGCGCCAATGAAGATAAACGTGCGTGCCTGCGTGCCGCGTGGAGGATGTTATGTCGGACAAGATTTACGACGTTCCCGCCGATTGGACCAAAAACGCTTTCATCGACGACGCGCAATACAGGAAGATGTACGACCAGTCGCTGGCCGATCCGAACGGATTCTGGGGCGAGCAGGCCAAGCGCATCCACTGGACGAAGAATTTCAGCAAGGTCAAGAACACCTCGTTCGACAAGGCCCATGTCTCGATCAAGTGGTTCGAGGATGGCGCCACCAACGTCGCCTACAACTGCATCGACCGTCATCTGCATTCGCGCGGCAACCAGACCGCGATCATCTGGGAAGGCGACGATCCGAAAGACTCCAAACACATCACCTACAAGGAGTTGCACGACGAAGTGTGCCGGATGGCGAACATCCTGCGCACCCGCAACGTCAAGAAGGGCGACCGCGTCACCATCTACATGCCGATGATCCCGGAAGCCGCCTACGCGATGCTGGCCTGCGCACGCATCGGCGCGATTCATTCCGTGGTGTTCGGCGGCTTCTCGCCGGACTCGCTCGCCGGCCGCATCGAGGATTGCAAATCCACCGTCGTCATCACCGCCGATGAAGGTTTCCGCGGCGGCCGCACCGTGCCGCTGAAGGCCAATACCGACGCCGCAATCGCGAAAGTCGGCGGCGTTGAGAACGTCATCGTGGTCAAGCGCACCGGCGGCAAGGTCGACATGGATCCGGTGCGCGACGTCTGGTGGCACGAAGCGAAAGAAGTCGTGACCGCGGAATGTCCGTGTGCGGAGATGAACGCGGAAGATCCGCTGTTCATCCTCTACACGTCAGGCTCGACCGGCAAGCCGAAGGGCGTGCTGCACACCACCGCCGGTTATCTGCTCTACGTGGCGATGACGCATCAATACGTCTTCGATTATCACGACGGCGATGTGTACTGGTGCACCGCCGACGTCGGCTGGGTCACCGGCCACAGCTACATCGTCTACGGCCCGCTGGCGAATGGCGCCACTACGCTGATGTTTGAAGGCGTGCCGAACTATCCGTCGATGTCGCGCTTCTGGGAAGTGATCGACAAGCACAAGGTCAACATCTTCTACACCGCGCCGACGGCGATCCGGGCGCTGATGCAGGCCGGCGACGGGCCGGTGAAGAAAACCTCGCGGGCGTCGCTACGTTTGCTCGGTTCGGTTGGCGAGCCGATCAATCCGGAAGCCTGGGAGTGGTACTACCACGTGGTCGGCGACAGCCGCTGCCCGATCGTCGATACCTGGTGGCAGACCGAGACCGGCGGCATTTTGATCACGCCGCTGCCCGGCGCGACCAAGCTCAAGCCCGGTTCGGCGACGCGGCCGTTCTTCGGCATCGTGCCGCAGATCGTCGATGCCGAGGGCAAGGTTCTCGACGGCAAGACCGAGGGCAATCTCTGTATCGCCGATTCATGGCCGGGCCAGATGCGCACGGTCTATGGCGATCATGCGCGTTTCGTCGAAACCTATTTCAGCGCCTATCCCGGCAAGTATTTCACCGGCGACGGCTGCCGCCGCGACGAGGACGGCTACTACTGGATCACCGGCCGCGTCGATGACGTGATCAACGTCTCCGGCCATCGCATGGGCACCGCCGAGGTGGAATCGGCGCTGGTCGCGCATCCGAAAGTGTCGGAGGCCGCGGTGGTCGGTTATCCGCACGACATCAAGGGGCAGGGCATCTACGCCTATGTCACGCTGATGGCCGGCGAGCAGCCGAGCGAAGGGCTGCGCAAGGAGCTGACCGGCTGGGTGCGCAAGGAGATCGGGCCGATCGCGTCGCCCGATCTGATCCAGTTCGCGCCGGGCCTGCCGAAGACCCGCTCCGGCAAGATCATGCGCCGCATCCTGCGCAAGATCGCCGAGGACGAGTATGGCAATCTCGGCGACACCTCGACGCTGGCCGATCCCGCCGTGGTCGACGATCTCGTCAACAACCGGCAGAACCGCAGCAAGGAAAAGGCGTAACCCGCTTGCTTGGCGAACTCCCTCTCCCCGTGTGGGGAGAGCCGGATAAATTTACCAAGTCTTCACCACGTTCTTCCGTAGCCGCGGCGCGCGGTGCGGATTTCATCATGGTTTACGAAATGCCACGCACTATGGTTACCGGGACGACAGTGCGTGAAGCGTGAAAGTGGGAAGTGCGTATGCGTAAGGGTTTTGCGTTTGCGGCGGCGCTGGCCGCCGCCGTTGCGATGTTCGGCCTCGCGTCCGGTGCGGCGCATGCTCACGGCGACATGGTCGCCTTCAATGCAGGCTATCGCGCCGGCACCATCGTGGTGGTGACGCACGAACGGCGGCTTTATTTCACGCTCGGCAACGGCGCCGCGGTCAGCTATTCGGTCGGTGTCGGGCGCGCCGGCCAGCAATGGGCCGGCACTTCGGCGATTGACGGCAAATACATCCAGCCGGCCTGGGAGCCGCCGGCGGATATCCGCCGCGAGAATCCGAAACTGCCGCTGGTGATCCCCGGCGGCTCGCCGCACAATCCGATGGGCGTGGCGGCGATGACGGTCGCCGGCACCGACTACGCGATCCACGGCACCAACGAACCGTCCAAGATCGGCCATTTCGTCTCGCACGGCTGCATCCGCATGCTCAACGAAGACGTGATGGAGCTGTTCGCACACGTGCCGGTCGGCACGCCGGTCGTGGTGGTGCGGTAATCCGGTATTGCGGCGCGGTCGCCCGCGCCGGACCGATCAAACAAAAATCAGCGGTTACGGCGCAGCGCCGTAGCTGCAACGTCACAACCAGATTTTGATCGCTGCATAAGCCGCCATGGCAAACACGGCGGCCGTGCCGATATAAAATACGTAGAACTGAAATCGGGTCTGAATCATCTTCGCGCCCCTACGCAACAACACATTGCCTGCGCCCTCACACAGGCAACGGCGCCAACCTAATTTCCAAAGCTGCAACTGTCACGGCGGCAATTACCCGCACCACGAGCCGCGTTTGCCGCCGCCATAGGCGCGGGCGAAGCCGCCGGTCAGCAGCGCCGCCGAAACATCCGCCGTGTTGCGCGTCGCCACCGCGGCATCGACACGCCCGCCGTATTTGTCGATGCCGACCTGCGAGAGGCTCACGCCGCCCTCGGCGAGGATCGTCTCGAGCGCCGTGCGAGCCGATTGCGCCTGGGCCAGTTCGCCGCTGCACCGGGCATGCAGCTCGGCGGCGTCGATGCCGCGCAGCCGCACCTTGGTATCGACATCGAGGCCCGGCCAGACCCGCACCCGGGCTTCGAACGTGTCGCCGTCGATGACGCGGACGACTTCGGCGGGATAGCGGAGGCCCGGATCGGCTCCGCGAGCAGCCGGAGTCGCCAAGATATGGTTTGCACGGTTGCCGTGGGCGCGCCTTCAGTCGATCCGCTGCGCGGAGACCCCACCCCGGCATTGACCATGACGCCGAACGCAAACATCGCCACAGCCACAAGCACTGTTACGCCGTGATGCGGTGAGGCCAGAGCTGCGAACGATGGGTGGCGCATCGCAAAAGATCCAGTGGAAGTGCACCAAACTCAGTCTGAGGATATGAGGATTATATTCCCGCAGTTAGGAAATTATTACAAGGCTCGATTGAAGCCGAAAGACCTAGAAGTCGCTCGTCAGGCCGTCTTTTTCCCAGTCGCCATAACGGGTTGGCTCAAGGCCGCCGCGGCCATTAGCTTCCTTCGGCATTTCGGCCAGCTTGCGCTCGCGCTCGGCGCGACGCGCGGCAGCTTCGGCCAGCGCCCGTTCGGCGGCCGGGGTCAGCGGCGGTTTGCCGGCGGGCGGCGTCTGCTCTTTGGGATCGGTTGGCATCGCCTCTGACTTGGCGTAGCCGTGCAGTAGATGCAAGCAGGACCGTTTCACGCTGCGCCGCATCCGGGAAACATAAAGTGGAAATGAGTTTCGTTTGAAAACTGCAAAAAACACCAAAGACAAATCCGCAGAACCACAGGACGTGCCCGGTCTCGCGGTGCGGCTGATTGCAGCCGACATCCTCGATGGCGTGCTGCGCCGTAACCGTCCGCTCGATGAGTTGCTCGACGCCGGCGAAGACAGTGCGGCGCTCATGGCGATGCCGGACCGCGACCGCGCGTTGACGCGGGCGCTGATCGGCATCGTGTTGCGCCATCTCGGCACGCTGCGCCATCTGCTCGGATCGCTGCTTGACCGCGGACTGCCGGCAAAAGCGCCGCGCCTTGAGACCGCGATGTTGATCGGTATGGCGCAGATTTTGTTTCTCGATGTGCCGGATCACGCCGCCGTCGATCTCGCGGTGCGGCTGGCGCGCGAAGACCGTCCGGCGTCGCATTTTCCGGGTCTGGTCAACGCCGTGCTGCGCCGTGTGACCCGCGAAGGCAAAGACCGGCTCGCCGCGCTCGATACCGCGCTCCTCGATACGCCGCCGTGGCTGATGGAGCGGTGGATCGCGACTTACGGCGAAGACACCGCGCGGGCCATTGCCGCCGCCAATGGCTGCGAACCCGCGCTCGATTTCACGATGAAGAGCGATGCAGCGTCATCGGCAGAACATTGGGCCGCGCAACTCGGCGGCCGCGTACTGCCGACCGGCACGGTGCGCGCGGTCGTGCATGGACCGGTGCCCGCGCTGCCAGGCTTCGCCGACGGTGCGTGGTGGGTTCAGGATGCAGCAGCAGCGCTTCCGGCTCGGCTTCTCGGTGACATCAAAGGCCGCCGTGTCGCCGATCTTTGCGCCGCGCCCGGCGGCAAGACCGCGCAGCTTGTTGCCGCGGGCGGCAAGGTCACCGCGGTCGATCGCTCCGCGCCGCGTCTCAAACGCATGCAGGAAAATCTCACGCGCCTGTCGCTGGAGGCCGAGCTGGTTTGTGCCGATGCGTCCGCATCCACGTCAACATCCACGTCAGCCTGGGACGCGGCGCCATTCGATGCCGTGCTGGTCGATGCGCCGTGCTCGGCGACCGGCACCATTCGCCGTCATCCCGATGTGCAATGGCTCAAGCGTCCCGCCGACATCATGAAGCTGTCGGCGTTGCAGCGCCGGCTGCTCGAGCGCGCCGTGGCGCTGACCAAGCCGGGCGGCACGATTGTCTATTGCACCTGTTCGCTCGAGCCGGAGGAAGGCCGCGACGTTGTCGCCGATCTTCTGGCGCGGGAACCCGGCGTGCGGCGCGTGCCGATCGCCGCTGCGGAAGTCGGCGGCGAAGCCTCGCTGATCGGCGCCGACGGCGACCTGCGCACCCTGCCGAGCCATCTGCCGGATACTGATTCGCGGCTCGCCGGGCTCGACGGCTTCTACGCGGCGCGGCTGGAAAAGCGGTAAAACCGCACGTATTTGCATCGGGTTAGTCGTTCGAACCGCCTTCCGTTATGTTGCGACTTAACGACGAGGGGTTTGCGCGCCGATGCCGCGCGGTTCAATCGCGAACAATACCAGGCTGTCATGGCTGCTGCTGCGTGGCGGCCTGCGCCAGGCTACGGGCAGGATCACCGGCCATCCGCTGGTGCGCTGGCCGCTGCCGCAATTGCGGGCCGACCGGCTGCTGATCTCGCCGCAGGATCTGCGCACCTCCGACGCAACTGTCGCGGCCGAAATCTATGCCGGGCGCTTTTCCTTCGCCGGCAAGGTGGTGATCGGCGACGGCCGGTCGATTTTTGAAATAGAGCCGCCGTCCGACGAATGGGCCGCGATGCTGATGGGTTTCGGCTGGCTCCGGCATATGCGCGCCGCCGAGTCGAACATCACCCGCGCCAATGCCCGCGCGCTGGTCGATGAATGGATCGAGCTGCAGGGCGCGTGGCATCCGCTGGCATGGCGGCCCGATGTGCTGTCGCGGCGGATCATTTCCTGGCTCAGCCAGGCGGCGCTGGTGCTGGAAGATGCCGACGCGCGTTTCTACCGCCGCTTCGTGCGCAGCCTCGTCCGCCAGGTGCGCTATCTCCGCCATACCGCGCGCGACGCGCGGCGCGGCGTCGCCAGCATGCAGGCGGTGATCGCGCTCGCCTGTGCCTCGCTCTGCATCGCCGGGCAATCGCGGCACATCAAATCGGCGACCGAGCGTTTGCGCGTCGAGCTTGAGCGCCAGATCCTGCCGGACGGCGGCCACGTCGGGCGCGATCCCGGCGCGATCATCGAGATTTTGCTGGAACTGCTGCCGCTGAGTCAGGTGTTCGCGACGCGCAACATCGCGCCGCCACAGGCGCTGCTCAATGCCATCGACCGCATGATGCCGATGCTGCGCTTCTTCCGGCACTCCGACGGCACGTTCGCGCACTTCAACGGCATGGGCGCGACCCCGCACGATCAGGTGATGACGCTGCTCGCTTATGACGAGACCCATGGCGCGCCGCTGTCGAGCGCGCCTTACTCGGCCTATCAGCGGCTCGAAACCGGCGGCGGCGTGCTGATCATGGACGTCGGTGGCGCGCCACCGATCGAGATGAGCCTTGAAGCCCATGCCGGCTGCCTGTCGTTTGAATTTTCCTCGCCGAAGCAAAACCTGATCGTGGTCAATTGCGGCATGCCGCCGACCGGGCGCGACGAGTGGCGGCAGTTCGCGCGCTCGACGTCGGCGCACTCGACCGTCGCCTTCAACGACGCGTCATCGGCCCGTTTTGTCGAAACGGCGGCGTTCAGGCGCGTTCTTGGCGGCTCGCCGATGCTCGGCGGTCCCGGCAACGTCGCCATGACCCGCGAGGATCGCACCGACGGCATCGTGCTGCACGCGGCCCATGACGGCTACGCCGACCGCTACGGTATCGTTCATGAGCGAACCATCGTGCTGGCGCGAGACGGTCTGAAGGTTGAAGGCGAGGATATGTTCGTCGCCTCCGACGGCGGTACGCAGATCCGCACCAGCCGTGACAGTTATACGTTGCGGTTTCATCTGCACCCGCTGGTCAAGGCGACGCGGCTGACCGATGGCCGCGGCGTCATGCTGATGACGCCGAGCCGGGAAGTCTGGACGTTCACCGCGCCGCAGTGCCGGGTGGAACTTGAAGATAGTGTGTATCTGGCTGGCAGCGACGGTGCGCGCCGCACCGCGCAGATCGTGATCCGGGGCAAGGCGCGCGCCGTGCCGCGGGTGCAGTGGACGTTCCAGATGACCGGGGCGTCGAGCGTGGCGGCGGCCACCAAACAGCGGACCCGCGAGACTGAGCCAAGACTTCCACTGTAAATATTCTGCAACTGTTCAAACTGTCATCGCCCGGCTTGACCGGGCGATCCAGTAATCACAGAAGTAGCCGCTACTCTCCCATGGCGCGACCGGTGCGCCGTGAATACTGGATGCTCCGTCTGCGCGGAGCATGACAGGGTAAAGATGACCGACCAGCACCTTCGCCGCGCTTCACGCGCCCTCATTTCCGTTTCCGACAAGTCCGGGGTGGTCGAATTCGCCCGCGCGCTGGCCGGTTACGGCATCGAGCTGGTTTCCACCGGCGGCACCCGCAAGACATTGAGCGACGCCGGCCTGAAAGTGCTCGATGTCAGCGAGCTGACCGGATTCCCCGAAATGATGGACGGCCGGGTCAAGACACTGCACCCGGCGGTGCACGGCGGCCTGCTCGGCATCCGCAACAATTCCGCGCATACCGAGGCGATGCGCGCGCACAATATCCGTCCGATCGATCTCCTGGTGGTCAATCTTTATCCGTTCGAGGAAACCGTGGCGCGCGGCGCCGACTTCGCCGATTGCATCGAGAACATCGACATCGGAGGGCCGGCGATGATCCGTGCGGCGTCCAAGAATCACGACGACGTCGCCGTGCTGGTCGACGCGAGCGATTACGCCGCAGTGCTCGACGAACTGGCAAAACTCGGCGGCACCACGCTTCCGCTGCGCCGCCGGCTTGCCGCCAAGGCCTATGCGCGAACGGCGGCGTATGACGCTGCGATCAGCAACTGGTTCGCTGGCCAGCTTGGCGAAGATGCACCGGACTATCGCGCGATCGGCGGCAAGCTGATCGAGAAATTGCGCTACGGCGAAAATCCGCACCAGTCGGCGTCGTTCTACCGCACTCCGGAAACGCGTTACGGCGTTTCGACGGCGCGGCAGGCGCAGGGCAAGCAGCTCTCCTACAACAACATCAACGACACCGACGCAGCGTATGAGTGCGTTGCCGAGTTCGATCCGAAGCGCACCGCGGCCTGCGCCATCATCAAGCACGCCAATCCGTCAGGCGTTGCCGAAGGCGACACGCTGGTCGATGCCTATCGCAAGGCGCTGGCCTGCGACTCGGTGTCGGCGTTTGGCGGTATTGTTGCGCTCAACCGCACGCTCGATGCCGATGCCGCGCGCGCCATCACTGAAATCTTCACTGAAGTGATCATCGCGCCCGACGCGACGCCGGAAGCCATCGCCATCGTCGGCGCCAGGAAAAACTTGCGGCTGCTGCTGGCCGGCGGCTTGCCCGATCCGCGCGCCGCCGGGCTCTACGCCAAGACCGTGGCCGGCGGCCTGCTGGTGCAGTCGCGCGACAATGCGGTGGTCGACGACATGGATCTGAAAACCGTCACCAAACGCGCGCCGACCAATGCCGAGCTGCGCGATCTGCGCTTTGCCTTCCGCATCGCCAAGCACGTCAAGTCGAACACCATCGTCTATGCGAAGGATTCGGCGACGGTCGGCATCGGCGCCGGCCAAATGAGCCGTATCGACTCCGCACGCATCGCCGCCCGCAAGGCGCAGGACGCCGCCGAGGCGCTTGGCCTCAAGGAGCCCGCGACCAAAGGCTCGGTGGTTGCTTCCGATGCGTTCTTTCCGTTCGCCGACGGTTTGCTGGTCGCGGTCGAAGCCGGCGCTACCGCCGTGATCCAGCCCGGCGGTTCAATGCGCGACGATGAAGTGATCAAGGCCGCCGACGATCACGGCATCGCCATGGTCGTGACCGGTACGCGGCATTTCAGGCACTGAGTGTCGTCATGGCCGGGGCATAGCCGTTCAAAGAACGGCGTCGCTTCGCTCGCCTATGTCCCCGGTCATCCACGACTTTGGAGACGCACGGGCTCCTAAGACGTGGATGCCCGGCACAAGGCCGGGCATGACGCCGTAATAATATGCAACCGGGCTCGTCGTTAGACCGCAGCAGTAATCCACTGCTCGAGCTTCTGCTTCGGCGCGGCGCCGACCTGGCGCGACGCGAGCTCGCCGTTCTTGAACATCATCAGCGTCGGGATCGACATGATGCCGTACTTCGCCGCGACGCCGGGATTCTCGTCGACGTTCAGTTTGACGATCTTGACCTTGCCGTTGAGCGACTTGGAAATCTCTTCCAGCGCCGGCGCGATCATGCGGCAGGGGCCGCACCATTCCGCCCAGAAATCCACAACCACCGGACCGGTTGCCTTGAGGACGTCCTGATCGAACGTCGCGTCGGTTGTCTTGTCGACCATTGGGAAACCTCACTTTTTCGGCAGAAATGGAATCGCTGGACTTGAGTGACGAACGTATGAACCACCCCAATGGGCGTCAAGGGACCTTCACCGCAGCGTGAGCTTGCCGGGTTACAACTTTGCTAAAGGCCGCGTCCATGTCCGCTGCCGGGATTTCCATCAGCTTCGGTCCCTCCGTGAACAACAGCGCGGCGCGGATGGTCTTGCCCGGATAAAGCCGCGCCAGTACGGCGCGATAAAGCGCAAGTTGCGCGACGTACGGTTCCACCTCATCGAGCGCGGCCGGCGGAAAACGATCGGTCTTGTAGTCGGCGATCAACACCGCGCCGCCGGTCACCGCGAGGCGGTCGATCTGGCCGGAGACGTGAAGCGGCGTGCCGTCCGGCGTGGCAATGCGGCCGACAATCGGCACTTCGGCGCGACTGCCTGCGGCAAAGATCTCGGCAAGCGCCGGATCGGAAAGAATGGCCAGCGTCTGTTGCGCCATTGCTGCACGCTCCGCGGCATCGAAGCGTGTCGTCGCGTTGCCGAGATAGTGTTCGGCGGCTGCTTGCCGCCGCTCGGCAGGAATATCGGGCAGCGATTGCATCAGCCGATGGATCAGCCGGCCGCGCTCCAGCGCTTTTTGCCGGTCGAGTGCTGAACTTCCCGCCGGCGCGCCGCGGGCGATCTCCTCATCGAACGCCGATGACGGCGACAGCGGTACCGAAAGCGGCGGCGCAGAGGGCGCAAGCTCCCGCAGCCAGAGCGGCAACGCTGGCCGTTCGGATTTTTCGTCTCGCTTCGTTTCGGAGGACGGAGGCGCAGCATCGGCGCTCGCGGATTTGCGATAGCGCCAAACCGTCTCGCCGTCGTCCTGTTCTTCCACCAGCAATTTCGCGAGTGGCCCGCGCACCAGATCGTACCAGCAGCCCGGCGGCCGTCCGCGCACGCCTTCCGCGCCACAAACGATCAACCGGTCGGCGGCGCGCGTCATCGCCACATAGAGCAGCCGCCGGTATTCATCTTCGGTGTCGCTCTGGTAGAGCGCCCGCGCCGTCGCGACCGGCGCGACATCGTCGGCTTTGCGGCCCACCCAGATCAAAGGACCGTCAGCGAGTTTGAGCAGGCGCGGCGGCCGCGGCCCTGCCGGCGGCGTGATGGTGTCGGCGAGAATGACAATCGGCGCTTCGAGGCCTTTGGCGCCATGGACCGTCATCACGCGCACCTCGTCGCGTTTGATTTCCATGTCGCGCTTGATCTCGGCGCGCGCCTCGCGCAGCCACGCCAGAAAACCTTGCAGCGACGGTGCTTCGTGCCGTTCGTAATCCAGCGCCAGATTGAGGAATTCGTCGAGCGCATCGTTGGCTTCGAGGCCAAGCCGCGCCAGAAAACGCCGCCGCCCGCCGTCCGCACCGAGGACACGAGCAAAGAACGCGAACGGTGTCGCGCGCCGCGCCATGTGCGCCAGCGTTTCAAGTTGCGCGCTGGCTTCTGCGAATTTCTCGCCGGAATGTTCGGCGAGCGCCGCGCGCAAGGTTTTGCGGCCGCGGTCCGCGGCGATGTCGAACAATTCCTGGTCGCTGAAACCGAACAGCGGGCTGCGCAATACGGAAGCCAGCGCGAGATCGGCGTGCGGCAACAACAGCGCGTCGGCCAGCGCCATCAGATCCATCACCGCGATGTGCTCGGTCAGCACGAGGCGGTCGGCGCCCGCCACTTCGACGCCTTCGTTCTTGAGCGCGCGGATAATCGCCTCGAACAGCGAGCCGCGCTGGCGCACCAACACCAGCACATCGCCGTAGCGCGACGGACGCCGGTCGAGGCCCACGGGCTCGCGCGCATCGATCAGCCGCCGCACCGTGCGGGCAATGCGGCGCGCCAGCTTCACGCGCGGGCTGACCTCGCTCACGGTGTCGAACGGCGCGTCCCAGCCTTCGATCGCCTCGCGCTTTTCCGGCTTGATAGTATCCCAGATTTCCACCACGCCCGGCGGCGCATCGGGCAACGCGATGTGGGGTGGAATGCCGCCTTCGGAATCCGACGTGACGCTGCCGGCGATATCCTTGAACACGATATCGACCGCGCTGAGCACGCTTTGGCAGGACCGGAAGGAATGTTCGAGCTGGCGATACTCGAAGGTCAGGCCGCTGTCCTCGTGCCGCTTCCGGAAATAGTTGCGCATCTCCGCAAATTCGCGCGGCGCTGCGTTCTGGAACGAGAAGATCGACTGCTTCTCGTCGCCGACCGCGAAGATCGTGCGCGTGCCCGGCCGCGCGCCGGCGCCTGCGGTGAATTCCGCCACCAGCCGCTGCACGATCTCCCACTGTTTGGTGCTGGTGTCCTGCGCCTCGTCGATCAGCAGATGATCGATGCCGAGGTCGAGTTTGTAATGCACCCATGCCGCATCGGTGTTGCGCAACAGATCGAGCGCCTTGTCGATCAGGTCGTCGTAGTCGACCAGTCCGCGACGCTGCTTCTCTTTGATGTAACGCTCCAGCACTTCCGAAGTGACGGTGATGAGGGCCGCGCTGCGGTCGCGGCACAGGATGGCGTTGCGAAGCTCGCGCAACGCCTGCGCGCGGGTTTGCTCGTCGCGCAGCTGCTGTGCCAGGCCGGGCTGCTTGTCGGCGAGGCCTTTGGTGAGCAAGTTGGCGCGCGGCTTGGAATTTGAGCCAATGAAAACATCGAAATAAGTTTCGACCTGCTCGCGGCCGCTCAAGCGCGAAGCGAGCATAAGGCGCTCGGCTTGTCTTTGATCGTTCGCCGAACTTGTCTGACAGATCGCAGCGACGGCTGCCCATTCCGACGGCGGCAGAATTGGGCCGTTGATGACCTCTTCTTCGACCTGCGCCAGCGACATCGCCGGCTCGACGCCGAGCACGGTGGAGAGCGCGGCCAGCGCCTTGTCCTGGCTGCCGGATTGTTCGATCCAGCGCCGGATCGTGTCGCCTTGCTTGATCGCGCCGCGCACCACGTCGCGGAACGTCTGGTCGGCGCCGGAGGTCATCGCCACCGCAAGCGCACGGCCGAGCGGGCTCGCGGGCGCTTCGGCGCCCTGCAGCAGCACATTGAGTGTGAGCGATTCGAGCAATTGCGTCTGCTCGGCGTCGTCGAGCACCGAAAAGCGCGCGGCGACATTGGCCTCGAACGGGAATTGGTGCAGCAACTGGGTGCAGAACGCGTGGATGGTCTGCACTTTCAAGCCGCCCGGCGTTTCCAGCGCGCGGGCGAACAGCCGCCGCGCCAGCAGGCGAGTTGCCGTGCTGGTCGCGATACCCGAGCCCCTGATCGCCTTGTCCAGCGCCTCGTCGTCGAGTCTGGTCCAGGCGCCGAGCGTGTCGAACACGCGCTTCGCCATATTGGCGGCAGCCGCCTTGGTGAAAGTGATGCAAAGAATCTTTTCCGGCGGGACTTCCTTGAGCAGCAGGTTGATCACCCGCTGCGCCAGCACGTGGGTCTTGCCGGAGCCGGCATTGGCCGCCACCCACGCCGACACATCCGGATTGGAGACGTCGGTTTGCCGTTCGCGTACGACGAGCGGGATATCGTCCGGCGTTCTCATTCGCCGCTCCCGTCGTCGTCTTCCTCGCCGGCGCTGGTCCATTCCAGCACCCGGGCGAGGTGATCGTAGTCGCCATATTGCGTCGCCCACATCGGGTGCACCAGCGAACGATAGGGCGTGTCTTCATCCTCGAACTTTTGCGCCAGTTCGGTAAGTTTCTTCAGCGCGCGGTCGGCGTGATAATCGGGCGGGCCGTCCTTGAGCGCGATGAACTTGGAATCGCCTGGCGGCTCGCCGCCTTTCACCAGCACATAAGCGATCTCAGCGACCGTGGACTCTTGGGGGATGCCAGCAAATCCTCCCTGACGAAGAATGGCTGCTTCCAGCGTTAGCTGCGGCGCGAGACCGGTGCGCACCTGCGGCTCGGTGCGCGCCGAGCCGGTCTTGTAGTCAAAGATGGTGTAGCGGCCGTCGTTGCCCAGCTCGATACGGTCGGCTCTGCCGCTCAGCCGGAATGTTCCTTTTTCCAGTTTGATTTCGTGGTGGCCCCTGATTTCAGCATTGATCGTTGCGATATCGCCGCGGCGTTCGATCTCCCAGTTGGCGAACCAGCGCGCGATGCGTTCAAAGCGCGGCCACCAGAACGCGCGCGCTTCGGGGTAGTCCTCAATCCCGGAAAAATGCTTGCGCCCAAGCGTGAGCAACTCGCTGACCGGATCGGCAGGCAGGCTCTTGCTGAACGTCTGCGCGAATTCGCCGATTGCCGCATGAATGAACGTGCCGCGTTCCGCGGCGCCGGGTTCGGCATCGACCGGATCGAGTGGCCGCAAGCGCAGAATGTGCTTGGCGTAGATGGTATAGGGATCGCGCAGCCAGTGCTCGATCTCGGTGACCGAGAGCCCTTTTGGCCGCACCGCGAGCGGCGGCTTCGGTTCGGGCCGCGGTTCCGGCTTGACCGTTCCCGGATGATCGAGCTCCCGCGCCCATGAGAGGTAATTCTCGCCGCGTTTGATCGCCTGTTGCCAGCGCTCGCCGGAAACCGCGGCCAGGCGCTGGATGAAGCGCGACGGGACGGTCGGCGTGCCCGCAACCTTCGCGGCCAGCGTCAGGATCACTTCGCGGGCGCCGAGCAGTTGCGCGAAGTCGTGCGCAGTGAGGCCGATACGCCGCTCCGGCAGGTCGAGGCCGAGATCGAGGCGCATGGGGCGGCTCAACCAGGCATCGGTGCGGCTTTCCGGCGGCCAGGTGCCTTCGACAAGGCCACCAAGCACAACACGGTCGCTTTCGGTAAGGCGCGCTTCGAGCAGACCGAGGATACGAACCCACAGACCCGGACGGAGTGGGCGGCGAACGACGCGCCCGCTCAACGCCGCCGTGAACAGCTCGACATAGTCGGACGGTGCAACACCGAGGCTCGATGCCGAAGGACTTGTTGCGAGCTCGTCGAGCGCATCGGCGAGCTTTACGCCATCAGGGCCGATGAACGCCGCCCGTTCGGCGCCGTGCTGCGACAGTGCCGCCAGCACGTCGCGATGCCGTGCCGCGAGCTCGTTCAGCGAGAGCGCGTCGTTGCCAGGCTTTTCCAGCGGCTGTAGTGCCTCGGTCAGCCTGGCGACAAGGCTTTCCGCTTCCGCGATCTGGCCGTCGCTCAGATTCTTGCGCGGGTCGGAGGGATGCAGCGTGTCCTTGACCGCGCTCAACGTTTTCAGCGCGCGGGCGAGGCCGGCGGTGCCACGGCTCGGCCGAGGTCCACGTAGCACCGCGCGCTCGAGAATGTCCGTTGCGTAGTGCTGATTGCTCGCGCCGAGCCGCAGCAGCGGATGCTTGAGCAATGCCAGCAATGTCACCGGTTCGAGTCCGGCGACGGCGGTTTGCGCGGCCAGCCGGGCAAAAATTCCGGCCGGCGTTTCGGCGAGCGGATCGCCGCCGGTATCTTCCACCGCGATATTCCAGCGCATCAGCGCGGCGGCGACGCGGCGGCCGAGCAAGCGATCCGGGGTGACCAATGCGGCGGTCTTGCCGTCCTGCACCGCTTCGCGGAGCGCGATGGCGACAGCGAGCGCTTCTTCCTCGGCATTGGCCGCTTCGATCACCGTTACGGTCGAGATTGCGGCATCGGCCTGCGCCGCGAACACCAGATCGCTGGCGCGCTCCCGCCAGACGTCGGTTTGCATTGCCGGCCGCATCGCTTCGGACAACAGCACTTCGCGGCCGTTTGCTTTGGCCAACGAGTTCACCGCACTGCGGGCTATGCCAATGCGCGTCAACAGCGCCTGCATGGCGAATTGCGGATGGCCGGGCGCAGCGGCAACCTTCTTCTTCGCATCGCCTGAGATCAGCCGCCACGACTCCTCGTCGAGATCGGTGTCGAGGCCCGGCAGCACCACGGCACCGTGCGGCAGGCCGGCGATGGTCGCGATCAGTTCGGCTGTCGCCGGGATCGAGCCGGTCGAGCCGGCGGCGATTACCAATCCGTCGGTTTTGCGGGTGAGCCGCGCCGCTTCGGCTTTTATCAGCTTATCGCGCCGAACCGTAGCTTCCTCGCAGTTGCGTTCCTTCAACATCGCCGGCCAGGCATCGCGCGCGATTTCCAGGAATTTGAGAGTTTGCTGCCAGTAACGATCGAAATTATCCGGCACCAGATCGTCGAGCTTCTTCCAGGACACGCCACGCGTGGTCATGTCGTCGATCAGCCGCGCCAGATCGTCGGCCAGCACACAGGCGGCGGCCGGCGTCTGCGCGACAAGCGGCGTGCCGCTTTGGCCGTGCAGGGCAGGCGAGTTCGCCCAGTTGACGATCAGCCGCGTCAGCAAAAGCCGCCGCTCGAGCCCGTCGAGCGCTTCCGGCAGGGCCAGCGCCTCGGCGGCAAGTTCGCCGGTGGCCGCTTCGGCAAACGCGATCTCGTCCTCGTCGATGTCGCCGATGGCGACAATGCGCGGCAGGATGGCGGCATCGTCTTTGAGCACGTCGAGGAAGGTGTCGCGCGCCAGCCGGCAGGCGCGCCGCGTCGGCAAATAAAGTGTGGCCGAGGCCAGCGCCAGCGGATCGCGCAGCGCCGGCAGGCCGAGCCCGCCGTCGAGCAACGCTTTGATCAGCGTCGGCAGAAACGGTGCCGACGCCGGAATGGTGAAAACGCGTGGAGCCATCGAATTCCGTGATCTAAAGAGGCCCGCGCCGAGCGCAAGCGACTCCGAATGACGATATCTGTTATCAGATTTTAGTTGGTTGCTGCGAGTGCGGCTTCGGCTTCGGCGACCGCTTGCGGCGTGCCGACATGCATCCACACGCCTTCGAGCCGCAAGCCGAACAAGCGGCCTTTGCCGGCGGCCTGATCGAACAGCCTGGTCAGCGCAAACGCACCTTCCGGAGCGCCGGCAAACAGGCCCGGCGCAAGGATCGCCGCGCCGGCATAGATGTACGGCACGATTTCGCGCTCGCCGCGCCGCCGCAACCGCCCATCCGACAGCATGGCGTAATCGCCACGGCCCTCGTAGCCGATGCTGCCGGCGGTAGGCGCCAGCAGCAGCAGCGCGTTCATGGTGGTGGTGTCATAGGCTTCGGCAAGCCGTAAGAAATTAGACTTCACGCCATCGAGCCAAAAGGTATCGGCGTTAATCAGGAAGAACGGCTCGTTGCCCAATTTCGGCAGCGCCTTGACGATACCGCCGCCGGTGCCGAGCAGCGCTGCACGTTCGTCGGAAATGACAATGCGCGGACGCGCGCGCTTTGCCAGATGCTCTTCAAGCGCGTCGGCGAGATGGTGCACGTTGACCACGGCTTGCTCGATACCGTCCTCGGCAAGCCGGTCGAGGCCGTAATCGATCAGCGACTTACCGCGCACGGTGACCAGCGGCTTCGGCAAATGGCCGTTATACGGCCGCATCCGCGTGCCGAGCCCCGCTGCCAGCACGAAGGCACTTTTCGGCATCAATGGTGTGCCACAGTGTGGCGGTTCAGAAGTCCGCATCATTCTTTCCGCAGAGTCCGAAATGCGGACTTCTGAACCAAAGCCACACTGGATCAATAAGTTGCTAGTGTCCCCTTTGATTCCAAAGTTCGCAAACGAAGGTGCCGCACAATAATGCGAACTTTGGAATCGGGACACTAGCCGTTTCTCCCTCGATTCGAGCCATCATAGCCCATCTCGTGGCGGGACATTGGCGTCATACCAGGCTTTCAAGGGAGCGAGAGCGGGATGCGACAGCGAGCGCTGCAGGTAGCCCCATATGCGCGGGATGTGACGCAGATATTGCGGCTTGCCGTCTCGCTCATTCAGCCGTGCAAAAATTCCAAGGATCTTGGTGGCGCGCTGAGCGGCGAGCGTCGCGTAGAGCCTGGTGAATTCGGCGGTATCGAAGTTCACGTTGTCGTTCAGCCGTGCGCGCACGTAGCGGCTGAGCAGCGCGACTTCCATCGCTTCGGGAACATCGACGCGGGCATCCTGCAACAGCGAGGCGACGTCATAGGCCGCGGGTCCGATCAGCGCATCCTGGAAATCGAGAATGCCGATCCGGGTGATGCCGTCGCGATCCGCGAGCCACAGCAGGTTTGGAGAATGAAAGTCGCGCAGCACCCAGGTCGGCGGAGCGTTGAGCGCGGGCGTCAGCGCATCGCGCCACAGTGCCACGAAATTTTTTCGCGCCTCGGCGGATGGCGCCCTGTTCTTGCCGATGTACCAGTCGAGCAACAACTCGGCTTCGATCAGGAACGCTTCGAAGTCGTAGCGCGGCATCCGGTAATTGAGTTGCGGCGCGACCGGAAGTTTTTCCGGCAGCTTGCGGCGGTGCAGCGAGATCAGCACATCGACCGCGGCTTCATAGCGCTCCTCGATCGGCGCCGGCGGATCGCCGCTGACGACGCGATCCTCGCCGAGGTCTTCCATGATGATCAGGCCGCGCACCGGATCGGCGTGCAGGATCGCGGGCGCGGAGAGATTGCGTTCGCGCAGACCGTTCGCCATCGCCACGTAGGGAATGGTGTCTTCGGCGAGATGGGCGATGGCGCTGTAAGGTTTGCCGTCGCGCACCGGCGGACCGTCGGGCTTCGGCGGTGCATTCATGAAAACGACCACCTGATCGTTCTTGATCAGCCGTTCGAAAATCCGGGTCGATGCATCGCCCTGCATGCGCTGGCGTTGCGCCGTGCCGTATCCGGCCTCTTCAAGGAAATCGTGAATCAGCATGATGCGCTCGGCGCGTATGCCGAAATCGCCGTAGCCGGTGACGCGGATGACGCGGCCTTCGTCGCCGAGCGAAGGCTCCAGTGCGAAGCTGATATCGAAGCGGTTGGGCGGCAAGAATCCGGCGGCACGATCCGGCCATTCCAGCAGCATCACGGCGCCGTCGGGCAAATCGTCGAAGCCCAGCTCGGCAAGGTCCGCGGTGCCGTTGACCCGATAGAGATCGGCATGCACCAGCGCGAAAGCGCGGCAGTTCATAGCTTTGCATGAAGGTGAATGTCGGGCTCGGCACTTCGAGGCTGGCGTCGCCGGCGAGATGGCGGATCAGCGCGCGGGCAAAGGTCGTTTTGCCGGCGCCGAGGTCGCCTGAAAGCGTGACCAGATCGCCCGGCTCCAGCGCGCAGGCGACATCGAAGACGAGGCCGGCGAGCGCCTGCTCGTTCGGCACGGTCAAGGTAAAGCCGGCACCGCCTGTCGTCGTCAGAAGCATCGCGAACTATTGCTGTTTCCGCTTGATTTTATCCAGCCTTCTTGGCCTGCCGAAACAGGCTTTGCGAAGGCGGGGAACCGGTTTCCCCCAATATCAGGATCATCGGCCTAGGCCGCCGTCTGCGCCGCGGTTTCCGCCGACGGGAAGGTGCAGGTGACGGTGGTGCCCTGTCCGACCACCGAATTGATCGCCACCGTGCCGCCGTGCAGTTCGACGAATGAACGCACCAGCGAGAGGCCGATGCCGGGCCCGCGGTGCTGCGATCCGAGCGAATGGGACTCGAACCAGTCGAACACCTTGCCGAGCACGTCCGGCGGAATTCCCGGTCCTTGATCGGTCACCGAGAATGTCACGGCGTCCGGCTTGCGTTCGGCAAGGAGCGTGACGGTCGCGCCGCCCGGCGAGAAGCTCACTGCATTGGCCAGCAGGTTGAACAGCACCTGCCGTACGCGCCGTTCGTCGGCGACGAAACTGCCGATGTTGGATGCCGTCTTGATCTCGAGCGTCAGGCCGGCGGCGACCAGGCGGTCCTGCACGCCTTCGGCTGCGGCCTCCATGGTGGTGCGGATATCGACGGCGCCGAGATTGAGCTGCATGCGGCCGGCATCGATGGTGGCGAGATCGAGGATGTTGTTGATCAGCGCCAGCAAGGTGTTGGTCGATACGGTGATGAAGTCGAGATATTCGCGTTGCTTCGGCTGCAGCGGACCGGTTGCCGGATCGCCGAGCAGATGGACGAAGCCGATGATATTGGTGAGCGGCGAGCGCAGCTCGTAGGACACGTGATGGACGAAATCGATCTTGATCTTGTCGGCGTCTTCCAGCGCCTCGTTGCGCTCGCGCAGCGCGCGCTCGACATTGACTGAATTGGTCACGTCGTGGAACGTCACCAGCGTGGCGCCGTCCGGCCAGCGGCACGGTGGTGCAATCGACCACGCTGCCGTCGCGCCGTTCGAGCCGGCCGGCCATCGGCTCGCGGCTGTCGATCGCGGTGACGACTTCGCGCAAGCGCTTGCCAGACGGCGCTGTCGCCGAGCAGCGGCTTGCAAAGCGCGGTGACAGTTTCGATGTGCGGCCGCTCGGCGAGCATTTGCGGTTGCAGCCGCCACATCCGGGCGAAAGCGGGATTGTGCAGGCGAATGCGGCCGTCGCTGGCGAACACCGCGACGCCTTCCGCCAGGTTGTCGAGCGTCTCGCCCTGGAAGCGGATCATCTCTTCGAAGCGCCGTTCGAGATCGAGCCGCTCGGTGACGTCGTGGAACACATATGTCACGCCGCCGTCGGGATTAGGCGTCGTGACCACCCGCAGCGTGCGGCCGTCCGGCAGATGCCATTCGTGTTCCTGGGCTTCGACGGCGCGATAGGCTTCGAAAAGCTGGGCTTTCCACTGCCGGAAATTCTGTTGCTCCGGCAGCTTGTCCTCGGTGCGCAGCCGATCGAGCAGCGCGGAGTTGGTCGGCTGCTGGTCGAGATAAGCCGGGTCGAGGTTCCACAGGGCGCGATAGGCCGCGTTGTAGAACGACAGCCGGTGGTCGGCGTCGAACATCGCGACGCCTGCGGACAACAGATCGAGCGTGCGGCGGTGCGCGTCGACCAGCCGCGCCAGCGCGACGCGCATGGTCTCGGCTTCGGTGGCGTCGATGCCGATGCCGGCGCTGCCGTCCTCGGTCCTGAAATCGAATACGTCGAATGTCCGCCGCGTACCGGCGACCACGGCGGGAAGACGGCCGGAAAAGCCGCCGCTGACAACGTGCTCGTGGGCAATGGCGATGCGTGTGTTGCTGTCGAGCAGTTCAAGGCGACGCGCAACCGCGTCGGCGGCATCTTTGGCCTCGACCGCGCGGGCGTAGGCCGAATTGACGAAAGCCAGATCGCCCGCTGCGTTGCGGGTCCAGACCGGCGACGGCAACGTTTCGATCAGCGTGCGCAGCGAAGCGACTTCTGTAAGCAGGGACTCATGGCGCGACAACAGGTTGGCGAGATCGCGCTTCACGCCGCTGGCGTCTTTCAGGCGCAGCACGGCGCGGCCGCCGATGGCGCGGCCCTGCGCCTCGATCGGATGACCGGCGATCGTGGTCAGCGTCATCGAAAAACCTTCGCCGCGTGCACGCAGGGCTTCGACTGCCTGCTCCATGGCGCGCGCCTTGCCGGCTTCGAGCCAGGTTCCGAATGCCAGCACGCGATGTGCGGCGAAGGCGCCGACGATCGCCGGATCGCCATCGATCACCGGCTCGTCCGATCCGGCCGGCCAGTCCACCATCACCTGCGGCTCCGACGACAGCAGCGCGTTGGCGCGGTCGAGATTGCCGCGCAGCGCCAGCAATCTGCTCGCGCGACGATGTTTCCAGCCGTGCGGCGCGCGACCAGGACACCAGCAGCATGATCGCGGTGACGACACAGAAGAGTATCAGCCCGAGCAGCAACACCAGCACGGCGATCTCGTGCCGGTCGATGCTGTCCTGCGCAGTCAGAACCAGTTCGTGCAGGGCGAGGGCGGGTTTTGGCTCGGCATGGGCCGGAAACGGCAGTGCGGTCCCGGCGGCAATGGCTGCCAGGAATCCGTTTCGCCACGGATGAGCGCAGCCCCCGTTGATCCGGAACGTGTCCGGCATGCCCCATTGCCTCTGCTGGCTGCCACCGCCCAACACCGCACGGAAGGCCAGCGGATTCTCCGCGGCAGTGGCCGCGAATCATTCGACTTTACTCTCAAGGGGAATCGCGCCGAAAGAGTCCAGATCGTGAACGAGGGGCCGGAGCCGAAGTCCCGGCGCTTAAGCCTGCGAAATGCGGGCGCGCGGTTTCAAAGTCTCGGCGCCGCGCACCATGTCATCGAGATTGATGCGGCTGAGCGCGATGCCGAATTCCTGCTCGGCGGCGGACAATGCAGGCAGACACGACCTTGTTCAGCAATTCCGAGTCCGCCGGCTCTTCGTTGGTATCTTCGACAGAACCCGCCGCGCGGAGAATGTCATTTGCCGTGACGCGATTGCTCTCACGCCCGAGCTCATAACCGCCGCGCGGTCCGCGAATGCCTTTGAGAATGCCGTCACGGACCAATGCCTGCAGGACAGATTCCAGATGGCGCGGCGGAAGTCCGTGACGCGCTGCGAGCGTCTTTGCTGATATCGGGCGTCCTTGCGCGTGTAATGCAACATCGATCACCGCAGCGATCGCAAGGACTCCTTTGCGAGAGAGAAGAGGCATGTAATTGGAAAACGTCCGGCGACAAAAGAAGTTCGATATAAAATAGTATCTAACGGGTCCAAGATTCGGTCTAGATGACCTGCAAATCAGTCGCACTTATCCGCAATATTCGAGTTCGTTCCGGTGGAACCAAATCCGGAAGTGGCTCGTTGAGTCGAGTCTAACGTTCCCGATTCAACAAGTTTTACATGTATAATCGGCGCGATTACTAATTGCGCGATGCGCATTCCGCGTTGAACAACAAAAATCTCCGAACCAGTATTTACAAGAATAACCTGTAATTCTCCGCGATAGTCGGCATCGATGGTGCCCGGCGAATTCAGCACTGTGACGCCATGCTTCGCCGCCAAACCCGAACGCGGACGCACCTGGCCTTCAGTGCCGCGCGGCAGCGCGATTGCGATGCCGGTTGGAATCATCGCGCGCTTGCCGGGTGCAATTTCTACCGGCGCGTCTGCCGCCACCGCGGCGAGCAGATCGAGTCCGGCGGCGAGCTCCGATTGATATTGCGGCAACGGCAAATCGGCGCCGTGCGGCAGCCGCATGATCCGTACTTCCATGTGCCGGACTTCGATGTCGCTTCCGCCGCTCAATGCTTTGCATCCTTCAGTGCGGTGACGATGCGCTCGATCAGCGTCCGCGCCACATCGTCTTTCGACTGCGGCGGCCAGTTCTCAATTCCGTCTGCCGTGATCAGATGAACGGTATTGGCATCGCCGCCCATGATTCCGGTTACTGGCGAGACGTCGTTGGCTAGAATCCAGTCACAGCCTTTTTTCGCCAGTTTTGCTTTTGCATTGGCGATGAGGTCGTCGGTCTCGGCGGCAAAGCCGATCACGAGTTGCGGACGATCGGCGCGGCGATGGGCGATCGTCGACAGGATGTCCGGGTTCTCGATGAGCGTCAGCGCCGGTGTCTTGCCGCTCTGTTTTTTGATCTTGCTTTCGCTTTCCCGCTCCGCGCGCCAGTCGGCAACGGCGGCGGCGAAAATGGCGACGTTGGCCGGCAGTGCTTTCTCGACCGCCGCCAACATCTGGCGCGCGGTTTCGATCTTCACCACTGTCACGCCCAGCGGATCGGGGATATTCACCGGCCCGCAAACCAGCACCACATCGGCGCCGGCTGCGGCGGCCGCTGCTGCAATGGCGTGGCCCTGCTTGCCAGATGAGCGGTTGGCGATATAGCGCACCGGGTCGATCGGCTCGTTGGTCGGGCCGGACGTCACCACGACGCGCTTGCCGGTCAGCGGTCCGGCCGTGCGTACCAGCTTTTCAACTGCGGCAACGATTTCGAGCGGTTCGGCCATGCGACCGGTACCGGCTTCACCGCGCTCCGCCATTTCGCCCTTGCCGGGACCGACGATATGCGCACCGTCGGCGATCAGTTGCGCCAGATTGCGCTGCGTCGCGCGCGCCGCCCACATATGCGGGTTCATCGCCGGAGCCAGCAGAATCGGCTTGTCGGTCGCCAGCAGCACGGCGGTTGCGAGATCGTCGGCATGGCCGCCTGCCATCTTGGCCAGCAGATCGGCGGTCGCCGGCGCGACGATAACGAGATCGGTATCGCGCGCCATGCGGATGTGGCCGACGTCGAACTCGCTGCGGGCGTCGAACAAATCGGTGAAGGCGTGTTCGCCGCTCAACGCGCCCACTGAGAGCGGTGTCACGAAGTGCTGTGCGGCGGCGGTGAGGATGCAGCGCACCTGCGCGCCGTGATCCTGCAAGCGGCGGATCAGGTCGAGCGATTTGTAGGCGGCGATGCCGCCGCCGATGATGAGCAGAATGCGCTTGTCGCCTGGCACGACGACTTGCGCTTTCCGCCGCGAGGGCCGCGCCGGCGGCTCGAAGCCTTCCAGGATTTCGGTGCCGGTGCCTTCCGCCGCCTGCCGCAGGATGACGCGGATCTCGTCTTCCATAGAGCGGTTGTTGCGGACGGCGCGGAGCCGCAAGAGCTGCTTCAGCTTGTCGTCGAGCTGCCGGACGGTGAGGCTGGCCATGCGGGCTTCCGCCTGTGAAGTCAGCATTATAGATTAAATTGATTGCAGTGCAATCAATGCAATCAAATTACCTTCAGGGCGATCCAGAGCAGCAGCGCGGCGATGACCCACAGCGCCGCCACGGTCCAGCGGCTGCGGCGGCTTTCGGCCTTGTCCATTTCGGCGATGGTCTGCGGTGACAGCACCAGGCCGTCGCGGGTCACCTCGTCGAGCTGGTCGAGCACGCGGGCGCCACGGCGAAGCAGGCCGGGCGCGCTGCCGAGAAAGCGGCCGACGTCGGCAAAACCTTCCGCGACGCCTTCGATCCGTCCAGCCGGGCCGAGATGCCGTGTCATCCATTCGCGCACCACGGGCTCGGCGGTGCTCCACATGTCGAGCTTCGGATCGAGCGAGCGCGCCACGCCCTCGACCACCACCATGGTCTTTTGCAGCAACAGCAGTTCCGGCCGGGTGCGCATGTCGAACAGCCCGGTTACCTCGAACAGCAGCGTCAGCAGCTTCGCCATCGAGATGTCCTCGGCGGCGCGGTTGTGGATCGGCTCGCCGATGGCCCGGATGGCCTGGGCGAAATCGTCGACCGAATGATGCGGCGGCACGTAACCGGCTTCGAAATGGACTTCCGCAGTGCGGTGATAATCGCGGGTGATGAAGCCGTGCAGGATCTCGGCGAGAAACAGCCGCTCCTTGGCGCCGAGCCGGCCCATGATGCCGAAATCCACCGCGACCAGCCGGCCGTCGTCGTCGACGAACAGATTGCCCGGATGCATGTCGGCGTGAAAGAAGCCGTCGCGCAGCGCATGGCGCAGGAACGTCTGGATCACGGTGCGGCCAAGCTTCGGCAGGTCGAAACCCTTGGCCTGTAATCGCGCGCGATCGTTCAGCGCCGTGCCGTCGATCCATTCCAGCGTCAGCACATCCTTGGCGGTACGGTCCCAGTCGATCGTTGGCACGCGAAAGTCAGGATCGTCCTTGGCGTTCTCGGCCATCTCCGAGAGTGCTGCGGCCTCGAGCCGGAAATCCATTTCGACGGCAACCGAGCGCCGCAACGTATCGACTACTTCGATCAGCCGCAGCCGCCGCGCCTCGGCGGACGAATTCTCGGCGTGCTGCGCGGCGAAGGTGAAAGCGCCGAGATCGTCGTGGAAACGACGCTCGACGCCGGGCCGCAACACTTTGACCGCGACAGCGCGCGGCCCATCGGGCGAATCCGCTTCAGCGCGATGCACCTGCGCGATCGAGGCGGCGGCGACCGGCGGTCCGAGGCTGAGAAATAGCGATTTCACGGGCTTTCCCAGCGCCGCCGCGATCACCGCCTCGGACTCGACTTGCGGGAACGGCGGCATGTGGTCCTGCAGCCGCTCGAGGTCACGGGCCAGCGCGGCACCGACCACGTCCGGCCGTGTCGCCAGGAACTGGCCGAGTTTGACGTAACTCGGCCCCAGCCGCGTCAGCGCCGTGGAGAGCCGCGTGTCGGCAGTACCTTTGTTGCGGCGCTCGAACAGCCGCGCGATGCGCAACAGCGGCCGCGCCGGCACCGGCATGGCGGCGGGATCGATCAGGCCGAGCACGCCTTCGCGGGCGAACACGAAGCCGGCCCGACCGAGACGGACGACGTGCGCAGGTGCGGAGATCACAAACGCCAGCCGGTATGCAGCGCGACGATGCCGCCGGTCATCTGCTGATAGGAGACCCGCGCAAGGCCCGCGGTGCGCATCATGGCGGTGAAAGCGTCAGGCCTCGGAAAACGGCGGATCAATTCGACCAGGTAGCGGTAGGATTCGGCGTCGCCCGTGACCACGCGGCCGAGCGTCGGGATGACGTTGAACGAATAGAAATCGTACAGCCGGTCGAGGCCCGGCAGGTTCACCGCGGAAAATTCCAGACAAAGGAATTTGCCGCCGATCTTCAGAACACGAAACGCTTCGCCCAGCGCGGCCTCGATGCGCGGCACGTTGCGGATTCCGAATGCGATGGTGACGGCATCGAAGCTCTTGTCGGCGAATGGCAGCGTTTCCGCATTGCCCTCCGTGAATGTAATGAGGTCGCCGTCCGCCGACTTCGCGGCGCGTTCACGCCCGACCGCGAGCATCTCCGGATTGATATCGCACACCGTAACACGCGTTTGCTCGCCACCGGCGGCGACAGCGCGGAACGCGATGTCGCCGGTGCCGCCGGCAACATCGAGCAGCGCAAACGGATGGTGCCGCGGCGGATCGAGCGCGGTAATGAGCGCGTCCTTCCAGGCGCGATGCAGCCCGAACGACATCAGGTCGTTCATCAGGTCATAGCGGCGCGCCACGCTGTGAAACACGTCGTCGACCAGCGCCTGCTTGTCGCCGAGCGGCACCTGCCGGGCTCCGAAATGCGTCTCTGCCATCGTTGTATCCTGCCGTCGGGACCATAGCGCGGCGGCGTAACCGACGCTATGAGTTGCACAATTAACCATATATGACGCGATGACAGCCGGATCGCGCGATGCCTGAATTACCCGAAGTCGAAACCGTACGCCGTGGCCTCGAGCCGGCGATGGATGGCGCGCGCTTTACGAAAGTGGAGTTACGCCGGGGCGATCTCCGGTGGCCATTCCCAAAGGATTTCGTGTCGCGGCTCGAGGGCAAAACCGTCACCGGCATGGGGCGGCGGGCGAAATACCTGCTCACCGATCTGTCGTCGGGCGACGTATTGGTGATGCATCTCGGCATGTCCGGCTCATTCCACGTGTTCGAGAAGGAGCAGCAAGTCACGCCGGGCGCGTATTACCACGAGCGCTCGAAACACGCCGCCCACGATCACGTGGTGTTTCACATGTCGTCCGGCGCCATCATCACCTTCAACGATCCGCGCCGCTTCGGCTCGATGAAAATCGTGCAGCGCGATGCGCTCGATGCCGAGCCACTGTTGCGCGGTCTCGGACCGGAGCCGCTTGGCAACGAATTCGACGCCGTGATGCTGGCGCGGGCCTGCGCCGGCAAGAAAACCAGCCTGAAGGCAGCGCTGCTCGATCAGCGCATCGTTGCCGGTCTCGGCAACATCTACGTCTGCGAAGCGCTATATCGCGCGCGGTTGTCGCCGAAGCGCACGGCGTCAACCATCGCCGACCGCAAGGGTGCGCCGAACGAGCGCGCGATGAACCTCGTCGAGGCCATCAAGGCCGTGCTCAACGACGCGATCAAGCAGGGCGGTTCGTCGCTGCGCGACCACAAGCTCACCGATGGCGCGCTTGGCATGTTCCAGCATAATTTCCGCGTCTACGACCGCGAAGGCCAGAAGTGCCGCACGTCCGGCTGCGGCGGCACCATCAAGCGCATCGTGCAGAACGGCCGCTCGACGTTCTATTGCCCGAGTTGCCAGAAGTAGCGACTACATCCTCGCCGGCAACGCCTCATCGAGCCACTTGGCGATCACCGCCGCTATTTCCTTGTTGTTCTTCTCCAGCATCATGACGTGGCTGTTGCCCTTGATGCCGAGATCGGCGAGGCGGATGTAGGCCGGCTTCACGCCGGCTTGGCGCAGATAGCTCACCGTGCAGTGGTCGTAAGGCGCGTGATAAGACGCCTCCGAGGTCAGCACCAGGATCGGCATCTTCTGCAGATTGGGAAGCTGACGCGCCGGTTCGGCCTGCGCGTAGCACCGCACATGATCGGGCGCATCCGCGTTGTCCTGCTGCACCATCTTCAGCTCCGACGCCTCGTTGATTGGTGGCGAATAGGTCAGCGGCACCGCGGTGATGCCATAAGGCAGCGCCAGCGTGCCCTGCCTGAACCAGTCTGGCGCGCCGATGAACTCGACCTGATAGAACGGCGGCCCGTTCGGCTCGATGGCGAGGATCGCCTTCACCAGATCGGGCCGCGCATCGGCGACCGGCCAGCCGAACGCGCCGGCCTGCGAGTGGGTGAGCAGGATCGCGGGCCCGATTTTATCGAGCAGTGCAATCAGCGCATCGCGATTGAGGAACTGCTGCGAGGCAAAGTCGGCGATGGCCGGCATCTGGCTCGCCGCAAGCTGTACCGTTGCCGGATCGTCCGGCTCGCCGGTGCCCGGCCATTGTGTGTGGAGCACGGCCTGCGGCCACAGCTTGAATTTCTCCTGGGCGATGAAGCGTGACAGCGCATTGTCGCGGGTCACGTTGTTGGTCGGGCCGTAGGCGGCGGTGAGATAGCCGGAGCGCGCACGGCCGGGCTGGTCGACGACGTAGACCGCATAACCCTGCCGCACGAAATATTGCGCCCAGCCTTCGCGGCCGTCAGGCGTGCCGGTGTAATTGGTGCCCGACATGGTGCCGCCGTGCACCATGATGATCGGGTAGGGATGGGTCTGCTTCGCCGGGACGCGCACCTCGACGTACATCTGGTGGCTGACGTAATCGCGGTCGCCGACTTTTGTCGATTGGGCGTTGACATAGAAGAAGCCGTCACGTGCCAGCTCCAATGGGCCGTCGTTTTCGGCTTTCGCCGGCATGGTGGCGATTGCAAGTACGACGGTAACGGCGACGATCAGCGCCAGCGCGATAGCCGCGTAGGCATTTATTTCACTCGGTTTCATGGCGTTCTCCCCGGCCGCCGCATCATAACAGAGTGATTTTTTCGTTGGAGCATGATCTTTTTCGGAAAACCGGAAGTCCACCCTCGGATCAAGTCCGAGGGCGGGGGCTTTTCTTTTCGGATCATGCTCTAGAATATCCGCTACCTCTGCGGCGTTCGGGAGCGGAAACCATGAGTTACGAAAACATCATCGTCGAAGCGCGCGGCCGTGTCGGCTTGATCCGGCTCAATCGCCCGCAGGCGCTCAACGCGCTCAACCGCGCGCTGATGCGCGACCTCGGCAAGGCCCTCGCCGAATTCGAAGCCGACAACAACATCGGCTGCATCGTCATCACTGGCTCGGAAAAAGCGTTTGCGGCCGGCGCCGACATCAAGGAGATGGCGGAGAAGGATTTCGCCGACGTCTATTTCGACGACTTCTGCGCCGACTGGCATCAAGCCGCGGCGGCGCGCAAGCCGGTCATCGCCGCGGTCGCGGGTTTCGCGCTCGGCGGCGGCTGCGAGCTTGCCATGCAGTGCGATCTGATCATCGCCGCCGATAACGCCAAATTCGGCCAGCCGGAAATCAAGCTCGGCATCATCCCCGGCATCGGCGGCACGCAGCGGCTGACCCGCGCGGTCGGCAAGGCCAAGGCGATGGATCTCATCCTCACCGGCCGGATGATGGATGCGCAAGAAGCGGAACGCTCCGGCCTCGTGGCGCGCGTCGTGCCGGCGGCGAGCCTGATCGAGGAGGCGACCAAGGTCGCCGACGCGATTGCGGCGACTGTCGCTGCCGTCGGTGCTGGCGGCGAAGGAGTCGGTCAATCGCGCCTTCGAGACGTCGCTCGCCGAAGGCATCCGCTTCGAGCGGCGCATCTTCCATTCGCTGTTCGCGACCGACGATCAGGGCGAAGGCATGAATGCCTTCATCGAAAAGCGCCCGCCAAAGTTCAAGAACAGGTAGTGCCGCGCGCAGCGAAGCGTTAGCCGCCGGCCAGCAGCTCCGGCCGGTATTCGAAGTGCATGGTATCGAAGTGGTACCACTTGCCGCCCCAGATGAAGCCGTGCTTCTCGAAGATCGCGACGATCTCCTGCGGCATGCGGTTGCGATAGACGATCGGCCCGTCGTGCGGCCGCCAGAACCAGTAGTCCGAATATCGGGTGTTGAGATCGATGGCGATGCCGTAGCTGTGCGGGCTGGGCGCGCCGGTATCCGCAACCGCGCGGCAATTGTAGGTGCCGGCGATCGGGTAGGCGGCGCGTTTGAGTCGTGTCCGGCAGGGCGTCGATCTCCGTCGAGACCGCGCGCAGCTGTTGATCGACGCCGTTCACGGAGGTGATGCGGATCGGCTTGCCCCAGCTTTTGGGAAGCCAGTTCAGCGAAACCAGATGCGCCGACACTTCGCTCTTTGCGCAATCGCCGTACATTTTGGTGAAGAATCGCAGCGTTGCGAAACCGGCCCGGATCGGAATCGGCGGACGGTGGCTTGTCGAGCGGGCCGCGCGGATAGGCCATTCGCATCTGATCGCGGATGGAAGCGTGCCGCAGCAGTTCGTCAAACGGCTTGTCGCTCGCCGCCGTCCGACAGCGGCATTTCGGTGCCGTCGCGCCAGCGCAGCACTTTATCGTCGTGTCCGGTAAGCGCGTTCGGATAGGCCGCGACCAGATTATCGAGCGCGGCTGTGGCCGTGAGCGGACTATC
Organism: uncultured Alphaproteobacteria bacterium; assembly: GCA_963739945.1. Classification (GTDB taxonomy): domain Bacteria; phylum Pseudomonadota; class Alphaproteobacteria; order Rhizobiales; family Xanthobacteraceae; genus BOG-931. Next base: position 288,070 of record CAVUCN010000027.1, on the reverse strand, counting down.
CTGCGCGAAAAGGCCGGCCGGGCCCGCGACAATCGCGAGCCCGACAACGCAGAAGATGGCTAGGCGTGCGGCCAGTTGCGCTCGCGGAACCATGGGCGGTACTGCGCCATCTTGGCGCGTTGCGCCTGCGGTGCGTGCCGCTTGCAGGTCGCGGCTTCCTCACTGTTGGCGGCTGCACCCCAGCGCAGCTCGACGCAGTCGTTGAGATTGTAGCCCATCTCGAGATCGTTCGCGCGATCGACCACGTCCTTGAGCGACAGCGTCCACTGCGAACCGTCGCTGCGCGTATAAGTGAATTTGCGCGACGCGAGTTCCGACGTCAGCACACTCTCCAGATTGGCCTTAACGCTGCCGAAGCACTCTGGCCGAACGGCATCTTGTAGCGATCCGCATGCGTGGCGACGTGATCCGGGATAGTTGCGCACCACGTCGATCGCGATCAACAGACGGAAATCGCGCGCCGGCGTGGCGAAATCTTCCCACGCGCCGGTGGTGGCGAAGATTGCCGGACCATCCGGCATCGACGCATCGCCTTTGCCGCTCGCCTGATATTTACGTCCGTTCTCGACCGAACCGACGCGCGTCTTGACCTGCTCTTCAAGCGAGTCGATCGCGCCCTTCATCGCCAGCGCCGGATCGAGCGGATCGGGCGACATCACCTGATCCATGCGATCGTAGAATTCGTCCCTGCTGAATTGCGACTGCTCGAGCGAAAAGTCGCCGTATTGCGGATCCTTGGCGATCTCGGCGTTGGTCAGCCGCCGCAGGTTGCCGCCGGCATCGCGCACGATCGGGCGGAAACGCTTGAAGCCCGGCCCTTCAAGTCCCGGCAGGTGGGCAAACAGGAATGTGCCTTGCCAGAACCGCTTGCGCGCCACCGTACCGTCCGGCTCGCCGTCGACAGCGAGGAATACGCCCGCCGCGCCGCCGGATTCCGGCACGCGCCGCACCAGGATCAGCACGTGACCGTACGGATCGGCATAGACGGTGCCGGGCCGCAGCGTCTCTTGCGTCAGCGGCACGGTGTAGAAGTCGGTGTTGTCGTCGTTCGCCAGCGTACGCACCGCGCCCGACTGCACCGCGTCGGCGACGACCGGCAGGTATGCGCCGAACGATGCCGCCATGCTGCCCTTGAGCGCCTCGGCGGGTGGATTGAGATTGGTCAGCCACTGGTAGCACTTCGGCGGCTTGCCGCCGCCGCCGCGCGAACAATTGGTGTAGCCGAACGGCAAGCCCATCTTGAACGCGAAATAGGCGCGCAGGAAGTAAACCAGATCGGCGCAGTCCGGGACTGATCGGCGTGGCGATTTCGTCCTCGCCGAGTCCGAGATAGTTGAACAGCATGTTGCGCGACTTGTCGCGCAGGACGAGTCGCAGATTTGCCCACGACGGCTCGGCGTCGAGCGGCGCGTCGAACAGCTTCTCGATCCACGCCGAATAGAGATTTTCCGTCGAGCGGGTCCATGCTGCGCGCACCGGCCAGATGACGCCGGGCGATCCGGCAAGCGGCGGCGCCGGCGTATCGCGCACGATGATGTCGCGGGTGACAGTGCCGCAGCGCGACGAGGTCAGCGTTGCGTGCCAGGTGCCGGCGGCGGGCGAGGCGACTTCGGCGTACCAGACATAGGGTGGGCCGCCCTGGATGCCGTTCGCTTTGGCGGCGACGCTGCCGTTCGGTGCGACCAGCGACATTTCACCGTCGGTCGATTTCTCCGAGGCGACAATAACGCGCAGCGGCACGCCCTTCCACGGCGCTATCGGCGCCGGTAGCACCGATATATCGGCGGCGTCACAAGCGCCCTGCGCGTGCGCACTCGCGCCTGAAAGGGCCAAAAGCGCGCCTGCGATCGGCAATAGTGCCGTCGCGGCGGCAGTAAAACGGCGTATCTGGAGCATCTGACCCACTTTCCCGGAGCACTCAGTGCCTTCGGGTCCCGCGCTTAAAGCCTGGTTCTACACTATCGAATTGGCCGCGATCAGTCAGCGGATATGAAGGCGTTTTTGCGGCCAGAGGACTGCCGAAGGTCTTCAAGTTGCGGCGATAAAATCGTTATTTCCGTACGCAAATCACCTGTAACACCGACTGATCGATCAGCGCCGAGCCGGCGGCCGATGCGACACCCTGTGCAGTCAGAAAGGCGCGAATGGTGTCCGCTGGTATCAGCGTGGCTTGGCCAACTGTCGCCGCTTGGCTGACAACTTTCGGGGGACTGGCGGTCGCAGCCGGTTGGCTGGCTGGCGTCGGTGTGTGAACCGCATTTGCAGCGGCAGCTACGTTCGTTGCGGTAGCTACCAGCCACTTCAGGTTCACCATTCCAGCGAGGCGGTTTTGCCCGTCGACCACGGCCGCGCCGGAAAAACCGGGCTTCGGCGCGGGATCGAGACCCTGCGGAGTGAGACGCACTGGCGTCCGCGTTACGCTTGCGGCGCTGGATTGCGAATTCGGGTCGGCAATCCCGACGAGCGTGAGGTTGTCTGGCGTGCCGCCGCCGAGGGATACCGGCGGCAGATTGTATGGGCCATAGAGCCGAAGCAGCGCCATGCCGCTACTGCCATCAACGGCGATACGCTCGGCGTGACCCAGTCCCGGAACAGTGATCGACTGGCATTGGTCGGTGACCTGTGCCGAAGCAATCAGATGGCCGCGCTCGCTGACCACGATCGCGGTGCCGTATTCGATACCGCGCTTCAGGCCCGGCGGCGGATTGGCGCTGCGATCCGGAAATGCCTGAAATGAACCGGCCATGGTCGCGGCGATCGGCGACATCATGCCCTCGGTTGCCTGATCGAACATGATGGTGACGCCACGCAACTCGCTGCCGCTCGCCTGAACGAGTTCGACAAACCTTTTCAGGCCCTGCATTCCGGACATGACGAAAGAGTCCGGCTTGAGCGTCGAATGCTCGACGGTGCGATGGCGGGTTTTCTTTTCGTCTTCGAACAGCGCCGGCAGCGCCGCTTCGTGCAGCCGGAATGTCTCGATATCGATTTGTCCTTGTTTCGACATCCAGCGGCTGCCCATGCGCGACGCAGCAAGTTTCGGCACCAGTGCTCCCGGCAGGCCAAGCCGGACGCCGGTCGCCGGATCGTCGATGACGCGCCAGCCGGCAGCTTGCAGCGTCGCCTGCGACGCTGGGTTGATGATATCGACAGAAGCGTCTGGATCGTTGGCCGACTTTGCGGTGCCGGGCTTCGCGGCCGGCTTCTTTGCAGTGACTTTGGGCGTGGCCGCCGGTTTGGGTGTCGCGTCTTTGGGCGTCGCATCCTGGGCGGCTACCGGCACGGTAGCCGCCAGCAGGGCAACGACCATGCCCGCCAATTTGAACCCCATTTTGCGCACCCGACCCCGGCGGCACAAATTAGGCCGAAAGGTCCACGAAGGCCAATGTTTGTTCGCACCGGAGCGCTTACGTATGGTGATGCCATGCTGAGCCCCGACGAGCTGGAACGTTATGCGCGCCACATCGTGCTGCGCGAAGTGGGCGGCCCCGGACAGGCCGCGCTCCGCCGCGCGCGGGTTTTGGTGATCGGTGCCGGCGGCTTGGGCGCACCGGTATTGCTTTATCTCGCCGCTGCCGGCGTCGGCACGCTCGGCGTCGTCGATGACGACACCGTCACGCTGTCGAATTTGCAGCGCCAGGTGATCCACGCGACGCCCGATCTCAACGCGCCGAAAGTGGACAGCGCGGCGGCAACGATCCGGCGGCTCAATCCGCATGTCGCGGTCGAAAGCCACGGCATGCGGCTTACTGCGCAGAACGCGCTCGATCTGATCGGGCGTTACGACATCGTCGCCGACGGCTCCGACAACTTCGCCACGCGCTATCTGGTTTCTGACGCCTGCTATTTTGCGCAAAAGCCGCTGATCACCGCCGCGCTCGGCACGTTCGATGCCACGCTGACCACGATTCGGGCGCATCAGCACGGCGAAGACGGAAAACCAAATCCGACTTACCGCTGCTTGTTTCCGGAGCCGCCACCGCCCGGCAGCGTCCCGGCGTGTGCCGAAGCTGGGGTTCTCGGCGCGCTGGCCGGTGTCATCGGATCGATGATGGCGCTGGAAATCATCCGCGAGATCGTCGGCTTCGGCGAAAACCTTGTCGGCCGGCTGCTGATGGTTGACGCGCGCGCGATGCGCTTCGAAACGCTGCGCTATGCCTGGGATCCCGACAATCCGCTGTCAGGCGAGCGCCCGACAATCAAGGATCTTTCGGTACACGCTTGAGCGGCGAAACTACTTCGTCCAGATCGCCTGAATGGTCGAGCCCCTCATGATCGACCATTTGTTGTCGCCCGCGGCCACCACCGAGAAGCAACCGGCGATGGTTGATCCATTCCATGTGGTGCAGAAGCCATCCTTCGATAGCTTCCAGGCGCCTTCGCCTCTGGAACCCGTTCCGATCGGTTGGCGCTTCATCTTGCCGTCGGCGGTGAACGTCATCTTGAACTTCAGGTTCGACGTGGTCGATGCCGTGAACGGCTGACCGTTGAAGAACGTCGACTGGATATCGTTCGGTGCCATCTTCTCTGCCGCCGCAGCGCCGGTGGCCGTCAGCACGATCAGCGCTACCGCCGCCATGCGGTGTTCCAACATTGACCTCATCGCAAGCCCCCGCTTTCGTTTGCGATCCTGCAATCAGGATAGGTCCTTTACAGCCTTCCGTCCGCAGAAAAATTCACCGCAAAATCTCACCGTGCTTGGCCATGATAGACGCTGTTCGGCCGCATGTCGGTCGCCGACGCCACGCGGTTCGTCATATTGAAGAAGCCGGCGACGGCGGCGATGTCCCAGATGTCGCGATCGCTGAAGCTGGCACGGCGCAGCGCCTCGCGATCCTCTTCTTCGACCAGCCATGGCTCGGCGGTAAGTTTCACCGCAAAGTCGAGCATGGCCCGCTCGCGTTTCGACAGCCGCGCGGCGCGAAAATTCATCGCCATCAGTTCGCCGAGCGGCGGATCGCCGGAGAGCTGACGCACCGCGGCGCCGTGGGCGACGAGGCAGTAGTAGCATTTGTTGTTCGATGACACCGTGACCGCAATCATCTCGCGCTCAAGCTTGCTCAGGCCCGACGGCGCCAGCATCAGGTCGTTGTACATCGCGGCGAAGGCGGCGAGCTTGGTGTCGTCGAAGGCGTAGGCCTTGAGCACGTTCGGCACGAAGCCGAGTTTCTCCTCGCACTTGGCGAAGTAAGCGGCCATCGCCGGGGACAGCTTGCCCGGCGGCAGCTTCAGCGCGGTGACGGCGCTGTCGTCGCCTTCGGTGGCGCGCGCACGCGATTTGGCCTTGGCTGGATCGTTTTGGCTGCTTCGCTTGGCCACGACGGCGCCTCCCCTTGTGACGGCTCATTGGCTGCACGAATTGCAGGGCCGCACGGTCGCCGCCCTACAATGACACGACACCCGCAGGGAGACGATGGAGGGGCGCCAAAAGAAAGAACCCCAAGCGATACGCTGCTTGGGGTTCTTGGAGTTGTTGCCTCAATACTTAGGCTTATTTGGCCGGGGCGGTGGGGGTGTCGGGGGATGGGGACCCGCCCTGGTCGGCCTAATGAACAGGAAATAAGAGCCCATCCTACGGATACAATGTGGATCACGCGTTAGTGTTTGGGCCGTGCGTGGAGGCCGGCATTCGAGCAATGCCTGCATGTTGAAACGCATGTGAAATGCCAGCGTCACAAAGACGATAGGATTTTACTCAACTGCCGGCGCCGCAAGAAAATTCATACTCCGGTTGGAACCTGGCCGGCCTTGCGCGACTTAACGCCGCTGAGCCACGATCAAAATGGTTGTGAACGGGGGCACTTTGTTGACGTCCAATCTGCGGTTACCGTTGTGCGGCCTCGGATGAAACTGGAGCCTTAAGCACCTGCATGGACGCGGTTCAGTCAATACAGCCAATCTATTCTTTAGCCGGATTTGCGGTCGGACTGCTGGTTGGATTGACCGGTGTTGGCGGTGGTTCGTTGATGACGCCGATCCTGATCCTGCTGTTCGGGATTCACCCGGCGGCGGCGGTCGGTACCGACTTGCTCTATGCCGCCGCAACCAAGACCGCCGGCAGCCTGGTCCACGGCTACAACCGTACGGTCGATTGGCGGGTGGTGCGGACGGCTCGCGACCGGCAGCGTGCCGGCCACCGTTTTGACCATCGCCGCCCTGAGCTTCGTCAATCTCAATGGGCCGCTCGCCCGGGAGCTCATTGCAGGATTACTCACCATCGCGCTGTTTCTGACGGCGATCACCCTGATATTTCGCGAGCGCATCGTTGACCGCTATGCGTCGCGGATCGGTCAATTGTCCGAACAGCGCGTTGCCTCACTGACGATTGCCGTCGGCGCCGTGCTCGGCGTCCTGGTCTCGATCTCGTCGGTGGGTGCCGGCGCCATCGGTGTCACCGCGCTGATCCTGCTTTATCCGAAACTGCCGACGGCGCGCATCGTCGGCTCCGATATCGCGCACGCCGTCCCGCTGACGCTGGTTGCCGGCATGGGGCATTGGTGGCTCGGCTCGATCGATCTCCACCTGCTCATTCCGTTGCTGCTGGGGTCGGTGCCGGGGATCGTACTCGGCAGCTACACCGCTGCCCGCGTGCCGGAGATTACGCTCCGCGTTTTGCTGGCGGGCACTTTGGTGGTGGTGGCGAGCAAACTCGCTATCGATACCTACTCGGCGCAGAGCACGATGGTGACGGCGACGACTAACCGCGCGCACTAATCAAGCCGCAATTGGACAGGCCGTAACGATGCAGGTCGCTGCCGTTGGCATCGAGCCAGGCCTTGGCGCGCTCGTGACCCGGGCAAATCTGATGGACCACGCGCCAGAACCGCGCGGAATGGTTCATCTCGACGAGGTGCGCCACTTCATGCGCGGCGAGATAGTCGAGCACTTCGCCCGGCGCGAGGATGAGTCGCCACGAAAACGACAGCACGCCGCTGGTCGAACAGGAGCCCCAGCGGCTCGATTGATCGCGCACCACGACGCGCCTGATGGCGACGCCGAGCGCGCCGGCGAATTTCAGGCTGGCGATTTCCAGCTCGCGCCGCGCTTCACGGTGGAGAAAATCGCTGACGCGGCGCGCGACGTACGGTGCACGGCCGGCAACACAGAGCAGCTGCTCACCATTTGCCGCCGTCTCGGTCCAGGCCGTGCCCCGGGTGCCGGGACGATGCACGATGCGGTGCGGTACGCCGCGCAGCGGTACCATCGCGCCATCGGCAAATGGCGCCGCTTGCGGCAACCGGCCAAGCCGTGCCGCGATCCAGGCACCATGCTTCTGCGCAAAGACGTAAGCTTCCTTCAGGCTGCCGCGCGGCGGCATCGTGAGAATGACTTCGCGTTTCGCCGCATTGATGCGCAGCGTGTAGCGCCGCGCCTGCCGGTGCCGCCGCACCTGCACCAGATAGATCGAATTATCGAAGGCAACCTCAATCGCCTGAGGCTCGGCTGTTCGGCGAAAGAGCAGGGCACGCAGCGGCATAACGGATCATCCGGGCCGAAAACAAAGCGACGGAAAGCGCTGCCGATATTGCCACGATTCGGCAGCGGGAGCGACGCTTACGCCTGCTGAAGCGCCGCGCCGTTCTGCACGCGCCGCCGGTCGTAACCGTTGCGGGCGCGGGCTGTCGATTGCTGCATCGACAGGATGAAATCGGAAATGCGGGGTGCGATCTCGGCCCGGAACCGCGAGCCGTTGAACACGCCATAATGGCCGACGTCCGGCTGCAGCCAGTGCGCCTGCCGGTCCGGCGGAATGTTGGGACACAATTCATGCGCCACTTCGGTCTGGCCGACGCCGGAAATATCGTCGTGCTCGCCCTCGACGGTGAACAGCGCGACGCGCTTGATCTTGCTCAAATCGACGCGGCGGCCGCGATGCATCATCTCGCCGAGCGGCAGCGCATGGCGCACGAACACGGTCTCGACGGTCTGCAGATAGTATTCCGCGGCGAGGTCCATCACCGCGAGATATTCGTCGTAGAATTCCTTGTGCTTGCCGGCGGAGTCGCCATCGCCCTTCACCAGATTGAGGAACAGCTGCTTGTGCGCCTCGATGTGTTTGTCGAGGTTCATGCTGACAAAGCCGTTGAGCTGCAGGAATCCCGGATAGACGTCGCGCATGAAGCCCGGATTGGGGAACGGCACCTTGGTGATGACGTGGCTGTGGAACCATTCGGTGCCGCGATGTTCGGCGAGCGTGTTCACGCCAGTCGGATTGACGCGGGTGTCGATCGGTCCGCCCATCAGCGTCATCGATACCGGCACGTAAGGATCGTCGTCGGCGTCCATCAGCGCCGCCGCGGCGAGCACCGGCACTGCCGGCTGGCATACCGCGATGACATGCGTGTCGCCGCCGAGTGCGTGCAGGATCGAGATCACATAGTCGATGTAATCGTCGAGATCGAAGCGACCTTCCGACAGCCGGCACCATGCGCGCATCGGACCAGTCGGTGATGTAGACGTCGTGATTAGGCAGGAAGGCCTCAACCGTGCCGCGCAACAGCGTGGCGAAGTGGCCTGACATCGGCGCGACGATCAGCAGCCGCGGCTGCGGGCGACGCGGACGGTGTTCGAACAGCCGCTCGAAATGGATGAGCTTGCAAAACGGCCGCTCCCACACCGTCGAGACTTGCACCGGCACGCGCTCGCCGCCGACCAGCGTCGAGTTGATCCGCCATTCAGGCCGGCTGTAACGGCGCGTCGAGCGCTCGAATAATTCAGCTGCCGCGGCGACGGACTTGCCATAGGTGGTGAAGGAGAGCGGATTAATCGGGTTCTTGAAAAACAGCCGGGTGGCGTCAGCCCAGGCGCGTGCCGGATTAAGCGCCGCGTGGCTCATCTCATAGAACCAGTACATTGGAGCCGCAGACAGCATTGCACTGCTGTCGCCTGGCACGGCAGGCGCGCCGCCAAACTCGCCGATCGCCATTGATGACCCTTGCCCGGTTTGCTGCAGTGCAGCATTGCGATCACGGTATGTCATACCATCAACATAAACGCAATTTGTTTCGGTGTTCCTTACATGTGGACGCCGGGGTCGTTCTCCCCTCAATATCAACGCTTTCCAGCCATTCGCAGCGCACATAGCCCATTGGCGGAGTCCTCGCAGTTTGGGGGGCCTATTCGCCGGACTGCAATAGCGTGCCGTGGCGGCGGGCGCTCTGCAGCAGCTTGAGAAAAGCAAACACGCCGCCGGCGAAGAACACGGCGTTGAGACCCAGTGCATCGAGCATCAGATCCGGGCGGAATGTCTTGTCGATCAGCAACGAGCGCATGCCTTCGAACACGTAGGTCGGCGGCAACAGCCACGACACCGGCTGCAGCCACGCCGGCAGCGTCGTCACCGGGTAGTACACGCAGGTCAACGGCATGAACAAAAACATGATCGACCAGGCGAGATTCTCGGCGCCGAGGCCGTTCCGCAGCACAAGGCCCGATACGAAAATCCCGACCGCCCAGCTTGTCAGCATCAGGTTGATGAAGAACGCCAACAGCGCGAGGCCGAGGCCGTAGAGGTTGAAGCCGAAGAACGCGATCGCCAGCAGCGTTACCGGAACGGCGCCGATCGCCAACCGCACGATGCTCATCACCATCAGCGCGGAGATGAATTCGAACGGCCGCAGCGGCGACATCATCAGGTTGCCGATGTTGCGTGCCCACATCTCTTCCATAAACGAAATCGAAAAGCCGAGCTGGCCGCGGAACAGAATGTCCCAGAGCAGCACCGCGCCGATGAAGGTTCCGCCCGCGCGTGCGAAGAAGCCGGCGTTCTGCATGATGTAAAATTGCAGGAAACCCCAGGTGATCATCTGCACCGTCGGCCAATAAACCAGGTCGAGCAGCCGCGGCCACGACGAGCGCAGCAGATACCAGTAGCGCAGCATCATCGCGCCGGCGCGGCGCGGCGAATAGTCGAGACTGCTCTGCGCGCGCGCCGTCATTGTGCCGCCTCCTGTTCGAGGCCGCGGCCGCGCGCGACGTCGAGAAACACTTCCTCGAGCGTGCGCCGGCCATAGCGCGACAAGCAGCTTTGCCGGCGTGTCGTCGTCCTCGATATGGCCGCGCTTCATGATGATGACGCGGTCGCACAGCCGCTCGACCTCGGCCATGTTGTGGGAAGCGATCAGCATCGTCGCATTGCGCTCGCGGCGATAGGATTCGAGACGTCCGCGCACCCAGTCGGCGGTATCGGGATCGAGCGATGCGGTCGGCTCGTCGAGCAGCAACAGTTCCGGTGAATTGATCAGGCCTTTTGCCAGCGCCACGCGGGTCTTCTGGCCGTCGGAAAGCTTGCCGGTCTGCCGGTCAAGGAGATCGGTGAGATCGAGCTGTCCGGCCGAGCTCTTCGATGCGATGAGTAAGGTCGGGCACGCCATAGAGCATGCCGAACACGGTGAGGTTCTGCCGGATCGTGAGCCGCATCGGCATTGCCACATAAGGGCTTTCGAAATTGATCCGGTGCAGCACCTGATAGCGCTGCCGCGGCATCTCGGCGCCAAGCACGGTCACCTTGCCCGACGTGGGCGTGGTCAGTCCCATGATCGCGGCGATGGTCGTGGTCTTGCCGGCGCCGTTGCCGCCGAGCAGTCCCGTCACCGATCCCGGCGTCAGCGTGAACGAGATACCGTCCACCGCCGGCACGGTTTTGTAGATTTTGACGAAGCGCTCGACGGCGATGGGCGGAGGGGATGACATCCGCGCACATGTGGCCTGCCTATGCGCACGTGGCAAGGTGAGGCTGCGAGGCCGGGTGTTGGCAGGAGCCGCAGGAAGATGGCAGAACACCCCGCGGGGAGGAGGGACTGTTCATGAGTAACATCACGCTGGCTCAGGCCGAGCGCATCATCGACGCCGCGATCGAGCGCGGCGTGGCGCTCAACTGCCGGCCGATTAGTGTCGTCGTCGTCGAGCCCGGCTGCAAGGTGAAGGCGTTCAAGAAAGAAGACGGCGCTTCGATGATCCGCTTCGAAATGGCTTTCGGCAAAGCCTATGCGGCGTTGTCGCTTGGCCGCAGTTCGAAGCTGGTCCGCGAGCGCGCACAGGAAAAGCCGATTTTCATGCGCTACCTGATCGGCGCCAGCGACGATCAGATCTTTCCGGAAGGCGGCGGCATGGTGATCCGCGATGACAACGGTGAAGTCATCGGCGCAGTCGGCGTCACCGGCGATACCGAGGACCGCGACGAGGAACTTGCCATTCACGGCATCCATGCGGCGGGGCTGAAGACCGATGAAGACTGCCGTCACATGGGCAGAAAGATCGGTATCCGCACCGGCCACTAGTGGTTCGATTCAAACATTCGCATCCCATTTCGGAGGCACCTCATGCGAATGTTTGAATCAAAGGAACCACTAGCAACTATAAGTGCTAGTGGAGCTTTTGGATTTGACATTCGCTTCACGACCAAGCGGAACAGGGGGAGCGAATGTCAAATCCGCTCCACTAGCTAACAACGAGGCAACATGAAAATCGGAATGTTCGATCACATCGAGGACGGTGAGCGCCCGTTGGCGCAGCTGTTCGACGAGCGCCTGAAACTCATCGAAGCCGCCGAAGCTGCCGGCATCTATTCATTGCAGCTTGCCGAGCATCATCAGACGCCGCTCAACATGGTGCCGGTGCCGGGCGTGTTCCTCGGCGCGGTCGCGCGCGCCACCAAAAAGATGCGGATTGGCACGCTGGTCTATCTGCTGCCGCTCTATTCGCCGCTGCGGCTGATCGAGGAAATCTGCATGCTCGATCACCTGAGCCACGGCCGGCTCGATGTCGGCGTCGGCCGCGGCGTGTCGCCGTTCGAGCTGAAGTACCACAAGGTCGAGCACGACGACTCGCGCGAGATTTTCATCGACGCGTTCAACTGCGTCAGCGCCGGTCTTGTCACCGACACGCTGAATTACAAAGGCAAGTATTTCACCTACGAGAACGTGCCGATGGCGTTGCGGCCATTGCAGCAGCCGTATCCGCCGTTCTGGTATGGCTCATCGAACGACATCGGTTCGACCTGGGCCGGCGAGCACGGCCTGCATTTTGTCACGCTCGGCCCGATGGCCACTGCCAAGGCCAACATCGCTTCGTTCCGGGCTGCGCTCGCCAAGCGCGGCGCGCCGGCGCAGCCGCGTCCGGAATTCTCCGGCGGCGTCGCGGTCGGCGTGCAGCGGCATATCTTCGTCGCGGATACCGATGCCGAGGCGCATCGCTTCGCCAAGCCGGCGATGGAAGTGCATCTGAAAAATCTCAACTGGCTGCGGGTCAGGCACAACGCCACCGGCCTGACGTCGCGGCTCAACGTGCCGCGCGGCGCGACTTACGAGGCGTGTCTTGAGGACGGCACCGTCATCTCCGGCTCGCCGCAGACCGTGCGCGCAGAAATCGAACGGCAGGTAAAGGAGCTCGGCGTCAATTATCTGCTGACGTATCTCATGCTCGGCACGATGTCGCTTGCCGACGCGATGCGCTCGCTCGACCTGTTCGGCAAGGAAGTCATGCCGCATCTGGAGAAGCTGTAACGCGCCCGGCGGCTTTGCCGGTCAGCTCTCGGCCTGCTTGTGGTCCGCCCGCAGCGCGTCGGGATGCGGCATGGCGATGACGTTGTAGCCGGAATCGACGAAGTGGATTTCGCCGGTAACGCCGGTCGAAAGATCCGACAGCAGATAGAGCCCGGCGCCGCCAAGCTCTTCGAGCGTGACGCCACGGTGCAGCGGCGAGTGCCGCTGCTGGAACGCGAACATGGCGCGGGCGTCGCCGATGCCGGCGCCGGCCAAGCGTGCGGATCGGTCCCGACGAGATCGCGTTGACGCGAATGCCGCTGCTGCCGAAATCGACCGCGAGATAGCGCACCGAGGCTTCGAGCGCCGCCTTGGCGACGCCCATGGCGTTGTAATTCGGCATGGCGCGCTCGCCGCCGTTATAGGTCAGCGTCAGCATCGAACCGCCGTTCGGCATCATCGCCGCCGCGCGTTTCGCCGCTTCCGTGAACGAGAAGCACGAGATCAACATGGTGCGCACGAAGTTGTCGCGCGTGGTGTCGGCGTAGCGCCCGGTGAGCTGGGTCTTGTCGGAAAACGCGATGGCGTGGACCAGAAAATCGATCGTGCCCCAGGCGCGCTTGAGCTCCGCGAAAACGGCATCGACCGATGCGATGTCCTCGACGTCGCACGGCAGGACGAGATCGGCGTTGACCGAAGCCGCGAGCGGTTTGACCCGCTTGCCGAGGGCATCGCCCTGATAGGTGAAGGCGAGCTTGGCGTCGTGCGCAGCCAGCGTCTTGGCAATGCCCCACGCAATCGAGTGGTCGTTGGCGACGCCCATGACGAGGCCGCGCTTGCCGTGCATCAATCCCGGCATGCGTCAGGCATCCACGTGCTTGAGAACGATGGAGGCGTTGGTGCCGCCGAAGCCGAAAGAGTTCGACAGCACGCAGCCGAGCGTGACGTTGTCGCGCCGCTCGCGCACGATCGGCATATCCTCGAAAGCCGGGTCGAGCTTCTGGATGTTGGCGCTCTCGCAGATGAAGCCTGAATTCATCATCAGCAGCGAGTAGATCGCTTCCTGCACGCCGGCCGCGCCGAGCGAGTGTCCGGTCAGCGATTTGGTCGCCGAGATCGGCGGGCATTTTGCGCCGAACACGTCGCGGATCGCCTCGATTTCCTTCAGATCGCCGATCGGCGTCGAAGTGGCGTGCGGGTTGATGTAGTCGACCGGCGGTTTCACCGTCGCGAGCGCCATCTTCATGCAACGCATCGCGCCCTCGCCGGACGGCGCGACCATGTCGGCGCCGTCTGACGTTGCGCCGTAACCCGCGACCTCGGCATAAATCTTTGCGCCGCGCGCCTTGGCGTGTTCCAGCTCTTCCAGCACCAGCACGCCGGCGCCGCCGGCAATGACGAAGCCGTCCCGATCGGCGTCGTAGGCGCGCGAGGCCTGGTCCGGCGTCTGGTTGAATCCCGACGACATCGCTCCCATGGCGTCGAACAGCACCGACAATGTCCAGTCGAGCTCCTCGCAGCCGCCGGCAAAGATCATGTCCTGCTTGCCGACCTGAATGGTCTCGTAGGCATTGCCGATGCAATGGTTCGAGGTCGCGCAGGCCGACGAGATCGAATAGTTGACGCCCTTGATCTTGAACCAGGTCGCAAGTGTCGCCGATGCCGTCGACGACATCGCTTTCGGCACCGCGAACGGTCCGACGCGCTTCGGCCCTTTGCTGCGCGTGATATCGGCGCTCTCGACGACCGCACGGGTCGACGGTCCGCCCGAACCCATAATGATGCCGGTGCGCTCGTTCGAGACCTCGGCGTCGGAAAGCCCGGAGTCGCGGATCGCCTGCTCCATGGCGACGTGGTTCCAGGCCGCGCCGCCGCCGAGGAAACGCATGGCGCGGCGATCGACGGCCTCGCTCGCATCGAGCGTCGGCGCGCCGTGCACCTGACAGCGGAAACCAAGCTCGGCGTATTTGTCGGCGCGCACGATGCCGGATTTGGCCTCGCGCAACGACGCCAGCACTTCCTGCGTGTTGTTGCCGATGGACGAGACGATGCCCATCCCGGTGATGACCACGCGCTTCATCTTTACCTCATCAGAAATATTGCGCTCGCGCGCGCCGCTTACGCCTGGTTCGGCGCCGGCTCCGCATCGCGGAACAGCCCGACCTTGAGATCGAGCGCACGATAGATCACCGCGCCGTCCGCGGACAGCCACCCGTCGGCGACGCCGAGCACGAGTTTCGAGCGCATCACGCGCTTGATGTCGATGCCGTAGACGATGTTCTTCATCGACGGCAGCACCTGGCCGGAAAACTTGAGCTCGCCCATGCCAAGCGCGCGGCCTCGGCCCGGCGCGCCGAGCCAGCCGAGAAAGAAGCCGAGCATCTGCCACAGCGCATCGATGCCGAGACAGCCGGGCATCACCGGGTCGCCCTTGAAGTGGCAGGGGAAGAACCAGAGGTCCGGCTTGAGGTCGAGAACGGCGCGTACCAGACCCTTGCCGTATTCGCCGCCCACCTCTGCAATTTCGGAAATACGGTCGAACATCAGCATGGGCGGCAGCGGCAACTGCGGACCCTCGACGAACAATTCGCCCCGGCCGCAGGCCAACAGGTCTTCGTATTCAAAGTTGGAACGGCGATCCTGCATTCGATTTACGCTCCGTCCCCCCTCAAGGCTTTAATTCCCTAACATGGCGGGAGATTGCGGGCAAAGTCGCGCCGCGGCCGCGCGCAACCCCGGCGCGAAGTGGTAGGCCGCGACGTATTGGCTGCGGGGAAGCAGTTGCAGCCGCCGTGGCAGGGCGTATAATGATTTCACTTGCAACAATCTAGACCGCCCCGCCAAAGGGCGCCGTGGACCGAGGCCTATGACACAGTCGCGTACCTTCTCGCCGGGGTTCGTCCCGCCAATGCCGGCCAAGGCGATGTCGCCAGTGCCGGCCCGGACCGATCTCAATGGCTGTCCCTGGCATGACGTCAAGGAGAAGCTCCGCGGCGTCGGCTTGCGGCCGACCCGGCAGCGCATGGCGCTTGGCTGGATCCTGTTCGCCAAGGGCGACCGTCACGTCACGGCGGAAATGCTCTACGAGGAAGCGACCATTGCCAAGGTGCCGGTGTCGCTGGCCACGGTCTACAACACGCTGCACCAATTCACTGAAGTCGGCTTGCTGCGGCAGGTCGCGGTCGATGGCTCCAAGGCCTATTTCGACACCAATAATTCCGAGCACCATCATTTCTTCGTCGAAGACAAGGACGATCTGATGGATATCCCGGCGAGCGACGTTGTCGTCGGCAAGGCACCGGTTGCTCCGGAAGGTTACGAGATCGCCCGCATCGATGTCGTGGTGCGGCTCCGCCGCAAGAAGGCTTAAAGCCCAAAAGAAGCTCGACTACTCGACCTTCTCGTTCGGATAGACGCCCCACAGCTGGTTCTGCTGTATCCAACCGTCGAAGCCCTCGCCGGCAATCTCGCACCAAGCCCCGGTGCAATGCTTGATCGTGCTCAACACGCCGACCTGCAATCGCGCGGTGATCGCGCTCTTCTCGTCAGGCTTGACGTAGAGCTGCGCAAGATCGGTCTTTGTTTTCATCTGCACGACCGCCATGCGCTTGCCCGACAGCAGCGAGTGATAGACCCAACCCTCGGTTCCATCGGAATTGCGGATGCGCCGCCAGTCCTCGAACTCGGCGGTGATTTCCACCGGCCAGCCGACGCGGGTGTAGATGTAGGAAACGTCGTGGTCCTTGTCGGGGCCGCCGCGCACGTTCACCCGGTCCGTCTTGAGGCTGACGAAACGCGGAACCGGCAAACTGGCGGTCGTGTCGCTTCCGGCCAGCGCCGCGCTTGCGGCAAGCAGCAGCGCGAGCGGTGCGACGATCGCAGCCCGGCTCAGCGCCGCCTTCGGCCTCCCACGTCGCAACGGCTTCGCGACAGGTCCCACGTTTTGCTCCAGATCTGCTCAGTTCGAAGACTAGCCGGAGGAGCTCCGGCGCGCTTTGTCAGAGCGCGGCCATCTGATAGACAGATTTTCGACCGCCCCCCTCATTCCAGTGTCGGCGAGGGCGGTTAACGACACCTGAACGGGCGTGAGAGGCAGCAACGAGGCAGTCATGGCGTCCGGAAAAAAGCCGCTTGTTGTAGTGACCCGCCGGCTGCCGGACAGCGTCGAAATGCGGATGCGCGAATTGTTCGACGCGCGCCTCAACGCCGATGACAAGCCGATGACCCACGCGGAGCTGGTTGCCGCCGCCAAGGTCGCCGATGTCATCGTTCCGACGGTGACCGATCACATCGACCGGTCAGTGCTCAGCCAGTCAGGCGAGAAATTGAAGCTGATCGCCAATTTCGGCAATGGCGTCGACAATATCGACGTGGCGACCGCGGTTCAGCGCGGCATCACCGTCACCAACACGCCGGGCGTGCTCACCGAAGACACCGCCGACATGACCATGGCGCTGATCCTCGCAGTGCCGCGGCGCCTGGCGGAAGGCGCGCAAGTGCTCACCGGCAATCAGGAATGGGGCGGCTGGAGCCCGACCTGGATGCTCGGCCACCGCATCGGGGGCAAACGGCTCGGTATCGTCGGCATGGGACGGATCGGCCAGGCGGTGGCGCGGCGCGCGCACGCCTTCGGCCTGAAGATCCATTATCACGATCGCCGCCGCATGGCGGTGGCCGCCGAAGAAGAATTGCACGCGACCTATTGGGAGAGCCTCGATCAGATGCTCGCCCGCATGGACATCATCTCGATCAACTGCCCGCACACGCCGGCGACCTATCATCTGCTTTCGGCGCGGCGGCTGAAAGCTGGTGCGGCCCGAGGCCTATATCGTCAACACCGCGCGCGGCGAGGTGATCGACGAGAACGCGCTGGCGCGGCTGATCGAGAGTGAGGAGATTGCCGGTGCCGGCCTCGACGTGTTCGAGCATGAGCCGGCCGTGAGCCCGAAACTCGTCAAGCTCGCCAAAGCCGGCAAGGTCGTGCTGCTGCCGCATCTCGCTTCGGCCACGGTCGAAGGCCGCGTCGATATGGGCGAGAAGGTCATCGTCAACATCAAGACCTTCATGGACGGCCATCGCCCGCCGGATCGCGTCCTGCCGTCGATGCTGTGAATGCAGCACAGAGTGCAATGCTGAAATCAATCCGGCGTCCGGTCATCGGCTTTTCCGCTTTTGCTTTGATCGGTGCTGTAGCTCTGCCAATTGCGGCGCGCAGCGACGATCAGATCGGTCACGCGCAATCGGCTGCCGGATCGAACGGCATGGTGGTGACGCAGGAAGCGCTGGCGACGCGTGTCGGCGTCGACATCCTGCAAAAAGGCGGCAACGCGGTCGATGCCGCGGTCGCAGTCGGCTTCGCCATGGCGGTGACCTATCCGCGCGCCGGCAACATCGGCGGCGGCGGCTTCATGCTGATCCACCTCGCCTCCGGCAAAGACACGTCGATCGACTATCGCGAGACTGCGCCGGCGGCGATCAACAACAAGTCCTTCCTGGACGCCAACGGCAACGCCGATCCGCGCAAATCGCGCGACACGGCGCTTGCCATCGGCGTGCCGGGCACCGTCGCCGGTCTGGCGATGGCCGAAGCGAAGTATGGCTCGGGCCGCTTCACGCTCGCCGACCTGATCGCGCCGGCCATTGTGCTGGCGCGCGACGGCTTTCCGGTCAGCGAAGACCTGTCGAATTTGCCGCCAAACGAACTGGCGCGGCTGGCGCGCTGGCCGTCGGCGGCAAAAATCTTTCTTAAGGCAGACGGTACGACGCTGGCTCCCGGCACGCGTCTGGTGCAGAGCGACCTCGCAAATTGCCTGGAAGCGATCGCGAAGGATGGACCGCGCGCGTTCTACGAAGGGCCGTTCGCGGAGAAACTTGCGGCCGGCATACAGGCCGCCGGCGGCGTGATGACCGCCGACGATCTCAAGGGTTACACCGCCAACGAGCGCGAACCGGTGCGCGGCACCTATCGCGGTTACGACGTCGTTTCGATGCCGCCGCCGTCGTCCGGCGGCGTTGAGCTTATCGAGATGCTCAACATCCTCGAGGGCTTCGATCTCGCGCATCAGGACGATGCGCATGTGAAGTATTTTCTGACCGAAGCGATGAAACGCGCTTATGCCGACCGCGCGCTGTTTCTCGGCGATCCCGACAGCGTCAAGGTTCCCGTCGCGCGGCTGATCGCCAAGGACTACGCCGCTACCTGGCGTGCCACCATCGATCCGGACCGTGCAACACCGGCCAGCGAAATCCGCCCCGGCGGCACCGTCGATCACGAGGGCCACAACACCACGCATTTCTCCGTTGTCGACAAGTTCGGCAATGCGGTGTCGAACACCTACACGCTGAATTTCAGCTACGGCGTCGGTCTTGTCGCCGAAGGCACCGGCGTCATCCTCAACAACGAGCTCGACGATTTTGCGGTAAAGCCCGATGCGCCGAATGCCTACGGCCTGATCGGCTACGAAGCCAACGAGCCGGCGCCGGGCAAGCGTCCGTTGTCGTCGATGACGCCGACCATCGTGCTCAAGGACGGCAAGCCGTATCTCATTACCGGCTCGCCGGGCGGCAGCCGTATCATCACCACGGTGTTGCAGGTGGTGGTGAACGTAATCGATCGCGGCGATGGATATTGCCAGCGCGGTCTCGGCGCCGCGCGTGCATAATCAGTGGCTGCCGGATCAGGTCTACGCCGAGCCGGGTATTTCGCCCGACGTGATCGCGGCGCTGGAGAAACGCGGCGACAAGGTCGTTCCGACTCCGCCGTTCACCTCGGCGGCCTCGATCGTCGTGACGCCGCAAGGCTTTGTCGGCGCCGCCGATCCGCGCTCGCACTTCGGGCTTGCGGCAGGATACTAGAACTTCAAGCGGCAACGGCGGCTGCGCGCCGCACTGTCGGCGACAGCGCAATGATGATGAATCCGCAGATCGCGACCGGCGCGAAGCCCGCGATCGGTGTGTGCGTTTGATCCCACAGCCAGCCGCCGAGCACTGACATCACCATCGCGCAACTGTAGCTGATCGTGAACATGCCGGCGGAGGTGCGGTGCACGTCGTCAGGCGCGCTCAGCACCGATGGCAGTGCGAGCGCCAGCACCAGCGTCAATGCGCCGTTGAAATCCGGAAAGCCCGGCCCAGAACACGATCCACCAGCCGGTCGAGACAAGAATTCCGACCAGACAAACCAGCGACAGCAGCGCCGGTCGACCGCATAGGCCCACGGCCTGTGTCACGAGCTTCCCGGCGACGCCCAGCATCAGCAGTGCGGCGGGCAACTGGCCGAGGTTGAGCGCGGTCAATGCGCTGCCGACCAGATCGGGACGGCCGTTGGCGATCATGTAGTCGGGCAAAAACGCGTTGGAGACAAAGTAGATCGCGTTGACGCTGCCGAGGATCAGTCCGAGCTGCCAGATCAGCGGCTGCCGCCAATCCGGCCACCAGCGGCGATTGGCGATCGGCGCGGCTTTGATGCCGCCAAGTCCGGGTGCGAAGACGCCGACGATCAAGCGCCGTCAGCAAAACCGGCACTGACCACACTACGAAACTCAATCGCCAGCTGTCGTCGATCAGCGGCAGCACGAGCGGAATGGTCAGCGCTGCGGCGAAGATCTCGCCGCACAGAAGGCCGGTGGTGTAGACCGCAGTAGCGAAGCCGATGCGGTCGGGAAACCAGGCGCGCACCAGTTGCGGCAATGTCGGCTGCATGATCGAGACACCGGCCGCCATGACGACGGTGGCGATGTAGAGCGCCGCCACATCCGGGATCGCGCCGCGCGCCGCCGATCCGATGGCATTGAGCAACAGGCCGACGACGAGCGCCTGACCACGCCGAAACGCGCGATCAGCAACGAACCCGGCACCGCCGCGAGGGCGAACAGCATCGGCGGCAGGCTTGCGAGCCAGCCTATCTGCGTTTCCGATAGATGCAGGTCCGGCATGCAACAGCGGCACCACCGGCGGGATTGCCAGCACCGTCAGGCGCAGGCACGCGCCGGCCAGCGCGAGCACGGCAAGTGAAGTGAGGCGCTGATGAATGATCGGCCTCCTCACGGGTCGGTCGGTGGCGTGGAAAATCTGGAGCGGGCGAAGGGATTCGAACCCTCGACCCCAACCTTGGCAAGGTTGTGCTCTACCCCTGAGCTACACCCGCATCCGAGATGGGTAAGTGGCCTGTCGCTTAAGGCAGAACCACGGCAAAGCTATGCCAAAGTGCTTGCCGCTTTGCAACCGGCGGCCGGAAGCCTAATTAACGGCCCGCGAACCGCCAGAAAGCTCCCATGGAACGGCCATGCCTGCCTCGCCGGACGAGCTTTTCGCCTATCTGGATAGCCTCGGGATTGCGCACAAGACCGTCACCCATCCGCCGGTTTTCACCGTCGAGGAGGCGCGCGAGCTGCGTGGCGCTATCGCCGGGGGCCACACCAAGAACCTGTTCCTGCGCGACAAGAAGGGGACGGTGTTCCTGGTCGTGGCGCTGGAAAACGCGGCGATCGAGCTTAAATCGCTGCACCGGCTGCTTGGCGCTTCCGGCCGCTTTTCCTTCGGCTCGGCCGAGCTCATGCGCGAGCTGATCGGCGTCGAGCCGGGATCGGTCACGCCATTTTCTGTCATCAACGATAAAACTCACCGCGTTACCGTTGTGCTCGATGCTGCGATGATGGAGCACGAGGTGCTGAACTATCATCCGCTGGTGAATACCGGGACGACGACGATTTCGCGGGACGGATTGCTGAAATTTCTCGAAGCCACCGGTCACCCGCCGCGGATCGAGGCGGTTTCCGGCACTGTCGCCGCCGAAAAAGCCTGATTGCAATCGGCGGTGTTCTCACCATTTAATCAGGCGGATAGGCCAGATTTCGGCCCCAAAGATCGGCCTATGGGGGCCCAAAACCGAAAGCGCACCAAGGAAGATGTTGGATCAGGCTGGAACCGCCACTGCGGACGACGTGGTCAAGGACACGACCACCCAAACCTTCGTCAAGGACGTCATCGAGGAATCCAAGCGCCAGCCGGTGCTGGTGGATTTTTGGGCGCCGTGGTGCGGGCCGTGCAAGCAGCTGACGCCGGTCCTCGAGAAGGCGGTCAAAGCCGCCAAGGGCAAGGTCAAGCTGGTCAAGATGAACATCGACGACCATCCGGCGATTCCGGGCCAGATGGGCATTCAGTCGATCCCTGCGGTGATCGCTTTCGTCAACGGCCAGCCGGCCGACGGTTTCATGGGCGCGTTGCCGGAGAGCCAGGTCGTCGCGTTTCTGGAGCGGCTGACGAAAGACCGCATCGGCGGCGAAGCGCAGGATCTGTTGAAAGCGGCCGATGCCGCGCTCGCCGCAAGGCGATGCCGCCGGTGCTGCCGCGATGTACAGCGAGCTACTCGCCGAGGACGGCGGCAATGTTCCGGCGCTTGCCGGGCTTGCGCGCTGCTACGTCGAAACCGGCGCGCTCGATCAGGCGAAGCAGACGCTCGCCATGGTCCCGGAGGCCAAGCAAAACGATGCCGCGGTTGCCGCCGCGCGCGCCGCGCTGGAGATCGCCGAGCAGGCGAAATCGCTTGGACCCGTCAGCGAGCTTGAACAGAAGGTCGCCGCCAATCCGCTCGACCATCAGGCGCGTTTCGATCTTGCGCTGGCGCTCAACGGCCAGGGCAAGCGCGCGGAGGCGCTCGATCATTTGATCGCCATCGTCAAGCGCGACCGCAAATGGAACGATGACGGCGCCCGCAAGCAGCTCGTCCAGTTTTTCGACGCCTGGGGCCCGACCGACGAAGCGACAATCGAGGGCCGCAAGCGGCTTTCGTCGATACTTTTTGCGTAAGGTTTTTTCACCGTTGCTTTTCGGTGCAGTCGCGAAGTGGAGTGCGACATGCCGATGAATGCAGCCTACCGGGGGCCTGATTCGCTTCCCGACGTCATTCCGGTGTTCCCGCTGCCGGGCGCATTGCTGTTGCCGCGCGGGCAGATGCCGCTCAACATTTTCGAGCCGCGCTATCTGGCGATGATCGACGACGCGTTGCGCTCAGGGCTTCGGCTGATCGGCATGATCCAGCCCGATCGCTACGCATCCCGGCGCCGATGAAAACCGGCCGCATTTGTTTCACGTCGGCTGTGTCGGCCGCCTCACGCAGTTCGCCGAAAGCGGCGACGGCCGCTACCTCATCCAGTTGACCGGCGTATCGCGCTTTCGCATCGAGAACGAGCTGTCGGTGGAGACGCCGTACCGGCAATGCAAGGTGACGTACCAACCGTTCGTCGACGATTTCACCGCGCGCAAAGGCGAGGACGAAGTCGATCGCAAAGCGTTGTTGCGCGCGCTGCACTCTTTCCTGAAAGCCAACAAACTCAAGGCCGACTGGGACGGTATCGAGAACGCCCCCAACGAAGCCTTGGTCAATGCGCTGGCGATGATGTCGCCTTACGATGCCGCCGAGAAACAGGCGATGCTGGAAGCGCCCGGACCTGAAAACCCGCGCCGAGATCCTGATCGCCGTCACCGAAATCGAGATCGCCAAGAGCAAGACGCCTGGCGAAACGCCATTGCAGTGAATTCTTGAACTGGAGTTCTTCAATGTCCACGCCTCCCGCCGACAGCGTCGATCCAAAGCTGCTTGAAATCCTGGTTTGCCCGGTGACCAAGACGCCGCTCGAATACGATGCGGAAAAACAGGAATTGATCTCGCGTGCGGCGCGGCTCGCTTATCCGATCCGCGACGGCATCCCGATCATGCTGGCTGACGAAGCCCGCCGGCTGGATTGATTTTCCCTACCGTTAAGCCCGCCTATAGTCGTCCGAAGGAGGGCATCGCTTCGCTCGCCTATGTTGCCGGGCATCCACGTCTTACATCATAGTGGCTCAAAGGCGTCATGGCCGGGACAAGCCCGGCCATGACGCTTAGTAGACTGTCGGGAGAACACAATGATCAAAATCTGGGGCCGGAATACATCGTCGAATGTGCAAAAGGTGATGTGGGCGGTGGGCGAAATGAGCCTGCCGCACGAGCGCATCGATATTGGCGGACCGTTCGGCAAGAACCGTGAGGCGGCCTATCTCGCGATGAATCCCAACGGTCTCGTGCCGACGCTCGAGGAAGAAGACGGGTTCCTGCTGTGGGAATCAAACACCATCGTGCGCTACCTTGCCGCCAAGCATAAATCGGCAGTGCTGGAGCCGGCCGATTTGAGAACCCGCGCACTCGCCAGCAAATGGATGGACTGGCAGTTGTCGGTCTGCGGACCTGCGATCACGCCGGTGTTCTGGGGCCTGATTCGCACGCCGCCCGAGAAGCGCGACCACGCGGCAATCGAGGCCGGCAAAAAGAGTACGACAGCGGCCTTCGTCATGGCGGAAGAGCAGCTTGCCAAAACCGCCTATCTCGCCGGTGATACGTTTTCCTACGGCGACATCCCGGTCGGCATCATGGCCTACCGCTACCGGCAGCTGGTGCCGGATCGTCCGCCACTGAAAAATTTCGAGCGCTGGTATGCCGTGATCTCGTCGCGGCAGGCCTTCAAGGATCAGGTCGGCGCAGTGCCGTTGACGTAACGTCCTGCAGCTCGTCCCCGCGAAAGCGGGGGACCCAGTTTGTGCAAGACCAAAGCTGGATTCCCGCTTACGCGGGAATAAGCGGAGAGTAACTACTCCGCCGCAGCGCGTGCACCGGCCGAATGCGCGGAGGCGATGTAGT
Source organism: uncultured Alphaproteobacteria bacterium (assembly GCA_963739945.1). Lineage (GTDB taxonomy): Bacteria > Pseudomonadota > Alphaproteobacteria > Rhizobiales > Xanthobacteraceae > BOG-931. The sequence goes on along the minus strand of CAVUCN010000027.1, from coordinate 263,914 downwards.
CCATCGCCGCTTGCACGCCGCCTTTCTTATGCGGGATGCCGGCAAGACCCAGCGCCATCTCGGTGAGCGATAGCGCTCCCAAAATCATGCCGTCGTTGACGTCGCCGAGATGACCAATGCGAAAATACTTTTTCGCATAAGGCCCGAAGCTTGCGCCGTAGGAAATGTTGAATGCTTCCAGCGCCAGCGCGCGGAAGGCGTCGGCGTCGTGGCCGTCGGGCAGCAGCACCGCGGTTACAGTTGGCGAATAGTATTTCGAATCGCGGCACAGGATCTCAAGACCCCAAGCGCGTACCGCGCGCCGCGTCGCCTCGGCTAGCCGATGATGGCGCGCAAACACGTTATCGAGGCCTTCCTCATGAAGCATGTCGATCGCAACTGCGAGGCCTTGAATCATTTGCGTTGCAGGCGTGTACGGAAAAAAGCCGACCTTGTTCATGGTCATCATGTCGTCCCATGACCAGAACGACTTGGTAAGCTTTGAAGTCTTTGACGCCACAATCGCCTTATCGCTGATGGCATTGAATGACATGCCCGGAGGCAGCATCAGGCCCTTCTGGGCGCCGCCGATTGTAACGTCGACGCCCCATTCGTCGTGCCGGTAATCGGTCGAGGCGAGTGACGAAATGGTATCGACCATCAGCAGCGCAGGATGGCCCGCGGTGTTGATCGCTTTCCGGATTGCATCGATCGGCGACAGGCAGCCGGTGGCTGTCTCGTTGTGCAGCACGCACACGGCTTTGATCTCGTGCGCCTTGTCCTTGCGGAGGTGGTCTTCGATCGATGCCGGGTCGGCGCCGGTGCGCCAATCGCCTTTGATGAACTCCGGCTTTAGGCCGAGCTTCTCCGCCATGGTCTTCCACAGCATGCTGAACTGTCCGGTTTCGACCATCAGCACCCGGTCGCCAGGAGACAATGTGTTGACAAGGGCCGCCTCCCAGGCGCCCGTCCCGGTCGCGGTGTAGATGATGACCGGATTCGTTGTTTTGAATATCGTCTTGATGCCGTCGAGACACCGCTTCGCGAGCTTGGCGAACTCCGGGCCGCGATGATCAATAAGCGGAGTTTCTATCGCGTGCAGTACGCGGTCCGGTACTGGCGTCGGTCCCGGAATTTGCAGGAAATGACGCCCGGCGGCGCGCGAAGCATTCTGCGGCATTGTCGAAACTCCTTTGGACGATTCATTCACCCGGCGGCGCTCGTCCAAAGCGCGCGCGGCTTGTGGCGTTGAATAGCGAATGCGACATTCGGGTCAAGTCCAAATGACTCGGTCCATATGTCTTTGTGATCGTGTCGGTTTTGGGCGCGGAGGGTGGACGTGCCGGCATTGCTGAGGCCCGCTCTGGAGCGGCGGCTTAAGGCGGAACAGGTGGGCGAAGTGGGCTTCGACGCCTTTACCCGTGGGCGTTATGCCACCGACGCTTCGCACTATCAGATTATGCCGCTCGGCGTCGTCACCCCGCGGACGATTGAGGAAGCTGAACGGACGATCGGGATTTGCCGTGCAGAGGGCATTCCGGTGACGCCGCGCGGCGGTGGTACGTCGCAGGCCGGTCAGACCGTCAATCGGTCATTGGTGATCGATTGCTCGCAGCGTCTCAACCGCGTGCTGGAGCTCGATGCCGCGGGCAGGCGCTGTATCGTGCAGCCTGGCATCGTGCTCGACGATCTCAATCGCCAGATCAGATCGTCCGGTCTGTGGTTCCCGGTCGATATCTCCACCGCGTCGCGCGCCACCATCGGCGGCATGGTGGGCAACAACTCCTGCGGGGCGCGCTCGCTGCGTTATGGCAACACGCGGGAAAATGTTCTGTCGATCGATGCGATGTTGCCCGACGGCACCCGTGCTCATTTTGGCCGTCTCGGCGACAGCAGCGTCAACGTGCCACAGGATTTGGTGAGCGACCTTCTCGCGATTGCGTCGCGCGAAGCGGACGAAATCGAGCGGCGTTTCCCGAAAGTGCAGCGCCGGGTTGGCGGCTACAATCTCGATGCGCTGGTTCGGGGCCGCAACGATATCAATCTTGCGCATCTTCTGGTCGGCTCGGAAGGCACGCTCGCGTTCTCGACCAAGATTGAATTGAAGCTGTCGCCGCAACTTGGCCGCCGCGCGGTTGGTGCTTGCCACTTCGGCAGCTTCCATGAGGCGATGAAGGCGGCGCAGCACATCGTCAAGCTTGGGCCGATCGCAGTCGAACTCATTGACCGCACCATGCTTGGGCTCGCCGCCGAGATCGCGATGTTCAAGCCGACCGTCGCCGCGTTCCTGCGCGGCGACCCCGAGGCGATCCTGTTTGTTGAATTTGCCGAGGACGATTGGGACGAGAATCAGCGCCGGCTGAAGCGGCTTGGTGAACTGCTCGGCGATCTCGGCATCGCATGGGACAAGAACGGCGCGCACTGGGGCGGCGTTGTCGAAGTGCTCGATCCCAAGCTGCAAACCAGCATCAACGAAGTCCGCACCGCCGGTCTCAATATCATGATGTCGATGAAGGAGGCGGGAAAACCCGTCTCGTTCGTCGAAGACTGCGCAGTACCCCTTGAGCACCTCGCCGACTACACCGCGCGGCTGACCGAGGTATTTGAAAGGAACGGCACGCGTGGCACCTGGTATGCGCACGCCGCGGTCGGCTGTCTGCATGTGCGTCCGGTGCTCAACCTTCGGCTCGAAAAGGACGTGCATGCGATGCGCGCCATCGCGGAAGAGGCGTTCGCGATGGTGCGCGAATACAAAGGCTCGCATTCCGGTGAGCATGGCGACGGCATCGTACGCTCCGAATTTCACGAGAAAATGTTCGGCAGCGAACTCGTCCATGCCTTCGAGGAAGTAAAGGACCGTTTCGATCCACAAAATCTTTTCAATCCCGGAAAGATCGTGCGCGCGCCGAAATTCGATGACCGCACGCTGTTTCGCTATGGCGCCAATTATCATGCCGAGGCGATGACAACCGCGCTCGACTGGTCGGCTTATACCGGCGCCGGTGGCGGTTTTCAGGGCGCGGTCGAGATGTGCAACAACAATGGCGCCTGCCGCGCGCTCGCCGGGGGCGTCATGTGTCCGAGCTACCGGGTCACCCGCGAAGAGCGCGACGTTACGCGCGGCCGGGCCAATTCACTCCGCCTTGCCATCACCGGCCAGCTCGGGCCGGACGCGCTTACATCCGACGAAATGGCCGAGACACTGGAACTTTGCGTCTCCTGTAAAGCCTGCCGGCGGGAATGTCCGACTGGCGTCGATATGGCGCGCATGAAAATCGAAGTGCTGCGGGCGCGCGCGGAGAAGTTCGGGCTGTCGCTGCACGACAAGCTGGTCGGATACCTGCCGCATTACGCGCAAAATGCCGCGCGCTTCTCGTGGCTGATGAATTTACGCGATCGGCTGCCCGGCGCGGCAAAATTATCGGAAACGATCGCGGGGTTCAGCGCGCAGCGGAGGCTGCCGCAATGGCGGAGTGATTTTTTCGAGGAGCCGCGTGACGTCGGGGCGGGCAGGGAAGTCGTGCTCTTCGCCGACACTTTCAATCGCTACTTCGAGCGTGAAAATCTCGACGCCGCACTCGCTGTGCTTGTCGCCGGTGGTTATGCCGTCCGCTTCGCCAGGCCGCAAAACCATAACGGCAGGCCGATCTGCTGCGGGCGCACATTTCTTGCTGTCGGCAAAGTCGATGAGGCGCGGCGCGAAGCGGAAGCCGCGCTCGCTGCGCTTGCGCCTTACATTGAGCGTGGTGTGCCGGTGATCGGGCTCGAGCCGAGCTGCATTTTCACCTTCCGTGACGAGATTCCGGCGTTGCTCAAAAGCGAGCTGGCGCGCCGTGTCGCCAACAGCACGATGCTGTTCGAGGAGTTTCTGGCAGCCGAGGCAAAAGCCGGCCGCCTCAATCTGCCGCTCAAACCGGCGAAGAAACGCGCGCTGCTGCATGGCCACTGCCATCAAAAGTCCTTCGACGCGATGCCGGCTGTTGAGGCGGCGCTCAAACTCATCCCGGAGCTTGAGGTCGAGCCAATCGAATCGAGCTGCTGCGGCATGGCCGGTTCGTTTGGCTATCACGCCGGCACAATCGACGCGTCACGGGCGATGGGCGAACTGTCGCTGTTGCCGGCGGTGCGTCAGGCGCCGGACGACGCCATCATCGTTGCCGACGGTACCTCATGCCGGCATCAGATCAAGGATGGGGCGGGCCGCGACGCCGTTCACGTCGCGCGCGTGCTGGCGGATTGCCTCGAATAGCTGAGTGCCTTAAGCGCGCGTCGCTTGTGTCAACTTGGCGTAGGACTGATCCAGCGCCTTGCTGATGTCCCCGGCAAGGTTTCGGTCATGCGGACTTTGCTCGACCATGGATTTGTGGTCGCCGGTCGTCGAAACGATGTCGAAGCCGCCAGCAAAGAGTTCAGACCAGCCGAGACTTCTCATCGACAACCGGCGACGGGCAGTCTTCCGCACGATCGGCACGGAACAGCACGCCGTGGCTGTCGAGGGGGCGGATGCGATAGTTACGCAGCGAATGATCGTAGAGACGTTCGATAAGACGCCAATGCAAGGGCCGGCCCAGCGTATCGAGCTTCGTGGTGAGCAAGCCGGGATCGCCAATCGCGTGCCACAGAAAGCTTTGCTTCGCGGCTTTTGCTGCCGCGACAAGCGTCCATCCGGTCACCTGCCCCGAGGTCTTGAGCTTCTCAGCGAAAGATTGCGACGCACTCGCACGTGAATTCCAGATCTGTCCAAGGCTTCGGCGCGCTGCGAGATGCCAAACCGGATATTCCGGCGGGCAATCGAGCAGCATCACTCTTTCGACCCGGGTGCCAAGTGCCTGCAACTGGTGCGCGGCTTCAAATGCAATATTGCCGTTGAACGAATAGCCGATCAGGACGCACGGTGATGTCCCCGCGTGCGCGTGGATCAGGGTGGTATAGCGCGCAACCAGTTCCTCCAGCGGCGGGCAGGTGGCGACGTTATTTCTGACCGCAGCATCGTGCCATTCGGATGGCCAGGTGATTTCGACGGCATAAATCGCCTGCTCGGAAGAGATCAAGCCGGCGAGATGAAATTCGAAAAGTCCGGCGCCGATGAAATAAACCGGCGTGGCCGCTACGCCTTGCTTCAGTTCAAGCACCAGAGGTTGTCGCGCGGTTTGCGGCGCGTCGCGCTTGCGGAGATGCTTCGCGGTGCCGATAATCTGCGCCCACAATGCAGCGCGTGCTTTATCGGTCGCAGCGGGCGGCGATGCCGGGGAAGCTTCGGTCTGGCTGTAGGCGTCGGTTGACGACATTTCCGCTGACTCGAACGTCCGAGGATGGCTGACAGTCTCTTTCATTCCGATCGAATCGAATAAAAGCAGCGGTCAAAATGGACAAGAGTTACTCGCGTTAATGGTCAACGGAATCCGGCAAAATCTTGCCGCTGGATTTGCCTGTCGATCATGGTAGTGCGGCGAGTACAGTTAACGCTCGCCGCCGAGAGCGCTTTCGTGCCAGCGGCGCAGCGCAAGATAGTTAATCAGCGCCAGCAAATAGAAAATCACGATGCCTGCGACCGAGAGCAGCAGCAGCGCGGCAAACATGCGCGGGATGTTGAGCCGGTAGCCCGACTCGGCAATGCGATAGGCGAGGCCGGATCCCGCGCCGGCGGACCCGGCAGCGATCTCGGCGACGACGGCGCCGATCAGAGACAGGCCCCCGGCAATGCGCAGGCCGCCCAGGATGTAAGGCAGCGCCGCCGGCAGTTTCAGATTCCACAGCACCTGACTGCGCGATGCGCCGTAGAGCGCGAACAGATCGGCGAGGTTACGGTCCACCGAGTTCAGTCCGAGCGTGGTGTTCGCCAGCACCGGGAAGAACGCAACGATCCAGGCGCAGAACAGCACTGCCGCCGGCTGCGGCAGGTAGATCAGCAGTAGCGGGGCGATGGCGACGATCGGCGTAACCTGAAGCACCACCGCGAACGGATAAAGCGAATATTCGACAAAGCGTGACTGGTTGAACAGCACGGCAAGCCCGACGCCGCCGATCGACGCCAGCAGGAAGCCTTCGAACGTGGTGATGAGGGTGACCAGTAGCGATTGCAGCAACAGCGCGGCGTCGGAAAACAGCGTTTGCAGGATCAGGCTCGGCGCTGGCAGCACGTAGGGCGGAATGCCTTTGACGCGGACGACCAGTTCCCAAATACCCAGGGCGAGCGCGAACACGATGACTGGCAGCGCAATGCTGAGCACGCGGTCGCGTTGTCCGTGCGCGTTCAACTTCATGCATCGCCTCCCGTCGCCATGGCCTGGCCAAGCGCTTCGGAGGTGCGCCGGCACAACGCGCCATATTCGGCAGAAGTGCGAAAATTCTGGTCACGCGGGTAAGGCGCGTCGATCGCCAGTTCAGTAAAGACACGGCCGGGCCGCGCTGCCATCACGACGATTCGGTTCGACAGATAGACCGATTCGAACACGGAGTGAGTGACAAACACCACCGTCGTGCGCAGCGCCTGCCACACTTCGAGCAGATCGTTGTTAAGCTTGAAGCGCGTAATTTCGTCGAGCGCGGCGAACGGCTCATCCATCAGCAGCAGCGCAGGCTCGGTCACCAGCGCCCGTGCGATGGAGGCGCGCATCCGCATGCCGCCGGACAGTTCGCGCGGATAGGCATTTTCGAATTTTTCCAGGCCGACGCGGTGTAGAGCGGCTTTAACTCGCTCCGAGGCTCTGCCCGCCGTCGCGCCTTTCAGTTTCAGCGGCAGCATGACGTTATTGAACACGTTGGCCCATGGCATCAGCGTCGGCTCCTGAAAAACGAAGCCGATCCGTCCTTCCGCCGCCGCAGCGGGCCACGTGACCGTTCCCTGCGTCGGATCGCTCAACCCGGCGATGATACGCAACGCGGTGGACTTGCCGCAGCCGGACGGTCCAAGCAGTGAAAGAAACTCGCCGTCGCGTACGTCGAGATCGAGGCCGGCGAGCGCGACAGTACCGCTCGGAAACGTCTTGCCGACGCCTCGCAGCGAGACAATAGGATTGGATTGCGGTGCAGCCTCCGCCGGCATCATTTCGGCCGCAGATCTAGCCCGACTTTCTTGCCGGTAAATTGCGTCGTGTAGGAGTTCTGGTAGGCGACGCTCGCCTTGGTGACTCCGGCGCGGACCATCTCGTCGAAGAAGGCTTTCATCCGCGCATCGGTCAATGCGCCAACGCCGAGCGTCGTCGCGTCGCCGGAATCGACAATGCCGGCTTCCTTCATCTTGCTGACCGAGTATTTCAGGAGATCGTCGGTCATCTCCGGGTTCTGTTTCTTGATCAGCGCGTTGGCGGCGGAATTATCGTTATAGATGTAATTGTACCAGCCGATGATCGAGGCATCGACAAAGCGCTGCACCAGATCGGGCTTCTTGGCGACGAGGTCTTTGCGGGTCTGGATCAGCGTCGAGTAGCCGGAAAAGCCCTGATCGGCGAGCAGGAAGACCTTTGGGACGAAGCCCGCGGCTTTCTGGACGGTGAACGGCTCCGATGTCACGTAGCCCTGCATCGCGCTCTTCTTGTTGACGAGGAACGGTTGCACATTGTCGTTGTAGGGTTTCACCTGTGCATCCGTGAAACCGTAATCTGCTTTCAGCCATTGGTAGAACGTCGCGACGCCGTCGCTGGAGATGAACAGCGTCAGATTTTTCAGGTCGGTAAATTTGTCGATGCCCTGATCGGGATGGACGATCAGAACCTGCGGATCTTTCTGGAACAGCGCGGCGACTTCGACCGTCGGGATGTTCTGGCTGACGGCATCGAAGCCTTCCAGCGGGTTGGCGCTGAGAAAGAAGTCGATCTTGCCGACCGGCAACAGCAACGCATTGTTGGCGCTCGGTCCGCCCGGCACGATCGTGACGTCGAGGCCATATTTCTTGTAAGTGCCGTCGGCCAGCGCCTGATAGAAACCGCCATGCTCGCCTTCGGCGAGCCAGTTGGTGCCGAAGGAGACCTTGTCGAGCGTCTGGGCGAAAACAGGCGCCGCCAATGCGACGCCACAAACCGCAAGTCCGGCCGTTATCATCCAGCGTATTTTTATCGATCGCATCGGTTGCCCCTTTCTGCCGCCGACGCGACAATAGGAGAGTGAACCATCGTTGGCGAGTAGACCCAAAATGACATTGCCCGCACGTAACTGGATGGACATGACCTGGCAGGATGTGGCCGGCGCCGAGACCGGGCGCTGGATCGCCGTCCTGCCGCTCGCCGCGATAGAGCAGCATGGACCGCATTTGCCGCTCGGCGTCGATACCTATATCGGCGAAGGCTATCTGGAGCGGGCCGGCAAGATCCTGCCCGATGATCTGCCCGTTACTTTTCTGCCGTTGCAGCGTATCGGCGTCTCCGCCGAGCATCTGTCCTATCCGGGCACGCTGACGGTTTCGGCGACGACGGCTATCGCTACCTGGACCGAGATCGGCGAGAGCCTGGCGCGGGCCGGCGTGCGCAAGCTGGTGCTGATCACCAGTCACGGCGGCAATGTCGCGGCGATGGAGGTGGTGGCGCGCGATCTGCGCACGCGCCTCAAGATGCTCGTGGTCACCGTAGGCTGGCACCGCTTCGGCTATCCTGAAGGCGCCTTTGGCAAAGAAGAGAAACGGCACGGCATCCATGCCGGCGATGTCGAGACGTCGCTGATGCTCGCGGCAAAGCCCGGCACGGTGCGGATGGACAAAGCCGAAAACGCCGTACCTGCGACCATCGCGATGTCGCGCGAGTTCAAATGGCTCGGCGCTTATCGGCCGGCGGGCTTCGCCTGGATGACTCAGGATCTGCATCCGAGCGGCTCGCTCGGCGATGCGCGGCTGGCAACGGCGGAAAAAGGTGAAGCGTCGCTGAAGCAGGGCGCGCAAGCGTTTGTAGAATTGCTGCGCGAAATCGACAGCTTCGACCTTTCCCGGCTTAAGGACGGGCCGTTGGATGTAGAGAAGAAGTCTTAGCGTCGCTGTCGCATGCAAGGCGGTGGAGAAGACAATCTCACGCTAGAAGTCCACAGCGATGAGATGCGTTACCTTCGGCGTGCCCTCCAGATGAAATCGCAGCACATTTTCCTGAACCAGACGATCGGCATTCGTCACCCGTTCATGCTGACGAAGATGTTCCATCCACGAGCCGAGCAGAAATGTCTCCACCATTCTGCCCGGCTCGGCTGCGTCATCGAACACTGCCCAGCGAAACGCGCCGTCTCTGAGACGTTCTCGCCTTAGTGGCTCGATGCTATCGAGGAATGCCTCACGATCCTCCGGCCTTACCCGGTATTCGACAGTTACCAGGACCGGCCCTCGATCCCGGTTGACCTCCTGCGCTACCTCCGGCGTAGGCCAATGCATTGATGGGGTTAGGTCGGTTGTCGCAGCGGCCTGCAGTTTCCAGGGCCATGTCACAATGATTGCGGCGACTGCTCCGGCGGCGGCAATGAAATGCGCCGCCGGCAGGCCAAGGATCGCTGCAAGCTTGCCCCAAACGGCGCTGCCAAGCGTCATGCAACCGAAAAAGACCGTCGTGAACAGTGCGAGACCGCGGCCTCGCACCCAGTCCGGCAACGAGGATTGCGCCGATACGGTCAGCGTTGCGAGGACAGCTATCCAGGAAATGCCGGCAAGCACGCTGGCGACAAGCGCTGTGACCGGATCATGCGCCAAACCATACAGCACCAGAGTCAACGCAGTGCCCGCCATTCCGCTCGCCGCGAGCCAGTTCACTCCGAGCTTCAGGCGAAGTTGCGGCATGACAAACGCGCCACCCACGGCGCCTGCTCCAATTGCGCCAAGCAGGATGCCGTAGAGTTCCGGTCCGCTCGCAACCTGCGTTCGGGCAACCAGCGGCAGCAGTGCCCAATAGGCGCTGGCAAACAGGAAGAAGCCCGCGGCTTTTATCAGCGTTGCCCGTAACGATGGACTGTTCCTCGCATAGCGGAGCCCGGCCCCGACCGCGCCGGTGAAACGCTCTGCCGGCAAGGATGTGTGGGTAGCCTTCGCAGGCTTCCACCACAACAGCGCACCAATCACACCGAGATTCGAGGCGCCATTGATCCAGAATGGAGAGACGATGCCCAGGCTCGCAATCGCAGCGCCGCCGAGCGCCGGCCCCAACGCCCGCGATATGTTGACGCCGACGCTATTGGCCGCGACCGCAGACGTCAAATCGTCCCTTGGCACGAGTTGTGGCACCACCGACTGCCAAGCCGGGACCGTCAATGCTCCAGTCGCGCCGATAACAAAAGTGAAGATCAGAAGGCTTATTGGCGTGACGAGCCCAAGGCCTACCATCGCGGCAAAGACTGCGGAGGCTACGGTCGTCAGGATTTCGAGCACAATCAGAAATTTGCGCTTGTCAAAAATGTCGGCAAAGGCGCCTGCCGGTATCGCAAACAGGAACACCGGCAATGTACTTGCCGCCTGTACCAGTGCGACCTGCAGCGGGTCGGGATTGAGGCTCGTCATCAGCCAGCCCGCGGCCGCACTATACATCCAGCTGCCGATATTCGAGACGACCGTCGCCGTCCAGATGACGGTAAACACACGATTGCGAAAGGCCGCGGATAAAGACGAAGGCTTCTTTGCCGATGCCGCGCTGCCACCGCTACTCATCGAAATCTCCGCGGACAAGCTCGTGGGGGAATTTACTCGACAGAGTTACAGCCGTCGATGTTAGATCGGCCGGTTGCAGAAGCACTATGGCCGAACTCTCAACTTTACGGGAATTGGGTGCATCCTACGCCGTGCCGTTGGCGCGGGCGTTCCTGGCTGCGGTCTTTCTTTACAGCGGTCAGGATAAGCTCAGCCATTGGAAAGCGGGCGTCGAAGAAGTCACCCGCCTCGGTCTGCCCATGTCCCGTCTATTTGCGGCCATGACAATCGCCGTTCAGATCGTTGCCGGCTTGTCGGTGCTTTCGGGAATCGGCGCGGCTTTGGGTGCGGCCATTCTCGCCTTGTTCACCGCCGCGGCGACGGTCCTTGGGCACCGCTTCTGGCTGCTTCACGGTCAACCAGCCCGGCAGGAATTGACGACCAGTCTTGAGCATCTGGCGATTGTCGGCGGACTACTCTTGCTCATCGTGAGCAGCCTGCAGCAGCATTGATGGGCCATTGCCCGGCGATGATTGCAAAACGCGCGCTCGTTGCTCATCTGGTGATTTTCCAAACCACCGTGCCGACGCGCGAAAGAACGCACTTTGCTCGGAGTGACCGACCGGTTGGTATCATCCATTCATGGCCGCGTCGTTTCGCGAGACCGTAGGCAGCTGAAGCTGACGGGCCTTCAACTCGATGCCGGCCAGAAACTCGTTGACCGAGTGGCCGTATGGCGTGAGCCGATAAATTACGTGCGGCGGATTGGTGCCCTTGTCTTCTCGTTCCAGGAGCGCGAGCATTTCAAGTTGCTTGAGCCGCGCCGACAAGACTTTAGCCGACACGCCAGGCAGTTGGCGCTGCAGTTCAGCGAAGCGCATCGTTTGCGCCTGCCCAAGCAGCCAGACGATATGCACTAGCCATTTCAGCGCCAGGAAATTGAGGACCGGATCGAGCGGACAACCACTCGATTCGCTGGGCGCTGTGGATGTTTGCTCGGCCATGGTGCGATTACTCCGAGGTAACTTCTTTTCTTAGGAGAGCACATTGACTAGCTATGATTAAGTCATAAAGAGGAGCGCGAGTCATGGTTGTTGCCAGTGCGAAACCGGGCAAGACGTTACTGTCCCCAACCGATCACACGTTGATCATGATAGATTTTCAGTCGCAAATGGCCTTTGCGACCAAATCAATCGATCCGGTTATATTGCGCAATAACGCTGCGCTCGTCGCAAACGCGGCGCGCATCTTTGGTGTGTCCTTCATACCGACCACCGTCGCAGAGAAAACCTTTTCGGGTCCGATGTTTGATGAGATCAAGGCTGCCTTTCCAAAGGCGAAATACCTCGATCGCACCAGCATGAACACCTGGGAAGACGCCGCGGTCATTCAAGAAGTCAATCGCATCGGCAAGGGAAGGATCGTGTTCTGTGGCCTCTGGACGTCGGTTTGCATCGTGGGTCCGACACTTTCAGCCGTCGATCAGGGCTTTGAGGTCTATGTGATTGCCGATGCCTGCGGCGATGTCTCGGAGGAAGCCCACGAGCGGGCGATGGAGCGAATGGTTCAGGCTGGTGTCCGGCCAATGACGTCGCTGCAATATCTATTAGAGCTCCAGCGGGATTGGGCGCGGAGCGAGACTTACGCCGCGACTACCGGACTCGCGCGTACATATGGTGGCGCCTACGGCCTTGGCCTGATTTACGCAAACGCCATGCTTGGAGGTCACGCGAGCGAAGCCGCATCGGCCTGATCCAGCGAGAAAATCGCAATGCGAATTTATATCGTTGCTTTGGCCACAGGAGTAGCCGTTGGTCTCTTCTACGGTTGCTTGGGCGTTCGTTCGCCGGCGCCACCGGTCGTTGCGCTCGTCGGTCTGTTCGGTATCCTGATCGGCGAGCAGATTTTGCCGGTTGGTCAGCACCTGCTTGCGGGTCATTCGCTGCGCGCAGCCTGGACCCGTGCCTTTGCTCACCAGCATGTCTTCGGATTGCTGCCCGGCCGTCACAAACACGATCAACAATTATCCGACCAAGGGAAGCCAGGAGGATCGTCATGACCACAGTCAAGACCAAGGATGGCGTCGAGATTTTTTACAAGGATTGGGGCAAAGGTCAGCCCATCGTTTTCAGCCATGGATGGCCGCTGTCGGGCGACGATTGGGACGCGCAGATGCTGTTCTTCCTCAATCACGGTTACCGTGTGATCGCCCACGACCGCCGCGGCCATGGCCGGTCAACCCAGACCGGCGACGGTCATGACATGGATCACTACGCAGACGATCTTGCCGCCGTGGTGGCGCATCTCGATCTGAAGAACGCAATTCATGTCGGTCATTCCACCGGCGGCGGGGAGGTTGTGCACTACATAGCGCGCCACGGCGAAAGCCGGGTGTCGAAGGCGGCCATCATCAGCGCGGTGCCGCCGTTGATGGTGCAGACGCCCGCCAATCCGAAAGGGCTGCCGAAGAAGGTATTCGACGATTTCCGGGTCGCGCTCGCGGCGAACCGCTCGCAATTCTACCGCGACGTCGCCGCTGGCCCTTTTTACAACTACAACAAGACGGGCAAGCCGGCCGAAGCGACCATCCAGAACTGGTGGCGCCAGGGCATGATCGGCGGCGCGAAGGCGCATTACGACGGGATCGTCGCCTTCTCGCAAACTGATTTCACCGAAGACCTCAAGAAGATCACCGTGCCTGTGCTGGTGATGCACAGCGAGGACGATCAGATCGTGCCCTATGTCGCTTCCGGACCGCTGTCGGCAAAGTTGCTCAAGAATGGCACGCTGAAGACCTACAAGGGATTTCCACACGGCATGCCCACGACGGAAGCTGAAACGATCAACGCCGATCTGCTCGCCTTCCTCCAGAGCTGACTTAGCGAGGCGCCGATGGCCACTCCCGATTTCATTCTTCATACCGGACTGTTTACGACGCTCGACCGTTCGAATCCGACCGCCGAGGCGGTCGCGATCAAGGACGGTGTGTTTGCGGCCGTCGGTCGCACCGCTGAGATCATGCCGAAGGCAGGACCCTCGACGAGGGTCATTGATCTGAAAGGCCGGCGCGTGCTGCCCGGCCTGATCGACAATCATCTGCACATCATCCGCGGCGGACTGAACTTCAATATGGAGCTGCGTTGGGATGGCGTGCGTTCGCTGTCCGACGCCATGGCGATGCTCAAACGGCAAGTGGCGATGACGCCGCCGCCGCAGTGGGTCCGTGTAGTCGGCGGTTTCACGGCGCATCAATTCGCTGAGAAACATTTGCCAACCATCGAGGAGCTGAATGCGGTCGCACCTGATACGCCCGTATTCATCTTGCATCTCTATGACCGCGCTTTTCTCAACGCCGCGGCCTTACGCGCTGTGGGTTACACCAAGACACGCCGGCGCCGCCCGCGGGTGAGATCGTGCGCGACGCGAACGGCAATCCAACCGGGCTGCTGCTGGCAAAGCCAAACGCCGCGATCCTTTACGCGACGCTCGCTAAAGGTCCGAAGCTGCCGCTGGAGTATCAGATCAATTCCACGCGCCATTTCATGCGTGAGCTCAACCGTCTCGGTCTCACCGGTGCGATCGACGCTGGTGGTGGCTTTCAGAATTACCCGGAAGATTATGCCGTCATAGAAAAACTCGCCGAGGCCAATCGGCTGACCGTGAGACTTGCCTACAATCTTTTCACGCAGAAGCCGAAAGGTGAGAAAGCCGACTTCCTGAACTGGACCAAAACATCGAAGTACAAACAGGGTAACGATTATTTCCGCCACAACGGCGGCGGCGAAATGCTGGTATTTTCGGCGGCAGACTTCGAGGATTTTCGCCAGCCGCGTCCGGACATGCCGCCGGAAATGGAAGGTGAACTTGAGGAGGTCGTTCGTATCCTTGCGGAAAATCGCTGGCCGTGGCGGCTGCATGCGACCTACGACGAGACAATCTCCCGCGCGCTCGATGTGTTCGAACGGGTCAATCAGGATATTCCGCTCGACGGCCTGAACTGGTTCTTCGATCACGCCGAGACGATTTCAGACGCGTCGATTGATCGTATCGCTGCATTAGGCGGTGGCATCGCTGTCCAGCACCGCATGGCCTATCAGGGCGAGTATTTCGTCGAGCGCTACGGCTTCGGCGCCGCGGAGGCGACGCCTCCGATCAAACGGATCGTGGACGCTGGCGTCAAAATATCGGCTGGTACTGATGCGACACGGGTCGCTTCCTACAATCCGTGGGTGGCGCTCGCCTGGCTCGTGACCGGCAAGACGGTGGCTGGGTTCCGGCTCTATCCGCAGCGCAACTGCCTCGACCGGGAGACGGCACTGCGAATGTGGACCGAGAATGTCACCTGGTTCTCCAACGAGGAGGGCAAAAAGGGTCGTATCCAGGTTGGGCAGTTCGCCGATCTGATGTTGCCCGATCGCGACTATTTTTCGTGCGCCGAAGACGAGATCGCCGGCACGACGTCGCTGCTAACCATGGTCGGCGGCAAGACCGTTTATGCCGCGGGTGATTTCGCTTCATTCGATGAAGGCGAAGTGCCTCCGGCGATGCCGGACTGGTCGCCTGTGCGCACGTTCGGGGGTTATGCGGCGTGGGGCGATGCAGGCGCCAAACCGGCTGCGCATCAGCGGTTGGCCGCGCTCTGCAATTGCGCCAGCGTCTGCAATGTTCATGGCCATAACCACGCCACCGCGTGGTCGAGCCAGTTGCCTATCGCTGATCTGAAGTCGTTCTGGGGTGCGCTCGGTTGCGCCTGCTGGGCGGTATGAAGCGTTCTTGCGAGGCGCGCTAGGCCGCGATTTTCACGTATTCGAAATCGCCGGGCTTGTTGTCGATGCCGACGCGCGGCGGCGCGATCCAGCTTGCGAACTGGCCGGGCTCGGTCACCGGCTGCATCAGGCTGGCGATGAAATCGCCGTCGTCCTTTGACGGCAGCCACTGGCCTTTGTCGCGATTCCACGTCGTGTCGGTGAGCAGCGCGCCCTCAGGCGAAATCTTCGCTTCCTTGAATTCGCCGATCTGGCGATGGAAGCCGACATGCGGCAACTGAAATTTGAAACCAATACCGACCTTCTCGATGATCTTGTTCCAGCGGTCGATCCCGCGCTGACAATCGGCGGTGTAATCGTCGCGCAGCCGCATATTGATCGCGGTCAGCGCCGGCTCATCGACGCGCTTTATTTCGCCGTCGATGAATTTCAGCACCGGATAGGTCGCGCCTTCGAGCCGATGATCGTCCTCGATCCTGGTTTCGGCGAAGCGGCCCTTGAGACCCGCGGTGAACGTGTTGGCGGCGTTGGTCGAAACCTCCGAGCCGAACAAGTCGAGCGACAATGTGTAATGCAGATTGAGCTTCTTCTGCATCGTCGGCAGATCGATGACGCCGAGGTCGCGGATTTTGCTGATCTCGTTCGGGTCCTCGATCCCGGCCGCCTTCATCGCCTCGCAGGTGCGCTGGATGGTGCGGCCGACGCCGGTTTCGCCGACGAACATGTGATGCGCTTCTTCCGTCAGCATGAAGCGGCAGGTGCGCGACAGCGGGTCGAAGCCGGATTGCGCAAGGCTCTCGAGCTGCATCTTGCCATCGCGGTCGGTGAAGAACGTGAACATGTGGAACGACAGCCAGTCCGGCGTCGCTTCGTTGAAGGCGCCGAGCATCCGTGGCTTGTCGGCGTCGCCGGAGCGGCGCTGCAATAACTCTGCCGCTTCCTCACGGCCATCACGGCCAAAGTATTTTTGCAGGAGATAGACCATCGCCCAGAGGTGACGGCCTTCTTCGACGTTGACCTGGAACACATTGCGCAGGTCGTAGAGCGAGGGCGCGGTTTTGCCGAGGTAGCGCTGCTGCTCGACCGAGGCCGGCTCGGTATCGCCCTGAATGACAACGAGACGCCGCAACATGGCGCGATATTCGCCCGGAATATCCTGCCACGAGGGTTCGCCATAATGGCGGCCAAACGGAACCGTGCGGCCCTCTTCTTTCGGCGCGAGCAGAATGCCCCAGCGGTAATCGGGCATTTTCACATAATCGAATTTTGCCCAGCCTTTCGGATCGACCGACACTGCGGTGCGCAGATAGACCAACGAGTCCTGGAAGCCTTCCGGCCCCATGTCCTTCCACCAGTCGATATAGCCGGGATGCCAGCTCTCCAGCGCGCGAAGCACCTGGCGGTCTTCGGCGAGATTGACGTTGTTCGGGATTTTCGTGGTGTAGTCGACGGCGTCGATTGTCATGGCTTCACCTCATACCCTGCGTGTGTCAAACACCGGCTTCTGGCCGGTGCCGTAGCGTTTAAGCGCGCCTTCTTCGCCGATCGCGTTTGGGCGCTGGAAGATCCAGTTCTGCCACGCGGTCAGCCGCGCGAAGATTTTCGATTCCATGGTCTCCGGGCCGGCAAAGCGCAGGTTGGCTTCAAGGCCGGTGAGACCGTCCGGTGAGAAACTCGCGCGCTCTTCGAGGAAAACGCGCACCTCATCGTCCCAATCGATGTCGTCGAGCGCAAAGGTGATCAACCCAAGATCTTGCGCGGTTTCAGCATCGAGCATTTTGCCGCACTCGGCCTTTGCGGTGTCGATGCTCTCGGGCGTCGCCAGGAACCGGCAGGCGAGGCGCGTCAACCCGGTCGACATCGGATACGGCCCGAAATTGACATCGGCCAGTGCGATAGTCGCCGGCAGCCTGTTGTCGCCTTCGCGGTTGCCGATCAGCATGTAGGAGCGGTCGCTGGCGAGCGGCAACTCGGCAAGCGTACCGGCAAAACAGGAGCCGGGTTCGATCAGCGTCACCAGCGAGCGTGAGGTCAGATCGACGCGCTTGAGCACGCGCTTCCACAGCAGGCGGATTTCGTGCGCGAGCCAGAAGCTCTTGTTGGCATCAAGAAAAGCGTCATAAGCCAGCACCGCGGCCGGATCGCCTGCCGACTTGAAGACGATTGCGGCGACGTCGAGTTCGTTCAGCCGGATATTAAGAATCGCGTCGTCCAGTTCGCGTGCGATCTGCAGCGGCCAAAAACTGGCGCCGAGCGCCAGCATCGCGTCCGCGGAGGCGGGCGGCGGCGCCGACGGGCCGCGCAATGTGATCGTTGCGATGCGCTCGGGGCGCCGGAACTCGACTGAAACAAAATCATACCCGATGCCGTCAGCGGCGAAGCTGCGCGTCAGCGGCGTCAGGGTTATGCCTTTGCCGGAGCCGTTGCGCGGTGACTTTGCGGCGAACTCTTTGGCGCGTGCCGACACGGTGTCGTCGAATTTCGACCCCGGTACGACAGCATCGACCAGCCGCCATTCCACCGCACGCCTGCCTTTGACGCCTTCTTCGGTGGTGCAGAATACGTCGGCATGATCGCGGCGCACCTTGCGCTTGTCGGAAACCCGGGTGAGGCCGCCGGTGCCGGGCAGCACGGCAAGCAACGGCAATTCGGGCAGCGACACTGACGCCGAACCGTCGTCCACCAGCATGATGTAGTCCGATGCGAGCGCAAGTTCGTAGCCGCCGCCGGCAGCGGTGCCGTTGATGGCGCAGATTGATTTAAGGCCTGAGTTCTCGCTCAGGTCTTCGAGGCCGTTTCGCGTTTCGTTGGTGAATTTGCAGAAGTTGACTTTATGCGCATGCGTGGAGGCGGCCAGCATGCGGATATTGGCGCCGGCGGAAAAAACCCGCGGCTTGCCCGAGCGCAGCACCACGGCCCGCACTTCCGGATGTTCGAAGCGCAGCCGATCGATCGCATCTGCAAGCTCGATATCGACGCCGAGATCGTAGGAGTTGAGCTTGAGATCGTAGCCCTCGAACAGCCCGGCTTTCTCGTCGACGTCCATGACCAGGGTCGCGATGTCGCCGTCGGTGTTCAGTTTCCAATGGTGATAGCGCGACGGCTCGGTCTGGAAATCGACCCGGGTCTTGCCGTTGGCAAGCACAGCCCCGTTGGCATGCGCCGCATCAGCTACATTCCCAGCCATATCAGCACCTCAACTCGATATGAATTATAGTGCATCAATGCGGAGAATGTGCGCTATAATGCATTAGGCTGCAACCCCCGAATCGGCTGGTTTGTCGGCCTCGTGATGGTCGCGCAGCAGCCGGTTGATGAAGTCGGCCATCGCCGTGAGCGTCAGCTCGGGCGCCTCACGGTGCGGCACATGACGAATGTCCGGCAGTACTGCAGTCTCGACCGGGCAGAAACATTCTTCCTGAGCAACAGCGAGCTGCTTGAGCGTGCCGTACTGGTCCTGATCGCCCTGCACGATCAGAATCGGCACGCGGATATAGGCAAGCTCTTCCGTGAGATCCCACTTGAGGAATTCGGGGTTGAGCCACGGCTCGCTCCAGGACCGGAATGCGCAATCGACGTCGGCATGCCAGCGCATGAGCTTTTCGCGAAACGTCCCTGTTGTGAAGGCTTCTCGCGCCCGCCGGATTTCGGCGAGGCCTATCTCTTCGATGAAGAAGTGCGGCGCTTCCAGCACCAGGCCGCGCACGCGATGGTCCTGCACGCTGCCGGCATAGATCGCCGCGATCGAACCGCCGTCGCTGTGTCCGAGCAAAATCCCGCGCTGAAAACCGATGGCGTCGAGCACGCGCGGCAGCACATCGCAAGCTTCCTCGTGCATGAAGCGCGTCGAACGCGGCATCGGTCCGGGTTTCGATTTGCCGTAGCCGGCGCGCGAGTAGACGAACACACCGGCTTCGGTCGCCTCGGCGATCTTGTCGGGGAAATCGCCCCACAGCCCGACCGAGCCGAGGCCTTCGTGCAGCATGACGATGGTCGGCGCCGCATCCGGCCGTGGACCGATCATGCGGTATTCAAGCCGCATCGGCTCAAGCTCGAGGAAGCCGGTATCGGCAAGCGTCATGGCTTGCGCTCCAGCCCCAGCCACGGCGAAACAAGCCGCAAAAGCTTGGCAAAACTCTGCTCTATTGTATCTCCGGACGTATCAAGCTCCGCCTCGGCGCGGGCGTAATCGGCGCGCCGCGCTTCGAGGATCGCGACCAGATCCGTCATAGCTTCATTGGCCTTGGCTTCGCGGTTCTGCGCCATCGGGCGGAAATCGCCCTGCGCCATGACGCGGCTCATATGGTCTTCCGGTCGCGCCTTGATCCAGACCGTATGCGTGCGGCGAAGCAGCAACGCGTAAGTTTCCAGGTTCGACACGATGCCGCCTGCGGTGGTGATGACTGCGGTTTCGTTGGCGGTAACGATGCGGTCGAGCGCGCTGCGCTCCTGCCGGCGAAACGTCGCCGTGCCGGCCATCTCGATCAGGTCGGGGATACTCGCGCCGTAGTCTTCCTCGACAATGCGATCGAGTTCGATGAACGGACAGCGCAGATGCTGCGCCAGCATCCGTCCAAGCGTTGACTTGCCGGCACCACGTAGCCCGACGAGCGCGATGCGCCGCGCGCGATCGGCTTGCCCCGGCTGCGCAACGCGCCGTTCGATTTCTTTCGTCAGGGCCGGGAGTTCACCTTCCGGCACTTGCGCCAGCAGGTCGAGTATTGCGCCAAGCGAGGCGTTGCGCGCGCCCGTTTCCGGCAGCAGTGCGGCGCAGGACAAGTCCAGCGCCTGTGCGATGGCGCGCAGCACGCTGACCGAAGGATTACCGGCTCCGCTCTCGATCTGGGCGAGGTAGCGTTCGGAGGTTTCCGAGGCTTGCGCCAGTTGGCGGCGGGTCATTCCGCGCTTGGCGCGGTTGCGCCGCACCTCGCGCCCGATCATCGTCAGGAACACAGCTTCGGAGCTCGCGCTACCTGGCGGGGTAGCCAGCTTTCCGCGGGATTTCGCTGTGGCGGATTGTTGGGCCAAGTCCGGGAGCCTCATACGCTCTGGACATGCACTATAATGCATATCCAGCTTGCCGGGCAAGGTCGCCATACTAGGCAAGTTGTTTAGGTAAAGCCGTCTTTCATCATCCCGAATAACCGTTTCGTAGCGCTGCCGGCCCTATCCAGAGCGGATGTCCGAAGAACCGGCCATGCGCGGTGTTTCCTGGAAGGCGCTGCTTGTCGCGGCCGTCGCTTACGCGCTGACCTTCGTGTTCATCGCTGCCGTGATCAAGGCGGCTGTGGCATCCGCACTGTTCGCCGGATACGGCTACAAAGCCGGTCAGGCCTTCGACGCGATACACGCCACGCCGGCGGTGGCGATCAGCGGACGTCTGCTGTCGCTTCTCGGCGCCGCCCTCGCAGCCGGTTATGTCGCGGCGCGTACCGCGCAAGCCAAACACGTTCTCAACGGCACTTTGGCGACCATCAATCCCATTCTGATCAGTCTCTACATCCTCACGTTTAGTCCACTGGTCCGCGACGCCGAAGCTTTTGGCGCCTGGCTGTCGCCGCTCTTCGACATGGTGACATTTGTCGGCGGTCCGATGCTGGGCGCACTCGGCGGCTATTTCGCTGACCGTCGCCAGGTTCATATCGCGCGCATATTTGCGGAAGAGACGGCGGCGCTTGACGGATTACCGCCCGCACCGAAGCTGACCTAGCCGAAGATTTTCCGCCAGCCTTTCGGCTGAGGCTGTTCGGCCGCGCTTTCCTCGATCACATCCGGACCCGGATCGTCGGGTGCGTGCACGAGCGGAATGACCGGCACGGCCCCGCGCTGTGCGGACGCTGCCGCTGCGGCCCCGTTCGATGGCAGCGGCAGCGCGGGTTCGCTGGCGGGCTTGCTCTCGGCTTCGATTGTTGGCGGTGCGACTGCCGCGGGCACAACAACCGGCTCCGGTTCGATCACCGGTGCGGCACTGATCATGCCGGTCAGCGGCACGCGCCATTCAAAAGCATCCAGCCTTCCGGTTACTGGCGAGGCGGGCAGCCAGCGATCCGAAATATGCCCGTCCGCCGTCCACACAGGATCGGGCGCGGCGTTAACGGCGCGCGCCAGCCATTCGCGGGCACGGCCTTCGTCGCCCTCCGCGCGCTCGAGTTCGGCCATGAGCAGGGCAACGCGCTTTGTCGGCGTTGCCACGTAGGGTTCGAGCGTCGCGCGTGCCTTGGCAAATTCCCGCGCGTCGATCGCGGCTCGCGCAATCGCCAAAGCGCTCTCGACATTGTCGGGAACGTTCTTGGCCGCGCCTTCGATGCGCTTGAGGCGGTCGCGCGCCGATTCTCCCGAACGCAATTCGAAGAAGGCTTGCGCCAACTGCGGGTGCGGATTGGCGCGCCACGCCGTGTCGATGATGCGTGTCGCTTTGCGCACCTCGCCGCTTTCCCCAAGCATCCGTCCAGCCAGTGCTGCTGCCGGCACCAGGGTCGGCGCGAGCTTGACGGCTTCGAGCGCGGACGCCTTCGCCTTATCGCGGTCGCTGTCCTCGATGGCATGGGCGTGTGCGGTAAGCAGCACGGCGCGCAGTCGCCGATAGAGCGTTTTGCCGAGCGTTGCTGCATTCGCCTCCAGGAGCGCCAGTGCACCGGCCCAATCGCCTTCCTTGCATCGCGCTTCCAGCACGGCCCGGCTGGCCCAGCCAAGCGAAGGAGCGGTACGCGCCGCTTCTTCGGCATAGGCCCGTGCGCTCGTCAGATCGTTACGGCGATGCGCTTCGATATACAGACCATGCAGGCCGAGCGGCTTGGTGTCGTGGCGGTTCGCCATATCGCGAAAAACGCGTTCAGCGCCCTCGCGGTCGCCGGCAAGCTGCGCCGATTGTGCGGCAAGCAACAGCGCGAGCGGTTCGCTCGGCGCCAGCCGGCTGATGGCGGATGCATGCCGCTGTGCGGCCTCGACATCGCCGGAGCCGACAGCGATCAGGCCGCTGGAGATGGCTTCATAGGCGCGCACGCCGCGGCGATGGCGCCGCCGGTTGGCGAGGGTCGTTGGCGCGCGCATGATGGCGCGAATAATGCTCCAGAGGATCGCAAGCCCGGCCATCGCGACAAGGATTACGCCACCTAGTACCAGCAGCGAGACTTCGTTCCGTCCGTGTCCAGGCCACACTTGCTCCAGCCATGGCCAAGTCACGATCACATCGCCCGGCCGGTCTGCCAACCAGGCAATACCGAGCGCCAGCGCGCCGACCACAACGAGAAAAAGAATGATCCGGGTCATTGCGGTTTGCTGAGCGCGGCGAGCGCGTTGGCGGCAAGTTGACGGCTTGCCGCGATGGCTGTGGTACGGGCTTGCGCCTTTAGCACCCAAGGCGCGGCAATGCTCTTCGCGGCTTCGGGCAATTTGGCAATATCGGCAAGCGCGGCATCAACGTCGCCGTGAGCCGCGTCAAAGCTGATCCGCATTGCGACCGATCGGGGATCGTCGCCTGCCGGTGCATCGAGCGGTGTGCTCCGAACAAGGCGTTGAGCATTGACTTCGATACGGTCGAGGAACGTACCTTGCGTCTGCTTGGGTTCCGCCGCTTCGTTCAAAGCGGGGGTAAGCGTTGCAAGCTCGCGTGCCAACGCCGCGGCACTTGGCGCGCCCGAAGCGGCAAATGGCTCGAGCGGTGCTATCGCGTTCGGCTCCGCGCCGAGGCTCTTCACCGCCGTGAGTTCGGTTTGATACGGCGCGCCGCGTTCGACCGCCGCGCGCAACGCTTCCGCTGCAATCATCAGCCGCGCTGCGCCGTCGTCGGCGCTCGTGGTCTGTTGCTTTACGTTTTCGGACAGCGACTTCACGGTGGTTTCAAGCGCCGTGATGCGGCTGGTCAGAGCGTCGATATCGCCGTGTGTCACGCCGCCCTGCGCCGTGCTTTTTGCGGCGTCGGCGGCATCGGCTGCCGACTTCGCCTGCGCTTGCGCGGCTTGTGCAGTACCGGCGATCTGATCGACCCGTGTGTTCAGCGCTGTAACCGAATCGTTGAGTGACTTTGTTGCAGCCTCTGCGGCAGTCAAACGGGAGATAAGAGTCGGGATCGGTCTGTGGAGCCGAGATCGCGCCCTGGATTTTGTTGAGCTGTGCTGTGATGTCGGCAATGGCTTTGTTGTCGGCTGCCGGTGCGGGCCCTATGGCCTGCGTCGTTGGTTGCCGAAGCGGCAGGTAACCCGCGATATCGAGGCCGGCGATGCCGGCGGCAATCACGACGGCCCCGATCGCCGCGCCGGCCAATGCCGGTTTCATGATTGAACTCGAACGGGCAGGGGCACTTTCGGGCGCATCAGTCTTAAGGTCCGGCCCGGCATCCTGCGCCGATGCCGGCTTCTCGGTCCCGACTTCCGTCGCCGTGAGGTCGATGGTCGGCGGCCGCCGGCGCGATGTACTATCGGACTCGCTCGTCATGCAGTCCCCGATCTGCGTTGCAGAACCAAATAGGCTAGCCCGGCCGTAGACGCCATAGTACGCGCCGAACATGGCGGCAACACATCACGCCATATCTATAAGTGCGATCAAATGGGCCTCAGTGGGGGCTGCGGCAATCCGGACATCGGCGGCGCCGGCCTGTTGCAGCGGCTCCGCGACCCGGACCGACAGACAATAATGCACTGGCCTGAGCGCTGCTGCGAACAGGTCCATGGCGCGGGCCGCGGCGAGATAGGCCTCCGCGCTGCGGCGTGAGAAATGCAGGACGCCGATACCACTTGTCAGCGCTTCTGCGGCAGCTTGCGGCAAATTCGCCGTAGCGACCGCGCTGTAGACGACAACGGTCTCGATGGTGAAGCTGCGGTTGCGCAGTTCGCCGGCAAGATCGCCCGAACGCTCCTCGCCGGCGAGATAGAGCAGCGGCATTCCCGGTTGCAATTCGCCGGCAACAAACGCCGCAAGATCGTTCACGTCGCCGTCGGAATGGCGCACGTTGCCGAAGCCCGCTGCGGTCATGGTCAGTGCGCTGCGCTTGCCGACAGCGAACACCGGAAGGGTGCGAAGCTCTAACGCCCGTTCATGGAATGCAATCGCCGGTCCGGCGTTGGCGCTGGTGACCAGCACGGCGGCCCAGGGGCCGGCGCCGATCTTGACGTCGATCTGCGCCTCGATGCGCAACAGCGGCGCGATGATGGCTTCGTGACCTTTTGTCCGCAACGCGGCTGCGGTGCGCTGTGCGTCCGGCTCGGGCCGTGTGAGAAGGAGCCGCACGTTTTCAGCTCCGCACGAAGAAATCGTCGCCGCCGCGGCCCTTGAGTTCACGGCCGGCGTCGGCGCCAAGTTCGGTTGCTTGCGCGCGGGAGCCTTCGCGCGACACTTCGAAAGCCTCGCTGCCATCCGGTTTCACGATGATGCCGCGGAAGTGGATGGTGTCTCCGGTCACCCGCGCGTGACCGCCGATCGGGGTGCGGCATGAGCCATCGAGCACCGCGAGGAACGCGCGCTCGGCGGCAAGTGCGGCCGCGGTATCGGCGTCGCTGATTTTTGCCACCAGCGCGCGTGTTGCCGTGTCGTCGGCGCGGGTCTCGATTCCAATCGCGCCCTGGCCGACCGCGGGCAGAAATTCGTCGATGTCGAGCAGTGCCGCTGCGGCGGAGAGTAATCCGAGCCGTTTCAAACCGGCGACGGCAAGCAACGTTGCGTCGGCAATGCCGTCTTCGATCTTGCGCAGCCGCGTCTCGACATTGCCGCGCAGCGGAACGATGTGGATGTCCGGTCTCGCGCGCTTGACCATCGCCTGCCGCCGCAGCGAGGCGGTGCCGACGACGGCGCCGGATGGCAGTTCGCGCAGCGATTTCGCCTTGCTGCTGATGAATGCATCGCGTGCATCCTCGCGCGGCAGGAATCCGGAAAGGATCAAACCGGGTGGCAACAGCGTTGTCATGTCTTTAGACGAATGTACCGCGAGATCGATCGCGCCGGAGAGCAGAGCCTCTTCGATTTCTTTGGTGAACAATCCTTTGCCGCCGGCCTCCATCAGTGGCCGGTCCTGAATGGCATCGCCGGTGGTGCGAATGACCTTGATTTCGATACTGGCCGGATCGGCGCCGGCCGCCGCAGCCAGGCGGCTTTGCACCTCGCGCGCCTGCACCAGCGCCAGCGGGGAGCCGCGCGAGCCGATGCGCAAAAGGGCCTTTCCTGCCGGGGCTTGTGCCATTGATTGCGTCCTAGGACCTTCCGCTGCCATATACTACCCCGATGCTCATTCTCGGAATCGAAACGACATGCGATGAAACCGCCGCCGCCGTGATCGAACGGGCCGCGGACGGACAGGGTCGTATCCTGTCCAATGTAGTGTTGTCTCAGGTTAGCGAACATGCCGAATTCGGTGGCGTGGTGCCGGAAATCGCCGCCCGAGCCCATGTCGAGGCGCTCGATCACATTATCGCAGGAGCAATGACGGAGGCGCAGGTTTCGTTCGCCGATCTCGACGGCATTGCTGCGGCGGCCGGGCCGGGCCTGATCGGCGGCGTCATCGTTGGCCTGACCACGGCCAAGGCGATCGCGATGACGCACGGCAAGCCGCTGATCGCCGTCAATCATCTTGAAGCCCATGCGCTGACCGCGCGGCTTACCGATGGCGCGGCGTTTCCCTATTGCCTGTTCCTTGCCTCGGGCGGACATACGCAAATCCTCGGCGTGTGCGGCGTCGGCGACTATGTGCGGTTCGGCGGCACAGTCGACGACGCGATCGGCGAGGCCTTCGACAAGACGGCGAAGCTGCTCGGCCTTGGTTATCCCGGCGGCCCGCTGGTCGAGAAGGAAGCAGCGAACGGCGATCCCGAGCGCTTCGCGCTGCCTCGGCCGATGAGCGGACGTCACGATGCCAATTTTTCACTCTCCGGCCTGAAAACGGCGCTGCGCATTGAGGCACAGAAAGTCGCGCCGCTGAGTGATCAGGATGTGGCCGACCTTTGCGCTTCATTCCAGCAGGCGGTGGTCGACGTGGTCGGCGACCGCCTGCGCATCGGGCTTCGCATGTTCCGCGAACGCTTCGGTGCACCGACAGCGCTGGTTTGTGCTGGCGGTGTTGCCGCCAATCAGTCGATCCGGAAGATTCTGCACCGGGTTGCGTTCGAAATCGGCATTTCGCTGATCGCACCGCCGCCGGCTTTGTGCACCGACAATGGCGCGATGATTGCGTGGGCTGGCGCCGAGCGGCTGGCGCTCGGTTTGACCGACCCGCTCGACTTCGCTCCACGCGCGCGCTGGCCGCTGACTGAAGTAGCGAAGGCAGCCATGGCGCCGGCTTAGAACGGTGCCTGCTTACGAAGCGCGTCCTTGCTCGATCCGGGCCAGCATGATCTCAAGCTGCTCCAGCCGGTCGGCCTCGCCGGGCGGCTTGTCCCAGCGCAGACGGTTGATGCGCGGAAAGCGCATCGCCAATCCGGATTTGTGCCGCGTCGATCGTTGCAGGCCTTCAAACGCCACTTCGAGCACCAGACCCTGATCGGCTTCGTGCACGACCTCACGTACCGGGCCAAAACGCTCGGTGGTGTTGCGGCGGACGAAACGATCGATCTGCAGCAGTTCTTCGTCGGTGAAACCGAAATAAGCCTTGCCGACCGGCACCAGCTCGTTGCCGGCGTCTCCGTCGGTCCAGACGCCGAACGTATAGTCTGAATAATAGGAGGATCGCTTGCCGTGGCCGCGTTGTGCGTACATCAGCACGGCATCGACGATGAACGGATCGCGCTTCCATTTCCACCACGGGCCTTTTGGCCGCCCGGGCACATAAGCCGAATTGCGGCGTTTGAGCATGACACCTTCAACCGCTGCGGCGTCTGCGCCAGCGCCGGCCGTCGCCGGGTCTTTGCGCGCGGCGATAAGTTCGTCCCAAGTCGCAAAGTTGATTAAAGGCGAAAGGTCGATGCGAGGATCGTTGAGCCGCGCGATAAAATCTTCCAACCGCCTACGGCGGTCGGCAAAAGGCAATTCGCGTAAATCTTCGCTCCCATCGGCGAGCAGGTCGTAAGCGCGCAGATGCGCCGGAAATTCCGCAACCAGCTTCGGCGTGACGGTTTTGCGGTTGAGCCGTTGTTGCAGCACGTTGAAGGTCTGCACGCGCTCCTCGCGCATGATCAGAAGTTCTCCGTCGATTGCGCCGGGCAGATGCAGCGCATCGAGCAGATCCGGAAAGCTCTTTGAAATGTCCTCGCCGGTGCGCGAATAAAGCCGCGCGATCTTCCCCTGCTCTCCTTGCGCGGCGACGGCCTGAATGCGGATGCCGTCCCATTTCCACTCGGCCATGAAATCGGCCGCGTTGAGCGTGGCGAGATCGGTCTCCTCAAGCGCATGTGCCAGCATCGCCGGGCGGAATGGTACCGGATCGATGTTGGCAGGCTTGCCGGCTTTTCCTTCCAGCCAAGCGAACAGTTCGCGATAGGGTGGCGCCAAACCGGGCCACAGCAATTCGATCTCTTGCGCATCTTTTTCGCCGAGGGCCGCGACTGCGGACTTTGCCAGCCGTGCCGAGACACCGATGCGGAGGCCTCCGGTCACCAGCTTGATCAGTGCCCAGCGCCCGGTCTCGTCGAGCGAATCGAGCCATTGGGCGAGCTGCTTCGGCAATTGCGTTTTGCCGAGCGTTGAAAGTGTCTCGACGACAGTTGTAAGCGACAGGTCGGTCACTTCATTCGAGGGGTGATGCGTTTTTCCCGTAGGCCACATCAATGCGACGGTTTCCGACAGATCGCCGACATAGTCGTACGAAAGCTCAAACAATACCGGGTCGGTTCGCTCGGAAATCAGGCTGCGGATCAGGCCCGCTTTGGCATGCGGAAAGCTTAACGCGCCGGTCAGCGCCGCCAGTGCCCAGCCGCGTTCGGGATCGGGAGTCGAACGGAAGTAATCGGTGATGAGCCTTAGCTTGGCGTTGCGCGCCGGTTCGTAGGCGAGGCGGTTGAGGAGTTCGGCGAAGCGATTCATTCCTCCGCCCCGCCGGCCGATTGCCCTATGGCTTCGTCTTCATCGCCGTAGCCGACAATATCGAGCGGCCGCGCTTTCAATCCGCGCGTGGCGCACCAATGCACCAGCGCGTCCTCCTGACCGTGCGTGACCCAGATTTCACCTGCGCCCGTGGCTGCGATCGTTGTGGTGAGGCCGTCCCAGTCGGCGTGATCGGAAATGACCAGTGGCAGTGATACGCTTTGCTGCCGGGCGCGGGCGCGCACGCGCATCCAGCCGGAGGCAAACGCCGCCAGCGGATCGGGGAAGCGGCGCGTCCATAAATCGTTTAACGCCGACGGCGGGCAGATCGTGATGGTGCCGGCAAGGCTCGGCTTGGTCTCGCCGTGCACCGGGCGAAGTTCGCCAAGCGCAATGCCGCGGCTTTCGTAATAGCAGGTGATCTTCTCCATCGCGCCGTGCAGATAGATCGGTGCGGTGTAGCCGGCCTTACGGATCAGCGCGATAACCCGCTGCGCCTTGCCGAGCGAGTAAGCTCCGACGAGATGGGCGCGTTCCGGAAACAGCGTGACCGAGCGCAGCAGTTTTTTAATCTCGCTATCCGGATCGCCGTGCCGAAACACCGGCAAGGCGAAAGTCGCCTCGGTGATGAAAACGTCGCACGGCACCAGTTCGAAGGGCGGACAGGTCGGATCGGGGACGTCCTTGTAATCGCCGGAGGCGACGATGCGGAGACCATTGGCCTGTACCGCGATCTGCGCCGAACCGAGCACATGGCCGGCAGGATGGAACGTCACCTTCACGCCGCCGAGGTCGATTGTCTCGCCATAACTGGCGATTTGCGTCGAGCCGGCGAAATTCTCGCCGTAGCGCAGCCGCATCAGGTCCAGCGTTTCCTGGGTCGCCAGCACCGATCCATGGCCGGCGCGGGCATGGTCGGAATGGGCATGGGTGATCAGCGCCCGTTCCACCGGGCGGGTCGGATCGATATGAAAGCCGCCAAGCTTGCAGCACACGCCGGACGGCGTCGGCAAAAGGATGTCTTCAGGTCGCATCGCAATGCATAAATAAGCATTTCCCGATGCTTCGCGAGCACGCATGACCGAAACCGGACCGCTCTTTGTCTCTTCCGGCGACCTGATCGCTGACCGCCGCTACAAATGGGCGCTCGACCATGCCGCGCAGGGCGATCTTGCGGGCGCGGCCGATATTCTGGCGCAAACCGTGGAAATCGCGCCGCGCTTTGCCACTGCCTGGTTCGCGCTCGGTGCGGTCCGGGACCAACTCGGCGATCGCGACGGCGCGGTAGCCGCCTTTGGCCAGACCCGTGACGCCGATCCCGAAGACTATCACGGTGCGCGGCTGCAACTGGCGCGGCTCGGGGCCGGCGAGGCGGCGCCGGCCATGACCGAAACCTATGTCCGCCGCTTATTCGACCAGTATGCCGGACGATACGACGTGTCGCTTACCGAGCGGCTGAACTATCGCGGCCCGGCGCTGCTGCTTGAGGCGGTTGGGGCAGTGACGAAAACTGCCGGCGGGGCAATGCACTTCGCTTCGGCGCTGGACCTTGGCTGCGGAACCGGGCTCGGCGGGGCCGCGTTTCGTCCGTTTGTCGAACGGTTGACGGGAGTCGATTTGTCGCCAGCGATGATTGAGCAGGCAAAAGGCAAAGGTCTTTACGATCGTCTGACCTGTGCGAACATCGAGTCCTTTCTGGCAGACGAGATAGCGGATCACCGCCACTATCAGCTTATCCTCGCTGCCGACGTTCTGGTTTATGTGAACGACGTCGCCCCCATCGTTGCGAAGTCGTCGTGGGTGCTTGTTCCGGGCGGTTTGCTGGCCTTCACGGTCGAGACCCATTCTGGAGATGGCGTGAAGCTTTTGCCGACGCTGCGCTATGCGCACGGTGAGGCTTGCGTCCGTACCGCGCTCGATGATGCTGGATTGGTTGTCGTTCATCTCGCCAAAGCTGCCGTGCGCAACGAGAAAGGCATACCGGTCGACAGCCTTGTTGTGGTGGCGCGGTCGCCGGAGCCAGGCAGGTGACAGTGCTCGAAAAAACAGTGCTGCTCCCGGAAAAATTCGCGCAGTGGTTTGCGAGCCGCGGCTGGACGCCGCGCCGACATCAGCTTGAATTGCTGGCCAAGGCGCGCGGCGGACGCTCGGTGCTTCTGATCGCGCCGACCGGCGGCGGCAAAACGCTGGCGGGTTTTTTGCCAAGCCTGGTGGAATTGAGCACTCCCGCCGTTGCCGCGAGCGGGGAAAGAAAGAAGTTGGTCTCGCTTGGACGCAGTGTGCGGCGGGAAGGGGGCCTGCATACCCTTTACATTTCTCCGCTCAAGGCGCTGGCGGTGGATATTGCGCGCAATCTGGAGACGCCAGTCGCCGAAATGAACTTGCCGATCCGCATCGAGACGCGGACCGGCGATACGCCGACGTCGAAACGCCAGCGGCAACGCCGCGATCCACCGGAGATTTTGCTGACAACACCGGAGCAGCTCGCACTTTTGCTCGCCTCTGCCGATGCCCCATTCCTGTTCGGTTCGCTCAAGCGCATCATCCTCGACGAATTGCATGCGCTGGTGACATCGAAACGCGGCGATCTGCTGTCGCTCGGTCTGGCGCGGTTATTTCGCCTGGCGCCCGATCTCACCAGCATCGGTCTCTCCGCGACTGTCGCGGAGCCTGACGATCTGCGCCGCTTCATGGTGCCGCAAAGCGAACATGATGCTCTTGCCGATCTCATTGTCGCCGAAGGTGGCGCAGCGCCGGATGTCGGCATGCTGATGTCCACGGAGCGCGTGCCTTGGGCCGGTCATTCGGCGCGGTATGCGCTCGGTGAGATGTATCAGCTCATCAAGGCGCACCGCACGACGCTGGTTTTCGTCAATACTCGCAGCCAGGCCGAAGGCATCTTTCAGGACCTCTGGCATATCAATGACGACAATCTGGCGATCGCCCTGCACCATGGTTCGCTCGACGTAGCGCAGCGCCGCAAGGTCGAGGGTGCGATGACAGCGGGGCAGCTCCGCGCTGTGGTCTGTACGTCTTCGCTCGACCTTGGCGTTGACTGGGGCGACGTCGATCTCGTGATCAATGTCGGCGCGCCAAAAGGCGCTTCGCGCATGTTGCAGCGGATCGGCCGCGCCAATCACCGCATGGATGAGCCGTCGAAGGGCGTGCTGATCCCAGCAAACCGGTTTGAAGTGCTGGAATGCCGCGCTGCGCTCGACGCCATCGCCGAGAATGCGCAGGACACGCCGGCATCCCGGATCGGCGGCCTGGACGTGCTCGCGCAGCATGTCCTCGGTTGTGCCTGCGGCGAACCGTTCGGCAGCGATGCGCTTTATGCCGAGGTCAAATCCGCCGCACCTTACGCTGCCCTGACCCGCGAGGATTTCGACGCCGTCGTCGACTTCGTCGCCACCGGCGGCTACGCGCTCAAGGCCTATGACCGTTTTGCCCGCATCCGGCTTGGCAAGGACGGACTGTGGCGGATCACCAATCCGATGGTTGCACAGCGCTATCGGCTTAACGTCGGCACCATCGTCGAAGCCGACATGCTGAAGGTCCGCCTGGTGCGCTCGCGCGCGTCCAAGATTGTTCCGCGTGGCGGCCGGTTACTTGGTCAGGTCGAGGAATATTTCGTCGAGACCATGGTGCCAGGCGATACCTTCGTCTTTGCCGGGGAGATTTTGCAATACGAGGCCATTGTCGAAGACGAGGTTTATGTCTCGCGCTCGAATTCCGATGATCCCAAAGTGCCGGCCTATGAAGGCGGCAAATTCCCATTGTCCACGTATCTCGCAGATCGTGTGCGCTCGATCATCTCGGATCCACGCGCTTGGGGCGCGTTGCCGGCGCAAGTGCGCGAGTGGCTGGAGATTCAGAAATGGCGCTCATTGTTGCCGGACCGCCGTGAGCTTCTGGTCGAAACATTCCCGCGCGCCAACAAACACTATCTGGTCTGCTATCCGTTCGAGGGCCGCCTGGCGCACCAGACCTTGGGCATGCTGCTGACGCGCCGTCTCGAGCGGGCGCGGCTAAAGCCGATGGGCTTTGTTGCCAATGAATATGCGCTCGCTGTCTGGGGCGTCGGCGATATCGCATCGCGCATTGCCCGCGGCGAGTTTTCGCTCGAAGCCCTGTTCGACAAGGACATGCTCGGCGACGACCTGGAGGCTTGGCTTGCCGAGTCGGCGCTGATGAAACGCACCTTCCGGAACTGTGCCATTATTGCTGGCCTGATCGAGCGGCGGTTTCCGGGGCAAGAGAAATCACGCCGCCAGCTCACGATCTCAACCGACCTCGTTTATGACGTTCTGCGCAGCCATCAGCCGGACCACATCCTGCTACGCGCGACCCGGGCCGACGCCGCGACCGGCCTGCTCGACGTACGCCGCTTGAGCGATATGCTCTCGCGCATCAAGGGCCGAATCGTTCATAAAGAACTGGATCATGTCTCGCCGCTTGCGGTTCCAGTGATGCTGGAGATCGGGCGCGAGGCGGTTTACGGCGAGGCTGCCGAGGAACTTCTTGCCGAAGCCGAGGATGAATTGGTGAAGGAGGCAATGCAGTGAGGGCTGGCGTTTCTCACGCGGGTTTGCACGAAACCGCTTCCCGAGCTTCGCCAAACCGGACGGATGCAACCGTCGCCGTTGCCGGAATTACGTTCGTTGCCGATTGCGCGGGTGCACTGTTTTGGCCCGATGAAGGCTTGCTTGTCGTCGCCGATCTTCATCTTGAGAAAGGCTCTGCCTTTGCTGCACGCGGCGTGCTGCTGCCGCCCTATGACACTGCGGCGACGCTCAAACGGCTTGCGGCGCTGATCGAGCGCTACACACCGCGTCTGGTCATCGCGCTCGGCGACAGTTTCCACGATGGCGGGGGGCCCGAACGCATGGCTGATATCAGCCGCGCCACGCTGAAGTCGTTGCAACACGGGCGCGACTGGCTCTGGATCACTGGCAATCACGATCCGGAACCCGCCGAAAATATCGGTGGCCGTTTCGCTGACATGCTGGTGCTTGGCCCGCTCACATTCCGCCATGAGCCGTCGCGGCATGCCTGTGAAGGCGAGATTGCAGGTCATCTGCATCCACAGGCCCGCATCGCGCAGCGCGGCCGTGCGGTGAGCCGGCGCTGCTTTGCAGGCGACGGCAAGCGTCTCGTCATGCCGTCATTCGGTGCCTACACCGGCGGCCTTAACGTTCGCGATCGTGCGATTGCATCGCTATTTGAGGTATTGTCATTTACCGCGCACATGCTTGGCGAACGGCGCATCTACACCGTTCCTGCATCGCGCTGCCTCGGCGGCTGAAATCTTTAATTGGTCTTGGCGACGGCTTCAGTGACCTTCGCGGCGGTCACCGGGTGCGGTTTCGGCTTCGCCGTATTGGCCTGGGCCACATCCCAGCCGCCGGGCGGCGTTTTCACGTTGATCGCTTCATCCGGCTGCGGCACGGCTTTCCAGGTCTGCACTGCAAGTCGCGCTGCGGTGAGTGACTGCGGGTCGAGCTTCGCTGCAACCTCGTCGCGTTTCTTGCCGGCGTCTTCGTCACCCTGGTTAGCGGCGAGCGCGAACCACTTGTAGGCCTCGGCAAAGTTCTGCGCCGCGCCGATACCGCGTGCATACAGGATGCCGAGATTGTATTGGCTGTCGGTGACGCCACGATCGGCGGCTTCGCGGAACCAATGGGCGGCGTTGGTGTAATCCGGCGACCCGTCGATGCCTTCGGCGTAGAGCACAGCCAGATTATGCATCGCCTTGCCGTTACCCTTGTTGGCGGCGGCGAGATAAAGGTCACGTGCAGTGACGAGATTCTTCTTAACGCCGAGGCCTTTTTCGTACAGGCCACCGAGGCGAAATTGTGCCGGCACCAGGCCCAGCTTTGCAGCGCGCTCAAACCAGAGCGCTGCTTCGGCGTTGTTTGCCGGAACGCCGTGACCTTCGGCAAAGCGCATTCCGACTTCGTATGAGGCTGCGCCGTCGCCTGACAGCGCTGCGGCTCGGAGCGTCGGGCCGCCGATGGTGGCGGGCAATTTATCGCCAGTCGGCGCGGTCGGTGCCGCTACTGCGCGCGGCAGCGAACCGGTGATGTCAGCGTTTGGCGTCAGGGCCATCGGAGCGGCTGGCACAGAAGATTGGCTCTCTACCTGTTGAGCCGGTTTCGCCGGGGCCGCTTCGCTGGATTTCGGATTTGGCAGTGGGCTCGGCGCAGCAGCCGGTGGCGTTACCGGGACAGGCGCAGGTGCTGGAGAAACCGTCGGGGCTGGTGCCGGGGCCGGAGCAGCGGCAGCCGGTGCGGCTTGATCTGCTTGGGGCAGCGCGGCGGCCGGCGGCGAGGCGTTTTCCTGCTGGGTATCTGCGGGTGGAGACGGCGGAGAAGTTGGTGCGCCGCCATCGAAGAACTTGGAAGCGATCTGGATACCGCCGAGCAGAATGAGCGCCGCCGCGCCGGCGACGAGCAGCTTGCGCGTCCGCGGTGTCGATTGCCTGGGGTCAACCGCAACTTTCGCTTTTACCGCTGCCTTGGCTTGGGCCTTGGCGGCCTTTGCTTCAGCCTTGGCTTCGGCCTTCGTTGCCGGAGCAGCGGCGGCAGCTTGCGCGGCGCGGCGCGCTGCCGCGATGAAGTTGGGCTTCTCCCCCGGATCGGCGATGACAGGTGGTTTGACGGAGCTTGCCGCGGCTTCGGATGCCGCGATCCGGTCAGCGGCCGAAGCAGACCGGGGGCGGCCGCTTGCCGAGCCAGGCTCAAGCGGATGATCCGGCGGCAGATTGGGGTCGATCGGGTTGCGCGCGGCAGCGGTCCGCGGCGACGTGGTCTCGGCGGCTGAAACGGCAGGTATGTCGGCTGCTGCGGGTTCCGGCATCGGAGCAGCAGAGCGCATGGCCGCTGCCGAGAATGAACTTGGCGACGAGCTCGGCAACGAGCTTGATATGGATGCAGACGAGAAGGGTGCCGGTTCGGCCGGGCTCAGCGGTGGCGCGGCGAAGACGGGCTGCGGGGTCGGTGCTGCGGGCGTAGCGGTCTGGCGAATACCACTTTCAATCATCGCAAGCCGATCGACGACCTGCTCGACTGTGCCCTGGACCGCTTCGAGTGAGTCCTGGGTACGGGCGACGTCGCGTTCAATCGTGCCCTGTGCTGCGGGCATTGGATTGACTGCGCCACGACCAGCCAGCCCGCGAATATCCTCGATGTGGACAAGAAGATCTGCGATGCCGCGCTCGACTGCTTCGAGGTGAACGAGACGGGCATCGGACGTATCGAAGCGCTGGACGAGCGTTGCGATACGATCTTCAAGATGGGCGAGCGCCGCGTGATCGGTGTGGGTGAGCTGGACCCATTCGAGCTTTTCGATCAGCCCGGAGAGCAGCTTCTCCAGTTCGCGCGGCACCGCCTGGCCTGCTTCGGCTGAAGCCGCAAGTGCATTGGTAAGCGTATCAATCCGATTTTCGATTGCTGCAAGGCTCTCCGTGCTGGCCGCAGTAGTGGCCAGCACGTCGACCTTTGCCGACAGCGCACGTACGTCCTCGGCGACTTTCGTCAGCGTTTCGTTGGAGGCGACATGCGAAACGATTCCGCGCAGTGCGCCGATGGCCGTTTCAAGTTGCTGTAGCGCTGCCGGATCGTCTTTAGCGGCGATCATGTCGAGCTTTTGGGACAGCCCTTTCACGGCGTCTTCGAAACCGATCAGGCCTTCCGCGGGTGTGAGAACGCGCAAAGCATCGTGGATCTCGTTCAGGCCCCGCTCCAGGCCGGCAATGGCGCTGGTATCGACGCCGCATTGACGGCTGTGTTCGATGCGGTCGGCCAGCGCCTTGACCTCGATCTCGAGCGAATCCACTGCCCGTTGCGGCAGCGCCCCGGTAATCAGATTTGCGATCTCGGCCAGGTCGGCGCGAATGCCTTTGATCGATGCTTCAAGATCGTTCGATGGCCGGAGTGCTTCGATTCGCGCCGTGATGTCGCGAAGCTGCAAGTCGAGATGGCTCAGGTTGAGGACCGGCTCGGGCGGTGGCGGCGTAAATACCGGAGGTGATGGTTGCGGCTGCGGTGCCGGCTGTGGTGCGGCCTGTTGCGCCTGCGGCGCCGGGCGTGGCTGTGGCAGTGCGGGTTGCGCCTGCGGCACAGGCTGTGTCGGCCCCCGCGGGGGTGCATTTACCGGCTCGAAATTGGTTGAGTTGCTGTCAAGCGCATTCTGCCGCGCAGTGATCTCGGCGATTGCGTCATCGATCGAAGTTCCCGTTCCGGCCGAAGGCCGGTTGCGCGCCGGAGCGCCGGTCAGTTGTGGACCGTGGCCATTACCGTCCTGCGGTGGGCGGCGCCGTGACTGCTGTTGCCGCCGCCGCGCGGCTTCTTCCGCACGTGCAGCTTCTTCAGCACGCGCAGCCCGTTCGGCGCGCGCAGCGGCTTGCGCTCTGGCAGCTCTTTCTGCCCGTTCAGCTGCTTCTGCACGCTTGGCCGCTTCCGCCCTCGCGGCGGCTTCGGTGCGTGACATGCGTTCGAGCTGGTGCGAAAGCTTGTCGAGGCGATTGTGTACTTCGCTCAGCGCGCCACGGGTATGCGCCGATTCGTGGTCGAAACCGCGTTTGCGCTCCTCGCGCAATTCACGGCGCGAATCAGGCCGGTCATGGCGGCGTTCGCGGTCGTCGCGGCGCCGGGGGCGTGGAGATGCAACCTCTTCCTCCGGCTCGTCGTAGAAATCCGTGAACAGGGCTTGCTCGTCGCTGGACTCTTCGTCATCCGGTTCGATGACATCATTGAGCCATTCGCCTACTGACATGCCGGATTGCCGCGCAGCCTTCCGCGCCGCCTCCCGCGCTTCGGGGCTGAGGCCTTTCAAATTCCACGGGCCGCCAGATTTCATTCTCACGCCTAAACCCGTACCAGGACCGGAAGTACTCTTCTCAAACGCGCCCGCATGGACGGACGATGCGGAGGGTGCGGTCCCTGTGTCCCCTAATGGCGAGATTTAAGGATTACGGTAAATAAGCCGTTAAAAAACGGGCATTTACCCCAGACACGTCGCGAATTGGCAGGCGCTGGCTCGCCCGAAGGCTCGGTCGGCGTTAGCCCCGTCCGTGAGAGCGGGAGTGGAGTCGGCCAGTGGCCTAGCTCGAACGGGCTGTCTCGCCCGTCCAGCCAAATCGGCTAAGCTTCATTATTCAAGCCGGTCCGTCGCGGGCCGGAGCTGCGCGAGCTTTCGATGCCGATCTACAAAGCTCCCGTCGAAGAGACGATGTTCGTGCTCAACAATGTTCTGCATGTTGAGCGCTACAATAATCTTCCGGGGTTTGCCGAGGCAACGCCGGACGTTGCGCAAGCCGTGTTGGGCGAAGCGGCGAAGTTTTGCGAGGGCGTGCTGGCGCCGCTCAATCGCGTCGGCGACAAGGAAGGCTGCCACCGCAACGCCGACGGGTCGGTCACCACGCCGACCGGATTCAAGAACGCCTACGACGAACTGGTTGCCGGCGGCTGGGTCGGTGCGTCGGCGCCGATCGAATTCGGCGGCCAGGGCCTGCCGCTGCTGCTCACGGTCGCGGTGCGCGAATACATGTACTCCGCGAATATTGCCTTCACGATGTATTCGAGCCTTGCGCTGGGCGCGGTGACCGCGATTTACACGCACGGTTCGGAGGAGCAGAAGGCTCGCTTTTTGCCAAAGCTGATCAGCGGCGAATGGGCGGGCACAATGAACCTGACCGAGCCGCATTGCGGCACCGATCTAGGTCAACTTCGCTGCCGTGCCGCGCCGCAGGCTGACGGCAGTTACACGATCTCCGGCACCAAGATTTTCATCTCAGGCGGCGAACACGATCTGACCGGCAACATCATCCATCTGGTGTTGGCTCGTATCGATGGTGCGCCCGCCGGCGCAAAGGGCATTTCGCTGTTCATCGTTCCAAAGATTTTGCCGAAAGAGGATGGCGCGCCGGGCGTGCGCGACGCGGTGTCGTGCGGCTCGATCGAAGAGAAGATGGGTATCCACGGCAACGCCACCTGCGTCATGAACTATGACGGTGCGACTGGATGGCTGGTGGGCGAACCCAATCGCGGTCTCCACGCCATGTTCACGATGATGAATTCGGCACGGCTGAGCGTAGGCCTGCAGGGACTTTCTCTGTCGGAAGTGGCGTATCAGAACGCGGTTGCTTACGCCAAGGAACGGCTTTCCGGGCGCGCCGTCGGCGGCGCAAAATTTCCGGAAAGGCCCGCTGATCCGATCATCGTGCATCCGGATGTGCGGCGCATGCTGATGACCATGCGCGCCTTCAACGAGGCCGCGCGCGCTCTGGTGTTGTGGACCGCGCTGCGCGGCGATATCGCCCACCGTTCTGCTGATGCCACTGAGCGCGAAGCCGCTGAGGATCACATGGGCTTGATGACGCCGGTCATCAAAGGTGCGCTCACCGAGCTCGGTTTCAGCAACACTGTCCTGGCGCAACAGATCTTTCGGTGGCCACGGCTATATCGCCGAGCACGGCGTCGAGCAGTTTGTGCGCGATGCCCGGATATCGATGATTTATGAGGGCACCAACGGCATCCAGGCGCTCGATCTTGTCGGCCGCAAATTGTCAAAGGATGGCGGCCGCGCCTCTAAAGGCTTTTTTCGCAGAAGTCTCCGCATTCATCGAAGACCATCGCAATGATGCGGAGATGTCGGTCTTTGCTATTCCAGTTGAACTGGCGATCGGTGATCTGCGAATGGCGACGCAGTGGTTCATGCAGAACGCCCCTGGCCGGCCCGAGAATGCCGGGGCCGGCGCGACCGATTACCTGCAGCTCTTTGGGCTCGTCGCACTCGGTTACATGTGGTGCCTGATCGTCGTTGCGGCGCGAACCGGCGACATGAGTGAGCGCATGAGCGAGAGGCTCGTCGTCGGCCGTTTTTTCATGGAGCGCATGTTGCCGGCCACGGCGACGCATCTCGCCCGGATCAAGGCTGGTGCCGAGAGCACCATGGCGCTGTCTGTCGAAGCTTTCTGATTTCTCAGGCTGCGGTCAATCCGCCGTCGACGACAAATTCAGCACCCGTTGTGAATGACGACTCGTCACTGGCCAGGAAAAGAATTGTGCGCGCTATCTCGATGGGCTGAGCGATTCGGCCCAGGGGTGCGGCGGACGCGAAGCTGGATGCAAGTTTCTCCGGATTGCGCGCGGCGTTCACCATTCCTTGCAGCATCGGCGTATCGGCGAACGAGGGATGCACCGAGTTGCAGCGGATGTTGTAGCCACGCCTTCGTCGGCAAAAAGTTGTGCCGTGGCGAGACCGA
This sequence comes from uncultured Alphaproteobacteria bacterium, assembly GCA_963739945.1. Taxonomy (GTDB): domain Bacteria; phylum Pseudomonadota; class Alphaproteobacteria; order Rhizobiales; family Xanthobacteraceae; genus BOG-931. The sequence goes on along the minus strand of CAVUCN010000027.1, from coordinate 224,376 downwards.
TTCCGGAAGCACCGCCAGTGATCAGCGCAACCTTGTCCTGAACACGATCCATTGTCACCGCCGATATTAGCCGCAATCGTTCCGTGAAACGGATTTGACATTCGCTACCCGACTGCCGCTAACTCATGAAGCGAATGTCGAATCCAAAGTTTCACTAGTACGTTATATTAGCTGGTAATCCTTTGATTCAAACATTCGCACAGCTGGGATGCGAATATTTGAATCGGGCCACTACGATACGCCCTACGCGACGTGCGGTTTGTTTGGCCGCCGGTGCTCTGCTGCTTGTTTGCGGCGCGACCGCCGCCCGCTGCCAGACGCCCGAACAGTTCTACAAGGCGCGCCAGTTGACGATGCTGGTGTTTACCGGAGCGGGCTCCACCTATGACATCTATGCGCGCTTGCTGGTGCGTCACCTGGGCAAGCACATTCCCGGCAATCCGACATTTATCGTGCAGAACATGGTGGGAGCCGGCGGGTTCAAACTCGTCGACTATCTCTACCGGATAGCGCCGGCGGATGGCTCGGTGATGGGGACCATCGGGCGAGGTCTGCCGTTCGAACCGATGCTTGGCGAGAACCCCGTCAATTTCGATCCGCTGCGCTTCACCTGGCTTGGCAGCATGAACCGCGACGCGTCACTGGCCATGGCGTGGCACACGGCGAAAGTGAAGAACTTCGATGATCTCCGAAAAAATGAGCTTTTGGTGCCGGGCACCGGCGTCGGCGCGGACTCCGAGATCATTCCGCTCGCCATCAACAGTTTTGCCGGAACACGATTCAAGATCATCGAGGGCTATCGCGATACCAGCGTCGGCGCACTCGCCATGGAGCGCGGCGAGCTCGATGGGTTGGCCTACTGGTCATGGAGTTCGATCATGGCGGCGCATCCTGACTGGATCCGCGACAAGAAGGTAAACTTGTTATTCCACACCGGCCGCGAATCCAATATCGGCAGTCCCCGATTTGCCTCTCGATCCGCAATCTGGTCGAGAATCCGACTGACAAAAAAGCTCTCCAACTTCTGTTGGCGCGGGAAACACTTGGCCGGCCGTTCGTGGCGCCGCCGATGGTGCCGTCTGACCGCGCCGAAGTGCTGCGAACGGCCTTCGCGGCGACGCTGCGCGATCCCGAGTTTCAAAAAGACGCCGATCAGGCCAGACTGGACACCGATCTGGTAACCGGCGCAGGAATTGGATACTGTTCTGCAGGATTCAGCCACCGTGCCGCAGCAAGTCATTGATCGGCTTAAGCAGGCGCTCGGTCGCAACTAACGTCGTCGCATTGGGAAAAGGTCCAGGCATGCAGTTTGGTCTTTATGCGCCGATCCCGATGGCGACCGTCGGTTCACCCGAGGTCGCCCAGGCGGTCACGGAGGCATTGTCGTCGCTGCCGGACGGGCGGCTCGATGCCCAGTTCGATCTTGGCGTCGATCTGCTTCTCGCTGCGGACGCCGTTGGATTCGACCTCGTCCTGTTCGCCGAGCGCCACCTCGGCAATGACCTCGCCGCCTGGGTGCTGGCTAGCGCGATCGGTTCGCGGCTCAACCGGATTCGCTCGTTGGTCGCCGTGCATCCCGGATTGTGGGATCCGGTGATGGTGGCAAAACTTGCGGTTTCGCTCGATCGCGTCTGCAAGGGGCGCATGGCGCTCAACATCGTCAACGGCTGGTTCGATGAGGAATTCCGCATGTTCGGCGGAACGGTGCTTCAAGGCGAAGAGCGCTATCAGCGGACGCTCGAATTCATCGACATATTGCGCGGTCTGTGGACGAACGAAACGTTCTCGTACTCGGGCCAATTTTACAAAGTCGAAAAAGGTCAGCTCCTGCTGAAACCGGCCTCGCCGACGGCGCCGGAAATTTATTCGGTCAGCGGCAGCGATCGCGGACGCGACTTCATCGCCGAGCATTGCGACTGGTGGTTCATCGATTTTCCGAAAACCGCGGCGACTACGGACGAGATGATGCACGCCATCGAGGAGGCGATCGCCGACATGAACCGGCGAACCGATCGTCTCGGCCGAAAAGTGCGCTACGCGCTCAACCCATTTGTCGCGCTCGGCAAGACCGAAGAGGATGCGTTGAAGACGACCATTGAGCGCATCTACGCGTTCGATCCCAATCCCGATACACGCAAGATCGAGAAACGGATGATGCCGGCGACCAAGATCGGCTGCATGGGTCCGCCGGATAAAGTGCTTCGTCAAATCCGGAGATTTGAGAGTCTCGGCATCGAGCTCGTTCTGTGCAAGATAATTCCGACCATCGAAAATGTGCAACGAATCGGCGAAGAGATCATTGCGCCGATGCGCAGCGGCGCGGCCTCCTTGTCGCTCGCGAGCTGAAAGACTGGAGAAAGCCTCATGCCGGACGCTTTTATCTACGATCACGTCCGTACGCCGCGCGGGCGCGGTAAAGTCGACGGCTCATTGCACGAGGTGACTGCGCTTAATCTGGCAAGCCAGGCGCTTGGCGCCATCCGCGATCGCAACGAACTCGACACCGCTCTAGTCGATGACGTTGTCCTCGGCGTTGTCGATCCGGTAGGCGAGGCGGCTGCCGATATCGCGCGCACCGCCGCACTGGTCGCGGGTTATGGCGATGGTGTCCCCGGCATCCAGATCAATCGCTTCTGCGCTTCCGGACTGGACGCGGTGAATTTCGCTGCGGCGCAGATCATGGCCGGTCAGCAGGATATGGCCGTTGCCGGTGGCGTCGAATCCATGAGCCGGGTCGGCATCGGTTCGGCTGGCGGAGCGTGGTCGATCGATCCATCGATTGCGGTTGCGCATTACTTCCTGCCGCAAGGTATCTCCGCCGACCTGATCGCTACCAAGTACGGGTTTTCCCGCGATGACGTCGATGCCTACGCCGTCGAAAGCCAGAAGCGCGCCGCGACGGCATGGGACGAAGGCCGATTCGATCGGTCGGTGATGCAGGTGAAAGACCCCAATGGTCTTACCATTCTGGCAAAAGACGAACACATGCGTCCCGGAACGACCATGCAATCGCTTGCGGCTTTGCAGCCTTCGTTCGCGCAGATGGGCGACCTCGGCGGGTTCGATGCTGTGGCCATCCAGGCGCATCCGGATGTCGAATACGTCAAGCACGTCCATCACGCCGGCAATTCCTCGGGCATCGTCGATGGCGCCGCCGCGGTACTGGTCGGCAATTCGCGTGCCGGCAAGCGCGCTGGCTTGAAGCCGCGCGCGAAGATCAAAGCCTTTGCGAATATTGGCTCGGATACGGCACTGATGCTGACCGGTCCGGTCGATGTCACCGAGAAGCTTCTGAGAAAATCGGGCATGAAATTGTCCGACATCGACCTTATCGAGATCAACGAAGCATTCGCATCGGTGGTGCTGCGTTATCAGCAGGCGTTCGATCTCGATCCGGCAAAGGTCAACGTCAACGGCGGTGCGATTGCGCTCGGTCATCCGCTCGGGGCGACCGGCGCCATGATTCTCGGTACCGTGCTCGACGAACTGGAGCGTCGCGATCTTTCGACTGCTCTGGTTACGCTCTGCATCGGCGTTGGCATGGGCACCGCCACCATCATTGAGCGTGTTTGAAATCAGGGGGTGCGAAGTGCCGAAAATCGATATTGCCAATCTCCCGATCGATACCCGCACCGGTTATCCGGAGCCGCTCAACCGCGTGGTCGAAGGCCGTATCCGCAAACGCCTGGGCAATGCCGTCGGACTCGATCAGTTTGGCGTAAACCTGACGACGCTTAAGCCCGGCGCGGCATCGGCGCTGCGGCACTGGCACGAGAAGGAAGACGAACTGGTCTATGTGCTCCAGGGCGAGGTGGTGCTGGTCGAAGACGAGGGCGAGACGGTGCTCAAGCCCGGCGACGCCGCAGGCTTCAAGGCCAACACACCGAACGGGCACCAACTGATCAACCGCACAAGTAGTGACGCGGTCTATCTCGAGATTGGCACGCGTTCGCAATACGAGACCGCGCACTACCCGGATGTCGATCTCGTCGCAATACGCGACGAAAAAGGCATGCGTTACGGTCGCAAGAACGGCGAGTCCTATCAATGAGCTTCACGCATTTTACGCTTGATGTCGATTCTGACGGCCTCGCGCTGGTCACGTGGAATTCGCCGGGCCGGACCATGAACGTGCTCGATGCCGCGGTGAAAGACGAGCTTTCCGCGATCCTCGAGCAGACCACGGCCGATCCCGCGGTAAAAGGCGTCGTCATCACGTCGGGCAAGGATTCGTTCTGCGCCGGAGCCGACCTCACCATTCTGGAAGATATCAGCCGCACCTATAAAGAATTGGCAGTTTCGCAAGGCGAAACGGTCGCCAATCAACGGGTGTTTGACGAGAGCCGCAAGACGTCGGTGCTCTATCGCCGCATCGAAACCTGCGGCAAGCCCTGGGTTGCGGCGATCAATGGTGTCGCGGTCGGCGGCGGCTTCGAGCTAACCTTGGCATGTCACCACCGCGTCGCTGCCGATAACGACAGGACACGCGTTGGTCTGCCGGAGATCAAGGTCGGGCTGTTTCCCGGCGCCGGCGGGACACAGCGTGTGGCACGTATCATGCCGCCCGCAGACGCTTTGCAATTCCTGCTCAAGGGCGATCAGATTTCCGCCAGTCGTGCCAAGACGATGAAGCTGATCGACGAAGTTGTGCCCGCTGACGATCTGGTAAAGACCGCCAAGGCCTGGATCACTACGAGCGGCACCGCAAAAGCGCCGTGGGACATCGAGAGCTTCAAGCTGCCCGGCGGGCCGGTGCAATCGAAAGCCGGAATGATGGTATTCACGCCGGCGAACGCGCTCTATCGTCGTGAAACTTACGATAATTACCCGGCTGCGCGCGCCATCATGCAGGTCGTCTACGAAGGCTTGCAGCTGCCGATGGATCAGGCGCTGCGTGTCGAGTCGCGCTGGTTTGCGAAGATACTGCGTTCGCCCGAGGCGGCGGCGATGATCCGCTCGCTATTCGTTTCGATGCAGGAGATCAACAAAGGCGCACGCCGGCCGGCCGATGTGCCGGCGAAGAAATTCAAGACGATCGGTGTGCTGGGCGCAGGTTTCATGGGCGCCGGCATTGCCTATGTCAGCGCGCTCGCCGGGATCGAGGTTGTGCTTGTCGATCGCGATCCGGAAACCGCCGAAAAAGGCAAAGCCCATTCAGAAAAGCTTCTGACCGATCAGATCAGCCGTGGACGCACCACGGCCGAACAACGCGACGCCGTGCTGGCGCGCATCAAGCCGACCGCCGACTTTGTGGCGCTGAAGGATTGCGAACTCATCATCGAAGCGGTGTTCGAGGATCGCAAGGTCAAGGACGAGGTGATCGCGCGTGCCCAAAACGTTATTGGCGACAGCGCGATCTTTGCTTCCAATACCTCGACGCTGCCGATCACGTCGCTTGCCGAATCGTTCAAAGACCGCGCCCGGTTCATCGGCATCCATTTCTTTTCGCCGGTCGATCGCATGAACCTGGTCGAGATTATTCTCGGCAAGGAGACCGGCGACTGCGGCGCTTGCTGCGGCGTTTGATTATGTCCGTGCGATCCGCAAGACCCCGATCGTCGTCAACGATTCACGCGGCTTCTATACATCGCGCGTGGTCGGGACCTATCTGCGCGAAGGTCATCTGATGCTGGAAGACGGCGTGCCGCCGGCGATGATCGAAAATGTCGGCCGCATGGCGGGCATGCCGGTCGGTCCGCTTGCGCTCAACGATGAGGTTGCCGTCGATCTCGCCTGGAAGATCCTGAAGGCGACCGAAGCCGACCTCGGGCCGAAGGCGGTTGATCCTCGGCAGAAAGCGTTGCTCGAGGAGATGGTCGAGAAGCGCGGTCGGTCTCGGCCGCAAGAATGGCAAGGGCTTTTATGACTATCCGCAGAGCGGTCCGAAGCGGTTATGGCCGGGGCTCGTCGAATTGCAGCCCAAAAAGCTCGATCCCGACACGCTCGATGTCGCGGAACTCAAAGCGCGCCTGCTGGCGATGCAGGCGCTGGAGACAGCACGCTGCATTGAAGAGGGTGTCGTAGTCGATATGCGCGAAGCCGATGTCGGCTCGATTCTCGGGTTCGGCTTTGCGCCGTTCGCCGGCGGCACCATCTCCTACATTGACGGTATGGGCGCCAAGGCATTTGTCGATTTATGCAACCAGTTGGCGAAGAAGTATGGCGACCGCTTCAAACCCTGCAAATTGCTGCGGGATATGGCGAAAAAGGGCGAGACTTTCTACCGCCGGTTTCCGCCACAAGCGCGCAAGGCAGTTGCATGAATTGCATCGAAGCCGCATTGCGCTTTAATGCGCGCCATGTGTAAGGTCGCGGCCTTTTTGTCCCGGGATGCTGCATGGCGCGTGACCAGGTTGACCTGACGCCGATCGAGCGGCGCGACGATCTCGTCGCGTGGATCGCTGAAGGCGTCAAGCCGAAGTCCCGATTCCGTATCGGCACCGAGCACGAAAAATTCGCCTTTACGCTCGAAGGCCATCGCCCGGTCCCCTACGAGGGGCCGCGCGGGATTCGCGCGTTGCTCGAAGGCATGCAGCATCTGCTCGGCTGGGAGCCGATCATGGAAGGGCCGAATGTCATCGGTCTCTTCGACGTCACCGGCGGCGGCGCGATTTCGCTTGAACCGGGCGGACAGTTCGAATTGTCCGGTGCTCAGGTCGAAACGGTGCATCAGACATCGAGTGAGCTGATGGCGCATCTCGCGCAAGTGCGCGAAGTCGCGCAGCCGCTGCACATCGGCTTCCTCGGCATTGGCATGACGCCGAACTGGACCCGCGCCGACATTCCGAAAATGCCGAAGGGGCGCTACAAGATCATGACGTCCTACATGCCGAAGGTCGGCACGCTCGGCCTCGACATGATGTATCGCACCTGCACGGTGCAGACCAATCTCGACTTCTCCTCCGAAGCCGACATGGTGAAAAAGCTGCGCGTGTCGCTGGCGCTGCAGCCGGTTGGCACCGCGCTGTTTGCCAATTCACCGTTTACCGAAGGCAAGCCGAACGGCTTTCTCTCGTTCCGCTCGGAAATCTGGCGCGACACCGATAACGCGCGCGCGGGAATGCTGCCGTGGGCGTTCGAGCCGGGCATGGGTTTTGAGCGCTGGGTCGATTACGCGTTGGACGTGCCGATGTATTTCGTCAAACGCGGCGACACATATATCGATGCGTCCGGTCAATCATTCCGCGATCTGCTGGCTGGTAAGCTGCCGGCAGCGCCGGGCGAGCAAGCCATGCTATCGGATTGGGCGAATCACATCAGCACGATCTTTCCGGAAGTGAGGCTCAAGCGTTATCTGGAAATGCGCGGCGCCGATTCCGGACCACTGCCGAACTTGCTGGCGCTACCGGCTTTCTGGGTCGGTATTCTCTACGACGACGTCTGTCTCGACGCGGCGTGGGATTTAGTGAAGGACTGGACTGCCGAGGAACGCCAGAAATTGCGCGACGATGTGCCGAAGCAAGGCCTGGCCGCAAAGATTCGCAATGGCACTGTCTTCGAACTGGCGACCGAGACACTCAAGCTTGCGCGTACCGGGCTGGCACGCCGCAAGCATCTTGATGCCGGTGGACGCGACGAGACGCGTTATCTCAACGTGCTGGAAGATCGTGTTGCCCGCGGCGCCACGGCCGCGCAAGAGCTGCTGGAGAAATTCCACGGCCCTTGGGGCGGGTCAGTTGATCCGATCTATACTGAACAGGCCTACTGACGTGTGACGGCAGTCTGGTTCGTCATTGATCTCTAAAGCTATCTTCCGGTGGGCGTAGGGCATTCACGTCCGGCTCGCTTACGGGCATAAGATTGTTCATGGCATCGCCGCTGAATGCTGCGCTGTGCGCGTTGGTCGCGGCCGGGCTCTGGACCGTGCTTGGCTATGCGCTGTCGCGCTACTTGTTGCCGCGTGTGCTCGCGATCGGCGCAGCGCCGGTGATCGGCTGGGCGATCCACAGTGCAGTGATGCTGCCGCTCTTTACGCTCATTGGCTTTACGCAGACTGCGGTTATTGCCGTCGCCGCGATTTGTGTCCTTGGTAGGGCGCTGGCGCCGAGAATGGCGGAGCAGGAGGGTGGCGAAACCGCGCCCTCGATACCGCTTTGGGCGTTTGCAGCGGCTGCGGTGCTTGCGCTGGTGCCGGCTGTAGCAATCCTGCCAAAGATGTCCGGCGACTTGGTCTATCTTGCCGATCCGATCTTCGATCATGCCAAAATCGCCATCATCGATGCGATGGCGCGACAGGGTCTGCCGCCGGTCGATCCCGTATTCGGGGCGGTGATCGGGCACGGTCAGTTCTTTTACTATTATCTCTGGCATTTCAGCGCAGCGGAACTCGCGCTGGCCCTGCATACCAGCGGCTGGGAAGCCGATATCGGGCTGACCTGGTTCACGGCATTCGCGTCGCTGAGCCTGCTGATGGGCGCGGCGGTTTGGTTGAGCAAGAAGTCTGCCGCGGCGATCTTCGTCGTGCTGCTTGCCGCCGCAACGTCGCTGCGTGTGACGCTGGCCTGGCTGTTCGGTACCCATGGGCTTGAGCCTTTTATGGCAGAGCCCACCGGATTTGCCGGCTGGTTGTTCCAGGCTGCGTGGGCGCCGCAGCACCTGATGGCGGCGACCTGCGTCTTGGCGTCAATGCTGCTGATTATCCGCTACGCCCAGCAGCGTAGCGTGCTGCTGATGCTAGCGATCGTTCTGGTCGTCGTTGCCGGCTTCGAAAGTTCGGCCTTTATCGGCGGCATAACATTTGCGCCCGCTGCTTTGGCCGCCGCGCTGTTTCTTATTGCGGGAATTGAACCGCCGCAGCGTGTCAGGTTCGTTATCGGAATGGCGGCTGCGGTCGTACTCGCAGGGCTTGTCGCCGCGCCGTTCTTGCACAATCAGCTTTATGCCGTCGCGGCGCGGGGCGACACGAACCCGATTGTGGTTCGACACTTTGCGGTGCTTGGCTCGATGTTCTCCGAGCATCTGCGGCGTGTCCTGGATTGGCCGGCCTACTGGTTCGTCCTGCTGCCGATCGAATTCCCGGCTACTTTTGTAGCGGGCGTGTTTACGCTGTTCGTTTTGCTGCGAAGCAGTGTCGCAAAGCAGGAAAAGCTTTTCACGATCGCTCTTGCGTGTCTTGCTGGAGCGGGTCTGTTGGTGTCTTGGCTGCTGGTCAGCACCGTCGGTGATAACAACGATCTTGGCCTGCGCGCGATCCTGCCCGCGGCGTCGGTCCTGATAGTGTTGTCGGCCGCGGGGATAGTGCTGACGCCGCGCCGGGCAATGATTGGCGTCATCGCGATCGGCGGGTTGCTCCTCAGTCTGCCCGATACCGTGGGAATGATCCGGTCCAACATCGACGGCACGTCGCGGCCGGACGGCGCTGCTTTCGCACAATCGCCCGAGTTATGGACGGCAGTACGCCGTTATGCGCCCGTAACGGCGCGCATTGCCAACAATCCTTTGTATCTGCAAGACCTGACGCCGTGGCCGGCCAACATGTCCTGGGCGCTATTGGCAAACCGTAACTCGTGCTTTGCCGGCCGGGAATTGGCGCTGGCGTTTGCGCCGCTGCCGGACGGCATACGGGAAGCGATCAATGCGCAATTCATCCGGGTTTTCGCCGGCGAAGGCACGGCGCAGGACGTCGGCGATATTGCAAAAAAATACGGCTGCGACGTCATCGTCGTCACGCCGCAGGACAAGGCCTGGAGCAATGACCCTTTTGCTTCAAGTCCCGACTTCCATCTGGCGGAAAATCGCGACGGCGAATGGCGAATTTACACCGTGATCAAATCCGGCCCGGACGCGCGGTAGCTCGCCTTAAATTCCGGCGAACCAGTTGAAACCCTGCTTGCTCCAGAATGTCTCGCGAAAGTCATTAGTGACTTCGATCGCCTTGATCCATTTCGCGTTCTTGTAACCAAGCTTGGTCGATGTGCGCAGCCGCATCGGATAACCGAACGGATCGGCCAGGTGATCGCCGGCATATTTGGTGGCGAGGATCGTTTGCGGGTGCAACGCCGTCGCCATGTCGATGCTCTCGGTGTAGTCGTCGTTGCAGATGAAGTAGACGTATTTGGCGGTGAGGTCGGCGCCCACCCGCTGCAGGAAATCGCGCAGGTTTGGCCCGGACCATTGGCCGATATAATCCCAGCCTTCGACACAGATATGTTTGATGATGATCTCCTGCTCGGGCAGGGCATAGATCTGCTGCGCCGTCCACGGCTGTTTGTTCTGGATGAGACCGGCAAGTTCGAGTTTCCAGGTCGCGCCGTCGATCGGCTTGACCTCCTCGATATCGTAATAGGCATTGAACCGCGCGGGTTTGACGACCTGTGAAGCGCTGTAGGTCGGCGCCAGATGATTGGGACGGAAGATCGTTGCCTGCACCCGGTCATTCCATGCGGAAACCGTGCGCAGCACCTTCTGGACCGAATCGTCTTCGGTGACGTCGCAGCCGGTCAGCAGCGACAGCGCACCCAGGCTGATAGCGCCGCGCAACACGTTGCGCCGGTTGATGTCATGGACCAGCGCCCGGTCCTGGGTCAGCACGCGCTGATCCACCGCCTTACGGGGCCGAAAAATGGATGACGTCGGCGTTCGCAGCATCGGTCACCGCATCAGTGCGTGGGTTTGGCTTCGGCAGTGGCGTCGTCGTTGACTGACGGTCCGCCATTGATCATCGCAACAAGGCTTTTCGGCACGAGCAGTGCCAGCGAGATGTGAACCAGCAAAAACCCGACAATTGCCGACATGCACAGGAAATGCACGACGCGGATTGTCTGGAAACTGCCGAACAATGCGGCAAGCTCGGAGAATTGCACCGGCTTCCACAGCGCCAGGCCGGAAATCACGATCAGAATGCCGGTCGCCATGACGCCGAGATACAAAATTTTCTGCACAGCGTTGTAATGCGTGAGATCGTCATGGGCGAGCTTGAACCGCAGCGCGTCGCCAACTGTCGCAAGTAGTTCGCGGATCGAGATGGGAAACAGCTTGCGGCGAAATCGTCCCGTAGCAATTCCGTACGTCAGGTAGGCAATTCCATTGAGGACGAAAATCCACATACCGAAGAAATGCCACTGCAAGCCATGTTGGGCCCATTTTCCGATCACGACGCTGTCGGGAAAGTGCAGCCAGCCGAGGATCACGTCGTCATTGTAGATTTTCCAGCCGCTGCCGATCATGATGAAGATCGCAATCGCGTTGATCCAGTGCATGATGCGCAGCGGCAAAGGATGCAGCCGGTGCTCATGATCTGTTGATTTGACGGCTGACATCGTATCGACGACGGTTTTGCATTCTTTGCTCGCGAGGTCACAGAGCGGTCGTGACGTCGCGATAACGGCGGTAAGCTTGAATGCGAAAACCGATTCGCCCCCCATCGGTCGTGTGCGATGCGCGAACACTACGGATGGCTGTCGCTGTTCGCAAGCACGGCGGCTTCACAACTTCGCGTGGCGTTTTTGATCGGGAGATTTTCAGAATGAAAAATTTGATTGCCGCGACGGCTTTGGTCGCCGGTTTTTTGATGCCGTCGGTTGTGATGGCTCAGGCCATGATCCCGCCAACCGGCATGGACGATGCCAATAAACCGATGCCGATGGCCGAACGTATGAGCCGCCGATTTCCACAGCCGGTGCGCGTCGGCGATCTCGTCGGGTTGCCGATGCTCAACGACAGTGCGTCGACGCTTGGCTATGTCCGGCAGGTGGTGCGGACTTCAGCCGGAAAAACCGAGCTGATCGTCGCTTACAATAAATGGTTTGGCTGGTTCGGCTGGTTCACGCGGCCGGTCGCAGTGCCGCTCGAAGCCGTTGGTATCGAGGGACGGCAGCTGATTTCGCTTGATATGCCGTCCGAGCGAATACGCCACGTCGCCGACGTGGCAGAGCGACAACGCAACGGCATTGCCTGGCGATGCGACGATTCAGATCGCGCTGGCCCGTAATTGAGCGATCACGAGTTTGTGAAGGCGATAACTTTTGGGTGTCTGCCGAATTGTCCGGTGTGAGACGGAAGTGATTGGCGCATTGTCCCAAGACACGGCAATCGTCAGTTGATTGCGAACAGGTATTGGGGGCCGTCGCATGGATGATGCGAGCCGTTTGAATGACGAATCGATTTCCGTGGGTACCACCGGTCGCGTCGGCATGACGTTGCAGCCAGCGAGTTGCGGGATCGCTTTCATGGCCAAAGCGTCGGCCCCGGGCCGCACCAAAACTCGTCTGGTGCCACCGCTGACGTTCGAGGAAGCTGCCGATCTCAACACCGCCTTTTTGCAGGACGTCGCCCACAACGTGCTGCTCGCTTCGCGCAATGCCGCGCCCGAAGCGGGCATTGCCGGCTATGCCGCTTTCGGCCCGCCGGGCAGCGAGGATTTCTTCCAGCGGACACTGCCGCCGTCCGTTGGCTTGATCGCAGCCTGGTTGCCGAATTTTGGCGATTGCCTGTTGCGGGCCGTCGAAGAGATTTTTGCCCGCGGCCATCGCTCGGCCGTGGTGCTCAATTCCGACAGTCCGACATTGCCGACCTCGTTTCTGGTCGAGACTGCGGAAGCGCTGGCGCGTCCCGGTGATCGCGCCGTGCTCGGCCCATCGAGCGACGGCGGCTATTATCTGCTCGGGCTGAAGGCCATGCATCACCACCTGTTCCAGGACATTGCCTGGAGCACCGAGCGCGTCGCCGAACAGACGCTTGAGCGCGCGCGGGAGATCGGCCTCGAGGTGTACCGGCTGCCGGTTTGGTACGATGTCGATGACGCCGAGAGTCTGCGCCGCTTACAGAACGAGCTTGATCGTACGGAATCGTTGCGGCCTCGGCTTAATGGCTATGATCTGCACCATGCGCAGCGGACGGCAGAGCTGTTGAATCGGCTTCGGAGCGAGAATGATTTGAGCAGCCGTGTCGACGGACCGGCACAGGCTGAAGCGTTGCGCGCCTGATCGGTGCGCAACAGTCCAAGGGGCGAGTTCATATGGCAACGGTTGCAACAACGCGGACTGTCGACCCGAAGCGCTATTTCGAAAGCGTCGACACGAACAGTGATGTTCCGGAGCACGAACCGGTCTGTCTCTATCTGGAGACCACCAACCGCTGCAACCTTCTGTGCACTACGTGTCCGCGGACTTACGAAGAGCTGGAACCGCCGGCGGACATGAGTTGGAAGCTGTTCACGTCGATCGTCGATCAAATCCCGCGTCTGCATCGCGCGGTGCTGCATGGTGTCGGCGAACCGATGCTAGTGAAGAACCTGCCGCGCATGGTGCGATATCTCAAGGATAGGGGCACCTATGTGCTGTTCAATACCAACGGCACAGTGCTCAATGAAAAGAACGGCCGGGCGCTGATCGAGGCCGACCTCGATGAGCTCCGTGTCTCGTTCGACGCGGCAACTCCGGAGTCGTATCATGCGATCCGCGGCAAGAACTATTTCAATCGTATTCTGAAGAACGTTCGCGCATTCCGTGAACTGCAGGAGCGCGAGGGGCACACCAAGCCGCGAGTTTCTGCGTGGCTCACCGGGTTGCGCGAGACCATCGATGAATTGCCGGACTTCGTGCGCGTTGCGGCTGAGACGGGCGTCAAAGAGGTTTATTTGCAACGTCTGGTGTTCTTCAACGAGAACGCCATCGGCAAGGCGCGGCCGGATCAGGCTCTCTATGAAAAGCTCTCCGGCGAGGAGACGATCCATATCGATCGCGCCGCCGCACTCGCCAAGACGCTTGGCGTCACCTTCAGTGCATCCGGCGCGGCTTCCGAGCCGGGCATGAGTCTGAAGCGCAAGGACGACGGCTCGCCGTGGTCGATGTGCCGGCGGCCGTGGACGGTGATGTATTTCACTGCCAACGGCCGTGCATTGCCCTGCTGCATCGCGCCTTTCTCGCAGCGTGGCTACGACAACTATACGCTCGGCGACGCCACCCAGCAGACCCTGCGCGAAATCTGGGCCGGTCCGGCCTACAGCGATTTCCGCAAGGCGCTGATGTCGAACAAACCGCCGGAAGCCTGCGCGAGCTGCGGGCTGCGCTGGAGCCTGTAGCAATGCCGCAAGCGGGCGGTGTTGCCGTCGTCATACCGACCTTCAATGAAGCCGAGTCGATCGCGTCCGTTGTCGCTGAGGTGCCGCGTGACATCGTCGATCGGATCATCGTCGCCGACGGCGGCAGCACCGATGGCACTCCCGACCAGGCCCGCTCCGCCGGCGCGGAAGTGATCGCCGTTGGCCGCGGCTACGGACTTGCCTGCCTGAAAGGCGCGCAAGCAGCGGACACCGCCGACATTGTCGTTTTCATGGATGGGGACGGCGCCGACGACCCTGCTGCGATGGATGTTCTGGTCGCGCCGATCCGCTCCGGCGCTTATGATTTTGTGATTGCGTCGCGCGCTTTGGGTGAACGTGAGCCCGGCAGTATGGCGTGGCACCAGCTTCTGGCCGGCCGTATCGCCGGTATTCTGACGCGGCTGCTCTACGGCGTTCGCTATACCGATATGTGCGCCTACCGCGCCATTCGCCGCGACACGCTGCTCGCCCTTGGCATGTGCGAACTCACCTATGGCTGGAATCTCGAGATGCAGATGCGGGTCGCGCGCGCCGGGCTGCGGGTGCTCGAAGTGCCGGTTTCCTATCGCCGGCGGCTTGGCGGGCAATCCAAAGTCGCCGGAACGCTGCGTGGATCGATCAAGGCCGGCTTAAAGATCATGTCGACCTTCGCGCGCGTGGCGATGGAGGCGGCGCCGGCGCGAAGGACAGGTTAGATCGCGACCTTGCGCAGGAAGCCGTCGACGCTGCTGCGCAGGCTGTCGGCGGCTTTTTCGACCGATCGCGAAGCGGCCTGCACCGTATCCGCCGATGACTGCATGTCGGCAATCGCCGTAGAGACACGCTGCAGCACCGCAACAACCGATTTCGTACCGGTGGCGGCAGTCGCGACGTTGCAGGAAATCTGGCTGGTCGAAGCGTGCTGCTGCTCGACTGCCGAAGCGATCGCTGACGTGAACTGGTCGATTTCCTGCACCCGGCCGCTGATGCTGCCGATAGCGCGCACGGCGCTCTGCGTCGATGATTGCACTTCGGCAATTTGCGTGGCGATAACGTCGGTCGCTTTCGCGGTCTGCACGGCGAGCGCTTTGACCTCGGAAGCCACCACTGCAAAACCCTTGCCGGCAGCTCCGGCGCGCGCCGCTTCGATGGTCGCGTTCAGCGCCAGCAGATTGGTCTGGCCAGCAACGCTGTGAATGAGCTTGATGACGTCGTCGATCTTTTGCGCCGCCTGCGCCAGGCTTGCGATCTCCTGATTGGTCGATTGCGCTTCGGCAGTCGCTGCACGCACCACCTCGGTCGCGCGCGACAGCTGATGATTGATTTCGGCGATCGATTTCGACATCTCGTCCGCCGCGGCAGAGGCGATTTCCACGCTGCCGAAAGCCTGGTCGGAGGCCTGCACCGCGCCGATCGTCTGCGTGGTGGTTTCGTTCGAGGTCGCCGAAAGCGCGCTCGCGGTTGACTGCATCGACGCAACGCCGTCCGCCATGGTTTTCAAAACGCCTTCGACGCTTTGGCGAAACCAAACGATCGCTTCTTCGACCACCGTGCGGCGCGCGTCCTGCTCGCTCAATCGCGCGCTCTTCAGCTCGGCTTTGCGGCGGGCGGTAATGTCGTGATGCGTTCCGAGCCAGTACCCGGTGCCGGGAATGGCACGATTGACCACGGCGATCGACCGGCCATCGGGCAGTTCGGCGACAAAACTCAGTTCTTTTCCGGCTGCCATGTCGCGCAGCAGGTCGTTGCAATATTTTTCCGGATCGTTTGGAAGGTTGCCGGACCTGGCGCGCAGCATAACGACATCGATCAGCTTGACGCCGGGTTTCACAATATTCCGCGGTAGTCCGTAAATTTCGATATAGCGATCGTTGCGGACAAGGAGGCGTCCGCCAGCGTCGAACACGACGACGCCTTGTGTCATATTATTGAGCGCCAATTCGACAAGACGGCTTTTTCTGCCGAACCCGCCGAAGAGACTGGTGAAGGCCCGGAACATCACGCAGCCGCCGATCGGATAGCCAAACACATAGTTGGTATCCAACAAGCATTTACGGCCCGTTAATCAAACGGCCGCGGCGCGAATCGGGAAGCGGTATTCCCGGCCGCGCCGGTTAAGGCGGTCCCGCCTAGGACGGCAGGATGTGCTTGTCGGGATCGAGCCAGAACGCCCACACCGCGGCCCCGGCGACCAGCAGGCCGGCGGCGACAATGAACGGCGCCTGCCAGGAGCCATATTGGACCAACACGCCGAAAACGATCGGCGATAGTGCGCCGCCGAAATTGCCGGCCATGTTCATCATCCCGGAAACGGTTCCGGAATATTTGCCGCCGGTATCCATCGGCACCGCCCATGACGGGCCGATGGTACATTCCAGAAAGAACATCGATGCGGTGAGGCCGGCGACGGCGGCATAGGCATTTTCAGTCAGTGCCGCAGGCACGATGCACACCGCGCAGCCGAGCAAGCCGACGATCGCCACGGTACGCCGGCCGATCTTGGCACTCCCCGTTTTCTTCAACAGTGCGTCGGTGGCGAGTCCACCTACTGTATCACCGATGACACCGGCCCAAAGCGGGAGCGATGCAAGCAGGCCGCCTTTGAGCAACGTGAAGTGCCGAACGTCGATAAGGTACGTGGTCAGCCAAGTCAGAAAAATCCACAGGCAGTAAACATAAGTAAAGTATGCGCACATGATCGCCCACATGTTGGGTGAGCGTATGAGGGTGCCCCATGGCACGCTGACCTGATTTTGCATCGGCGGCGGATTGATTTCACCATTCGGACCGTGGCCGCGGATGGCTTCTAGTTCCGCGCGGTTCACCATGCTGTGCTCTTCCGGCAGATTGCGATAGCTGAAGCTCCACCACAACGACCAGAGCAACCCGACTGCGCCGCAAATCAAGAATGCCCAGCGCCAACCGAGATTGATCATGATCAGTAACACGATCGGTGGCGCGATCGCCGCGCCCGCACGGCTCGCGCTGTGCGTAACGCCTTGCACCAGGCCGCGCTCGCGCCGCGGGTACCAGAGTTGCATCGCGCGCGTGGCGCCTGGAAAAGCGCCGGCCTCGCCGATCCCGAAAAGAAAGCGAACAGCGATAAAGGAGGTGGCACTGAAGGCCAGCGCAGTCGCCGCGGTCATGACCGACCAATAAGTAACGACGCTGCCCAACACCTTCCGGGCGCCGAAACGATCGCTCAGCCAGCCACCGGGAACCTGGAAAAGCGCATAGGCCCAGACAAACGCGCTAAAAATGAAACCCATGGTGACTTTGTCGAAACCGAATTCCTTGCTGATCTCCGGCGCTGCGGTTGAGATGTTGACCCGGTCCAGATAGGTGATCAGGTACATCGCGCTGATCAGCAAAAGCACATACCAACGGCCGCGGCTGGGCCGCGCGGATGCCGGTTCCGCCATGGTTTCACTCCCCCGTCGAGACCGTGCTGTTGCGGTGCACGAGATTCGCGGGCGGCAAGGTGCCCCTTTATGGCGCGACCGGCAAGGGAACGGGATGACGCGGGCGAGACACGCTATAGTCCGGCCAGGCAACTGTCTCAGGCACAGACATGATCAAACGCTATAGCGACCACGCCGCCAACGAGCGGACTTTTCTCGCCTGGGTCCGCACCGCCATCGCGGTGATGGCGTTTGGCTTTGTGATCGAACGGTTCGATCTGTTCTTGCAGGCGATGGCAACGCAGATGCCCGGTAAGCAGTTTTCCGCGCACAGCCAATGGCTCGCCAATTTCGCTGGACTTGCCTTTATCGTGCTGGGTGTCGCCATGATTGTCCTCGCTGGCATCCGTTTTGTAAAAACTGCAAAAGACATCGAAACCGACACCGACGTGCCGAGCCCCGGTGAACGCTTCGATCTGGCGCTGGCGGCGCTGATCGGGCTTTTGGGTATAGCGCTGTTTCTTTACATGGCGCGTGCGGTGCTTCCGTCGCTCTGACCGATCACTTGCGCGATCGCCGCGCTTTGCGCTAAAGCGGGCTCTGCGCGCGATCAGCGCGCCGTAAGCGTTCACGTCATCCAACGCGCCCGTGCGACTGTCGGCTGCATTCCGCGCCGTCCGCGCCGAGCGTTGGGAGCAAAGACGTGGTTCGATTTCTCAAAAGCCTGGCTTCGGCCATCATCACATTCATCCGTGCACCCGGCGCCGCGCGCGTCGGCATGTTCCTGTTCTTCGCTGCCGGGGTTGCTGACGGCATCCTGATGCCGTTCTTCGCGCTGTGGGCGTACAGGATCGCCCACATTCCGATCGAGTTTATCGGGCTGCTGCTCGGCTGTTACGCCGGCGGCGAGCTTCTGGCGACGCCGTTCGTCGGTGGCATTGCCGATCGGGTAGGGCGGCGGCCGGTGCTTCTGGTCTCAACGTGCGGCGTCGGCTGCGGCTTCATCCTTTTATATCTCGTGCACGGCGCACTCGCCGTCGCCGCAGCCCTGATCGTCATCGGTGTGTTCGAAAGCGTGCTCCACCCGACCGCATCGACCGTGATTGCCGATGTCGTTCCGGCCGAAACACGGCGTGAGCATTTTGCGGCGCGGCGTGTGATGTCGAGTGCAGGTGGCATGGCGGGTCCGGCGTTGGGTGCGCTGCTGGCGCTGCACTCGCTCGGCCTGGTCTTTCTGGGCGCCGGCATAACGATCCTTGTCGGCGCATTCGTTGTCGCCGTGTTCCTGGTCGAGACGCGTCCTGCCGACGCAGAGCCCGATGAGGATGACGACGAATCCCTGCTCGTCTTGACTGCGGTGTTTCGCGATTCGCGCCTTGCGGGATTGATCATCCCGGTTGCGCTGCTGGAAATCGTTGCGAGCTGGATTGCCTCGATCACCCCGCTTTATGCCGACGCCGGCGGCACGCTGACGGCATCGGGAATCGGGCTTCTCTTCACTTATGCGGGCGCTCTTGGCGTGATCATGCAAATGCCGATAACGCAGGCCACCGAGCGGATGAGCGGATTTTCCATCCTGCTGTGCAGCGGCGCGGTGCAGGCTCTCGCCTTCCTCTGTCTACTTGTTTCGCCGGCACTGCCGCTGCTCGTGGCCGCGGTGACACTTTTGACGCTGGCGGGGATGCTGTCGGGTCCTCTGGTGCAGACGATCGTCACCGAGCTTGCGCCGCGCACCGGGCAGGCGACGTATCAGGCGGCTTTCGGTGTTGTGAACGATCTCAAGGACGCCGCAGGGCCGGCGATCGGAACCTGGCTGTTCGCTTTGTCAGCAGCTTTGCCCTGGGGTACCGGAGTCGTGGTGTCGATTGTCGCATCGCTCGGCCTCGCCGCTGCGGCGCGGCGGCACGAAAGCAGTTAGATAACTACCGGGAGAAGGCGGCAGCGAGATCCTTCGCACCCTGTTTCTGGATCTGGACATCCATCTCGGCGTTGGTCGCCGCGATCAGCTTCGCTACCGTGTTGTTGCGCTGCGCCACCGGATTTTCGTTATAGCCGCTCTCCTGGAAAAAATTCGAGGTCGGCACCTTGTCGCGCCGGTCTTGCGGCATGCTTACCATGTCGAAGCCGCTGCCGTCGCCGGTCAGGTTCATCATCTCAAGCTCGGCCGCGGTCAGCGTCGTGTTGTAACCCTTGGCGCGCGCGAACAGCACCGACATCAGCAGCTTTTGCGTTTGCAAAAGCGGTCCGACGTCGATGTCCAGATTCATCGCGTGCGTCGCGAGTCCCTTCTGCGTGCCGGCAAGGACGCCGTGCTGGCCCCAATCGTCAGGAACGGTTTTCGCGAATGCCACCATCCGCTGCAGAACGGCAATCTTGTTTTCAAACGCCGGTTTTTCGGAGGCCGATAACCGCGATGCCTTGCCCTGCAATTCTCCGATGAACGGCGTGCCGGCTTCCGCCATCAGCTCGACAGTGTTCGTCGTGAGCAACTGGTTGTAGCCGAGCGCCGTCGATATCGCGCGTGCGTTCGGATTGTATTCAAGCCCGGCCTGAACGTCGTATAGGCCGTTGCCGCTTGCCTCAAAGCCGTAGACGCGCACGGCCTGGTCTCTCGTTAGACCCGCCGCCGACGCAACGCGCGCGTAAGCACGCTTGAATTCCAGTTCGCTGGCCGGTTGTTGCGGCACGAAATTGAATTGTTCCCTGGCGGCCGCCAGAAAATCGGCAACGACGGGCACGTAGGCTCGCGGCGGCTTTTCATGCGGAGCTTCCGGATTCACCGGCCGCGGCGGTCCGGTATATTTCGGTGGTTGCGTCAGCACGTAGTCATCGAGCGCGACCGCCTCACCGCGGGCGCGCTTTGATGAGCGCAGCGAACGTTTCTGCGCAATGTCTTTCCAGTAGGCGTGATCGACAGTGGCAAAGGCTTCACGCGCCTGGAGGTACACAGCCAGGGCGCGCTTATAGGAGGCTATCGCTTCCGGCGATGCGGCCGATTGAGCCGACGCGGTCAGCGCCAGACAGAACACGCACCAGATGAGTACTGGAGCAGCCAACAGGAAGTTGCAGCGCTGTTGTGCCATCGCTCAGTGCCGGACAGTAAAGTGGTGCCCAGGGGCGGAATTGAACCACCGACACCTGCATTTTCAGTGCAGTGCTCTACCAACTGAGCTACCTGGGCTCAGCGCCTTAACTCGGGCGCTTCTTACGTTAGTTGGGCATGATCTTATCCGAAAACCGGAAGCCACTTTTCGGGATCGTGCCCTAGGCGCTCACGACGCGAGAGCGCCGTCTTATAAAGGCTCGATTATTGGCTGTCCAGAATAGGCCGGATCAGTGCAATGTTCCGCCATCCTCCTCGCGCCGCTCGTCTTCTTCCTCGTCCTCGGTCGCCGGGATAGCATAGCTGCCGGACAGCCAGCGGTGCAGATCGACATCGGCACAGCGTTTCGAGCAGAACGGTTTGATGTTCTCGTCGGTGGGCTTGCCGCAGATCGGACACTTCTTGTGGGTTTTTGCGTCGACCATGACAGGAATATAGGCGGCGGGCGGCTGTGCGCTACACGCCGGCCGCGTTGAGCCAACCGAAATGCACCGGAAAACCCTCGCCCCCGAGCATGGTGATGGTCTCGTAAAGCGGCAAGCCGACGATGTTGGAATAGGAGCCGACGATCTTCACCAGAAAGGCGCCGGCGATGCCCTGCGCCGCATAGCCGCCGGCCTTGCCGCGCCACTCGCCTGACGCGAGATAGGCCTCGATGTCCTGTTCCGACAGCCGCTTGAAGCGCACGCGGGATTCGACGTGGCGCTGGCGGAAAGTTTCCTTCGGCGTCACCAGGCAAATACTGGTGTGGACACGATGATTGCGTCCGGACAGCAGGCGCAGGCATTGCCCCGCTTCGTCAAGAAGTTCCGCCTTCGGCAGGATACGCCGGCCAACGGCGACCACGGTGTCGGCAGCGAGGATGTACGCGCCTTTCAGTTCGTCATCGATGCGGATCATGTTGAGCGCGGCTTCAGCCTTGGCGTGCGCCAGGCGGGTCGCGCAGGCGCGCGGCAGCTCACCGCGTTTCGGCATTTCATCGATATCGGCCGGACGCAATGCGTCGGGCTCGATGCCGGCTTGATTGATAAGCAGCAGCCGGCGCGGCGAACCGGAGGCAAGGACGAGTTTAGGGCGGCCGATCACGTCGATAAGCTCTTGTTTTCAGAAAATCCCGGTGCGGCGTCCGTCCTAGCGGATGACGGATCATTCGACAACCGCCAGCTATTGTTCACTGACACGCTATGTGTTCACTCGTTGCCGATGCGCCGTCCCGCGAAGCGTTCCCGGATTCGCGCGAGAAGGTGGTCGCGTACTTGCCGGTAAGCGTCGAGCCGCTGCTCGCGGTTGCCTTCAATAGCGGTTGCGTCGGTTGTCGGCCAATATTCCACCTCGACACCGGTGCTGCGGGTCAACTCCAGCGCGCGGTGGTGCGCTTCTGGCGCGAGCGTAATGATGAGATCGAAGTTGAGGCCTTCCCAGTCGTCGAGCTCCTCGAACGTGACCGGCTTGTGCCGCGAAATATCGATGCCGATCTCCGCCATCGCGGTCACGGCAAATGGATCGAGTTCGCCTTTGCGCACACCGACAGAGCGCACATAGGATGTTGCACCAAACTGTTGCGAAAACATGCCTGCCGCCATCGGCGAGCGGATCGCATTAAGGCCGCAGGCGAACAACACTGCCAGTGGCCGCTTGGCGTCTGCCGGCATGGAGGGCCTCACCCCTTCCAGTGCAGCACCGTGATCAGCGTGAACAGCCGCCGCGCCGTGTCGAAATCGACTTCGACCTTGCGCTTGAGCCGTTCCATCACGATGCGCGAGCCCTCGTCGTGCAGGCCTCGGCGGCCCATGTCGATCGCTTCAATGCGATCCGGCGTCGCGGTACGAATTGCCGAGTAATAGCTGTCGCAAACGGTGAAGTAGTCCTTCACGATTTTGCGAAATGGCACCAGCGACAACAGATGCGCGATCACTGGTGTGCCGTCAGTCAGCCGGATATCGAGCACCAGCCGGTCGCCACGCATGCCGAGGTGCAAGGCATAGGGTCCGCCGTCGTGGTCAGCCGGCTTGAAGCTGTTTTCTTCGATCAGGTCGTAAATCGCGACCCGGCGTTCATGTTCGATGTCGTCGCTTGAGACTGCCGAGCGAAGCTTCGTCGAGCGTGACCGCGGCAAGGCGGCCGGTTTGCGCCTTTCGCGGGGCGCGTGCCATCAGCGGTTGAGCCTGATGGCGATGGAGCGGGCATGGGCATCCAGCCCTTCCGCTTCGCCAAGCGCGATTGCAGCGCCGCCGAGCGCGCGCAGTTGTTCCGGTCCGCATTTGAGGATCGACGTGCGTTTCATGAAATCGAGCACGCCGAGCCCTGACGAAAAGCGCGCGGAGCGCGCAGTCGGCAGCACGTGGTTTGAACCGGCAACGTAATCGCCGATCGCTTCCGGCGTATACGCGCCGATGAAGATTGCGCCGGCGTTGCGGATACGTTGCGCCAACCCTTCGGCGTCGGCAGCGGCGATTTCCAGATGTTCCGGTGCGATGGCGTCGACCAGCGGCAACGCCTCGTCGAGATTGCGAACGAGGATCATCGCGCCGAAATCGCGCCACGACGCGGCGGCGATCTTTTCGCGCGGCAATCGTGCGAGTTGGCCTTCGACGGCGCGGCCGACGTCGCTCGCCAGCGTCTTCATCGTCGGTTATCAGGATCGATTGCGCGCTCTGATCGTGCTCCGCCTGCGCCAAGAGATCGGCCGCGATCCAGTCGGAGTTGCCGGTTTTGTCGGCGATGATCAGCACTTCGGAAGGACCCGCAATCATGTCGATCCCGACCTTGCCGAACACAATGCGTTTCGCCGCAGCGACATAGGCGTTGCCTGGCCCGACAATCTTCGCGACCGGCGCGATGGTTGCCGTACCATAGGCAAGCGCTGCGATGGCCTGCGCGCCGCCGACCCGATAAATCTCGTCGATGCCCGCAAGTTGCGCTGCCGCGAGCACCAGTGGATTGAGGATGCCGTCCGGCGCCGGCACGACCATGACGATACGGGGCACGCCGGCGACTTTGGCCGGAACTGCATTCATCAACACCGACGATGGGTAGGCAGCGCTGCCGCCAGGCACGTAAAGTCCTACAGCCTCGACGGCCGTCCAGCGTGAGCCAAGCTCGACACCAAGCGCGTCGGTGAACCGGTCGTCTTTCGGTAATTGCCGGCGGTGAAACACTTCGATGCGGTCGCGCGCAAGCGCGAGCGCATCGAGCGCCGCTTTATCGCAGGCGCCACGCGCGGCGGCGATTTCCTCCGCTGACACCCGGAGCCCGGACTTGTCCAGATCGAGGCGGTCGAATTTCTGCGTGTAATTTTTCAGTGCGGCGTCGCCGCGGGTCGCGACATCGGAAACGATGCCGCGCACCGCCGCCTCCACGTCAGCGGATACCTCACGCTTGGTGTCGAGAAAGGCGCGGAATTTTTGGGTAAAATCCGCGGTCCGCGTATCCAGTCGAAGCGTCATCGTTTCAGCCTTCTGGTCATGACGCGTACCAGCACTCTGACCTTATAACAATTCTAATATTGGGCTTTTTCATTGACAAAAAGTCCGCTGTTGCCCAACTCCTTAGGCAAGCTGAACGCTAATACTCAACGGGCCGCTTCCATGATCGGACCGAACCGCACAACGTCGAGAATGACTTGCCGGATTGGCGCGATTGCCGTGCCGCTGCTGGTCGCTTCTGCGCTGGCGATCGGGCTCCGCGTGGCGAACGCCGATGACACCGTGACCCTGTCGGTGACCCTGAAAGATCACAAGTTCGATCCGCCGGAAATTCACGCGCCTGCCGGCAAGGCGATCGAATTTCACGTCAAGAATCTCAACGATATTGTTTCAGAGTTTGAGAGCAAGGATCTTCACTTCGAAAAGATCGTTCCGGTCGGTAGCGAGGCGGTCGTTCACGTCCGCCCGCAACAGCCCGGCAAGTACAATTTCTATGATGACTTTCACCACGAAACGCAGGGTTACCTGATCGTGCCATGAATCGCGCCATGAATCGTGTCATGAGGTCCCCGTGCTAGCGTCGCTGCTGATCGTCTTTCGCGAAGTCTTCGAAGCCGGCTTGATCGTCGGCATCGTCATGGCGGTGACGGCGGGTGTTCCCGGCCGCACGCTTTGGGTTTCCGGCGGTGTCATCGCTGGCGTGCTCGGCGCCTGTCTGGTGGCGTTATTCACCAGCGGCTTGTCGGAACTGTTCGGCGGCAACGGCCAGGAAATTTTCAACGCTTCGATTCTCTGCTTCGCTGTCGTGATGCTCACCTGGCACAACGTCTGGATGGCCCGGCATGGCCGCGAGATGGCGGCGGAACTGCGTGCGGCAGGGGAGGCGGTAGTCTCCGGTTCGAAGTCGCTCGCCGCACTCGGCATCGTTGTTGCAATCGCCGTATTGCGTGAAGGTTCCGAAGTCGTGCTGTTCCTTTACGGCGTTGCCGCGGCGCAGGGCGGCGCAAGCCTTGGCATGGTCATCGGCGGATTTATCGGCCTGTTCCTTGGTTCGCTGGTCTGCTTTGCGACCTATCTTGGCCTGATCATAATACCCACGCGTTATCTGTTTGGCGTGACCAGCGTGTTGATTGCGCTGTTGGCTGCCGGCCTTGCAGCGCAGGCGATCGCCTTCCTCGAACAGGCCGATATTCTCACCGCGCTCGACAACACGGTGTGGGACACGTCCTGGATATTGAGCGATTCAAGTCTGCTGGGCCGCGCCTTGCATACGCTGATCGGCTACGTCGACCAGCCTACCGCGATGCAGCTTGTCGTCTATCTGGCGACGCTGGCGATCATCGTCGTATTGATGAAGCTGTTTTCTTCGCCCGCGCCGCGGCGTCCGCACGTTGCCGCCGCGGAGTGACGATCAGGCGACAGCCGAACCACTGGTGAAATGATCGGGGCACAGATCGGCGGCGAAAACCTCGCCCAGATCGGTAAGCTCCGCCTCCAGGCATTCGACGTCGAGACGAATGACGCTGCCGCCGGAGAACGTCAGGGTGACGCTGCCCGCCGGCGAGTCTCGCTCGGCGAATTCGACAGCAAGGAGATTGAGCTCGGCGTTCTTGTTCGATGGATCGACGCCGCGGCACTTACAGTCAAGTACCCGCTCGAACCGTAGCGCAGTCCGGCAGCGCCGGTAATCTGCTTTGGTCTCCGGCCGGGCATCGACCGCGGTCATCCAGTCGAAGCGATTGAGCGCCATGACGAAGCGGTGGTCGTTCGGCTGCCACAGGATCTCGCCGACGCGGACGCGGGCGTCCTGGACGTGCGCGGACACCACCGCGATGTCGTCCTTATCGAGGGCAATGAGCTTCAGTTCTTCCGGGCAGACGGTCATTCGTTCGTGTTCCGCTGTTGCTCTACTGGAGAGCTAGGAACACTACACGAAAGCCGCAAGCCCCGAAAAGCTAGAAAGAAACGCAGGCGCTGCGGACGATGACGCCGACCGATTGCTGGTGAAAGTTGTGTTTATAGACGGCGACGATAGCATCGAGCTTCTCTTCGTCGTCGGCATTGCCGGGCAATACGATCTCGACATGCTTGCTCGGCTCGCGAACGATGCCGCCGCTGTCGCGGTCGCGCCATTGGCCAAGCGCGTCATTCACCGTCAGGCCGTTGGGAAAGCGCGGCGTCAATTCGCGCGCCACAAAAAGTGTCCAATCGGAATTGGTGACGCCGAGGTGGCGGTCGATGTCGCGGCCGAATAACAGTTCAGCGACTTTCCGGATTTGCTGGTTGCCATGGCAGGATGGCTCCGGGGTCTGCGCATTGCCGCTGGCTGTAGCGGCGGCGAGTGCCAAAAAGCCGAAGCCCGCGAGGACAATAAGGCGCATGAGGCGCGCCCCCCGGTTTCAGATTTCCTCAGGCGGGAGCAGCTTGTTGCCGTGACGCATCAGGTAATCACGTTTTGCCGCCGCGGAGCTGAGCACCCAAAGGACCATCGCGCATACGACGCCGAAAAGGCAGCTAAAAAGCAGGGTCTGCATCAGCCCAATCCTTCGATGATTGCTGGGCAAATTAACGGCAGGACCTTTCGCAATCGTTAGGGTGGCAAGCGGCGCCAAACGCGCGAGAAATCGGCAAAATATTGGGCAATAAATCGTTCAGGCCGGCGATGCGATGGGCATCGGCCGGCCTGTCGTTTCGCAGCGACTATTTACAGCCCTCAGGCGTTGGCCGCTTGCCCGGCGGGCAAGGAGCGGCGGCTGGCTTCGGTGGCCCAGGCGGCGGTCCCGCCGGGTGTGGCGGAGGCGGAGGTGGCGGCGGTGGGTGCGCGACCGCGGGTGCCGGAGCTTGTGGCCGGGGCGGAGGTGGTGCCGGCGGCGGTGGTGGCGGCGCAGGTTTGAACGTGCTGTGCTCGTGCGGTTCACCCGGAGGTGGCGGCGGAGGCGGCGCAGGTTTGAATGCGCTGGGATGGGGCTGTGTAACGGGCGGCGGCGGTGTCGCAGGCTTGAGCGTGCTCGGCTGATTCTGCCCGCCGGGAGGTGGCGGCGGAGGTGTGGCCGGCTTGAACGTGCTGCGCTCGTGTTCGCGCTGTTCCCCAGGTGACGGCGATGGTGGCGGCGATCCTTGCTGCGGAAGCGGCGCAGGTTTCAAAGTGCTCCGTTCGCGCTCTCCACCCGGAGGTAGTGGCGGCGGTGCTCCCGGCCTGACAAATGCGCCCGACGGCGGCGGGGCCGGCGGCGGAGGACCGCCGGGTGCGCCGTGCGGAAGCGGCGTCAACTGGTTGCCCGCGCCCGGACGAACAAAGGGTGCGGCGCCGGGCGTTCCTTGGGGCGCCCCTTGTCCTTGCGGCGTCCCTTGCCGTTCGATTGCCGTCGGCAGCGAGATTCGAACTGGAGGTCGTCCACCGGGGCCGGCGCCCGGACCGGCACCTTGGCCGGGCGGAGGTCCACGGAATTCCACCGTTCGCGGCGGCCGCACGAACGCAGGTGCGATAGACGCAGCTGGAATCGGCAAGCCAAATCGCTCGCGTGGTGGCGGTGGCGGCGGCAGGATGGCGAATTCACGCGGCCGCGGCGGCAGGAAGAACAGCGGCGGCGGCGGCGGCGGCGCAAAGCGCGGACCGGCAAACATGAACACCGGTTGCTGGAAATAGACGAGTTCGTCCGGCGGCGGAGGCGGCACGCCGAAGTCGTAATATGCAAAATCAGGCGGCGGCTCGGCCGCGGCAGCCAGCATTTCCAGGCGACGGCGCGCATCCCAGACGTGCGGACCATCGGGATAGCGGCGCAGGTACGACCAGTAGGCCGGCGGGGTGTCCGCGCTGACCGCGCGGCGCCAGATAATCGCCTCGCGGCGCACCGCAATCATTGCAGCGACGCGCGAGGAGTACGGACTGCTGGGATAGATGGCGAGGAACTGCTCATAGCCATCGATTGAGTCGCGTTCGAGCGCGGCAGCGTAAGCGTCGTCAACGCTGGTGAAATCGCGGATCGGTTTGCTGCGTATCTCAGCCACCGGCATGACATTTGGCGGTGGCGGTGCGTCGGCGGTGCGTTCGGTCATGTAGAACGGACCGTCGATCTGGGAGACGGACCAGGGTACTTCGGCGCCTTTGGTGACGTCGCTGACGCGTAATCGCAGCCACGACAACAGATTGTCGAGATCGAGACCGCCTGCCGAAATCATCTCGGTGAATGCGGACGCATAAGCGCCATAGGGGCCTGGCTCATCCGGTGCGACCGTGCCAGGCGCGGCATTGAACGCAATCGCCATGCTGTGGATCGGCTCGACCAGCGTCAGGCCGCTTGCGAGCGGCCGGTCGCCACCCTGGAACGGGTTCTGCCGTGCCGCGTCGAGGACAACGATCTTGACCCGTCCGGGCAATCCGGCAAGCGGCTGAGTCAAATCCGACACCCTTATCGCCTGCAGCGGGATGTCGCTGTCGCGGTGAATGTCGGCGTCGACCGGGACGAAATAATTCTCGCCTTGGAACTGCAGGCCGTAGCCGGCGAGGTAGACCAGCGCCGCGGCGTTCGGTCCCGCAGCATTCACCTGTTCCAGAAATTCACGAAACGATTCCCGCAGCGTCGCCTGATCCAGATTCCTCGCGCCAGTGACGGTAAAGCCTGCAGTCTGTAGCGCATCGGCGATGAGGCCGGCATCATTGGCCGGGGTAGCGAGTTTGCCAGTCTTGTATTCGTCGTTGCCGATGACCAGCGCGAAGCGCGTTTCCTGCGCATAACCGGCGCGCTGACCGAGCGCCACGACCAGGATAACGAGCAGCGACAGGATTGCCGTGCGCTTGAAATAACCCATCCGATGTCCCCGCGAATTCTTCTCTGAATAGTTGTTCAGCACATATAAATTCTGCAACGCCATCCTCAATATCTTTAGGTCCAAATAATGTCGGTTCCGACCGTTTGTTGCTCCGCTGATCGCACTGGAGGCTATTGTCGCAACTTTTAGATTTGAATGATCGCCACGCTGGCCGGAACACTGCTCACTGATTGCAAAGCTGTCACAACCAACGGGAATATTGCGCATGCAAGATGCAATTGCGTTGTGATGCGCAGCGCGCTAAGAGAACCCGAACATACGGTTTCTTAACTTGCCCTGCCTTAGCTGCGGACAAGTTGATTGGAATGGTTCTGCTGCACTCATCACGATTATCATCTCACTGTCGGCTTTTCATTCACTCCCGTAAGGGATACAAGCTGCCTTTGTTGAAAGGGAGGTTTCATGGCTAAGAAAGTTCGCAAGCGGCGCGCGTGGAGTTCCGGCGAAGTCCGCGATTTGAAAGCGATGGCGCGGAAGAAAACACCCGCAGGTAAAATCGCGCAGAAGCTGCGGCGTACCGAAGGCGCGACCCGTCAGAAGGCTTTTAGCCTCGGGCTCTCTCTCGACTCTCGTTGATTCCTTTACAATTCGGCTTCGTTGCACAACTCGGCGCTCGCTTGTTGATACAAGCGCGCCGGGCGGGGCCGCTTTTGTTGGAATGCGTCTGAGCGACATCCGCCGGTGCGCAGGTGTGTGAGTACCTTTGCCGCTAGGAATAAAAGCAGTGTGGCTGCTGACGATTACGGCGGTTGGCGCAAACTTTGCGCTCGCGTCGCGCTGATTTGCGTCGTTAACTACTGGTTATGAACCTTGGGCGCGCGGCCAATTACTAAGGGTATTATGGTCTTGGCGCTTCGGGCCGGGGTATCGCTCTATTCGGCACCCTGCGCGCGCGCTATGTAATTGCACGCAGGCCGCGAAGTGATATCGGATCTTTTACGGCGTTACGCACCTCAGATGGCTCAGTCCAAAGGCGGTCCGCCCAAACGCGCCCAGCCCAAAGGCGCTATGCCCACAGGTGCCCAGTCCAAAGGCGCCCAGTCCAAAGGCGCCCCAGTCTCTTGGCCCGCTGCGACAACAATCCGCGAGTTCCGAACTCGCAGTTGCACTGAGCGCATGCCGGCGCGCTTTGTATGCCATCGCGCTGTTCAGCGGCATGAGCAACATTTTGATGCTCACCGGCGCGCTGTTCATGCTCGAAGTCTATGACCGCGTGCTGCCAAGCCGCAGCGTGCCGACGCTGGTTGCGCTTTTGATCCTGGTGATCGGCCTCTATGGCGCACAGGGCGTTATTGAAGCCATCCGCAGTCGCATCCTGGTGCGCGTGGGCAACAGCCTCGACGAGGCGATGAGCATGCGCATTTACAACGCCATCGTGCGGTTGCCGCTCAAGACTGGCGCCAAGGCCGAAGGTGCACAGCCGATTCGCGATCTCGACACGGTGCGGAGCTTTCTTTCCGGTATCGGACCCGTTGCGCTGTTCGATTTGCCGTGGATGCCGGTCTATCTGATCATCTGTTTTGTGTTTCACACCTACATCGGACTGACGGCGCTGGTCGGCGCTATTATCCTGGTTACCATCACGGTCATCACCGAGTTGACGACACGGCGTCCGACGCGCAGCGCGACACAATTTGCTGCCGCGCGCAGCGCATTGCTGGAGGCAAGCCGGCGTAACGCCGAAGCCATCACGGCGATGGGTATGGTCGGCCGCATTGCGGCGCGGTGGAACGATCTCAATCGCCGCTACATCGAGGCTAATCAGCGCGCGAGCGATATCGGCGGTGGTCTCGGCGCTATTTCGAAGGTGCTTCGGCTGATGCTGCAATCCGCGATCCTCGCAGTAGGCGCCTGGCTGGTGATCAATCAGCAGTCGACCGCGGGTATCATCATCGCCGGCTCGATTCTCGGCGGGCGGGCGCTGGCGCCGGTCGATCTTGCAATCGCCAACTGGCGGGGCTTCATCGCCGCGCGGCAAAGCTGGGAGCGGTTGTCGCGCTTGCTGGCACATCTGCCGCCGCAGACCGAACCGCTGCCCTTGCAACCGCCGCAGCGGACGCTGATCGTACAAAACGGCGCTGTTACCGCTCCGGGCGGATCGAAGATCATTTGTCAGGACATCAATTTCACGCTGCCCGGCGGCAAGGCGCTTGGCGTCATCGGACCTACCGCCTCTGGAAAGTCTTCGTTGGCGCGAATGCTGGTCGGTGTCTGGTCGCCGGCGCGCGGTTCAGTCCGGCTCGATGGCGCCAGTATCGATCAGTGGTCGCCGGAAGCGCTCGGCCGCCACATCGGCTATCTGCCGCAGGACGTTGAATTGTTTCCCGGCAACGTGGCGCAGAACATTGCCCGGTTTGAAGAACCGCCAGATCCGGAGGCCGTTCTGGCAGCGGCACAAGCAGCCGGAGTCCACGATCTCATCGTCAATCTGCCGGAGGGCTACGAGACCCATATTGGTGAAAACGGCAATGCACTGTCGGCCGGTCAGGCACAACGGATAGCGCTGGCCCGTGCGCTCTATCGCGATCCTTTCCTGATTGTGCTCGACGAACCGAACTCAAACCTCGACGCGGAGGGTGACGAAGCGCTGACGCAAGCCATCCTCGGTGTCCGGGCCCGGGGCGGGATCGTCATTGTGGTTGCGCATCGGCCTTCCGCTATCGCAGGCGTCGACTACATTCTGGTCATGGCGAAGGGACGACAGCAGCAGTTCGGGCCCAAGGAAGAAGTGCTCAATCGGGTCATTCAACCGCCGGCGCAGCCACGGGCCCTGAAGGTGGTGCCGGAGCAGCAGGGGGGTGCAGGATGAATTTCAATCTAGACCTGGCTCCCGGCCCGCAAGCGTCAATCCGGCGGCATGTCATCGCGGGCGGCGTGCTCGTCGCGGTGCTCGCGCTCGGATTTGGCGGCTGGGCGTCAACCGCCGAGATTTCCGGCGCGCTGATCGCGCAGGGCACCATCGTTGTCGATTCCAATATCAAGAAAGTGCAGCACCCGACTGGTGGCGTTGTCGGCGAGGTGCGGGTCCACGATGGCGACCACGTAAAAGCCGGCGATATTCTGATCCGGCTCGACTTGACCGTAACCCGCGCCAATCTCGCGATCGTTACCAAAGGCCTTACCGAGCTTTATGCGCGCAAGGCCCGTCTCGCCGCCGAGCGCGACGGCGCCGACTCCATGACCGTCCCGCCGGAACTGGCAGATCAAGTCAACGAACCCGTTGTGAAGGAAGCGCTCGACAGCGAACGAAAACTGTTCGATCTGCGGCGGACCACTCGGCTCGGCCAGAAGGATCAGCTTCAGCAGCGCATCAAACAATTGCAGGAGCAGATCACCGGGCTCACCGCCCAACAGGACGCCAAGTCCAAGGAAACCGGGCTGATCAACCAGGAGCTCGTCGGTGTGCGCGACCTCTGGCAGAAAAACCTGGTTCAGCTCAACCGGCTCACTTCGCTGGAGCGCGACGCGGCAAAGATCGAGGGCGAGCACGGCCAGCTCATTGCCGCCGCGGCCGAGGCCAAGGGCAAGATCGCCGAGATCCAGCTGCAAATCCTTCAGGTCGACCAGGAACTGTCGAGTGACGTCGCCAAGGAATTGCGCGAGACCGACAGCAAGATTGGCGAATATGTCGAGCGCAAAGTGACCGCGGAAGATCAACTCAAGCGCACCGATATTCGCGCGCCGCAGGATGGCGTGGTGTTTCAATCCACTGCAAACACCGTCGGCGGCGTTATCACCGCGGGCGATCCGATCATGCTGGTCGTGCCGGAGTCGGATACGCTTTCGGTCGAGGTCAAAGTCGAACCCAAGGATATTGATAACGTTGCGATCGGCCAACCGGTCGTGCTGCGTTTCTCGGCCTTCAACCAGCGTACGACACCTGAGCTCAACGGTAGCGTTACGCGGGTCGCTGCCGACACCAACAACGATCAGCGCACCGGGCAAAGCTACTATCTCGTGCGAATCGGAATTGATTCTGGCGAGATCGACCGGCTTGGCGCAGTCAAACTGACACCAGGCATGCCGGTCGAGGCTTTCATCCAGACCGGTGAACGGACTCTGGTGTCCTATCTGGTCAAGCCGCTGCACGACCAGCTGATGCGCTCGATGCGCGAGAAGTGATCGGCGTGGTGTTCTTCAGTTATAATGGCTGAGGCACGGTTCGGCGCAGGGGTTGTCGCGACATGAAAATGCTTGCCCGCTGGGCGCGGCAGTTCGGTCTGGCGCGAGCGGTGTGTCTCCTGCTGTTGTTTGCGCTCGTTCCGCTGCGCGTGCTCGATCCGCGTCCGGTCGAGGAACTGCGGCTGCGAACGTTCGATTTGTTTCAGGTCTTGCGGCCGCGCTCCCAGACCTCGTTTCCGGTCGTGATTGTCGATATCGATGAAGCCAGCCTCAAAGAGATTGGGCAGTGGCCGTGGCCGCGCACTACAGTGGCGGATCTTGTCACGCGCATCACTCAGCTCGGCGCAGTCACCATCGGCTTCGATGTCATTTTCTCGGAGCCCGACCGGATGTCGCCGGCGGTCGCCGAGCAGAGTTTTCGTGGCCTCGATGCAGAAACCCGCGCCAAGCTCGACACGCTTCCCAGCAATGATCAGGTGTTGGCGGATGCGATAAAGCAATCGCGCGTCGTCGTTGGCCAGGCTGGCTCACCAACACCGGCGCCACGCACGCAAACCGAAATGACGCTGCAAACCGGTTTCGCCGTCGTCGGACCGGATCCCACGGATGATCTCGTTACTTTTCCCGGCCTGTTGCGCAATGTCCTGCCAATCGAACAAGCCGCAGCCGGGCGCGGCCTGTTTTCCATCAAGCCGGAACGTGACGGCATCATCCGGCGCGTACCGGTGATCATGGAAGCGCAGGATACACTGGTGCCTTCGCTATCGATGGAAATGTTGCGGGTCGTCACCAAAGCAAGCGCCATCCTTGTCCGCACCGATGCCGCCGGTGTGCGTGCGGTAGCGGTACCCGGCCTGGAAGTCCCGACTGACCGTAACGGTCAGTTCTGGGTGCATTTTAACAAGAGCAATCCGGCGCGCTACGTGTCGGCAAAGGACATTTTGCTGGGCCGTGTGCCGCCAGACCGTCTGCGCGGGCGGCTGGTGCTGATAGGCACGTCGGCCATTGGATTGCTCGACATCAAGACCACGCCGGTCGAAGCGGCAATGCCAGGCGTCGAGGTGCATGCGCAAATTCTGGAAAGCGTTTTGACCAAAACGCTGCTGACCCATCCGAATTATGCGATCGGTGCCGAGCTTATCGTTGCGGTGCTGTTCGGGCTTGCAATTATTATTGTCGCCCCGCTGCTGTCGCCAGGCGTCGTGGTCGCACTCGGGGCGCTCCTGATCGCCGGCCTCATCGGGCTTTCGTTGTTCCTGTTCGTCGAGAACAATCTGCTGATCGATTTTACCTACCCGCTGATCTCAAGCTGGTTGATCTATCTCGTGCTTGCTTTCGTGAATTATTTCCGCGAACAGAAACAGCGCCAGCAGATCCGCTCTGCCTTCGGCTTCTACCTTTCGCCGCACATGGTCGAGGCACTCGCGCGCTCGCCGGAAAAGCTCGTGCTCGGCGGCGAAGAACGCCGCATGACGATCCTGTTCAGCGACGTGCGCGGCTTCACCACTATCTCGGAACACTACAAGGACGACCCGCAGGGCCTGACGCACCTGATGAACCGCTTCCTGACGCCGCTGACCAACGCCATCATCGAGCGTCAGGGCACGATCGACAAATATATCGGCGATGCCATCATGGCGTTCTGGAACGCACCGGTCGACGATCCGGAACAGGAAGCCAATGCTTGCGATGCGGCGCTGGAGATGCAGGCGCGGGCCGCGGCGCTCAACGTCGAGCTCAAGCATGAGGCAGAAGCCAGCGGCGGCGTCTACATGCCGCTTCGCGTCGGCATCGGCCTCAATACCGGCCCATGTGTCGTCGGCAACATGGGTTCCGACTTCCGCTTCAACTATTCGGTGTTGGGCGACACGGTGAACGTCGCGTCGCGGCTCGAGGCGCGCACCAAGGACTATCGCCTGCCGCTGGTGATCGGTTCGCGCACCGCGGAAAGAGCGCAGGAAAAATTCGCGACGATGGAGATCGATCTTATCCAGGTGAAGGGCAAGAAACAGCCCGAAGCCGTGTTCGCCGTGCTTGGCCGCACCGACATCGATCAGGATCTGCGCAGCAAGGAGTTGCGTGCGCTCAACGCACAGATGCTGGCTTTATTCCGCAAACAGCAATGGGACGATGCGCTTGGTCTGATCGAACGGTGTCGCGCGTCCGGCAAAGGGTTCGACCTCGACGGGCTTTACGACATGTATGCCGAGCGCATTGCGACGTATCGCACCGACCCTCCGCCGGAGGATTGGGATGGCGTCTACGCGGCGGAGACGAAGTAGCTCAATTGGCGAGGGGAATTGCGAGCGAGGCGGAAGCCAACGCAGCCGGGCTGGCTGGCGACCGCAAGTATGTCCTTACTCCGTCATGATCGATGACGAACAGCGGGACCATGCGGCGCATCTTGTCGTCGTCGACCAGCGCCAGCCAGCGATTGTCGAGTAGCACCCAGCCGTCGTCGATGTGGACTGCGGCGATGGCATGGCCGTCGTTGGCAGCTTGATCGCGGACGATGACGAGTCTTACCTCCTCCGGAGGAATGCCCGCTTCCACGAGCGCAACAAACTTGGCGATGGCGTAATCCTCGCAGTCGCCGCGTCCGGTCGCGAATGTCTCAAGCGGGGGACTCCAGCGCTCGTCGACGCCCCATTGCTCCAGGTCGCTCATGTGTTCGATCGCGAGATTAATTGCGCGATTGATCACGCCGACGCGGGCGCGGCCGGTCTGTGCGAGGCCTGCCGCAATGACCGCGAGGAATTTCCGCGCCGCCGGCGGGCAATCCTGCATGTCCTGGCGACAGTGCGCCAGAATGGCGTGTTCGGCCTCGATGGCGGCTTTGATGCTGTTCCACTTCTCGAAAATATCGCCGGAAAACCACGGCATGGTGTCGAGACTGAAAGGATCCGCCGGAGCAGGCCGCGTGACTGGAGGGTCTTGCCGATCGAACGCCGCGAGCTTTGGCTGCGTCGTCGTGTCGTCTCGCGGCAAGTTCGCGGGAGAGGTCCCGCCCCCTTGAACGCTGGTGTTGAGAAGATTTGCGCCGGAAAGACTTGCCTTGAAAATCTTGGTTTCGAAAATCTTAGCCTCGAAAGTCTTGTCCTCGTTTGACGCGGCCGCTGGCAAATTCAATGCCACCGAAGCATCGGCATCTGCGAGTACGCCGATGCCGCCGTAAGGCGGTGGCGGCAAGACGACGATCAGCGCGGCAATGCTGAATGCCGTAACACGAGCAAACATTTTGACGTCCCCGAACGCCGGGTAAGGCGCTTACGCGCTTCCCGACTTTTTGTTCGAGGACGACATAGCTCGGCCGTGGCTGCGGCCCGGTTAAACGCCACGTCGCGGCGGCGAGATTGCTAAAATTGGTGTCAAATAAGGACAAAACAATTCGAGACGATTTTATCGAATGGCTCCGGACTTGCTTTGCCGCCGGGTGTTTCCGCGCTTTAATGGGATATTCATCATGGGAGGACGGCATGCATCGGCTGCGCCGACTGAAAGTCTGCGGTTTTGCCATACTAGGGCTTGCAATCAGTCTCGGTTCCGCGCCTGCGCAGGAAAAAACCTTCGAATTGAAATTGTCGCATTGGGTGCCGCCATCGCATCCCTTGCAGAAGGCGCTCGAAGAGTGGGGCGCCTCGATCGAGAAAGATTCCGGCGGCACCATCAAATACAAAGTCTATCCGGCACAGCAGCTCGGCAAGGCGTTCGATCATTACGACATGGCGCGCGACGGCATCGCTGACGTGACTTATGTCAGTCCGGGTTACCAGCCCGGCCGGTTTCCGATTTTCGACGCTTCCAATCTGCCGTTCATGATGACAAACGCCAAAGGTGGCACCGAGGCGCTTGATGACTGGTATCGGTCTTACGCCGCGACCGAGATGAAGGATGTCAAATACTGCTTCGCTTTCACCCATGATCCGGGCAGCTTCCATTCTCGAACCAAGAAGATTGTGTTGCCGGCCGATATCAAGGACATGAAAATCCGGCCGGCCCATTCCGCGACGGCGGCACTCGTCACTTCGCTCGGCGGCACCAATGTGCAGGCGTCAGCGCCAGAGGTGCGCGATATCCTGGAAAAAGGCGTCGCCGACGCCGTCACTTTCCCCTGGGGCTCGGTGTTGCTGTTCGGCATCGACAAAGTGACGAAGTACCACATGGAAGCGCCGCTCTACACCACGGGCTTCGTCTGGGTGATGAACAGGGACACCTATGCGGCGATGTCCCCTGCTCAGCAGAAGGTGATCGACAATCACTGCAACCGGGAATGGGCGGAAAAGACGGCCGCTCCGTGGGCCGATTTTGAACATGACGGCATCGAGAAGCTGAAGGCCGAGCCGGGACATGAAGTCTATCAGCTCACCGATGCGCAGCTTGACCAGTGGAAGGCCGCAGCCGTGCCCGTCGGGAAAACGTGGTCTGATGCTGTCAAAAACACCGGCAACGATCCCGACGCGATCCTGAAAAACCTGAAAGCCGAGCTGACTAAATACAACTCCGGCTACTGACAGCCGGACTGTTGTACGGTTAAATGGGGAAAGTCCGGTTTGAAACTAAGGGACGAAGGGGAGGAATTATGGACGGAATCCGTCAGGTGAAGCTCTGGGGTCTGGCCGCGCTTGGCCTTGCATTCTGTGTTGCAACCGCTTCGGCACAGGACAAGCCGATCGAGCTTAAGCTGTCACACTGGGTGCCGCCCTCGCATCCCCTGCAGGCCGCGATTCAGGCATGGGCCGACGACATCAAAAAAGAATCCAACGGTACTATTACCTCGGCGATTTATCCCGCGCAGCAACTCGGCAAGGCCTTCGACCATTACGACATGGCGCGCGACGGCATTGCTGATTTCGTCTACGTCAATCCGGGCTATCAGCCGGGACGTTTCCCGATCATCTCTGCCGGTGAATTGCCGTTCGTGGTCGGTAACGCCAAGGGTGGCAACCGCGCGATCGATGCCTGGTATCGCAAATATGCCGCGGCCGAAATGAAGGATACGCACTATTGCTTCTCCTTCGTGCTCGATCCGGTGGCCTGGCACTCGACCACCAAAAAGATCGTCGTGCCGGATGACGTGAAAGGCATGAAGGTCCGGCCGGCCCAGGGCACGATCGCTGCGTGGATGACCCTGTTGGGCGCGACCAACGTGCAATCCAGCGCGCCCGAGGTGCGGGACATTCTTGCCAAAGGCGTTGCCGATGCGGTCACCTTTCCGTGGGGCTCGCTGGTGCTGTTTGGCATCGACAAAGTGACCAAGTACGACATGGATGAGCCGCTCGGCTCGGTGATGTTCCAGTGGCTGATGAGTCCGGCCACCTACGCGGCGATGTCGCCGGCACAGCAGAAGGTGATCGACAACCACTGCACGAATGAATGGGCCGCAAGATTCGCCGATCCCTGGGTCGACTTCGAGCACGCCGGCCTTGAAAAGGTCAAAGCCGAGCCGGACCACGAGGTCTATACGATCACGCCCGACCAACTTGCGCTTTGGAAGAAATCGGCCGAGCCGCTCAAGGACAAATGGGCGGCCGACGTCAAAAAGGCCGGGGGCAATCCCGACGCCATCTGGAACGAGCTGCAAGCGTCGCTGAAGCAGTATAACGCCGGCTTCTGACGGACTATCGACAGCGGCGAATGTCTCGCCGCTGTCTTTCCACCGGATACTGCCGATGTCGGAAGCCGAAGCTCACGTTGCAGGAGTCGCTGCGACCCAGAGCACGCGATCGCGCGGCCTGATGGATCGCTTTATCGACAGCATCGAGCTTATTGCCGCGTTCTTTGCCGGTGTCGTCGCGCTCGATATTTTCGTTTCGGTAATGCTGCGTTATTTTTTCAGCGTGCAGATTCCCGACAGCTACGACTTCGGGCGAATGCTGCTCGGTATTCTGATCTTCTGGGGCATCGCCGCCACATCGTATCGCGGCAACCACATTACCGTCGATCTCGTCTACGCCAATGTCGGCCAGCGGATGCAGCGCTTTATCGACGTCTTCGCCACGATGGTGCTGTTGTTTGTCGTGACGGTGCAGACTTACACGCTGTTCGACAAAGTCCGCGGAACCTACGCCGATCACGTACTCACCTTCGACCTTCGTTTGCCGGTCTGGCCGTTTTTCCTGGTGGCCTGGCTCGGCGATGTTTCCGCGGTATTCCTGATCGCGGTGCGCACCTATCGGCTGATCTTCCATCCCGAATTGATGGGCGGCCAATACCAGATCAAGCCGGTGGAGTGAGGCGCACACGATGCCGCATTTGAGTACCGACGCTGTCGCGATTATCGGCTTTGTCAGCCTGTTCGCATTGATGTTGTTGCGCGTGCCGGTCGGCATGGCGATGGGGCTCGTCGGCGTTACCGGCTTCGCCTACATCGTCAATGGCACCGCTGCGCTCAAGAGCGTCGGCCTCACCTCGATGCGGACGGTGACCGACTACACCTTCGGCGTCATACCGATGTTCCTCCTAATGGGCGCGTTTGTGTCCAATTCGGGAATGAGCCGCGAACTGTTCCGCGCTGCGAATTCCTTTGTCGGACATCTCAAGGGCGGGCTCGGCATCGCGACCATTGCCGCCTGTGCCGGCTTTGCTGCGATCTCCGGATCGTCGGTCGCGACCGCGGCGACGTTTGCGACTGTCGCTTACCCGGAAATGCGCCGGTACAATTATCCGAAATCGTTCGCTACCGGCGTGATCGCCGCTGGCGGCACGCTCGGCGCCATGCTGCCGCCTTCGACGGTGCTAGCAGTCTACGGCATCATCACCGAGCAGGACATCGGCAAGCTGTTTATTGCCGGCATCATTCCTGGATTGCTCGCCGCGGCCATGGACATGCTCACGGTCGTGATCATCGGCAAGGTACGGCCGAATTTCCTGCCATCGGCGCCGCGCCACACCTGGGCGGAACGCCGAGCCGGATTGCGGGATATCTGGGCGACGTTGTTGCTGTTTGTCTTTGTCATCGGCGGTCTCTATGGCGGCTTGTTCACACCGACCGAAGCAGGCGGCATGGGCGCCTCGGGCGCGCTT
This sequence comes from uncultured Alphaproteobacteria bacterium, assembly GCA_963739945.1. Taxonomy (GTDB): domain Bacteria; phylum Pseudomonadota; class Alphaproteobacteria; order Rhizobiales; family Xanthobacteraceae; genus BOG-931. The sequence continues at coordinate 184,452 of CAVUCN010000027.1, read as the reverse complement.
CTGATCGGTATCGCGCGCAGAAAGCTGACCGGGCCGGAAATCCGCCGCTCGCTGTTGCAGGCGGTGCGTACTGCGGCGGCCGTACTGACGGTGCTGATCGGCGCACTGTTGTTCGGCTACTTCCTGACGGTGACGCAGACGCCGCAAAAGGTGACGGCGTTCCTGACCGCGCTGGGGCTCGGCCGCTACGGTGTGCTGGCGCTGATCATGGTGATGTACATCGTGCTTGGCTGCCTTATGGATTCGCTGGCCATGATCATCCTGACCATCCCGATCATCTTTCCGGTGGTCATGCAGCTTGGTTTCGATCCGATCTGGTTCGGCGTCATCATCGTGATGACAGTGGAACTCGGACTTATTCACCCGCCGGTCGGGATGAACGTCTTCGTCATCAAAAGTGTGGTGCAGGACGTCAGCTTTTCGACGATCTTTGCCGGCGTGCTGCCGTTCATTCTTACGGATCTGGTGCGATTGGTCATCCTGATAGCCTTTCCGGTTCTGGCGCTGTGGCTGCCGTCGCACATGATGAGGTAGAGGAAATAAACGATGGACTTGAAACTGGCCGGCCGTACCGTGCTCGTCACCGGCAGCTCAAAAGGCATTGGTTTGTCGGTTGCACAATGGTTTGCGCGCGAAGGCGTGAATGTTTGCATGGTGGCCCGCTCGGGTGAGCAACTCGAGAAGGAGGGCGATGCAATCCGCAAGGAAACCGGCGTCACCGTTCGGACCATGGCCGCCGACCTGTCGAACCCCGCTGTGCGCGAAAGGGTCTACAACACGTTTCCCGACATCGACATCCTCGTGAACAATGCCGGCGCCATTCCCGGCGGCACGATCCACGACGTGGACGAGACGGCGTGGCGAGCCGGTTGGGATCTGAAAGTCTATGGCTATGTCGGCTTGACCCGGCACTTCCTTGCCATGATGGAAAAGCGTCAACACGGCGTCATCATCAACATCATCGGGCTTGGCGGCGAGCGGCTCGACGCGACCTACATCGCCGGCGCGGTCGGCAATGCCGGTCTGATGGCGTTCACCCGGGCGATCGGCGGCAAGAGCACCGCGCACAACGTGCGCGTTGTCGGGGTCAATCCAGGGCCGGTCCTGACCGATCGGGTGGAAGTCCTTGGACGCAAGCGCGCCAAGGCGCAGCTCGGCGACGAGAGCCGCTGGAAGGAAAGCTTTGCAAAAATGCCTTACGGCCGGCCGGCGACATGCGACGAGATCGCGGCGACGGTCGTTTTCCTCGCGTCCGATTTGTCGTCGTACACCAGCGGCACCGTCGTCACGATCGACGGTGGCATCGCCAACAGTGGTGGAATGCCGTGATGGCTAGCTGCGGCCGCCACCGGCGAGTACCGCGCGGGTGGCGCGGTCGGGCCCGAAGTCGTCAACGCCGTCGATCGCGAGCAGATCGGCAAGCCGCGTGCGGGCGCGGTTGACGCGGCTCTTGATGGTGCCGACGGCGCAGCCGCAAATCGACGCGGCATCTTCGTAGGAGAAACCGGAGGCGCCGACCAGGATCAATGCTTCGCGCTGATCCGGCGGCAGCTTGGCAAGCGCAGTGCGGAATTCCTCAAACTCCACCCGGCCGGTCTGTTCGGGGTGCGACTTCAATGTATCGGCATAGCGGCCATCGGCGTCTTCGACCTCACGGCGGCGCTTGCGATATTCCGACCTGAAAAGGTTGCGAAGAATAGTGAACAGCCACGCCGGCATATTGGTGCCCGGCTGAAACGAATCGATGTGCGACAGCGCCCGCAACAGAGTTTCCTGAACCAGATCGTCAGCCCGGTCGATATTGCCGCACAGCGAGATTGCGAACGCGCGCAAGCTCGGCACGGTGCTGAGAACCTGGTCGCGTATGGCAGGATCGAGTTTCATGCCTACCGATGCCTTTTCTCTCAGTCTTGTTCGCCGAGCCGGCGGATAAGATCAGTGATGTTTTGCGGCACGCCCTCGCTGACGACATCGTCATACATGGCGCGCAGCTGCTGCCCGATCCGGGCCTGGACCTCTCGGCCCAGGCGAGCCTCAGGCTTGTTCGTTTGGTTGACTGGCCTGCCCATGGCGTCCCGGGTATGCGGCTGGTCCGAATCCGGTTTGCCCTGATCCGGTGTTATCGTTTCAAAACTGGTTTTACGGTTCTTCATTCCGTCATTTTTCCCCCGTTCGCCCATCTTCCGAGCCCATATACTCACCGACTGACGTGCTAAAACGCGCGGTCTTCCTCATAGTTCCGCTATATGGGAACTTTTTTGGAACTTTTTTAGCCGGGTAACGTTCTAGCCGGGTAGTGTTTCGGGCCCGAAAAGGGGAGGGTTATCAGTGTCCACGTCTCAAGCCGTACTCCAGCACCTACCGTTTTTACGGAGATATGCCCGTGCTTTAACGGGTAACCAGGCTTCCGGTGACGCCTATGTGGCAGCCACCCTGGAATCGCTGATTGCCAGCCCGAACGTCCTTTCGGAAAGCTCAAATTCGCGGGTGGGGCTGTATCGCCTGTTCACGAAAATCTGGAATTCCGTGGCCGTGAACGGCAAGGCGGAGCCGGGTGAAGCAGTGCTTCCCCCGGAACAACATATCACCCAGATCACGCCGCGGCCGCGTCAGGCCTTCCTGCTGGTCGCCCTGGAGGGCTTCTCGGAGGAGGATGCCGCTCAGGTGCTCGCTTGCGACCTGCCGACGCTGCGCGGACTGGTCGAGGAATCCGGCCGTGAACTCGCCGCCGAGATCGCGACCGACGTCCTGATCATCGAGGACGAGACATTCATCGCGATGGATATCGAGGCACTGGTCGAAAGCCTCGGTCACAACGTCATTGGTATTGCGCGAACCCATAGCGAAGCGATCGCACTCGCCAAGCAGAAGCGCCCAGGCCTGATCCTTGCCGACATCCAGCTTGCCGACGGCAGTTCCGGCCTAGACGCCGTCAACGAGCTGTTGGGTACTCTCGAAGTGCCAGTGATTTTCATTACCGCATATCCGGAGCGCTTCCTCACCGGACAGCGGCCTGAACCGGCTTTCCTGATCGCGAAGCCGTTCCAGTTGGCCGTGGTTTCGGCGGTTGTCAGCCAGGCGTTGTTCTTCGGACGTAAGGCGCATCAGCGTGTCCGGCAGCCTGTCGAGCGGCAGCCCACGGCATAATCTCGAGGGGCATAATTTTCCTTTCGAGATCGGTTCTGCGTGGAATGGCCGGGCAAAACACCCGGCCATTCGCTTTTTGCGCAAATGCTGTCAGCTTCAAAAAAATTAAGGGCGCAGCCGATCGGCATATCGGCTGCGCCCAGTGTGACCGGCCAAGCACGGGGGGAGGGGGGAAAGGATGGCCGGTCGCCAGGACAAACCGCGACGCCTTTCTTTGTTCCTGTTCGTTTGGCGTGGCTGAATTATTTGCTCGCGGCGCCGTGATTTCTAGAACGCGGAACTTTGTCATCACGACTGAGTGAGTGAAACCCGAACCGGGAACCGCGCGTATCTGCTTTTGTTGTAGGGATGCAGGATGGCGGTCAGGTGTGGGGCCGTTCGCGTGTCCGGAATTGAGATTGGCTTGGCACGCTGGAGATTGAGATTGGCTTGGCACGCTGGAGGCAGTCCGATGGCGAAGCAGATGTTGGTTCGTTTGGCAGCCGCGGCGGGTCTCCTTGCGCTGGCGGTGTTTTTTGTAGGTCTGGATCCGTTTTTGAGCGCCGGAGCAAGCCCGACCAGTCCGATCTCGGTCGATCGCACCTTCAAGACGGACCGGTTACCGGCATCGCATCAGGCCGTTGTTGTGCCTGATTGGCGCTACGAATTCAGCGCCTTCAATCCACAACTGCGCGCGCAAATGCCGTTTGCCTGCGATGCGGCTTTCAGCACGATCTCCTCGCGGGCGGCGGCAAATTTCTTTGGGCGTTGCCTCGCCTGATTAAACTTTTAGTTTTCGATTTAATCCGGAACGAGATGTTTTCTGATATCTCGCGTTGAACCGGTCTTCTCTTCCACGAAACTAAAAGCATCAATCCAGTGGGATGTGGTCTGTGGTCAGCCGGCACAGCGGTCCTTGTCGCGTGCCAATGAATTTTCGTGCGCGGAACTTTCAGGCCTCATGACGATTTGTCGGATTGAAGATCGGCAATTCAGCACGGTGGAGCGTAATCATGTCAGCTAGCCGCAGGCGCTTTTGCAGCGCAATCCTGTTTGCAAGCATTCTGACCATTCCTGCCGCCCCGGCCTTTGCCCAGGTGCTGGCCTATTCTCCGGCTGAACCGGACAGTGCGGTGTTTCCGCAATATGCGCCGGCGTCGCAATCCGGCGATGCATCCGACAGCGACCAATTGGCCGCGCCGCTGCGCCGTCAGATCGTGGCTTATGACGGCAATGAGCCGGCGGGCACGATCATTATCGATACGGCTCACACCTTTCTTTATCTGACCCTCGGCAACGGCAAAGCGATGCGCTACGGCATCGGGGTCGGCCGCGAGGGCTTCACCTGGTCGGGTGTTCAGCAGATCACGCGCAAGGCCGAGTGGCCGGACTGGATACCGCCCGCCCAGATGGTCGCCCGGCAGCCTTATTTGCCGCGATGGGTCGGTGGCGGGCCCGGCAACCCGCTTGGCGCACGCGCGCTCTATCTCGGCAATACTGACTACCGCATCCACGGCACCAACGATCCGACAACCATCGGCAAACGCGTCTCCAGCGGTTGCATCCGGTTGCGCAATGAGGACGTGGAAGATCTCTATCAGCGAGTCGGTGTCGGCACCAAGGTTGTGGTGCTGCCGAGCGATCAGCGGAACGTGTCTGCAGCGCCCGGCAACGGTGCGCGGATGTCGATGACGCTTCGTAATCAGCCGATAGTGGCTGCTGAAACCTCCGTCGTCGGGGCTTCCCGCCCAAACCTGACGGGTGTCTACTGATCGGCACTGTTTCGCCGCCAACGAAATTGAAACTACGAGGTTGATAGGCCGAAGCGCGACATACGGGGCTTCGGCCTATTTCATTTCCGGAAGTGCGTCCCGATATTTAAGGGGTGCGAAAAGTGAAAGTCTGACGGCATGAGCGCGACCGATCGCATCACGCCCGAGCGAGTATCCCCGGCCAACCAGACGCAATGCGCGCCCGCCGGATCGGCAGAGCGTGCGACCCTCGAAAGCGAGTTGCGTAATCGCATCAAGCAGCAGGAAGCGCTTGCCCAGCTTGGCGAACGCGCCCTGGCCGAGCCCGATCTGGAACGGCTGCTGAACGATGCGGTCAGTACGGTCGCGCTGACACTGTCGGCCGATTTCGTCAAAATCCTCGAACTGTTGCCGGGCGACGTGGAGCTGATGCTGCGCGGCGGCTTCGGCTGGAAGAAGGATTTGGTTGGGTCGGTGGTCGCTACCACAGCGTCAAACAGTTTTGCCCGCTACACGCTGGATTCGGCCGCACCGGTGGTAACCGAAGATTACGCACTGGAAAAACGTTTCGAGCCCGCGCCCTATTTGAAAGATCACAAATGCGTCAGTGGCCTGGCGGTCAGAATCTCCGGCCGTGATGGCCGCGCCTTTGGCATCCTCGGCGTTTGCACGGCGCACAAGCGCGCGTTCGGCGAACAGGACAGGTCATTCCTGGCTTCGTCCGCCAATATCCTTGCCGGCGCGATCCAGCGCCGTCAGCTCGAGCAGCGCCACGAGTTGATGATCCGCGACATGCGGCATCGCTCCGGCAATCTGTTTTCGCAATTACTGGCGCTGTTCTCGCAGACCGCGAGAAATTCGCGGAGCATTGCCGATCTCGCCGAGAAATATCAGGCGCGGGTGCTTGCGCTGGCCAGTGCGCATCGTCTGATCACGGAGAGCGGCTGGCAATCGACCCCGATCATGGACCTTCTGTATATCGTGCTTGGCCCGTATCTCGATCGGGTGTCGTTCAGCGGGCCGAATGTGAAGCTGGAGCCCGATCCGATCTTCAATCTCAACGCCGCGCTGCACGAACTCGTCGCGAACGCCGCCAGGCATGGCAGCCTGTCGCGTTCCAAAGGCCAACTGGCATTGAGCTGGACGGTAGGTCGCACCAATCGTGGCATGACACTGACGCTTGATTGGGTTGAGAAGAATGGCCCGGCGGCGCGGCGGCCGCGGCGGCTTGGGTTCGGCTCGCGGCTTATTGGAATGGTTATCGAGCGGCAATTGAACGGTGAAGTGCATCGCACCTTTGCCCGCAGCGGCTTGACGGTGCATATGGTGGTGCCGCTAACCCACGAACGATGGCCGAACTCAGCCCCCGCCACCGGCGGCGAAACCGAACACGGCTGATTTTTCCCGGCAAATTTTCCTGCGCTACGGATGTACGTCTTCGGTGAACCAGTCGGTCGGCAGTTCGTGGCCGAGGCCGCTTTCCCTAGCCTTGCGGTACAGCAGTGAGCCGGCCGCAGCGAATTGATAGCCGAGACCGAGATTGTTGATGAAACAGGTGACCTCGCTGTCGGACTTACGGCCCTCGACACGGCCGACAATGAGGTCTGGCAGTGTCGGCAATTTGTCGAAATCGATGCCGCCGGCGACTTCCCAACCGCGGCCGTTGGCCTTCTCCGGCACCATGAGATCCTTGGTCATCGCATGGATCGGCTTGGCGTCGTTGACGTGAATGACGACCCGGTCGGCGCGCTTGACCGCGCTCTCCTCGATTTCTGGCCGTTTGATCGAACTCAGATGCATACCCGGCGCAATCCAACGCTCGAAGAATATCGGATCGACCGTGTTGGTCGCGCACATGACGATGTCCGCATCGTCTATGGCTTCTTCAGGTGTGGCGACGGCAAAGACCTCCATGCCGAGTGTCGCGCTCATCTCTCTCGCGAAGGCCGTGCGATTGTCCTCGTTGGGGCTGAAACAGCGTATCTCAGTAATGTCCCGCACCGCGCAGGCCGCCATCAGTTGCGCCCCGGCCTGCCAGCCGGAACCGAGCAGGCCCACGGTTCTGGCATTCTTCCTTGCCAAATATTTGATGCCGAGCCCGTTGGCCGCACCGACACGCATGCGCTGCATGACGCCATCGGGAAAGATCGCCAGCGGCTCGCCGTTCTCGCTCGAGAACAGCAACACCAGGCCAACATAACGATTGCCGGGCGCGGCAGGCACTTTCTCGCGCCGGACATTGTTGCCCTTCTTCGGCCAGGTGATGATGTCGGAATTGATGCGGACCGCGCCGACGCCGAATTTCGGGATGATGCCATCCATGGATTTAAGGCTGTACAGCGCATCCTCGCGTGTGGTCGGCGCAAAACAGTCAGAGCGCGTGCGCGACACGCCGCGGCCTTCGGCAAGTTCGACATAGGCCTCCTCCAGCACTGCAATGCAGTCCGGCATGGTCAGAAGTTTGCCGATGTCGTCGTTGGAAAGGATCAGGGTCATTGGGAGAGGATCATGGCTGCCGTGCGTTCGCCGATGGCTAAAAGCGATCCTTCACATCATAATGTCCGCCTGCCGAATAGATAGCCGCTGGGAGATACATGTGTCGCAGGAAGCCGATCCGTTCAAATATTTCCCCTATCAGGCCATTGTCGATCGTCCGCCCGTGACATGGCCAAACGGGGCGCGCGTCGCGGTGTGGGTCATTCCGAACATCGAGCATTTTCATATCGAGATCGGCAACAATGCTCCGGATGTCCGCAACCATTCACGCCGCGATTACGGCAACCGCGTCGGCGTCTGGCGCATCATGGAGACGCTGGCGAAGCACAATGTCCGCGGCACGGTGGCGCTCAATGCCGAAGTGGGCCGGTTTTATCCGCGCATCATGGAAGAGGCCGCCAAGCTCAAGTGGGAGCTGATGGGCCACGGGCTCACCAATTCGGTGATGCTCACCGGATTGTCCAGGGACAAGGAAGCCGCCGTCATCGCCGAAACGCGCGAGGTCATCGAGCAATGGGGGCAGAAGATGCGCGGCTGGCTGGGGCCGGGTCTGACGGAGACCTGGCACACGCTCGATCTGCTGCACGAGCACGGCGTCGAATATGTCTGCGACTGGGTCAATGACGACCTGCCGTACCGCATGAATAACGGCCTCTATTCGATTCCTTATTCGATCGAATTGAACGATATGCCGCTGTTCAACATGCCAAGCATCGATATCGCCGAATTCGAGCGCCGTATCTGCGACACCTTCGATGTGCTTTACGAAGAGGGTGGGAAGAACGGGCGGGTGATGGCGATTGCGCTGCATCCGTTCCTGATCGGTGCGCCGCACCGTATCCGCACGCTGGACCGGGCGCTTGCCTACGTCGCCTCGCACAGCAAAGTGTGGTTTGCGACCGGCTCCGAGATCATTGCCGCCTACTGCGCACAAGAGAAATCATGATGCTCTTGCGTGCATCGTTGTTGTTTGCGGCAACCGTGTTGCTTGGTGCGGGTATTGCCCGCGCCAACGAGCAAATTCATATCGGCAAGGCGCAAGGTAACGCCTGGACGTTCTTGCCCGTCGATGTCGGCATTGCCCAAGGCTTCTTCGCCAAGCAGGAGCTCGACGTCGATGTCGCCGATCTTGGCGGTGACGCCAAGGTGCAGCAGGCACTTGCCGCCGGCAGTATCGATATCGGGCTCGGCAGCGGGCCGGGGATGGCGTTCCTGGCCAAAGGCTCGCCCGCTATCGGCGTCGCCGCCTTCGCCGGTCCGCCGCGCAACATCGCCGCCATCGTGCTCGCCGATTCGCCGATCAAGACGATCGGCGACCTGAAGGGCAAGATCATCGCCGTCTCGACAGTGGGCTCGCTCAGCGATTGGCTTGTCAAGCAAATGGCCATTCAGGAAGGCTGGGGAAAAAATGGCATCCAGACCGCACCGCTGGGCGCCATCCCAACCAGCATTGCCGCGCTCAAGGCCAAGCAGGTCGATGCCGTCGTGTTGTCGACCGAGGTCGGTTTCGCGCTCGAAGAGCGCAAGGAAGGCCGCGTGCTGGCGCCGATGGACCGCTATGCGCCACACTTCGTCACCCATGTCGTGTTTGCGCAGAAATCTCTTGTCGCCGGCAATCCTGCGTTGGTGCAGCGTTTCCTCAAAGCCTTCTTTGGTGCGATTGCTTTCATGAAGACGCACAAGGACGAAACCTCAGTGGTAGCCGAGCGCGTCCTGCACCAGAGTCCGGCCGTTGCGGGCCGGAATTACGATTTCGAGATCGGCATGTTGATTGACGATGGGCGCTTCGATCCACAGGCTGTTGCGACGCTGAAGCAGTCTTATCGTCGATATGGGAACGCTGCCTGATAAGCCGGCGGACGATGTGCTATTCACCACCCAATTCGTACCGGTGAAATGATGACGACCAACCCTGTCACCAATCCCAATGTGACGCGCTCGCGTCTTGTTCTGGAAATTGCCTCGGAAATGGCCGGCGGTGCTGTCGCCGATGCGACGCCGGATTACATCATGCCCAAGGTGACGCTTCGCCACTCGCGTGGCGGCAAACCGGTGACTTTTTCCGCCTCGAGTTCGGCCGAGGGCATTTTCGCCGTTGCGGCAGGTAAGGCCGATCTCGCGACGATCAATCCGGCCAGCGTACTCTCGGTCGCATTGCGAGGGCAGGGCATCTTCAAGAAGCCAATGCCGATACGCGCGATCGGGGTCATCCCGTCTGGAGATCAATTTGTCTTCGCGGTGCGCCCGGAGACGGGGCTGTCGCGCTTCGAGGATATCGCCGCTGCGCAAGCCGAAGCTGCGCATCCTGATGCGGGCAACGCCGGACCATAGTCTCCATCACATGTTCGACGACGTTGCTGCTGCGGCCGGCTTTTCGCGCGACGATATCGCCCGCTGGGGCGGCGAAGTTCGCAAGGCCGGCAGCGTGCCCTGGGTCCATACCGAAACCTTCAAATCGCTTATTCGCGGCGACGTCGATGCGATCTTCGATGAGGCGGCTTATGTCTGGGTGCCGCAGGCACTGGACGCCGGGATTACGATCCTGCCGCTTGCCGAGGCAACGGTGACAAAGCTCGAAGCCATGGGTTACCGCCGCGCCGTGTTGTCGCGCGCGCTTTATCCGAAGCTGCCTGCGGATGTGCTTTCACTCGATTTCTCCGGCTGGACTGTGTTCGTTCATGCCGAGGCCGACGATGAACTGGTTACCTCGATCTGCGCCGGGCTCGACGCCCGCAAGGCGCGTATTCCATGGGAGGAACCGGGCGATCTTCCGGTCGAGCGCATGGCGCGCGAAGCGCCGGACACGCCGCAATGCGTGCCATTGCATCCGGCCGCTGAGCAGTTTTGGAAGAGCAGGGGTTATCTATGAGAGAGAAGGCATGAACGCACAGCCTGGACAAATTCTCCCAACAGGGACGCGCACGCCTTTTGAGCGGATTGCACTGTTGCTGCAGGGCGGTGGTGCGCTGGGCGCCTATCAGGCCGGTGTCTATCAGGCGCTGGACGAAGCCGGCCTCTATCCCAGTTGGGTCGCTGGCATCTCCATCGGGGCAATGAATTCTGCGCTTATCGCCGGCAATCTGCCGGAGCGGCGCGTCGCCCGCTTGCGCGAGTTCTGGGAGACGGTCAGCGCCTCTCCGCTTGGGCTGCCAAATTTCACCGTACTCGATCCAAAGAACCAATTCGGGCGCCAGTTCATCAATCAAGCGCAGGCCATGAACACCCTGATGTTTGGCGCGCCACACTTCTTCTCGCCACGGGTACCGCCGCCGTCATTGTGGCCGCCGAGCGATCCGCAGAAGGCAAGCTATTACGACAACGCCCCGGCGCGGGCGACACTTGAGCGGCTGGTCGATTTCGACCTCATCAACAAACGGCAGATCCGATTCAGCGTCGGCGCGGTCGATGTTTGTTCGGGCAACTTCCGGTATTTCGACTCCGACGAATGCGAGATTCGGGTCGAACACGTGATGGCCAGCGGTTCGCTGCCGCCGGGGTTTGCAGCGACCGAGGTCGATGGCAGCTTTTATTGGGATGGTGGCCTGATCTCCAACACGCCGCTGCAGTGGGTGCTGGACAGTGAGCCACGGAAGGACACGCTGGCGTTCCAGGTCGACCTGTGGAGTGCGCGCGGTGAATTGCCGAAGGATATGATCGAAGTCGAGATTCGCCAGAAGGAGATCGTCTATTCCAGCCGCAATCGCGCCGCCACGGACGAATACAAGCGCGTCCAGAAGCTCCGTATCGCGCTGGCCAACCTGCTGGGCAATATTCCGCAAGAACTGCGGGACGGCGACGATGCCAGGTTGCTTTCAAGCGTCGCCAACGACAAGGTCTGCAATATCGTGCACCTGATCTATCGGGCCAAGAAATACGAAGGCATCGCCAAGGATTTTGAATTCTCCCGGCGCACGATGGAAGAGCACTGGAACGCCGGTTACAGCAACGCCTGCGAGACTTTGAAGAATCCTGAAGTGCTCCAATTGCCCGACCGGAGTGTCGGTGTTCGCACCTTCGATATTGGCGACGAACGCATGGATGTCGATTAAAGAGGATTGTCATGAAAGAAAGCGATGTGAAGCAACGGGCGTTCGCGATGCCGTTGACCAGCCCGGCCTATCCGATCGGGCCTTATCGCTTCGTCAACCGTGAATTCCTGATCATCACATACCGGACCGATCCGCAGAAGCTCCGCGAGCTGGTCCCCGAGCCGCTGCAAATCGGCGAGCCGTTGGTGAAGTTCGAGTTTATCCGTATGCCGGATTCGACCGGCTTCGGCGATTACACCGAGAGCGGGCAGGTGATCCCGGTCTCATTCGAAGGCCGGCAGGGCGGCTATACCCACTGCATGTTTCTGGACGACCATCCGCCGATCGCCGGTGGCCGTGAGCTGTGGGGATTTCCGAAAAAACTCGCCAAGCCGACGCTGCATGCGGAGATCGATACGCTTGTCGGCACGCTGGATTACGGGCCGGTTCGCATCGCCACCGGAACTATGGGCTACAAGCACAAATCAGCGGACCACGACGTCGTCTTGGCATCGTTGCTGTCGCCGAATTTCCTGCTCAAGATCATCCCGCACGTCGACGGCACGCCGCGTATTTGCGAGCTGGTCGAATATCGGTTGACCGATGTCGAACTCAAGGGCGCCTGGACCGGACCGGCGGCGTTGACGCTGTTTTCCCACGCGCTGGCGCCGCTTGCCGAACTGCCGGTGCTCGAAATCGTTTCCGGCACGCATATCGTTGCCGATCTGACGCTCGGCCTCGGCAAAGTGGTGCACGACTATCTCGCATAGCGAGATGAGCGCCGATCACCTCGCGTCGTGCGCGATGCGAATACGGTTGTTGTAGACAGCCGGCGTGATGCCGAACAAATCCCAGCGCGTCAGATACGCCAGCAGGAACGGATGACAGCCCCATTGGTAGAGGCGCGCGACATCGCCGTTCAATAATGCGCTACGTTCGTCATCGGTAAGGTCGCGCGATGCGATGGCGCCGGACGGGTTGCGTTTCACGGCCTCGCGAAACGCAATGTCATGCAAGGCGTCGCGGCAGAGCTTGTCGACGGCGTAAACGCTCATGTCTCTAATTCCAACGCCACACCGCGAAGGCGTGGCCCTGTTTGTGCTGTGCCAACATTGTCGCTGGTTTATGCGTACCGATGACGCCGAGCATGGCGATCCAGTTCAGCAGTTCACCGCCGATATTGCCGGCTTGAAGCATGCGCTGCGCCGTTGCTTCGGAGAGCAGGTCGTCGACCTTCGCCTCCGCCAGAAGCTCCTCAACATGCCGTGACCATTCGGGATCCGGCGTGCCGGCGGCGCGTTCGCCCGGCGGGATTTTCGGGCCGCCGATCTCAAGTGAAAAGCTGCCGCTGCCGATGACTGCAACACGTAACGGTTCCGCCCATTCCCTGATGGCGTCACGCACGGCCTCACCGAGCGCGTAGCACCGCCGTGCGGTGGGCAGCGGCGGCGCCAGCGCATTGACGAAAATCGGCAGCACCGGAATTTTCATGTGTGGGGTGATGAAGTGCAGCGGCACCATCACGGCGTGGTCGACCTCGAAGTCCTGAACCAGCGAGATGTCGAAACCGCGGGTAATGGCGGCGGTACGGATATGCGCCGCGAGCGCTCCCGGCACCGCTACCTTGTAGCGCGGCATCGGTGTCTGGTCGTTTGGCCCCGAGGTCGCTTCGGCAATGCCGATGGCGAAGGTCGGAAAATTGTCGAGGAAAAACGTGTTGAAGTGATCGTCGGTGAAGATGACCAGCACGTCCGGCTTCACGGCCTCAAGCTGCTTTGCTACTTCGGCATAAAACCGTGCAGTCTCGCATTGCGGGCCATCACGCGCCACGAGTGCTGGCGAAGCGGGCGTATGCGGCAAGCCTATTCCAGCGACGATTTCGGCCATCTCTGCGGTCCTCTTGACAAGCCATGCATCCATAGCCGCTTCCCCTTCCTTCACGCGGCCAAATCGGTAGAGTGCCGCCCGCTGTGCAGGATTAGGGAAGGAAAGCGTTATGGGCGACGAGATTGTGAGTTTCCAGTCGGCGGGGCTGCGCCTGCATGGCGTGGTAAGCGTGCCGCCAGGCATTAAGCCGGGTGAACGCCGCGCCGCCTTCCTGGTGTTGCATGGCTTCGGCTCGAACAGCGACAGCCCAAACTGCATCACGCCGGCGCGCGTTCTCAATGAATACGGCTATGTCACGTTGCGTTTTGACATGCGCGGCTGCGGCAAGAGCGAAGGGGAGTTCGGCCGCGTCATCTGCCTTGAACAGGTCGAAGATACCGGCAACGCGCTGGAGCTTTCGGCCAAACATCCGTCCGTTCATCCGGACCGCATCGGCGTGATCGGATCGAGTTTTGGCGGCGCAGTCGGTGTCTATGCCGGCGGCACCAACCCGCGTGTCGCCGCGGTGATTTCCAACGGCGGCTGGGGCGACGGCGAACGCAAATTCCGCGGCCAGCATCCGGGCCCGGAAGCATGGGCCAAGTTCACCAAAATGTTGGAGGACGGTCGCGAGCATCGCAAGCGCACCGGCAAGTCGCTGATGGTGCCGCGCTACGACATCGTTCCGATTCCCGGGCATGTGAAGGAAAATCTCGACAAACAAAAAGTCGGAATGCTGGCGCCAAACTCGGTTGAGATGTTTCCGGCGGAGACCGCGCAGAGCATGTTCGATTTTCGCGCCGATGACGTAGTTGGCAACATCGCTCCGCGTCCGTTGCTGCTGATCCATTCGGCAAGGGATTCGGTCACGCCGACCGAGCAATCGATCGAAATGTTCAAGCGCGCGGGTCAGCCGACCGAATTGCATCTGTTCTCCGGTCTCGACCACTTCCTGTTCTCCGAGGACTCGGAGCGGGTGTGGGGCATGATGCGGCCGTGGCTCGACAAATATTTTCCGGCGGCCAAATGAATAGCAAAAGTATCAGCGTCGGCCACGAGGAACTCGGCCGGTATATCCGCGAAGTGCTCGTTGCGGTCGGCGCGCGGGAGAAGGATGCGGCGATTGTCGCAGACGGCTTGGTATGGGCCAATCTGCGCGGCGGCGACGGTCATGGCGTGTCGCGGTTGCCGCGCTATCTCAACATCATCGCGCATGGCGAGATCAGCCGCGATGCGGTGCCGAAAATCACCCATGATCGCGGTGCAACCTTTGTGCTCGATTGCGGCCACGGCTTCGGGCCGGTCGCGGTGATGCAGGCGGCGGCGATGGCGGTGGAGCGGGCGAAGAAGCTCGGCGTCTGTTTCTGCCTGGTGCGCGAGACGACGCACACCGGAGCGATCGGCCGTTACGCCCAATGGATCGCGGAGCAAAATTGCGCCGCGATCATCATGGGCGCCGGGCCGACCTTGATGGCCTATCATGGCACTCGCATTGCAAGCCTGGGAACCAGCCCGATTGCCATCGCGGTGCCGAGCGGCAACGGTCCGATCGTGCTCGATATGGCGTCGAGCGCCATCGCCAACGGCAAAATCCTGCAAAGCCGCAACACCGGCCAGCCGTTGCCCGAGGGCACCGTGCTGACCGCCGACGGCGAGGCCACCACCGATCCTCACAAGGCGGAAACCTTGTTGCCGCTCGGTGGGCCGAAAGGTTCGGGGCTGGGACTGATGTTCGAGATGCTGGCCAGTGTGCTGGCCTCAGCGCCGATCCAGGCGCGCGCACTCGGCCCGGAGCAGCGCACGCGTCACACCGGCAACACCGCGATTGTGGTGATCGACATTGAGACTTTCCGTCCGCTGACCGGCTTCACGGACGACGCTGACGAATTGACGACGATCCTCAAGACGCTGCCGCGTCAGGCGGGGTTCGACGAGATCACCATGCCCGGCGAGCGCTCACAGCGGACCGAAACGAAACGCCGCAAAAACGGCATCCCGATTCCCGCCAAGCTCTGGGCGGAGCTTGAGACGATCGCGGCGAAGCACAATGTGAAAATGCCGGCGATTGTATCCGCGTGATCAGAGTTCGCCGTAGAGGACCGGAACGTAAGCATATCCGGTGCCTGATTTGGTGGCGCGGCCGACGCCGGGGAACGGCAGATGGCCGCCCGAGAACAGAATTCTGTCGGTGGTGACCATATCGAAGACCTTCTTGCGGTTGGCCAAAGCAAGCGCGGCGTCGGTGTCGAACGCTACCGAACGTTCCGGGTGGGCAAATTGCAGCGCTGCGCAATGCACGATGTCGCCGAAGATCAGGAAATCGCCGTCGCCGGACGTGATACGAACCATGGAGTGGCCCACAGTGTGGCCGGGCAAGAACATCGATCGTACGCCCGGCGCGAATTCGGTGCCGTCCTTGTACATCTGCAAGCGGCCCGCCGCCGCGTAAGGCTTGATGGCCGCCTTGGCCAGATCGAAGAAGCCGCGGAATTCTTCCGGCGCCTTGCCGCGGATTTCATCCGACGTCCAGAAACCGTGGTCGTCGCCGTGCACGTGCACGGTGGCGTTCGGAAACATCATCGCGCCGTTGGCCTTGGTCAGGCCGGGAATGTGGTCCGGATGCATGTGGGTAATGACGACCTCGTCAATCGACGCCGGATCGACACCCGCCGCCGCGAGATTTTGTGGCAGCCGCCCCACTGAGGGCGCGAAATGCGGTCCGCCCCCGGTGTCGACCAGAACCAGCTTGCCGCCGGTATTGATGAGCCAGGTGTTGAGCGGCGTCGGAATGCCGACTTTCGGCAGGTGAGCGTCCCGCAGCAGTTTATCGGCGCCGGCCTCATCGCCGGCGAACAGTGCCGCATCGAGGGTCAGGCTGCCATCGCTTACCACCGTCAATTCATAACTGCCGACCTTGTGCCGAAAGAAGCCGGGCGCCTGTTTGCCGGTCATGGGTGCTGCCATGTGATCCTCCATTCCTCAAATTGCGGTTCGGTTTGGCCGTATCATAGGGGAATGACACGGCAGAATCACGTCTCCGCCAGACGCAGCCCGATGTAACGGTCGAGCGTGGCATGGTCGGCAAGCAAGGCTGCAGATGGCCCGCTATGCACGATGCGGCCGCGTTCGAGAAGAATTGCATTTTCCGTGAGCGACAGCGCGATGTCGGCGTGTTGTTCGATCAGGATGAAGGCGCAGGTGCCTTCGCTGGTCATGCGGCGGATCGCGGCGGCCAGTTCCTCGACCACGATCGGCGCCAGGCCTTCGAGCGGTTCGTCGAGCAGCAGCAAAGCCGGGTTGGTCATCAGGGCGCGGGCAATCGCCAGCATCTGCTGTTCGCCGCCGGAAAGCTGGTTGCCGAAATTCTTCCGGCGCTCGGCCATGCGGGGAAACAGATCGTATATTGCCTCGAGGTTCCAGCGTCCGTCGCGCGCCGCGACGGTGAGATTTTCCTCCACCGTCAAAGTCGAGAAAATCTCGCGCTCCTGCGCCACCCAGCCGATGCCGTCTTGAGCGCGGCGATGGGGAGCGCGCGCGGTGACGTCGTCGCCACGCCACAACACACGGCCGCGGGCGATTTGCGTGTAACCCATGATGGTGAGCATCAGCGTTGACTTGCCGACGCCGTTACGGCCCAGCACCGCAAGCCGGCCGCGCTCGGCCAGGTCGAACGAGATGCCATCGAGCACGACGGCGGAGCCGTAACCGGCGCGCACGTCACTGAGCGAAAGCAGAGGCGCGCTCATGACACGGCCTCGCTGCGGGTCTTGCCGAGATAGACCGCGCGCACGCGCGGATCGGCGGCGATCTCGGCGGGCGTGCCTTCGAGCAGGATACGGCCGCCCACCATGACGATCACGCGGGAAGCGAAACGGAACACCAGGTCCATATCGTGTTCGATGAACAGCACGGTGATCTCGCGCGACAGTCCGGCGATCGCTGCGAACAATTCCCGGCTTTCCTCGCGCGGCACTCCGGCCGCCGGTTCATCCAGCAACAGGACCTTTGGCTTGGCGGCCAGCGCCAGCGCAATTTCGAGCAGGCGCTGCTGGCCATAGGCGAGCTCGCGTGTCAGGCGGGTGCACACCGGCGCCAGCGTCAACGCTGAAAGGATGTCGTAAGCCTCGTCGATTTCGCTGCGATAGGCAGAGAGGCTTCGCCACCAGGTCTGCGCCACGCGGCGCCGCTCGCAGACTGCGAGCGTCACCGACTCGAGCGCGGTAAGATGCGGAAACAGCGAATTGATCTGGTGCGTGCGCACGAGGCCAAGACGGACGCGCTGTTCCGGCGCTTCGGCGGTGATGTCGCCGGCACCGAGGAAGATCCGGCCAGCATCGGGCCGCAGTACGCCGGTGATGAGATTGATCAGTGTTGTCTTGCCGGCGCCGTTGGGGCCGATCAGTGCGTAGCGCACACCGTGCGGCAAGTTGAGATTGATATCTGCGGCAACAACGAGCGAGCCGAAGCTTTTGTTGAGCCCGCGCGTGGACAGCGCGTATTCGCCCGCGGTTGTGTCGCTCACGGTTTCGCCTTCAGCCGCTGCGCCAGCAGCGATAGTCCACCGAGCAAGCCGTTCGGCAACAGCATGACGACAGCAATCAGCAACAATCCGATCCAGAAATACCAGTATTGCGGATTAAGGCCGGAGAACTGATCACGCGCGACCATGTAAACGGCAGCGCCGATCAGGCCGCCGTAGAGACGGCCGGTACCCCCGACGATGAGCATCACCAGCACGTCGGCGGAACGCTGGAAGCCCAACACCTCGAGTGAAACCGTTTCGGTGGTCTGCGCCAGTATGGCGCCGGCGATGCCTGCGATAATGGCCGCCAGTGTGTAGACGGTCTGGATGTGAGTATGTGTCGGCGCTCCGATCGCGGTCATGCGCGGGGTGTTCTCGCGAATGCCGCGCAGCGCCAGGCCGAACGGCGAATGGGTCAAACGCCGCACGACGAGAAAGATCAGAAACAATCCGGCAAGTGCGTAGCTATAGGCGGCGTAGCCATAAAGATCGAAGCGAAAGATGCCGAAGACCTTCCAGGTATGGATACCTTGCAGCCCGTCAAAACCGCCGGTGAGCCAGCCTGCGCTATTGGCGGCTTCTTGCACCACGAGGCCGATGCCAAGGGTAATCATGATCAGAGCGAGATGACGAAAGCGCGCGACGACAAAGCTCGTGATGTAACCGAACAGGCCGGCAACGATCGCGGCCGCTAAAAGTTCGGTCAAAGGCTCGCCCCAGCCCCATTTCGACAGCAAGCCGGCGGTATAGGCGCCGAGGCCGAAATAGGCGGCGTGGCCGAGCGATACGATGCCGCAATAACCGAGGATCAGATCGAGCGAGAGCGCAAACAGCGCCGTGATCGCGATCTGGCTTGCCAGCACCAGATAGCTTGGCGTCAAGACGAGCGGCAGCAGTGTCGCCAGCCAAAACGCAACTTCGGCCCAGCGCCAGCGCGCTTGCGCGCGCAGGTACTCGACTGGGCCGAGCGAGTTCGTGATCGTCGCGTCGGTCACACCTAACGCCTCCCGAACAGCCCGGTCGGCCGCCACATCAGGAGCACGATCATCACCAGGTAGATCAGGAATGCACCGACGGTCGGCACGTAATATTTTCCAGCGGTGTCGCTGATCCCGAGTAGCATGGCTGCGGCGAACGAACCTGAGATCGAACCAAGCCCGCCGACCGATACTACGATCAGCACGTAGATCAGGTATGTCAGCGCAAACGACGGATCGAGCCCGACGATTTCGATGGCGAGGGCGCCGCCAAGTCCGGCCAGTCCGCTGCCGAGCGCGAACGTGATCGCGAACAAACGATCGACATTGATGCCGAGCCCGCGCGCCATGCGCTGGTTGTTCACCGCTGCGCGGATTTGCGCGCCGAACCGGGTGTTTTCAATGGTGAATACCAGCGCCACGGTAATCACGAGCGCAACACCGATCAGGAACATCCGGTAGACCGCGAGATTCAATCCAGCGACGTTGATCGAGCGGCGTAGATAAGCCGGCAATTGCACCGGCTGGTCGATGGTGCCGTAGATATAGGCCGCGGTGGCGATCGATACGAAGACGATGCCGATCGTCAGCAGGCACTGCTCCAGGTCGCTGGCACGATAGAAGCGGCGAAAGAATATTCGCTCCAATACCACGCTGCACAGCGCCGCAGCGACGAAAGCCGCCGGTAGCGTGGCAAAAAAAGACCAGCCGTAGCTGTTCATCAGCGTGACGGTGACGTAGCCGCCCAGCATCGCGAAGCTGCAGTGCGCCAGGTTGACGAAATTCATCATCCCAAGCGTCACTGACAGCCCGACCGACAGCAGGAACAGCAGCATCCCGTAGGCGATGCCGTCAAACAACACGCCAAAAACTGGAGGCATCGACGAAAACCTTCGCGGGCGAAGGATACCCTACTTGTTCATGCGCGCTTTTGCGGGATCCTTGACCGCCGGCACGCTGTCGAACTCGACATTTTGCAGAACACCGCCGACCTTGTCGACGCGGCGGATATAGACCGTCTGCACGATGTCGCGGGTTTCAGGGTCGATGCTGATCGGGCCGCGCGGGCTTTCCCATGCCATGCCCTTGGCCGCCGCGATCAGCGAATCGCCATCGGCCTTGCCGCCGGTCTTTTCCAGCGCCGCATAAATCAGGTGGGCGCCGTCATAGCCGCCGACCGCGAAGAAGTCAGGATTGCGGTGGTTTTCGTCGTTGAAGGCTTTGACGAACTCCTGGTTCAGCGCCGACTTGTGCGTGTAGTCGTAGTCGGCAACGGTAATGATGCCGATCGACGCATCGCCCATGCTTTGCAGCGCAGTGTCGGCTCCAAGCGCGTCCTGTCCGAGAACCTTGGTTTTCTTCGGATCGATGCCGCGCTCGGCGAGCGCCTTGCCGACCGCAGCCGGCTGCGCGCCACCGGGAATCCAGATGTAGATGGCGTCGGGGTTCTTGTCCTTCGCCGCCTGGATGAAGGCGGAGAAGTCCGGATTTGCGACCGGGAAGCGCACCGAGCCGACAATCGTGCCGCCGCCTTCCTTGAAGCCGGTCTGGAACCAGGTCTCGGCATCGATGCCGGGGCCGTAGTCCGACACCATGGTGTAGACCGTTTTGATGCCGTTCTTCGCGGCCCAGACGCCCAGCGTGTAGTTCAGTTGCGGCGTGGTCGATGAGGTGCGCGCGATATAGGGCGACTTGGTCGTGATGATCGACGTTGCCGCATTCATCACCACCATGAATTTCTTGGCTTCAGCCGAGACGTCGGCGGCGGCGAGCGCATTCGGGGTCAGCGAGAAGCCGCCGAAAATGTCGGCGTTGTCGCGCACCACCAGTTCCTGTCCCAGTCGCTTGGCAACGTCCGGGGCGATGCCGCCGGTGTCCTTGCGGATCACTTCGATCTTCTTGCCGGCGACGGTGTCGCCATGCTGCTTCATGTAGAGCTTCAGCCCGTTGTCGATCATGTTGCCGGTATCGGCGAACTGACCGGAATACTCATTGATCATTCCGATCTTGACCGTGCTCTGGGCGCTGGCCGAGCCCGCGGTAGCTATAGCCAGCGCCATGCCGGCCACCCCAATCAACACCTTTTGCATCGTTCCCTCCCAGATCGCGCCATGCGCATGCCTGTTTCCGGGCGCATCCTCGTTCAGGTCGCAGGCGAGTGCAATGCGCGTTTCGTCCCGCTTTTACGGTGGGCCGCGGCCCGTTTAACCCACTTGATAGAGTGCGCAGGGCGTGATCCAGAAGAGCGGCGGAAAGCATCGGATATGGACAGGCAATCGGCGCCGACAATCGACCAGAATGAGGTCGCGCAATTCTCCCGGCTTTCGAGCCAGTGGTGGGATGAGCGCGGGCCGATGGCGACGCTGCACAAGTTCAACCCGGTGCGGCTTGCCTATATCCGCGACCGCGCGGCGGAACACTTCGGCCGCGATCCGAAACGGCTCGACAGCCTCGCCGGCCTGCGCATCCTCGATATCGGCTGCGGCGGCGGGATTTTGTCCGAGCCGCTGGCCCGGCTTGGCGCTGCGGTGGTCGGGGCCGATCCGTCCGAGAGCAACATCGCCGTTGCGGGTGCCCACGCCGCACAATCCGGCGTGTCGGTCGATTATCGCTGCACCACGGCTGAAGCGCTTGGCCGAGGCCGATGAGCGCTTCGACGTTGTTCTCGCCACGGAAGTGATCGAGCACGTCGCCGACGTCGGCCTGTTTGTATCGCTTGCCGCGTCGATGGTGAAGCCCGACGGACTGCTGTTCGTCGCGACGCTCAATCGCACCATGAAGAGCTTTGCGCTGGCGATCGTCGGCGCCGAATACATTTTACGCTGGCTGCCACGCGGCACCCATCAATGGGACAAGTTCGTCACGCCGAACGAACTTGAAATCGCCATCGAGCAGGGCGGCATGCAGCTTACCGGTGAAACCGGCGTGATCTACAATCTGCTCGCCGACCGCTGGCAGCTCTCGACCGACATGGACGTGAATTACATGGTCGTTGCGGATAAGGCCAAAGAAAAGGCCAAGTAATGGTCGCGTCCTGGCTTTGGATTGTCTTTACAGTTGCTGCTGCTTTCTTTCAGACCTTGCGCAATGCGATGCAGCGCGAGCTGACAACCACGCTGGGTACGGTCGGCGCCACCCACGTGCGATTCCTGTTCGGCTTTCCGTTCGCGCTGCTGTCGCTGGTCGGCGTCATGCTGTGGACTGGCGTGCCGCTGCCGCGTCCGGGTTTAAGCTTTTGGCCCTGGGTGATCGACGGCGCCGGCGCGCAGATCGCGGCGACCGCGACCATGCTGATGGCGATGGGCGAGCGCTCGTTCGTGGTGACGATCGCCTACATCAAGACCGAGCCGCTTCAGGTCGCGATCTTCGGACTGATCTTTCTCGGCGATGCCGTGACGTGGCCGCTGATGTCGGCGATCCTGATCGCGATGGCGGGCGTCATCATCATGTCGGTCAAACCGGGCGGCATGGTCGGCGGCTTCCGGCCGACCGCGATCGGCCTGTTCTCCGGCGGCTTGTTTGCCTTGTCGGCAATCGGCTATCGCGGCGCGATCCTCGATCTGCACCTGCAAAACTTCGTCATGGCGGCGACATTCACTCTGGTCGTCGGCCTCGTCATGCAGGCGGTGACGCTGTCGCTGTATCTCCTGGTACGGCAGCCGTCGGCGATGACCGCGATTCTGAAATCATGGAAGCCGTCGCTGTTCGCCGGCCTGATGGGAGCGCTGGCGTCGCAGTTCTGGTTTCTGGCTTTTGCGATTGCCACCGCCGCGGCTGTGCGCACATTGGCGCTGATCGAGGTTTTGTTCGCGCAACTGGTCGCGCGCACCATGTTCGGCCAGCGCACCAACACGCGCGAAGCCATTGGTATGGCGCTGGTCGTCGCCGGCGTGCTGTTGCTGATTTACGCGGAAGGTTAGTCGCTCGCGGTCACTGTCTTCGCGCCGCACGTGCGCGCTCAATCAGTTGTTCAACTTGCGGCAGGATGCGCTGGACGATGACATTGACGCCGTCGGAGTTTGGATGCTCGCCGTCAATCTGAATGAGCGCGGAATTGCCGGCGACGCCGTCGAGTATATCGGGATACCAGATAAACGAATTTGCCGCTGCGAGGGATGGATAGACCGTGGCGAAGGCGCGCCGGTAAGCCGGGCCCTTGTTCGCCGGCGCAATAAATCCCGTCAGCAGAACCTGGATTTGACGTTGCTTCAGCTGTTGCAGGATTGAGGCCAGCGATGCCTGGGTCAGGCTCGGGTTTATGCCTCGTTCCGCATCGTTGGCCCCCAGTTCGATGATGACGGCGTCGGTGTCCGGCGGAACGGACTGCCCCAGCCGGCGGAGTCCATCTGCGACCGTGTCGCCGGAAACTCCCGCGTTGACAACAATCACAGCAATACCCTTTTCCCGCAGAACCTGTTCCAGTCTTTCGGGAAAGGCCGAGTTGGGACGCAAGCCGAAGCCGGCCGCGAGTGAATCCCCCAGGACAATAATTTTGATCGGCCGATCAGCGCTAACCGGCAATGGCTTTGGCGAAGTACAACCTAAAACAGGTACGATTAAAAACAGCACCGCGATCTGCCGGGCCACAGCGGCGATTGTCCGGTAAGAAACCCAATTTGGCTGTGGGTGTCCGGTGAACACTCCGAAATCCGCAATTTCTATTTTGGCAGTTGTTTCGACTGGTCTGACCGAACCCGCAGCAGATCGCTGGGCGGAAGACCCCGAAGAATCTTCTTTATTGGTAACTGACTCGCGAGCAACGCGACAGCACAAAAGGACAGCCAAATCGTGAGTTCGTTGCCGCCGACTGCATCGAGGACTGTCTGAGGCTCGACAAAGAAGAAGCCGGCGCAAAGACAACTCAATATCGCCGTGCTGAGCGTCGTCGTTCTGCCAAACCTGATGCCGATGAGAAGGACTGGCAGAATGTAACCGAACACCAAATACGGAACGCCGAAATATCGGTCGATTTCCAGCAAAGCCAATGTAGAGGCGGCAACGACACCAGCCGACGCAGCCAATTTTGCCCAACCCGTTTCGAGCGCCTCGGAAACGCTATGGACAACAGATGAAATCCAGGCTCGCGAGGTTTGCAATGTTGCGGCGATGGTATCCTTGCTTCGCGAGAAGAGATTACGCGCGGTCGCAATCCACGAATTTCGGTTGCCGACAGCTGGCGCCCAAAGCTCGTGATAATTGTCGAACATCGGCAGCGTCTTGTCGTAACGCGTGGGTTCGATCCACGGGAGAATGTGGCGCAAGATCAAGTTTAAGACCGGCGAAGTGTGCCGCACATAAAGATCGATCGGATCGAGCCGATATCGCAAATGAAATTTCGGGTCATAGTTCAGGGCGCTGCTGTGGAACCATTTGTACCCGTTGGTGATGCCCCAGCCGATCAGGTCGCGGAAGGTGTAGTGGTACAGATGCTGGTCGAGCGCGACCGTGTAATCAAGGCCGAGATATTCGGCGTGGATCATATCGCCCTGGAGGAGGCAGCAACCGAAGGCAATGATCTTTCCGTTCTGGCGCCAGACGAAGAAACGGTTCTTCTCACCAAGCCGGATACCGAGGCCGCAAAAATACTCCTTGGTCAGTTTTTCGAAATGCAGGTCGGACCGATGATAAACTTCGAGATAAAGTGGATACACGTCGTCGATCACCGGGCTGATGTCATCGACGACACTCATCTCGATCGGCGGAGCCTGCTCGGTCGCCCGTAATTTCAGCCGCAGTTTCCTCCGCGCGCCGCTGCTCAGCGCGCGCTTCATGTATTCCTCGAAACTCGGGTAGTCGATGTTCAGCATGACATTCGGCATGCTGGGGGTCCGTGTGAAGCCCTTTTCGACAAAGCATTCCAGGGTTTGCCGATACTTGGCTGGAAACTCCTTAAGCACAATCAGCCGGGCTTTGAGCTTGCGCGCTTCTTGGACAATTGCTGACGCCAAGAGCCGCGCCGATGAGCGCTCGGAAGTTTCGTCTTTGCCGTCGAGATGACCTTCACCTGCGGCGCATCCCACCATCATCGTGCGCGCCACCATGAAGCGAGGCCAGAGCCGCCGAACCATATCTGTCAGCCAGCCGAATTTCCGCTTGGTGCCGGTCAGCAGGTCCTGTTCGAGGAGAAAGAACGGCTGGATCGAGCAAATCTCGCCCGCGTGATCCCGAACAATGAAATACCGGTAGTCGAACGCGTCATCGATGGTGTCTTCGACCAGCTCGTAATATCGGCGGTCCTTGGCCTGAGCGCTTAAAGCGCTCTCCCACCGTTTGCACTGCTCGACTGTGCAGCGCGACGCAACTTCGACATTCGGCAAACCGATATCGTTTTGCCCGTGGAAATTTCCGGCATGTTTCATTCTGAGCGCCGCCCCCCCCGCTACGCAATCGGCATCTTGAGTATAAAGACTTCCTGTTGATCCGTATCGATCCGTGTCAAGAATGACTGTGGCACACGCGTTGCCGCTAACGCGGCATGCCGTCGCATGATCTCGCGCGTGCAGTGCAGCAAATTCAGGAAAAGACCGCCGTTGGCGACAGCGCGGCTATCACCGGGCGGTAGTGGATTTATCCGATACTTAGTTCTGATCGTCCGGCAGCATCGGCAGCGGGTGAAACTCGATACCTTCCTCGTGCAGCGCCTTGGCGTCTTCGGGTGAGGCTTCGCCGTAGATCGAGCGTTGCTCGGTCTCGCCGTAATGGATCTTGCGCGCTTCCTCGGGGAATTTCGCGCCGACATAGTTGGCGTTTTTGGTGACGTGGTCGCGCAGCTCCTTGAGCTTCTGCCGCAGCTCGCGCTCCGGCGGCGACATCATCGCGACCGGGTTCTTCGCCGGCGCGGCGGGTGAGGCCGAGGGTGGCGGGGCAGGCTCCGCAACGTCGGTGCGCGCCAGCCGTGACGACAAACTTGGCGCCATGATCGCCTTCTCGACCTTGGCGGAGTTGCAAAGCGGGCAGGTGACCAGACCGCGCTTGGCCTGCTTGTCGTACGCTGCGGAATTGGCAAACCAGCTTTCGAATTCGTGGCCGTGCTCGCAACTGAGCGTGTAACGGATCATGAAGCGCTCCGCACGGCGTGCAGATAGGTCGGCTCGGCCATCGGCTCGACCAGCTCGAAGCGCCGGCCGTGATTGAGCGACGGCACTTTCGACCGCGCCGCGGCGACCGCGGCCGGATCGATCTCGGCCATGATCACGCCGGGCTCGGTGCCGCCCTCGGCAACGACCTTGCCCCACGGATCGACGACGATCGAATGGCCGAAAGTCGAGCGGCCGTTCTCGTGCAGGCCGCCTTGCGCCGCCGCGATCACGTAGCAGCCGTTCTCGATGGCGCGGGCGCGCATCAGCACTTGCCAATGCGCTTCGCCGGTCTGCTTGGTGAAGGCGGCGGGAATTGCCAGGAACGAAGCACCGGCTTCGGCCAGCGCGCGATAGAGCGCCGGGAAACGCAGGTCGTAACAGATCGTCACGCCCAGCCGTCCCCACGGCAGATCGGCAATCACGGCGAGATCGCCGGGCCGGTAATTGCTGGACTCGCGATAGCTCTCGCCGCCGGCAAGATCGACATCGAACATGTGAATTTTGTCGTAGCGCGCGGCAATCTCGCCTTTGCGGTCGATGACGAAGGCGCGGTTGACGGCCTTGTCCGGCGATATCTTGATCGCGAGCGAGCCGATATGGATGTAGATCGAAAGCTTCTGCGCCAGCTCGCGCAAGGTCGCCAGCGTCGGATCCTGTTCCTCGGCAACGATGTTGGCGAACAGCTGTTCGCGCTTGAGCGCGAGGATGTTGGTCATCTCCGGGGTCTGCACGTAATCCGCGCCGTTGCGCTTGGCCTCGTCGATCGACGACAGCAGCGACGTCAGATTGGCCTGCGGGTCGAGCCCCGAGCGCATCTGCACCAGCCCAACCTTGAAGGTTGAGGAATTCGGCCCGCTCATGTCATTTCCTTTGCCGGTCACCCTTTGGCTTGCGTGAGCAAGGGATCGAGCTTGCCCGCGGCTTCCAGCGCATAAAGATCGTCGCAGCCGCCGACATAAGTGTTGCCGATGAAAATCTGCGGAAAGGTGCTGCGTCCGTTGGCCCGTTCGATCATCTGGTTGCGGATGTCCCGATTTCCGGAGGCGTCGATCTCGTGGAAGCTTACGCCTTTGCTGGACAAGAGTTCCTTCGCATCCGCGCAATAGGGGCAGTACATGATCGTGTAGATATCGACGGTAGCCATAATGGTCCGAAAGCTTTATCAGATTGTTTATATGGAGGTTTTGCCGGGATCGGCAACCCTGGCAAAGACCAGCACATCGACATTGGCGGCCCCGGCGCGCAGCAGGGCCCTGGCGCAGCCCTCCACCGTTGCGCCGGATGTAAGCACATCATCGACCAGGACCAGCCGGCGGCCGGCGACGGCGGCCTTGCCATCTTTCGGTACCTTAAAGGCGCCCTGAATATTGGCGGCCCGCTCCGTTTGGGAGAGCCCCACTTGCTGCGCTGTCGCCTTGACCCGTTTGAGCGCGTCAAAGGCGATCGGCACGCCGCTATCCCTGGAAACCGCCGCGGCGAGCATGGCGGATTGGTTGAAGCGCCGCGCCCATTGCCGGCGCCAGTGCAGCGGGACCGGCACCAGCGCATCGGCCTCGGCCAGCAGTTCACGGCCGGCATTGCCGATCCAGCGCCCCATCATCGGCGCCAGATCGAGCCGGTCGCCATATTTAAGAGCGTGGACCAGTGCCCGTGAAATTTCGTCGAAGCGCACTGCGGCGCGGGCGCGGTTGTAGGCCGGCGGGTCGGCGATCGCTTCCATGGACAGGATGCCGGGGCCCGGGTCATACACAAAGGGGATGCCGAGCCGCTCGCAATAGGGCCGCGTGATGAAGGAGAGTTTCGACCAGCAAGCCGGGCAAAGCCCCTTGCCCTCGACCGGCTCGCGGCAGGCGGCGCACAATTGCGGCAACGCGAGATCGAGTGTCGCGCGAAGTATGCCGAGCGCCGCGCCGGCCGCGCGTTTGAGATGCGCCGGAAGTGCTGTGGCGGTGGTTTCCAGCATGCCGCAACGCTACCGGTCTCGAGCAGCTTGTCACCGCCGGCAGCGTGGATTGGTCATGGTTCATAATCACGGGCGATAACATGGCCGATAACCCGGCGATTTTTGATCGGGCTTTGCTACGCCGCCGACGCCAGCGGGCGATTGCGCTCGGCCCGGCGACTTTTCTGCTCGATCGTGTTGCCGGCGATATGGCGGATCGCCTCGCCGTCGTGCTTCGCAAATTCGACATCGCGGCCGATCTCGGAACGCCGGGAGCCGCGGTGCGGACCGCGCTCGGACAACTTGGCTCGATCGGCCGGATTATTGCAGCCGACGTCGAGGACGGATCGGAGGTTGTCGCCGACGAGGAGGCGCTGCCGTTCGGCGACGCGACACTCGATCTTGTTGTCTCGGCGCTGGCGCTGCAATTCGTCAATGACCTGCCCGGCGTGTTTATCCAGATACGCCGCGCGCTAAAACCCGATGGATTGTTTCTGGCGGCGCTGCTCGGCGGCGAGACGCTGACCGAACTGCGGCAGAGCTTTGCGGAAGCGGAAAGCGATATCGAAAGCGGGGTGTCGCCGCGCGTTGCGCCGTTTGCCGACCTGCGCGATCTCGGCGCGCTGTTGCAGCGCGCCGGCTTTGCCTTGCCGGTCACCGACACCGACCGGATCACGGTGCGCTATGAGTTCGCATTCGCGCTGATGCACGATCTGCGGCGGATGGGAGCGACCAATGCGCTGTTGGCGCGGCGGCGTACGCCGCTCCGCCGTGCGACGCTGCTGCGCATGGCCGAGATTTATGCGAGCCGTTTTGCCGATGCGGATGGACGCGTGCGCGCGACCTTCGAGATTGTCTGGTTGTCAGGCTGGGCGCCACATCCGGATCAGCAGCAACCGCTCAAGCCCGGCTCGGCGAAAACGCGGCTGGCGGATGCGCTCGGCGCACGGGAAATTCCGGCGGGAGAAAAGGCGGAACGCTAGATCGTCATTTCAGCGAGGTGGAGACGTTGACAAACAGGCCGTTCACTTTCGAACCCAGGTTGAAGACCGTGGTGGCGATCGCGACGGCGACCCCCGAAGCGATCAGGGCATATTCGATTGCCGTCGCGCCGCTTTCGTTGCGCACGAAGCGGAGGACGGATTGCCTGAATGCCGTGCTCGTCAACTTCATCATGGTCTTTCGGCCTTCTGCCGTTAGGCTCAAACGAGCGTCGTAAGGTGCGAAATCAGCGGTTCGTCAGCAGGCGGCATCGGATAGTTCTTCAACTCCGCGGGCCGCACCCATTTGAGTTTCTGCTGTTCCTGCGCCGTCACGATCCCCTCCCAGCGCCGGCACACATAAAGCGGCATCAGAAGGTGAAAGTCCGGATAGAGATGGCTCGCAAAGGTCAGCGGCGCGAGACACTCCTCCTTGACGGCGATTCCCAGCTCCTCCTTCAACTCGCGGATCAGACTCTGTTCCGGGCGCTCGCCGGCCTCGATCTTGCCGCCGGGAAACTCCCATAGCCCCGCCATCGACTTACCCTGCGGGACGCTGTGCAATCAGGATGCGTCCGTCCGGGTCGATCAATGCGCAGGCTGCGACAAGGACCAGTCTGACGCTCACGCTCTACCTCTAATTTAGGAACACGACGGTAAAGGCATGTTCAATCCGAAATCGAATAAGCTCGCAATCGCCATAAGGGTTAAGGCAGATTCTAACGTGCCAACTCTGGCTCAAGTCCGGCTATTCGCCCGGCTATTTGGCGCGGACCAGCTCTAAAACCGCATCGGCGAAGGCTTTCGGCGCCTCCTGCGGCGGGTTATGGCCGACATTGGGCAGAACGCGCCGCTGATAAGGCCCGGTAAAGTGCGCGCCGTGCTTTTCGGTCGATTACGGGTCCTGCACGCCGTCAACTTCACCCTGAAGCGCAATCGTCGGCACCGAAATCTTCGGCTGGCCGGTCAAGCGGCGCTCGATCGCTTCCAGCGCCGGATCGCCCGCCGCGTAGCCGTAGCGATGGCGATAGGACTGGATGGTCACCGCGACAAAATCAGGATTGTCGAACGACACGGCGCTGCGTTCGAAGGTGGCGTCGTCGAACTTCCAGGTCGGCGACCAGAGTTGCCAGAGCAGGCGGCAGAACGCCCGGCGGTTCTGCTCAAGGCCGGCGCGGCCGCGCGGCGTATGGAAATAGTACTGGTACCAGAAGCGGTGCTCCTGCGCCGGCGCGACCGGGTTCACCGATGCCGCGATATCCTGAATGTTGTAGCCGTTGCCGGTGACCAGCCCGCGCACGCGTTCCGGCCACAGCGCCGAGACGATGCAGGCGGCGCGGCCACCCCAGTCATAACCGGCGACGACGGCCCGTTCGATGTGAAGCGCGTCCATCAATTCGCGCAGGTCGTTGCCCAGTGCAGCCTGCT
This sequence comes from uncultured Alphaproteobacteria bacterium, assembly GCA_963739945.1. Taxonomy (GTDB): domain Bacteria; phylum Pseudomonadota; class Alphaproteobacteria; order Rhizobiales; family Xanthobacteraceae; genus BOG-931. Next base: position 154,257 of record CAVUCN010000027.1, on the reverse strand, counting down.
GGCCGGACCGCACTGGTGTCGGCGGACAAAAATCGCGTCGGACCGAAACCGCGCAGGTAAGGCACGATGACGCGACAGCCGGCGGCGACGAGAAGCGGTACGACTTCGTCGTAGCAGCGCGGATCGAACGGCCAGCCGTGCAGCAGGAAAACCGGCGTGCCCTCCGGCCTGCCGCTCTCCTCGTAAGCGACGTCGAGCCAGAATGTCTTTACGTGCTTGATAGCCGCGGTCATGACGCCGCGCTCAACTTCGATAGTCGCCGTTGATCGCCACGTATTCCTTGGTGAGATCGCAGGTCAGCACGCGATCGCTGCCTTTGCCGAGACCGAGCGCCACCTTCAGCGTGATTTCCGGCTTCTTCATGATCGCCGAAACCTCGGCCTCGTCGTAGCCCGGATCGCGCGCGCCTTTGTGAGCGACGCGGATGCCGCCGAACCAGATCGACAGCCGGTCGCGATCGGCGGGTTCGCCGGCCTTGCCGACCGCCATCACCACGCGGCCCCAATTGGCGTCCTCGCCGGCGATCGCAGTCTTCACCAGCGGCGAGTTGGCGATCGACATCGCGACCCGCCGCGCCGATTGCTTCGACACCGCGCCTTCGACAAGGACTTCAAGAAGCTTTCGCGCGCCTTCGCCGTCGCGCGCCACCTGCTCGGAAAGATTGGCCAGCACGGCGTTGAACGCCTTGCGGAACGGCAGCAGCCGCGGATCGTTGGCGCGGGAAATGCGCGGCGCCGACTTTGCCCCGCCGGTTGCGAATACCAGCAGCGTGTCCGAGGTGGAGGTGTCGCCGTCGATGGTGACGGCGTTGAAAGTATCGACGACGCCTTCGCGCAGCAGGGTTTGCAGCACCGGCGCGGTAATCGGCGCGTCGGTGAAAATGAAAGACAGCATCGTGCCCATGTCGGGCGCGATCATCCCGGCGCCCTTGGCGAAGCCGTTGATGGTGACGGTGGCGCCGCCAAGCCGGGCGCTCGCGGTGGCGAGCTTCGGGAAGGTGTCGGTGGTCATGATCGCCTTGGCGGCGTCGAAGTAACCCTCGTCGGTCGCCTCGGACTCCAGCGTTTCCATCACGCCAGAGAATGCGCTCGCCTGCAGCGGCTCGCCGATCACGCCGGTCGAGGCCAGGAAGACCTCGCCGACCTTGCAACCGACGGCGGCGGCGGCGAGTTTTGCGGTAAAGCCGCAGGCGTCCCGGCCGTTCTTCCCGGTAAAAGCATTGGCGTTGCCGGAATTGACGACGAGCACACGCGCCCGGCCGTTCTTGACGCGGGCGCGGCACCACTCGACCGGCGCCGACGGGCATTTCGAGCGGGTGAACACGCCGGCGACGCTGGCGCCTTCGTCGAACACGGCCAGCATCACATCGGTGCGGCCCTGATAACGGATGCCGGCGGCGGCGGTTGCGAGCCGCACCCCGGCGACTGGCGGCATGACCGGAGCGGATTTTGGCGCGAGCGGAGAGATGGTGTCTGACATGATCCCGTCATGCGCGGATCAAATCCGCGCATCCCATGCGAAGTGTCAGTGTTCCGTTAGGTGTGGTGAATTGCCGGGTCAAGCGCTAAGAGTGCCGAGCCACTGCACGACCGGTATTTGAACTAACCACTTTGCGCGTGCATTCGATAAAGCGCTCCGCCAGCGGGGTCAGCGTGCGATCCTTGACGGTGATGAAGCCGACCGGCGACGGGAGGTGACGAGACTTTGACCGGCAGGACCTTGAGTTTGCATGTCCTTGCCGCCGAAGCGCATGACCGAGGCGGGGACGAGACCAAGCCAGCGTCCGGTTTCGATCAGGCGCATGTAAAGATGGAGCGACACCGTCAGGACCGTTGCCGGACGGAGGTTCAAGGCCGCTCTTTCGGAACACTTCGTCCTGCAGCGATCGCGCCAGGCTGCCCGGTTGCGCCAGCACCCAGGGCTCTCCGATCAAATCGGCAAGCGTCAGGTTTCGCCGCTTGGCCCAACGGCTTTCGGATCCGGCGACCACGACATTCGGTTCGTCAAACAGCGTCTCCGCAACCAGGTCAGGTTCGTTCATCGTTGCCGGAAGCCGGCCAAAGCACCAGCTCGACTTTTCGATCGCGCAGATTGTCATATTGCTGAATCGCGATGTTTTCCGGCATGACGTGAACCGCCGCGCGCGGAAAATCCTGCGCAAACCGTTCGATGATCGCCGGAAGCAGGCCGGCATCCGTCACGATCGACGAGCCGATACGCAGGTCGCCCGCGTCCGGCTGCTTGATGAATTCGATCTGCTGCAGGCCTTTGCGCATTTCGTCGAACACCGCGACGCCGGATTTCAGCAGCGCGCGGCCGTAGTGCGTCGGCTCGACCCCCGAAATGCTGCGGTCGAAGAGTTTGACGCCGAGCGTGTGCTCCAGTTCCGAGATCGTCTTCGACACGACGGGATAGGACACCGCCAGCTCTTCCGCCGCCCGGGTCATGCTGCCGGCGTCCGCGACCGCGAGCGCAATATGCAGGTCGCGCAGCTTGACGCGCCGACCGACGCGATCCGTCCACTTCATTTTGAGACCTAGCTGAATGGTTAGGGGTATGGCCAGTAATTAGAACTAATCAGCTATGCCTAAATCTGGCAAGTACAGACCCGCAAGTTTCGCGTGCGAATGGATCGCACGCAGCAAACGAAGGGAGAAATGTCATGGCTGGACTTTCAGCACAGCAACCATCGTCCTCGTCCACGGCGGCTTCGTCGACGGCGCAGGCTGGGAAGGCGTCTACAACATCCTGAAGAAGGACGGCTACAACGTCAGCATCGTGCAAAATCCGACGACGTCTCTGGCGGACGATGTGGCCGCGACCCGGCAGGTCATCGCCCAGGCGCAAGGGGCCGGTCGTGCTGGTCGGTCATTCCTACGGCGGTGTCGTCATCACCGAAGCCGGCAACGACCCGAAAGTGTCGAAGCTCGTCTACATCACGGCGTTTGCGCCGGACAAAGGCGAGTCCGTCGCTTCCCTGATCGCAGAACCCGCCGCCCGGCGCACCGGTGCCGCCGATCCTGCCGCCGCAGAACGGCTTCCTGTTCCTCGACAAGGCGAAGTTCGCGCGCTTCATTCGCCGCCGACGTCGGTGCGGAGAAGGCGGCGTTCATGGCCGACTCGCAGGTGCCGTGGGGCGTGGCCGCGCTCGAAGGCGCGGTGACCGAGCCCGCCTGGAAGAACAAGCCGAGCTGGTACCTGGTGGCGACCGAAGACAGGATGATCCCGCCGCCGGCGCAGCAGTTCATGTCGAAGCGCGCCGGCGCCACGGTGGTGGAAACCGCGGGAAGCCACGCGGTCTACGTGTCGAAGCCGGACGTCGTCGCCTCGATCATCAAGAGCGCCGCGCTCGCCTGATGCGATGAACGCGCCCGCCGCCGGCTAAAAACCGGCGGCGGATGCTCCAAAGATCCAAGGTGCGCCGCCAATCGGCGACATGCTTCAACCCGCTGACTGTCAATCGAAGCCGCCGGTAGGTACGTTATCGTTTGAGGGGCGGGATATGAGTGACACAGCGGAAATTACCGCATCGGTCAGGCTTCGCGTCATGTTCGCCGCTGCTGCCGCGGTCATGCTTGCGCTCTGGGTTTGGAGCCTTGTCCCGCCCATCGAGAACTGGGGCAATCCGAACGAAGATGGATTTTCCTACGTCGGCGTCTTCTACACGACGCTCATTTGCTTGCCAGTCGGGCTTTTCCTGCTGTTCGGAGCGATAGCCGGACACGGACGATATGTCCGGCGTGCCCGCGTCGCGTTTTTTGTCGCTGCCGGAATAGTCGTAATCGTCGTGACGTTTTTGATTGTTCAGCACATCGCCAACAACAACGACGGAAAAGTGTTTGGCATTCAAATCGGATGCAGTCTCAAAGGTTATGTCGCGCCTCCAATCTTGGCGGCGTAAAAATTTCATTGCGCTAAAGGCGATAGAGGCGGCGCCACCGTCCCGGACTATGACCCTCGTTCCTTGAAAAAACCCGCGTGAAGTGGCTTTGGTCGACAAAGCCGCAGAGCAGGGCAATATCGGCGAGTTCCTGGCCCGGATCCTGCAAAAGTTCTTTGGCGCGCTGGACCCGCTGTTGGGTCAGCCATCGATGGGGCGGGATTCCCGTCGTCTGCTTGAACGCCCGGGCAAAGTAGTGGCTCGACAATCTGCACTCATTCGCGATCTCGGAGATTGACGGATCGCGTGCCAGATTGGCGTTCATGAAGTCGCGCGCGCGCTGAAGTTGCCAGGATGCGAGGCCGCCGCTGATATGCCGTCCCGCAGCCGGGACGCCGCCGTAAGCGCGCACAATGTGAGCGAAAAAAGCGAGCGCGATGGAATCGGCAAAGGCGGCAGTGCCTTCGCCGGGCTGCTCCATTGCGCCGGCGAGTGCTTGCGCCAGACCGAACATGATCAGATCGCGGCTGCCAAAAGTCGGCGCGTAAAGCCCTTTCACGCGGCGAATTCCGGCCTCATTGGCCATCTCGTCGAGCGCAGTTTGAGAGATGTAGAAGCGAAGCGAATCGAAAGGGATATCCAGACTGACCGTCGGTTTGTCGCGCAGGTCGATCAGCTGTGCATCGCCAAGACGCCAGTCGGGTACTTCTCTGCGCTTTCCCGCCGTCCACAGTTTCGAGAAAAACGGCACCGCCAGCGGAACATGGAATGCAAAAGCCTCTTCCGGTGCCACGGCTATCGAACGGCCACGCGCTGGATGACTACCCCTCATGCGCGAAAAACCGATGCGTCCTTTTGAAGATTTTCGCGCCACGAGTGTCGCCGGACGATCGATCCGGAAGCGTCTCGCAAGATCGTCCTCGATCGCATCCGCACCCATCATCGCTCTCCGCGACGGACCAAAAGTTTTCCAGCGCAACCAGCAATCACGCTGTTTCAATGCGAGCAACTTGTCCCGGGCGCAAAAATGTACAACGGCCAATGTCCAAAAAACAGGGGCAGATCGGCGGTGGCGTCGTCTGCGGCGGCGTTTTTCCGGACGAAAAATACAAGACCGGCAGGTTCGTACAATTTTGCGCGTGTTGCGAACGGATAATAGACGGGTGTTAGACATCTTGCGCGTGTGAACAGCGCTCGTGCCAGTCAGGGGAGCTCACTATGGCCAAACCGAGTATCGTTTTCGCTCATGGCCTCTGGGCCGACGGCTCATGCTTTGGCAAGTTAATTCCGGCGCTGCAGGCCGAAGGTCACGACGTGATCGCCTCGCAGCACGGCCTCGATTCCCTCAAAGGCGACGTGGACTGCGTTACCCGCTGCTTTGGCCGGGTCAGTGGTCCTATCGTTCTTGTCGGCCACTCTTACGGTGGCACCTTGATTACGCATGCCGGCGTGGACAATCGGGTCGCCGCCCTAGTCTACATCGCGGCGCTCGCACCCGATGCCGATGAAACCTCGCAAAGCCAGCAGCAGAAGTTTCCGGTCACCGACGTGTTCTCCCACATCGAGGTCACTGATGGCCGAATTTGGCTAAAGCCTGACGGGATCAAATATTTCGCGGGTGACCTGTCCGAGGCGGAGCAGAAGTTCGTCTGGGCGACCCAGGCTGTTCCCGTGCCGGACCTGTTTACGCAAAAGGTCGAAGGCACGGCTTGGAAGACCAAGCCGTGCTGGTACATTGTCGGCAAGAATGACCACACCGTCCATCCCGATCTGGAACGCTTTGCGGCAAAGCGCATGGGCGCGACCACGGTTGAGGCCGACAGCAGCCATGTGCCCATGCTGTCCCAGCCCGGTCTTGTCCTTGATGTGATCCGCAAGGCCGCAAGCGCGGTCCAGAAGAGCTAGCCGCGGCACTGAAAATCCGGTTGACGAAGTCTCCACTCAAGATGACGCGCCCAGAGGTTATCGGGCATGAAGATAAAAACGAAATCATCTAAATCAAAAGGCAGAGATTCAAGTCCCGGAGCGAGCGCGTCATCTTCCGTTTCGGCGCCAATTAAATTTATTCAAGTTGAGGGTTTGAAAATTGCGTACAAGGTAGTCGGGAAAGGGAAACCGATTATTTTTCTGGCCCGTTTTCGCGGCACGTTGAATGACTGGGACCCTGCCTTCGTGGATGGTGTGGCAAAGAGCTACAAGGTTATTTTATTTGATGCACCCGGCGTCGGACTATCAAGCGGAAATGTTCCGACAAGCGTGACAAAATGGGCCGATCAGGCCGTTCAATTTGGCCGCGCACTCGGGATTGATCGTGTCATATATTTGGGATGGTCAATGGGCGGAGCTGTAGCTCAGATCATCGCGATCAACTATCCGGAGAGCGTTGACAAACTGGTCTTGCTGGCCACGGGACCGTCTGAAAATCCGGACTTTGTTCCCGCAAACCCGGAATTCGGTTCAAGGGCAAGAAAACCTGTTTATGAATTTGACGATTATCAATTTTTGTTTTTTTACAAGTCGGAGACGGCAAAATCAGCCTGTACGGCTTATTTGAAAAGGGTCGATCTGATTAAATCAAAGGACGTAGCCGTTGCCCCCGAGGGCTACAAAAATATGTCGATTGCAATGGGCGATTTTAAAGCCAACAGAGAAAAGAATTATTTCGAGGCATTGAAGGACATTAAACACCCGGTTTTGATTGCCAACGGCAAATTCGATCCCTCTTATCCTTTGATGAATTCTTACGTTCTGGAAAGAGAGATTCCGAATTCAAAATTGATTGCCTATCCCGACGCCGGTCACGGGTTTCTGTTTCAATATCACAGGCAATTCGTGCCTGAGTTGTTGGCGTTTCTGGATTCATGATCTCGCAAGGCCAGTCCACCTGGATCGGCTCCTTGAAGGAGGGCTCATGCCAGATGAAATAGTGAAAGCCAAGATTCGACGAGCGCTCTTGTCGGGGCCTGACGTCATCACGAGAGAGGCCACCGTTGCGGAAATGGATGCTCAAGGCAGGATGACCGTGTTGCGTCCGGGTACGAACCAGTGGGTGTGTATCCCCGGCAACGAAAACATCGTTGGACAGGCGGATATGTGCGCCGATCCCATGGGGATGCGGTGGATGATGGACGTGATGGCAAGGAAGCCCAAGCCGTCGAATACCGAGCCCGGACTAATCTACATGCTCAATGGCGCTTTGCAGCACAGCTACACCGATCCGTTTGATCGAACGAGCCCGGCCATCCCAATTGGTCCGCACTGGATGATTCTCTGGCCCTTCGACGCGACAGCCGCCGGTTTGCCGACAGTCATGCGCGACGCAGGGACCCTGGTGATGTTTGCCGGCACGCCTTATGCGCATCTGCACATCTGTGGCTCGCCATGGGATGGCAATGAGTATCGCCCGGGCGATAGGGGTATTTGGACAATGACCTACGCTCAGCCACAGGAGAAGTGAATTCAGAGCCATTGCGAAATCCATCGCCCACTCTCGTCGCCTTATGATGGGTATCGCTTCGCCATCTATCCTGCGCGCTGAGTAACAAACACCCCCGCTGTTTCCATGCGAGCAGCCACTGCCCCGGAAGGGAACAGGTGCGAGGTCCAGGGAGTGAACCATGGCTAAAGCCGATCCAGCGATGCCGGTGCGTGTAATCGAGGAAACCTCCGCGTACTGGAAAGTCGTGTTCGACTATCCACCTTTCAACATCCTGGACGCGGCGATCTTTGACGGCCTGCAGAACCTTCTTGTTCGGATGGACGCCAGTCAGAATCTCCGCGTCGTCGTGTTCGAGAGCGCGATTCCGGACTTCTATCTTGCCCACTTTGATTTGACCGGTAAGACGGGGAACATCACCACGGCCGTCGGGCCTTCCGGCCTGCCGATTTCTGATCGATACGTTCGTGCGTATCACCAAGTCCCCGGTAGTCAGTATCGCAAAGATCCGAGGCTGCGTCCGCGGCGGCAGCAGCGAGTTCGTCCTTGCTTGTGACATGCGTTTCGCGTCGCGCGAAAATACGCAACTCGGCCAACCCGAAGTCGGGGTCGGAGTACATCCTGGCGGCGGCGGGGCCGAACGCCTCCCACATTTGGTCGGCCGCGGTCGGGCGCTCGAAATCATTCTCGGCGCGGACGACTTCGACGGCGACACGGCGGAACGGTATGGATACGTCAACCGGGCGCTCCCAGACTGCGAGTTAGACCACTTTGTCGATGCACTCGCGCGCCGGATCGCCTCCTTCGACCGGCGCGCCCTCGCGGCGGCGAAGAATCTCGTCAACCAGGTCTCGCTGCCATCCGCCGACGGGCTCCTCGACGCCGTCACCTCCTTTGAGACCACGCTGACGTGGCCCGAAGCACAGCAGCGAATCCAGGCTCTGTTGAAGCGCGGGCTGCAACGCGACGTCGACTTCGAGAAACGCTGGCCCGAGGTGCTCGGCACGCTCCTCGCGACCTAGTCGAAGTCCGGCGAGGCCAGAGCTGATGGTCGACTAAACGATCGCCTGTTTTTGCAAAACGCGACAAATCAAAAATCGTATAAACCGCTGATTGGCAGGCATAATTGCGATTTTTCCAATCTTTTCGCGCAAGTCACGGTGTCTTTTTGGTGGCGGCAATAGCTTCAGATCGCCGTGAAACATTTTGTTGCTCGCGCTTTGTTTTATCGGTCAGTGACTTAGAGGCGCACACGGATTCGTGTCTGAAAATCGGTTTGACTTCGGTCGCTGCAAAGTGTCGAAGCGAGCTCAATCCCGCTTACGTAAAGGACGTCAGCCGGTGACCCTGGCTGATGGAGCGGGACGCGGTGCCCGCGGGCGGCGGCTCGTCACTGTCGCTCCCGGGCGTCTCGGGCATCATGCCTGCCGGCACAACGACCGGCACGCGAGGTGCCTCGCTGGAAGTGCGGGACGAGACCCGGCGGTATCCCCGCCGCGTTCCGCACGAAGCCTGGCCCGAGGTGAGCCTTTGGGATGGAAAGTCCCTTGGGTCAGAACCGTGGTGGAACGCCGATGGGCGAGCGCGCCTGGCAAGGCGCGCGCTGCACCGGCAGGTGCAGCGGTTATGCGTCTGTCGGCGTTCTGCTTCCTTTTCTTTCTTTCATTCTTACGCGGCTTGAAGCGCTGATCGTGACGGCGCCCGCTGACCACCGCTGGCGTCATCTGACGAAGATCGGTGTGGAGAGCGAAGACGCTTCGTGGCTTTTCATTACTGGCGTGACGACAACTCGGATGCGGGTGCATCGCGAGAACGATGAAACTCGTTTCATCCGCCCCCGCGATAGCGGGGGAGGGGACCATCCGTAGCGCGTAGCGCGAAGGATGGTGTAGGGGGCCGCAGGCGGTGTGGAAAATTCTGCGTTGCAGACGAAGCGTTGCAGTCAAGCGCCCCTCCCACCGCGCAAGAGCGCGGTCCCCCCTCCCCACTATCGCGGGGCGGGATGAAGGGGTCGCTACGCCATATGCGAATCGAAGCTTTTACTTCTTCGCCGGTGCCGCCGGATTGAGCGCCGACGGATCAAGCGCAGGTGTCGCCGGCTTGTCGAGACGCTCGACGGTGGCGTTCTTGCGCAGATTGTCGACCATCTCGGCCTGGGCGCGATGCTCGACGTAATTCGCCAGTTGCGCCTTCACCTGGTCGAACGTCGGGGTCGGCTTGGTGCGCTTGTCCTCGACCTTGATGACGTGCCAGCCGAACTGGGTGTGGACCGGATCGGAAATCTGGCCCTTCTCAAGTTTGAACGCGGCGTCGGCAAATTCCGGAACCATCTGGTCCTTGGTGAAGTAGCCGAGATCGCCGCCGTCGGCGGCACCCGGATCCTTCGATTTTTCCTTGGCCAGCGCTGCGAAGTCGGCGCCCTTCTTCAACTGCTCCTCGATGGCCTTGGCTTCGTCCTCGCTGGCGACAAGGATATGGCGCGCGTGCACCTCCTGCTCGCTGGCCATCTGCTTGATCGCTTCGTCATAGACCTTGTGCATGGCGTCGTCGGTCAGCGCCGCCTTGGCGGTATCGGTCAACATCGCTTCCATCAACACGCGGTTATGGTCGAAAGCGAGCCGGCGCTTGACGTCGTCGCGGTTGGCAATTCCCTGCTTTTCGGCGGCCTGCGAGACGATGACGACATCGGTGAGGTAGGTAATGAGATAGTCGCGCTTCTGTTCCGGCGGCATCTGCGGCATGTTGCTGCCGATTTCTTCTTCGGCAAAAGCAAGGTCGCTCTCGTGAATATCGACGCCGTTGACGCGGGCGAGTACCGGATCGTCGGCGCGCGCCGCGAGCGGGGCAAACAGCAGCGCGATGGCGGTCAGCGCGCCGAAAATGTGGGCAACAGCCTGGCGATTAGAAGCCATGAAACTCGATCCTCTCGGGCAGGGGGTAGGGCGCCACTATCCTGGGCGCAAATTGGGGCGCGAATTGGCGCGGACACTCGCCGAATCGACTGCAATTGGCAATGGCAGATTGCCGACGGCGCTTAACGAGAGCGTGAAGTTGTCGCTTGCATTGATAGCCGCGCCCCCCTATTTCTCCAACGAAATCTGGGCCTCAAGCCGCCTCGCCAAAGCCTGAATAACTCAGCATTTTCCGCTGGTTGGACATGCGCCAAGGCGGGGAGGCGTTAGCCTTGGCGCCCGGTGGCTTAAAAGGATGATGCGATGATCGGTGCGGTCGCCCGCAAATTATTCGGTTCTGCCAACGACCGGCGCATCCGTTCCTATCGGCCTCGCGTGGATGAGATCAACGCGCTGGAAGCCGAGCTCCAGAAACTATCCGACGAAGCGCTTCGCGCGCGGACCGACGAGTTCAAAAAACAGGTCGCCGAAGGCGCCACGCTCGACGACATCCTGGTGCCCGCATTTGCCACCGTTCGCGAGGCCGCCAAGCGCTCGCTCGGCCAGCGTCACTTCGACGTTCAGCTGATCGGCGGCATGGTGCTGCACGAAGGCCGCATCGCCGAAATGAAGACCGGCGAAGGCAAGACGCTGGTCGCGACGCTGCCGGTTTATCTCAACGCGCTCGCCGGCCGCGGCGTTCATGTCGTCACGGTCAACGACTATCTCGCCAAGCGCGACGCCGAGTGGATGGCGCAGGTTTACGGCTTCCTCGGCCTGACCACCGGCGTCATCGTGCACGGCCTCGACGACGAGCAGCGCAAGAAGGCCTACGACTGCGACGTCACCTACGGCACCAATAACGAGCTCGGTTTCGATTATCTGCGCGATAACATGAAATACCGCCTCGAAGACATGGTGCAGCGCGGGCACATCTTCGCCATCGTCGACGAAGTGGACTCCATCCTGGTCGACGAGGCGCGCACGCCGCTGATCATTTCCGGTCCGCTCGACGACCGCTCCGAGTTCTACAACACCATCGACACCTACATTCCGAATCTCGCCAAGGAAGACTACGAGCTCGACGAGAAGCAGCGCACGGTCAATCTGACCGAAGTCGGCATGGAGAAGATGGAGCAGAGGCTCCGTCAGGCCGGCTTGCTCAAGTCGGACTCGCTTTACGACGTCGAGAACGTCTCCGTCGTTCACCACGTCAACCAGGCGCTTCGCGCTCACAAGCTGTTCCAGAGCGACAAGGACTACATCGTCCGCAACGGCGAGGTCGTCATCATCGACGAGTTCACCGGCCGCATGATGCCGGGCCGGCGCTATTCGGAAGGCCTGCATCAGGCGCTTGAGGCCAAGGAGCGACAGCCGATCCAGCCGGAAAACCAGACGCTGGCCTCGATCACGTTCCAGAACTACTTCCGGATGTACGAGAAGCTCGGCGGCATGACCGGTACCGCGTCTACGGAGGCCGACGAATTCCAGGACATCTATAATCTCGAAGTGCTGGAAATCCCCACCAATATGCCGATGGTCCGCATCGATGACGATGACGAGGTCTATCGCACCGGGATCGAAAAATACCGCGCCGTGATCTCACTGATCGAGGACTGCAAGTCGCGCGGTCAGCCGGTTCTGGTCGGCACGACGTCGATCGAAAAGTCCGAACAGCTCGCCGAGATGCTGCGCAAGGAGGGCTGGGAGCAGCACGACTTCTCCGATCCCAATGCGTTTGCGGCGCTCTATTCCGGCGATGAGGGCGCGACGAAAGCCAAGGTCTTTGCCATCCTCAACGCGCGCTATCACGAACAGGAAGCCTACATCATCTCCCAGGCCGGCGTTCCGGGCGCGATCACGATCGCGACCAACATGGCGGGCCGCGGCACCGATATTCAGCTCGGCGGCAATGCCGATATGCGCATCCGCCAGGAGCTGCCGGATATCGCCGATCTGCATGAGCGCGACAAAAGCCCGCGCGCTGCGGAAATTCGTGCCCAGGTCGCGCGGTTGAAGGAAAAGGCGCTCGGCCGCCGGTGGCCTCTATGTGCTCGGCACCGAGCGGCACGAGAGCCGGCGGATCGACAATCAGCTGCGCGGCCGGTCCGGACGCCAGGGCGACCCCGGTCACTCGAAATTCTTCCTGTCGCTCGAAGACGACCTGATGCGCATCTTCGGCACCGACAAGCTCGACGGCATGCTCACCAAGCTGGGCTTGAAGGAAAACGAAGCGATCATCCATCCATGGATCAACAAGGCGCTGGAAAAAGCGCAGCAGAAAGTCGAGGCGCGCAACTTCGACATCCGCAAGAACATCCTGAAGTTCGACAACGTGATGAACGATCAGCGCAAGGTGATCTTCGATCAGCGCGTCGAATGGATGGACGACAAGGTGATCGCGGAAATCGTGTCCGATATGCGCCACAACGTGATCGACGATCTGGTCGCCAAGCACGTGCCGGAAAAAGCCTACCCGAGCAGTGGGACACGCCGGGGCTGAAGGAAGAACTCAATCGCGTGCTCAATCTCGACTTGCCGGTCGACGCGTGGGCCAAGGAAGAAGGCATTGCCGACGAGGAGATTTTCAGCCGCGTCGAGCGTCGGGCCGACGAGCACATGGCGGCGAAGGTCGCCCAGTGGGGCGCCGACGTCATGCGCTACGTCGAAAAGTCGATCCTGCTGCAGACCCTCGATCATTTGTGGCGCGAGCACCTGGTGATGCTCGATCACCTGCGCCAGGTCATCGGCCTGCGCGGCTACGGCCAGCGCGATCCGCTCAACGAATACAAGGCCGAGGCGTTCAACCTGTTCGAAGCGATGAGCCAGAGCCTGCGCGAGGCGGTCACCGGCCAGTTGATGCGCGTCGAAATCCAATCTGCGCCGCCGCCGCAACCGGCGCCGCTGCCGGCGATGGAGGCGCACAAGGCCGATCCGCTTACCGGAGAAGATGAGATGGCTTTGGCGGCCGCCGGCGCCCAGACGCTGGCGCGGCACGGCATCGGTTCGGCGGCCGGCGTGGCCGTTGGCACGGTGGAAGCGCCGGTCCGCAATCCCAAGGATCCGACAAGCTGGGGCAAGGTCGGCCGTAACGAGTTCCTGTCCTTGCGGCTCAGGCAAGAAATTCAAACATTGCCACGGCAAATACGCTTAAGCGGCACGTACGCTTAATCGGAACCTGTCGCTTCGTTGCGATTACTGGAAGCCGCCCCAACGGGTGTCGAACGAGCCCGACGGCACGACCGGCTGTGCGCCTTTCATCGTGCCGTTGCCGTTATTGGCTTCTTTCTGCGGCGAAGAAGAAGCCGGAGGCGCCGATTTCGCCTTTGAAGCGTCAGCGTCCTGCGAGTTCGGTCTTCTGGCATCGATGCTCGGCTTAAGCCGCGGAGCCGCAGTGTTGGATGGCGCTGAGTTGCGCGCGACGAGCTTCGGCTTTACCGGCGCCGAGGTCTGCTGCGTATCCGGTTGCGCGCTGGCAGCGCTGGTGTCTGCCGTGTCGCGAGATGAGGAGAACAAGTTGCCGAAAAAGCCGGTATGCGCGGGCGTACTTGGCGCGGCAGATGCAGTCTGGGTCGGCGCGGCGCTTGACTTCGAACCAAACAGACTGCCGAGGAAGCTGCCAGACGAACTGCTGCTGTCGCCGCTGTTGGTCGATGTGCTCGCGGCAGCCACCGTGCTCGGACCGTTTGAAAGAATGGGCGGCAATCGGCCCGGCTGCAGCGGCGGCACGTGAATATGGCCCTGGTCGTCGTAGGTGTAGGTCGCAGTATCGAGTTTCGAAGCGAACACCTTGTTCATGCCACCGTCGAAGGTGCCGTTATTCAACGGTACGGTCGGTACGTCGCGGGCGGCCAGTTGCGCGAGCTGGTAATCGTCGTTGCGCTGCTTCTCGTTAGCCGCAGTCGCAATGTCCGGGTTGGTCACGAACGCCGGACAACGGCCGCTTGGCGAGAAGTTCAGCGGCTTTCCGGAACCATCCGGCGCTTGTGCGTCGAACACATAATGCTTCTCGCAAACGTCGACCTTCGGCTCCTGATGCGAAACCAGGAAATGATCGTCGCCAACCTTGATCATTTTCCAGAACGCCATGTTCGGATTATTGCGATGGCGTGCCAGGTTTGCCGGCGTCATGCGGAATGGATAGGCCTGAATCTGGAATTCCTTCTGGCCGCCGAGAAATGCTTCGCGAGCCAGCGAATAGATTTCACCGATCTGCTCGTCGGTCATCGCGTAACAGCCGCGCGACGAGCAGTCGCCATGGATCATCAGGAAGTTGCCGCTGTAGCCGTTCGACTTGTCGTAGGCGTTTGGAAAGCCGATGTTGATGGCGAGGTAGTAGCTGGAGTTTGGATTCATCAGGCCGGGCGTAATGGCGTAGAAACCTTCCGGCGCCTGACGGTCGCCTTCCTTGACCTTAGGTCCGATATCGCCCGACCAGCGGCAGATCGGATAGACGCGCAGCAGCTCGTAGCGGCCGGTGGTGTCCTGCTTTCCAGACTTCGAGTTCGGACTCTTCCTTGAAAAGACGCACCAGCATCGGGGAATCCTTGGGCATGTTTTTTTGCTGGAGCAGCGTCAGCATCTCCGGCGACAGCTCTTTCATGGCGCGCGAGGGCATCTGATAGCCGTCTTCCCCGTAACAACCGGCGAGCGTCAACGCAGCGGCTATGGCCGCCGGCGCCAGCAGCGCGCGGACGAGGGCGCGGATCAATTCGATAACTCCCCAATCGATGGACAATCCCCGTGCCATCAGTGGTCAATCGTTATCCGCAACAGGTGGCTTTCGCAAGGCAACCGGCCTCGGCTTCCAGCAGGATCACGGCAGTGATAACGAATGGTAAATTTTCAGCAAATTTGACCCACGAAATCAATATTTTGCTCAGCCTCGGGTCAGGCCGGCAGCGAAGGGGCGGAGAGCCCTAGTCCGGGACCGAAGCAATGGCGGCAAGATTGTGGCAGGAGCATCGACCGCAGCGTCAGCCGAGCGAGTGCCCGATCGCCAGAAACTTCTCCCGCCGCAGCCGCGCGACGGTCGCGCGATCAAGCCCGCGCAGCTCGGCGAACGCATCGCTGATGGCCTGGCCAGTTGCGGCAATCGCCGCGGCCGGATCGCGATGCGCGCCGCCACTCGGCTCCGGCACGATGGTGTCGACGATGCCGAGGTTTTTGAGGTCCTGCGCCGTGATCTTCATATTGGCGGCCGCTTCCTGTGCCTTGGTGGTATCCCGCCACAGGATCGACGCCGCACCTTCCGGCGAGATCACGCTGTAAACCGAGTGCTCGAGCATGATCACGCGATTGGCGGTCGCGAGTGCAATGGCGCCGCCCGAACCACCTTCGCCGATAATCGCCGCCACATTGGCAACGCCCATTTCGAGACAAGCCTCGGTCGAACGCGCGATGGCCTCTGCTTGTCCGCGCTCCTCGGCGCCAATTCCGGGATAGGCGCCGGGCGTATCGATCAACGCGATCACCGGAACATCGAAGTGATCCGCCATGCCCATCAGCCGCGCCGCCTTGCGATAACCTTCCGGCCGCGCCATGCCGAAATTGTGCTTGAGACGGCTGTCGGTATCCGAAGCCTTTCTCCTGGCCGAGGACGCAGATGCTCTCGCCGCGGAACCGGCCGAATCCGCCGACAATAGCCTCGTCCTCGCCGTGTTTGCGGTCGCCAGCGAGCGGTACAAAGTCGGTGATCAACGCGTTGACATAATCGATGCAATGCGGCCGTTGTGGGTGGCGCGCGACCTGCGTCTTCTGCCACGGCGTGAGCTCGCCGTAGAGCTCCTTGAGCGCCTGCGCCGCTTTGACCTCGATGCGGCCAATATCCTCGTTGATCGCAATAGCGTCGCCGCCGCTTTGCATCGCGCGCAGTTCTTCGATCTTGGCCTCAAGCTCGGCCACGGGCTTTTCAAAGTCGAGATAGGATCGCATCACGCAAGCAACATATTATTTTATTTTATTCCTGGCCAAGCGGGTGCAAATCGCGCACCAGGCTTTTCAGCCGTTCTTCAAGAACATGGGTATAGATTTGCGTCGTCGAAATATCGGCATGGCCGAGCAGTGTCTGCACCACACGCAGATCGGCGCCATTGTGCAAGAGGTGGCTGGCAAAAGCGTGGCGCAGCACGTGCGGGCTTATTTGCGATGCGCGCAAACCCGCCGCAGCGGCAAGCGCTTTCAGTTCCCGCGCCAGATGTTGCCGCGTCAGGTGGCCGCTGTCGCCGAATGACGGAAACAGCCATTTCGACCTGGCGTCGGTTTTCGATTGTCGCCAACAGTGCGAGATAATTCGCAGTCGCGCGCTTTGCAGCGTCGTTCAGTGGCACCAGACGTTCCTTGTTGCCTTTGCCGCGTACCATAATAACGCGCGCATCCTGACGCGCGGCCGACAGCGGCAGTGCGACGAGTTCGGAGACACGCAGTCCGGTGGCGTACAGCATCTCTACCAGGCAGGCGAGGCGCGCTGCGCGTAGTTGCATTTGCGGCGGCGCTTTTGGATCGTGTGCCGTGGCTGTGCGCAACAGGCGATCGACGTCGGCAAGCGACAGCGTTTTCGGCAACGGCCGTGAGCGCTTCGGTCCTTCAAGCACAGCGGCGGGATCGTCTTTGCGTTGGCCTTCCGCGTAGAGGAAACGGTAAAGCTGCCGGATCGCCGAAAGGCGGCGTGCCACGGTCGCTGCTGTCATGCCGCGCTTTGCGAGATCGCCGAGATAGGCGCGGAGGTCTTCGGTTCCGGCGGTCGCGACAGTCCGGCGCCCGCCCGAAAGATACTCCGTGAAATCCGCAAGGTCGCGGCCGTAGGCCGCAAGTGTATTGGTTCCGGCGCCACGCTCGGCTGCAAGCATGTCGAGATACAGCGCGACCAGTGCTTCGTCGGAGTGACGCGCCGCAGGCTTTCTCGCGCGAGCCGTTGCCCCGGATCATCAACATTGGCCTTTATCGGTTCTTGAAGAACTTGTCGGGCGGGATCGACACGCTGATCTCACGCGGCTTGGGTTGCACGTAATGCGCAAGCGCATATAGACCGCCGTAAACGGCGGCGCAGAAAATCGCGATAATCGTGAGCAACCGGAACAGGCTCGGCATCGCTCATCCCATTGCTGCCGGCGAACGGGACCGAGTACGATCATGTTCGCCGACCGCTTGCAAGTCGCCCGGCTGGCGGCTTAGGTCTGGATATAAATGACTGATATTGCTTTACAAAATGGTACTATCGAAAGAGCGTCCGCCGACGCGGTATTAAACCGGCTGGCAGGTCGCTCCGTTGTGCTGGTAGGCATGATGGGGGTAGGCAAGTCGTCGATCGGCCGGCGGCTCGCGGCGCGCCTCGGCGTGCCGTTCGTGGATGCCGATACCGAGATTGAAAAAGCCGCCGGCATGAGCATTCCGGACATTTTTGCGCGTCATGGCGAGGCGGATTTTCGCAGCGGCGAGGCGCGCGTCATTGCGCGACTGCTCGAAGGCGGCCCGCAGATCCTGGCGACCGGCGGCGGCGCGGTGATGAACGCCGATACGCGGGAAGCGATCAAGGCCAAGGGTGTCTCGATCTGGCTCAACGCCGAACTCGACGTGCTGATGCGGCGGATCAACAAACGCAAAAACGACCGGCCGATGCTGCAGACCGTTGATCCATCGGCGCGACTGCGTGAGCTGCTGGTCGAACGCGAACCGTTTTACGCGCTGGCCGATCTCACCGTGCAATCGCAGGAAGTGCCGCACGAAGCAATCGTCACCGATATCATGAGGGTGCTCGGGGAATTTCTCCACGCGTCCGCTGCTCCGGCAGGGAGCGGCGAATGACCGCGCCGGTTCGCAGCGATCCGACGACCGTGCGCGTCGCGCTGGATGCGCGCAGCTATGACATTATCATCGGGCGCGGCTTGCTGGCGTCGCTCGGCGCACGGATCGCCGCGCTGCGGCCCGGCGCCAAAGCGGTCATTGTCAGCGATGAGAATGTCGCGAAGCATCATCTCGCCGCTGCCGAAGCTGCACTGTCGCAAGCGGGTATCGCAACAAGCCGTGTGCTGGTTCCGCCCGGTGAAGCGTCGAAAAGCTACCGCGTCTTTGAGCAAGTTTGCGAAGCCGTCATCGCTTCACGCATCGAGCGCAATGATCTCATCGTCGCGCTTGGCGGCGGCGTCATCGGCGATCTCGCCGGATTTGTTGCCTCGGTGTTGCGGCGCGGACTCGACTACGTGCAGGTTCCGACGACACTCCTTGCGGACGTGGACTCCTCAGTCGGCGGCAAGACCGCGATCGATTCCGCCCACGGCAAAAATCTGGTCGGGGCATTCCACCAGCCGATCCTGGTGCTGGCCGACACTGCGTTGCTCGACACGCTGCCGGAGCGCGAATTCCGCGCCGGTTACGCCGAGGTCGCGAAATACGGCCTGCTTGGCGATGCCGGCTTCTTTGCCTGGCTGGAGAACAATTGGCGTGAAGTATTTGCCGGTGGTTCGGCGCGTGAGCACGCGATCGCGGTGAGCTGCCGCGCCAAGGCTGCGATCGTGGCCCGTGACGAGCGCGAGACCGGCGATCGTGCGCTGCTCAATCTCGGCCATACTTTCGGGCACGCGCTGGAAGCCGCCTGTGGTTTCTCCGACCGATTGCTGCACGGTGAGGCAATCGCCATCGGCATGGCGCTGGCGTTTGAATTTTCTGCGCGCCGGCAGGGATTGGCGCCGATGGCTGAGGCCAAACGCGCGATCGGGCATCTGGCGGCCGTCGGCTTGCCGACACGGATAAAGGATATTCCAGGTCCGCAACTTTCCGTTGACCAACTCATGGATTTGATCGCGCAGGACAAGAAAGTGAAGCGCGGCATGCTTACATTCATCCTGGTGCGCGGCATCGGCCAGGCTTTCATCGAGACCGGGGTCGACGCGCGCGAGGTGCGCGTGTTCCTTAGTGAGAAGCTCGCGGAGCGATGAGCACTCTTGACTGGTTGACCGTCCTTGCGGTCGTCATTTGCCTGCTGATCTCGGCGTTCTTCTCGGCAAGCGAGACGGCGCTGACCGCATCCTCCCGCGCTGCGATGATGCGGCTCGAGAAGCACGGCAACCAGGACGCCACTGTTGTTAACCGGCTGCTGGCGAGGCGGGAACGCCTTCTCGGCGCAATCCTGTTCGCCAACAATTTCGCGAACATCGCGGCCTCGACCTTGGCTACCGGACTGTTACTGGCTTATTTCGGGCAGACCGGCGTCATCTACGCAACGTTTGTGATGACTTTGCTGATCTTCATATTTGCAGAGGTGTTGCCGAAAACCGCCGCGTTCAATGCACCGGACCGGATGGCGTTGGCGGTCGCGCAATCGCTTGACCGGACCGTACGGTGGTTTTCTCCGATCCTGCGCGTGGTCGAATGGCTCGTGCGGCATATGTTGCGCGGCCTCGGCATGCCGGTTGGCAAGATTCAATCGATCCTTTCTCCCGATGAGGAGCTGCGCGGCGCTGTCGATCTGATGCATCGCGCCGGCGTCGTGGAAAAGCATGACCGGGACATGATGGGCGGTCTGCTCGATCTGCGCGAACTTACAGTTTCCGACGTCATGATCCATCGCACCAAGATGGTGATGCTCAACGCCGACGAGCCGTCGCATGAACTGATCGATGCAGTGCTGGCGGCCAAGGTGACGCGGCTGCCGCTGTGGCGGGATTCACCCGACAACGTCATTGGCGTGCTCAACGCCAAGGAAGTATGGCGCGCGCTGCACTCCGCCGAAGGAGATGCAGCCAAACTCGACGTCGTTGCGCTCGCCAGACCGCCGTGGTTTGTGCCCGATACCATGCCGCTCGCCGAACAGCTCAAGGCCTTCCGCCATCGCAAGACGCCGTTCGCTCTGGTGGTCGACGAATATGGCGAGCTCGAAGGCCTGGTCACGCTGGAGGACATCGTCGAAGAGATCGTCGGTGATATCACTGACGAGCATGACATTGCAGTTCCTGGCGTGCGGCCGCTGCCGGATGGCTCAGTCAACGTCGATGGCGCGGTTCCGGTGCGCGATCTCAACCGCGCGATGGACTGGAATATCCCGGACGCCGAGGCGACGACGATCGCCGGCGTCGTCATTCACGAGGCGCGCTCGATCCCGGAGCCGGGCCAGAGTTTCACCTTTCACGGCTTTCGTTTTCACGTCTTGCGCAAGACCAGAAACCGCATCACTGCATTGCGTGTCGCACCGCTGGCGCGCAAGGTCACCGCCAAGGCAAGTTAAAGCTTCAACATCAAACACCGCGATGACGGGGAGTACGCAACCATGGCAAACGGCACCTACGAGACAGTGAAGATCGAGCGCGATACCGGCGCGAATGCAGGCATCACCTGGGTCATTTTGAATCGGCCGGAAAAGCGCAATGCCATGAGCCCGCAGGTGCATTTCGATATGGCCGATGTGCTCAATGAGCTTGAGAGCGACACGGCAACGAAGGTTGTCGTGCTCACCGGCGCTGGCGACGCCTGGTGCGCCGGACAGGATCTGAAGCTTTATTTCCGCGAACTCGACAACAAGCCGGCTGAACGTGCGCGCGCATCGTGGGCCAGCCACTACTGGCGCTGGCAAAAGCTGTTCACCTATCCGAAGCCGACCATCGCCATGGTCAATGGCTTTTGCTTCGGCGGCGGCTTCACCCAACTCATCGCCTGCGATTTTGCGATTGCCGACGAGAACGCCAAGTTCGGACTCTCCGAAGTGAACTGGGGCATTCTGCCCGGCGGCTTTGTCAGCAAGGCGCTCACCGATGCGCTGTCGCTGCGCGACGCCGTCTGGTTTGCGATGACCGGTGAGACGTTCGACGGCAAGACCGCGGAGAAGGTCCGGCTGATCAACAAGGCGGTGCCGAAAGACAAGATTGCGCGAAGAGACGGTAGCTCTCGCGCAGAGGCTGATGAAGCTCAATCCGGAAGTGCTTAGAGCGACCAAGATCGCGGTAAAAAACGTGCGCGTTGTCCCGCACGAGCAAGCTGCCGATTACCTGCAGGCGAAAAGCCAGGAGATGCGCTTCCAGGACAAGGAAGGTGGCCGCTCCAAGGGTCTGTCCCAGTTCCTCGACGACAAGAGCTATCGTCCGGGCTACGGACCCTACGTGCGGGCGTAAAGAGCATAGCCGCACAACGGGCGCAGCTATCGTGGCGAACATCTGTGGTGGCCACTTTCAGGCGAAAGTGGCCACTCGCTTTTAAGGCGACTTGAAGGAATTAGGCTTCGCCCGGCGCCTGCGCATGGATGGCGAGCGCGTGCACGTGATCTTTCAGCTCACTCGCCAGTGCCGCGTTGATCATGCGGTGGCGTTCAACCCGGCTCTTTCCGCGGAAGGTTTCCGACACGATATAGAGACGGAAATGTAATTCGCCGCCGGGGCGGTGGCCGGCATGGCCCTCGTGCAAATGCGATTCGTTCTCGACATGGAGGCTTTGCGGAGCGAAAGCCGCCGTCAATTTTGTCGTGATAATGTCCTGCATACCCATGAATTGGCACTTAGCGATCACGGCGCGTTAAGGCAATGGCGCTTCGGCGTTGAAATACCGTCTGTCAAGTCTTGAAGGTTTCACCGGCGCAACCGCATAATCAAAACCAATGAGAGCCAATTCGCCATTGTTTGACCGTATCAGGGTCAAGCCGGACCAGGACCGGCGGCCCCGCAAGGATTTGCCGGGTTGCGAGTGGCCCGGCTGCAAGGAGCAAGCAACGCATCGCGCCCCCAAGGGTCGTGCGAAGGCCAACGAATATTGGCAGCTCTGCCTCGACCACGTGCGTGAATATAATTCGAAATACAATTTCTTCGCCGGCATGAGCGATGAAGCGGTTGCGAAGTATCAAAAGGACGATCTCACCGGCCACCGCCCGACCTGGAAGCTTGGCTCAATCGGCGGCAAACGCGCCGCCCGCCGCGGCCGGTCCAACTTCCGCGATGCGGAGTGGGTCACCAACGACCCGTTCTCGCTGTTCGGCGAGACCGGCGGCAGAACCGGCCATGCGCGTACCGCTCCCGAGGGCCGCAAGATTCTCAATGCCCAGCGCCGGGCGCTGGATGCGCTCGGCCTTGAAGGCGATGCCAGCCGGACCGATATCAAGTCTAGATTCAAGAAGTTGGTGAAACAGCACCACCCTGACGCCAATGGCGGGGACCGCGGTTCCGAGGACCGGCTGCGGGAGATCATTCAGGCCTATAACTACCTGAAAACTGCGGGTTTCTGCTGACTTCACAGCCTGCCGCAGGTGCCTTTCGCCGCCTTGCGCGTTTCTGCTAAATGTATCGTCACATCCGACTGCGGATGTCAGCCGAATAACGTCATCCAGGACGTATCCGCGGTCACGGAGGAGCAATGAGTCTCGCAACTGAAACCGAATCCGGCTTGCCGGACATGAAGGTGTCGGTCCGGCAAGTGTTCGGCATCGACAGTGATTTGGAAGTTCCCGCCTATTCCGAGCCGGATGAGCACGTGCCGGATGTCGATTCCGATTACCGGTTCGACAGACCGACCACGCTCGCCATTCTTGCCGGCTTTGCCCACAACCGACGCGTCATCGTCACCGGTTATCACGGCACCGGCAAATCGACCCATATCGAGCAGGTTGCGGCGCGGCTTAATTGGCCCTGCGTGCGCGTCAATCTGGACAGCCACATCAGCCGCGTCGATCTGATCGGCAAGGATGCCATCGTGATCCGCGAAGGCATGCAAGTGACCGAATTCCGCGACGGCATTCTGCCCTGGGCGCTGCAAAACAATGTCGCGATCTGTTTCGACGAGTACGACGCCGGTCGTCCGGACGTGATGTTCGTCATTCAGCGGGTGCTGGAGTCATCCGGTCGGCTGACGCTGCTCGACCAGAACAAGGTGATCAAGCCGCATCCGGCGTTCCGTCTGTTTGCCACCGCCAACACTGTCGGTCTCGGCGACACGTCAGGCCTCTATCATGGCACGCAGCAGATCAACCAGGGTCAGATGGACCGCTGGTCGATCGTGACGACGCTGAATTATCTGCCGCACGACAATGAAGTCGATATCGTGCTGGCCAAGGCCAAGCACTATCAGAATGCCGAAGGCCGGGACATCGTTTCAAAAATGGTGCGGGTGGCCGATCTGACGCGTAACGCGTTTATGAACGGCGATATCTCTACCGTCATGAGCCCGCGTACCGTGATCACCTGGGCCGAGAATTCCGAGATCTTCAACAACGATATCGGCTTCGCGTTCCGGCTGACCTTCGTCAACAAATGCGATGAGCTGGAGCGGCCGCTGGTGGCGGAATTCTATCAGCGTTGCTTTGGACAGGAGCTGCCGGAATCGGCGGTCAATGTCGCGCTGAGCTGAAAGGGCGCGCCGCGTGTCGTCGAACGTCAAGCCGAAGAGCAGCACCTCGAAGGAGGCGCCGACCGAGCCGTTCAAGCGCGCGGTCGGCGTGTGCCTTCGCGCCATCTCCGGCAAGAGCGATCTTGAAGTTTCGTTTGCCGCAGAGCGTCCCGGTCTTGTCGGCGGCAAGGCGCGGCTGCCGGAGCCGCCGCGCCGTTTGAACGAACGGGAAGCGGCAATCGTGCGCGGCCATGCCGACTCCATCGCATTGCGGCTGGCCTGTCACGATCCGGCGGTGCATCGCAAGCTCGTGCCCGGCGGCCAGCAGGCGCGCGCGGTGTTCGAGGCGGTCGAACAGGCGCGTGTCGAAGCGATCGGTGCGCGCCGCATGGGCGGCGTGGCGAAGAACCTCGCGGCGATGCTCGATGATCGCTTTCATCGCGGTAAATTCGATGAAATCACCGACCGTGCCGATGCGCCGATCGAGGATGCGCTGTCGATGCTGGTGCGAGAGCGCCTCACCGGTGAGCCGCCGCCGCCGACGGCGCGCAAGCTGGTCGAATTGTGGCGTCCGCTGATCGAGGAGCGCGCCGGGAAGAATCTCGACCGGCTTGAGCGGGTGCTCGACGATCAGCGCCGCTTCGGCGACGTGGTGCACGACCTGCTCGATTGCCTGGACATGGGCGAGGATCGCTCCAGCGAGTCCGACGAGGAAGAGGGCGACGAGGGCGAGCAGGAGAATCAGCAGGACGAGCAGGGCCAGGACGGCGATGCTTCGGACTCGGCCGAAAGCGAACGCATGAGCGCGGAGGCGGAAGCCTCCGCTGATGAGTTGCCGGACTCGAGTTCGGAAGCGGTCGATGCGCCGGCGGCCGAAATGGCCGACGACGCCGAGATGGGAGATTCCGAAACGGCGGCCGAGCCGTGGCGTCCGCGCAATCAGCGCAACGAGCCGCGCGGTCCGGACTACAAGCCCTACACCGGCAAGTTCGACGAAGTGGTCGGCGCCGAGGATCTCTGCGAGCCGGAAGAGCTCGAACGATTGCGCGGCTACCTCGACAAGCAGCTTTCGAATTTGCAGGGCGTGGTCGCGCGTCTCGCCAATCGTCTGCAGCGCCTGCTGCTGGCCCAGCAGAATCGCGCCTGGGAGTTCGATCTCGAGGAAGGTCTGCTCGATCCGGCGCGGCTGACCCGCGTCATTGTCGATCCGATGCATCCGCTGTCGTTCAAGCGCGAGAAAGACACCGACTTCCGCGATACCGTCGTGACGCTGCTGCTCGACAATTCCGGCTCGATGCGCGGCCGGCCGATCACGGTGGCCGCGACCTGCGCCGACATTCTTGCGCGGACACTGGAGCGCTGCGGCGTGAAGGTGGAAATTCTGGGCTTCACCACGCGGGCGTGGAAGGGCGGGCAGTCGCGCGAGTCGTGGCTTGCCCAGGGCAAGCAGGCCAATCCCGGACGGCTCAACGATCTGCGCCACATCATCTACAAGTCGGCGGACGCGCCCTGGCGTCGCGCGCGCAAGAACCTCGGCCTGATGATGCGCGAAGGGTTGCTCAAGGAAAACATCGACGGTGAGGCGCTCGACTGGGCGCACAAGCGGCTGTTGGCGCGGACCGAGATCGCGCAAGATCCTGATGATGATTTCCGACGGTGCGCCGGTCGACGATTCAACGCTGTCGGTCAACCCGGGAAATTACCTGGAACGCCACCTGCGCTGGATCATCGAGGACATCGAGACGCGTTCGCCGGTCGAGCTGATCGCTATCGGCATCGGCCACGACGTCACGCGCTACTACCGGCGCGCCGTGACGATCGTCGATGCGGAGGAGCTTGGCGGCGTCATGACCGAGAAGCTCGCCGAGCTGTTCGCGGAACATCCCAAAGAAGAACGCATTGCGCATGCGTCGCGGCCGCGGCGATTGAATTAAACGCGAATCGTCGTCGGAATCTCGCGCCGATTTTTTAGACTCCGGCTGCACAATTATGTTGCGCTGCACAAATTATGGCCGAAGCGCCTGTTAAGCGCGCAATTGCGAATTTGAGTCGCGCTTAAAATCTCGCTTGTTATCAATTGGATAGTGCTGGCACGCGGTTTGCGAAGTGCTCCACAGCGAGGCGACGGCGGGGGAATTCCCCCTGCGGACTCCCGATGGAGCACTTTGATGAGCAAGCCAAATTCGACGTGGATTGCGGACTGGAATCCCGAAGATGAGAAGTTCTGGCAATCGAGCCGGCAAAGCAATCGCGCGGCGCAATCTGATCTGGTCGATCGTCGCCGAAAATATCGGCTTTTCGGTGTGGGCGATCTGGTCGATCGTTGCGACCAAGCTGAACTCCGTTGGTTTCCATTACACGACCGAACAGCTCTTCAATCTTGTCGCGCTGCCCGGATTGGTCGGCGCGCTGCTGCGCTTTCCTTACACGTTCGCGGTCACGACCTTTGGCGGCCGCAACTGGACGATCTTCAGCGCGTCGGTGCTGTTCATTCCGACGATAGCGCTCGCGTATTTTGTCACGCAGCCCGACACGCCGTACTGGCTGATGGCTTGGTCGCGACACTGGCCGGTTTCGGCGGCGGCAATTTCGCCTCCAGCATGGCGAACATCTCGTTCTTCTATCCCGATCGGATGAAAGGCTGGGCGCTTGGGCTCAACGCCGCCGGCGGCAATATCGGCGTGAGCAGCGTGCAGTTACTGACGCCGATCCTGCTCGGCGTCGGTCTCGTCAATCTGTATCAGGCAACGCCGGCACCCAGCGGTATCTATCTTATGAACGCCGGGCTGATGTGGGTCCTGCCGCTCATCATCGCGGTTTTCGGCGCGATCTTCTTCATGAACAACCTGACCAATGCAAAGTCGTCGTTCAAGGACCAGGTCGCCATCGCCGGCCGCAAGCACACCTGGATCATGTCGTTCCTGTATATCGGGACGTTCGGATCCTTCATCGGCTATTCAGCTGCGTTCCCGCTGCTGATCAAAACGCAATTCCCGGCGATCACCGTGAGCATCGCGTTCCTTGGTCCGCTGGTCGGCTCGCTGTCGCGCCCGTTCGGCGGCTTGCTTGCAGACAAGGTCGGCGGCGCCATTGTGACGTTCTGGAATTTCCTTGCCATGGGCGCGGCGACGATCGGCGTTCTGTACTTCCTCAACGTCAAAGACTTCACCGGCTTTCTGTCGATGTTCCTGATCCTGTTCGTCACCGCCGGGATCGGTAACGGTTCGACCTACCGGATGATCCCGTCGATCTTCCGCGAGGAAAATCTGCAGAAAGCAAAAGGCGCAGGCGAGTTCGGCCGGGCGCTCGCACTCAAGACTGCGAGCATCGAGAGCGCGGCGGCGATCGGCTTCATCGGCGCCATTGGCGCCTGCGGCGGCTATCTGATCCCGCGCAGCTTCGGTGCATCGATTGCTGCGACCGGCAGCCCACATCTCGCGTTCGAGGGCTTCCTCGCCTTCTACGTGGTGTGCGTCGCGGTCACGTGGTGGTTCTACCTGCGCAAGAGCGTTGCCTCGGCGAGCACGGCAAACCTCGCGCAAGCACGCATCTGAGCCAGCGTTGAACCCGCGGCCGCGGGGCTATCCGCGGCCGCGATTTCCCAAGTGGGCCGGGAGCAAAGGGATAGAACCATGACACCGGACCAGATCAAGGCAATCCAGGACAGCTTCGCCAAAGTCGCGCCGATGTCCGATCAGGCGGCCGCGTTGTTTTACGGGCGGCTGTTCGAGATCGCACCATCCGTGAAGCCGCTGTTTCGCGGCGACATGGCCGAGCAAGGGCGCAAGCTGATGGCGACGCTCACCGTCGTCGTCAACGGTCTCGGCAATCTCGAAGCGATCCTTCCTGCGGCGAGCGCGCTTGCCAAACGGCACGTCGGATACGGCGTGAAGCCGATCCACTATGCGATCGTCGGCGATGCGCTGTTGTGGACGCTGGAGCGCGGCCTCGGCGAGCAATGGACGCCCGATCTCGCGGCGGCCTGGGCCGACGCTTACGGCGTTCTGTCCGAGTACATGATCGGTGAGGCGTACGGCCACAGCGCTGCGGCTGAATGATCTCATCGTTGAATCGCCGGAATCCGGAATGAACGTCCTGACGCCACGACCTCCGTCGGTACGCACCACATGCCCGTATTGCGGGGTCGGTTGCGGCGTTCTGGCGATGCCGGACCGCGAAGGCGGCGCGGCGATCGTCGGTGACCCGTCGCATCCGGCCAATTTCGGGCGGCTGTGCTCGAAGGGCTCCGCGCTGGGCGAAACGTTGGCGCTCGATCGCCGCCTGCTGCATCCGACGCTGCGGCAGGCCGACGGCTCGCTTGCGCGCACCGATTGGGACACCGCGCTCGACAAGGTCGCAAGCGGCTTTCGGACCATCGTCGAGCGCGATGGTCCGGGCGCGGTCGCGTTCTACCTTTCCGGACAATTGCTGACTGAGGACTATTACGTCGCCAACAAGCTGATGAAGGGCTTCATCGGTTCGGCCAACGTCGACACCAATTCGCGCCTCTGCATGGCCTCGACGGTGGCCGGTCATCGCCGTGCCTTCGGCGCCGATACGGTGCCCGGCACCTACAAGGATCTCGACGTCGCCGAACTCATCGTGCTGGTCGGCTCCAATACCGCGTGGTGCCACCCGGTCCTCTATCAGCGCATGATCGAGGCCAGACAGGAGCGCGGCACCCAACTGGTCGTCATCGATCCGCGGCGCACGGCCACGGCCGAAGACGCCGACCTTTTCCTGCCGATCGCTCCCGGCACCGATACCATGTTGTTCTCCGGCTTGCTGGCCTATCTCGCCGACAATCGCGCACTCGATTACGCCTATATCGATGCCCACACGTCCGGTTTCGTCGAAACGCTGGCGAGCGCCCGCGAGGTTGCGCCCGACGTCGCAGCGACGGCGAAGGCGACTTCACTCAGCCGAACCGATGTCGCTCGCTTCTTCGAGATGTTTTCTAGAAGCCGTCGCGCCGTCACCTGCTTTTCGCAGGGCGTCAATCAATCGGTGCGGGGCACCGACAAGGTCAACGCCATCATCAATGTGCATCTCGCCACCGGACGTATCGGTCGGCCGGGAATGGGGCCGTTCTCGCTCACCGGCCAGCCGAATGCGATGGGAGGCCGCGAGGTCGGCGGCCTCGCCAATCAGCTTGCGGCGCATATGGGCTTCTCGCCGCCTGAGACCGACCGGGTGCGCCGTTTCTGGAAAGCACCGCAGCATCGCGACCCATGAGGGGCTCAAAGCGGTCGACATGTTCGAGGCCATCGAAAACGGGACCATCAAGGCGCTGTGGGTGATGGCGACCAACCCCGCGGTCTCGCTGCCGCGCGCCGGCGCGATGCGGGCTGCGCTTTCGAAGCTCGAACTGTTCGTGGTTTCCGAAAATGTTCTGGGCAACGATACCGTCACCGCAGGCGCGCAGGTTCTGTTGCCGGCTGCGGCCTGGGGCGAAAAGGACGGCACGGTGACGAATTCCGAGCGGCGCATATCGCGCCAGCGTGCGTTTCTGCCGATGCCGGGGGAAGCGCGTCCGGACTGGTGGATTGTCAGCGAGGTCGCGCGGCGGCTCGGCTTCGGCGAAGCCTTCGACTATCGCAATGCTGCCGATGTGTTTCGCGAACACGCTGCGCTTTCCGCTTTTGAGAACAATGGACAGCGCGACTTCGACATTGGCGGCCTCGCCGCTTTGTCCGATGCGTCCTACGACCGGCTCGATCCGGTGATGTGGCCCATACGTGCGGATGAGACTCGCGGCGAAGCAGCGATTCTTCAAGAGCGGCGGGTTTTACACCACAGGTGGCCGCGCGCGGTTCGTCGCGCCGCAGCCGCTTGCACCACGCGAGACACCCGAGCGCGGTCTATCCGCTGCGACTGAATACCGGGCGCGTGCGCGACCAGTGGCACACCATGACGCGCACCGGATTAAGCCCGCGGCTGTGCGCCCACACGCCGGAACCGATCGTCGAAGTTCATCCGGCGGACGCGAAACTGGCAAAGCTCGTTGACGAAGGCTTCGCCAGGGTCACGACGGAATCCGGAAGCGCGGTCCTGAAGGTCGCGATACGTGACGGCCAGCAACGCGGTTCGATCTTCGCGCCGATCCACTGGAGCGATGCGACCGCCGCCCATGCGCGCATCGGCGACATGGTGACGGCGGCGACCGACCCGTTCTCAGGACAGCCCGATTTGAAAGCAACGCCCGCACGCGTTGAACCCGTTGAATTCGTCTATCGCGGATTTGCCCTGACACGCGGCGCTGTCACGCTCCCGCCGGGCACATGGTTTGCGCGCGTCGCCGTCGTCGGCGGCGAAGGGCTGTTGTTCGCGAGCAATGAACCGGCAGGCTTCTGGCACGCGTTTGGCCGCAGCCACATGCCCGAAGGCGTCGAACTGACCGAACACGTCGACGAAGTCGCGTGGTGTCGCCCGGGTTGCAGCATTCCACGCCGGTCATCTGGAAAGCTGTTTGTTCGTCGGTCCGGCGCAATCGCCGCCGCAATGGGACGCCATGCAGCGCTGTTCGAGGCGGGCGAACTGGACGAGGACGAACGGCTGGCGCTGTTGTCCGAGCGCGGCGGCGATGGCCGCCGCGATACGGGACCGGTGATCTGTGCCTGCTTCGGCGTGCGGCTAGTTGCGATCCGCGACGCCATTGCCACCGGTGTTGCGACGGACGTTGCCGATATCGGCCGCACGCTGCGCGCCGGCACGAATTGCGGCTCCTGCGTTCCGGAACTGCGCGGCATTCTCGAGCGGAGCCTGCAGCCGGTCTAGCCAGACGATTGGGACTATTGGGCGCACTGGACAGCGTTTGCTGCCTCGACGATCATTCAAGAAAAAGAATCTGTCGAGGGAGAGACGCATGCACAGATACTGGCTGCTGTTCGCGACGCTATGCCTTTTGGCCACGCCGAAAGCTGTTCTCACTTCGGCCGGGGCCGCCGGTTATCCCGACAAATCAGTCACCATCATCTCCGACGCCGGACCGGGCGCCAGTGTCGATGTCGCAACGCGCGTTATTGCCGACGGATTGAGCAAAGTCTGGGGTCAGACGGTGGTCGTGGTGAACCACCCGGGCGCGAACGGCAGTATCGCCGCGCACGCCGCAAGCGATGCCGTGGGCGACGGCTACACGCTCTATACACCCGCGAGCTCTACTTTCATCGCTGCGACGACTGCTGCTCCCAATCTGCCGGTCAAGTTGCCACGCGATTTTGTGCCGATCGGCTTCCTCACCGATCAGCCGTTGTTTGTCGCGGTCAATCCGGCGACCGGCATTACGTCACTGCAGCAGGTCATCGACCGCGCTAAAAAAGACCCGGGAGCGATCTCTGTCGCGGTATCCGGTGTCGGCAGAGTGACACACCTGACATCGGTCCTGATCCAGCATCGGGCAGGCGTGACGCTGCTGCCGGTACCCTATACCGGCGGCCCGTCCGCAGCGCTTGCGGATGTGTTCTCGGGACGCGTCGCGATGATTATCGAGGGCTATTCGGGAATCATGGGCGCCGTGCAGGCCGGACAAATCAAACTGATCGCGACCGGCGCGGCAAAGCGCCTGGCGGAATTTCCTGACCTTCCGACCATTGGCGAGACGATTCCCGATCTGGTCGCGTCCGGCTGGATCGTGATGGCTGCGCCGCTTGGTACACCGAAAGACATCATCGCGAAGGTCGGTGCCGATCTTACCAAGGTCGTCAGCGATCCCGAGATCGAGCGAAAGCTCGCTGCAATGGGAAATTATACGAATGTAATGACTCCGGATCAGGTGCAGGCTTTTGTTGCCAAGCAGCAGGAAGTCTGGCTGCCGGTGGTTCAAGAGATTTCGGCGAAGTAGCCAACCTCCGGTGATCAAACGGAGCGCACAGCTTGAGGCAAATGGCGCGCTGGACAGGTATGGCTGTCTCGACGATAAGTGCGTCCGCTTTAGCCATCTAAAGGCTGAATAATAATTGAGTGCGGAGGACGCCGTGGACGGCTACCGATTTTTGCGCGCTTGCTGCTGAGTGCGCGCTGTTCGCCGTCGTGGCGTCCAATGCCCGCGCACAGCTGCGGGCTATCCCGAAAAGCCGGTGACGATTATTTCCGACGCGGCGGCCGGTGCGAGCCCTGACGTCGCGCTTCGCATCGTCGCCGATGGTCTGGGCAAGCTCTGGGGTCAGAACGCCGTGGTGGTCAATCATCCCGGCGCCAACGGCAGCATCGGGGCTCGCGCCGCGAGCGAAGCGATCGCCGACGGTTACACGCTCTATGCGCCTGCGCTCTCCACATTCATCGCATTGCCCGGTGTTGCGCCCAATCTGCCGGTCAAACTGCCCCGCGATTTCCTGCCTGTCGGATTCATCGCCGACCAGCCGATGTTCTTCGCAGTATCGCCGGCGAGCGGCATCACCTCGATGTCCGAACTCATCGACCGCGCCAAGAAGAATCCGGGAAGCCTTTCGATTGCGGTTTCCGGCGTCGGCCGGGTGACGCATCTCACCGGCGTGTTAATGCAGCAGCAAGCCGGCATCACGCTGACGCCGGTGCCCTACACCGGCGGACCCGGCGCTGCACTGGGCGATGTCACCACCGGACGGGTGACGATGATCATCGAGGGCTTTTCCGGAATCATTGGCGCGGTCAATGCCGGGCAGGTCAAGCTGATCGCGGTCGCGTCGCCGAAGCGTCTTTCCGAATTTCCCGATCTGCCGACCGTCGGCGAAACGCTTCCCGGCTTTGTCGCCGGCGGGTGGCTGCTCGTTGCCGCGCCGGTCGGTACGCCGGCGCCGATCATCCCCAAAGTCAGTGCCGATTTGACCAAGGTTCTGACCGATCCGGAGGTTGAGAAAAAACTCTCCACGACGGGCAGCTTTGCCCGTGCCATGACGCCCGATCAGACCCAGGCCTTTGTAGCCAAGCAGCAGGAAACTTGGGCGCCGGTGCTGCAGAAGATATCGACGCAGTAGTCAGGCAGGCTCGCCGGTCGTTGCGGCCTCGAAGCCTGGCAACGTTGCGCGGTTAATGATCGATTGCACGGCGCCAGAGCCCAACACCTCTTTGGAGAATTCGCTGCAATAAGCGAGTAGTCCGGAGCGGCCTTTGCGGACTGCAATGCCGACGCGGTTGATACCGTAGCCCTTCGCCAGAACGCGACTGCCCGGCAGCTCGCTCGCGAAATCGAGCACGTGATCGCGCGGAAAGGCCAGCGCATCCACTTCGCCGTGCTTGAGCAGGTCGAAGGTCTCGTCCGGTAACTCCGCGCTGACCAGTTGCGCGTGCTTCACGATGCTCCGCAACGCCAATGCCGAGGCATGGCCATCGACGATGCCGATGCGGATGCCTTTTTGATCTGCGTCGGCGACGGATGTGATGGTCGAGCCCGGCGGCAGCAGGAGGCCGTAGTCGAACTGAAAAATGGCCGGCGCAAAGTCCACTTCAGCAGCACGCGACGGTGCGATGCCCAAAAACACCACATCGCACGTCTCGTTCTTAAGGCCCGTAATCGCCGCGTTGGGGGCGGGAAATTGAACGATGCGCTTCGCAATGCCGAGGCGCGTGGCAACGATTTGCGTCAGTTCAATAGCGAGAAAGCCTGTCCCGACGCCTTTCAAGTCGCCGGATGTAACATCCAGCGCGTATTGCGGCAGGAACAAACCGATACGGATCTCGCCGGCCTTAACCAGGTCGGCGACACGTGAATCATCTTGCTGCATAAAGTCGTGTCAGCGCTCGCCGGCCTCGGTGAAGAACTTCTCGCCGTAAGCGAAGCGGTTGGGTTTCAGGAAGAAGCCGAGCAGCACCGCGCCGTTGGGCGCCTTTGCCTCGTGCTGATTGCCGGCCGGCCGCCAGACGAATTGTCCCGGCCCGCATTTGCCCTCGTGATCTTCGAGCGAGCCTTCGATCACATAGGTCTGCTCAAGCGCGGTGTGTTCATGCAGCGGCACGACAGCGCCGGGTTCAAGCTTGAACAGTGCGGTCGTGACGCCATTGCCGTCGGTGTAAAGCACCTTGATCTGGATCCCGGGGAATTTGGTCTTCTCCCATGGCATGTTGGGAACATCGAGATAATGCGCTGCGCGGTTCGACGCGTTCTCTTCCTTGATGTCGTTGTGCACGACTTTGCGGGCTGGTGCGGACATAGGTATTTCCTCTCGATAGCTTTTCTCTTCGGCCACCCTGGAGCTTATTGCGCCCGGGATAATACCGCTAGGCGTGCAAAAACGGCGATGCCCGCGTATGCGGGCATCAAAAACAACTCGAATTGAGCAAGAAAAGTTACGCTGCGGCGGCGCGTTTTTTGACGATCTGCCGTTTGAGCTCAAGGACGCGTGCCGACAGTTCGGCATCCTTGGCCTTGAGCAGGAAGGCATCGAAGCCACCGCGATGATCGACGCTTTTCAGCGCGTTCGCCGAAATCCGCAGCCGGAACGAGCGGCCGAGCGCATCGGAGATCATTGTGACATTGAGCAGATTGGGCAGAAACCGCCGCTTGGTCTTGCGGTTCGAGTGGCTCACCCGGTTCCCGATCTGGCGGATCTTGCCGGTTAACTCACAGCGCCAGGGCATGGCTGTAATCCTCAAAGATTCCCGTGGTACCGACGCCGTTTGACGACGATGTGGGGGATTTGCACGGACCTATAATAAGGGCGGTCCTGAGCGTCAAGCTGGTGTTGAACAAGGGTGCCAAACCACAGAAACGACGCATTCTCCGACAAAACAGGACGTTCTATGGGCTAAAATCCCGGACTTGCCGGGACGCTCCCTTTCTTCAGTTTGTCGGTCTCCGCTATCCGGCGGCATTTTAGGAAAAGCGTGCGCAGTGTCAGTGCTGGCGAAAAGGCGTTCTTGCGATGCCGCCATCACCGCCGTAGTCACGGCTGGCTGCGTCTTGGCTGTGCTTGTGTCGGATGCGGCCAGCCAAAGCGTGGCTGCGCAGGTCCGCCTTGAGGCGCAATATATCGCCAGCGTTGGCGGCATCCCGATCGGCCGTGGTGGCTGGATCGTTGATATTGCCGAAGACCAGTACACCGCGTCGGCCACCGGCGCGACCGCCGGTATCATGACATTCTTTACTTCCGCCAAGGGCAGCAGCGTCGCGCGTGGCAGCTTCAATGGCGGCGGTCTCCCGGTCGCGACGAGCTATGCTGCGACCATCGATTACAATCGGCGCATGGATGACGTGCGCATGGCGCTCGCCGGCGGAAACGTAACCGAGTTTTCCGCCGAGCCGCCGCTGCCGCCGCATCCGGAGCGGATACCGGTGAGTGACGCCGATCGCCGTGGTGTCGTCGATCCGGTTTCGTCCACGCTCAATCGCGTGAGTGGCAACGGCGATCCCGTTTCCCCGGAAGCTTGCGGGCGCAAGATTTCGGTATTTGACGGCCGCGTGCGCTACGACTTGCGCAGCGAGTTCAAGCGCATCGAGATGGTCAGGGCTGAAAAAGGCTACCAGGGCCCCGCCGTTGTCTGTGCGGTCTTCTTCTCGCCGATCTCCGGTTATGTGCCGGATCGTCCGGTGGTCAAATATCTGATCGCATTGCACGACGCTGAAGTGTGGCTGGCCCCGATAGCTGGCACCCGCGTGCTGGTGCCATTCCGCTTTTCGCTGCCAACGCCGATCGGCAAGGGCGTTTTGCAGGCGACAGAATTTGTGGCGGCGCCGATGCCGCATGCTGCCTTGAGCGTGAAAACGCAGTGACGACGGTTGCGCGGGGAGCTGCGGCTTCCCCGTTATTCACAGGGCTGTGGAGCTTGACTCGCTACGGAATCGCGGGTTGCAGACCTGTTAACCTTTCGGGCGGTGCTACGCCGTGAAAAAGGCGTGCTAAACACTTGATCTGGTGTAGAGAGCCGCAGCCTGGACCATATATCGCGGTGAACGAATTAGAACTTGCATCGAGTCGCTGATTTGGGCGCGATTCGTTCGAGACTCGTTCCACATGTTAAGCACAGACCTTTCAAGCGTCACGTTGTGATACAGAACGCTGTGCTTAATACGTCCCAGTCGATGCGAATGCCGGGTTCTTGATGCCAATTTCCTTTTCTCCACCTGCCGATCGTGACCTGCGCGCTCGTGGTGCCGGTGTCACCGCCGTACTCGGGCCTACCAACACCGGGAAAACCCACCTCGCCATCGAGCGGATGCTGGCGCACTCCTCGGGGGTGATCGGCCTGCCGCTCCGGCTGCTTGCCCGCGAGGTCTATAACCGCGCCGTCGAGCGCGTCGGCGTGGATGCTGTCGCCCTCGTCACCGGCGAAGAAAAGATCAAGCCGTCTAACCCGCGTTTCTGGGTTGCCACCGTTGAAGCGATGCCGCGCGATCTCGATGTCGCTTTTGTCGCGGTGGACGAAATCCAGCTTGCCGCCGATTTCGAGCGCGGTCACATCTTCACTGACCGTATGCTGCATCGGCGTGGCCGCGAAGAAACGCTGGTACTGGGCGCCGCCACGATGAAGCCGATGGTCGAGCGGCTTCTCCCCGGCGCCAGCATTGTCAGCCGGCCGCGGCTCTCGACGCTCACTCACGCCGGCGACAAGAAGCTCACGCGCTTGCCGCGCCGCTCTGCTGTCGTCGCGTTCTCCGCCGACGAAGTTTACGCCATCGCTGAATTGATCCGCCGCCAGCGCGGCGGCGCGGCCGTCGTACTCGGCTCGCTGTCGCCGCGCACACGTAATGCGCAGGTCGAGCTCTATCAATCCGGTGAAGTCGACTACCTGGTTGCTACCGACGCCGTCGGCATGGGTCTCAATCTCGACGTCGATCACGTTGCCTTTGCGTCCGACCGGAAATTCGACGGCTATCAATTCCGCAAACTCAACCCGTCAGAAATGGCGCAGATTGCGGGCCGCGCCGGGCGCGCCATGCGCGACGGCACTTTCGGCACCACCGGTCGCTGTCCGCCATTCGAGGACGAACTCATTCGCGCACTCGAATCACACACCTTTGAGCCGGTGAAGATTGTGCAGTGGCGCAACACCGAACTGGACTTCTCTTCGATTGGTGCTTTGCAGGCGACGCTTGCTGCAGCACCGACAGAGGATGCGCTGGCGCGGGCGCCGGTCGCGGAAGATATTCTCGTGCTTGATCATGCGTCGCGCGAAGATGACGTCCGACAGGCAATCCGCACGCCGTTGGACGTCGAGCGGCTGTGGGAGGTTTGCCAGATACCCGACTACCGCAAGATCGCGCCGGCCAACCATGCCGAGCTTGTGGTCACCGTGTTCGGTTATCTGATGCGCGACGGCAAGATCGACAGCGACTGGTTTGCCCAGCAGGTGGCGCAGGCGGATCGCACCGACGGTGACATCGACACGCTGTCGACGCGCATCGCCCATATCCGAACCTGGACGTTTGTTGCCAACCGGCCGGACTGGCTGGCCGATCCGGAGCATTGGCAAGGCGTTACCCGCGCTGTCGAGGACAAGCTTTCCGACGCCCTGCACGAGCGGCTTACCGAGCGCTTTGTCGACCGCCGCACCAGCGTGCTGATGCGCCGGCTCCGCGAAAACGCCAGTCTTGAGCCGGAGATCAACAAAGCTGGTGATGTCGTGGTTGAAGGCCATGTTATTGGCCGGATCGACGGCTTTTTATTCGTTGCCGATGCCTCGTCGGGAGGCTCGGAAGCCAAAGCCTTGCAGAATGCGGCGCAGAAGGCTTTGACCGGTGAAATTGGCGCCCGCGCCACGCGGTTGGCCGAAGCACCTGACGACCAATTCGTGCTCGCTGCGGACGGCACCATTCGCTGGACCGGAGCCGCAGTCGGCAAGCTGATCGCAGGCGAGCAGGTGTTGCGGCCTCGGGTTCGTATTGTTGCCGATGAGCATCTGACAGGCGCGCCCCGCGATGCAGTGGATGCGCGGCTCGACAAGTTCGTGAAATCACACCTCGAGAAACTGCTCGGGCCGCTGTTCGTGCTGTCGGGGGCGGAAGACGTCGCCGGCATTGCGCGCGGTGTTGCATTCCAGCTTGTCGAAGCGCTCGGCGTGCTCGACCGACAGAAGGTTGCCGACGATGTAAAAGGTCTTGAGCAGCCGTCCCGCGCGACGTTGCGCAAATATGGTGTGCGCTTCGGCGCCCATCACATTTACATCCCGGCGCTGCTCAAGCCAGGCCCACGCGCGCTCGCAACGCAGCTCTTCGCGCTGACGCATGAGGGGCCCGAGAGCAAGGGCCTCGATGAATTGCTGACGCTGGCCGGCAGCGGCCGCACTTCTATTCCGTTCAATCGCGAGATTGACCCCGCGCTTTATCGCACTGCCGGTTATCGCGTGTGCGGTGAGCGGGCTGTGCGTGTCGATATTCTCGAGCGATTGGCTGACCTCATTCGTCCGGCACTGGCGTGGCGTGAAAGTGCGCCCGGACCAAAACCATCCGGTGCATTTCCTGGTGGCGGCTTCACCATATTCAACGGCATGACGTCGTTGACCGGCGCCTCCGGTGAAGATTTTGCCTCGATCCTGCGCTCGCTTGGCTATCGCATGGAGCGGCGGCCAAAACCGCCGGAGCCGAAAGTCGAGCCCGAGGCCGCGACAACAACAGTTGAAGCGAGCGCCGAGGTTCCATCGCCCGCTGCCGGTGTCGAAGCATTGGTCGATGATGCCGCGCACGATATCGGCAACGAAGCCGCCGCTGAAGAAGCAGTCAATGAGGCCGGCGGTGATGACGCCGCGCAGCAAGCTCCAGTTGAAACATCGCTGCTGCCCTCCGTCGACCTGCTAACGACGAGCGCGCTTGAGCCGGCGCCTGCTGCGGTGGCTGAAACGACAAGCGAAGCGGCGCCACAGCCAGCGCCTGCCGAGCCCGAACTGGTTGAAGTCTGGCGGCCGGGGCGGGCCGGGCGTCCAGAGGGCAAACGGCGTCCGCGCTTCAAGCGTCGCGATGCCGGCAAGTCTGCCACCAGCGGCGACGTCGGTCAGCAAACGCCCGCTGCCGCCGCGGCTGATGCTCAACCGGTCGAACAACAACCGGCTGGCGATTCCGACAAGAAGCTGGAACAGCGTCAGCGTCACCACCGGCGTCACCGACCAGACCAGCATCGACCGGAGCAGCGCTTCGACCACCAACAGCGTGATCGTCCGCAGCGCGATCGCGATCGGCAATCTGGTAAACCACCCCGGTTCGAGCGCCGGGAAAAGGCGCCGGATCCGAATTCGCCGTTTGCAAAACTGGCGGCGCTCAAGGCCCAGCTTGAGGCCGATGCCAAGGAGCGCCGCTAGGGTGATCCGGAATAGTGGAGGTGCGCTTCCCGACAGGGCTGCGGCCCACCAAAATCCCTCGGCGGAAAGCGCCGGCCGCCAACGGGTTGATCGCTGGCTCTGGCACGCTCGGGTAGTCCGTACGCGCGAGGCGGCAGCTTCACTGGCTGGTGACGGCTACATCCGGATCAATGGCGTCAAAATCGACGCGCCGGGCCGCTTTGTACGGGCCGGCGATGTGATCACCGTGGCGCTGGACCGGAACGTTCGGGTGCTCAAGGTGACGGGATTTGTCGAACGGCGGGGTCCCGCCAGCGCCGGTCCGTCGCTATATGAGGATTTGACCTGAAATTGGGGCCCTTGAGGGCTCAGAAAGCCGTCAGGGCTCCGAGCCTTGCGTGCTTATGACCCATGCGATAGCAAGGCTCGCAAAAAGCCGCTTTAGAGTGTGCAGATGACCTATATCGTCAACGACAATTGCATCAAATGCAAATACATGGACTGCGTCGAAGTTTGCCCCGTGGATTGCTTCTACGAGGGCGAAAATATGCTGGTTATCCATCCAGACGAGTGCATCGATTGCGGTGTCTGCGAGCCGGAATGCCCAGTTGAAGCGATCAAGCCGGACACCGAGCCGGGCGTCGAGAAGTGGCTGAAAGTCAACGCAGACTTCGCCAAATCCTGGCCGAACATCACGGCCAAAAAGGAACCCCCGGCTGACGCCAAGGACTGGGAAGGCGTTGCCAACAAATTCGAGGAGCATTTTTCCTCGAATCCGGGCAGCGGCGACTAAAAACGCTTCGATTTGTAGCGTTAACCGTCATTAACGATTCAGATGTGTGGCGTTTTCGCAGCGCCATAAGGCTTTGATTTTAGCCGAAAATGTGCTATAAGCCTGTCACATAATGAAAAGCGCCCCCGTTATGCCGCTCCCGCCGTTTTGGGAGCATATTTTTCCGGGGGATTCCGAGGAAACCGTCAAAAGAGGCGTGAGACCCACGCGAGAGCAGTGGCAGCGAAAACTCGTCAGCGTTTAAAGAAAAGTGCGGCCGGCATGAGCCGGAAGGCCAAATCCTCCTCCCGCTCGAGCGGCAGGACAACACAGATCACGCGGCGATCGCCCCAAGGCAGGGATCGCGTGGCGAAGCCCGCCCATCGGCAAAAACCGGAGGCGGAAGGAGCAACTTTGGGAATGACTGCGAAGAAGACGACTCAACGACAGGGTTTCAAGACCAACGAGTTCATCGTCTATCCGGCTCACGGCGTGGGCCAGATCGTGGCCATCGAAGAGCAGGAAGTCGCGGGTATGCGGCTGGAGCTTTTCGTCATCAATTTCGTCAAGGACAAGATGATGCTGCGGGTGCCGACCGCGAAGGTCGCTTCCGTGGGCATGCGCAAGCTTGCCGAGACGCCGATGGTGAAGCGGGCGCTTGAGACGCTCAAGGGCCGCGCGCGCATCAAGCGGACCATGTGGTCGCGCCGGGCGCAGGAATACGAAGCAAAGATCAACTCCGGCGACATCGTCGCCATCGCCGAAGTGGTGCGCGATCTGTTCCGCTCGGACACGCAGCCGGAGCAGTCATACTCCGAGCGTCAGCTCTATGAAGCTGCGCTTGACCGGCTGTCGCGTGAGGTTTCTGTGGTGCAGCGCATCACCGAAACTGAAGCGATCAAGGAAATCGAGGCTGCGCTTGCCAAGGGGCCGCGCCGCGGTCCGAAGCCCGAGGCGGAAGACGAAGCCGCTGTCGAGGAAGAGGCGGCGTAACGTCTCAATCCAGGTTTATCGCGAAAGGCCCGGCGGCAGCGCCGGGCCTTTTTCGTTGTAAATCACCGTTTTCCACTGGCCCGGCGGTATCATCGTGCCGACAAGCTGCCGAAGACCGCGTTTGCCCTTGGTTAGCCATAAATTAAGCTTCATTTGAAAGGACATAGCTGGTGACGCGTCGGTTGGGGGAGAGCGCCGAGCATGCGGCGGAAGCAAGCGTTGTGGGGCCTTCGGGCCGTTTCAGTTCTTGTCGCGGGCTTTGTTGGTTACCTCGTCGTGGGCTGGTATCCGTCCGCCTCGCATAATCGCGAATTGTCGGCAGCGCAGACGGTCGCGCTGCGCTTCCCCCAAGATTCCGCTGACGACATCGTTTCGTCGGTGATGTCTGCGAGCATCGCGCAAACCAATCAAGCGCAACCTTCGCTACTGGATCCGCAGCCAATGGCGCCATCGGCGTCCGCCGCACCGGCGTCGATCAAGACGGCTGCGGCAGATGACACCCAGGTTGTGGGGCCTCCGATGCAGTTGCATTTGGCGGCACTCGAGCAGCCGGGGCGCGCGCCTGTCGCTGTCGCATCTGCGCAGCAAGCGTCTGCTCCTGCCGCGCAGCCAAGCGCGGCCAAGCCCGCCTCCGCTCCGCGGCAGTCCGTTGCGTCAGCGGCGCAAGCGAAGGTGGCGCAGTTGGCGGCAGCCGCCCATCGCGCTCTTAACGAGCGCCCGGGTTTCCTGCTCAACGACGCTCAGATCGCCAGCATCAAACAGCGGCTGCAACTGACACCGGATCAGGAAGAGATGTGGCCGGCGGTCGAGGCGGCACTTCGTAATCTCGCTTATACGCGGGCGCGTGAGGCGCGCAGCAAAGGCCCTGCGGCAAATGTACAGATCGCTCAGGCTGATCCCAACAGTCCTGAAGTGCAAGGCCTGAAATCGGCGGCAATCCCTCTGCTCATGAGCTTCAACTCCGAGCAGAAAGACGAGGTACGTAACCTCGCCCACGTCATGGGGCTTGACCAACTCGCGTCACAGTTCTGATTTCTACGGCCGTCCGTAGCGAGGATTTGTCGCTGCCGGAACTTTGACCGGCCGCAACAGCTCGATGGTGCATTTCACCGTCATCAGCGCCAAAATCATAAAGCAGATCAGATCGCCGAACTCTCGCGGATTGGCGACGCGAAAGCTGTAGACCGGATCATAGAGAAAGAACGCGCTGCAGAAGATCGCGGTAATTGCGAATAGCGTTGCCGGCATGCTGCCGAACAGAAATGCGATCAAGGCGATCGGCAGCAGATACAAAAAAATCGGGTGATGCGGGCCGGCGCCGGCAAGCTTGAAGTACAACAAAACCGCTGTGGTCGCAGCGACAACCGCAAGCGTCACAGCGAAGGGAACAACGCCCTTCACATACCGCATTGGATCTCTTCCCCCCAGAAGGCCATTCGGCTCATCGTTGGCAGGACCATAGCAGACCCCGCTACCTTTGGAACAGCCGTGAGGGCCTGGTCCCACACCTATTCGACGACGATCTTAACTTCACTGCCCGGCTTCACCTTGCCACCCGGGTCGAGCCCGTTAAGCACGCGGAAGCGCTCTAACGCACGGTCTGTGACCGCCATGCGGCTCGCCAGCTTTTCGGCTGTATCGCCCGGGCCAGCAGTTACCACCATAAGATGTAGCGGCTTGGCCTGCTCGATTTCTGCGAGACTCATGCGGCGAAAGGTGCCGATCAACTCCCGGAATTCACGGTCGGTTTCGGGTGTACGTTTCTTCGCGGCGAAGATGAACCGATAGACGTCACTGCCGAAGCGAATGGCGTAAAGCCGGAAGTCCCATTGATCGCCCTTGGCTGCGGCGGTGGCTCCCGGGAAGCCGTTAACGACGATATCGTCGACTGTCGCCGGATCGATGTTTTCGATCCACCCGGATGTCAGGTAGGCGGCCAGCGTCTGCTCCGCCGGCACCCGCACCACGTCGAGGCGAAGCGCCTGGCCGCCGCCACGTTTAACGCCAAGCACAGCCTGCGCCGTGTTATCGAGCGTGAAACCTTCAGGCGCGGTGAAGGTAAAGCCGAGTCTGGGGTGCAGGAAGCGGCGGCCCCGCACAAAGCCTTCGCTCGGATCCTCGCCGAAAACGATACCGTTGATGTCGGACAGATAGTTCGCCTTGGCGTCAGCAAGTTGCTGCGGCGTGTCTGCCGCTGGCGCACGATACTGGCGGGCATTGGACAGTGCATTGGTGATGCGTTCGGGCGTTGCCGGATGCGCGGACAGGAAGTCAGGCGCCGCCGGATTGATAGCGCCGCTCTGTTCCGACCGCAGGTCGGAATTGTGTTCCATCGAGGTGAGGAACCGCACCGAGCCATAAGGATCGTAACCGGCGCGTGCGGCGATGCCGATGCCGAGCGCGTCAGCTTCGAATTCCTGCGATCGCGAAAAGCTTGCAAGCTTGAGTTTCGATTTCGCGAGCGCCAGCGCACCGGCTTCAGGGTCGGTCACAAGATCTGCAATCGCGCGATTGGCGATCTCGGCATTGCGCGCCTCTTCTTCGCGCTGCTCGGCGTGCCGCGCAATCACGTGACCCATTTCGTGCGCCAGCACCGACGCCAGTTCGGATTCGTCGTTAGCGAGCGCGATCAATCCACGTGTCACATAGATCTGCCCCGTGGGCAGTGCGAATGCATTGATCGATTGCGAGTTGAGCATGGTGACCCGGTAATGCTGATCGGGCTTTTCCGATGCCGCAACCAGCTTGTCGACGATCTGCTCCAGTGTCGCCTGCAGCTTCGGGTCGTTATAGACGCCGCCGTAGGTCGCCGTGATGCGCTGGTGCTCGCGCAAGACCGCCGCCGGCATGTCGGGATCAGCTTGCTTGGCAGCAGGCGCGAGCGATACAGAGGTTTGTTGCCCGACAGGTGGCGGAGATGAAGTACATGCCGCCATCACGAGCGCCGCGACAGCGACGCCCGCATGCAGCAAGCGGTACCTTCCAATCCCCAAAAGTCCTCGTCGCACCGTCACCACGTTATTTCCCGTCGGCCAGCTCAATCTGCTCCGGATGGTCCACCGTAATCTCCGGGCTTCCCGCGGCGCCCCGCGCCTCGATCCAGCCACGCACCCGAACGCGCCGCCCCTCAAGTGCCGGCAAATTGAGGCCGGCTGCGGTAAAATTGCGCTCGTTTCGTTTCAGGACCGTAACGGCAAAGCTTTCGGACCACCGCCGCCCGAAATTTACATAAATCACCGCTCCGCTCTCGCGGACTGAAACCACCCGGCCCTCGACAAGCGCGAAGCGGCCTCGCTGGGCCAGCACGTCCGCAGGGTTTTCGGCGTCGAGCGGGTGATAGTACGAA
This sequence comes from uncultured Alphaproteobacteria bacterium, assembly GCA_963739945.1. Taxonomy (GTDB): domain Bacteria; phylum Pseudomonadota; class Alphaproteobacteria; order Rhizobiales; family Xanthobacteraceae; genus BOG-931. The sequence goes on along the minus strand of CAVUCN010000027.1, from coordinate 110,463 downwards.
TCGGCCCACAGGCCAAGTTTCGCCGTCCGGGCGGCCCTTTCCCGCCCGAGCAGCTCTGCGGTGCAGGAACGGTTGCCTATTCTATCGGCGACCCGGGCAAATCCCGCCGAAACCAGCTCGCCTTGGGCAAAAATCTCCTCGCCGTCGCGCACGGCGTAGGCGTAGCCGAAAAGCCGTCCGTAACGGTCGGCGGGGAACTCTGCCTTGCGCAGCACGATCTGGTCGCCGTTCACCAGGGCATCGAGCGTCGCCTTGGCGGCCGTTCCGCCCGGCACTGAGGCGTCAAGCGGCGGCACATCAACGGCCGCAAGCCGGACCTCGCGGCCGTCATCAAGCACAAAGGTGTTGCCATCGATGACGCGGCTCACCGTACCGTGCGCAACCTCGGCGCCGCCGCACGGCGGTAAAGCGGCCTGTTGCGCGGACGCGGACAGGCAGCCGCCTGCCGCAGCTATTGCCACTGCAAAGACCCCGTCCCACCGACGCCTCATCGGCAACAAGCCAAAGGCCGGAATACGGCAGTACTGCGGCGCTTGGGGCGTGCCGGCGACATCACTTATGCTATATCGGCGGTCGCTTCGCGCAGTGCATGGTCCCGTAGCTCAGCTGGATAGAGCAGCGGTTTCCTAAACCCTTGCAGACAATCTTGTCCTGTATCTTACAGTTTCAATACGTCTGGAATTTCAGGCATTTTTAACTAGTCACCAATCAGTCAGTCTCGCCATTTCCCACCCTGTATTGAGGAGTTCGGTGGGAAATCGGGTGGGAAAAAATCCGTCGCCCGATATGATACGCGGTGTCCGACCCGGCGGGCTGACCCTCCAAAATGGACAGGCGCAGCCCGTCGGGTGGTCTCCGCTACATCCTTAAGTTCGCCGAAAGATGGTGGGCCCGGGAGTTGTGCCACAGCGCAGCGATTTCAAGAACTTAGATTGTCAAACGGCTCTAAGCGCGTTCACGTGCGCTAAAGGCTTTTAGCCGGGATGTAAAATCGGTCAGCCCACAAGACCTCGCTAGCCCACCGGAATCAAAGGCGTCTCGCTAAGCTGTAAAACCGGGACCGTTTTGGCGTGGGAGGGCTCTCGGTTAGGGCTTCACTATGCGGCATCGTCATCCCGTCCGATTCGTCTTCAACGTAGTCCTTGACCAACAGTGTTGCGCATGACGCCGGCTCCAACTATTCCTTGAAGACCATCGGCCCATATTTGCTTACGCTTTCGTACTCGCCTATGGCCCGAGTGTGGTCGTGCTTAAACTATCCGGAATGTCTATTGGCTCAATTGCAGCCAAGGCTTCGTCCGAAATATCTTTCAGCGAAACAACGCGACTTGCCTGGTTGCTCATTGCCGATTCGAGCATGTTGCGTGCCAATCGTGCATTCCCAAACGTATCACCGCGGGACTGGTATATTGATTTGAAGAGGCTGAGGATTTTATTTGACGCCGCTTGTGACGGGAGCAAGCCTGACTCTTGCGCGAACTTGTCAAAAATATTTAGAAGTTGCTCGGGGGTGTAATCTTCAAAATGGAGATAGCGATTAAAGCGCGATTGAAGGCCAGGATTGGATTCCAAAAACTCGTTCATTTTTTTTGAGTAACCCGCAACAATCACGACCAAATTGTCTCGATGGTCTTCCATGAATTTCAATAGCGTTTCAATAGCTTCTTGGCCAAAGTCCTTCGCTTCGCCCGACGAGAGCGAATATGCCTCGTCGATAAATAGCACTCCTCCCAATGACTTATTGACTACATCGGCAACCTTTAAAGCTGTTTGTCCGATATAGCCCGCAACAAGTCCCGATCTGTCCGTCTCCACAAGATGACCACTCTCAAGCAACCCAAGCGCTTTCAGAATTTTCGCCATTAGCCGTGCGATCGTTGTTTTTCCGGTGCCAGGATTGCCGAAATACACTTGATGCAAGGATATTTTCGTAGTCGGGAGTCCTTTAGATTTGCGCAAAGTCTGGACTTTCAGCAAATCCACTAATTGCCGTACTTCGTGTTTTACAGCATCGAGACCAACAAATGCATTAAGCTCATCTATGAGAGTTTCAAGACTCTCCGGTGCTTTACCGGTCACCTCTTGGAGATCTTTTGTCTTTGTTGCGGCTTCGTAAGGCTGTCGGTTGTCCTTAGCGATAAGCCCCGGATTCTCCAATTTCAGCTTTACTCCATCAAGTTGCACGAGCATGGAATCGATTTGCCTCGTAACGACCTCATAAGGTGCCGCGGCGAGACGTTTGAGATTTGCGACAGAATCTCGTTTGTATCCGACAATCTCAAATTGCTTTTGCTTGATTTGTTGGTTGATCTCTTTCTTTTGCAACTTTAGTTCATTCTGCATTTGTTTGACACGCGCGACCTGCTCATTTCGTTCATCCTTTGAACTTGCCGAGAAAGACAACTCAGTTTTCGTGTCGTAATCCAAGGAGAGGCCCAGAATTTTTCTATAGCGAGCATAGTAGTATTCTGGCGTCCCCTCTATTTGCGACTTCCGAACGATTTCCTCCTGAGCGGCCTTAGCAGCAGCAATCTCGGCTTGCGACTTCCGAACGATTTCCTCCTGGGCGGCCTTATCAGCGGCAATTTCGGCGTCCGATTTTCCGCCAGATGCAATTCTCTGTATTTCTTCATTGCTAAGAACGAGGTTTTCATAAGGCAACCATTTAGCCTGATTGGGGGGAATTTTTTTTAAAATGTACTTTTCGTCGTGATGGTGGAATTCAGTTAAACAACCAGGGCAAATAAGATCATTTGTCCAAGACAAAAACTTTTTGCGTTGCTGTATCGTCGCATGTTGACATAGTGGGCAAGTTGACCCAATTAGATTTGGCTGATTGGGGGTCGTTGCTGGGGTATTTATCATAGCAAACTCTTTGCGGCCGAGGGTTGGTAACCGTAAACAGCTTTGCAAAGCAGCTCTAGCATCGGTCGCTACGGACGTTGCTGGTCGCTTTGCTATAAATCGGCAGCAAACTCCCCAAGCGCATTCTTCACGGCGCTGACGCCGGTCAGCTTACTCTCGCTGCTGGTGCTGTGGAAGTCGATACAACAACGCCGCAAGAACTACCCCAGAAGCCCTTGGAAGGTTCACCACGATTATCGCCCTTAAAAGGCGGGCGCCTTTCAACGCAACCGTCCATTTCGAAATAGAGCGGTTGTCGCTTGGTTCGCTAAGCCAGGTTTGAATACGCGACATCGCCCAATTCACCCGCAATCTTGCCGCTACCTGAGCTGCGATCTCCGAGCCTAAATCGACCGAGAAAGCTAAATGGCGAACTGGTGCAATAAAGTGGAAGCGGACCGCAAAAAGCAGGTCACACAATTGCTTTGCTTACTGCCCTTGCATCGTTGCGCGGATCACAGCGGCCAAACGAAATCCGGCTTTGGCTAATTGGTTAAGGGCCTGCTCGTTGGCCCAGGCGGAATAGTCACGATTGACGATCACCGGCCATGTGCACTTGAGGCCGCCATCCTCGTTGTCGGCGTGAATGCCATCACCGATCTCCACTCTGGTGAGCGCTGCGTTCGCTAGTGGAAGGATTTCGGTCGCCCACTGCTCTGGCCAAGTCTCAGTGTCTCCTGATGTGTCCCAGCTCTGGGGCGGATGGGCCAGAATGGAATTCGCAAAGTCTGTGATTGATTTATTTCTTACCCCTGCGAGCCGCATCGCGCCGCTTACCGTGCCCTTATCCCAATAGCTGTGAAGGTTCTCGCGTTTGGAAAGCTGCAGGTAATTTCCGCCACGGGTCGAAACGACTGATAAGTCAATCCCAAAATTCACCTCACCTGAAGCAACTACGTTAGGGTCAACCGGCTCTGCGCAATCATCAGCAAAATAAATAGCACCGACGTGGAGGGGCTGATGCAAGTCGCCGACCATGTGGGCCAACACCCACAAGGCCGACTTCCGATCGAACGCTGCTGGGCCATCGTTCGGCGCACGGTCGCGGAGCACGTTGACGGCTTGCCTGGCGACTTGCACGACATCGTTGTCACGGGTGCCCGCGGTACCAAGTTGATAGCGCGACCTCTGTATGGGCACGTCGGTGTAGTGATAGGTCGCGTGCTGAGGATTCTGTTCTACGTATTTCCTCTCGTCCTTGCTTAGTGGGCGACCGCAATAACCCTTGGCACAATCCGCCCAGGTTGCTGCCTCGGAAAGTCCGGCCCCTTCTAAGAGTTGCGTTACAGCAGCGCCGGACCGGTCGTTAGCAAGCAACAGATCTGCGATCATTCCGACAACGCGATGACCGTCCAAGCCCCAAGCGCGGGCAGGAGTGTTCGAAATGTTCAGAACGACAAGAAGTGCCAATGCCACTCCAGGCATTCGCGTCGGTCGCGCGACAGTTCTCACAAAGGCCCCCTTCGCACCTGTTCTTATCCAGCCAGTCACCGCTACGATGAGTAGCACGGTACATGCTAATAGAAGCAACAGGACGTTCATTCAAACAGCGGCCCTCAATCACTGAGTTCCGTGTTCGGCTCGCAGCGAAGAGGTCGCCGTCAAGTTCGCCAGAAATCTTTGAACCGCGTTGGCGACAGCTCAGTGTAGCGCACTGTGTGCTGGATGTTGCGGTGGCCGAGGTAGGCTTGGAGGGCGCGTGTGTCATGTCCCTTGTTAGCCAGCGTATAGCCGCAGGCGTGTCGTAACATGTGCGGATGTGCCTTGAAGCCGAGCTTCGCCTCTTCGCCTGCTCGTTCAACCATGCGAGCGAAGCCAGCGGTGCTGAACGGCACCCGCCGCTCCGAAGTGAACACAAAGGGCGACTTGGGCTCCTGCTCGCGCTGTAGCCGTCGCAGCGCCCGCAGTTCATCGCCTAGCACCGGATGCGTGCCGGGCGTGCCTCGCTTGACCCTACGGACGTGGAGCGTTGCAGTGACGAAGTCTATTTGATCCCAACGGAGGTCCACTAGTTCGGATGCTCGGAGGCCGTGCCTGTAAGCGACAACGAGCATTGTCGCATCCCTATGCCCCCAACGGTTCTTCCGAGCCACCACCATTAGCCGCTCGACCTCGGCTTCGATGAGATACTCGCGAGTGCGCAGGACCGCGTTGGGAAGGCGCCTGGGCGTGACTGTTCGCTTTGCGATGGCTGGAGTGACTAGCGTGAGGTGCGCTTTCGCCATGTGTTCGGCCCTCCTATTTGATCGACTGTTCCGACAATGGTCCTTTTACGAACAGTCGCCGCTGTTCCTCACGCGGCGATTTCCGCTGGCTCTGCTAGCGCCAAGCCGCGCAAATAGTCGGCGGCTTTGGAAGCCCTATTGCACGCGGTGAAGAACGCCCGCTTGTCAGCCTTCAACTGGTCAATCCAAGTGGCGATATAGCCGGAGTTGCGCACGTCGCCGTCAAAGCCGAATTCCGCGCAAAGAAACGCCGCGCCAAACTCTCGCGATCAATTCCTCGGCCGCGTACTCACAAGAGCCAAAACGGTTCTTATTGTCTCGATCGAGGTGTGCCTTGTGGCCCGTCCAATGCGTCAACTCATGAAACGCAGTGCAATAAAAATGATCCGCGCCCGTGAATGCCCCGAATGCTGGCATCGAAATAAAGTCATGGCTCGGCACGTAGTAAGCTTCTCCGTGACCCTCCCGAATATCCGCGCGAGTTGAGCGTAAGAACTCATCGGCCAACGCATCGCGGGTGTCGGGATTGCGAACGCGCATCGGCTTTCCAGCCTTGAAGCTGTCGGACAGGTCTTCGCATTGGGCTACGTTGAATACGGTATATTCGCGCAGCATGGGGACTAGGCGCGCGTCAGCATCGTCGCTGTCGCCGTCTTTGACTTGCAGTAGCTTGACGAAAATTACTTTGGTGCCGTGTTCGCCTGCTCGAACGTGTCCGCCCGCTTCAACCGCCTGCTTGTAAGTTACGAACCGCGGCGTTGGCCAGCCTCGATTGCGCGCGAGCCATAGCAGGATCACGTTGCATCCCGAGTACGGCCGGTTTGTCACCGCATTGCATGGCGTATTCGCGCCAGCTGTTGCTCCCCATGGCTTGATCCACGGCGCTGCACCGGCTTCCAACTCTGCGATAATGCGCGCGGACACTTCCGCATACAGATCGCGCGTCATTACGCCGCCTCGCTGCTACAGCGTGCGGTACAAACCCCCGCACACTATCGCTGCGTCGGGTTTTTTGCTGCGTGATATGCGGGGCCGACCCGCCCCCTACGGTGGACAGGCCGGGGGCCTCGCGCGCGCGAAGAGGTGGTCAGAAAAAATATATGAGGTGCAAAACCCATTCTTAACGAAAGGTAAACGACGCCTGCCCTCGCGATGTGTTGTCCCTCACATCACGTCGTAGGCGGTTGCCTGGAGCAAGGTGACAAACCAACACCGCCGATTGCTACGTCCCGTGAAAGGGCGAAGGTCGACCGTCCACCTGCCAGGAACCAATTCCTTTCGACGGGCGCGCAACCAATTTCGCGCCTTACGGGCTTTTGGTGCAACCAACCTGCGGGATGTGACAGCTAAAATCGCTGCGCGGGATTCTTTTCAGCCAGCAACGGGTCAAGGCTTCCGTCACCCAAACGATATTCATTGGAATTGCTTATAAGCGCGCGAAACGACGCTTCGTATGAAGATTGCAGCGCTGCATTCCACTTGTTGGTCGAAGCATCGATGGTGCTTAATTCAATGCTCAACCAATGGGGATTGAGGGAATCCATAAGCGCTCTCCAAGGTTGCTTGAATTCGATGGCTACTCTAACATGCCAGATATAAAGAGAACGAAAAGAAAACAAGCTCCTTCCTGAGGAAAACAATGCTGCCCGCGCTACCGGATCCGGAACTATTCTTCGGTCTATGTTCGCCAATAGGTGTAGATAATCAAAAAGCATACACGTTTATATACGAGGCACTGAATAAATACGGCTATTCCTCTCAGTATTTTAAAGTAACGGATTTAATGAAGTCTATTAAACCGGCTGGCCTAGACTTGGAGGAAGCGCCTCTCGAAAAGCGGTATGATTCATATATTAAGTACGCCAATAAACTACGCGAGGAGCTTGGCTTTCCTTACACCTTGGCGATGCTCTGCTGCGCCGCTGTTCGGAACTTCAGGCGGGAGACCAATGGCGATCCTGACACTTACATTCCGAGAACAGCCTACGTTTTCGATCAATTTAAGAGAAAGGAGGAACTTGACCTGCTGCGACAGGTATATGGCCGATTATTTATCGTTGTCTCAATCTACTCAGAGAAAAAAGTCAGGCTCGAACGGCTAATAAATCGAATTGCATCGGGACATGGTGAAGCGCGCTTAGCAAATTCACATTCCCAGATAGCTGCCGAACTAATCGGCCGAGACCAATCCGAAGAAGGCGTACCCAGCGGGCAACGGCTGGAGGAAGCATTTCCCTGCGCAGACCTTTTCATAAATATAGATGACACTGACGGCGCCACTAAACTCATAACTAGATTTTTTGATGCGCTCTTTGGCTCAAATTCTGTAAGTCCCACCCACGACGAATATGGGATGCAGGCCGCAAAAAATGCATCTCTTCGATCTGTTGACCTTTCTCGGCAGGTTGGCGTCGCCATCTTCTCCCAAAGCGGAGAGGTAATCACAGTCGGCTGCAATGAGGTGCCAAAGGCTCTCGGTGGCACCTATTGGACTGGTGACGATGGAGATGCCCGAGACATTCAAAAAGGTTTTGACTCAAACGAGCGTATCAAAAAATCTCTTCTTGTTGATTTTGCCAAGCGTTTAAACGAAGCGGGCTTTCTGAAGGATCAAGCAAAAGAGCTAGACGTAGCAAGATTCATAGTCAAAGAAACATCAAGAGGCGGCAAACTAAGAGACGCTCAATTGATGGATCTTTTGGAGTTCGGCAGGATGATTCATGCCGAAATGTCCGCAATCTGTGACGCAGCCCGATTAGGAAAGAGTGTCAAGGATGGCGTTTTATATTCGACGACATTCCCCTGTCATTTATGCGCAAAGCATATAATTGCCTCCGGCATCAAAAAAGTTGTCTTCATCGAGCCGTTCCCAAAGAGCTATGCTGAGCAGCTACACGGTGACGCTATAGTGATAGGAAAATCGGATGATCCGAAAAAGGTGGTTTTCGAGCCCTTTATTGGCGTGGCGCCGTTACGTTACAGAGAGTTATTTGAACGAGAACGCCGTAAGAATGACACCGGAGATTTCGAGCAGTGGACGGATAAAAAACCTCAGCCGATAATCAAATACACCGTCGCGACATACGTGACCAATGAAGCTGCCGTCGTCAAAGCATTCAATGGAGCGGTTAAAGTCAAAGTGGAAGAAAAGAAGCTCGAGTTAATCGAGAATGTCGCCATCGTCTAACGTGCCGGCGAAAGCATCTTGGCTTGCGCACACTAATAGACGAAGCGCCTTGGTAGGTTTGGCAACGGTTTAGCTGGCCTTTTCACGTGAGACCAAGCAAAACAGCTCCGAGTCACACAGGTACATACCGGACTGAGTTGGCGACCGTCGAACCATCCGGGATTACAAATGCGGTACTCTGGCGTGCGCGCGTTGCCGCGACGTAAGCTTTGAAAGTTCTTTTCCCGCATCAGCAAGCATCCCAGTCTGAATAAATCGCTGCAACGGACCATGCGGATAGACCAAGGTTCTTTCGAACGTCATACCTTTCGCATTACCGTAATTGATTGGTCGACCCGCGACGCCTTCTTGCGTGCGATTATAGCAAAGCGGTTGCGTAGTCCCTTACGTAGCGTTCTTCGACCGCGAAGACGCCGTCATGGCCGGTTACGTTTTCGTTCAGTGACTTCGTTTTTGGAAATGCTGGAAAAAAGCTGTCAGAAAATCGCAGATTTCCTGAACACAACGGTAGTGTCGGTCTGATAATCTATTGCGCAAAGTCCGTCTTTCTCCCATTGCTTGAACTTTTCAACAACGTTCGCGCGCGCGAATTTCTTGTTCTTTCGCGAATCATTCGTCGTGTAGGTCGCTTGTCGATGGTCTCCTACCAAAACGATTTTAGCTTGTGATTTCATCAAACGTTCAATTAACTCCAGATCATAGCCCGATAAATCCTGACATTCGTCGACAAAAAGCTGATCAAAGATTTGCTCGAAACGGCGAATATTGGCCTCTGTTTCCTGGATTTCGATGCCGTCGACGGCGCTGTGATAATCCCGATCGAGCCGATCAATATTCGGGACGGTCGTCGTAAAGGTCTGGCTCGTATCATGACAACCATTTGCTCGAATCGAGTAATGAGCAATATCAATCCTGGTGGGCCAGGGGCCGCTAGGGTTTTGATCTTAATCCCTTTGCGCTTCTTTTCAATCAGCTCTTTGAACACATCTTCGTACTGATCTTCGAATTTAGACGGATCGAACGTGCCCGATTTCGTCTCTACGATAACCCCGCGATACGACCAAAATTGATCGTGTGCTTTCGCACTTAATTGATGAGCGCATGGATCTCCTGATTGCGCGTGCCATCAGCGAGAAGCGCTTTGACAACATGCTGTTCCTCGTCAGTGAGCGAGGTCTCCTTTGCCATCGCGGTGTACTGAATCGTTGCTGTGGCTGTTGGTCACTGAGTTAGGCGACCTCTAAATAGGACGCCAGCGGGCGCTGGGCGGACGACCTAAGGCAGTGGGGGAACGTCAAAAATAGTCACTGATCGCCGTGCAGGAATATGGCTATATGGTAATCGCCTTTGGGGAGAACCGGCCGATGGATCAGATAAGCGCAATCGAAAAGCGCCTTTGGGCAAGTGCGGATAATCTTCGCGCTAACTCCAATTTCGCCAGCAACGAATATTTCTTACCGGTGATGGGGCTGATCTTTTTGCGGCATGCATTCAGCCGCTTTTTGAAAGTCCGCGCCGAAATCGAACCGAGACTGCCTAAGCGCGGCGGCCAAACGCGCCATCTCACTAAGGAAGACTTCTCCGGCCGCGGTGCAATCTACCTGCAACCAACAGCTCAGTTCGATTATCTGTCATCGCTTCCGGACAGTGCCGAAATCGTGCCAAGGCGATCATCGACGCAATGGAGTCGATTGAAGCCGACTACGAGTCATTGGCTGGCACGTTGCCAAAATCGGAATACACCGAACTAGACAACGACGTTCTCGGCAGTCTCCTGCGTGTTTTTAATGATCCAGCGCTACAAAAAGCCAACGGCGATGTGTTCGGCCGTATATACGAATACTTCCTCACCCAATTTGCCGACTTGAAAGCCCATGACGGCGGCGAGTTCTTTACGCCGATTTCCCTCGTACAGCTCATTGTAAATGTCATCGAGCCCGACCACGGCAAGGTACTCGATCCCGCCTGCGGCTCGGGCGGCATGTTCGTGCAGAGCGCGCATTTCATTGAAAGCCTAAGGAAGGACCCGACGAAGACGGCCACCTTCTACGGGATGGGGCACTTGATCGACGATGTCGCAAAGGTCACGGCGCGCGCGTTCATCTTTTTACATTTGCACCTTCGCAAGAACCGCTCGGCAATCCGATTGTCGCTGGGTGCCCCGATATGTCAAACTGCTGAACGGCAATTGGAAATTTCGGGACAATGAGAAACAAGAGACGCTGATGTTTCAACAGCTCATGAACTTTTCGTACCGACGGTCTCTGTTACAGGCTCTGGGCTGGTACTTATTTTTTCTTTTCATCGGCTTTGTCATCGGATTCGTTGCCGGCGGTGTTGCGGGCACCGGCAGCGCGGGCCTTTTAGCGTTTCAAAGGGGCGCTTGGGCGGGCCAAATAATCGAGATTCCCTATCACATCACTCTTGGCATTTTGCTTTTGTGGAACCGCCCCAAAGACGTGGCGAACATTTTACTTTTTCTTGCCGGGGTGGTGTTGTCGGTGCTGCTCGCTGCGTTGGGAGGACTTATCCCTTTGGCCGTGCTGACGACGCGCCCCATTCTAGGCCGTTTGTCACCACCTCAGGGAGTGGATTGTGTTAGCCAAAAGGTAGGCGATCAACACCAACTGGGAGCCTCTCAAGAGTCGATACAATCACCGCTTCCCTACGGTGGCTCTAACGATCAGGTCTGGCAAACCTTCCTCGATCACGACGCAAGTATTAGCGAGGCTGTTGAGCGATTGTCCTCGCTGTCGCAAAAAAACGTCGAGGAGTTTCGTGCCCTTCTGCTTCGGCACCGCGATTGCAGTCGCGCAAAGGAGTTTGAGGACGAAGCCGTCCGTCGCGTCCAAGGTGCTGCGTTCGTGGACGATGAGACCCTTCGCCAAACCTATATCAGTCTCAATCGTGAAGATGGTCGCCTTGGCGATGAGTTTGTCAGGGTAGTGGGCGTAATTGGAAAGCCGAAAGATTTAGAACGGACCGTCGCTCAGGTTCGAAAAAACGTTTCCGCCAAAGGTGAAGCAGGTATCATTGTTGCGCAACCGACGCCGTCCGACATTCCTCTCAATAGGGAACAGGAGTTTGCATCTAAGCAGGCTGACGAACTAATCGCGGCCGACCGCACGCGGTGGCCTACATCACCCTCGTCACAGCGTCCCCCTCCTCTCCATAAGGGCGAATGGGTCATGTGGGGGATCGTTGGAGTGATCGTAGTTGGCGCGTTATTTGGCTTTGTTGAATGGCGCTTCAACAAATAGCTCTTCCGTCCGCTTAACGGCAAAGAGCGCCGTCATGCGCTTGAAACTGGCAATCTTCTCCTCGTGGAAAGTAAATTGACCGGGATCACGAACACCAACGCGGATGACAAGGTGGCATCGTACGAACGCGCAAGCGTATAAATTTTCACCTTGTTAGGCGGCGCTCCAGAGGGATCGAAGTGTCAATTGACCTCCTTCCAAAGCGCCAATAGCGGCAACTGCGCCACTGGGTCACAATAATCAGCCAATCGCATCGCCGCTTGATATTTTCGGGCCCAAATTGGCCGCTCACTAAAGGCACAGACCAAGGCGTAATGCTTGCGATCCCAGTCCGCTGTCGTCCATCCGCTCTATGACCCAAAAAGGACCAGAGCCTCGAACCTGCAGAAAGGTGTGCGCATAATAAGAGGGTGCGCGGAATACCCACCGGTTTTTCTGAAACCAATGGCGCGGCCGATGGGACCGAGGGCGATATCCTGCTGCATCTAGTACAGTTCGGCCCGCAATGTTGGCACCTTCTGCTCCTGCGAGATAGTCATCGGGCATCTCCGTCTGATCCCGATCTATCAGCAATTCGAACAGTTCAATGTCGGCCGCGTTGCAAGCCGGTTGTTCTGCTAAGTCCAAATTGGTCGTGTTCATGGTCGGCCTACTTCTCGGCTATTCGGATGCCGGTGACAGTGTGGATGAGTTGTTTAGTGTGCGAACGGGACGAGCCCAACCGCGGCACAAAGTGTCGGTCCATCCGCCCGGGGGCAGCCTGCGGCTTTTGATTGGAATGAAGCCTAGCCCGCGCATAATCTTGCTGATGCGGCGCGCATTGCCCGTTGTAGGCGCCAGACCTATCGAAGTGAGGATCGCGACAGTACTTAGCGCGTCGAAGCCAGCCACCGCGTTCGTCACCCGCAAAAGCAGCGGATCAATAGTGCTTTCCGCCACTCTCGCGTTTGCTCGCCGTATTTTCTCGCTGAAGGACAACACCGCGCATTTCCTCTCGAAGTTGACGATACCCGGTCGTGCAGGCCGGACGATCCGTCCACACTTATTGTCGCAGGTTTTTGATGAGAGTTAGTAAAGCGGCGTCGGACAGCACTGACCGTGAAGGTGCTAGGAGTTAATCGTTAGCCCGCCATCGCTGTAGCCTCAGACCGTGCCACCTTCCCACCGCGTACCAGAGGCAACGCGAGTGATGGCTGGTCCGTCAGCCTGACAGACCCGATAGGGCAGTCCGTCAGTGGTTTTAGGCCTGATTTTCTAAGCTTTGACAGACCCTGACAGGCCCTGACGGGTAAATATAAGTCTCTTCACAATATCAATGCGCGCACTCTGTCGACCGCGGGTAGAAGCCGCAGCGCACGCAACGGCCTCCATGAAATCCACCGTCAGGTGTGTCAGTGCGTCAGCGCTCGGGCGAAGGGGTAAGCCCGGTAGGCACAGAGCAACTGGGCATCGCTACTAATCCCATTGCTGCCTTGTACGCCCGCTTGGCACGCTCGAAGGGGTCCGGCACTGTCGCATCCCCGTCGTGCGAGACAAGTGACAGATGAGCGGCGCGAAGATAGCCACGCACTGGCGTGCCGTTGATTGTAACCCGACCGCCCGGATTGCGCCTCCAGCCGGCGCGCTCCATAGCGTGCGCAAGCCGCTGAGCATGAGCGGAAGTTTGTTGAGCCCGCGGAATTTGGAGTACGTGTTCGAGTACGTGGGCAGTGGCAACTCGTTCATGGCCATCGCCCGACTTGTGAACGATGAGCTCGCCCATACTGCTAACCAAGTCTTCCCATGGGTCCGCAACGCGCCGTTTTTCTTGGGCTTCGCGGGCATCAACCCAAAGGCTTTGATCAAGGGTGACGCTCTCGCCGGCCGCCTCATATGTAGCGGCCTCGCCTAACAGTTGCTGCCGGTCAGTTTTCAGAGCTTCGATATCAATGGTGCCCGTCTTAATCGGCCAAAACCGCCGATTACCAGTCTGACTTAGAAGATATTCATTATTGTTGGTCGTTCCCCACTCGATGGACCGTCGCGGCCGATCTTCCCGAAATCGACCGTATGCTGGACGGGCCCGAGTCAACTTGGCGGCTCGCAAATGCCTTAACGTGCTCTACGTCCGCACGTCTCATGCCAGCTAAGTCCGCGTTTTCATGCATCCATACTCCGTCAAGTTGCTCCTGCACTTCTTTGTCGTTGGCCCCCAGAATTGACTGGTCACTGAAGTTTTCATCGCCAGCTAATATCCGGATTGCGGTCGATTTGTTGGTACCCTCGACACCCTCCAAGACGGTGATAAGTTGGGTATGCGCGTGTCGGCGGCCGGCCCAGTGTTTCCAGTCCGGCCTTTAGCATCTACTGAACTGCCGCCGCGGTGTGGCTGCTTAACCGTCCGGATGGCTGTGACAATGCAGGTATCAATGGCCTCGCCCGTGGTGGATGGATTGTCGATATCCGAACCGTTGGCTTTCAGTGGTCCGGGCGCCGTTGAAGGGCGACATCGCGCCGCGGCCTTCTGCCCCGCTTCCATTTCGAGGTCAGTTTGTGATTTTTTCTGGTCGCCATTGCCGGCGGTGGGCGTGGTCATGTTTACCCGGCTCCCTAACGCTCTCGTTCGTCTGATCACTTCGCGGAGAGCAATTTTTCGAGAGCGTTGTCAGGAACGAGTAGACGGCGACCAATTCGGATTGTGGGGATCTCTCCACGCTTCGCCGCTTCGTAAGCGGGCCCCCGTGAGATCCTAAGAAGCGACGCCACTTCGTTTGAGGGTTTTTACGCGCGCCTCCGGACGAGCTGCGGTCAGTGTTTGGCTCATGGTCTACTCCAACGCGTTCCATCCAATTTGGAACTCCGGGTACTTTGTACTAGTCAATGGTATCTTGTGTCAACCCTGCCACAGGGTGTGTAATTTACCGTCGCGGTAACAAATTAAAATCTGGTGTTTTCAATGACTTGACGGAATAAAATCAAAAATTAAGCCTCTACCGACCGGTCGCGTCAATCATAACTTATTGACATGTCTCACCGAGTACGTTATGGATACCCTTTATAGGGTCTAATCAGGACCGGTGGCAACCTGTTCACGGGCGCAGAATGAAACGGCGAAAATCTATCCGTGAAACCAAGAATATGATCCAAACCGCGCTGTGGCTACCGCGCGATATGCATGAAAAATTGAAGAACGAGGGGGGCGAGCGTGGACTGGGTGAAGAAATCCGCCGCCGACTTGAATACGCAGCGGAGGCTTCGGAAACACCTAAGGACGAAGTTACAGGCGAGGTTTTCGACCAATTAAAAGACATCCTCCGCGATCACCCGGAATGGCACGAAGATCGATTTGTTTACGATCTGGTGAGGGCCGCGATTGATGTAGTCTTCGCAAGTCACCGGCCCAGTGGCGAAGGAAATCCAGAGACCAAGGCTCGCCTTAAAGCTCTGTATGGACAAGAGACCGCTGAAGCCATCGGGAAATTCGTCGGTTTCCTCGCTATGAAGGCTTATGCCCGGGAGCGTTGGGGAAAAGCGTTCAATGAAGCGCCGAAAAGGTAACAGACATGTCACAGGGGCACATCCGTCCGCAGGGCGACGGCACTTGGGAAATCAAATTTGATCTGGGCCGCGATCCCTTATCGGGACGACGGATCACAAAATACGTGACGTTCCGCGGTACGAAGCGAAAAGCGCAGGATGAACTGACCCGACTTCTTGGCCAGCGTAATGAAGGCACGTACGTCGAACCAACTAAGATGACGGTGGCGCAGTATCTTCACCATTGGCTCGAAGCCGACATTGATCGCCGGGTCGCTGCGCGCACGGCCGCCCGGTATCGGGGGATCGTCGAGAAGAACATCGTTCCTTGGCTCGGCCACTTGCCGGTGCGCAAACTGACCGCGATCCATATTGAAGCCTTCGAAGCCGAGCTGCTGCGCGGGGGATGGGTAAAGGCGCAGGCCAAGCAAAGGATTAAAGAAGGCCAAGAGGCGCCGAAGCGCGAGAAACGCGGACTATCATCACAGACTGCGCTACATGTTCACCGCGTACTGTCTCAGGCACTCGCCCACGCCGTAAGGCTCGGCGTCTTGTTTAAAAACCCGGCACGCCAAGTAAAGCCGCCGCGTCCACCATCACGCGAAATCAAGATACTGGATAAGGGTGAGATCACGACGGTGATCAACGCAGCGAAAGCGGCTGGGCTCTACGCACCAGTCCTTGTCGCTTTGACGACAGGTATTAGACGCGGCGAACTGCTGGCGCTGCGGTGGTCGGACATCAACCTAAGGGCAGCGTCAATGACGGTTAATCAGTCGCTTGAGCGCATCAAAGGGAAGTTCGAATTTAAATCACCGAAAACCAAAACGAGCCGGCGTGCCATCACTTTGCCGGCTATCTCGGTGGAAGCCTTGCGCGAGCACTACAGGGCGCAGCTTGAAGAACGCTTTAAGCTGGGGCTAGGGAAAGACCCTCGGGCGCTCGTGTTCTCGCGTCCGGATGGTCACCCGATGGACCCTGACACACTCAGTAAATCTTTCCGTCGGCTGGTCGCTTCTGCCAAGGTGACGCCGATCACGTTTCACGGGCTGCGGCACACCCACATCAGTCACCTGCTCATGGAAGGCGTACACGTTAAAGTCGTTAGCGAACGGGCTGGCCACGCGAACGTAAACACCACCCTCAGCGTCTATGCGGCCTATATCCCGAATATGCAGACGGACGCGGCCCTGCGGGTGGACGCGTGGCTTCGATAGCGATTAAAAATGGCAATCTGGACCTGCCCGGTGGGAATTGGGTGGGAAACCAGGTAACGAGAAAATCAGCGCTGCTACTAACTCATTGAATAATCAGCATGGTCCCGTAGCTCAGCTGGATAGAGCAGCGGTTTCCTAAACCGAAGGTCGGAAGTTCGAGTCTTCCCGGGACCGCCACAGCGTTACTCGCGAACCAGGCTGAAGCGGCGTTTTCGCACGACGTTTGATAGCTCACCTCGATCGCCAAGTGTGCGGGCTGTGTCATCGGTGCAACAACAGCCAGGTTATGCGACGCGGCCGACGTTTTGGGCCGGCTAATCAGCGGCAACTTTGCGAAATCTTAACCCTAATAATCTTCAAATGTCCTCCTTCCTGGGGGATAAAACATGAAGCGTATCGTCAGTTGCGTCGTTGCATCGGCCGCGTTGTTCGCCGCTGCTTCTTTGAGTTCTGCCAATGCCGCCGACCTCGGCAAAATGG
Organism: uncultured Alphaproteobacteria bacterium; assembly: GCA_963739945.1. Classification (GTDB taxonomy): domain Bacteria; phylum Pseudomonadota; class Alphaproteobacteria; order Rhizobiales; family Xanthobacteraceae; genus BOG-931. Next base: position 93,674 of record CAVUCN010000027.1, on the reverse strand, counting down.
TCTTCAAGGCACCGCCGCCGCCTCCGCCCGCACCGGTGTTCAACTGGACCGGCTGCCATATCGGCGCTGACGTCGGCGGAGCCTGGTTCACCGACAAGGATAGCGAGACTGTTTCAGCAACTGGAGCAGCGTCCGCGTTCTCGCCGTACCCGTCGAATACGGCGAGGCCGGTGGGAGTTAATGCCGGTGGCTATCTCGGTTGCGATTATCAATTCAACGGCGGAATGGTGGTCGGCGTTGAAGGCGATGCCGACTGGGCCAACATCAGAGGTGGAGCGGACTTTATCGGTACCGGAACGCCACCTCAAAATTACCAGACGCACATCAACCTTGAAGAATCTGCGCGCGGCCGCATCGGTTATGCGTTTGACCGCAGCTTGTTCTATGTCACCGGCGGCGCGGCGTGGGCGCACATTTCCGAGCAGGACAATTTGCCGGCGACCGGCGTCTCCTCGGTCGATTCCACCACGCGGCTCGGCTGGACGGCTGGCGGCGGAATTGAATACGCCCTCCTCGATTGTTTGATCGGCCGCGTCGAGTACCGCTATTCCGACTTCGGCACGTTCTCCTATTCAGCGCCGGTGTTCGCCGGCTTTACTGAGAACCATCGCATTACCGAGAATGCGGTTCGCGTGGGTCTGTCCTACAAATTTAACGTATCCTCGCTCGGAAATTTCTGATCGCGGCCCACATTCGTCACCTGCAAACGCGGCCCCGGCTCGTCCAGGGCCTTTTGCTTTGCCGCAAGTAGCGGTCGCAGGGGCCTTGTGCCGGGGGCCTTCTTAAAGCGGAAATCACCCGCTAAAGTCCCCCTCCTTATCCCGCAACCAGCAATGCGTAATCCCACAAATGGCCCCTGAAAAACTTGACGAAGCCGCACTCCTGAAAGCCGCGTCGGAACGCAACGAATTCCTGAACCTGCACGAAGTCGTCCACCGCGCCCGCGCTAACCTCAATCAGAACGCCTGGGATTATATCGTCGGCGCTGTGGAGACAGAGACAACACTGCGGCGCAATCGTATGGCGCTCGATTCGGTGGCATTCCGGCCGCGGGTGCTGCGCGACGTCAGTAAGGTCGACGTCTCCACTGAAATTCTGGGCCGCAAGCTGCGGCTGCCCATCGTCTTATGCCCGGTCGGTTCGCTGGAAAGCTTTCATGAAGAAGGCGCCGCTCCCGTGGTGAAGGCAGCGGGAGAGTTCGGCTGTGCGCATATGTTGAGCTCGGTCTGCGATCCCGGTCTTGAGGATGTTGCAAAAGCGGCGCCCGATGCGCTGCGGATGTTCCAGCTTTATGTGCGTGGCGACGCGGCCTGGGTCGACGATCACGTCGAACGCGCCATCGCCAACAAATACAGCGTATTCTGCCTGACAGTGGATACCGCCCATTACAGCCGGCGCGAACGCGACATCGCCAAGCGCCATATCACCGGCGGACGTCGCCGCTCCACCGGCCGTGAGTATCAGGCTGCGCTCGACTGGAAGACGGTCGATCGCATCAAATCGAAATACAAGATACCGCTCGCCATCAAAGGCGTAGCTACAGCCGAAGACGCCAAACTCTGCCTCGATCACGGCGTCGAATACGTCTACGTCTCCAATCACGGCGGGCGGCAGCTCGATCACGGCCGCGGTTCGGCCGACGCACTGCCGGAAGTCGTCGAGGCGGTTGCCGGCCGCGCCAAGGTGATTGTCGATGGCGGCTTCTATCGCGGCACTGACGTGGTCAAGGCCATTGCCATGGGTGCAAGCCTGGTCGGGCTCGGCCGTATGCAATGTTATGGACTAGCGGCAGGCGGGCAGCCGGGCATCGTGCGCATGCTCGAATTAATGGAAGACGAGATCATCCGAACCATGGGTCTTCTCGGAGCGGCCAGCTATGGCAAACTGGATCCCACCATGCTGCATGCCGCGGCGCCGCTCGCCAATCCGGCGCACGTGTTCAGCGCGTTCCCGCATCTCGACATCGCGCCGTATCGCTACTGAGGCGGCGCGAAGCGGACTATTTGGCGCGAAGCTTCCACGTGGCGGTCGCGTGTGCAACGATCGCGTTGTCCTGGAATGCTTCGGATTTAAGCGAGGAGATCGAGCGCCCCCGCCGCAAGAACGAGGCTTTGCATCGCACCAGTCCCGCCTTTGCGGGCGCGAGAAACTGAACAGTCATTGTCAGCGTCGCGCCCGCGCCATCCACGTGCTGCAACAGGTGTCCCATCGAAACATCCATGGCGGTGGCCAATATGCCGCCATGCAGCGTGCCTTGCGGATTGAACAGCACGCGTGTCGCCTCGAATGCGACAATGCAGCGCTCGCCTTCGAAACTGACCGCAAAGCCCAGCAGGCGGGACAGGAAAAACGATCCGAATTGCTGCCGGGGGTCGGCGAGCGCGCGCTCGATCATCTCTTGCGCCAGCGCGCGTTCGACGGTTGCCATATCGTCACTCATGCATCGGTTCCCGTGCTCGATCAGACCAGTGCTTGATCAGACCATGACGTCGGCGAGTTCTGTCATGGACGCAACGATGATGTCTGGCTGATGCGGTGTTGCTCCAAACGGCCGCTTGCGCCGGTCAATGAAGGCGGCGTGCATTCCGGCCGATTTTGCGCCGATGCAGTCAAAAGCATGGTTGGCAACGAAGAGCACCTGATCCATTCGTGCTTGCGCGATCTCGGCAGCCTTGGTGTAGGTCGCGACATGCGGTTTGAAGGAATTTGCCGCCGCAACTGAAATCACCAGATCGAACGGTATGCCGTGGTATTTTTTGGCGGTCTCCAGCATGTCCGGATCGCCGTTTGAAAGCACGACCAGTTTGTAGCGGGTCTGCAGCCGCGCCAATGCCTTCGGTACTTCGGGAAAACATTTCAGCTTTTCGATTTCAGAGATGAGGTAGTGCGCATCTTCCGGCGTGTGAGCGATCCCGGCACGATCCATGACGTAGCTCACGGCTCGCTGACCGATTTCGCGATAGGGCGTGTGCTCTCGATGCAGGAGCGCATCGATCATCGAATTTTCGAAATGGGTGCGCCGCCACCAGGTCACAAATGAACTGGGATTGCCGGTCCAGCCCCTGGCTTTGAGGAACGGTGTGGCGAATTGCGTGAGCCCGCCCTGCATATCGACCACAGTACCGTATTGGTCGAACATGCAGACCTTGATGGACTTTTTCAGCGCTTCGACCGAGTTCATCGCGTCGTGGCGACTGGCTCGAGGCCAGCATTCTGCCATGCCGGCCTCGCGGCAGGGTCAGCAAGGCGTTTGATGTAGGCGGAGGCGGGCTCGGTGGCGGTGCTTTTCACCGGCACGGCCGCGGTGAACAGGATGTAGTTCTGTAAATCGCCTGGCAGCGGTCCGACCATTGTCACGCCTTTTACCGGCAAGATTTCGCTGATGTTGAAAATGCCGACTTCGACCGCGCCGCTGGCAACGAGAGCGACGCCGCCGCCAATCGCCGACTTCGCGGTCAGCTTCGGCCGCACGGTATCGGTCAGTCCCAGTTTTTCGATCATGCGGGCGATAGCGAGACCGGTGGAGCCCCCTCCGGTTTCAGCCGGATCGGGATAGGTGATCGAGTGCGCGTTAGTCAGCAATCGGCGAATGGCTGCGATATCGGCAATGTTCGGTGCCGGTGCGCCGGCACGAACGACAACGCCGATGCCGACGCGCGCCACGTCGATAGCGCTGTCGCTGCGCAACACGCCGCTGCCGGTAAGTGACGTTACGATCGGCCTCGGCAAAATCACCACGTCGATTTTGCTGCCGGTTGTCAGATCGGCCTGGATCGCGGCCGGCGGGCCGACGGCGACGATCACACGATTATCGGTATTTTTGGCAAACGCGGCGCCGATCGCCTTCGCGGCTTCGGCTGGCGCGCCGGATGAATAAACGTGAATGTCTGCCGCTTTAGCCAGGTTCGCGCTAATAGTCACGAACACGACGGTGGTCGCGAGGACCACGCCTCTAACCCGCATTCCCAAGCCCCTCGCAAGAATCGCCCCGTTCCGATATTTGCGATGGTACGACCGCAGCGCCCGGCATGGTAGTCATGCATTGCACACCTAGTGTCCCGATTCCGAAGTTCGCATGATTAAGCGGCACGCTCGGTTGCGAACTTCGGAATCAAAAGGACACTAGCAATTATAAGTGGCTAGTGGAGCTTTGGATTTGACATTCGCCTCATGAGCAAGCGGAATTGGGGTGGCGAATGTCAAATCCGCTCCACTAGGTGGCGTGTTTATTGTCTGCCGCATCCAACAGCGAGAATTCCATGAATCTTCAGTTAAGTATCGGTATCACCAATAACCCGCGTACATGGCCCATACTCAACGGCGCTGTGAAGCCGGAAGGTATCGATCTTATTCCGACGGTGCTGCATCCTTCCGAGTTGTTTTGGCGGCAGCTTCATTTCTCCGAATTCGCGGTATCGGAAATGTCGTGCTCGTCATTCATGATCGTGACCGGGCAGGGCGATCCGCGGTTTCTTGGGCTACCGATTTTTACAACGCGGCGATTTTTTCACACCACCATACTGGTCAGCCGTAAGTCGGGTATCGAGAAGCCTGCGGATCTTAAAGGCAAACGGGTCGGAGTGCCGGAATACCAACAGACTGCCGCGCTATGGACACGTGGCGTGCTGGAGCACGAATTCGGTGTCAGTCCCAAAGATATGGAATTCTGGATGGAGCGCACGCCGGAAAAGAGCCACGGCGGCGCAACCGGTTTCAAGGCGCCGCCCGGCGTCACCGTCCATCAGGTGCCGGGCGACAAGAGCCTCGGCGCAATGATGCTTGCCGGCGAACTTGATGCGACGATCCACTATCTTTCGAATTGCAATCTGGTCGATCGCAGCCGCGTCGATCTCCACAGTCATCCGGATTTCAAAACATTGTTTCCGGATCCGGCCGCCGAGGGCGTGCGGTTCTATCGCAAGACCGGATTATTTCCGATCAATCATCAGGCGGTGATCCGGCGCGACGTGTACGAGAAGGAGCCTTGGATAACACAAAATCTGCTCAAGGCGTTCGTCAAGGCGAACGAAATCGCCAATGCGGAGCGTGTCGAGCATGTCGAATATCACCTCGCCGCGGGGCTGTTATCCGGCGACGCCAGGACACCGTTGCTGCATCACGGCGTGAAGGCCAACCGCAAGGTGATCGAAACCATCGCGCAATATTCGCTGGAGCAGGGACTTACGCCGCGGCTGATCAAGGTCGATGAGCTGTACGCGCCGAATATGCTTGAGTCGTAAGGCTGCTATTCGGCGGCAGTTATTCCGCAGTCTGGGCCTTTGTGCCGGCATCGACCGTCGCGTCGGATGCGACGAGCGACTTGATTTCTGTCTCGCTTAATCCGGCTTCACGCAACACTTCAAAGCTGTGCTCGCCGAGGCGCGGCTGCAAGCGCGTGGAGCCGGTTTCGCCATCGCTAAAGCGTACCGGCAGATCGGTGTAGAGGATTTCACCTTCGCTCGGATGCGTGGCGCGCTTGAAAAAGCCGGATGCCGCGAGCTGCGGGTCGTTCATGATGTCGTCGAGGCTCGACATCCGCGCTGACGGGATTTCCAGCTCGCGCAGCAACTTGAGCCATTCGCCGGTGGTCCGGTCCGCGATACACGAACCGGCAAGCTCGTAGAGCGCCACGATATTTTTTGCACGAGAGGCGATGCTGTCGAAGCGCGGATCGGCATGGACTTCGGGTTTGCCGATCGCGGTCCAGAATTTTCGCCAATGGTTCTGCGTATAGGCCATCATGCACAGATAGCCGTCTTTGGTTTTGTAAGGGCGGCGCCAGCTTGCCAGCACGCGGGTGTAGCCGAGGCTGCCTATCGGCGGCACAAAGTTGTGGCCGAACAGGTGTTCGCCAAGCACGAACGACACCATCTGCTCGAACATCGGAATTTCGACGAACTGGCCGCGGCCGGTGCGTTCGCGCGCAAACAGCGCGGTGGAGACCGCGCCGGCAATGGCGATGGCGCAAGTCTTGTCGGCGATGATCATCGGCGCGTAGAGCGGTTCGCCGGCGACTTCCGACATCAGCGCTGCAATTCCGGACTGTCCTTGAATGACGTCGTCGTAGGCCGGCTGGCCGCTATACGGCCCGCCGTTGCGATAGCCGTGTAGCGCCGCATAAATCAGACGCGAATTTTTTGCGCAGACGGTCTTGTGATCGAAACCGAGCTTACCGATCGCTTGCGGCCGCATCGAATGCACAAAGACGTCGGCACTCTCGATCAGCCGCCACAGCGCCTGCTTCGCGGCATCGATCTTGAGATCGAGCACCAGCGAGCGCTTGCTGCGATTGAGGCCCATGAACAACGCTGCCATGTTCGGCGAGCGTGACGGTCCGGTGTGGCGGGGGGCATCCCCCTCGGGGGACTCGATCTTGATGACGTCGGCGCCCATGTCGCCCAGCATTTGCGTCGCCAGCGGACCGGCAACGACGGATGTGAGGTCAAGGATGCGGATGCCCGCGAGCGGCCCGGCCATTTGACAATCACCCGTGCCTTGAAATGATTGGGGCAGCGACAGTCAGGAGCCGGGTCCGATGCAACATATCGATGCGTTTTGTCATTTCTTCCCGCAAGGCATCTTCAAGAAGCTTTCCGAAACCACCGGTGGCACCCGTGACATCGGCAAGCGCATCCAGGGCGTACGCACGATCTATGATCTGGACGCGCGGTTTCGCATCATGGACGGCTTTGAGAATTATTCGCAAGTGCTATCCCTCGGCCTGCCGCCGATCGAGGGCATGGTCGGCCCCGATCAGGCGCCGGAATTCGCCCGCGTCGCCAACGACGGGCTTGCGGAATTGTGTGCCAAATATCCGGATCGTTTCTGCGGCTATGTCGGCGGACTGCCAATGAGCGCGCCCGACGAGGCGGCCAGGGAGGCGGAGCGCATTCTGCTCAAAGGCAACGCCAACGGCTTGCAACTCCACACTAACGTCAACGGGCTCTGCCTCGACGAGCCGCGGTTTTTTCCGATCTTCGAGATTGCGGCGAAGGCCAATAAGCCGATCTGCCTGCACCCGGCACGCACTGCGGCATTTCCCGATTTCGCGGCGGAAAAAAAATCGCGTTACGAGATCTGGACGATATTCGGCTGGCCTTACGAGACCAGCGCGACGATGGCGCGGCTGATTTTCTCCGGTGTGATGACGAAGCTGCCGGGGCTGAAGGTCATGGCGCATCATCTCGGCGCCATGATCCCGTTCTTCGATCTGCGTATCGAGACCGGCTGGGCGACGCTCGGCAGCCGCACCTCGGATGAGGATTACAGCAACGTGTTGAAAAGCCTCGGCAAACCGTTGCTCGATTGTTTTAAGGATTTTTACGGCGACACCGCGTTATGCGGTGGCCGGATTGGCCTTGTCTGCGGGCTCGATTTCTACGGCGCCGGCCATGTGCTGTTCGCTTCCGATGCACCGTTCGGCCCTGAAGAGGGCTGCGCCTATATCCGCGACTGCATGGGCGCCATCGCGTCGCTCGATGTGGCTGACACCGTCAAGGAGAAAATTTTCTTTCGGAATGCGAAGTCGCTGTTTGGTTTACGCTAGGACCGCCGCTACGCGAATGCCGGAATCACCTCGCGTGCGAACAGCCGCATGGATTTTTGCGCCTCGGCGAAATCCAGCGTGCCGAAATTAATCTGCAACGAGGCATGTTCGAATTTTCCGATCGTGCTTTCGAAACGCCGGATGATGGCTTTGATCTCGTCCGGCGTTCCAACCAAAGCGCCGCCGGCTTCGATCTGAGTGTCCAGCGTGAAATTTTTCATCCGAGCAATCGACTCGTCGTAACCCTTGTAGTCCTTGGACGACGCACCCTTCGTCCATTCGCCAGCGGACTCGAACAAGGCCACAAAATAATCCTCGAACTGCGGTCGCGGAATTTCGCGGGCCCGTTTTGCGTCCTCATGGCAGAACATATGGAAAGCGATCATCACTTCGCCGTCGCCAGGATGACCGGCGTCACGCCATGCCTTCCGATAGATCGGGATCAAGTCCTTCAGCGGGCCGATCGGGATCGACATCAGGGCGTGACCATGCCGCCCGGCAAACTCAAACGAATCCGCCGTCCGTGTCGTCGCAATGAAAAACTTCGGCCGCGGCTTTTGCGTCGGACGGGGCAGCGAAGTTACATCGTCAAAGGAATGAAACTGCCCGTGGTGGCTGACGTTTTCCTTCGTCAGCAACAATTCGACTTGTTCGAGGCCTTCGCGAAAGCGGGCGATGGATTCGTCGGGTGAAATTCGGAAGCGGCGAAACTCGTGCGGCAGGAAGGCGCGCGCAAAACCGACGTCGAAGCGGCCATTGGAAATGGCGTCGAGCATCGCGATCTCGCCGGCAAGCTTCAGTGGATTATTGAAGGCCGGCACCACTGCGCCGGTAATTAAACGCATTTTTTTGGTACGCGCGGCCACCGCTGAAAGGAAGGTAATCGGGTTGGGGCTGTAGCCGCCGTAACGCTCGAAATAATGCTCCACCGAGCGGGCGTGGCTATAGCCGAGCGTTTCGCCCTCTTCGGCAATGGCAATACACTCCGCGAAATACTCCGCCGCGCTTTTGTCCTTTGGCTGGAAGTTTGGAAAAAACTGGACGCCGAATTTCATGCAACTCAACCTCTTGCTGTTTCGCGGGTGTGCGGTTTGCGGCCGATATAGCGGGTAAGGTCCGCCAGATTTTGACGCAACGCTGCGGCGTCCACTTTGTTGGGATCAAAGTCCGGCGCATCGAAGTCGAGCATTTCTTCATGGTCGACGCTGTTCGGATCGGCGATGCTGTGCAGATAAGTCTCGTAGCCGACCGGGCCGCCGATATCGGCTGGCGGACAGCGGCCTTCCGCGCTCACCAGATGGGGGTAGCGCACATCGGGCTGTACCGGGCCGCGCGACAGGAGCGTTACCCTGTGCTCCCAGTCCTCGCCGAGAACATAGTCGTATTTGAAAGTATCGCCGACGGCCAGGATGTCGGCGAGGGTGCACTGCTCCGCTGGAATCCGGTCGATGCCGGCGTCGCGGTCGGTCTGGCCCCATGCCGTATCGCAGATGCGAAACTCGAAAGGATGGCCGTTCTGCCAGCCGATAGCGATTTGCAGCACAAAGTGCAGATCGTCGAGCCGGATGTCAGCCGGAACGTCGACGACGCGCACCACACGCGGCGTCACGTCGTCGATTTCCACGCGGAGCCGCGCAATCTGGTTCATCGCCGGGGCTGTTCTCTATTCCGCGGCTTGCTGGAACGTCAGCGTTTCATCGCGCGGATAAAGATCGACGATCTTGCCGTCTTTGACGACGCAAGAAAGGTTCTTGCTGTCTTGCAAGATCGCGATGTCGGCGATCGGGTCCTTGTTCCATACGGTGATATCGGCGAGCTGGCCTGCCACGATCTGGCCGACCTGGCCGTCAAGGCCGACAGTCATGGCGTTGTCGCGTGTCGCCGCAACGATTGCTTCCATCGGCGTGTAGCCGCCGTGCTTGACGAATATCTCAAGCTCTTTGGCGTGCAACTCGCCGTGCCGGGTGAATGAATTGTTGCCGGTATCGGTGCCGACCAGGAGCCGGATGCCAAGCTTGCGGGCCTTGTGCATCAATTCACCAAGCAAATCGTAGTGCCGCTGCATCCGGTTGAAGTCGAGCTGCACCTGCTCAGCGCCGACCTTCTGCTGCTTGCCGAGTTCGCATACCACAGCAAGAAAGGTTGCGGTCGGCAGGATCGGCATGCCAGCTTTCGCGACGGCGTCGAGATCGCGGTCAGTGGCGAGATCGGCATGGACGATCCAGTCGACGCCGGCTTCGGCCGCTGCGCGGGTTGAGCCGGCGCCGCGCGAATGGATTGCAACTTTCAGATTACGGCGGTGGGCTTCGCCGACCACGGCGGCGATTTCTTCTCTCGCGAGCATTTGCGACTCGCCGGAGCGGCTGTCCGCCATCTTGATGAAGTTGACGCTGTGCTTGCCCTGGCGGCGAACCTCCGTAACCATCTCGTCTTTGGAGTTGCACAGTTTGCCAATCGAATGATCCGGCGTGCCTTCCCATGACGGCTCGTCGTCCTCGATACAGCCGTAGGTGACAATCATACGGCCGGCGACGAACATGCGCGGGCCTTCCATCAGGCCGAGCCGGATGGCGTCACGTACGCCGACGTCGGTGAACCAGGTGCCGCCGGGCACCGAAATGCTGGTGACACCAGAGCGCAGCACTTTCTGCGCGCTGCGCGCGGATTTCAGCGTCGAGAATTCCGGCCGGGTGGTGCCTTTGCCTTTGCCTTCGCCTTTGATCAGCGGGTAGCCGTAAGACATGTGGCAGTGAGCGTCGATCAGGCCCGGCATGATCCATTTGCCGGCCGCGTCAACGACCTCGACGGTCTTGCGATCTTCAAGGTGGATGTCAGGCGGCAGCACACCGATGCTTTTGATGCGGTTGCCCTCGATGACGATGGCGTCGCTCCGCGCCGATGGGGTGCCGGAGCCGTCGATCAGTGTGCCGTTGCGGATCACCAGGGTCTTGGCCGCACACATGTGTTTCTCCCGCGAAATCTCTGCTTTGGCGCGATTATACCGGAGCGCTGCGGGGTGTCATGCCCCGGCAAAGTCGGAGAGGCCATGCGCGGCGACGATAGCGCCGATCTGATCGCTGCGGGCGATGTGGGCATGCACCACCGCGCCGATATCGCGGCTCAGTTCCGGGCCGGATCGCGCAGCCTGTGGTTTAAGCTGGGCGCTGAGATAGGCGCCTTCCTCCCGATTGACCTCGACCAGTGTCTTGCCGAAGGGCATTTGCCGGTCCTGATAGCGCTTCAATCCGGCATCGACGTCGCCTCCCGCGTCACGGAGACTGTCGGCGAGGCACGCAGCATCGAGCGCCGCTTTGGTGGTGCCGGCCCCGGTGTGCGGCCGTGCGACGAACGCGGCATCGCCCGCCAGGACGACCCGCCCAAACACCAGTTGGGGTGAGATGACATCGTAGATCGGCTGAAAGAACGGCGCACAGCGCGCGAAAATCCCGGCGATTTGCGGGGCAATTGTTGCGCGCGCCTCGGCCTTGATCCGTTCGGTGACGTCGCGGCGTATCAGTGGCGGCGGAATACCATTGGCGTGATGGTGGCCGTTGGCATCGGTGCACATATCGGCCAACGCTTCAGGGCTGACCGGCCGATACCAGACGATGTTATAGGCGCGGCGTCCGACAGCGGTGCTGTTGTCGCGTCCCGGTACCGCATAGCTGACGAGTTGTTCGCCATCCGGCAGGCAGAACGCATAGAGCTCGACCATCTCGCGCCATAGCTCCGGCGGCACATCGGCTTCATCAATGGCGGCACGCCAGGCGACATAACCGGCGTAGACCGGCTGGACGTCGGGCAGGAATTGCGCCCGCACCGTCGAGCGTACGCCGTCGGCGCCAACCAACAGGTCGCCGTGTTCGCGGCTGCCGTCAGCAAAGGTCGCGGTTACGCCGCTGGCATCCTGCCCGACGCGCGTCAATCTTTTACCGAGCCGATAGTTCTGCGCCGGCAGCGGATCGAGCAAAGCGCGGTATAGCCGCGACCATGCGCTGAGCGTGCGCGCTGTCGGCTGCTCAATCAGGGTCTTGCCGTTGCGATCAAGACAGACCGCGCGCGGAGGCGTGATTCCCATCGAACTCGTCGAAGTCGATGCCGGCACGCTTGAGGACGGCAATGAGCGGCGGATGAGTGCCCAGACCGACGCCGCGGCTCGCCAGTTCCTCGTCGTTGCGTTCAAAAACCGTCGCGTCCCAGCCGGCCCGGCGCAGCAAATGCGCCGTGATCAGGCCGCCGAGCGAGCCGCCGACGATAAGGGCACGGCGCATCCTGTTACGGCAGAGCCCAGGCCATTTCGTCATGGCCAGGCTTGTAATCCATGTTGGTGGCAGTCGGATTGCGGTTGATCAGCGGGCGGCCATACATCGGATTAGTCTGGCTACGCGTCTCGTGTTCGACTGTGAACAACACTTCCTTGGTGTCGAGATCGATCACGTCCTTGAAGCGGTATTGGTACTCGTTGTCCTCTATCGTGATCAGGCCGAGATCGAGCAGCTTTCGGTACGGCCTGGAGAAATTGGTCAGGTAGATCTGCACGTGATGCCGGTCGTAGATCGCTTCCGGTGCATCGGTCTCGCGGAAGACAAAGTACTGGTTGTCACCGACTTGAACCTTCGCTTCCGGGCCTGCGCCATTCTTTTTGACTTCGGATGGGGCGTCCAGAATTTCGCGGTAGAAGCGGGCGATGCGCTCCACGGTGCCGGGCCGTACGTCGAAACGAACATACGGCATGCCGAGCTGAACACGACCGAAGCGGCCGACGTCAGGCTCGTGGACCGTGATGCGATTGCCCCACGGGCACACGGTCTCGATGCCGTCGTTGCTTTCGCGGAACTGAAACCTGGTGCCATCGAGCGCCTTCTTCACCCGCTGCAGCCGATCGAGCAGCGCTTTGCGATCCGGCATCACCAGGCCGGTCACGCCGCGCAACACGTCCGGCTTGCCCATCGGCAAATGAAACTGGCTCATGCCGACGTTGATCCACATATTGCCGGCGCCGGTGTTGAGGAAAGGATCGCGGGTATAGCCGAGGCCGGTGACGTAAAAATGCGTCGCCTTGTGCTGGTCGTCGATGCAGACATTGACGTGGCCGATGCCGACGACGTTGCCGATGTCCTGCGCTCCGCGGTCGTATTTCCTGTCCATGGTGGGGTTCCTTCCTCAGCCAATATTAGGCGCAGGCCGGGATTTGCTCAACGGCTGCGCGCCAGCGCCAGCCATGCGCCACCGCCGATCAGGCACAGGCCACTTGCACGCGACAACAGCCGGACGCGGCGTTGCGACAGAAAAGCACCCGCTCTGCCCGTTAAAATCGCGTAGGTACTGTCGAATATCAGCGCAATCGCCATCGCGGTCAGGCCGAGTAACAGCACCTGTGCGAGATAGTCGCCGGCCGGGTCGATGAATTGCGGGAAGAGCGCGCCGAACAGCAGCAGGGCTTTCGGGTTGCTCATCGCCACCAGGAAGCCCTGGGCAAAAAAGCCGATGCGCGGTTTCGGCGCATTTTGCATCGCTGTCAGTGCGCCTGAAGAGCGCAGCAGCTTGATGCCGAGCCAGACCAGATAAGCCGCGCCGGCAAGCCGCACATAGTCGAACCACACGCCCATCGTGTCGATCAACGAGGCGAGGCCGGCGAGGACGATCGCGATCATGCACGCAAACCCGAGCTGGGTGCCGGCAATGTTCAGCAAGCCGGCACGGGTACCATGCCGGAGGCTGTTGGCGATGATCAGCGTTACCGTCGGCCCCGGCACAATCACAATGACGACGCAGGCGGCGACGAACGTCAGGTAGAGGTGGATGGCCATGCTCATTCCATCGGTATGCCGGCATCGTGGATGACTTTGCCCCACTTGGCGCTTTGCTCGGTGATAAAGGCGCCGAATTCCTCCGGTGTGTTCCACTTCGCGATAATGCCGAGATCCTTGAAGCGCTTTGCCGTCTCGGACTTTTTCAATTCCGCAACCAGCGCCGCATTGAGTCGGTCGACGATGTCCTTCGGTGTGCCGGCATGTGCGAAGAAGCCTTGCCAGCTTTGCGCCTCATAACCCGGCACCGCTTCAGCCAGTGCTGGAATATCCGGCATGTCCGGATCGCGGGTCTTGGAAAGGACTGCCAGCAGCTTGACCTTGCCGGCTTGAATCAACGGCAGCGCCGGCGTGACATCGACGAATTCCATCGAGACGTTGCCACTGGCTATGTCTGTAAGCCCCTGAACCGATCCCTTGTACGGGATGTGCCGAATAGTGGTTCCGGTTGCGAGCTTGAACTGCTCGGCGAAAATCTGGTGCGGTGAACCATTGCCGACCGATGCGTAGGTCAGCGCATTGGGCTGTGCTTTGGCCAGTGCAATCAGATCGGCAACCGATTTCACCGGCAATGACGGCGAGACGACCAGGCAGAATTCGGTAAATCCCATGAGCGTGACTGGCGCGAAATCTTTCGCAAGATCATACGAAACCGATTTCTTTACGAAAGGGAGCAAAGTGATGATCGAAGGTGCGTGCAGCAATGTATAACCGTCCGCGTCTGCTCTCGCCGCGTAACTGATGCCAATCTCGCCGCCGGCGCCCGGCTTGTTCTCGACGATGAAGCTGCCGTGCAGCGCGCGCCCCAGCACGTCGGCTTCAAAGCGGCCAAGCAGATCGTTCGATGCACCCGGCGGAAACGGCACAATGATGGTGACCGGCCGATTGGGATAGTCGTCGGCCGCAGACGCAACGGCAAACAGGACGGCGGTCAGCGCGCAGACGAGCGCAGCGGCACAAGCGAGGTATCGGCCATTCACTCTCATCATTGTCTCCCGGGCATGGTTCGAGTTTACACCAAAACCACGTGTGCGAAGTGGCGTAGGGGTGATAGAGAACGAGTTAGGGCATACAGGTGGGCATCGGCGAACGTGTCGAGTTTATTTTCCCGAATTTTCTCGGCGTCTCCTACCGGGCTCGACCAAGGCCGGACCAGCGACATCGACTACCGGTTGTTGATACCGTTGTTGCTCACGTCAACGACGATCCAGGCCGTGACCGCGATCGTGCGGGTAACGACCTCCTACCGGGCCATCGAGCTGCATTTGCCCGTAGTGCTGATCGGCGTGATTTCGGCGGTATTTGCCATTCTGCCGATCTTTCTTGCCGTTTGGGTTGGCCGCTTCATGGATCGCGGCAACGACGCCCAGGCAGCGTGGATCGGCTCCGGATTGCTTGTCGCCGCCTGCGCCGGTTTCTGGCTGTTCGCTAATTCAGTAGTGGGCTTGTTGCTTCTTACGGCGTTGTTCGGCATCGCCCATCTGTTCCTGATGGCGAGCCAGCAGATGCTCTGCATCAGGTGCTCAGGCCTGCGCGGCCGGGACTCGGTGTTCGGCAATTACCTGGTGGCCAGCGCGATTGGGCAGGGTCTCGGTCCGTACATTATCGCGTGGTCTGGCGGCACGGCGATGGTGCCGCCGACCGAAAAGCTGTTCGGCATTGCGCTCGCCATCGCGACGCTGTCTTTGCTTACTGCGGGCGCCGTTCGTCCCGCTGCCAGGATTTCGACGGAAGACACGCGCCCGGGGCTCGTGCCGGTCAAGATATTGCTGCGCCAACGCGGGTTGATGGCGGTGCTGGTGGCCAGCGTCATCACCATTACTTCGCAGGACCTGCTAACGATCTATCTGCCGCTCCTTGGCGCCGCCAGAGGCATCAATGCCGGCGATATCGGCGTGCTGCTCACCGTGCGTTCGGCTCTGGCGCTGGTTTCGCGCTTGGGTTATTCGCGCGTGATCCGGCTCGTGCCACGCGGAATACTGACACTGACCAGCATGTTGGGCGCGGGTTTCGGCTTCGCCTGCCTCGCGCTGCCCATTCCGTTGTCTGCAATGTACGCGGCAATGGCGGTGATGGGATTTTCGCTCGGCATCGCCACGACGCTGAGTCTGACCAACGTCGTCGATCTGGCGTCGCAGGAAGCGATGGGCACGGTGATGTCACTGCGCATCACCGGCAACCGCATCGGCCAGGTCGCAGTGCCGTTTATCGCAAGTCTGGTTGCCGCCGCGGCGGGTGTCGGCGGCATCTTTATCATTATCGCACTTGGTCTGGCAGTGTCAGGCGCGTCAGTGCATTTCGGCCGTCAGCGAATCTGACGGCGCACGGCGCGGCAGTTCTACCAGCGCCTGTGTCCGTAATAGCCGCCGCCCTAGGGGCGACCGTAATAGCCCCCGTAATAGGGACCATAGCCGTAATAATACGGCTGCGGTGGCGGCGGGTAGTAACCGGGCGGATAGTAGCCAGGCGGTGGTGCGCCCGGAGGTGGTCCAGCGACTGCATCGGGCGGAGGTCCGCCGGGGCCGTCCGGAGGCGCGATTGCGGTCGCAATGATGTAGCCGTTCTGGCCCGCAGACGAGACCTGGCACCAGCCGGCATTGCAGCCGGTGACGTTAACAGGCGTGCCCGCGGGAATGAGAGTGATGACAGTGTAATTCGTTCCCGGGCCCTTGGCGCAGATTGACGTTGGTCCCTACGACCGCTGGCGGGGCCTCCGCGCTCCGGCGGCGCCCAGCGCTTCGGGTGGAGGCGGGGGGGCGCAACGCGTCTTGCGCGGAAGCGCACTGCGCCCAGAGCGCGCCACTCATGATTGCTGCGAATGCTGCGATTTTCCCGACTCTCATCGCTAACCTCTTGCGCTTAAAAACAAAATTCACCGGGCATTAAAGGCAAAGAAGCCCAGACATTCAACTTAATTCGCGGCAAGATTCCGGCCGATCAATAACGCGACAGCGTTTGCAACTCCGGGAACGGAGTGTAGGCGGCGTTCGCGCACAGCTCCTGTTCTTCCTTTGGAGAGTCGATGAACTGGTCGAACCTTCCAGCCAGGAATAGCGCCGCGATTTCTTTCATGCCGGCATAGACGGTGGCGGTTCGCTTGGCGTTGAAGCGCAGGCAGGCCACGTATCGCTCGGGCATCGCTGCGGTTGCCGGTTTGAGAACCGGTTCGGAAATCGCCGCATCGCGAATGCCTGTCGGATCGTTGAGGTACACGCGGATGGCGGCTTGTATGTCGGCCTTGTAGTTCGCTGGAAGGATGTTGATTTCCTCCGCGCTGCCGTAAGCGCCGGATCGATGCTGGCTGGCGCAGGCGCCGAGCAACAGCGCAAGCCCGGCAACAAGGCTGGCGCAGCGGATCAAATCGGCACCGCCATGGCGTCGAAGGCGCTGTCGCAATTGATGAGATCGACACGCTTTTGCACGATGCGGAGGGCATCGCCATCGCGCCGCAAACGATGGTGCTGGCGGCCTGCAAACACGCGTTGCGTGTCGTCGCGATATTCGACCATGATTACGGTCGAGCCAACGACGTATTCATTCTTCGCGCTATCTGTTTCCTCGATCACAACATTGCCGACCAGATGCGCGGTGCGCGACGGCGGCGTTTGCACGTGGATGCGCGGATGATCGAGCCGGTCGATGCGGGTCTTCATCAGGTCGCGGTCGTCGTAGAATAGCGACGCCTGGTCGAACGGGCTTTTCTGATCAGGCACGGCGGGCACCCAATAGGTGCCGTCATCGGCAAACAACGCTGCCCAGTCGCGAAAGCGCCGCGCGTCGAGGAGGCCCGCTTCGTGGATGATGAATTCCTCGAATGCGGCACGGCTGTTGCCGTCGGCCGCCATCACGCGGCCTCGCCCATATAACCCAGCCAGGCCCTGTACTGCGCGCGCACCACCATCTCGTGCGTAGCGAGGCCGCGCGTTGCGTTGCGCTCGCGATCGGGCTCTTCGGTGCCGAGCCCGCGTGAAATATCGACCCAGTCGCTCAAATTGCTTCTGAGTCCTTTTTGCGCGCGCACGAAGGATTCGAGATCGTCGGTTTGCACAAACGACGACGCCGAATGCGTGACATTGAGCAGGCGAATATTGCCGTAATTCATCGCCGCCGGCGCGCCGACCAGCCGAATGGGGTAAATGTTGACCTCGGTTCGGTCGACTGCGATCGGCTTGATCACCCGGATGTGGATGTTCAAGCCCATGATCGACATGTTCGGATAGATCAGCGAGTTGTGCAGACGCGGCGTCAGAATTTGCTGCATCCGCGCATCGCCGACTTTTGACGCCAATGCTTTCTTGTATTCGTCGAAGGCCGGGCTTGAGCGCTTGCCGTCATCGAGCGAGGTATTGCTGGTCCAGCCGTGGCCGTTGCCGGCGATAAAGCTCTTGCGGTCTTTCCAGGACGCAGCGGTCTGCTTCTTCTCGGTCTCGACGACCATAGCGCCTTTCTTGTCGCCCTCGCGGCGGGCGAATTGCACGCCGTCCTTGTTGACAGTCGAGGCGTGGCCAAACGGCACGTGATAGGAGTCGAGTACGTTCTCGACCTGAAGCTTCCAGTTGCCGTTGAAGGCATAGCGATGCATGCCGGCATCGAGCGCCAGCTCGCCGTCCGGCGCGCGATCGACCAGATCGTCGATATTGTCCTTGACCGGGCCGATGTGATCTTCGAAGCTCGTGCCCTTCGCAGCGAGGCTCGCAAACACGAAGCCGCGATACTCGCCGACGCGCGGCGCGCTGGCGAGCCCGAACGCCTCCTTGTCGAAATCCGCGGCGCAGCCTTCCGGCACCGGCACTGTGACCAGCCGGCCGTCGGTATCGAACGACCAGCCGTGATAGCAGCAGGTCAGACGCTGGGCATGGCCGCATCGCTCGTTGACGACCTTGGCGCCGCGATGTGTGCAGCGGTTGAGCAGCACGTGCACGGACCCGTCGCGATGACGCACCATGATGACCGGCTGGCGGCCGAGTTCGGTGGTGATGAAGTCGCCGGGATTCGGCACCTGGCTGGTGTGACCGACGAACAGCCACGCGCGTCCGAAGATGCGCTCCATCTCCAGCTCGAACAGGTCCGGATCGGTGTAGACGCGTTTGTGCACGCGGCCGGATTCGATCAGCTTGGCGATCTCGTCCGCGTGCCCGTTACGCATGGAGCGTTATTCCGCCGCCTGGTGCGCGTGTTCCTGCACCTTCGTATTGACGAGTTGCAGCGGCGATGCGGTCTCTTCCAGCATGCCCCAGCTCTTGAGCCAGTCGTAGGTGCGCTGCATTTCGTCGGCCGGGATCGGCGCCGGATCGCAGACGACAAGCCGGCCTTCGCGCAAATCCTCGACCTTCAGAGCGGCGATCTCCGGATCCTTCTTGGCGTAGTAGTCGATGAAGTAGTGCATGTACGCACTTTTGTTGGCATTGATCCGGCGCACCGCTTCGCGCACCGCGCGATTGAATGCCGCGTAGGTGTCGGCATCGACGCGGTCGGACGCGACTTCGGTGCCATGGAAGAACGCCGAGCAGATAACCCGGCAGCCTTTCTTCTCGGCCAGCGTGATGTGCGGCTCGGTCAGCGTGGTCGCGTCGATCTCGCCTTTCATCAGCGCATCGAGCCGGTAGCGCGACCCGTTCGGCGCGCGGCAGAGCTTGATCATCTCGCGCGGCACGAAACCTTCGAGCAGATGCAGCGCGATGTAATGGGTGCCGAAATAGAACGGCACGCCGATGGTCTTGTTGGCGAGTTGCTGCGGCGTATAGACCGGCGAGTTGGGGCCCACCATAAGCGCGGAATAAGCAACGATGGCGCGGCGTCCGAGCTGCCGGCTGCCTTTGTCGGTGTCCTGCACGCGGCAGTAATTGCCCCATTCGCAGGCGTTATACATATCGGCCTTGCCCTGCTCGAGCAGCTTGCCGTGGCTGGCGAATGGATTGACGCCTTTCGGCGTCGTGATGTGGGTCTCGACCTTCTTTTCGACGCCGGCTTCGCGGTCGGCCCATTCGATCTCCAGGCCTTCCTTGGCGAACAGGCCTTCGTCATAGGCAACAAGCTCCGGCAGTCCCTGGAAGGGCGCTGTCGTCTCCAGAACGAGCTTCTTCATTGGCTGTCTCCGACCGGCGATTTGCGGTTATCGGTTGTCAAACCATAGTATTGCACGCGGTCCAAAGCAACGAAGAGCCGCGATCGCATATGCGGCCCGACAACGATGCATAAGCGAAGGTTTATGGCGAAACCTCTTCGAGCACGCGGCAGCGCGTTTCGATCATGAAGGTCGCGGCGATGCACCCGATCACCGCAAAGACCGAGAAGGTCAGGAATACGCCGCTGATGCCGTAACGGGGCAGGGCGAAGCCGACGATCAGCGGGCCGACGGTTGCCGCCGCGCGGAGCCAGAAGCTCGCCCAGCTTACGCCGAGCGCGCGCATACGCGTCGGGTAGATTTCGGCGGTGTAAAGGAAGATCGTCATGTTCATCGAGCCGAGCCACATCGAGCAGAACATGAAGCCGATCAGCATGCCGATTGCCGTGCCAGCGCCAAACGCCCACAGCCAGATCAGGCCGGCTGCGGTGAGGAAGAATGCCGCGGTGAACCAGTAGCGGCGTCCGATACGGTCGATCAGGAAAGCGCAGATCAGCGAGCCGGTAAGGCTGCCCACCGGGCTGAAGATTGCGTAGTTGAGCGCCTGTTGCAGCGGCAGATGATACACCTCGCGATAGAGCGTCGGAATCCAGCCCTGCAATCCGTAGGCAATGATGTAGCACGACGCCCAGAGCACCCAGACCAGCAGCGTGCGTGAGCGATAGCGGCCCTCGAACAATTCCTGCCATCGCGTTTGCTGGCTCAGCGGCTGCGGGATGACGTCCGGCACGGGTGGCAAGGGTCTCGTGCCGTTACGTGATACAATACGCTCGATCTCGGAGACGATGGCGTCGGCTTCGTTCAGACGGCCCTTGGAGGCAAGCCAGCGTGGCGATTCCGGCAGTAGCGCTGCATGAAGACCGCGACGATCCCCGGCAACGCGCCAATAATGAACATCCATTGCCAGCCGAAGCGTGGCACCACCGACGCGCCGGCGATGCCGGCCATCAACAGCCCGCACGGGAAAATGATCTGATAGGTCAGAAACCGCCCGCCACGTCGGTCGGCGCGCAGGATTTCGCTGATGTAGGTCGAGGCGACCGGAATTTCGCCGCCGAGACCGATGCCTTCGAAGAACCGGCAGATGAAAAGCTGGTCGTAGCTCGTCGTGAAAGCGCAGGCCAGACTCATTATCGCAAACAAGCCGATGGCGATGCGCGCGGTGTTCACCCTGCCGATGCGTTCGGCGATCCAGCCGAAGGTCAATGCACCGAGCGCCTGACCGAAATTGGCGATGCTGATCAGCTTGCCGATATCCGCGGGCGCGATGTTCCATTGGTCTTTTAGAACCGGCAGCACATAGGCGATCGCCAGTGAATTGAACGAGTTGAAGAAAATCGCGATGCCGAGAACGACAGTGACGGTGATGTGCCAGTTGGAATACGGCAACCGTTCCAGCCGCGCGGCAATAGACTGCTCGTTCAGCGGCGATGCGTTAGCCATCTATCCCCCCAATTTACTGTCTCATCGCTGCGAGCGGCAGAAAGCGCTCGCAGTCGTGGCAGCTATTCGTTTTCAGCCTCAGCGCTGTGGACGCAGCCGCTGGATTTGCATGTTCGCCAGGAATGGTACCAGCGGATGCGCGCCCATTTTCACGATTAAAGGCAAGTCGAGCCTGATCAGCGCTTCCCGCTGATCCGGCGGCAGATTGAAACGATCGGCGAAAGCGCCGGCGTCGGCAACGTATTGGACGCGCATGTCTTCGTCATGCGCCAACCCGTGCAGAGCCGAAGTCAATTCCACCAGTTCCGGCTTGATCGCCGGATAGTGTGCCTCACGATTTTGCTCGGTTCCGCTGCCGATCCACGCCAACGACGCGTAGTTGTGATGCCAGCTTGGATCCATCGACACCACATCGGGCTTGCGTTCGCCGAGAGCGCCGGCGGCGCAGGCCCAGCAGCGCAATTCGATATTGCCGGTGTCGTCGAGTTCGGTTTCGTCGTAACCGATCAGCGATTTCAAATTTCCAGCCGCGAGCTTTTCCAGCACGCGCCTATCCCAGGCCAGTTCGGGGTTCGAATAACGGTCGGTTCCGGGAAAATGCGACATGCCGCCCGATGACAGGATCACGGTCTTTAGCCCGAGCTGCGTCACGGTGCGTGCGATTGCTTGGCCGAACTGATAGCAGCGCTCCATGGTCGGCTGCGGCGGCAGGTAGGCATTGACATAGATCGGCAGTACCGGGCCGGTGTGACCGAGGTGCGTCAGCGGAATGCCGATGGCGTAATCGATCTTGGCCGTCGACGTGAACGCCGGATCGAAATTCTGCCGGTAGAGCTGCCGCACCAGCTCAAAGCCGATCTCGCTTGGAATCTTCCAGTGGAATTTCCGGCCGGCGAATTCGCCGGTTGCTTCGCCGCCAACGTGGACGGTGAAGGGCGGAGCTGCGGTGTGGAAAAACTGCTCGGCGTGGTCGTTGGAGAAAATGATCCAAAGGTCGGGATTGAGTTCACGAAGCCGCTTGCCGACATCGGCCGCGACCTCGCGTACCTTGGCGACCAGCGCCTTGTCCTCCGTATCCGGCATGGTGAAGAACTGAGGCGCATGGGGCAGCATGGCGCCGCCGATCACGGTCGACATCATAGTCTTTCTCCTTTCCCGCAAAATTATCGCGGGCAGGGGGGAACAACAAGCGCGCGTACGTCGCGGATCGCAATAGTTTTTGCGAGTGCTAGTGTGAATTCGTGGCAGCGGCTGCCAATGCATGAAGCGCCGCTTCCAGCGCTTTGACGGTTGCATCGACGTTCTGTCCAAGCCCATGCCGCTGCGCGAGCCATGCCGGATTGTTGTAGGCCAGCGACACGTTGCCGTTGGCGTCTTCGTAGACCAGGGCCTTCAGCGGCAGGTCGATGCCGATCGCTTGATCGGCCTGCATCAGTGGCGTCCCGCCCCGCGCATTACCGAAGATCAGCAACTCGGTCGGCGGCAGCGGCAGACCAACCGCAGCCGCTCCCGCAGCGTGGTCGATCCGTGCAAACACCGACAGCCCCTCGGCTTTGACCGCTGCCTCGAGCCGATCCATCGTCTCTTTAGCCGGGAAACGGCTCGAAATTGTCGTCAATCCGTCCGCCATGACTGCGAACTCCAACGGCTTTCAATGAATAAGCGTAGCGCAGCCATTGGCCGGCTGCCATGAGTGCCGTGCGCTTCACAGGTTGGCGCGAAGCCGTTAGCTTTCGCTCGCCTGCATTGGCGCGATATTTAAGGAAATCCGATGGTTGAAGTGCCCATAACAATTGCCTGCGGCCGATATGACCGCACCAGCGCCATCAGAGACGGCCGCGTCAAGGTCGAGGGCTGCGCGGTCACCTATCTGCCGCTTTATCCAGAAGAGATTTTCCATCGCGCCTTCAAATTCCAGGAATTCGACGTCTCCGAAATCTCGTTTTCGAGTTACATCCGCACCGTGGCAACGGGCACGTCGGCCTATATCGGCGTGCCGGCCTTCGTGTCGCGGATTTTCCGGCATTCCGGCATTTATGTCCGCGAGGGCGCCGGCATCAGCAAGCCGGAAGACCTGCGTGGCAAGCGCATCGGTGTGCCGGAATATCAGATCACCGCGGTGGTCTGGATGCGCGGCATGATGCAGCACGAATACGGCGTGAAGCCGTCGGAGATTCACTGGCACAGCGGCGGTCAGGAAGAGCCTGGCCGCCATGAACGCACGCCGCTCAAACCGATTCCGGGTCTCGATTTGCGGCCGATCGGCGATAACAAGACACTGGTCGGCATGCTGCGTGACGGCGAACTCGACGCTTTGTTTACGGCACGCGCGCCATCGTCTTTCAGGAACGGTGAAGATCATATTCAACTGCTGTTCCCAAATACACGCGCAGCAGAGCAGGCCTACTACAAAAAGACCAAATTGTTTCCAATCATGCACCTGATCGGCATTCGAAAAACGCTTGTCGAGCAATATCCATGGCTGCCGACCAGCGTCTACAAGGCGTTCTGCGAAGCCAAGGCGCTGGCGATGATCGATCTGCGAGACGTCAATGCGCTCATGGTAACGCTGCCGTGGCTGGTCGCCGAGACCAACGAGACCGCCGCGATCATGGGCGACGATTTCTGGAAATACGGCATCCACGAAAATCTTCCGGATATCGAAGCTCTGACGCAGTACATTTACGAGCAGGGGCTGGCGGATCGGAAGGTGAAGGTTGAAGAGTTATTTCATCCCTCAGTGTTCGACCTCTCGAAAGTGTGAGCTTGTAAATGACGGCAGAAGATAATCGCGTGATCGTTGCCGGCGCCGGCCCGGTTGGGGCGGTGATGACGTTGGCTCTGGTCAAGCAAGGCATTCCGGTCACGTTGATCGAGCAGTTACCGGACGCGCCGGAAGATCAGCGCGCCGCGACCATTCATCCGCCTACAGTCGAAATGCTGGTCAAGCTCGGCCTGGAAAAGGAGATGTTTTCCAAGGAGCCGACCGGCGGCCTGGAATCGCCGTTGTTCCATTTCCGCGATCGTGCGAGCGGCGAACTCATTGCGGTATTCGACATCAACCTGCTCAAGGGAGAGGTGCCTTATCCCTATGTCGTGCAGTGGGAACAGTACAAGCTGGTCCATGCCGCACTGCCCTACATCAAAGCGAGCGGTCTCGGCGAAGTCCGATTTTCGACGAAGCTGAGCAGTTTGTCGCAGACCGCCGACTACGTCGAAGCAACCGTCACGAACGCCGAAGGGCAGAGCCGAAAAGCTTCGCGGCAAATATTCTGATTGGCGCTGACGGCGGATCAAGCACCGTGCGCAAGCTGGCCGAAATCGTGTTCGAGGGCTTCACCTGGCCGGAGCGCTTTATCAAGATTGCAACGAATTTCGACTTCGGCGAAACGGGCAAGGGGTATTGCACGCGCAATTATTTCTCCGACCCGGACGAGTGGATCAACCTGTTCAAAGTTAAAGGCTGGGGCCCGCCCGGCATCTGGCGCGGTGTGTTTCCGGTACCGGAGAAGGAGACCGACGAGGAAGCCGTCAGCATGGCCGGCATCCAGCGGCGCCTGCAAGGTATTCACCAGAAGAGTGGCGATTATGAAGTGCCGTATTACGGGCTTTACGGGGTGCATCAGCGTGTCGCCGAGACCTTCAACAAGGGACGCGTTCTGCTCGCCGGCGATTGCGCCCACGTCAACAATCCGATCGGCGGAATGGGCATGAACGGCGGCATCCACGACGCCGTCAATCTTGCCGAGAAACTGTCCGACGTCTGGTTTGATCGCGCAGAGGATAGTGTGCTTGATCGGTACACACGTCAGCGCCGCAAGGCGCAGGTGGATTACGTGCAGGCGCAGACGATCCAGAACAAGAAGCATCTGGAAGAGAAGAACCCGACCATCCGCCGCCAGCATCTCGATGAACTGCGGCGCACGTCGGAAGATGTCGCGCTACACAAGAAATTCCTCTACCGCTCGTCGCTGTTCGACAGCCTGAAGTCCGCGAACGCGGTTGAGTGAGCTAGCTCAAGAATTTCTTCCACTTGTCTTCGATGGCCCGCGCTTCGTCGGCGGTCAGCGCCGACGGCGTCGGGAATTTGTCGATCCATGAGAACGGCCGGCAGGCGTTGATGATCGCCTTTGAATGCGAGGTAACGCCCTTCGCCTTGTCTTCCGGTGAAATGCGCGGATCGAGCGCCGAGCTCCAGGCGTTGCGGATAATGTCGATGCCTTCCGCGGGTTCGCAGCGTGTTGTGACCGCCCACATCACGTCGGCGAGATTTGACGGATCGACGTCATCATCGACGACGACAACGATGCGCGCCATGTAGCTGTGTGCGGCTGCGACCATCGCGGCGCGCTTGGCGTGACCGTCGTAGCGCTGTCGCAGCGCCACCACCGTCATGAGTTGCGAGACATGCTGCCAGGCGCCGACCACGTCGGTGACGCCGCCTGAGTCGAGATTGCTCCAGATCGTCGCGGCCCGGAACGGCAGGCCGAAATGAAAGCGTGGTGGTTTCATCGGCGGCGAGCCAAGCAGGATCGGGTCGTTGCGATGATGGATCGCGGTGACTTCCATCACCGGGCCGGGACGCGCATCAGCGGCGTAGTAGCCGGTGAACTCGCCGAACGGTCCCTCGGGTAGCGTCTCCTGGTTTGTCGGCAACAGGCGGCCCTCGAAAATGATTTCGGCATGGGCCGGAACTGGCAGACCGGTTTGCGGTCCGTTGCATACTTCGATGGGCGCGCCCTTGATCGAGCCGGCGAACTCGTATTCCGAACGCCCATCGGGCAAGTATTCAAAACCGGCAATAAACAGGGCCGGGTCTTCGCCGTGAACGACGGCAACCGGACAGCTTTCGCCGCGGTCCCAATATTTTCTGGCAATGATCGCGCCGTGACGGCCGCCGTGATCGAACTGCACTGTCACCTTGTTCGGTGCATGAACCTGGATGCGATAGATCGAAGCATTGATCCAGCCGCTGTCCGGATCGCGCATGATCACCAGCGAGCCGGAGCCGATAAACGGCCCACCGTCATGGCGATGCCATATTGGCGCGGGAAATCGCCCGACATCTACGTCGCTGCCGCTGACGGTGTTTTCGTTCCAGGCCGCTTTTTTGACAGCCGCGGGAGGTAGCGGCTTGAGGTCCTTGCGCTTCTCCATCCACGCCTTGAGGGCATCGAGTGGCCGGAGAGTTGGATCGAGCCCAAGCGCCAGCGCCGCGCGCTGCACGTTGGTTGTAGCGTTGGTGAAAATGCGAAAGCCGCGCGAAAAACCCTTGATGTCGTCAAACAACAGGGCCGGACAATCGGCCATGCCCGCCGCTACCTCGGTAATTCCGCCGATTTCGAAGCGCGGGTCCGCACCTTCGATGCGGCGTAATGCCCCAAGTTTTTCGACCAGACCGATAAATTCGCGCAAATCCTTATACATGTCGTCCTTACAATCCCGGCGAACCCCGCGACGCCTGCGTGAGACAAAGGGTGGGGTCAAGGAGTTCTTTTTCGGCGGGAACGAGTATAAGTGACCGCGTTCGGGTGCACATAATAAATGCCATCAATTGCCCATCTCATTCATGCGTATGGCCTTCTCGTCGTTGCCGGCGTTATCGGCCTCGAGGGGGTCGGTATTCCAGTGCCCGGCGAGACGGCGCTTATCATCGCCTCAGTCATTGCCGGCTCCAAGCACGAGCTTAATATCGTCGCGGTGATCCTGGTCGCAGCCGGCGCGTCTATCGTTGGCCGCGTAATTGGCTATGCTATCGGCCGCAACTTCGGCTACTGGCTGCTGCTCCGTTACGGCGGATACGTCGGGATCACGGAAGCGCGGATAAAACTCGGCCAGTATCTCTTTCTGCGCCACGGCGGCAAAATCATCATTGTCGCCCAATTCATTCCGGTTTTGCGCACGCTCGCCGGTATCCTGGCCGGCGCCAATCGCATGCCGCGCTATACCTTCATGCTGACCAATATCGTCGGCGCCAGTGCCTGGGCCGCGTTCTTCGGCGTTGCGGCTTATTTCCTTGGGCGGCAGGTGGAGCGGCTTGCGGGCTCTGCGGTGCTGGTCTGCGCCGTGGTCCTGGTGATCGGCGCCGTGCTGGCCGCAATCTTCGTCAAAGGGCACGAGGCCCAGCTTGCCGCCAAGGCGGAACGCGCCTTGCCGGGTCCGCTTGAGTTGCCTTGAAGCCTTCGCCTCGCCGATAATGCCTGCACTGGAATGACCGGGGGATAAAATCGTGACCGCGTCCTGGTCCACGATCGATTGCGACGTGCACGTCAACGTGCCGAGCTTGCAGGCTCTGCTGCCGTATCTCGACGAATTCTGGCGCGACAGTGTCGTCGATCGCGGCATGAATTCATTGGACTCGATCAGCTATCCGCCGAGCGCGCCGCTGACGTCGCGGCCAGATTGGCGTGGCCAAGCGGGGGAACCGCCGACCACGCTCGATGCGCTCAAGATACACGCGCTCGACCGCTGGAACATCGACGTTGCCATCTGCAATTGCCTGTACGGCGTGCAGCTTCTTTATAGTGAGGACATGGCGGCAGCCTTTGCCAAGGCGCTGAACGATTACGTCGCTAGGGAATGGCTCGATCGCGACCCGCGGCTGCGTGCGTCCATCGTCGTGCCGATGCAGAATACCGAGCTTGCCGTTGCCGAGATCGAGCGCTGTGCCGCCGACAGGCGTTTCGTGCAGGTGCTGGTGCTGGCGATGGGCGAAGCGCCGCTCGGGCGCCGGCAATATTGGCCGATCTATGCCGCCGCCGAACGGCACGGTCTGCCGCTCGGCATCCATGCCGGGTCGAGCTACAAGCACCCGGTCACGTCGCTCGGGTGGCCCTCCCATTACATCGAAGACTACGCGGCGAATTCGCAAGGCTTCCAGTCGCAAGTGGCGAGCCTGGTTTGCGAAGGCGTGTTCGTGAAATATCCGAAACTGAAGGTGGTGTTGCTGGAATCCGGCGTGAGCTGGTTGCCTTCGTTCCTGTGGCGGCTGTCGAAATTCTGGCGCGGCGTTCGTCTCGAAGTGCCATGGCTGGATCGCTCGCCATCGGAAATCGTGCGCGACCACTTCCGGCTGACGATTCAGCCCTTCGACGGTCCTGACGATCCGGCGGCAGTCGCCAAGCTGATCGATCATTTGCAGTCGGACGATATCTTGCTGTTCTCGTCGGACTTTCCGCACTGGCAGTTTGACGGCGACGACGTCATGCCGGCGGGAATTCCGCAAAAGCTGCACGGCAAGATCAGGCGCGATAATGCGCTCGCGACCTACAGCCGGCTCGTGGAGCCGGTAGCGTAAGGCCGCAGTATGGCCAAACACGTCATCGCAAGCGTGCGCGATTTTCCGCCAAGCACCCGCAAGCTGGTCGATGTTCGCGGCCGCCAGATCGCGGTTTTTAATATCAAAGGCGAGTTCTTCGCGTTGGCGAACCGGTGCCCGCATCAAGGCGGCAGTCTCTGTGAGGGCCGTTTGACCGGGCTGGTCGAGGCCAGCGAACCCGGCAAGTACCGTTATTCGCGCCGCGGCGAGATCATCCGCTGTCCCTGGCATGGCTGGGAATTCGACGTGCGCACCGGCAAGTCATGGTGCGAACCGTCAAAGGTCAGGGCACGGCAGTTCGCAGTGTCGGTGGCGCCGGGCTCTGCGCTGGTGGAAGGGCCCTATGTCGCCGAGACCTTTCCCGTGCGCATCGAAGACGATTATGTGGTGCTGGACATTTAAGCATGATCCCGAAAAGCCTGCCCTCGGACTTGATCCGAGGGTGGATACCGGTTTCCCGCCTTCGCGAAGCCCGCTTCGGCTGGCGCAGGAAGGTCGGAAAAGATCATGCTCAACAATAAGCCAGAGGGGCGTTGCTGAGGGACGATGGCGCAAGGACAAATGAGACTGGCGGCGGATATCGGCGGCACCTTCACCGATATCGCTGTGTTCGACGAAAAATCCGGCAAGCTCGCCTTCGGCAAAGCGCTGTCGACACCGTCGCATCTGGTGGAGGGAATCTCTGCGGGTGTGGCCAAGGCCGGCAGCGATTATCGCTCGGCTGGTCTGTTCCTGCATGGCTCGACCGTCGCCATCAACACGATGCTCGAGCGTACCGGCGCAAAAACCGCGCTGCTGATTACCGAAGGCTTTCGCGACATCTACGAGATCGGCCGCATCAACCGGCCTGACGCCTACAATCTGTTCTTCCGGAAACACGAGCCGCTGATCGAACGGGCGCTTCGCTTCGAGGTGCGCGAACGTATGCTGGCCGACGGCGAAATCGACAAGCCGCTCGACGAAGCCGAGATCGTGGCTTTAGGCCGGCGGCTCGAGCAATTGGGCATCGAGGCGGCGGCGATCCTGTTCCTGAACTGCTACGCCAATGCCGACCACGAGCGGCGGGCGAAAGAGATTCTGGAAAAAAATCATCCGAAGATGTTCGTGTCGGCGTCGCACGAGCTGTCGCAGGAGTACCGCGAGTTCGAGCGCTGCTCGACAGTCGCCGCGAACGCCTATATCGGCCCAAAAGTCCGCCGCTACATCGGCGAGATTGACGCGCATATGCGCAAGGCGGGCTTCGACGGCTCGTTTCTGGTCGTGCAATCGACCGGCGGTTTGTACGAATCCGATCAGGCGCAAAACGAATGCGTGCGCATGCTGGAGTCCGGTCCGGCCGCCGGTGTCATCGGCACCCAGGCGCTGTGCCGTGCGCTCAAGATCGACAACGCCATCGCCTTCGACATGGGCGGCACCACGGCGAAGGCCGGTGTGATCTATCGCAATGAGGCGCTGACCACGGGCGCGGCGCTGATCGGCGGCTACGAGACGGCGCTGCCTGTGCAGATCGCGATGATGGATATTTTCGAGGTCAGCGCCGGCGGCGGCTCCATCGCGCGCGTCGAGGATGGCTCGCTCCGGCTCGGACCGCAGAGCGCCGGCGCATCGCCGGGTCCGGCGTGTTACGGACTTGGCGGCGTCGAACCGACGGTTACCGATGCCAATCTGGTGCTTGGCCGGCTCGGCTCCGACCGGTTTCTCGGCGGCGAGATGAAGCTCGACGTTGCGGCGGCCGAACGGGCGCTCAAGACCAGGATCGGCGAGCCGCTCGGCATGAGCGCGGTTGAGGCGGCTGACGGCATCCTCCGCATCGCTGCGACAACGATGTCCTATGCGGTGAAGGGCGTTACCACCGAACGCGGCCTCGATGCCGGCGATTTTGTGCTGTTCGCTTACGGCGGTGCCGGGCCGCTGCATGCCGTCGAAGTCGCGCGCGAGATCGGCATGCGCAGGGTCATCGTGCCGTTTGCGCCCGGCGTGTTCTCGGCATTCGGCATGCTGTTTGCCGATCTGCGCTACGACTACGTGCGCACCTGGTTCACGCCGCTCGAAGACGCCAAGTTCGATGAGATCGAGGAAGTCTATCGCGACCTCGAGCGGCAGGGCCGCGAGGCGATCGAGGCCGCTTCGGTCAAATCGAAGAAGGTCGAGGTCAAGCGCGCCGCCGACATGCGCTATGTCGGCCAGGAGCATGCGGTGACGGTCGATCTGCCCATAGGCGTGTTCAAGCGCAAGGACTTGAAGGCGATCAAACGGCATTTCGACGAGCAGCACGCGCAACGCTACGGCACCTCGGCGCCGGCCGAGCGCGCCGAAATCGTCAGTTTGCGCTCGACCGTGACTGGCGTGATGCGCAAGCCGCCGCAGCGCAAGATTGCGCGCGGCCAGAAGGTGCCGGCAAAGGCGGCCTTGCGCGGCAAGCGCAAGGTCTATTACGGCAGCAAGTGGCACGTGACACCGACCTATCAGCGTGAAGCGCTTGCGGCCGGCAATCGCATCAAAGGGCCGGCGTTGATCGAGGAATATGCCTCGACCACAGTGCTGATGCCGGGCGACGTAATGGACGTCGACGCACTCGGCAATCTGGTGATTTCAGTAGGGGGGAGACGATGAAACTCGATCGCCGCAAATTTTTGTTGGCATCGGCTTGCGCAGGTGCTCTTCCGGTGCTGCCGGCGCCTGCATTCGCACTCGATTACCCGACGCGCCCGATACGCCTTATCGTCGACCTGCCCGCAGGCCTCGCCCCCGACGTCTTGGCGCGGCTTGTGGCTGATCCGCTGGCGCAGCGGCTTGGACAGCCGGTCGTCGTTGAGAACCGGCCTGGTGCTGCCGGAAATATCGGAACCGAGTATGTCGTGCGCGCGGCCCCTGACGGCTATACGCTGCTGGCGGCGATCTCGGGTAATGCCGTCAACGCCAGCCTTTATCAGGATCTCAGCTTCAATTTCGTTCGCGATACCGCGCCGGTCGGGTTCATCGCCTTCACGCCGTTCGTGTTAACGGTGCCGCCCTCGCTCCTAACCACGACAATTCCGGAATTCATTGCATACGCAAAAGCGAATCCGGGAAAAATCAATCTGGCGACGTCCGGTGTCGGCACCGGGCCGCACATGTCTGGTGAGTTGTTCAAGATGATGACTGGTACCAACATTGTTGAGGTGCCGTACCGGTCTAATTTCATGCCGGATGTATTGAGCGGGCAAGTGCAAGGCACATTTGCCGCGGTGGCTCCCGGTCTGGGTTTTGTAAGGTCAGGCAAGCTGCGGGCTCTCGGCGTGACCAGTGCTGCACGCATGACAGAGGTGCTGCCAGATGTGCCGGCCATTGCCGAATTCGTCCCGGGCTATGAAGGCAGCGGCTGGCTCGGAATTTGCGCACCGAAGGGTACGCCGGGCGATATCGTCGACAAGCTGAACAAGGCCGTGAACGCGGTCATTACTGACCCGGCGATCAAGGCACGACTCGTCGATCTGGGCGCCGCGGCTGCGCCGATGACGCCCGCGCAATTCGGAACACTGATCGCCGAGGCTGCCGACAAATGGGCCAAGGTGATCAAGTTCGCCAACATCAAGCCGGAATAAGCATATGGCACGTCAGTCCAAAGTGAAGCGCGCGCGCAAGGCCAAAGCCGATCCGGTGATAACCGAGATCGTGCGCAACGGCGTCATTGCGGTGACTGAGGAAATGAAGACCAACCTCATGCGCACCGCCTACAACATCATCATTTATGAGGCGCTCGACTTCACCACCGGGCTGTTCACCACCGCAGGCGAGACCGTTTCGATCGGTATCGGCCTGCCGATGTTCATCCGCGGTATGGCCGAGACGGTGAAGGCGAAAATCAAGCACTTCGGCCTGAAAAACATGAAACCCGGTGACATTTACGTCACCAATGACTCCTATCTCACCGGCAGCCATCTCAATCACGTCACGCTGACGCTGCCGATCTTTCAGAAGAATGTGCTGGTCGGGTTTTCGTGCTGCATGGCGCACTGGCTCGACATCGGCGGCACGCTCGGCGGCATTACCACCGACATCTTTTCCGAAGGCTTGCAAATTCCGATCCTGAAATTGCACGACCGCGGTGAGCCTAACCAGACGCTGATCGACGTCATCCGACAGAACATGCGCCTGCCGAATCTGGCCATGGGCGATTTGCGTGCACAGGTCACCGCAGTGAAGACCGGTGAGCACCGTTTCCTCGAACTGGTCGATCGGTACGGTCGCGAGCAGGTCCTGGGCGCGATTGGCGCGATCATGGATCATTCGGAGACAATGGCGCGCGCCCGCACCCGTTCGATTCCAGACGGTGTCTATGAGGCCGAATCTTACATGGACGACGACGGCATCGAGATCGGCAAGAAGGTTCCGATCAAGGTGAAGGTCATTGTCAAGGGCGAGGAGATGACGGTCGATCTCACCGATGTCTCTCGCCAGGTGCGCGGCTCGTTCAATTCCGGCATCACCACCGGGTATGCCTGCTCGCAGGTCGCTTACAAGTGTCTGACCTCGCCGACCGACTACCCGATCAACGACGGCTCATTCCGCAGCCTCAAAGCTATCGTGCCGCCGGGGCGCATCGTCAGTGCGGTGCGGCCGGCGCCGATGCGCTGGTGGATGACCTATCCGATGACCATCGTCGACACGGTGTTCAAGGCGCTGGCGCCGGTCATTCCCGATCGCACCATCGCCGGCCATCACGCCGACCTCGTGATCGCGCAGACCCACGGCGATCAATCCGCACACCTCGGAATTCTTTCTCGCCAATTTCGGGCCGCTCGGCGGCGGCTGGGGCGCCAAGCGCAGCGAGGATGGCGTGTCGGGAACGGTGTGTATCAACGACGGCGACACGCACAATTCGCCGAGCGAGCAGAGCGAGGTGAAGTTTCCGCTGGTGGTCGAGCGCTACGCGTTCATTCCGGATTCCGGCGGCGCCGGACGTCATCGCGGCGGGCTGGGACTGGAGCGCGTCGTGCGCGCGCGGGTGCCGATGACTTTCAACAGCCATGTCGAGCGGTTTCATTGCAAGCCATGGGGACTGGAGGGCGGCGGAGATGCCACCGGCAATGAAGTCGCGGTGCGGATCGGCGATCAGCTGGAAAGAAGACTTCCCCAACGCCAAGGTTCTGGTCGCGCATCTGAAGACCGGCGATGCCTTCCGGATGCGCTCCGGCGGCGGCGGCGGCTATGGCTCGCCGCTGGAACGGCCGGCTGCCGACGTCGCGGCCGATGCCAGGCAGGGTTACATCTCGCTCGCGGCGGTCAAGAATCTTTACGGCGTTGTGCTCGATCCCGAGACTTTCGAAGTCGATGGTGCCGCCACGGAAAAGCTGCGCGCTTCGATGCGGCAGGCGGCGGCGTGAATGCGTGAGCTGATATTGCTTTCAGGGGCAACGCGGACATTGCGTCGCTGTTGCTCTGTGAAATTAATTTGGCTCCAGAATAGCCTGCGCCGTCTCCAGGCCACTTGCCAGCGCCGCCTCAACCGTACCCACCTCCGGGCCGCCGTAAATCGCTTCGCCTGAAAAACGAATGGGGCGGTCGTCCGCGTCTTGTGAGCGCGGACCGTGCCGCGCCGCGCGTCGAGCGTGGCATAGGAATAGGCGCCGCGCGCGAAGGGATCCTTGGCCCAGTCGATCGCCCGCGCCGTCACCAGTTTCCGCATCAAGTTGCTTCGGATCGAGGCCGAAGATGCCGGCGAGCGACGCGATCCCTGTCTCGATCAATTCCTGCTCGTTGAAGTGCGCCATGGCTTCGGTGTTCGGTCCGCCGAACCAGCCCGTGAGCAGCGGGACGGGAGCGGGATGCTGCGTCCACCAGACCGGTATCCGCGCGTCCGAAATCAGGAATGACAGTTCGGCAAGTTCGGCGCGCTGCTCGCAGCCACCAGCAGGTCTCGAAGCGCAGCAAGAATCTTGATGACATTGCCGAAGCCGATCTTCGCAGCGGTTGCGGCTTTCTCGCGTTCCGGCGCAGGAAGCGCGATCTCTTTCAGGAGCGGAAGAGGCACCGTGAGGATGACGGCATCGCACTCATGAGCGTCGCCGTTGGCGCAACGGACAACGCATCCTCGATCGCTCGCTTCGATCGCGGTCACGGCTGAGTTGAGATGGATCGTGACGCCGTGTTTGCGGCATTCCGCGGCCAGAAAATCGACCATCGCGCCATAGCCGCCGGCAATGCGGGCCTGCATGTGTTGTCCGCTATCCATCCACTCGTCGCGCAGGGCCAGAACGCTTGCCCGTCGCGGGTCGGCAGCATCGTAGCCTTCGACCATCCGCGTGACGGAACGCCGCAGCCGCGTGTACGCCGCCCCTGCAAAATGCTGCTGCAGGAATTGCGCGACCGTCATATCGGACCGCAATTCCATCAGGCGCTGGTGAAGCTGGTCGTCTTCCGGACCGGACGGATCGCCCTGCGAGAACACGCCGTTCTCGACATGCCATGCCGCTCCCGCAAGCGGCAGCGTTGCCAGTCCTGCCTCGCGCAGCAGGCGTCGCGTGACGGGGGCCTCACCATGAACGAATTCGGCTCCGCCTTCCGCCGGGTATCCGAACGCAGCGGACGGAAGCGGGTAGATGCGGCCGCCGCATCTGTCCCGTGCTTCCAGTATCGTCACCCTTTTGCCGGCTTGCCCGAGCTCGCGTGCTGCGATCAAGCCCGCCGCCCCCGCTCCGATGACGACGATGGTCTCTGCTTGCGCGCGAGCCATGGAAACGCGGCCTAATTCAGCCGCGTCATCCGCACCGGAAGCTTGCTCACGGCGCGCAGCGTGTTGTGCATGAGCCGCTCCGGCTTGCCGGCAAGTTCGATAGTGGCGACACGCTCCAGCATCGCCGTCATCAGCGCCTCGATTTCCAGCCGTGCGATCATCTGCCCGACGCAGGCGTGAATGCCGGTGCCGAAGCCGACATGGCCGGCGACCTTGCGGCTGATATTGAAACGCGCCGGTTCTTCCCATTTCCGCGGATCGCGATTGGCTGCGGCGATCGAGACGTAGATTTTCTCCCCGGCATCGATCGGCGTGCCGGCGATCTCCGTCTCCCGCGTCGTGGTGCGGAAGTAGCACTGGAACGGCGTCTCGAAGCGCATGACCTCCTCGAACGCGGCGCGCGCCTTCGACGGCTCCTGCCGCAGCTTCTGCCACTCGCCGGGATTCTCGGCGAAGCACAGCAAGGCATTGCCGACGGCGTGAACCGTGGTGTCGATGCCGGCGGACAGAAACGAGCGCACCAGCAAGGCCGCTTCCTGCTCGGTGACTTCGCCGGTGTCGGCGTATTTGTAAACCTCGGCGCCGAGGCTGCCGGGGCGCAACGCATTGCGCGCGCAGCGCTGCATCACCCACGGCAGGATCTTGTCCACCGGCGCCAGCGCCGCGTGATAGAGATCGTTCTTCGGGCCCATGGTGTTGAACACCATGCTGCCGTAGGGCAGCAGCATTTCCCGTTCTTCGGCGGCGATGCCGACCGCGTCGGGAAACACTTTGAGCGGATAGGCGATCGAAAGCTCGGCGACCGCGTCGAACGTGCCGAGCGCGAGAACTTTATCGATGTGCCGCACGGCTTCCTGATAAAAGCCGTCGCGAAGGGCACGCAGCAGGTTCGGCGCCACCGCGCGGTTCATCACGGTGCGGGCGCGTGTGTGGGTCGGCGGATCGGTTTCGAGCAAGCAGGCTCGGCGGCCGCCAATTGCCCTCTTTGTGGAAGTTGGCAATTCCGACGCCGCCGCCCGAACCAAACACTTCCCAGTTGTTGAGGATGGTGCTGACCTGTTCGTAGCGTGTCACCGCCCACACGTCGTAGCGCGGCAGACGGACGACCGCGCCAAGCTCCCGGAGCTGTTCGTGAAACGGGTAAGGGTCGGCGAGGAATTCACGCGAAAACGGATCGATGTCGGATGCCGCCGTTCTATCGCGTTGCTGTACCGATTGCATGGCCAGCCTCCGAAGCCATCCTCAATACGATCGTTGCCTACGTCAACCGACTGTACGGCGAATTGCATCGATTGTGGCGGAACAATCGGGCCCCAGGAACACTTGTCTTCCGCAGCGCGGAATGCCGCTGCTAACGCCTTTTGGAGAGAACATGGACAAGAAAATTGCCGGACTATTGGGGGCTGCCGCGGCCCTGGTCACAGTCGGGGGTGGGAATGCTGCCGAAGTGCAGGGTAACCCAGCGGACCCGGGTTTGACCTATCGGAGTTTGCTCAATCCGGTTCCGAATGCGGTGGAAGCGTTGAAAGCCGATGAGGCGCGGCGCGGTTCAACGCCGAAGGCCACGGAAGATGGCACAGATCGTTATCGGGGTGGGGCATCATCACCACCACCATCACCATCATGCCAGGGCGCGCGTCCGCATCGTTCCGCCCTACCGTCACGATCATCATCACCACCACCATCACCACAGCAGCTATTACGGCCGCTAACGCAGCCGCAATCGTTCGTTGTCAGGCCGTGTCCTCGGGGCACGGCCTTTCGCTGCGCGCAACAGATAACGATAGGTGCCGTCGAAAACAGTGTCGGTGTCAGAGGTCCATTGTGAATCGGCCGCGAGAGTGGAGCGGCTTGCATGGATCCGCCGCGCGCGCATTTCCCGGTCCGCGGCTTCTTCTTCGCTCATCGGCACCAGATTGATGTCGCACGTTACCGGCAGTACGAGGATTTGAAGCATCGGTTCGCCGGGTCGAAAGATATGAACCTGGCCTTCGGTCGGTGCTTTGAAAACAACGAACGAAATCATCGGCCACCATTCGGTGCGTAACAGCGCCGGTACAGCGATCGGACAAGTGCCGGTGATGTCGGTATAAAACCGTGGATGCGGCTCGGTGCGAACGGCCCAATCCGGGCCGACGTTTAGATCGAGGAGCAGCTGGTGCGTATAGAAGTCGCGGCCAAAGGTGCGAAAAGGCGGCCACTGTAAATCACCGTCCGGAGCGGGACCGAAGTCACCATCGAAGTGCAACTGCCCGTCCTTTCTCGAGACGTGCAGTTCGTTCTCGTACGGATAAAAGACCTCAATTCCGTACTGCGCCCCCTCGGTGAAAGGCGCGCAATGCCAGGCGTATTCGTGCGAACCGTCGGCGCGCGGCGCCGGCTTTCCGGCCCAGCCGGGCATCTCCATTTTGGTCTTGCGTGGCTGCAAACCCGGATTGAAGTATCTAAACTTGACGTCGAGCATCAGTCCCTCGGTGATCTTAGACCCGCTGCCAGTAGAAAAGTTTCACTGACAGCCAAAGTTCCCGAGTGCCAGCTGTAGGCCGGCTAAAGTCCTGAAAGCACCCCAGTTATTGGACTTTTCCGCGGTCCTTGAACCACTTATTCCGCAGCGCCATATAACGAACGTCCCCCGGGAAATGGTTTTCCGGGGGTCAATTGGGGTGCCGTAAAGGGCCCCGCCAAAGTCGCTTAAAAAGGGCTTTGAAACCATGTCCAGGGTTTCGTCGCTATCGAGTCCCTTCCTGCTTGGCTTCGACGAGATCGAGCGCGTGCTCGACCGCGTCGGCAAGGCGGCGGACGGCTATCCTCCCTACAATATCGAGCGGATACCGCGTAACGGGAACGCGCCTGAGCGCCTGCGCATTACCCTAGCGGTCGCAGGATTCACGCGCGATCAGCTCGATGTAACCGTAGAGGAGAGCCAGCTCGTCATCCGCGGTCGCCAACAGGACGACAAGAGCCGGGAATACATCCACCGCGGCATTGCCGCGCGCCAATTCCAGCGCACCTTCGTGCTGGCGGAGGGTATGGAAGTTTCCGGTGCGGACTTGAAAAACGGATTGCTGTCGATTGATCTGGTGCGCCCGCAACCCGAGCGCATCGTTAAATCGATCTCAATCAAAGAGTGCGATTAAGAAACCAGTAGGACTCGACCGACATGAAAGGAGTCGAGGGCCATGTTACCTGAAATGAACCGTACAGAGAACCCGATCCAGATCACCCCGGAAGCGCTCGCACACCTTGGCGAGGGACGTATCGCTTACGTCAAGACGATCCGTTCCGAAGACGTAGCGGCGATGTTTCCGCAGATGCAGGTGCCGAAGATGGCGCCCGGTGTGAAACTGTTCGCGCTGCATGCAGCCGACGGCACGCCGATCATGCTGACCGACAGCCGCGAGGCCGCCGTTGCCAACGCCTGGAGCCAGGAGCTCGAGACCGTCAGCGTGCAGTAACCGGAAACACGGGACCGGAAATAGATCGGGGCCGGCAGACGCCGGCCCCGTTTCGTTTTGCGGGTTTCTATTCAGGCCGTGGCGACGCGCTGACCTCAGGCGGCGCTGGCGGACGGCATCGCCAGCACGGCGTACAGCGACTCCGCATCTTTCGATGCGCGCAGTTTGTGGGTTACGGCAGGTTCGCGCAGCAAGCGGGCGACGCGCGCTAAAGCTTTCAAGTGATCGGCG
Source organism: uncultured Alphaproteobacteria bacterium (assembly GCA_963739945.1). GTDB lineage: Bacteria > Pseudomonadota > Alphaproteobacteria > Rhizobiales > Xanthobacteraceae > BOG-931. The sequence continues at coordinate 55,032 of CAVUCN010000027.1, read as the reverse complement.
CCGGCGCCTTCGGGCGCGAGCAGCAGGAAAATAAGATCGACCGGCTGGCCGTCGAGCGCCTCGAAATCGATTGGCCGGTCAAGCCGCGCAAACAAACCGAACAGCCGCGTCAAATTGGCCATTTTACCGTGCGGTATGGCGATGCCGTTTCCGATCGCCGTCGAGCCGAGCTTCTCGCGCTGTGTCAGTATCTCAAAAATCTGCCGTTCATTTTGGCCGCTGAGCACGGCGGCGCGCGCCGCAAGCTCCTGCAGCGCCTGTTTTTTGCTGTTGACCTTGAGCGCCGGCAGAACCGCATTCGGTGCAACGAGATCGTTGAGCGGCATGAAAAGCTGACCTGGAATGGAACCTGTAAGCGAATGGGCCAGTAAGCCTTGGGCTGAGAGCGTAATCGGTCTCTTACGGAACCGCACCAAAACTTTTATGGATGCACGATCGTTCCCGAAAAACGGTACCCTTTTTCCGGACCATGCTCGTTAGGGCGGCGGACCATAGGGAGAGGTCGAACTCTCGTCAATGGGCGTCGGCGCGATGGTCCTTAAGCCTGCGATGATAGCGGCGCAACTGTTTTTCCAGGCGTATTATTGCCTGGTCCGCGCTGTCATAAGCGTCGGCGGCCTCACCCTCGGCATGCAGCGTAATCTTGGAATCGAGGTGAATTGCACATTCGGTACGGAACCCGAAACCGTCCCGCGCCAGCGTAACGTGCCCCGAATAACCGCCATCAAAATATTTATTCGCGGCTTCAGCGATCCGTCCGTTGACGCGGTCGCGTAAAGCCTCGCCGACCTCGATGTTCTTGCCGGATATGCGAAATGACATAGACACCTCCGTCAAAGGGCCCGTCAGACTCGACCTAGGCATTCGCCGGCGAAGTTTCAACGCGTGCGGGGACGGATCAGGTTGCGGCGGCACTCTGCTTTTCGCGCCGCCGTTGTACCGAGGAGGGAATGCGCATCGCCTCGCGGTATTTTGCAACCGTGCGGCGCGCAATATCGATCCCTGCCTCACGCAGCTTCTCGACAATCGTATCGTCCGAAAGCACATCGGCCGGGGGCTCGGCGTCGATCAGTTGCTTGATGCGGTGCCGCACGGCTTCCGCGGAATGAGCTTCGCCGCCATGGGAAGCTGCAATTGCCGAAGTGAAAAAGTATTTCAGCTCGAAGATACCGCGGGTGGTCGCCATGTATTTGTTGGCGGTGACGCGGGACACCGTCGAACTCGTGCATGCCGATGGCTTCGGCGACGGTCTTCAGATTAAGCGGGCGCAGGTGCTCGACGCCGTTGGCAAAGAATGCGTCCTGCTGGCGGACGATCTCGTTGGAAACCTTGAGGATGGTGCGGGCGCGCTGATCGAGTGCGCGCACCAGCCACGTGGCGCTTTGCAGGCATTCGTTGAGATAGGACTTGTCGTTGTCTCGCCGCGCCGTCGCCGATACTTCCGAATAGTAGCTCTGATTGACCAGGACCTTGGGCAGCGTGTCGGAGTTCAGTTCGACGATCCAGGCCCCGTTGGAGGCTGGGCGAACAAACACGTCGGGCACGATCGGCTGCACGACGGCCGAACCGAAAGCGAGACCGGGTTTCGGATTGAGCCTGCGGATTTCTGCGATCATGTCGGCGAGGTCTTCGTCGTTTACCTCGCAGATTTTCTTCAGCGCCGCGAAATCGCGCCGCGCCAGAAGATCAAGCCGTGTGATCAGCGCTTGCATCGCCGGGTCATAGCGATTTTGCTCCTTGAGCTGGATCGCAAGGCACTCGGCAAGATCGCGGGCACAGACGCCAGGCGGATCGAAGGTCTGTAATATCCGCAGCACGCCTTCGATTTCGGTAACGCTGGTTCCGAGCTTTTCCGCAGCTGACTGCCAGATCGCCGCTGAGGTAACCGGCCTCGTCCACCATATCGATCAGGTATTGCCCGATCATGCGGCGAATCGGGTCCGCGATTGCCAGGGTGAGTTGCTCACGCAGCCAGTCCGCGAGCGTGGTCTCGGCGGAGACAAATGCCTCGAGATTGTAGTCTTCCCCGTCCCGGCCGCCGGAGCCGGTTCCGGCCCATTCCGAATAGCCGGCCGGGGCGTCGGAGGTGCGGGGGCCGGGTGCGCTGTCGTCGGGCGAGGTGTCGTCGAGGGCTTTGTCGACCCGTTCCTTCTCGATGGCGGTCGGCTCGGGTTCGCGGGGTTCCCACTCCGGCGCGGTCTTCGGCCGATTTATCCTCGCCTTGGGCGCCATTGGCGGCGGCGACCGGCGCCTCGCCTTCGGCAGCGTTGTTGCGGTCGAGCAGCGGATTGCGCTCCAGTTCGGCCTCGACATAGGCGACGAGGTCGAGATTGGAGAGCTGCAGCAGCTTGATGGCCTGCATCAGCTGCGGCGTCATCACCAGAGCCTGGCTCTGCCGAAGCTGAAGTCGTTGCGAAAGTGCCATGGATGGCGCTGAATTGGTCCGATTCTTGCTTGTCAGGACCTTGTACAGCAATGGGGCGGCGGTCGCCAGCCGATTTTTGCCGGCTGCTGAAGTCAGCCTTAAAGCCGGAATTCCTCGCCCAGATAGAGCCGCCGCACATCGGGATTGTTGACGATGTCGTCTGGGCGGCCCTCCATCAGCACCTCGCCCGAATAGATGATGTAGGCCCGATCGGTCAGACCCAGCGTCTCGCGCACGTTGTGGTCGGTGATGAGCACGCCGATGCCGCGGTTGGTCAGGTGCCGCACCAGCGCCTGGATGTCGCCGACCGCGATTGGATCGATGCCCGCGAACGGTTCGTCGAGCAGCATGTAGCTTGGCCGTGTTGCCAGCGCCCGCGCGATCTCGACGCGGCGGCGCTCGCCGCCCGACAGTGCGATTGACGGAGTCTTGCGCAGGCGCGCGATGTTGAATTCATCGAGCAGTGCATTGAGGTCGTGTTCGCGCCGCTTGGCGTCGGGCTCGATCACTTCCAGCACGGCGCGGATATTGTCTTCGACATTGAGGCCGCGAAAAATCGAAGCTTCCTGCGGCAGATAGCCGATGCCGAGCCGCGCGCGCTGGTACATCGGCAGCTTGGTGATATCTCGGCCATTCAGTTCGATGCGCCCTTTGTCGGCGCTGATGAGTCCGGTCGTCATGTAGAACACGGTTGTCTTGCCGGCGCCGTTCGGGCCGAGCAGTCCGACGGCTTCGCCTCTGCGCACATTGAGGCTCACGCCTTTCACCACCATGCGGCCACCGAAGCTCTTTTCGATGCCGTGAATTGAAAGCGTGCCCTTGCGTTCATCAGGGACGGCGCCGTTGCCGTCGGTTCGCCGCCGCGGCCGCGAAACCGGGCGGGGTGCGCGTTTGGATACCGGCGGCCGCGCGGGCTGGCGCTCAAGCGCCTGCGGAACTTGCCGGTCCGGTTCACGATCGAATTGAAGTTCTTCCGGCTGCTGGTCCTGGCGATCAGGCTCGGGTTCCGGCCTGCGAAACGATCGTTCCTCGGTCCTGCTCCTCTCGGCGGTCAGGTCCCTTTCGGCGGTTCTGGCTCTTTCAGCAGTTCTGGCTCGTTTCGGCAGTCTGGACCTTCTCGGCAAGGGCAGCGATTTCGGCGGGTGCAGCAGTGCTCGCGATATCGACATAGCTGTTGCTGATCACGCCGCCGATGGTCTCGAGGTTGATGGCGTCGTCTTCGGCGACCGGTGCACGCTCGCCGGGCTGCTTGAAGCGGCGGATATATGAAAGAATATCAACCACGCTGATCTCGAGACCTTCGCCGAATCGCTAAAGAAAGTCGCTCAATACGGGAGGAGTCTAACCGATTTCCGGCAACGATAGTGAGCGAGGCGCTGTTGTCTAGTTCGTCCGTCCGGGGCCGATGGTCATCATGTTTCCCGGCCCGCCATTCTGGCCCTTGTTCGGCAGGATCAGTGCGCGCACACGGCCGGGCGCCGCGCCGCCACCTTCGCTGCTCAGCACGCGGGCATTGCCGGTCACCGTGTCGACGACGACACGCTCGCCGTGGATCACATTCTCGCCCTGGCTGACCACGACATTGCCGGTGAGCGTAATCGTCTTGGATTGCAGATCGTAGACGCCGAGATCGCCGCTCGCTTTTTGATCTTTTGTTATGACGGTAACGCCGCCGCGGGCTTCGATACGGCGGATGTCCTGCGCGCCTTTCGGTCCCGGCGCGACGGAAGCCGGTTTTGTGCTGGGAGCGGCGTTTTGGGCGATGCCGACCTCGTGTCCGTAAAAGACAACGAGCGATTGGCACTTCATCGTCGTATCGCCCTGCACGACCTGTACGTTGCCCGCGAAGGTCGCGGTCTTGTTCTTGTCGTGCACTTCAAGCGAAGCGGCTTCGATCTGAACCGGCTGATCCTGGTTCTGTCCCAGACTGTTCTGCATCAGCCCTTGTGCCGCGGCGATACCGGGCACGAAGCCTGCGGCGATGACCGGCCCAGAGCGGCAATTGAGGCTTCACTGCGTTTTTGCCTTGTCGGTGTCTTTGTCCTGCTGAAGGACCATTGTGACCCCTTCAAACCGGATCGTGTCGCCTTTTTCGGTGATTTCCATCCGCTGGCCGTTGAGCGTGCCGTTGAGCAGTTTCACCTTCACCGGCTTGTTGGAAACGACGTTGCCGCTCTTCATGTCGACGACAGCTTCGGTGAGACGCGCGGCGTAACCGGTGGAAGAGACCAGCGCGATGTCGTCGTTGAGGGTCAGCATATTGCCCTTCATGTCGTAAATGCCCGACGGCGCAGTCATTTCCACCGTGCTTTTGTCGGCCATGCCCATCTTGGCGTGGATCTGATCCAGTTCGACGAGATCCGGTTTGGTGATGTCCTGCGCCGCGGCGTTGGCCGTGAATTCGTAAGGGCGTGCATCATTGGTGTAGCCGGTAAGCTTCGGCGCCTGCATGGTGATTTTGGTGCCCTTGATGACCAGCTTGCCGAGTTCGCCGGGCAACCGGATTTCGCCGAGCGAGGGCAGGTAGTTGGCGGCGACGACGCCGAGCAGGACGGTCGCGATGCCGGCCAGCGTGCCGGCCCGCAGCCAGCGCACATGCCGGCTGTGCCGGAGCGCAACGCGATACATCCGTTCGGTATCGACGCCTGTGCTGGACGGAAAGGTGGATTCCCGTACAGCGTCGGCAGGGTAGGCAGTGGTCACGTAATGACCCCCTAAAAGCCGTCGCTCCGATTCGGTTCGGATATCAGCTTATTTCAGCCAAGGCGACCGCCAAGACTTTCCGGCAAAGCCAAGACTTGCCCAGAGCAGACTTGCCGGAAGACTTGCCGACGAATATGGCCCGGGCAGGGCCGACTTTTATCAATATTTTCAGCGGCTTGTTTGATTTTTGGCGTGTGAGGCTGCCAAACCGCACTCAGGAATGAGCGAAAATGTCCTCGGCGGCAAAACCGGCCAGATCGAGCCGGACCCGCTCCGGCAGGAACCGGAAACAGGCGGCGGCAAGCTCGGAGCGGCCCTCGCGCGCCAGCATGGCGTCGAGCCTGTCCTTGAGCGCATGCAGATGGGTGACGTCGGACGCGGCGTATGCGACCTGCGCATCGGTCAAATCGGCGGCGCCCCAATCCGAGCTTTGCTGCTGCTTTGAAATTTCCTGCCCCAGGATCTCGCGCACGAGGTCTTTGAGGCCGTGCTTGTCGGTATAGGTCCGGCTCAGGCGCGATGCGATCTTGGTGCAATAGACCGGCTCCGGCATCACGCCGAACGCCTTGTACAGCATGCCGAGATCGAAACGCGCGAAGTGAAAAATCTTGAGCAGGCTCTTGTCCGCGAGCAGCCGTTTGAGATTGGGCGCATCCTTGGCGTGCGGCGGGATTTGCACGACGTCGGCCGAGCCGTCACCCGGGGAAAGCTGGACAACGCAGAGCCGGTCGCGGGCGAGGTCGAGACCCATCGTCTCGGTATCGATCGCCACCGCGCCTTTGTAGCGCGCGATATCCGGAAGATCGCCGCGGTGCAGCCGGGTCGTCATGCGCTGCCCTCAATATCGGAGTCGCCAAGTCGCGTCAAAAGTGGCGCGTCAAAAGGACGGCTGCCACAGTCGTATTGCGGCGCACGACAAAACGGAGATCAAATCTGATCGAGGTGGTGCCCAGGAGAGGACTCGAACCTCCACGGTGTTACCCGCTAGTACCTGAAACTAGTGCGTCTACCAATTCCGCCACCTGGGCGCCCGTTGGGCAATGGCGGGATAGGTACGGAGCGATAGCCGTATTGTCAATCGAATGGCCTCCGTCCTTTGTCGGGCTGCGAACGGCTATAAAGCCCTGCAAAAGCTTGAGTTGGGGAGCTGCTTGTGAACCGATTTGATCTGACTGGCCGGGTCGCCATCGTCACCGGCGGCAACGGCGGACTTGGACTCGGAATGGCGCGCGGCCTGGCCGAAGCCGGGGCAACGGTTGCGATTGCTGCACGCGATGAGGCCAAAGGGCAGGCGGCGGTCGCGGAATTGAACGCGGCCGGCTTTCGCTGCGGGTTCTATCCGCTGCAGGCGTCATCGTCGGCTTCTTGCAAAAGCGTCGTCGAGCAAGTCGTCGGCGATTTCGGCCGTTGCGATATTCTTATCAACAATGCCGGCACGACGATACGCAAGCGGCCTGAGCTGCTCTCGGAAGCTGACTGGCGCGAAGTGCTCGATGTAAATCTCAGCGGCGCGTTGTTTTGCGCGCAAGCGGTCTACCCGCACATGAAAGCGGCGGGTCGTGGAAAAATTCTCAATATCGGATCGATGTATTCGATATTTGGCGGGCCGGTCGTGACGGCTTATGCCGCGAGCAAGGGCGGCATCGTTCAATTGACGCGTTCGCTCGCCTGCGCCTGGGCGGCTGACAATATCCAGGTGAACGCAATCCTCCCGGCTGGCTCAACACCGATCTGACCCGAGACGCGCGTGAGCAAATTGCTGGCCTTCATGACACGGTGCTGTCACGAACGCCGGCGGGCCGGTGGGGAGAACCCGATGACATGGCCGGGGCAGCAGTGTTTCTTCTCGAGCGCGGCTTCAGATTTTGTGACCGGCGCCACGCTTGCTGTTGACGGCGGATATTCCGCACGGGGCTGATTTGTTGCCGGTCGATCTGTACAGGGCAGGGGCGATCCTGTATCTCCGCGCCGATGGCTCTGAAGGATAAATCCGAGACACTCGTCACCGTATTCGGCGGCTCCGGATTTCTCGGCCGCCATGTGGTGCGCGCGCTGGCGCAACAGCAATACCGCATCCGCGTCGCGGTGCGCCGGCCCGAACTTTGCGGTCATTTGCGGCCGATGGGCCGGGTCGGGCAAATCCATGCGGTTCAGGCCAATCTGCGTTATCCGGACTCGGTTGCAGCCGCGGTGCGCGATGCCGACGTTGTCATCAATCTGGTCGGCATCCTGTTCGAACGTGGCCGTCAGCGCTTCGACGCGGTTCATGCGAAGGGCGCGGAAGCCGTGGCGCTCGCGGCCAAAGGTGTCGGCGCGAGCCTGGTACATGTTTCGGCGATCGGCGCCAACGAAAACTCGCCGTCGTCTTACGCACAGTCGAAAGCGGAAGGCGAAAAGCTGGTGCTGGCGGCAGTACCGGCCGCGACCATCGTGCGACCGTCGATCGTGTTCGGCCCGGAAGACGACTTCTTCAATCGGTTCGCGGCGCTTGCACGGTTGGCTCCGGCGTTGCCGCTTCCCGGCGGCGGCCATACGCGCTTTCAGCCGGTTTTCGTCGGCGATGTCGCGGAGGCAATCGCCAAAGCAGTCGATGGCGGCACCAAGCCGGGCGCGGTCTATGAGCTTGGTGGACCGAACGTACGCACGTTCAAGGAGTTGATGGAATTCACGCTCGCGACCATTCAGCGCCGGCGGCTCCTCGTTCCGCTGCCGTTCGGCCTGATGAAATTGAAGGCGGCGGTTTTGCAATTCGCGCCAAAGCCGCTGATCACGCCCGATCAGGTCGAACTGCTCAAGAACGACAACGTCGTGTCCGACGCGGCACGGCATGACGGCCGCACGCTGGAATCGCTCGGCATCATTCCGGAGTCGATGGAAGCGATCGTGCCGTCCTATCTCTGGCGGTTTCGCAAAGCCGGACAGTTCGACGCGCGCATGGTGTAGCAACGGCCGCGGTATCGCGCGGCCGAAACAACAGCCCGAAGACGTATCAAGCCTCGTACTTGAACGAAAGCGCGACGCGGGTGCGAAACGACAGAACCTTGCCGTTCTCCACCCTCATGTCCATCTTGGTGACTTCGGCCACGCGCAGATCGCGCAACGATCCAGCGGCAGTTTCGACGGCGCGCCGGCCGGCATCCTCCCATGATTTTTCGCTGACGCCAACGACATCGACAACCCGGTAAACGCTATCCGTTTGTTTCTTCGCCATTGAAGCGATCCTCTCCAAGCTGATAAAGCGCGCGCGGCCATTGCCGCTACGCAAGCTCATTTTAGCTCAGACCGAGGGTCGATTCACATCCCCATCGCCAGCGCAATCAGGCCAAGCGCGCCGACGATAATCCGCCACCAGGCGAACAGTGCGAAGCCGTGCTGCGAGACGTAGCCGAGCAGCCATTTCACCACGAACCAGCCGCAGATGAACGATACGGCAAAGCCGACGGCAATGATCGTCAGGTTGCTGCCGGCGAGTTCATGCCGGTTCTTGAACGCTTCGAACGCAAACGCTCCGACCATGGTCGGCATTGCCAGCCAGAACGAGAATTCCGTCGCGGCGCGCTTGTCGGCGCCGAACAGCATCGCGGCGACGATGGAGGCGCCCGAACGCGACACGCCGGGGATCATCGACAGGCACTGCACGACGCCGATGCCGAGATACATCGGCAGCGTGAATTTTTGCGCGTCGTGATAGCGCGGCTTGAGATCGAGCCGGTCGATCCACAGCAGCACGAAGCCGCCGATCACCAGCATGATGCAGACGATCCAGACGTTGAACAGCACGCTCTTGATGAAGCCGTAAGCCAGCGCGCCGAGCACCATCGCCGGAAAAAACGCGATCAGCACGCCGATGATGAAGCGCTGCGCCTGCGGATCGTTGAACATGCCGAGGAACAATTTCCACAGCCGCCCGAAATAAATCGACAGCAGCGCCAGGATCGCGCCGAGCTGGATCAGGACGTCGAAGGACTTTCCGAAAGACTTGTCGTCGAAGCCGAGGAAATGACCGACCAGCAGCAGGTGCCCGGTCGAGGAAACCGGAATGAATTCGGTCAGGCCTTCGACGATGCCGAGGAAGATGGCCTTGATCACGTCCAGCGTCATGATGAGCTCCGCAGCGAGGTAACGGAACACAGGCGCGTCAGGCGCCCGGACCGGTAAGGGGTTGGCAAGATGGTTACGTCAGAGTTGTGGTTGTGGCGCGGCACTAGTGGAGCGGATTTTGACATTCGCTACCCCTGTTCCGATCGCCCGTGAAGCGAATGTCAAATCTAAAGCTCCACTAGCCACTTATAATTGCTAGTGGTTCTTTGATTTAAACATTCGCACGAGGTGCCTCCGAAACGGGATGCGAATGTTTGAATCGAACCACTAGTTTGCTTGCGGCGTGGCGTCGCCTATAACGGTGCGAATCGTTGGAATCACGTCCCGACCGCCCGCTGCTATAGCCGTCCGGTTCCTCGCTCACAAGACGATCCAGATAGGTCAGGTTGGCAATTCGCGATGAATGGAATGCTGACCCTGTTTCATCATCCGTTCTGCCCGCACTCCCGCTTCATCCGGCTCGTGTCCGAAGAACTTGGGCTTGAACTGCGTCTGGCCGAGGAGCGGACCTGGGAGCGGCGGCCGGATTTTCTCAAGCTCAACCCCGCCGGCACGACGCCTGTGCTGGTGGAGGAGGCCGCTCCGCCGGTTCCCGGTGCGGCGCGTCATCGCCGAATACCTCTGCGATACGCGCGGCGACAGGCTCGCCGAACTTGGGCTGATGCCGCGCGATCCGGGAACGCGGGTCGAAATCCGCCGCCTGATGAACTGGTTCAACGACAAGTTCTTCGAAGAGGTCAGCGGACCGCTGGTGATGGAGCGCATCTACAAGCGCTATATCCCGGCGAATAACGGCGGCGGGCCGCCGGATACCGACGCGATGCGTGCTGCGCGCAGCAATATTCGCTACCATCTGGCCTATATCGGCTGGCTGGTTCGCACCCGTGACTGGCTTGCCGGCGACAACCTGACTTATGCCGATCTGGCTGCGGCGGCGCATTTGTCCGCCGTCGATTACCTGGGCGATGTGCCGTGGGACGCAGACGAGACAGCGAAGAACTGGTACGCGAGGATAAAATCGCGACCGTCGTTTCGCGTGCTGCTCGCCGAGACGCTGGCCGGCCTGCCGCCGTCGCCGAGCTACGCCGATCTCGATTTCTGACACCTGACGATCTCAAATCCGCTCTCACCACTGCCGCCCACACCGAGGGCTTCGACGTCGTTGGCGTGACGCGGCCGGATTCCGTTCCCGGAATTGGCGAACGGTTGCACGAATTTCTGTCTGCCGGTGCCCATGGCGACATGGAATGGCTGGCCGCCAACGCGGACCGGCGTGGCGATCCGCGAACCCTATGGCCCGAAGTGCGCTCGATCATCATGCTTGGGCTCAACTACGGTCCGCACGATGACCCGCTCGCGGTGCTCCAGGATCGCCTGCGCGGCGGAATTTCCGTTTACGCGCGCGGCGACGATTATCACGATGTCATCAAACCGCGGCTGAAGCGCCTCGGGCGCTGGCTGATCGAAGCGGCGGGCGGTGACGTCAAAGTTTTCGTCGATACCGCAGCCGTCATGGAGAAGCCGCTCGCCGAAGCCGCCGGTCTCGGCTGGCAGGGCAAGCACACCAATCTTGTTTCGAAAGAGCTTGGCTCGTGGCTGTTTCTCGGTGCGATATTCACCACGCTCGAACTGCCGTCCGACGCGCCGATGGGCGATCATTGTGGCAGTTGCCACGCCTGCCTCGACGTCTGTCCGACGAATGCTTTTCCCGCACCGTATCGGCTCGATGCGCGGCGCTGCATTTCGTATCTCACCATCGAGCACAAAGGGCCCATTCCGCGCGAATTCCGCGCGCCGATGGGCAACCGCATCTACGGCTGCGACGATTGCCTTGCCGTCTGCCCGTGGAACAAGTTTGCGCAGGCCGGCAATGAAATGAAATTTTTTGCGCGCGATGCGTTGAACGCGCCGCTATTGGCGGATCTCGCGCGCCTCGACGATGCCGCCTTTCGTGCGCTTTTCAAAAAGAGCGCGGTGAAACGCATTGGCCGCGATCGTTTCGTTCGCAATGTGCTGATCGCCATCGGCAATTCAGATGACGCGAGCCTTGCTGGCGCGGCGGAGCAGTTGCTCGGCGATGCTTCGCCGCTGGTGCGTGGTGCGGCGGTGTGGGCGCTTGGCCGGCTCGACCGTGAGCGGTTGGTGCGAAGCGCGGCTCGCTATCGCGGTGCAGAAACCGATCCGCATGTAATCGAAGAATGGGTTTTGGCGTGCGAGTGATGGATATCCAATGAGCACGCTGGTTTGTTTTGGTTTCGGCTATTCGGCGGAACATTTCGTCCGAACTGTTTGGAACGAAATTCGACCATATCTTCGGCACCTTGCGCGACGCGGAACGTGCCGCCGCATTGAGTGCGAAGCAGGCAGGCCTGAAGGGAGTTGTCTTCGACGGCAAATCGGTAACGCCCGAACTCCGCGAGGCGATCGCCGAAGCGAATGCGGTGCTGGTTTCAGTTCCGCCGGACGAGAATGGCGACCCGGTGTTGCGCGTGCTCGGCGAGCAACTCGCGAGCGCAGCAAGTCTGCAATCGATTGTCTATCTTTCCACCATCGGTGTTTACGGCGATTGCGGCGGCGCCTGGGTCGACGAGGCCGCGCCACCCAAGCCGGGAGCGGCGCGCAGCCGCGAACGGCTGGCGGCGGAACGGGCCTGGCAGGACCTTGGTGAACGCCGCGGCATCCCCGTCGCGATATTGCGCCTCGCCGGTATCTACGGGCCCGGCCAGAACGCGCTGATGCAGATCGCGAGCGGCAGGGCGCGGCGGATCGTCAAGCCCGGGCAGTTTTTCAATCGCATTCATGTCGACGATATCGCGCAGGCCATAGATGCAGCATTTACGCGCCGCGCATCCGGACTTTTCAATGTTGCCGACGATGAGCCGACGCCACCGGGCGAGCCGATTGCATTTGCAGCCCAACTGATGGGCGTTGCGCCGCCGCCGGAGATCGCGTTCGACAACGCAGCCGCATCAATGTCGCCGATGGCGCTCAGTTTCTGGCAGGAGTGCCGGCGCGTGCATAACGACAAGCTCAAGCGTGTGCTTGGCGTCAGCCTGCTTTATCCGACCTATCGGGAGGGCCTGCGTGCGTTGCACGCCGACGCCACTAGTGGAGACTCGGCCCTTTAAGAAATCGATTGCGCTCGCTGGATTTGACGCGAACGTCGATGGTATCGCCATCACGATAGATCGAGATCGGTACGTCCACCCCGGCCTCGCCTTGGGCCCAGACGTGGCGGAAGAAGCCTGCAAGGTCGCGCACTTCCTTGCCGGCAACGGAAAGCACCACGTCGCCCATTCGAATATCCGCCTTCTTGGCCGGTCCGCGATCGGCGAGTCCAACAACCACCAGCCGGTTGTCGACTTCGGTGGCGTAAAGCCCAAGCCATGGCCGCGGCGGCGCGTTGCGCCGCCCAAATTTCATCAGGTCGTCGATAATCGGGTTGAGCAGATCAATCGGGACGATCATGTTGATGTTCTGCGACTGTCCCTTTTCCGTCGCATGCTGCAGTTGCAGCGAGCCGATGCCGATCAGGTCGCCGGCTGGACCGATCAGCGCCGTGCCGCCCCAGTTCGGATGGGCCGGTGCGGTAAAGATCGCTTCGTCCAGCACGTATTCCCAATAGCCGGCGAATTCCTGCTTGGCGACAATTCGCGCCGCAACCGAATGATGCCGTCCGCCCGCACCGGCAACGACCACACGCTCGCCGATTGAAGCGGCCGCCGATTTGCCGATTTCGAGGGCGGGCCTGTCGAGCTTGGCCAGCGCCTGCACCAGTCCAAATCCGGTTTCCTGATCGTAGCCGAGGACATGACCCGGCACCGAGCGGCCGTCATTGAGATTGATCCAAATTGTTTCCGCTTCGGTGATCAGGTAGCCGATGGTCAGAACCATGCCGTTGTCGCGAATGAAAACGCCGTTGCCGGCGCGCTCGGTGCCGAGGGTTTCCGCGGTGTAGGCGTCGGACGGAATAATGGCGCGGACGCCGACCACCGAGGTGAAAGCCTGCTCAAGGTCGAAGCCATAGTCCTCCGGCTTCGGTTGCGCGGAGGCGGGCACTTTCCAGTCGCTTACGGATGGCATCAGCCTTTATCCTCTGCTCGCGGCACGGTACCGGATATTTGTAGCGGAGAAGCTTAAGCAGACAAATCCGGTATCGCGGCCTTGTGTATATAATGCCGCGTCGGCGATTTTGCTCACGCACGGCAGTTGACTGTGTCTGTGGTATCGGGCTGCACTCGCGGACTAAAGACCAGCCGTCTTCGCTCACGTCAGACACAACTTGGACTCGACCGCGGCTCGTCAGCGTTACGGTACCGTCGAGCGCTCAGTCCTTCTTTTGCGCCGTGGTGGCTTTTTTCTCCAGCTCATCGAGTTGTTTCTCGAGGTCGGGCAGGCTCGCCACGATCTGACAGTTCTCTTTGTCTTTGACCGCCTGGCGCTGGACTTGCTCCCAGCGTTCCGCGGCGTCTTCTTTAGTCCAGGGCCGCTTCCGTTCCGGATTGTAGACACCTGCTGTTTGGCGAGGTTTTCCAGCGAACGGTGATATTCATCCAAGTCGAGTACGCGATCGCGCGGCGGGAAAAAGAAATTAGTGCCAGTTCAACTCGCTGCAGTGCTTCAGCCCCGCGGCGAAAGTCTCCTTGAGCATCTTTGCGTCGAAGATCTGGCCCTTAATCTCGTTGACCGTCGGGCCTTCGGCATACAGCCCGGCGCACGGGATCAGGCACAATGCGATCGCACCGCAAAGCATGCGTTTCACGACGCGTCTCCTGCCGTCCCGGTACGAACCCCTTCGTCCCCGAATATCAATAACATGTTACCGGGCCAGTGTCCTGATTCCGCAAGGGCTGTTTGGTAGCAAATTGTTTACCTCGTCTGGCAGAAGACATCGCCAGCGCCCGTTATGCCGCCTTGTCTGCTGCTTTATTGCCTTCTTCCCGCCTAATCTTGTCCGCACGTCCGCGATACGCTGCGGCGCTCTCTGGGGGACATGCCTTTGCGTTTCAGCACTCGTCTATGTGTGATTGCTTTTGCCCTTGCCGGTTCGCTTGGTCCGGCGACCGCGCAATATAATTCGGCGGCGACCTATTCCAGTGCGCCGCTGCCCCCTCCGGGCGCGGCCGCTCCGTCGCCTTACGGCCAGCCAGGACCGTCCTATCGCAATGCGACCGCCGCGCCGCCCTGCGATCCGTGCGATGAACAGGCCCTCCCAATGGGCGGGCCGTTTGTGCCGTATGCCGGCCGCTTCTCGTCCAACCAAAATGACGATCTATCCCCGCAGCCGATGCCTAACATTGGCGGTGGGCCGCTGCGTCCCCCGGCCGGTATTGGCGGCAATGATCCTGACGTGACCGGTTCGGTGCGTCCGCCAGTAGGCGCCCCGCCGATGCCGACCATCAGTCGTGGGTCTGTCGCGGGCCTGCCGCCTGAAGACCAGCCCGAGAGCGGACCGCGCAAGGAACTGCCGGCGCAGTTTCGCCGGCAGGTGGTCAACTACACGACCATGGAGCCGCCAGGCACAATCATCATCGATACCCCGCACACTTACCTGTACCTGGTGCTCGGCAATGGTCAGGCGATGCGCTACGGCGTCGGCGTCGGCCGCGAAGGTTTCACCTGGGCCGGCAGCCAACGCATCAGCCGGATGAAAGAATGGCCGGATTGGTTCCCGCCGCACGAGATGATCGAGCGGCAGCCGTACCTGCCGCGCTTCATGGCTGGCGGCGAGACCAATCCGCTTGGCGCACGCGCGCTCTATCTCGGCAACACGGAGTACCGGATCCACGGCACCAACCAGCCGTCGACGATCGGCACGTTCGTTTCCTCCGGCTGCGTCCGCCTGACCAACGACGATATCTCCGATCTCTATACGCGGGTGAATGTCGGTACGCGGGTTGTGGTGCTGCCGGGCGCGTCGACGCCGGTCTCGTCGGCCACCCCGACCACGATCACACGGTAGCGCTCGTTTTCTCTCAGGTTGTGAAATTAATCATCCGGCTGGCGCCTCGCACCGGCCGGTTTTTTTGCGTTGAATTTTGCGCGACTCAGCTAGTGTCCTCGTGCTGACGCCGGAATCCGAGCCGGCGTAAATGCGGTGACGCTTCTGCCGCGCGATGTTCCAAAGACAATTGTGACGCGTATTTCGCCGGTCTTGCACAAAGGTGCGCTGGGAACTCGAATGATTCCAACCATCCGTTCCATGATCGTCGCCGTACTGCTCACCGTGACTGTGCTGGTCGGGGGCTTCGGCCTGTTCGCCGCGTTTCGGGTCAACCACGGTCCGCTGGCCCGCCTGCCGGTGGCAGCCACGCCATTTCAGCTCGCCTCCATTGATGGTGCACCTCGGGCTCTGAGCTTCGCTTCTGACCAGCCACGTCTTGAAACAACTGAAGGGCTGCGTGCGGTTGCCACCGCCATGTCAGCGCACGATCCCGATCAGACCGATGCGCCCGAACCGCCACCGGCAGTACCCGTCGACGATGCGGTACACCAAAGCGCGCCGGAGCGCGTTGCGACAGGATCAGAGCCGCCGCATGCGGCAGCACAGTCACCAACAATCCGCTTCTTCGTCCGTCGCCGACAGATGCCGTAGCCGCCGCGCCTCCGTCTGCGCCGCAGCGCAACCGGAAACTTCCGCTAACGCCCGCTGCCGGAGCAACTGAAACGCCACAGCCCGGAAGCAGCAGTCGCTGCCGGCAGCATCGCCGCCAGTAGCCGGACCATCCAACCGGAAACCGTCACGAGTGACCGGGTCAATAACCGAGATGCCGCCGCAGCAAGCCGCTTCTCCGGTAACAGCCGCACTGACAACAGCTGGCGGAGCTGCAGGAAACGGCGCGCCAAATCGCCAATCGCAAGCGGCTTGCAGCGTTGCGGCGCGCCCACAGGGCGCGTGTCGCGGCGCGTGCTCAGGCGGCGAACCAGACCAGCGGGTTCGGCCAGGCCAATTTTCAGTCCGCTTCGGGCTTTCAATCGGCACAGTCCGGCATAGGCGGTCCGTTCGTCAGCCCGCCGTCGGCGGCACGCCGCCAGAACTGACGGACGCTGCCGTAAATGGCTGATAGCATCGGTCTCGTCCGCAGCCATTGAAAAGTGCATCCCGCGTGGTCCCGCTTTCAGTTCTTGATCTGTCGCCCGTCACGACGGTTACGCCGGGATCGGCGGCGTTGCGTAACTCGCTTGATCTCGCGCGCCTTGCGGACCGGCTTGGTTACAAGCGCTACTGGGTTGCCGAGCATCACAATCTGGCCAATGTCGGAAGTTCCACGCCGGAAATCATGATCGGCCAGATCGCGGCGATCACCACGGGTATCCGTGTCGGCTCGGGCGGCGTGATGCTGCCGAACCACGCTCCGCTGATGGTCGCGGAGCGCTTCAAGGTGCTTGAGGCGCTGTTTCCGGGACGCATCGATCTCGGCCTTGGCCGTGCGCCGGGAACCGATCCGGTCACATCCTATGCACTGCGTGTCCGGCAGGACCCGCGCCTGGGCGACGACTTCCTGGAACGCTTTCAGGAGCTGCTGCTGTTTGAGCGCGGCGGTTTTCCGGAAGGTCATCCGTTCCGCAATGTGCGAGCGGTTCCGTCCGATGTGCCGCTGCCGCCGATCTGGCTGTTGGGTTCCAGCGGCTACAGCGCCGAGCTGGCTGCCACCGTCGGCATGGGATTTTCCTTCGCCCAACACTTTGCCGATTATGACGCGGCAAGCGCGATGTTGAGCTACCGCGACCACTTCAAGCCGTCGCGCGACGATGGCGGAGCCTTACGCCATCCTCGGGACCGCGGTGATCGTGGCCGACACCGATGCCGAAGCCCAGCGCATCGCCGCCAGCGCCGAACTGCATTATGTGCGCCGTGCCAAGGGCGAATATTTGCCGCTCGCGTCGCCGGAAGAAGCCGCCGCCTATAACTACACGCCGATCGACCGTGAACGCATGGCGCGGCAGCGCACCCGGCTGATTATCGGAGATATCGAGAAAGTTATGGCCCGGCTACTCGCGCTCGTTGAAACGACGAAAGCGGACGAGTTGATGATCACGACCATGGTCTACGACCACGCAGCCCGGCGGCATTCTTATGAGCTGCTTGCACAAGGGTTTCGCGCTGACGCCGCGGGGGTGAACCGCAAGGGTGCATCGTCCGACCAATGCTACTGGAACGTTGCCGGGGGCGTCACGGTTGTGTCTTTCAGGAACCATAAAGATAATACGGGCAATCTATCCGGCCGATGCGTGGCCGGAGGCACGGGTGTCCGGTACGATTTAGCCGCTCGAATCGATGCCATTTTAACCGGGGCTGGAACTTGAGCATCTCGACACACGCGGGACATCACCGCATCGCATCTTGGCTGGCGCAAACGGGTCCTGCTTGGCAGCGTGTGCGCTTGCGGCCTGGCTGCGATCATGGCGATCGGTTCAGCCACGCAGAAGCCAAAGCCAAGCATGAGCCGGCCCCGAAGCCGGCGGTTCAGGCCAGCAAAGGGCCGTTCGGCGACATTCCAAAAGGGCAGGTGGAGATCTTCGTCTCGATCGATCAGCAGAAGCTGCATCTCTACAGCGATGGCGCACACATTGCCGATACGTCTGTCGCGACCGGTGTGCCGAGCCTGCCGACGCCGCTCGGCGTCTTCAGCGTCATTCAAAAGCAGGTCTTCCATCGCTCCAATATCTACAGCGGCGCGCCGATGCCGTTCATGGAGCGCATTACCTGGTCGGGCGTTGCGCTGCACGAAGGCGAAAGCATCGGGCACCGCGCCTCGCACGGCTGCATCCGCATGCCGCGCGAGTTTGCCATGAAGCTCTATCAGCTCACCAGAATTGGCGCGCGCGTGATCGTCGCCAACGAAGAGCTGAAGCCGACCGAGTTCGCGGATCCGCATCTCTTCGTTCACAAAGTTCCTTCGCCGACGCCACCGGCCACGCCCGCAGTAGCTGCGCAAGCCTGCAAGCGTCGCCGAGACAGCAGAAACCGGAAGCTCCGGCGGTTGCGCAGCCCGGCGATCCCGCGCCTCAGGCGGCAGCTCCAGAGCCTGCGAAGGCCGCGCCTTCCGGAGACGAAGCAAAGCCCACTGAGGCTGCCGTTACGCCAAAGGCAGACTCGCCTGCGGCTGCGCAATCTAATGATGCCGCGGCACCTGCGGCGTCAGAGCCGGTGAAAGCAGAGCCTTCCGGCAATGACGGTACGAAATCTGCGGAAGCGGGTTTGACGCCGAGGCCGGAAGCGCCTGTGACGGATCCATCGCCGGCAGTAGCTGGATCAAATCAGCCTGCAACTGAATCCGACTCGCCGAAGCCTGCGGCAGCCAGCGAGGAACAAAAGCCAGCAAGCGCGGCGGAAGCGTCCAAGGTGGAGGTGTCGGCGTCTGCACCAACCAACGAGACGGCCGTGCAGCCGGTTGCGCAAACTTCTCCACCTCCGGCCGCTCAAGCATTGCCGGTTGTACAGCAACCGGTGTCTTTGCCGGTCAAGGAAACCGTCGCGGTGCAAATTCCGCACGACAGCTTGCGCGGCACCGACGCGAGTCCGACTTTGCTGGTTGATGCATCTAACGGCATCGTCCCGCTGCCGGCGAGCAAGCCCGCTGATGCGATCCAGGCTCCTGCTGACAAGAAGACACCGATTGCGATCTTCATCAGCCGCAAGACGCAACGCATCTATGTGCGTCAGAACTTCGAACCGATGTTCGACGCGGCGATCAGCATCGATCATCCTGAGCAGCCGATCGGGACCCACGTATTCACCGCGATGGCGTATCTGAATGACGGTTCGACTTTCCGCTGGGACGTCATTTCGATGCCCGGAGTGCAGCCGAAGGCAAAGCGCGTCCAGTCAAAGGAATCATCAGCTACGACCGGCACGGCAAAGGCCGGCGGGAAGACGTTGCCGAAAAACCGGCAGGCGACCCCCCGCCGCCGCAGACACCGGCAGAGGCGTTGGCCCGCATCCAGATTCCGCAGGACATTATCGACCGGATTTCGGCGATGATCCTGCCGGGCTCGTCGCTGATCGTTTCCGATCAGGGCCTCGGTGAGGAAACCGGCGAAGGCACCGATTTCGTCGTCGTAACCTCGAAATCCTGAAGCACAGGTCTGCGCAAATGTGCCGCTTCAACAGCGGCCCCTGGCGCTATAGTGTGCTGACCGCCGCGCAGGGCGCGGCCGGCAATCGGACAGTTTTGTCGCTTAAGTAACAGGAGGATCGTCTTGGGTCAGCATTTTACGCTTACATCATCGGATAGTTTCAAGCTTGGCGCCTATCGGGCCGATCCGTCCGGCGCTTCGAAGGGCGGCATTGTCGTCATTCAGGAAATTTTCGGCGTCAATCATCACATCCGCGCCGTGTGTGACCGTCTTGCCGGTGAGGGATATTCCGCCCTGGCGCCGGCTGTGTTCGATCGTCAGCAGCCGGATTTCCAATGCGGCTACACGCCCGACGAGATCGCCAATGCCCGCAAGTTCGTCGCCAATCCGGATTGGGGTGCGATGCTGCGCGACGTCCAAGCGTCCATCGACGAACTGAAGAAGGCCGGTCCGGTCGCGATCATGGGTTTCTGCATGGGCGGCTCGATTTCGTTTCTCGTCGGCCTGCAAGCTCAACGGCCTTTCGGCTGCGGTCTGCTATTACGGCGGCAACATCGCCAAAACCGCCGATGAGAAGCCGAAGATTCCGGTGCAGATGCATTTCGGCGAAAAAGACGCAGGGATTCCGATGAGCGACGTCGAGATTGATCAAGCAGAAGCGTGGCGGCGATTGTGAAATCTATGTCTATCCCGATGCGCAGCACGGCTTCCATTGCGACGAACGCGGCAGCTATCAGGAAGCCGCCGCCAAGCTGGCCTGGCAGCGCTCGATGGCGTTCCTGGCGAAGAACGTGAAGATAGACCTTCGCGTTCATTTTCATTCGAAATAGAGGCGGAAGCGATCCGGGCTTTTCTCAAAGTCTGGATCGCTACGTTCCGCCCAGATAACAGTCGCGCCAACGCGCGATCGGATTTCCGCTCAGCGATCAAGGGAGTGATGCGTTATGGCAGGCAGCATGACGTGGCCGAACGGTAAGAAGATTGCGGTCTCGGTGACCGTGATGTTCGAAACGTGGACGGAAGATCACGCGCCGAACTACTCGGTGCAAACCACGCATCTCAAGCAAGGCACCGTCGATCATGCCAGCAAGGCTTGGTCTACATATGGCGGCCGTGTCGGCGTGTGGCGGATCATTCGCATGCTCGACCGCATGAAAGTCCCGGGCACGTTCTTCACCAACGCCCTCTGCACCAAGGACTATCCCGACGCCGTGAAGCAGATCGTGAAGTCCGGCCACGACATCGGCGCGCATTCCTACGCGCAGGACAAGTTGCTGGCCTATATGACGCTCGAAGAGCAGGAAAAAACCATCCGCCAGACTGTCGATATGCTGGAGTCCTGCAGCGGCAAGAAAATCACCGGCTGGGGCAGTCCGGTTCTGGCATTCACGCCGGAGACGGCGGGATTTCTCGCCAAGGCCGGATTGAAGTGGACCTGCGACGTAACTTACGCCGACCTGCCGATTCTGATCCGCACGCCGCACGGCACGATTGCCGGCGTGCCGACCTCGGATTTCTCCGACAACCGCGTGATGCGCGCCAGCCCGCGCGATCTGTTCGACGCCTACAAAGGCACCTTCGACTATCTGAGCGAGAGCGAATCGATGTCGCTCATCGTGATGGTCGTGCATTGCCAGTTCGGCGGACGGCCGCTGATGACGGCAATGGTGCAGGAGATCCTGAAATATTTCGCCAAGTCGCCGGACGTCTGGTTCGCCCGCCACGAAGAACTGGCGAACTGGGCGCTCGCCGGTAACGTCGAGGAGCACAGCTATCGCGACCGCTATTTTAGTTGAGTCAGAGCATGATCCGGAAAAGCTTGCCCTCGGACTTGATCCGTGGGTGGCAGCCGGTTTTCCGAAAAGATCATGCTCCAAACAAAATCTAGAACCAGCGTTCTCTGACGCTGACCGTGTCGCCTGGACGCAGCGGGTAGTTGAGCGGAACCGCCATACGGACCTGCTGGCCGTTGTAGTTGCGGCTCAGAATCACCGACTCATGCGATCCGCGTGGGCCAAAACCGCCCGCGATTGCGATCGCGGTCTCCGCCGTCATGTTGGCGACGTATGGATACTGTCCCGGTTGCGTGACTTCACCGAGAATGAAGAACGGCCGGTAAGCCTCGACCTCGACCGCGACGTGCGGTTCACGAATAAATCCGTCTCGGAGCTTGCTGGAGAGCGCACTGGCAAGCTGGTCGGTGGTCAATCCGCGCGCCGACACCGAGCCGATCAGCGGCATGGCGATGTGGCCGCTGGCATCGACGGCGTAGGAGTTGGTCAGGCCATCCTGGCCGAACACGACGATTCGCAACCGGTCGCCTGAATCGAGCGTGTAGGGCCCCTGCGTCGCGCCGTAAGTATACCCGGCATTCGCGGCCGTTCCGGCGTACGAATAAGCCGAGGCGGTTTGCTGCGGATAGGTCTGTTGCGGGCGGGCCGCCTGTACGTAGCTTTGCTGCGTGTAGGCTTGTTGCGGATAAGCCTGTTGCTGCGAATAGGTCTGTGGGGTGTAAGCCTGCTGTGGATAGGCTTGCCGGCTTTGCGGCGTCCCGTAGGTTACGGCGTCGATGCCATAGAGCGTCGGCGCCGTCTGCACGTAGGCAGGCTGCGATGCGCAACCCGCCGCGGTAAGCGCTACGGCCAGCAACAGAGGGAAAGAGCGGGCAACCCGCATACGCGAAATCCGACCCCGTTCGAATGAACGTCGAGCCTGATTAACGCCGGGTATGGTTAACAAACCCTAACTTGCGGGAAAATCTTTGGAAATCGCGGCCGGCTGTGACTCTCTTCGGCACGGCCCTCGCTACTTCGCGTCGTCTTTGCGTGAATGCCCGAGTCGGTCGGAAATCGCCAGCAACAGCATGACCACGACGAACACGAGCGGGAAAGCCAGCGCCCAGATCAGCTTCGACGTGTCGGAATATTTTTCGAGGTCGAAGTACCACGCCAGAGCGTCGACCGAGGCGATGCCGACGATCGAGCCGAGCAGCTTCTGCTTCAGCGCGCCGAAATCGACCTGGGTGAGGCCCTCAGGCCAGTCCGGATGATCGGCGGCGTTGATCCTGCGGATGAAATTTTCGTAGCTGGAAAAGATGACGATGAGCACCAGATTGGCGGTCAGCGCGAGGTCGACAAGATTGAGTACGCTGGTGACGACGTCGTGCCAGCTCATGCCTCGCATCTCGAGTGTCAGTGCGTAGAGATCACCGAAGAAGCGATAGAGCAGCAGCAGCAGGCAAAACAGCAGGCCGAGCAGAAATGGCGCGAGCAGCCAGCGGCTGAAGAAAATCGCGGCTTGAATGTAACGACCGTCAGGCCACGCCATGAAAACCCCCCGCCGATGCCGCCCGTTGCTACCACGCGCGATAAATGGCGAGTAGCGAATAGCATTGAACTATTCACTACCGCCTTTCGCGATGTCAGGCCGCGACGCCCGTGCCGATCGGGCAGCTCACGCCGGTGCCGCCGAGGCCGCAATAGCCGTGCGGGTTCTTCGCCAGATACTGCTGGTGATAGTCCTCGGCGAAATAGAACGGCGGCGCCTCGCGGATCTCCGTCGTGATCGGTCCCATCCGCTCGGCGCCGAGCGCCTTGGCATAGGCCGCCTTCGATGCTTCGGCGGCGGCGTGCTGCTCCGGCGAAAACGTGTAGATGCCGGAGCGGTACTGCGTGCCGACGTCGTTGCCCTGGCGCATGCCTTGCGTCGGATCGTGGCTTTCCCAGAACGTCTTGAGCAGGCGCTCGTAGGAAATCTTCTTCGGGTCGTAGACCACCAGCACGACTTCGTTGTGCCCGGTGCGGCCGCTGCACACTTCATCGTAGGTCGGATTGGGCGTCAGACCGCCGGCATAGCCGACGGCAGTGACATAAACGCCGTCGCCGAGCTCCCAGAACTTGCGCTCGGCGCCCCAGAAGCAGCCGAAGCCGAACATCGCCATCTGCGAGGCCGTCCGGATAAGGCCCCTTGAGCGCATGGCCGTTGACGAAATGCTGCTTGGCCGTGGGGATCGGCGCCGGGCGGCCGGGCAGGGCCGCTTCGGCGGTCGGCATCTCAACCTTTTTGCGGAAA
Organism: uncultured Alphaproteobacteria bacterium; assembly: GCA_963739945.1. GTDB lineage: Bacteria > Pseudomonadota > Alphaproteobacteria > Rhizobiales > Xanthobacteraceae > BOG-931. Next base: position 31,652 of record CAVUCN010000027.1, on the reverse strand, counting down.
GAAAACATGGTCGCCTCTCCTGATTGGTGAGCCAAATATAAGCTTTGTCGCGTTGCCGCGCACCGGGCGACGCGATCACGTTTGCGCCTGGCAAGTGTTCGGGCAAGTGTCATTGAGGGGCGTTACCGCCTTGAATCCGCCCCTTGGGCGGTCTTTTGGTCTAGCCGGGGCGGCTTCCACGTATCGCTTTTGCACTTTATTGTGCGCGCACGTGTCGCGGCGGCGCGCGGTTGAGGAGGTTTTTCAGATGCTTCGAATGCTCGCGCTTGCCTGCGCGGTCGTGCTTTCGGCCGGATCGGCTTGGGCCCAGCAACCGGCCTCGTCGACGACGTTGCCCTATGGACCTGCGATCAATCTCGACCAGGCCAAGCGAGCCATGGCGGCGGCCGAGCTTGAGGCGGCCAAGAATTCCCTGCAGGTAGCGATCACCATCCTCGACAGCGGCGGCAACTGGGTGATGTTCCACCGTTTCGATAACGCGCAACTGTCGGCAACGACGGTGTCCGAGGGCAAGGCGCGCACCGCGCTTGAATTCAAGCGGCCGAGCAAGGCGCTCGACGACGCCATCGCGGCCGGCGGCGCCGGCATGCGGCTTCTGGCGCTCAAGAACATCACGCCGATCGAAGGCGGCCAGCCGATCATCGTCGACGGCAAGATCGTCGGCGCCATCGGCGTGTCCGGTGCGCTGTCGTCGCAGGATTCGCAGATCGCCAAGGCTGGAGCCGACGCGTTGACGCGCTAAAATCAGCGCGCTGCCAACTTTGCCTTCAGCGCCACCGCGGCGGACGCGTAGCCGCCCTGCGCGCCGTCGATGAAGTGCACGTGGTCGCTGCGTGTCGGCGACAGCGTGAAGCAGGTCATCATGCCACCTTGCTGCCGGTGCAGGCCGTACACCGCAATTCCATCTGCGGCAGCGAGTTTGCGCTCCAGCGTGTCAGCAAGCTCGGGCGTGCAATCGAGGATCATGCGCAGCCCGTCGTCGTATTTGCGGAAATCCGAGTTCTCGACGACCTGCCGCAGGTACTTCGCCGGCACGAAGCGGCCGATAGCGGATGCCGGATTTCATCACCAGGAAATAAAGCAGCGTGCTTGCCAGCACGCCGGCGCGGCTGGCTCCTTTCTTCATGCGTGACTTCGAGATCGACGCCCGTGGGTGGCCAGCGTAACGGCGGTCCGCCGTCCGGTACCGGCCTTCGCCGATTCCGGGCTTTGCTCGATCAATGTCACGACGCTTTCGATCAGTCTGCCGAATGCGGCTTCGTCGCCGCCCGCAACCGGCATGACCAGCACCGCGAGAATGAGTCCGCGCGCGGCGCGGAATTCCTCAAACCGGCACGACAGCCCGGTGAGGTCGGGCCAGGTGCCGGGCGGCGCCGGCGGCACCGCGAAAGTGCCGCGCTTCATGGCGGCATCGGCGAAGGTGATCCCGCCGCCGGAAAACATTGCGTAGGAAAGATTGGACGACGGCGCGAAGCGCGCGACGCGAACGTCGAAGCCCGCCTCGCGGATGGCATTCAGCGGCACCATGGCGACTCGCAGGGTGAGGCCGACCTCGCCAGTGCTCCAGGCCGCAGTTGCCGCCAGCGCGGCCTGCGCCTTTTCGGCATCGGCCGGCGCCACCGCAAAGCTTGCGCCGTCACCGCCAAACACGAAGGGAAATTCACGCTCGCCGAGCGCGTTGGTAACCGCCGCGATCACCGCCGCTCCGGCCATGTTGACGGCCTTGTAGCGTTTCTCTGCAATCGCCTTGGTCGATTGCACGACATCGGCGATGCCGACGCTCCAGTCGTTCGGCAGCGGCACATACACCGCCGGCTCCATCAGCCTGCGGAAGTCGTGAAACACCGGCACGCCGGAGTAGAAGGCGCTGCTGCCTGCGTCTCCATCAGCAATGGCGTTCAACACCGGCTCCGTGGCATCATCGATCAACGAATGATAACGCCGTTACAGGCAAATAACCCCTCTCCCCGCTTGCGGGGAGAGGGTAGGGTGAGGGGGCGTCTCCGCTAGGCTGAGAGTCACGGCAACGCCCCCTCACCCTCGCTTCGCTCGACCTCTCCCCGCGCGGCGGGGAGAGGTGGGAGGTTACGCATGCGTTTTCGATTTCTTATTTCAATTCTCGTTCTTGCCGTCTTTGGCTGGTGGAGCGCCGCGTCCGCCGACGAGCCTTTTTATGCCGGCAAGCGGCTCAACATCCTGGTCAACTTCGCCGTCGGCGGCCCGACCGACCTTGAAGGCCGCCTGTTCTCCAAATACATTTCGCGCCATATCGCCGGGCAGCCCAGTATTCTGGTGCAGAACATGGACGGCGCCGGCGGCGTGGTCGGCGCCAAATATCTCGGTGAAGTCGCGCCGAAAGACGGCAGCTATGTCGGCTATTTCACCGGCACCGGCTTCATCTATGCGCTCGATCCGTCGCGTTTCCGTGCCGACTTCCGCACCTACGGTTTCGTGGCGATGCAGGGCGGCACCACCATTCACTACGTGCGCACCGATGTTCCGCCGGGCATGAAAGACGCAACCGACATCGCCACGGCGCAGGGCATTGTCGGCGGCGGCTTGTCGGCGGAAACGTCCAAGGACCTGCGCATGCGGCTCGGCCTCGACATGCTCGGCGTGCCGCACAAATACGTCACCGGCTATCGCTCGAGTCCGGCGGCGCGGCTGGCGTTCCAGAAAAACGAGATCAACATGTTCTCGGAATCGCCGCCAACCTACCGCAGCATCGTGGTGCCGGATCTGATCGACACCAAACAGGCGATCGCGCTCTGGTACGACGCCTTTTACGACGGCGGCGAATTTCACACGCCGTCGTACATGGAAGGCCTGCCGATCCTGCCGTTTCACGAACTGTACCGGAAGATCAAAGGCACGCTGCCATCCGGCCCGTTGTGGGACGACTATCTCGCCATCACCGCGTCCGACGGCACCGTACTGCGCACCATCTGCTTTCCGCCGGGCGCGCCGCCGGCTGCGCTCAAGGCGCTGGCCGACGCGGTGACCGCGCTCAATGCCGACAAGGACTATGCGGCCGACGCGATGGCCACCATCGGCTTCGTGCCCGATTGGCAGGCCGGGCCGCAGATCGACCCCATCGTACAAAAGTCGCTGACGGTGACGCCCGAGGCGCGGGCGGCTTTGAATGCTTATGTCAAAGCTGGGAGCAAGTAGGATTTCATCACCGGCCGCATGAAGTAAGGTGGCGAAGTGACCGCGAAGAAACCGAAGCCGATCGTCAGAAGCCCGGTGCGCAAGCCGCCTGTCGTCAGCGGGCCCGGCGTGGACGAGGATCAGATCATGACCAGCAATCTGTCGCTGCATGACCTTTTTGCGCAGCAGACCACCAGGATGCTGGACCGTGCCGATCTCACCGAAGAGCAGAAGCAGAGCATCCTGATCGGCATGAGCTGCGCATGCTGCGGGGCCGGGGGCTTTTCCTTCACCGCGAAGCTGCGGCGGTAACGCCGAAAGTCTCTCGCGGCGTTGCGCGACCTTTTCCGATTCACAATGTCAAACAGCGAAAGCGCTTCACCTCTCCCCGGTGGGGACAGGTGTTTCTCATCATTGCGAGAAGCGACAGCGACGAAGCAAACCAGGGGCCGCTTGCACTGAACGCTGGATTGCTTCGCTGCGCTCGCAATGACGAGCTTCATCGTTCCCGCGATGCACTTGCATCCGAGTTTTTGTCCAAGCGGTACGAAAGCTCGCCCCGAATGCACGTGGGGCCACGTTGTTTGCTTCCCTTGAATAAGGGAAGCGGAGCGCCGAATGGCGCACCTGGAGACTGCCAGGCACAGTCGTGGGGCTGCACCCGTTACCAGGTACAGCCGCGGCCCTTGTTACAGGGCCGCTCGCCTTTCGGCGCTCCTCTACGGTTTGACGGGAGTTGCCTCCCACCCCGGCCCGGGCCAGCGCTTCCTGGAAACACCGGGTCAACGGCTAAACGAGCCTCTCCGATGCCAGTGCAGCAGGCACCCTGCAGTCCGATCACGTGCCGGACGGGCATGATGCCCAAGCTGTCTGCAGACAAGGGCGACTAACCCTAACCCGCAGCAACCGCACCCGCTCCGTCAAAAGCCGTCTCTGCAGATGACGTCCCTCACGACGAGCGAGCTGCCGCCATTGCACAGAACCGAAAGAGTTTGTCAAGGAATTTAATCCGCATGAGATTAGGCCCGTAAATTGGGCGTTTTTCGCATCCGCGGGACGCTGCGCGATCATGGCCGCCCGGCATTTTTGAAAATGATTCTGCAGTGCTGCGCATCAACGATCGTCATTGCCGGACTTGATCCGGCAATCCATGCGGCGCCTCAGCATGGACCACCGGGTCAAGCCCGGTGGTGACGGCGAAGAGGAGCAAAGCCCGGCTATGGCGAATTAAAAGGCGTCTTTTGGGTGGTTAGCCGGTAGCGAGAAAGGCATTAGCCTCTGCGCAAGTACCAAAGCGCCCGAGCTCCCGATAGTCGGCGGAGTGTTCGGCAGTTTCCGGCGACCACAGGACTACGAACTCGTCGTCATCGCGTTTAATGATCTGGGTCAATTCGTCAGCGTCATAGGGCGACATGTGGCGGGCGCCACAATGCCGACAATCGTCGTCGCACATGCATGACCATTCGTCCGTCCACGTGGAATCACAACGTTCGCAGATATAATAATTGCGATACCAAGCCATAGATTAGTTCCTGCGAAAGAATCAGCCTTCGGACTTCAAACGGTAGTATCCGCGAGAAACGAAATCCAGATAGCCGCGGTCCCGCAGATACTGAAGTTGTTGTCGTATTTTCGGCCTGACATTTTGGTTGTCGGGATAAAGATGGCTCAGTTGCTTCTCGTATGTGTAAACGTCCTCAAGCTTGAACTCGTTTTTCCCGATGGCCTCGACACATTTCATCACTTCGATAAGCCAGCCTCGTGCATCGGCTGATTGGTCTCGCAAGAAAAGGGTCTTTGACCATTGCGAAAGTACGGTCGCCTTGGATTCGATTTGACCGTTGCGCACAATATGAATTTTGCCGGACTGAGGAATTCTATTAAGAAGAATTTTTGATCCAATCCAACCCGCGCGACGAGCGGTGGCGGAGAGGGGTTTCCTCTCTTCGATAATATCACGGATGAAGAAATGCTTTGGTACGACGAAAAGATTGACAACACTCAATTGCTTGAGATCGTAGTTCATAAGGAACAGATTTGGATTATTGTCGGCGGCTAGTCGCTCGCATTTTGTCTTGAACTCGCCATCAAGAACCTTGTCTCCAAATTTGTTCTTTTGACTTTTTAATTCATATTCTTCGTTGCACTTGATGCAATGAAAGTCCGCTAGCGGGCTATTATTTGGGAACGGCTTTATCTGCTCCGCGCCGCAATTCGGACAATAGACCTGTGCTCGGACCCATTGCTCCGTCCAGGCACGCGCGCTCTGGGAGCCGCTGGTATACGGCGTTTGCTGCTCTTCAAACCCTAGTTTCATGCCTCAAAATATACTACCCGGACCAGAATGCCCCAATCAATTCGCTGCGCGGGTGCAATGGCGACTCTGGTACGGTCTCAGAGCCCGACAGTCATCAGTCCCACATCATTTTAAGAACAACGCCCGCGATACAAAGCAGCATCCCGATTACAGCGCCTCCCATCGCGCCGATCATGCGGTGACGCCGCCACGCGATGGCGCCAAGTCCGGCACCGATGACGAGGCCCGGAGAACCGAACAAAAACGCCAGCTCGACATAGTCCCACGGCCCAAAGATCAGGCCGATATCGGACATCGCCGCAGTGTGCCGTGTCCGCGCCAGCTAGGATTTCTTGCCGGACTGCTGGCTGTGCATGTTGGCGAACGGTGAAGGGGCCGCGGCGCCGCCTTTCTTCGCGTTCTTGTCCTGCTTCGGTTTCTTTTTTTCCTTGTTGCTTCGCATCTGACCTTTGGCCATGGCGTGCTCCTGTTGTCGGTGGGTGATTCCCGAGCGATCGATGCAACTCTAGCATCCATGATGCAAGATGCCATTGTCGTCGGTGCCTGGAAGTGTCCTAATTTGAAATTTTGTACCAAGGTGGAGGGGGATTGTAACAACTCTCGATGAGGGGATTCCCATAAGGATTGATGCATATCCCTTTTAGTACCAGCGAGTATCCCTTCGCGACCATGCAAGTATCTACAAAATTGCCGAATCTCTTCGTGGATTCCGCAGTTTCGATGGGCGGCAATCTATATGCCTCAAGTTCACATTCCGCCAAATCACGAGCCGGATTTTCATTGCATCCAGTAAGAAGCAGGGCGAGGGCGGGGGCTCCATAGCTACCACGCATTATTTGGCCCTCTGCTCCGCGACGATAGCAGCCCACACCGTTTCCAGTGGCAACGTAACAGACGGCGCATTCGGTTCAAACGCTCACCGCCGCGCGGCTTGAAACCGCCGTGCATACCGGCCCTGCCGAGCATTGAGCGCGGAGTTCACGCCGCCTTTACCCGGGAGATGCGCGCAAGCTGCTTACCGATTGCCCGCTCTGCGGTTTCCACGTCGAAGCGATTTTGCAGGTTGAGCCATAGCTGTGCCGACGTACCAAGCGCCTTCCCAAGCCGCAGCGCCGTGTCGGCTGTGATACCAATGGATTCCGAGGCAATGCGCTCAATCCGCGTGCGTGGCACGCCCATCGCCTTCGCCAACGCCCCGGTCGAGAGGCGGAGCGGCACAAGGAATTCCTCGCGCAGCACTTCGCCGGGATGCATAGGAGAAGGCTTTCGGCTTCGTGGTTTCATGGCTAGCACAGCGAAAAGATGTCATCACGCGGATATGATTACACTTAATTTGCTTGTTGATGAAGCGATTGAAGACTTCGCACGTGTACTCTCGCTCGCGGGCTCGGAGCAGCCTAATAGCGACATTGCCGTCGAAATCCTCACTAAGCCGCACAAGTCGCCCACGAAATTGCCTAAGGGAAAAATGGCAGTTTATGCATTCTTTCTAGACGGTCGCGCGCTTAAGATTGGAAAAGTTGGCCCTAACAGTGCGGCTCGCTATACATCCCAACATTACAATGCTGCCAGTGCGGCTAGCACCCTCGCCGGTTCAATCTTACGCAATCCGAGTCGTGTTGGTTTGGTTGAAGCTAAAATAGAAAATCTAGGTTCTTGGATTAGAGAACATACAGATCGGGTGAATATTCTTGTATCCGCCCAAGCCGGCGGTCCGTTTCTTAGCCTCTTGGAGGCATTTCTCCACTTTGGTTGGGACCCGATTTTTGAGGGCCGTAGTTCCCTCGGTGAATTGCGCTAGATCTACCGCCGCCGCGGCTTGAAGCCGCCGTGCATGCCGGGCCGGCCGAGCGTCGAACGCGGACTGGTGGAATCGCGTTTCCCGGGAATGGCTTCTACGCCCGGTCCCATCTCGTCGAGGTTCGGCTTTCGCGGTGGCTGCTTGCCATCGCGATGCGGCGCGACCTCGTGGTAGAGCGCGATGCCCATTTCATCGAGCGCGGGCTTGTGCACTTTTGAGCCGCGCTTCGGCGCAGGCAACGCAACGACCTTCGCCGTCGGATCGTCGGTCACGGCGAGTTCGGTGGCGCGCAGCCGCTTGATTTCGTCGCGCAGCCGTGCGGCTTCTTCGAAGTCGAGGTCGGCGGCCGCGGTGCGCATGCGGGTTTCGAGATCGGCGATCACCGCCTGGAAATTGTGGCCGATGGTGGCGGCTTCCTGGAATTCGCCCTCGGCGCTGCCGCCGGTGCCGATCAGCACGTGGTCGCGCTCGTAGACGCTGTTGAGAATATCGCCGATGCCTTTGCGGATGCTCTCCGGCGTGATGCCGTTGGCGGTGTTATAGGCTTCCTGTCTCTCGCGTCGCCGCGTCGTCTCGGCCATGGCGCGCTCCATCGAGCCGGTCACGCTGTCGGCATAGAGAATGACGCGGCCGTCGATGTTGCGCGCGGCGCGGCCGATGGTCTGCACCAGCGAGGTTTCGCTGCGCAGGAAGCCTTCCTTGTCGGCGTCGAGGATCGCGACCAGGGCGCATTCCGGAATGTCGAGACCCTCGCGCAGCAGGTTGATGCCGACCAGCGCATCGAAGGCGCCGAGCCGCAGGTCTCTAATAATTTCTATCCGTTCAATGGTGTCGATGTCGGAGTGCATGTAGCGCACGCGAATGCCTTGTTCGTGCAGGTATTCGGTCAAATCCTCGGCCATCCGCTTGGTCAATACGGTGACCAGCGCCCGGTAGCCTTTCTGCGCCACGGCGCGGACTTCGCCGACCAGATCGTCGACCTGGGTGCGCGCGGGACGCACATCGACCGGCGGATCGATCAGGCCGGTGGGGCGGATCACCTGCTCGGTGAACACGCCGCCGGATTCGTTGATCTCCCACGGCCCCGGCGTCGCCGAGACGCAGGTGGTTTGCGGCCGCATGGCGTCCCATTCCTCGAAACGCAGCGGCCGGTTGTCCATGCACGAGGGCAGGCGGAAACCGTATTCGGCGAGCGTCGCCTTGCGCCGGAAGTCGCCGCGATACATGCCGCCGAGCTGCGGCACGGTGACGTGGCTCTCGTCGACAAATACCAGCGCGTTGTCGGGCACGTACTCGAACAGCGTCGGCGGCGGCTCGCCGGGCTTTCGCCCGGTCAGATAGCGCGAATAGTTCTCGATGCCGGCGCAGACCCCGGTGGCCTCCAGCATTTCGAGATCGTAGATCGTGCGCTGCTCGAGCCGCTGCGCCTCGAGCAGCCGGCCGTTGGCATGGAGTTGCTCGAGCCGCTGCTTCAATTCGAACTTGATGCCGGAAATGGCCTGCAGCAGCGTCGGCCGCGGCGTCACATAGTGCGAATTGGCGTAGATCTTGACGAATTCCAGCTCGTCGGTCTTTTGCCCGGTGAGCGGATCGAATTCGTGGATCGATTCCACTTCGTCGCCGAACAGCGATACGCGCCAGGCGCGATCCTCGTAGTGCGCCGGGAAAATCTCGATGGCATCGCCGCGCACGCGGAACGAGCCGCGGTAGAAATCGCCGGCGGTGCGCTTGTATTGCAGCGCGACCAGATCGGCGAGAAGCTGGCGCTGGTTCAGCGCTCGCCGCGCTTGATCGAGAACGTCATCGCCGAATAGGTCTCGACCGAACCGATACCGTAGATGCACGACACCGACGCCACGATGATGACGTCGTCGCGCTCGAGCAGCGCACGCGTCGCGGAATGGCGCATGCGGTCGATCTGTTCGTTGATCGAGGAATCCTTCTCGATGTATGTGTCGGTGCGCGGGATGTAGGCTTCCGGCTGGTAGTAGTCGTAATACGACACGAAATATTCGACGGCGTTGTCCGGAAAGAAGCTTCTGAACTCGCCGTAGAGCTGCGCCGCCAGCGTCTTGTTCGGCGCCAGGATGAGGGCAGGGCGCTGCGTCTTTTCGATCACCTGGGCCATGGTGAAGGTCTTGCCGGAGCCGGTGACGCCAAGCAGCACTTGCGTGCGGTCATGGCGCTTCACGCCCTCGACCAGGTCCTTGATCGCCTGCGGCTGATCGCCCTTCGGGTCGAACGGTGACTTGATGACAAGGCGCTTGCCGCCTTCGGATTTATCCGGCCGCGGCGGACGGTGCGGCGTCCAAAGCTGCTGCTCGCGGAATTCCGGCCGGCCTTCGCGCAGCAGGCTCTCCAGCGCCTGCATCGAGGCGCCGACGATGCCAAGTGTCATCGGCTGCGGCGACGGGCGTTGGCGCTTCTCGCGTTGCGACTGAAAAATATCGGTGAGCTCGTCGCGCTCCGGCGGGCCTTCGTCTCCGGTGTTACCGATCAGCGATTTTGTCGGGTCGATCTCACCGTCGACCGAGATCACTGACCAGTTCCGGATCGATCGCGGCCGGACCTCTGGCGGCGTAACCGGATTGCGGCCGCTCCTCGAAGCCTTGCGCCTTTCCCTGCGTCGATTTCCGGGCGCGATGGGCATTGGCGAAATCGGCGCGCCGGTCCCATGAATTGTCCGGCGGCGGTTTCAGGCCGCCGGCTTTCCCCTCCCCCTTGTGGGGAGGGGTTAGGGGTGGGGGTGGAAAGGTGATCCGTTGACGTTGAGTACTTTTCTGAGCCACCCCCCTCCCTACCCTCCCCCACAAGGGGGGAGGGAAAAGAGGTGCCATGCTTCTTCGCCTCGATACCTGTCTGCGCACCGAGACCGGCGCGGCCTTTTCCAATGGCGGGGTTGAGCAGATCAGCGAGCGACGGGTCGATTGCCGGCACATCCGGCCGCGATGCCTTGGCGCGGGTCGGCTTGGCCGGGTCTTTTTTCGAATGTTTCGCCGGATCGCGGTGCTTCGGGCTCTTCGCCATGGTCCCAATATGGGTCGAGTCTGGCGTGAGGGAAAGTGAGCCGCCGCTACTCGAACTTGATCCCGGCGCGCTGAATGACGTCGCCCCATTTCTTGTAATCTGCGCTGATCATTTTGGCGAAATCCTCAGGAGTTCCGCCGACCGGCTCGTCGCCGACCTGGGCGATGTGTTCCTTGAATACCGCCGTCGCGATCGCCTTGTTCATGGCTGCGTTGAGTTTGGCGATGATCGGCTTCGGTACGGCAGCCGGGGCGATGACGCCGCTCCAGGTCGGCGCGGAATAGCCCGGCACGGTTTCACCGATGGTCGGCAGGTCGGGGAATGCCGGCGAGCGATGCTCGCCGCTGACGCCGAGCGCCCGTACCTGTCCGGCGCGCGCGAATGACGACAGGGTGTTGAGGCTTTCGAACATCAGTTGCACGCGCCCGGCGATCAGATCGTTGATCGCGGGCGCGCCGCCCTTGTACGGCACGTGAACGATCTCGGTGCCGGTCATGAACTTGAACAGCTCGCCGCCGACGTGGCCGGGCGAGCCGTTGCTCGACGAAGCGTTCGACAGCTTGCCGGGATTCTGTTTGGCGTAAGCAATCAGCTCGGCGACCGATTGGAACGGCGTCGTCGGCGAAACGGCCAGCATCAGATGCCCGCGCGTCACCGCCATGATCGGCTGGAAGTCGCGCTCAGTATCGTAGGGAAGCTGCGCCACCAGATGCGGCGTGATCGCCAGCGCCCCGATCGGGCCCATGCAAATGGTGTAGCCGTCCGGCGGCGACTTGGCGGTGAGATCGAGGCCGACCGTGAGCGCGCCGCCCGGCCGGTCGTCGACAATGACCTGCTGGCCAAGCTCCTTGCCGAGTGGATCGGCGAGCAGTCGGGCCAGCGTGTCGGTCGCGCTGCCGGCCGCCTGCGGCACGATCAGATGAATTGGCCGGTCCGGATATTCCGCGTGGGCAGTTGTTGGAAGAAGGCAGGCCAACAGACTGGCGAGGATCAGTGGGCGGCGCATTGTCGTTTCTCTCCCGGCGTCATGTAGGCGGGACAGGCCCGGCCAATGACACGCCCTGCTATGACGCGCTAGTCTGACCGGCAAGGGAGAAATGTCCATGCCTGCATTGGACTTTCGCGCCGCTGCTCGCGCCCGGATTGCCGCCGCCTGCCGTCAAATTCAACGGCCTCGCCAAATACAGTTTTGTCGGCGGCAACAACGACGCGGACCAGGTGCCCGTCGACGCCCTGATCAAGGCCCTAAGCGACGTGCTGACGCGGGAAGGCAAGGACCTCGCAACTTACGGCCTTGCCAGCGGACCGCAGGGTTATCGGCCGCTGCGTGAATTTCTCGCCAAAAAACTCAAGAGCACCGCCGGCATCGCCTGCACCGCCGACGAGATTCTTATTACCTCGGGCTCGTTGCAGGCGCTCGATCTGGTCAACGGCATTCTGCTGGCGCGCGGCGATACCATCATCACCGAGGCTGAAACCTATCAGGGCTCGCTCAATCGCTGGACCCGTCTTGGCATTAACGCGATCGGCATTCCGCTCGACCGCGACGGCATGCGCATGGACGCGCTGGCCACGGCGCTCGACGATCTCAAGCGCCGCAACGTGCGGGCAAAATACATCTACACCGTACCGACCGTGCAGAACCCCACCGGCACGATTTTGAGCGAAGCGCGCCGTCGTCGAAATGCTCAAGCTCGCGGAACAGCACGGGGTGCCGATTTTCGAGGATGATTGCTACGCCGACCTGATCTGGGACGGCAAGCGGCCGCCGGCGCTCTACGCCATGAGCAAGCATGGCGGTGTCATCCATATCGGCTCGTTCTCGAAGTCGATCGCGCCGGCCTTGCGTGTCGGCTACATCGTCGCCGACTGGAGCCTCATCTCACGGATGCTGCCGATCAAGACCGATGCCGGCTCCGGCGCGCTCGAGCAGATGGTGCTGGGCGAATATTGTCCCGCACATTTCGACACCCACGTGCCGGAACTGACACGCGGGCTGCGCGCCAAGCTTGAGACGATGATGGACGCGCTCAACGAGCATTTCGGCACCGCGGCCGAATTCGACGACCCGAAAGGCGGCATCTTCCTCTGGGTCAAATTGCCGGATCAGGTCGACACGCTCAAGCTCTACCAGTCAGCGCTTGCCGCAGGCGTCGCCATCAATCCAGGCCCGGAATGGACCACCGACAAAGCCTACGGCAAAAGCCGCACGCGGCTGTGCTTTGCCAGCCCAACGCACGAACAGATTCGCGCCGGCATCGCCACGCTCGCCGAAATCTGCCGCCGCGAATTCGGCGTGCCGGATCGCATCGCCAATGTGCAGCAGAAGAAAGCGTGATTGTCGTTGCGAGCGAAGCGAAGCAATCCAGCGCTCAATGCAAGCGGCCCTGGATTGCTTCCACCTACGCGCTCCGCGCTTCGGCGGACTCAAACCCGCCGAAGCTCGCTTGCGAGCGAAGGCGGGTCGTCGCTATCGCTCCTCGCAATGACGGCTAGTCAAAATCCCTTCAGCACGTAGTTCACGTGCTCAACATCGGGCGGCGAAGCGAAACAGTGCGCGACGTGTTTGCGCCATTCTTGAAAATCCGGAGAGCCGCGAAAATCGACAGTATGGTTTTCGACGGTCTCCCATTTGACGAACAGCCGATAGCGGGAGGGCTTTTCGACGGAACGCGCGAGTTCCAGGCCGTGGCAGCCTTTGGCGCGCTTGAACACCGGCGCGGCGTTTTTTACGCCACTCTCGAATTCCGCTTCCATGCCCGATTTGACGTCGATCTGTGCGATTTCGGTGATCATGATGGCGTGTCCCTGCAATGCGGCAGCAAGCCTAGCATGGCCGCGGTGAGGGCTTAAATAACCGGAGGGCGAAAACTACACTCGTTCAGTTCCCACCGCATCACGCAAAGGCTTGTCATGATCGACGTACATTATTGGATCACGCCGAACGGTCACAAGGTCACGATTTTTCTCGAAGAAGCCGAGCTGCAGTACAAAATCATTCCGGTGAACATCGGCAAGGGCGAACAATTCAAAGCGGAGTTCCTGGCGGTATCGCCGAACAACCGCATTCCCGCCATCGTCGATCACGACCCGCCCGACGGCGGCAAGCCGATCTCGGTGTTCGAGTCCGGCGCGATCTTGTTTTACCTCGCCAACAAGACCGGCAAATTCATCGCCAAGGATATGCGCGAGCGCATGCAAGCAATCGAGTGGCTGTTCTGGCAGATGGGCGGCCTCGGCCCGATGGCCGGACAGTACAATCACTTCGGCAATTACGCGCAGGAGAAGCTGACCTACGCGATCGACCGCTATCGCAACGAGGTGAATCGGCTCTATGGCGTGATGAACAAGCGGCTCGCTGACCGGCCGTTCCTCGCCGGTGAGTATTCGATCGCCGATATGGCCTGCTATCCGTGGATCCTGCCGGAGCGTCAGGCGCAAAACATCGCCGACTTCCCGCACTTGAAGCGCTGGCATGAAACGATCAAGGCGCGTCCGGCGGTGATCAAGGCCTACGAGTGGGCGCCGAAGATCAATCCGGGGCAGGGCGGCATCCGCACCGCGGAAGAGCGCGCGATTCTGTTCGGACAGACTTCGCAGTCGGTCACCACGGCGGCGTCGAAGGCTTAAATCAGCACGTCAAAAGCAAACAGGCCCGCGACGTCGCGGGCCCGTTTTTTGTTCGCAATAATGCGCTCGATCAATCCTGCCGGACGATGACGTGGGTGCCAACCGGCACGCGATCGTAAAGATCGACCACGTCGTCGTTGACCAGACGGAAGCAGCCTGACGAAACCGCTTGTCCGATGGTCTCCGGCGCGTTGGTGCCGTGAATGCGGTACACCGTATTGCCGAGATACATGGCGCGCGCACCGAGCGGATTGCCGGGACCGCCGGCCATGAAGCGCGGCAGATAAGGTTGCCGCTCGATCATCTCGGGCGGCGGATGCCAATCCGGCCATTCGGCCTTGCGTGCAATCTGCAGCATGCCCTGCCAGGTGAAACCATCGCGGCCGACGCCAATGCCGTAACGCATCGCCCGGGTCGCGCTCTCGATCAGATAAAGGTGCCGCTCCTGGGTATCGATGATGATGGTGCCGGGCGGTTGCTGGGAACGGTAGAATACGGCCTGCCGCTGGTACTCCTGCGGCAGGTTGTCGTCGGTATTGCCGTGGTCGACGCCGGGCGCCACGTCTTCCATTGTCGGCCTGAAATTGAAGAGCGAGCCCTGTTGTGCGGGCACGCTCGTTGAAATAGTGCACAGCATCGCCGCACCCATCAGCGCGGCGAGACCGCGAAGCCCTCGCGTCAGTCCCGGTTTGGTCATGTCCGTATCTTGTCCCTTACGCAGTCCGGATTCAATACCCGAGTACGTGATCGGCACGTTCGTCCCCGCTAGGGGTAGTAGTAACAGGGTGCGGTATTAACCGATGCCTATTGGGAGACGCCGCCAAAGTAGCCGGTGATTTTCCAGCCGCCCGCATCCTTGGTGTAACACATCTCGTCGCCGCCGAGCGGGGCGATCGAATCAATCGGGATGAAGCCCGATTTTCCCGATGGCGTGGCGACATGCAGGAACTGTGGCTGCGCCGCGTCGCTCGGCGGGGCGGTATCGGGCAGCACCCGCACCAGATTAAGGCCGAGCTTTTCGACGACCGGCGAATTGGCTTGCGCTGCAGCATGCACCTCGATGCCGTCCTTGAGCGGGTAGCCCCACTCGGACGGATCGGTCTGGGTCGCATCGGCCAGCGCCTGGAACGCCTTGCTATCGATGTTCGGATCGGCGGGCGAGCAGATAACGCCTTTATGTTCGGGCAAATCCGATGCGGTCGGATCGCCGGCGAAGCTCGCCACGGCGTCCCAGCCGGAACCGTCCTTCGCGTCGAGGCCGATCGCCTTGGCGAGATTGTCGATGCCGGGCTTGCTTTTGTTGGCGAGGTCCTTGTCCTGGATCCAGAAGAAGCCCTGCGCCACGACCAGCTTGGCAAGCGCGGCACGGTCTTTCTTTGCCGCGATGTCGGCCAGTTGCTTGCGGAAATCCTGGAAACTCTGATCGCTATAAGGTTGCGGCGGCGTCGCGGCGACGGCGGTGTACGGTTTGACCGGCGCCGCGGGTGGCGGCTTCAGCGGCGGGAGCTGTTGTTGCTGGCCCTGAGCGAGGGCAAATGGGACCGCGGCAACAGTCGAAAGAGCGACAATCGAGGTAATAAGGGAAAGGCGCATCGCGAGAACTCCCGTGTTCAATGTCGGCGAAAAGCCCGAACGCAATACCGATAAGCGGTAGCCGCTGAATGCGACCGGCGTGCGGCGGCCTGTCGCACCATAGTCGATTTCCCTGTCCGGTGAAGATGGGTCGCGCTTCGGGGAACGTCCGAACATTTCTGAGAAACAGCTTGGTGCTCTTTGGCATTGTGCCTTTTCAAGTGCAGCATATAGGTAAGAGCCGAATTGGGAGGAGCGAAGCCGTGAGGTGTTTCACAGCTGCTGCCATTGCCATTGGCACGCTGGCCGTTGCGGGCGGATCACTTTACGCGGAGGATTATCCAGTCCGCCCCATCCATCTTATTGTCGGGTTTCCTCCGGGCTCGATCGCGGATGTGGCGTTTCGTGTGGTCGGCGCAAAAATGAGCGAGATGCTCGGGCAGCCGATCGTTGTTGAAGATCGCCCGGGGGCGGGTTCAGGTGTCGCGGCCGCGCAGGTGGCACGCAGCCCTGGCGACGGGTACACATTGTATGTCGGCTCTTCAGCCAACGTGTTCGATCAAGCGCTGGCACTCAACAAGAATTTCGACTTCTATCAGGATTTCGCGCCGATCATGCTTGCTGTCTCGACGCCAAATATACTGGTCGTAACACCCAGTCTCGGCATCAAGAGTATTTCCGATCTCATCAGTTACGCCAGGGCGCATCCCGGAAAGCTGTCCTTCGCCTCCGCCGGGTTTGGCAGTGCGGCGCATCTGGCTCTGGAATTGCTCAAGATGGCGACGAAGACCGACATCGTTCATGTGCCGTATCCGGGAAGCCCGCAGGTCATAACCGACATGCTGGCGGGACGTGTCGATGGCTTTTTCGCTCCGGGGTTGGCTGTCCATGGCCATATCGACGCTGGCCGGCTCGTCGCGCTCGCAGTCGCGGAGCCGAAGCGCAGCATCTTCTTTCCGGACGTTCCAACGCTGGATTAATCCGGCGTGCCGGAGCGGACGCCGTATTGTGGTTCGATTCGTAGCGCCGAAGGGGACTCCTCAACCCGTCATCGATAAATTGTCCAGGGCGGCGAGCGCGGCGGCCCAGACTGAAGATGTCGTCGACAGCCTCAAGCTCCAGACGGTAAAGGCACACCACGGGTCGCCCGCCGACTTTGCCGCCTATATCGAGCAAGAGCACAAGCGGTGGACCGAGGTGGTCGAGTCAGCCGGGCTCCGCAAATGAGCGTGCTTGAAACCTTTTCATTTCCATTGAATGAGAACGCCGGCCGAACCGCGTTGGGGAAGAAATGAAGATCGATAGTCACGCTCACTACGTTGACCGCGATTACATCAAAGAGCTGGTCAAGCTGATGAAGCTTGAAACCGAGAAAACACCGCAGGGCCAGACGTTGCTCCGTCGCGGTGGAACGACCGTCGCCTGGTACAAGGAAGAACATTTCGATCCGGCAGCAAGAACTCGCGAAAATGGATGCGACGGATGTCCGGACGCGCGTCCTGTCGCTGACCAGCCCCAGCATCTACGAATGGCCGTTCGCCGAGCAGCCGGCAATTGCACGTCAGGCGAACGACGCGCTGGTGGCTTACTGCCGGGCGCATCCCGGCCGATTTTTTGCCCTGGCGGTGTTGCCCTGGGGTGATGCGGACGCCGCTCTCAAGGAGTTGGATCGCGCCATCAACTCGCTTGGCGCCGTCGGCATCGCAATCGGATCGCACATTCAGGGTATGCCGCTTAATCATCCGGATTTTGAGCCGGTGTGGGCCGCTATCGACAAACGCCGTGTTCCGGTAGTGCTGCACCCGATGGAGCCTTTAGGTGCTGCGCACCTGAACGAGTTTGAGCTGCCGATCCGGGTCGGATTCATTTACGAGACGACGACAGCCGTAACGCGCATGATTTACGGCGGCGTGTTCGAGCGCTATCCGAACTTTCCGTTTGTGCTGGCCCACACCGGCGGCGCGTTGCTGAGCATGCTCGAACGCCTCGATGTCGGCTACCGGCTGTTTCCGGACTGTCGCGCGCACATCAATCGGTTGCCGAGCGAATATGCCAGGAAGCTTTTCTACGACACCTGTTCGTTCTACGGTCCTACTTTGCGCCTTGCGCTGGAGGTGGTTGGACCCGGGCAACTGTTGTGGGGCACCGACGATCCGCTGGTCAGTGCAAGCAGTGAGCACGTGGAACAGCTTAAGCTCCCCGTGCAGCAGCAACAGGATATTCTCGGGCGCACCGCAGAAAAAGTGTTCGGACTGAAGCGCACGGCTGTTCAGTGACGTGCCCTAATAAGACTTGGTGTCCTAGGGCGTGTACTGATAAATCGAGATTGGCGGCCGAGAGTTCGGTCGATGTCGGCTTTACCTCCGAAAGCTGCCGCGGTTGTCACCGAGCGGCGCGTCCGCTTTGGGCGGTGGTCTCAACTGATCGACGCAACACTTTATCTTTCTCACAAAAGATGGAGTGTGTGGTGATAGGTCGAGGATATCGTCGAGGTTTTACTGCGGCGGAGAAAACGGAGTTATGGAATCGTTGGCAGCGGGGCAAATCGCTGAAAGCGATTGGGCGAGCGTTCGGCAAGCCGTCGTCATCTATTTATTTCCAGCTGGCCCCGCACGGTGGGATTCGTCCTGTGCCACGGCGGCGCTCGAGATTGGCGTTGACGCTGTCGGAGCGCGAGGAGATATCCAGAGGGATTGCGACGGCTCAATCGGCACGATCGATGGCTCGGTTGCTGGGTCGCTCGCCTTCAACGGTAAGCCGAGAACTCAGCCGCAATGGCGGCTATGATCGATACCGAGCAGCGCTGGCGGACGAAACGGCCTGGGCCCAAGGCCGTCGTCCGAAATGTTGCAAGTTGGCAGACAATCCACGGCTCCGGCAGGCAGTAGCGAGCAAGCTCAGATTAAACTGGTCGCCCGAGCCGATGCCGGCTGGCTCAAGAGAGCGCGTCGTGGCGATGGGTGTTATCGCGTGTCACACGAGACGATCTATCGGAGCCTGTTTGTTCAAGCCCGCGGCGTGCTTAAGAAGGAACTGCTTGGTCACCTGCGATCGAAGCGGACGATCCGCCGATCGCAGCGAACAGACCCGAATGGCGACAGACGGGGGCAAATCAAGGATATCGTGTCAATCCGTCAGCGGCCGGCGGCAGTTGAAGATCGTGCGGTCCCCGGTCATTGGGAAGGCGATCTGCTGTCCGGGTCAGAGAACAGCTACATCGCGACCTTGGTCGAACGTCATACGCGGTACGTGATGCTGATGAAGATAGCCAACAAGGACACGCAGACGGTCATCAGCGCACTTATCAAGCAGGCAAGAACGCTACCCAGTGAACTCTACAAGTCACTGACCTGGGATCGGGGTAAGGAGCTTAGCGATCACCGGCGTTTTACTTTGGCGACCAACATCAACGTTTACTTCTGCGATCCACAAAGTCCGTGGCAGCGCGGTTCAAACGAGAACACCAATCGTTTGCTGAGGCAGTACTTCCCCAAGGGGACCGACTTGTCGGTCTACTCGCAAACTCATTTGAATAAAGTGGCTCGTCAGCTCAACGAACGACCGCGCGAGACTTTGACATTCGAGACCCCCGCTGAGAGATTTAACGCCTGTGTTGCAGCGACCGGTTGAGCCGGCAGCCAAAACCAGACATAGATTTGGGATTCTTATCGCTGCTTTAACCACCTGTCGACGGTGCCAACACCCAAACATAATTGTCCACTATTCTGGTTCTGGAAAACTGCATCTTGGGAGAGGGAACCCCAGTTTTGGCCGCCTCGGTGTGTCATGTCGTTTTCAATCCGTCTGGTGCGGGATTACTGCGCAGAGCGCTACGGCAAGATGGCCGCGATCAAAGAGTCGTCGTTCTTTCCGACAACCTTAGCTTCGGGCCGATCAATCCGCCCGATCCTTCGTTGCGCGGACGTTGGGTTGAGAAAGAACTAGGTTATACAGGCTGGGAAGAGGTCGCTGGCGCGTCCTTCTGGTCGGAGGCGCTTTCAGTCGATCGTCAAAAAATCGCCTGGGTCTCGCGGCGATCCACCCAGGAATACAGCGGTTTTCTTGAGTGGTTATGGCAGCTTCGGGAAGAGGAAAACGTAGCAATCGTTGATCTAACTGACGTCGTGGTCGCGGTAAGAGGGAAGAGAGCCAGTGAGCAACGCTTGGCGATTAGCCTCTCCATGCTGCATCACGACGTAATCGTCGAGAACGATTTATTCGACCGAGCCGAAATACTGAGGCCGAACTTGCGCATGCGCTACAGGGAACTCTGGGCACGGCTGAAAGCCGAGAACGGGCCACTGCGCATTCTCAGCGAAGGCGAACTTATTTCTGCGCCGCTTTCATTTTTTGATCCGCTCTTGTTGTCATTCGCAACACCGGAATGGCAAAAGACTGCTAGGTTAGTCGGCGAAGCCCTTGCTTACGATGCTTACGATCTCTCGACCGTACAAACGGAAGATTTGGTTCTTTACGCCCGTGCCCGCGCACTCGCCGAGGCTGGTCGCTTGGAGTCTCGGGGAGACCTAACTGATATTTTCAAAAGTGAACTGCGGTTGCCAGACTGATGTCTGCTCTGGGTCAAAGCTGCCGCGCTATCTTTCCAGATGCGCGGCGGCTTTACCCCTAACAGCGGTCACTCCGGTTAGCGCTTTTATGAGTACACGCCCTAATAAGATTTGGGCAGTCCCAGAACCTTCTCGGCGATAAAGCACATAATGAGATGCGGCGTGACCGGCGCGATCCGCGCGATCATGCTTTCGCGGAAATAGCGCTCGACGTGAAATTCCTTGGCGTAGCCGTAGCCGCCGTGGGTCATCACCGCGGTCTCGCAGGCTTTGAAGCCTGCCTCGGCGCCGAGATATTTCGCGGCATTGGCGGCCGGTCCGCAGGGAATACCATTGTCGTATTGCCATGCCGCCTTCATCGCCACGAGTTCGGCGGCCTCAAGCTCCATCCAGCATTGCGCCAGCGGATGCTGGATCGCCTGATTCTGTCCGATTGGATGACCGAACACGACGCGCTCCCTGGCATAAGCCGAGGCGCGCTTTAGCGCGGCGCGGCCGAGCCCGATCGCCTCGACGGCGACGAGGATGCGCTCCGGATTGAAGCCGTCGATGATGTATTTGAAGCCTTGGCCTTCCTCGCCGATGCGATCTTCGAGTCGGGACTTCAAGGTTGTCGATGAACACCTGATTGGAGTCGACGGCCTTGCGTCCCATCTTCTCGATCTCGCGCACTTCGACATGGTTGCGGTCGAGCGCGGTGAAGAACAGCGACAGGCCGTCGGTCGGTTTGCGCACGTTTTCGAGCGGCGTGGTGCGGGTCAGGATCAGCATCCTGTCGGCGACTTGCGCCGTGCTGATCCAGATCTTTGCGCCATTGATGACGTAGCGGTCGCCGTGGCGCTCGGCGCGGGTTTGCAGCTTTGCGGTCTCAAGGCCGGCATTGGGTTCGGTCACCGCGAAGCAGGCTTTTTCCTTGCCGGCGACGACCGGCGGCAGCATGCGGCGCTTCTGCTCCTCGGTGCCGTAGACCACGACCGGGTTGAGGCCGAAGATGTTCATGTGCACGGCGGAAGCGCCGGAAAATCCGGCGCCGGACGCGGCGACAGCATGCATCATCACCGCGGCTTCGCTGACGCCGAGCCCGGAGCCGCCATAAGCTTCCGGGATACAAACGCCGAGCCAGCCGTCTGCCGCCAGCGCGCGGTGGAAGTCGTGGGGAAATTCGCCGTCGTGATCGCGCTTGAGCCAATAATCATCACCGAAGCGCGCGCAGATCTTCTCGATGGCGTCGCGCACCGATTGCTGAAGTTCTGAAAGCGCGAACTCGATTGCCGTTACTCCAGACGTTCTCACTCGCTCGCCGGGTAAATGAGCTTGAGCGGAATCCGACCATGCTTCCTGTAGACGGTAAAGTCCGAATCGAGCGTGAGAACCTGATGGCCGTCGTTGAGTTCGGCCATGCGGACGACACAGGCATCTGCCAGTGACATGGGCATATCCCGGTATTTTTGCAGCAGCCTGCGTAGCGGTTCGACGTGCTCCTCGACGTGAAACGCAATGCTTAGCGCGCCATTCTGCAGCAACTCGAACAGGACATCCTGAGCTTTTGAAAAACGGGACAACAAATAGGCCGCTTCGGTTAGGACAGGCTCGCAGACGAGCAGCGGTGCTTCGAGTTCCTCGATGCGTCGAACGGCCCAGTCGTGGTGCCGTTCTGCCCGGTCGAAGAAAGCAACCAGGGGACCGGTATCAACGATTGCGGACACGGCTGCCGAAACCGTCAAGGTGCCGGGGATTCGAACCAAGATCAGGAACGCCAAAGTCGATCACGCCACGTGCACGTTTCATCAGTTGCGACAGCTTGTCCCGGCGCACGGAGCCTTGCGGGCCTTCCACGATGAGCCGCAAGCCCTCTTCGATCAGGTCCTTGATCTTGCGGCCACGCATAGCCGCCAGCGACTTGGCCCGGCGATAAAGATCGTCCGGAACTTCAACGGTCGTTTTCATGAGACTATCTTTGCCATAAAACCATAAATCCATATTTATGGCAC
Source organism: uncultured Alphaproteobacteria bacterium (assembly GCA_963739945.1). Taxonomy (GTDB): domain Bacteria; phylum Pseudomonadota; class Alphaproteobacteria; order Rhizobiales; family Xanthobacteraceae; genus BOG-931. The sequence continues at coordinate 9,596 of CAVUCN010000027.1, read as the reverse complement.
ATTGGGTAGAATAGCAAGTTCGCGGCCAAAAACCTGTCGCGATTACCGCAATTCGCGATTGGAAGGTTACTCCGCTGCCTGCATTTCCCCGGCATCGTCGATGAAGCCGCCGGCCTGCCGGCGCCACATCGCCGCGTAGCGGCCATCGCGGGCGATCAGCTCGCGATGGGTGCCCTGCTCGATGATACGGCCGTGTTCGAGCACGACAAGGCGGTCCATCTGCGCAATGGTCGAGAGCCGGTGCGCGATGGCGATCACCGTCTTGCCTTCCATCAACGTGCCGAGGCTCGACTGGATCGCGGCTTCGACTTCGCTGTCGAGCGACGATGTCGCCTCGTCGAATACCAGGATCGGCGCATCCTTGAGGATGACGCGGGCGATGGCGATGCGCTGGCGTTGTCCGCCGGACAGTTTCACGCCGCGTTCGCCGACATGGGCGTCGTAGCCCCTGCGGTCGTTCCAGTCCTGCAAATCGAGGATGAATTCGTGGGCGTGTGCGAGTTTCGCGGCGCGCACGACCTCTTCGTCGCTGGCGTCGGGCTTGCCGTAGCGGATATTGGCGCGGATCGAGCGGTGCAGCAGCGAGGTGTCCTGCGTCACGACCGAGATTTGCGAGCGCAGCGATTCCTGGGTCAGACTGGAGATATCGACGCCGTCGATTGCGATCGAACCGCCTTCGAGCTGGAAAAAGCGCAGCAGCAGGTTGACCGCAGTCGATTTGCCGGCGCCGGAGCGTCCGACCAGGCCGATCTTTTCGCCGGGTTCGATCGTCAGATTGAAATCCTGCAGCACGCCGACGTCGCGGCCGTAGCCGAAATTGACGTTTTTGAATTCGATAAGGCCTCCGTGCACGTTCAGCGGCTGCGCGCCGGCGGGGTCGGGCAATTGCAGCGGCTGCGCGATGGTCAGCATGCCCTCCTGCACCACGCCGATATCCTCGAAGATTTCGGTGATGCGCATGGCGATCTGGCGCGACATATTGGTGAGCTGCAATGTCAGCGGCAGCACCATGGCGATGGCGCCGACCTCGACCATGCCGTAACGCCACAGCAGCAGCGCAATCGCGCCGGATCCCGCGATCAGCAACGCGTTGAGCACGTCGAGCAGCGCGGCGAACGCGGTGAGCAGGCGTTGCGACTCTGGTGAACAGATCGACATGCTGATCGACCGCGTTACGAACGTACTGATCCTCTTCGCGCGCGCGGGCGAACAGCTTCACGGTGAGGATGTTGGTGTAGCTGTCGACGATGCGGCCCATCAGGGTCGAGCGCGCGATCGAACTGACTTTCGAGCGTTCGCGCATGCGCGGCACGAAGTAGAGCAGCAGCGCCGCATAGCCCGAGAACCACAGCAGGATCGGCACCGCCAGCCAGCGGTCCGCCGCGGCGGTCATCACCAGCGCCGAGGTGCCGTACACCAGGATGTACCAGACCGTGGTAATCGTCGCCGTCAGCGTCGAGCGCACCGACGGCCCGGTCTGCATGACGCGGTTGGAAATGCGGCCGGCAAAATCGTTCTGAAAGAACGCCCAGCTCTGCCGCACCACGTGCCAGTGCGACTGCCAGCGCACCATTCCGGTGAACGGCGCGGCAATCGCCTGGTTGGTGATGAGATAACGCGTCAGCGTAATCACCGGCCGCACGATCAGCACGACGGCCGCCATGCCGGCGAGCCACGGCCAGCCTTTGGCGATGAACTGGTCGGGCGGTGTCTTTGTCACCATGGTGACGACGCGGCCCATGAACCACGGCACCGCACTGTCGGACAGCGCGACAAACAACTCGACGACGAACAGCGCCGCGAACAGCCATTTCGCCTGGCGGGCGAAATGCCACAGGAACGGGATGAGTTTCCCCGGCGGTTCCGGATGTTCCGGCGCCGCAGTCGCAGTCAGGAATCGCTCGAAAAATGCAAACATTTGCGGATGGTTACAGGCCGCACATATGGGAGCCGTCAATCGCGGCTCCAAGAGGCCTCTAAGTCCCGCGCGGCAAATGCACTAGCGCAGCATCGCGACAGTGTTGCTTACCTTTTAGCGCGCCATGGTCCGTGGCATCGTCGTACGACGGTAAAAATTCATTCCAGGGACGAGCATCGAGGGGAAGCGTCATGAAGCGAGCGGGATTCGCTGTCACGCTGGTCGCGGCTTTGGCATGCGCCGGCGCAGTACAGGCAGAAACCTTTCCATCGCGTCCGCTGACCATGATGGTCGGCTTTCCGCCCGGCGGTCCGACCGACACGCTGGCGCGCATCGTCGCCGACGGAATGAAAAACGCGCTCGGCCAGCCGATCGCGGTTGAAACCGTCAGCGGCGCCAGCGGCACGATCGCAACGGGCCGGGTCGTTCACGCCGCGGCCGACGGTTACACCATCGGCATCGGACAATGGTCGAGCCACGTTGGATCGCCGGCGATCTATAAAATCGACTACGACATCATCAAGGATCTGCAGCCGATTGCGCTGCTGGCCTATTCGCCGCTGTGGATTCTCGGCAAGAGTGCGCTGCCGCCGGACAACATCGCCGACCTGATGTCATGGCTGAAGGCGCGGAAAGAGCCGGTCACGCTCGGCACCGTCGGGACGGGCAGCGCGGCGCAGCTTTGCGCTTATTACTTTGCGCAAAAGACCGGGACGCATTTTCAATATGTGCCGTATCGCGGCGCCGCGCCGGCGCTGCAGGATCTGATCGGCGGGCAAATCGATATGTCGTGCCTTGAGGCGTCAGCGACGCTTCCAAGCGTAGCGGCAGGCAAAGATCAAGGCCTACGCAGTCATGAGCGAAGACCGCTGGCCGAAATCGCCGAACACGCCGACGATGATCGAGTCCGGCGTGCCGGGACTGAGCATCGTCGTTCTGGCATGGCTTGTGGACCACAAAAGGCACGCCGAAAGCCGTCGTCGACCGGCTGGTTGCGGGCGTGACGACGGCGCTGGCCGACCCCGCGGTGAAGCAGCGGATCGAAGGCCTCGGCATGGTGATCTTCCCGCGCGATCAGCAGAGCCCGGCGGCGCTTCTTGCATATCATCAGGCTGAACTCGACAAGTGGTGGCCGGTGATCAAGGACACCGGCATCAGGGCCGAAGAGTAACGGTCCCTCGCAGCCGCGGCGCGCAGAACGGCGGCGGAATGCGCGCCGCATACCGTGAGCGGTTGTCCTGATCGGAACAGCCGATTGTGCGCGCGCGACGCCGAACGATACGGCGGTCGCGGCGACGATCAGCGAGAAGGCGAATGCCAGCGTTGCGATCAATTCAACTCCGGCGGTCCGTTTTCTCGACAATGATTTTTCAGAATTGGGAGACGCAAAACCGACCTTCCCGGTCAGCGCAGTCATGGTCGTTTCATCCTTCGCGAATCAGTGTGTTGCGTTGTCTGAATGTCGCATCGGACTTGGGCGAAGCCGTTGACGAATAAAGGCGATTCGGTGTTTTTTGGTTAATGCATGGTTAATACGACAGGCCTCGCCGGTGATTTAGTACCGGTGTGGCAAATAGGACTCAGGCGTCCGCGGTGGCCGGCGTGTACTCCATGGTCACGTGCCTCGGCTCGGCGGCGACGCGCGCCAGCCAGGCCCGGATCGCCGGAAACGCCGTGAGGTCGTAGTCGCACTGATCGGCGACGTGGGTATAGGCGTACAGCGCGATGTCCGCGATGGTGTAGCGGTCCGCGGCGAAGTAGTCGTGCACGGCAAGATGTTTCTCCATCACGCCCAGCGCGCGATGGCCTTCTTCCATCCAGTCCTCGAACGCGTGCTGTTGCAGATCGCGGCCGCCTTTGATCAGTGTCAGCCAGAAATAGGCCGCGCCGAGATTCGGTTCGAGGCTATGCTGCTCGAAGAACATCCATTGCATCGCATCGGCGCGATCCATGCGGTCTTCCGGCGCCAGCGCTGCGCCGCCGGCGATGTACCACAGGATGGCATTGGATTCGGCGAGATAGCGGCCGGGCGCCAGTTCAAGCAGCGGCACCTGACCGTTGGGATTTTTCGCCAGAAATTCCGGCGTGTGGCTTTCGCCCTTGAGGATGTCGATTTCGACGAGCCGATAGGGAATGCCGAGCTGCGCCAGCGCGAGCCGCACCTTGTAGCTATTCCCCGAACGCTGCATCGAATAGAGCGTAAACATCGTCAGCCCCAGGCTGTTCCGCGGCGGATTCGCCAACCGTTGAGGTCTTACGAATTGAACGCGGCGATGTCGTGACGGCGCGTTTTCCACCCTGGCTTTGTAATCATTCTAGCCGATGCGACGGGGAAAGCCATTGCGGACCAAATACGCGTGTTTGTTAAGCCGGTATTAGAACTCGGTCCCCACGATGCGTGCACGCAACCGGTCCGGTACGCATGTCGACAATCAATCCTCCGCTGCCTGACGCCGCCGATCGGCGCTCAAGACGTCGGCGTTCAAGACCCCGGCGCAGTTCGATCGGGCATCGCGGCGTCAGTTCTATCTGCTTCGCGTCGGCGAGATGGCGGCGCTGATCGTGTTCCTGAGCTTCTGCGTGATGTGGTTGCAGGGGCAGACGTCGGGCCCGGACTTTACCCGGTGCCGGGCGATTTCGCCGGCTTCTGGACGGCAGGCGAACTGGCGCTCGAAGGCCATGCCGCGGACGCCTATCGCGAAATGCCGCACTTCTTCAAAGAGCTGGCGCTGCACGGCGACACCACGCAGCTCTATATCGCGTTTTTCTATCCGCCGATTTTCCTGCTGCTGTGCTCGGGCTTCGCGCTGCTCGGTTATTTCCCCGCTCTCTGTCTGTGGCTCGGCTCGACATTCATCGGCTACGCCGCCGCGCTTCGCGGCTTGTTGCCGAAGAGTCTCGGCAAGGGCGCCAACCTTTGGGTGCTGTTTCTCGGCTACCCGGCGGTGATGGTGAATATCGGCTTCGAACAGAATGGATTCCTGAGCACGGGCTTGCTGGGCGGCGCGGCGGTCTGGCTCGACCGCAGGCCCGAACTTGCCGGCATCTGTCTTGGCTGCCTGTCCTACAAGCCGCAGCTCGGCATCATCATCCCGCTGGCGCTGGCCGTGGCGCGGCGATGGCGTGTGTTCGCCGTGGCGTCTGTCACCGTGGTCGCTCTCGTGGCGGCTTCGACGCTGGTATTTGGCGTCGATATCTGGCCGCCGTTCTTCGCCGATATGGCGGTCGCAAAACGCAACTGGATGGAATCGCCGATCCCGGCCTATCTGCAGTTTTTTATCACCGTTTTTGGCGCGGTCCGCCTGCACGGCGGTTCGCTCCTGCTGGCCTACGCATTGCAGACGGTCGTCACCGTCACGGCGATGGTCATGCTCGTCGGCGCGCTGCTGATGCGGCCAGCGGGCGCGCGATCGGGCAGGGCGGAAGGTGCGGCGATTGCGGCTTGCGTGCCGTTCTGCTCGCCGTTCATGCTCGAATACGATTTGCTTATTCTGGCGGTACCGATGGCATGGCTGCTGGGCGAAGGCATTGCGGGACGGTTTTCGGCGCGGCGAGCGTGTGGCGCTGGTCGTGGCGTTTCTTGCGCCGGTTCTGTTCAAGATCACGGCGTTCGACAATGCCCTGAAGCTGAGCGTCATTGCCGCCGCGGCATTGTTGTTTGTCGTCGTGCTGCGGCGAATGATGAGCCCGGCGCGCGCCGCACTTTCGCAGGGGCTGCCTTGCCGTCCGGCGATCACGCCGCAACGCCGTGGCTCGCAGACAGGATCAGCGGCTGGCGTTGTCGTTCCCGTCCGGGTTGAACGATCATCGCAGCTCTGTTCGTCGGCGGCCGGCCGCTCGGCCATCCGCACGTTTTTCCACGTGAAGATCGACGTCGCGGTGTAGTTCCAGATCGCGCCCATGAAAATTCCCGCGGTGGCGGCAAGCCACCAGGTGTATTTTTGCTGAAACAGCACGGCGGCGATGCCGACATTCGCGACCATGCCGACCACGCAAACGGCGCAGAAGCTGACCAGGCCGCGCAGCAGCGGCCAGAACCCGCGCAGGCGCATGTCGCGATAGGTCAGCATGTTGTTGAGGAAGAAGTTGAATCCCATCGCGACCATCGCGGCGCACGGGTTCGCCACGACAAACGAAACGCCGGCGAAGCGATTGAGCAGCGCCAGCACGGTCAGATGCACGAACAGCCCAACATCCGCCGACCGACGCAAACATGACGAAGCGAAGCGGAATCACGTGCCCGATGATCTTGTCGATCAGCAGTGCGAGATAATCGACGATGGCGATCAGATCGAGCTTGCTTTCGCCGTGCAGGCGGGTCCGGAACGTGTAAGGGATTCTCCTTGACGCGCAGGGCGCGGCCGGACAGCAGGATGTCGAGAAGAATTTTGTAGCCCTGCGTCGAAAGGCGGCGCACCACCTGATCGAACGCGCTTCTCCTCATCATGAAAAAGCCGCTCATCGGATCCGTCAGTGGTGTTTTCAGAACGTAGTCGGCAAGCCTTGTCGCCAGCCGGCTGAACAGCAGGCGCTCTTTGGTCCAGTCGCCGACGCTTCCCGATTTCATGTAGCGGGAGGCGACGACGACGTCGTAATCGGGCGTGCTCAACTGCGCGAGCATTTTGGGCAGCAGCGTCTCGTCGTGCTGCAGATCGCAATCCATCACCGCGATGAGCGGCGAGCTGGTCGCCAGAACCCCTTCGACGACCGCCGAAGCCAGGCCGCGGCGGCCGATGCGGTGCAGGAAGCGCACCCGCGGATCGGAGCGGCTGATGTTGCGCAACGTGTCGAGCGTGCCGTCGCGGGAATCGTCGTCGACAAAGACGACCTCCCAGGCGACGCCCGCGAGGCAACGGTCGAGGCGGGCCACCAGCTCGCGGACGTTGTCGCGTTCGTTGAAGGTCGGAACGACGATGGACAGAACCGGAAACGCCGCGCCGCCATGAAGCGGGCGCGCGTGGTCTGCGGAAACGTCGTTCGATAATTCGGCGCTGGCGATCATGTCCGCGTGGGGTCGGCGGTGTGGAGCGGGCCGACTTTGCGCGGGATCGTTGAATCCCGGGTTAAGGCCTTTCGCGAAACCGGATTTCGCAGGAGTTTCGATGGGTTACCGGCCGGCGCGGCCGCAGCCGCGAGGCGCTGCGGCGGCTGCCCGGCGCAGTGTTGCCCGGGAAGCGCGCCCAGAAGAAATGCCGTAGAAGTGAGGCTGTTTGCAGGGTTTTACGCTTGCCTGCGGTCGGCCCGGCTATACCAAGCACGCGCCCTGAAACCGAAAGACTTGGAGGAGACTCAGAAATGGCCTTTATCGCGGACCAGATCATGCGCATTAAGCCGTCGGCAACCATTGCCGTCACGGATAAAGCGCGTGCGCTGAAAGCCGCGGGCCGCGACGTCATCGGTCTCGGCGCCGGCGAGCCGGATTTCGACACGCCGGACAACATCAAGGAAGCGGCGATCAAGGCGATCCGCGACGGCAAGGCGGCGAAGTACACCGCCGTTGACGGCATCGCCGAGCTGAAGGCCGCGGTCGCCGACCAAGTTCAAGCGCGAGAACCAGCTCGACTACAAGCCGTCGCAGATCATCATCGGCACCGGCGGCAAGCAGGTGCTGTACTAACGCGCTGATCGCGACGCTCAATCCGGGCGACGAGGTGATCATCCCGGCGCCGTATTGGGTCAGCTATCCGGACATGGTGATGCTCGCCGGCGGAACGCCGGTCGAGGTCGTCACCACGATGGACTCCGGCTACAAGATGAGCGCGGAGCAGCTTGAGAAGGCGATCACACCGAAGACCAAGTGGATCATCTTCAACTCGCCGTCGAATCCGACCGGCGCCGCCTACACCAAGGCCGAGCTGAAAGCCGTCACCGACGTGCTGGTGCGGCATCCGCATGTCCACGTCATGTCGGACGATATGTACGAGCATCTGGTCTATGACGACTTCGAGTTCTGGTCGCCGGCGCAGCTCGAGCCGCGGCTCTACGAGCGAACGCTGACGGTCAACGGCTGCTCGAAAGCCTACTGCATGACCGGCTGGCGCATCGGCTATGCCGGCGGCCCGGAGAAGCTGATCAAGACCATGGCGATGATCCAGTCGCAATCGACGTCAAATCCGACGGCGGTGGCGCAATGGGCCGCGGTCGAGGCGCTCAACGGGCCGCAGGACTTCATCGCCAAGCACAACAAGATCTTCAAGGAGCGGCGCGACCTATGCGTATCGATGCTGAATCAGGCGCGCGGCCTGCAATGCCCGAAACCGGAAGGCGCATTCTACGTCTATCCGTCCTGCAAAGGTGCAATCGGCAAGACCGCGCCGAACGGCAAGAAGCTCGCGAACGACGAGGATTTCGTGACCGAGCTCCTTGAGGCGGAGGGTGTGGCGGTGGTGCAGGGTACGCCATTCGGCGTCGGCCCGGCGTTCCGCATCTCCTACGCGACGGCGACCAGCGCGCTTGAGGAGGCTTGCACGCGGATCCAGCGCTTCTGCGGAAACTTGCAGTAACAGCCTCAGTCGTTCCGGGTGCGCGTCGTGCGCTCCCCGGAATGGCGGTTGCCGGAATGTGGAAGACGGCGGCCTTGTTCTCGCTTACAATCGTAACAGGGGTCCGCCGGGCGGGCCGGCTGAGGGGAGAATCAATATGTTTCGCAATGCCTTTGCAGGGGCAGTCGTTCGCCGCTGCCGCGCTCGCAACGGTGGCCTCGACGCCGGCAGATGCACAGCGGGATCGCGTGCAGGCCGGTTCGCTCGAATGTTCGCTGTCCTCCAGCATCGGCCTGATCGTGGGCTCGCAACGCAACATCGCCTGTAATTTCAAACCCGATCGGCGGTCCGCCGGAAGCGTATGTCGGAACCATGACCCGGGTCGGTCTCGACATCGGCATCACCGGCGGCGGCGCGATTATCTGGGCCGTGTTCACCGGCACCAATCGCTATGCCGGCATGTTGACCGGCACTTATGTCGGGGCATCGGCGGAAGATCGATTGCGGCCGGTCTCGGCGCCAACGTGCTGGTCGGCGGTTCCAATCGTGCGGTCGCGCTGCAACCGCTGTCGGTGCAGGGCCAGGTCGGACTCAATATCGCCGCCGGCGTGAGCTCGCTCGAGCTGCATCTGGCCCAGTAAATCTGGCCACTAAATCCTGACGCGGTAATTCTGGCCCAGGAAACATCGGCACAATAACTGCGACGACTCGGCAGGCGCGACGCGCGCCTGCGCGTAATGTCGCGCCCCTTGACCGCCCCCGGTCGTGCCTGAAACGATAGTTGCTGGCGGACGCGCCAAGCACGACGAGCCCGCCGTGGGAGATGTAACCATGGCACCTAACGGCAACGGTACAAAAGCGGCCGGTCCACGCTGCATTGCATTGGTCGGACCTTTCCAGAGCGGCAAGACCACGCTGCTCGAAGCAATCCTCGCCCGCACAGGCGCCATTCCGCGCCAAGGCACCATCGAAGCCGGCAACACTGTCGGCGACGCCAGCAAGGAAGCGCGCCATCACAAGATGAGCGTCGAGCTTTCGGTCGCCACCACGAATTTCATGGGCGATGCCTTCACTTTTCTGGATTGCCCGGGCTCGGTTGAATTCGTCCACGACATGCGCGCCGTGCTGCCGGCGATCGACGTCGCCGTGGTGGTCTGCGAGATGGACGAAAAAAAGATCCCGCAGCTTCAGCTTAT
>CAVUCN010000026.1:0-14685 GCA_963739945.1 uncultured Alphaproteobacteria bacterium | reverse complement strand
GGTGTATTCGACACCGTGCCCGCGGTGCGCAACCGGCCGAATGCCAGTCGATCCGGGCCGCGCTGCATGGCCTTGTCGAATTCAAGGACGTCTCGTTCTCCTACGACGGCAAGCGTGCTGACGGTCGCGGACCTGAGCATCACGGCGCTACCCGGCGACACGATCGCGCTGGTCGGACCAACCGGGAGCGGCAAATCGACGGCGCTGACGCTGCTTTATCGCGCCTTCGACCCGCAATCGGGCGTGATCACGGTGGACGGCATGGACATCCGCGATCTCACCTTGACCGGGCTGCGCCGCAATATCGGGGTCGTGTTTCAGGAGACGCTGCTGTTCAACCGCTCGATCGCGGAGAACCTGCGCGTCGGCAAACCCGACGCGACGCTCGGAGGAAATGCGCCAGGCCGCCGCGCGCGCGCAGGCGCTCGAATTCATCGATCGCAATCCCGACGGTCTTGAAGCGCGCATCGGCGAACGCGGCCGCCTGCTCTCGGGCGGCGAGCGCCAGCGGCTCGCCATCGCGCGCGCACTCCTGAAAAATCCTCCGATCCTGATCCTCGACGAGGCCACCAGCGCGCTTGATCCGGTGACCGAGGCCAAAGTGCAGGCCGGCGCTCGATGAGGTGATGAAGGGCCGCACCACCTTCGTCATCGCGCACCGTCTCGCCACCGTGCGCAAAGCCACGCGCATCCTGGTATTCCAGGACGGACGCGTTATCGAGACCGGCACGTTCGACGAATTACAGCGCCGCGGCGGCTTCTTCAGCGAGCTGGTGCAGGCGCAATTTGCCATCGCGTCAGAACTCCAGGCAGACACGCTTCCCGCACAGCCATGATTTCGACTTTGGATGTCATAAAGCTTGCGCTGGGTCTCGCTGCCTTTGTCTTCATCGTCGTTGTCGGCGGCCGCAATAAAAGAATTACCGGCGCGCTGTTGACGTTTCCGGTGATGAACGGTGTTGCGTTGCTGACCAGCCCCGATCCATTCCGCGTTGCGGACGCGATCGCCCTCCTTGTCGTCTTCAACACGTTGCTGTTCTGGGTGGCGGTGATGACGCTACCCTGGGTTCCACCGAAACCGGAGCGATTTGCGCCGCTCGCCTTGCTGGTCTGCCGCGTATTGGTGTGGACGGCGGTGTGGTGCATTGCCGCCTACTGGCTGACGGACAACCGCGACCGGTTCCCGTCCGGAATGATCCTGTTTGCCCTCCAACTTGTTTTTGCAGTCGGCGCGGCATCTCTGCTGTGGAGCCGGACCGCCAGGCACGGAACAAAAGGCTTCGACACGGACATCGATGTCAGACTGGCTAAACTGGACGATCCGTATCGTCCTGTTTCTCATCGTCTACGCGGCACTGCTTTACACAGCGCAACGTGCTTCGGATCAGAAATGGACCGGAATGGCCAGCGCGCTCCAATCATAGGCTTTTTCGGCCTGGCCTATCTGTCAACGCAAAACACCGAAGCGCAGTTGCTGCCCATTCGTGACACAGTTCTGCTGGACCATTACTGGTGATCCCGTTCAACTGGAGTCTTTGCCCTCGGCGATTGCGGCGACGCCAGCCGGACTGTTCGGCGCGTTTCATATCGCCGCGTTGCTGACGGCTTGGGCCATCGCGCTCGCGCTGGTGTTCGGCGAGCTCCGCGATCGCAAGGCTATATGGATCGGCGCGCCGGTTAGCGCACGTGAGCGCAGCCGCTCCAGGACGCTGACATAGTTCGCGACCGCGGCGCCGCCCATATTGAAGATACCGCCAAGCCGTGCGTCCTTGATCTGCATGTCGCCGGCCGTGCCGGCGAGCTGCATCGAAGCCAGCGCGTGCATCGACACACCGGTCGCGCCGATCGGATGACCCTTGGCCTTGAGCCCGCCCGAGGGATTGATCGGCAGCCTGCCGTCCTTGGCGACGATACCGTCGGCGATGACGCGCGCACCCTGCCCCTCCGGCGCAAGCCCCATGGCTTCGTACTCGATCAACTCAGCAACGGTGAAGCAGTCATGGACCTCGGCGAACGAAAGGTCAGTCGATCCGCCCCGGCTTTCGCCAGCGCGCGTCTCCAGGCGACTGCGCAGCCTTCAAACTTGAGAATGTCGCGGCGTGACATCGGCAGGAAATCCTGTACGTGCTCGGCGGCGCGGAACACAATCGCTTTCTTCATACCGAGCGCAGTGTCGACGTCGGTTATCACCAAAACGGCCGCGCCGTCCGACACCAGCGAACAATCGGTGCGTTTGAGCGGACCGGCAACGCGTGGGTTCTTGTCGCTTTCGGTACGGCAGAACTCGTAGCCGAGATCCTTGCGGAGCTGTGCGTAGGGATTGCCGACGCCGTTCTTGTGATTCTTGGCGGCGATAAGCGCCATCGCATCGGACTGATCGCCCCAGCGCTGGAAATAGAGTGAAGCAATCTCGCCGAAGATGCCGGCAAAACCACCGTCAATATCGGCCTCCTCCTCACGTAGGATGCCTTGAGCAGATTACGCCCGATCTCCGCAGCCGGCATTGTCGTCATCTTTTCGACGCCGACCACCAGCACGACGCGCGCCAGCGCGCCGCGATTAACTTCAACCCTGGTGCACAGCGGCCGAACCGGTCGCGCAGGCATTCTCCACCCGGGTGGCGGGCTTGAAGCGCAGGTCAGGTGAAGCCTGCAATACCAGCGAAGCGGTAAAATCCTGCGCCGAGAAGCCGGCGTTGAAATGGCCAAGCACGATTTCATCGACATCGCCCGCCACAATTCCGGCATCGGCGAGCGCCCCATTCGCTACACGCACAATAAGGCTCTCGACGGTCTCGCCGTTGAGCTTTCCGAAGGGTGTATGGGCCCAACCGACGATACAGGCGCTCATGTTCGCTCCAAATCGCTGTTTGCCGAATTTTCGTCGCTTTTCCTTGGCTTAGGCTGTTCTTAACCTGCTTCGGCGATCCACACGGGGCGTCAGGATAGCCGTATTCGCCTTTGCTTTCGAGGCAGCCTTTCGGGTAGATAGGTGTGCGCCCGCGCTTCGTGAACCTTCCGTGTAACCTTCGCGGCCCTTTGGCCTCGACCAACCGAACGGACCGCGACACGTGTTTGGAATGAGATTTCTCCGGGCACCGGCGCTCGGCCTAGCCCTAGTTTCCTTTGCTGTCGTTTCCACCGCATTCTTCGCCGCGACATCCGCACGCGCTGAGGCGGTGATCCTGATCGATGCCGACAGCGGCAAGGTGCTGCGCGCCGAGAACGCGACCTATCCGTGGTATCCGGCCTCGACCACCAAGCTAATGACGCTCTACGTCACACTGAACGCAATTCGCGACAAACGCATCACCATGGACACGTTGTTCACGGTCTCGCAGAACGCCGCGATGCAGGCGCCTACCAAGATGGGCTTCCCGGTCGGCACCCAGGTCACCGTCGATAATGCTCTCAAGATGATGATGGTGAAGTCGGCAAACGACATGGCGGTACTGCTCGCCGAGGGCATCGACGGCTCGGTCGACGATTTCGCGCAGGAGATGACCGAGACTGCCCACAAGCTCGGCATGTCGGAGTCGAGTTTCGTCAATCCGAACGGTTTGCCTGCGGATGGCCAGATCGTTTCCGCGCGTGACCTGGCTATGCTCGCCCGCGCCCTGCTTCACGATTTTTCGGACTACAGTTTCTATTGGCACATTCCGGCAATCAAATGGGGCCGCCGCGTCGTTCGCAATTACAATCCGTTGCTCGGCCGCTATGCCGGCGCCGACGGCATGAAAACCGGATTCATCTGCGCCTCGGGCTTCAATCTCGTCGCCACTGCCCAGCGCAATAACAAGCGCCTGATCGCCGTCGTCCTTGGCGCGCCCTCCGGCGGCGCGCGGGCGATGAAGGCCGCCGAAATGCTCGAGAGCGGATTTCATCAAAACCCGTTGGCTTGGCTGACCCCGGCGCTGGGCACGGTTGATAATCTGAAGCCGATGGACTCCGCGCCGATGGATCTCAAGGATCAAATGTGCGGTGGGCATCGCAAGAAACGTCCGGCCGAAGATGAAGACATCGACGCCGACAGCGACACCGGGCAATCGGCCGCAGACATGGTGCAGCAGCACTCGATCCTGCTGTCAGCGCTCCGCGCTCCGACCGATCCGGTGCTGCTATCCGATCTGGGGCCGGTGATGCCGATCGTCGTCTATACCGGACCGACGCGCACGCAGGCCGAGATTGCAACACTCCAGGCTATGCCGGAGGCCACTGAATCTGCCCCCAAGAAAAAGGGAAAGTCCAAGGCCACGGCGGCAAAACCCGCGGATGCCAAATCCGCAGCGGTAAAGCCCGCCGAACCGGCAGCGAAACCGGTTGCAGCCAAACCAGCAGCAACCAAACCGGCAGCCAAGAAACCGGCGACATCGGGCAAATCCGCGTCCGCCAACCAGTAAACGATATCCAAGGCCGTCCGCGCACAAGTGCACCGCGCTCAAGCAGCCTGTTCAAAAACTTCCAGTTACGTGATTATGGATTTCGGGCGCGACACGTCCGGAAGTGCCGAGGAACCATGCCTGAAAAGATGACCATAGCCGCGTTGCAGCAGATGAAGCGCGACGGCAAGAAAAGTGTCGGCGTCGTAGCCTGGGATTACCAGATCGCGCGCATCGCTGACCGCGCCGGCGTCGATTTCATCTCGGTCGGGGACTCGGTCGGCGTCAATCTCTGGGGGCGCGACGAAGTTCTCGAAGTGACGCTCGACGAAATGCTGATCTGCTGCAAAGCGGTGCGGCGCGGCACCGAGCGCGCGCTGGTGAGTTGTGACATGCCCTATGGCCCAGCGCAGGAAGGCGCACAGGCGGCACTCACCGCGGCACGCCTGCTGATCGATGAAGGCGGCGCCGACATGATCAAAGTCGACGCCGCCGCCGACTTTCCCGATGTCGTGCGCGAGCTCACGCGCTGTGGCATTCCGGTATTTGCGCAGTTCGGGCTGACGCCGCAAACCGCAGCCAAGTTCGGCATTCCCTACAGCTCACAAAATTCACCGCAAGCGCAGGCCACGGCCGAAGCCGCAGGCAAGCTCGTCGCTGAAGCAAAGTTACTCGAAGAGAGCGGTGCGGCACTGCTTGATTTCACCAATTCCGGGCCGGTCGCCGGCGCCGCCGTGGTCAAGGCCGTGCAGATTCCAGTGATTGGCGGTTTTGGCGGCGGGCCATGGCTCGATGGCCGGGTGCGGCTCGCCCACACCGCGATCGGCTATGCCGAGAAATGGATCGACTCCAAGACAGATACTTATGTGAATACCGCCAAGGCCGCGCTCGAAGCGTTCACGGCGCTGATCGCCGATGCCCGCGCCGGCCGGCAGATCAAAGGCTGATCATGCCGACCGCAGCCGTCGACGGGATCACAACTCGCTACGAGGTCAAAGGCTCGGGACCGCCGCTGCTGATGTATGCGCCAGGCGGCTTCAACGCGACGGTGGAGGCGTGGGCGACGCTCGGTGTCTACGCCAAGACGAAAATGATCGAGCATCTGCCGAGCCACTTCACCTGCATCACGTTCGACCGCCGCGAATGTGGCCAGTCCGGCGGACGGGTCGAGCCCGTGACCTGGCAGCACTTCGTCGCGCAAGGCAAAGGCCTGCTGGATCATCTCGGCATTAAACGCGCGCATATCATGGGCGGCTGCATGGGCTGCCCGCCGGTTGCGGCATTCGCGGTCACGCATCCGGAAATGGTGCAGAGCATGGTGCTGTGCTGGCCGGTCGGCGGCGTCAAATACCGGCAGTCCAGCCATCAGCGCTTTGCCGACCATCTCGGCTTCCTGGAAAATAGCGGCCTCGACGGTGTCGTCACACTGATAAAGAAGGAAGGCAAACCGTTCGGGGCCGATCCGCGTGGTGGCCCTTGGGCGTCCGTCATCAAGCACGATGACGCCTTTGCCGAGACCTACGCCACGCTGGAGCCGGAGCGGTACAAGAGGATTTGCAAGGCAATGCGCGACGCACTGTTCGATCGCGATACCGCGCCCGGCGCCGAGCCCGAACAACTGATGCGGATCGAGATACCGGCGCTGGTCGTGCCGGGTCACGATTCGTCGCATGCGACATCTGCGGCACGCTATCTTGAAGAGTGCCTGCCGCAAGCCGATTATTGGGATGTGCCGGCCGAACAACAGACCGAAGACAATGTTCCGGCCCGCATTGTAGACTTCCTGTCGAGGGTCAAATCCTGAGGCGCGTTGGGCTGAGGCTTGGGCTGTGACTGACTACTATTCATTACTGCTGCGTGCAGTTACCGCGCCTGACGCCGGCGACGAGCAATGGCGCCACCAGCTCTATGACCGTGCACGGCAGATGCTGGTCACTCAGTTGCGCAACCGGCAGCCGCCGGCGACCCAGTCCCAGATCACAACCGAACGATTGGCACTGGATGCTGCCATCGCCCGGATCGAATCCGAGGTGGCGTGGACCGCGAGCGGCGGCGGCGATATCGCCGACGTTCGTTCGATCGGGACGAAGCACGGGCCGGTATCCAACCCTGGGCGGATGAACGCCACAAAATGGATTGTGCTTGCCGTTGTCGTCGGCATGATCGGCGCCGGAGGCTATGCGCTATGGTCGCGTCATTCCGCACAGCCCGCACCGGTCGCTGCGAAGATCGAGGCGCCGAAGACTGCGACATCAGCGCCCGTCGTTAAAATCGCAACGGCCAAAGATGGCGACCTTGCCGCCGGCACCGATGGCGGCGCCAACGATCCCGATCAGGCCTATTGGCTGCGCCGCCAGCCGACATTCTATCGAACGCTGCAACCAGCCGGCACCATCATTGTCGATAAGCTGCAGCACTTTCTCTATTTGATTCAGCCGAACAATGTGGCGATGCGTTATGGCATCGGCATCGGCGGCGAATGCATCGAACTGGCCGGCCTGCGGCACATCGCCGGCATGGCGGAATGGCCGCAATGGCAGGCCACCCAAGACATGATCGAGCGCAAGCTGGCCAAGCCGGGCATCATCCCCGGTACACCCGGCAACCCGCTCGGCGCGCGCGTGCTGCAACTCGATGACGGCAAGTCCCGCATCAACGGCACTAACGCGCCGAAAACGATCGGCACGACCGTTATTTTCGGCTGCATACGTCTCGTCAACGATGACGTGGTCGATCTTTATAATCGAGTGAAGAGCGGGACCGCGGTGCTGCTGAACTAAAAAGCATCGGCGCCGTCGTGTCGTGCGTTGACTTTCAAACCTGATCTTCAAATACTCAAAGTTGTTTATAACAAAACCGGCCGCAGAACCGGAAACAGGGAGGAACATGCAATGGCATCCCGCCGTGCGACCTCGCGTAGGTCGCTCCTGAAAAATACCGCTGCGGTCACCGCTGCTTTGAGTTTCGGCGGCCGTTTTGCCCGCGCCGAGAGCGAAACCGTACGGATCGGCGTCATCTACGACCTGTCCGGCCCGTTTGCCGCCGGCGGGTCGGTGGCGTGTGCCATCGGCGCACAGATTGCTATCGATCTCGTCAATGAGCGCGGCGGCGTCGCGGGCAAATACAAGGTCGTCCCGATCAATGCCGATTCACAAAGCAAGGCGGACGTCGCCATCAACGAAGTCGAACGTTTGATCGACCAGGAAAAGGTCGACATCGTCAACGGCGTCTATTCAAGCGCGCACGCCGTGCCTCTATCGGCAAAGATGGAAGCCGCAAAGAAAATTCTCTGGATCACCACAGCGGTGGCAACGGCAGTCTTCAAGGACAAGAATCTGCACTACGTCTTCCGCGCGCAAATCCATTCCGAGCAATATGGCCAGGCCTTTGCGAGCTTCCTTGCTGAAAATGCGAAGGCAAAGCTCGGTGTCGAGCCTTCCAGCGTCAAGGTCGCGATCATTCATGAGGACGGACCGTACGGAGTCGGAGTTGCCGACGCGTCGGAACGGTTCGCCAAGGAGCGCGGACTGCAGATCGTGATGCGGGAAGGCTACTCGGCCGCCGCTCCGGATCTTTCGGCGTTGGTGACCAAGCTCAAGCGGGCCGGCGCCGACGTCATATCACATGCTGGCTACAATCCCGACATCACCTTGCTGCTGCGGCAGGGCCGCGAGAGCGGGCTGCGTTTCAAGATGCTGATTGGTGACGGCGCCGGCTACAGCCAGCTCGATAAATTGCGTGCCACGTTCGGCGCCGACATCGACAATTTCTGCAACATCGATCCGGTTCCGGCGCAGTTGATCAACGCCGCTTCGCTGGCGCCCGGCCTTGGCGACCTCACCAAAACCATGGTCGAACGCTACAAGGCCAAGACCCAGGCGAACGATGTCCCGCCGCACTGCTCGATGGGCTTTAACCAGACCTGGGTGTTGCTCAACAGCGTGTTACCGGTCGCCCAAGAGAAATATGGCGGCTTCGATGCCGAGGCGGTGCGCCAGGCGGCACTCGACGTCGATATCCCCGCCGGCGGCACTATCCAAGGCTATGGCGTGAAGTTCTATCGCCCCGGAACCGAACTGTCGGGGCAGAATGAGCGCTCGACACCGGTTGTCATGCAGAATGCCGGCGAGCACATTTCCGTGGTCTGGCCGAACAATATCAAGACTCAGGAGCCCGTACTGCCGCTGCCGGCCTCGTCCGTCTACGCTATGCGCTGAAGATGCTGACGGTCGAGGGGCTGACCAAACGCTTCGGAGGATTCCTGGCGGTCAACCAGGTTTCTTTCGAAGCCCGACAGGGCGAAATCCTGGGCCTGATCGGCCCGAATGGATCGGGCAAAAGCACGACGTTCAATCTGATTGCCGGCGCACTGCGCCCGACAACGGGGTCGATCAAATTTCACGGCGCGGAGATCGCCGGGCTGGCGGCGCACACGGTTTGCCGCCAGGGCATCGCGCGCACGTTTCAGATTCCCCGCCCCTTCCGCAAACTGTCACTGGTCGAGAACGTGATGCTTGCCGCCTATCATGGCACATCGAGCGGAATATCCCGGGCAGAAGCGCAACATCGCGCCGAAGAAGCGTTGAACCTGGTTGGCTTGCCGGCCGACCCGGCCGCCGTAACCGACGGGCTTGGCGCGGCCGCGCTGAAGAAGCTTGAGCTTGCCCGCGCGCTGGCGACGCAACCGCGTCTGCTGCTCGCCGACGAGAGTTCTCGGCGGCCTGGACTCGGCCGAGATGAATCACGCCGCCGACCTGTTCGAGAAAATCCGCAGCCGCATGGGGGTGACCATCATCTGGGTTGAGCACATCATGGGCGTGCTGATGCGCATCGTCGACCGCGTGGTCGTTCTTGACCATGGCGAAAAGATTTTCGACGGTGCTCCGGTTCGGGCCGCCGTAGATACCCGCGTCACCGAGGTCTACCTCGGCAAGGCAAGAGCATAGCCGCGATGCTGTCGCTCACCGGAGTCTCGGCCGGCTACGGTTCCTTCCGCGCTCTGTTTGACGTCTCACTTACCGTGCCGAAGGGCGAGGCGGTCGGTGTCATCGGTCCGAACGGCGCCGGGAAGACTACGCTGATGCGCGTCATTTCCGGGCTGGTGCCGTTGCGCGACGGCGCCATGTCGTTCGACGGCAGCTCAATGGAAGGACTGCCGGCCCATCGCGTGGTCGAAAAGGGTATCGCTCACGTCCCGGAAAACCGGCGGCTGTTTCCCCGAACTCACGGTTGAGGACAATTTACGGATCGGCGCCTTTATCCCGGAGGCCCGTCGGCGTTTCGTGCAGGAGCTGGAGCGCATTTACGCGTTGTTCCCGCGCCTGAAAGACCGGCGCGAGCAACTCGCAGGAACGCTGTCAGGCGGCGAGCAGCAAATGTGCGCCATAGGCCGCGCATTGATGTCGCGCCCCAAGCTGCTGTTGCTCGACGAACCTTCCGCGGGCCTGGCGCCGCTCGTCGTGGCGCAGGTGTTCGATCTGGTCCGGCGCATCCGGGCAGAAGGACTGACGGTACTGATCGTCGAACAGAACGTGCAGCAGGTGCTCGACGTGGTCGACCGCGCCTATTTGCTGGAGGTCGGCAGCATCAAGCTCTCGGGGACGTCCTCCGAGCTCAAGGGCAATGACTTCATCCGCAAGAGCTACATGGGTCTGTAGCTACATGGGTCTGTGATGGACATTTACCTGCTCGAGGCGATCGTCAACGGCATTCTGCTCGGCGGAGTGCTGGCGCTGCTGGCGCTCGGACTCAATCTGATTTTCGGCGTGATCGACGTGGTCTGGATCGCTTACGCCGATATCGTGATGTGCGGCATGTACATCGTCTACTGGCTCTATGTCGGGCTGGGCTGGCCGCTGCTGATCGCCTGCGCCATTGCCATTATTGCTCTCGCCGCCTTTGGCGTACTTGTGCATCTTCTGATCATTCAGCCGATTTTGAGGGCGGCGCCGATCAATCAGCTTCTCGCCACCGGCGGGCTGCTGTTTTTTCTGCAAAGCTTCGCGACATTGCTGTTCGGCACCGACTTTCGCAATATCGGCGTGCGGCTGCCGGTTCTCGAGCTCGGCGACATTTACATCAGCTATGCGCGACTTCTGGCTTTCACGATGGCGCTCATTGGCGCAATCACCATCTACTTTTTCCTCAAGCGCACCTTTATCGGGACGGCGATCCGCGCCATTTCCCAGGATCGCGACATTATCGGGCTGATGGGGGTCGACCAAAAACGAATTTATCTCGTCACGTCGATGATCGGCGGAGCGCTCGCCGGACTTGCCGCCTGCTTGCTGGCCCTGCAATACGACGTCCATCCATTCATCGGCAATACGTTCGGGCCGCTCATCTTCATGATCTGTGTGCTCGGCGGCCTCGGTGACATGATCGGCGGCTTTATTGCCGCTTTCGTCATCAGCCAGATCATCTCGATTGGCGGCTACTACGCCAACACCGAACTGTCTTACGTGCTCGCGTTCACGTTCTTTATCGTGCTGATGTTCGTGCGCCCGCGCGGAATTTTTAGCCGATGATGTCCCGCTCCTTACTCATGGGCCTGCTCGGATTAGGCGTTCTCGTCATCCTGCCATTTTTCACACCGCCCTACTTTCTGCATTTGCTGATTCAGAATTCTGCTGTGGGGCTTCATCTATACGGCGTGGTCGATGATGGGGCGGTTCGGCTTTGTTTCGCTCGGGCACGGCGCGTTCATGGGGGTCGGAGCCTATGTGCCAGCGCTGTTGTGGAATTATTTCGGCGTTACACCGTGGCTAGGTATTCCGCTTGGCATGGCCGTCGCGGTGCTGCTTGAACTCGTCATCGGCTATCCCTGCTTCCGTCTCAAGGTGGTCGGGCACTACTTCGCGCTGGTCACGCTGGCGCTGAGCCAGGTCGTACTGCTCTCAATTGTGGCGGCACGCGACATCACCGGCGGCTCCCTTGGCTTAACGCAAAAAGCCGCCGGCTTTTCCTGGTATGCGCTGCAATTCCCGGACAAACGCTACTTCTATGTCATATCACTGCTGGCGTGGCTTGTCGGTCTCGCCGTCTTCCGTTGGCTTAATCGTGGCGTGAGCCGGCAGGTGCTCGATGCGATCTCGGAGGATGAAGACGCTGCTGCCGCGATCGGTATCGACGTCATGCGCGAGAAGCTGCGCGTCACTGTCATCAGCGCAGCGTTGACCGCGCTGGGCGGCGCGATCTTCGGCCAGTATCTGATGTATCTCAATCCTGAAACGGTCTCCGGCATCGCCGTCTCCCTGCAAATCGTGTTCGCAGCCATCGTCGGCGGCATGTACGCCATGCTCGGTCCCACGATTGGGGCTCTGCTGACGATTTCGTTGAACGAGGGCCTGCGTGTGGCGTTCGCAACCAATTTCATTGGCGCAGCGAACACAATCTACGGCATCCTGCTGATCCTGTGCATCATCTTCATGCCGTGGGGAATAGTCGGAGCGTTCGAACGCATAAAGACCAGCAGCCCGACACCCAAGCCGCAGGAAGAGCTCATCACATGACCGGACCGGAGCGCGCTACGCCAGGCTCAAAGGTTTTGCTCGGGTTGATCGGATCGCCGATCAAGGCGTCTGCGGCGCCATTCATGCACGAAGCCGCGGCTGATGCCGCCGGCTTGCACGCACAATACCGGCTGATTGATGTCCCCGATGCGGATAAGGCGAAGCTGCGCCTCGTGCTCGAGGGTATCCGCCTCCTTGGCTTTTCCGGCGTCAACGTGACTTTCCCGTACAAGACGGCGGTGATTCCGCTGCTGGATTCGCTGTCGGACGGCGTGGAGGCGATTGGAGCGGTAAACACCATCATCGTCAGCGGCGGCAAACTCATCGGTTACAACACCGACGCGACGGGCTTCGTGCGCGCGTTCTCCGAAGTGCTCGGTTCTCCGGGCAGCGCTCCCGTGGCACTGATCGGCGCCGGCGGCGTCGGTTGTGCCATCGCATTCGCGATGGCCGATCTCGGCGTGCGTGAGCTACGGGTGTTCGATACAGATACAAAAAAGGCCGAGGCACTTGCTCAACGGCTGCACGGACGCACATCCGTCCAGTCTCTTTCCAATATCGAGCAAGCCCTGCGTGGAGCGGGCGGCATTATCAACGCGACGCCGATTGGCATGCTGCCGGATCGCAATAGCCCAATTCTGCCGAGTTCGATTAACGGTTCGGTCTGGGTTGCCGATGCCGTCTATACGCCGCTATGGACGCCGCTATTGCAGGCAGCGAAGTCGCGCGGAGCACGCGTGATGACGGGCCGCGAGCTCAGCATCTGTCAGGCAGTCGACGCGTTTCGCCTGTTCACGGGGCACGAAGCATCCCGGCAAATCATCGCGAAGGCCTTCGACACAGTGATGGCGCAGCGAACTGCGTAGTCTTGTCTACCGATCGTTAGCCATTCTGTTTCGATCGCACCGATATTCCTCACCATTCCTTCAGCACATTCGAAGTTGTTAATCCGCGTTAAGCGGGCTGCAATCGCGCTCTCGTATGAAAGAACCTCGAAAGTCGGGACATTTGTGAAGTAACCGCATGACAGCGATTGAAACACCGGCCGCAGGCGTGTCGCGCCCCGTGACCCCGGAAGCAGTCGGTCGCGTCGCCGGCATGACCGGTTCGGAAGCCACAGTCGATCTGTCCGGACGCCCGCAGGGCGCCAATGGCGCGACCGTCGGCAAGTTCCTGGCTCTCATAACGGCGAAGAGCACGATCATCGGCTTAATCACCGAGATCGGTGAGCAGTCCGTTTCCGGCGGTTTCCGCAAAATCGCCGAGGTGGACCTGATCGGCGAAATTCGCAACGAGAGCGGTTCGGTACGTTTCCGTCGCGGTGTGTCGGATTATCCGAACATCGGCGATGCCGCGATCGTACTCTCCGATGCCGAGCTCAAAATGATCTACGGCGCCGCCGAGGGCGACCGGGTCGAGATCGGACACTTGCAGCAGAACCCGAATGTCCGCGTTCACATCGACATCGAACAATTGGTCAGCAAGCATTTCGCCATCGTCGGCACCACCGGCGTCGGTAAATCCAACGGTGTGGCGGCCATCCTGCAACGCATTCTCGACACACGGTCGAGCCTGCGCATCTTCCTGATTGACCCACATAACGAATACGGCCGCTGCTTTGGCGACAAAGCCCAGGTGCTGAACCCGCGAAACCTGAAGCTGCCGTTCTGGCTGTTCAACTTCGAAGAGATCGTCGATGCTTTCTTCAGCGGCCGCCCTGGCGTCGTGGAAGAGGTGGAGATTCTTTCCGAAGCGATAGCCCTGGCGAAGGGTGCGTATCTCCAGTACCGCGGAACCAATAATTCTTTGATCGCCAAGAAGCGCGACACGCGCAGCGGCTTTACAGCAGACACTCCCGTTCCCTACCGCATCGAGGATCTCATCGCCATTATCGACGAGCAGATGGGAAAACTTGAAAACCGTTCCTCGCGGATGGTCTACCACAAGCTGATCTCGCGGATTCAAACCATACGTAATCATCCGCGCTACGCATTCATGTTCGATAACGCCAATATCGGCGGTGACACCATGGCGGAGACGATCTGCCAGCTGTTCCGCTTGCCGCCGCAAGGCAAGCCGATGACGGTCATGCAACTCGCCGGCTTCCCTGCCGAGGTCGTCAACTCGCTCGTCTCGGTGCTCAGCCGCATGGCGTTCGATTTCGGACTGTGGAGCGAAGGCGTTTCGCCTCTGCTGTTCGTTTGCGAGGAAGCGCACCGTTATGCGCCTGCCGACAACAAAATCGGCTTCGGTCCGACCCGACGCGCGCTGTCGCGCATCGCCAAGGAGGGACGCAAATACGGCGTGTTCCTCGGCCTGATCACACAGCGGCCCGCCGAAATCGATCCGAACATCATCTCGCAATGCTCGACATTGTTCGTGATGCGGCTGTCAAACGATCGCGATCAGGCGCTAATCCGCTCGGCGGCATCCGACGCCGCATCCAACCTGCTGTCGTTCATTCCGTCGCTTGGAATGCGCGAGGCCTTCGTGCTCGGTCCGGGTGTCGGACTGCCCACTCGCATGACATTCGGCGAACTGCCACTGGAGAAGCGTCCGAACAGCAACTCCGCCAATACCCGCTCCGATGGCGGCGTCGACCTCACCCCGGACCTGATCCCGATGGTGATCGAGCGCTGGCGGAGCGCCACCGCCAATCAAAAGGCACGTGAGTTTGAGGTTTCGGAATCTCAGCCTGCCCCGCCACCGCTCGGCGTCCAACAATCGGCCTTGCAGCGGCCGGTGACACCGCAGTCGCCGCCACTCCAGCCGGCCCAGCGCCCTGAACTGCGTTCA
>CAVUCN010000025.1:0-21963 GCA_963739945.1 uncultured Alphaproteobacteria bacterium | reverse complement strand
GACGCCGGCCACGAAGTGGCCGTCGTCGTCTCGGCCATGGCCGGCGTCACCAATCAACTGGTCGGCTGGTGCGAGCAGGCGATCGTGGAGCGGCGTATTTTCGACGCCCGCGAATACGACGCCGTGGTCGCGACCGGCGAACAGGTCACCGCCGGCCTGCTGGCGATCACCCTGCAGGACCTCGACGTCAACGCCCGCTCCTGGCAGGGCTGGCAGGTGCCGATCCTGACCTCCAACGCGCACGCTTCTGCGCGTATCGCCGACATCGACGGCGCTGAACTGGTCAATCGCTTCAAGGAGCGCAAGGAAGTCGCGGTCATTGCCGGCTTCCAGGGCATTCATGAAGAGACCGGCCGCGTCACCACGCTGGGGCGCGGCGGCTCCGATACGTCGGCGGTAGCGATTGCGGCGGCGATCCGTGCCGACCGTTGCGACATCTACACCGACGTTGACGGCGTCTACACCACCGATCCGCGCGTGGTGCCGCGCGCGCAACGCCTCGACAAGGTCGCCTACGAGGAAATGCTGGAACTGGCTTCGCTCGGCGCCAAGGTTCTTCAGGTGCGCTCGGTCGAGCTCGGCATGGTGCACAACGTGCGCATCTTCGTTCGCTCGAGTTTCGACCGGCCCGAAGACATCGACCCGCATCGCGACCCGCCCGGAACGCTCATCTGCGACGAGAGTGAGATCATGGAACAGCAAACCGTCACCGGCATCGCCTTCTCCCGCGACGAGGCGCAAATCTCGATCGGCAGGTGCAGGACAAGCCCGGCGTCGCCGCGGCGATTTTTGGCCCGCTCGCGGCCGCCAATATCAACGTCGACATGATCGTCCAGAACGTCTCGGCCGACGGCAAGACCACCGACCTCACCTTCACCGTTCCGGCCGTGGACTATCAGCGTTCCGGCCCGACACCATCGAGAAGGCCCGCGGCGCCATCGGCTATACCCGGCTCGACGGCGCCACCGACGTCGCCAAGATTTCGGCGACGGCATCGGCATGCGCAGCCATGCCGGCGTCGCCGCCGAGGCATTCAAGGCGCTGGCCGAGCGGTCCATCAATATCCGCGCCATCACCACGTCCGAGATCAAATTCTCATTGCTGATTGACGCGGCATTTACCGAGCTTGCGGTGCGGACCCTGCACTCGCTGTACGGCCTCGACAAATCCTGAGCAAAACCGCGTTAGAATTGTTCTCACGTTGCGGCGCACAATAAACCACCGCGTCATACCCTTGTCTCTGGCTTGCGGTTTGCATACCGCATTCGATATAGGCTGAAGGGTAGTCGCTGCGGGACGGGACCCGGGCTGACTTCTCTTTGAAAACGGCCGGCGCGCGCACGGGCAGCGCCCTTGGCTGAGCAAGGCCCGAAGGGAGCTGCCGCCATGCGTGGCGCGCTCGGCGGTCCGCGCGTGTTGTTGCGCCGGCTTCGCGAAGTGATGGCGGAGCCGGTCAGCGCGCAGGAGCGCCTTGACAAGATCGTGGTGCTCTATCGCGCCAAACACGGTCGCGGAAGGTGCTCGGGTCGATGTCCTGCGCGTCGATGCTACGCTCGAGCTCTATGCCACCGAAGGCCTGAAGCGCGACGCCGTCCACCAGACCGTGCTGCGCTCCGACGAAGGCCTGGTCGGCCTGGTCTCGAGCCAGGCCAGCGCCATCAACCTGTCGAACGCGCAGGCGCATCCGGCGTTCTCGTTCCGGCCGGAAACCGGCGAAGAAATTTATCACTCATTCCTTGGCGTGCCGATCTTGCGCGCCGGCAATACGCTCGGCGTGCTGGTGGTGCAAAACCGCGCCCGGCGCACCTATTCCGAAGAAGAAGTCGAGGCGCTGCAAACCACCGCGATGGTGCTCGCCTGAGATGATCGCCTCCGGCGAGCTGTCGGCGATGGCACTGCCCGGCACCGAGCCGGCGGCGCGGCGCTGGGTGCATCACAAGGGCGCCGCCGCGCTGAGCGACGGCATCGCGCTCGGCCACGTCGTGCTGCACGAACCGCGCGTCGTCGTCAACCAATTACATCGCCGACGATATTCCGAAAGAGATGAAGCATCTCGAACAGGCGATCGAGACACTGCGCGGCAATCTCAACGAACGCTCGAACACGGCGACGTGGTCGAGGGCGGTGAACATCGCGAAGTGCTGGAAGCCTACCGTATGTTCGCGCACGACCGCGGCTGGGTGCACAAGCTTGAAGAAGCGGTGGCGACCGGACTGACCGCGGAAGCCGCCGTCGAACGCGTGCAGTCCGATACCCGCGCCCGCATGCTGCGGCAGACCGATCCGTATTTGCGCGAGCGTTTGCACGATCTCGACGATCTCGCCAACAGGCTGATGCGCCAGTTGACCGGACGCGACCACGCGCCGTCGCGCGAAAGCCTCCCCGACAATGCGATTTTCGGTGGCCCGCTCCATGGGCCCGGCGGCACTGCTCGATTACGACCGCACGAAGCTGCGCGGGTGGTGATGGAGGAGGGTGGGCCGACTAGCATGTCGCGATCGTCGCACGCGCGCTCGGCATCCGCCGCGGCGACAGATCGACGAACGCGATCGGCGTGTGCCGATCCCGGTGACGCGATCATTGTCGACGGCTCGACGGGCGATCTGCATGTGCGGCCGACTGCCCGACCTGGAGGCGGCGTACGGCGAAACAGTCCGTCTGCGGGCCCGCCGTCAGGTGCAATACGCGGAGCTGCGCGACCGGCCGTGCGATGACCAAGGACGGCCAGCGAGTCACGTCTGATGATCAACGCCGGGTCTGAGCGTCGATCTGCCGCACCGCCGATACCGGCGCTGACGGTATCGGTCTGTTCCGCACCGAGCTGCAATTCATGGTGTCGGCGACGTTACCGCGCAGCGCCGAGCAATACGAGCTTTACCGCTCGGGGAGTTGGCTGCCGCCGGCGACCGGCCGGTGATCTTCCGCTCCGCTCGATATTGGCGGCGACAAGGTGCTGCCGTACATGCGCAATCGTCGAAGAGGAGATTCCGCGCTCGGCTGGCGCGCGATCCGCCTGAGTCTCGACCGGCCGGGCCTACTGCGCACGCAAATCCGCGCGCTCCTGCAGCGCGACCGCGGGCAACCGCGCCTCAACATCATGTTCCCGATGATTGCGGACCGTCGCAGGAATTCGATCAGGCAAAGGAGTTGGTCGAACGCGAGCTCACCCATCTGCGCCGCCACGGCCGGGAGTTGCCCGATCACAGTCGCGTCGGCAGCGATGGTGGAGGTGCCGCTCGCTCCTACCGCGCTCGACCAACTTCTGGAGCGGGTCGATTTCCTCTCGGTCGGCTCCAACGACCTCGTGCAATTCCTGTACGCGGCGGATCCGCGGCAACGCGCATGTGGCGGGACGCTTCGATGCGATGTCGGCGCCGGTGCTGCGCGCGTTGAAAGCATCGCCGAGATGGCGCGCAAGCGCATACAAGCCGGTCGCGTTTGCGGAGAGCTAGCCTCGCAGCCGCTCGAGCGCCATGGCGCTGATCGCCATCGGTTATCGTAGGCTCTGTCCGCTGACGCCGCCGCGTCGGCCCCGTGAAGGCCGATGATGCTGAGCCTCGATCGCGCGCGACGTCGCGGGTTTCCTCGATCCGCCCCTGATCGACAAGTCGAAAGGCGAGCCAAATTCGGGATCGCGCCTGCAGGACTTCGCGGAGAAGTCCGCCGTCATTTCGGCCTGTCAGTATAAGTGGCCGGCGTATGCTGCCCGATCACGAGCCTCGACGCGCCGTCGTCCCGCCACGCCACGATGGAACGCGGAGGCTGGCGTCGACGCCTGTCGCCGGAGATGTTCGTCAAGTTATCGCGCGAATTCGCGGAGCTGGCGCCGGTGGTGGAAGGCGTGAAAGTCGCTAACGCGATATCCGAGCCGGAAGCTCGCGCGACCTCGAGGCGATGATCGACGATCCGGCGACCGACGCCGAAATGCGCGCGACTCGCGCAGAGCGAAGGCCACCCTGAAGCGCGCCGCGTGGCGGGCTCGAACAGGAGTTGCGCATCGCGTTGCTGCCCAAGGATGCGATGGACGACCGCAACGTCATCGTCGAAATCCGGGCCGGTACCGGCGGCGACGAGGCGGCGCTGTTCGCCGGCGACCTTTTCCGGATGTACGAGCGCTACGCCGCCAGCCAGGGCTGGAAGACCAAAATCGTCACCGCCAGCGACGGTTCGATGGGCGGCTACAAGGAGGTCGTCGCCAAATCAAAGGCCGCGGCGCTTTTGCCAAGCTCAAATTCGAATCCGGCGTTCACCGGGTCCAGCGCGTGCCCGATACCGAGGCCTCAGGCCGTATTGCATACCTCGGCAGCAACCGTCGCGGTGTTGCCCGAGGCGCAAGATGTCGATGCGGCGATCAACGACTCCGAACTTGAAAATCGATACCCCTGCGCTCGCAGCGGCGCCGGCGGCCAGCACGTCAACAAAACCGAGTCCGCGGTGCGTGTCACCCACCTTCCGACCGGCATCGTGGTGATGATGCAGGGCGACCGTTCGCAGCATCCGCAACCGCGCCAAGGCGATGGCCGTGTTGCGCACCCGGCTGTACGATTACGAGCGCCAGAAAATCGATGCCGCGCGGGTGGCGGAACGGCGCGGACAAGTCGGAAAGCGGCGACCGTTCCGAGCGCATCCGCACCTACAATTATCCGCAAGCCCGCGTTTCCGATCACCGCATCAATCTCACGCTCTACAAGCTGCCGCAGATTCTCGAAGGCGAAGCGCTGGGCGAGATCATCGAACGGCGCCGGTGGCGAACCATCAGCGGAATTGCTCGCGGCTGAAGGCATCAACTGATGACGCGCGCCGATGCCGCGGTTGCACAGGCGCACACCGTCGCCGCGGCGCGGCGCGAACTGATGGCCCGCGCTACGCGCCGCTGGAATCGAACCCCCGAACTCGATGCCCGCGTCCTGATCGGTCACGCGCTCGGTCTGACCATGCCGGCCTCGCCGCCGCCGATATGCACCGGTCTACGGCCGCAGAACAGGACGCGATCGCCGTGGTCGGACGGCGGCGGCTGAAGCATGAGCCGGTTGCCCGCATCCTCGGACGAAAGGAATTCTGGAGTTTGCCGTTGCGCATCAATGCCGCGACGCTGGTGCCACGGCCGGAAACTGAAACCGTGGTCGAGGCGGCATTGGCGGCAATCGATGCGCGCGGCGCGCGAGCAAATAAACTTCGTATCGCCGATCTCGGGACCGGCTCGGCGCCATTGCGTTGGCGTTGCTCTCGGAACCTGCCAAAGCTTTTCGCCGTCGGTACTGATTTGAGCGTCAGCGCTCTGATCATGGCGCGCGACAACGCCCGCCGGCTCGGCTTGTCGCGGGAAGGTTCGTCGCCTGTACGATGGCGAACGCTTTGCGTGGCCCATTCGACATCATCGTGTCGAACCCGCCCATATTCCGTCCGGTGAGATCGCCGCGCTCGCCCCGGAGGTTCGCGACTTCGATCCGCGCCTGGCACTCGATGGCGGCCACGACGGGCTGGATGGTTACCGCGAGATTGCCGCGGCGACGCAGGAAATACTTGCACCTGGCGGCTGTTTGGTTGTCGAACTCGGCGTCGGGCAGGCGAACCCGCCGCCGCATTATTTGCTGCCGCAGGGCTTGCGCCCTTGCCGCCCCGTGCCGATCTCAGCAGGGCGCCGCGCGCCCTGATCGTAAAAGGCGGCATAGCATGGGGCATCGGACCCCGGCAAAAAAGCACTTGGAATAACAGCCAGAACCGACTAGCTTGCGGGCACGGAATTGGCCCGAAACTGGGTGCCGCGCTGCCTCGAAGGCCCGGAGCAAAACTCCCGGAGATTGGCTCCCTGAGGCTGGCAGCGCAGGTTCAAACGTTAAGAGCGAAAGCCGGAACAAACACCGCCGGATGGACGGCAAAGCGGGATCGCCACGTTTAAAGCAAAGCAACCGAGACTTTCATCGGCGGGCGCACGTTTGCGAGAAAGCAACTGCGCCTACGGCGAGGGGTATGAAGCATCGCGGCAAAAGCTGGTGGTGAGGCCCGCGGCTAACAAGGTTTCGTTCGGGGACAGCGAACAATTATGGCCGATGTCGTGATGGCATCGTGCGGTGTATGAGCGATCGGCGGGTGACGTTCGGTAAGTAGTTTAGTTCGACGAAAGCAAACAGGGGTTGGTGGAATAGCAAAACATGAGAAACGGTCAGAATAAGCGCATGCGGGGTCGCAACCGCGGTAAAGGCGGCGGCGGCGGCGGCCACCATCATCATCACCACCAAAATCCATTATCGCGCATGTACGAGTCGAACGGACCGGACGTGAAAATCGAGAGGCACGCCTCCCACATTGCCGAGAAATATCTTCAGCTCGCGCGCGACGCGCAAAGCGCCGGGCGACACGATCGCCTCGGAAAGCTACTACCAGCACGCCAACATTACTTCCGCCTGATTGCCGCCGCGCAGGAGCATCTGCGGCAAACCGAAGCCGTCGTACTATCAGCAGCAACAGCCGGGACAGCCTGGCGAGGCGCGCGGCAATTCCGGCGACGAATCCTTTGACGACGATGGCGACGATCAGCCGAATATCAGCGGTGAGCCGTATGCGCCGGCGCCACAACAGCAGCAGCCGTTTTACCCGCCGCAGCAGCAGCCGCAAAATAATCCGCCACAGCAGAACTATCAGCAGCCGCCACAGCAGCAGAATTATCAGCCGCGGCCGCAACAGCATTTTTCTCTCGCAAAACAACGACGACGGCATCGACCGGTTGCCGTCGTTTATCACCGGTGGCCAGAGCGCGCCGCAGCAGCAACCGCAATATGCGCCGCAGGGCCAGGGTCCGAACAATGGCTCCAACGGCCAGGGTTCGAATGGCCAAGGTTCGAATGGCCAGAACGCCGACGCAGGCAATGGCTATGAGGGACAAGCCGACCGCTTCCCGCTGCATCGCCGCCGCCGCCGTCATCGCGGCCCGCGTGATCAAGGTGCGCCGGAACAGGGCGCCGGCGACGAATAAGGAATTTTCGAGATCACAAAAAGCAAATGGCCGGGCTGAGCCCGGCCATTTCTTTTTTCAGGTTGCCACCCCGGCTAAAGCCCGCGCGGCGCTTTCGACAGCCGCAGGATCAGCCAGATTGGCAGCACCAGCACGGCGCCGAGCAGGAAATATTGCCAGAGCCAGCGCACGGCATCGAAGCCCATGTCCCAGACATGCAGGATCAGCCGGCGCACGGAATTGATGATATTCCACGGCTCGAGGCCCAGGGCCTCAAAGAACCACGCCAACCAGGATCGACAGCAGGATCAGACGGCCGGCGACGGCGAGCGGCGGTCCACCGAGAAAACGGTGCACGTAATCCCGAGATCTAGGCGATTCCAATGATTGCTGGGACATCGAATCCTCCACGTTCCAGTCAGTTAGGAGCTTCCTCCGCCGTCCGCAAGCCGGCCACAAACGCATCCGTCAACGCGCCCCGGATGGCGTTGCCTCGCCTTTGCAAGAGGCGCTAAGTTGCGGGCGCCCAAAGACGTTTTGGGTGCTGCCCAAGCACCGCCGACCAGTACCGCCGACCAGGATATTTCATGGCCAATCTCGAAGCCCGCGCCGCCGCGCCGAACGCGAATCTCAACGACGATATCGGCGAAGCAACACGGCTGCGACTCTACCGGCTTCAGTTCGAGATCCGCGAGGTCGAAAAACGCGCCTACGATTTGTTTCTGCAAAATCTGATCAAGGGCACCAGCCATTTGGCGATCGGGCAAGAGGCCATTGCTGCCGGATTCGGCGCCGCCATGAAGCCCGGCGATTGGACGTTCTGCACGTATCGGGGCCACGCGCATACGCTGGCGCGCGGCGTCCGATCGACGGTACTCGGCGAGCTGATGGGCCGTGAGTGTGGACTGATGGGCGGCAAGGGCGGATCGATGCATCTGACCGACGTTGACAAGGGCGTCGATGGGATCATATGCCATCATCGGCGCCCATCTGCCGATCGCCATGGGCGCCGCGTGGTCGGCGCAATATCGGGGCACCGATCAGGTCGCGGTGTGTTTCTTCGGTGACGGCACCACCAATATCGGCGCGTTCCACGAAGCGCTGAATTTCGCCGCGGTCTGGAAGCTGCCGGTGGTGTTTGTCTGCGAAAACAATCTCTACATGGAATACACGCCGATCGCCGAGGTGACGCCGGTCGAAAATCCGGCGGCCGATCGCGCGTCGGCCTACGGACTTGAAAGTATCCTCATCGACGGCAACGATGCCGACGTGGTGTATCACGGCGCAGGCCGCCTTACGCGAAGCCCGCGCCGGCGAGGGTCCGGCGCTGATCGAGGCGCTGACCTATCGGCATCACGGCCACTCGCGCGCCGACCCGGCGAAATATCGCCCCGAGGGCGAGCTCGAAGGTGGATGGAACGCGATCCGATCACGCTCTATCGCGAGCGCCTGATCGATTTCGGCGTCGCCGACTCGGTGATCGTGGCGATCGAAGCCGAAATGAAGCGCGAGGTCGATGAGCGACCGAGAAGTGCAAAGCCTCGCGGCCGCCGCTCGATTTCTCACACGACGTCTGGGCGGACGGTGGTTGGGCATGGAGAATAAATGGCGGAACTAACCTATCGCGACGCGGTCGCCGCGGTATCGCGCAGGAAATGGCGCGCGACCGACGTCGTGTGCCTGGGCGAAGACATCGCCGCGGCCGGCGGCGTCTTCAAGGCCACCGTCGGCCTGCTCGAAAAGTTTGGGCCGCTTGCGCGTGCGCGATACGCCGATCGCCGAGCAGGCGATCCTCGGCGCTGCCATGGGCGCGGCGATGACCGGCCTGAGGCCGATTGCCGAAATCATGTTCTCGGATTTTCTCGCGGTCTGCTGGGACTTCGTCGCCAACGAATTGCCAAGACGCGCTACATGACCAACGGCCAACTCAAGTGCCCTTGGTGATACGCACCGGCAACGGCGGGGGTTCGCGCTTCGGTGCGCAGCATTCGCAGAGCGTCGAGAACTGGGCAGATGATACCGGGCCTCAAGGTGGTGGCGCCGTCGACCCCGCGCGACGTGAAGGGCCTGCTTGCGGCCGCCATCCGCGATCCCGATCCGGTGGTCTTCTTCGAACACAAGGCGCTGTACGCCACCAAGGGCGAAGTGCCGGACGGCGAGCATGTCGACACACTCGGCACCGCCAACCCGTCGCCGGGTACCGACCTCACCATCCCCGCACTGGCGCTGATGGTGCCCCGCGCGCTGGAGGCCGCCGAGAGGCTGCAATCCGAACACGGCATCTTTGCGACGTGGTCGATGTCCGCTCGCTGGTGCCGCTCGACACTCAGACGATTTTGGCGCGGTCTCGAGGACCGATCGGCTGTTCACGGTCGAGGAAAATCCGCGGCTGTGCGGCTGGGGCGCAGAGATCGTTCGATCGTTGCCGACGAGGAATTGTCTGGGATCTCGACGGCCGCCGATACGGCATCACCACCCCGCACATTCCGCTGCCGGCCGCCGACGGCTCGAAGACCATACCATCGCCGAGCGTCGCGCGAATCGTCGAGCTAGCGTTCGTTCAGAGTTACTTTGAGCCGTCATCACGAGCTAAACCGATCTCGACAGTCGGCGATGCTATGCCGCGTTTTGTCGGGATGCCCGGGTCAAGCCCGGCATGACAAGTTAGTGAGTGGTACATCATGGCCGTGGACAATCGCCGCAAGTCCGACCTCTGTATCGACGGCGAGTGGCGCACCGCCTCCGACGGCGCCGAGATTGATGTGCTCGATCCGGCGAGCGAGCAGGTCTGCCTCGGTCGCCTCCGCCAGTGTCGAAGACGCCAAGGCGCGGTCGAGGCCGCCGACAGGCCGCTCCCCGGCTGGGCCGCGACGCTCCGCGCCAGCGCGCCGAGATCTTGCGCAAATCCTATGACCTGATGATGCGCGACGCCGAGTGGCTGGCGAAGCTGATCACCTCGAAAACGGCAAGGCGCTGACGGACTCGCGCGGCGAAGTCGCTCTATGCCGCCGAATTCTTCCGCTGGTATTCCGAAGAGGCGGTGCGCAATATCGGCGCGAACTCAATGGCGCCCGCCAGCGGCACCCGGATCCTGGTGCAGTACCAGCCGATCGGCATCTCGATGCTGGTCACGCCGTGGAATTTTCCGGCGGCGATGGCGACCCGCAAGATCGGCCCGGCGCTGGCGGCCGGCTGCACCGGTGATCCTCAAGCCCGCCATCCGAGACGCCGCTCACCGCGCTGGCGCATGCCAGATCCTGGAAGAGGCCGGCGTGCCGGCGGGCGTGGTCAATGTCATCCGTCGCAGCTCATCCGGCCAAGTCGTGAGCGCGATCCTGCACGATCCGCGCGTGCGCAAGATTTCGTTCACCGGCTCGACCAAAGTGGGCCGCGTGCTGCTGCGCGAAGCCGCCAAGACGATCGTCAAGCTGGCGATGGAGCTCGGCGGCAATGCGCCGTTCATCGTGTTCGACGACGCCGATCTCGACGAGGCCGTGGACGGCGCCATGATCGCCAAGATGCGCAATGGCGGCGAGGCCTGCACGGCGGCCAACCGCTTCTACGTGCAGAAAAGGTGCAGATGCGTTCACCGAAAGATCACCGCCAAGATGGCGACGCTGAATATGGGCACGGGACTCGACGCCGGCGTCGCTCTCGGCCCGCTGGTCAACAAGGACGGCCGCGACAAGGTCGACGAGCTGGTCGACGATGCGGCGCAGAAGGGCGCCAAGGTGCTGACGGGCGGCATGGCGCCCGATCGCAAGGGCTTCTTCTATCCGCCGACCGTGCTGGCCGACGTGCCGGACGACGCCAACATGCTCAACGATGAGATTTTCGGACCGATCGCGTCGCTGCAACCTTCTCCACCGAGGACGAAGTCATCCGCGGCCAACGAGACCGAATACGGTCTGGTGGCTTATCTCTACACCGGATCTGGAGCCGGGGCCTTGCGGTCGCGGAGAAGATCGAATCCGGCATGATCGGGCTCAACCGCGGCGTGGTGTCCGACCCGGCCGCGCCGTTCGGCGGCGTCAAGCAATCGGGCCTCGGCCGCGAAGGCGCGCACGAAGGCATGCTGGAATTTCTCCGAAACCCAGTACATTTCGGTGACATGGTGAGCGGACAATCCGACAAAGAACGCCTGACCGGTTCCTGGCGTCACATCACATCTAATGTCGACGGCAAGCCGCGCCCCCCCAGGGCGCGCATCCGCGCGGCATCATCATGTACGACGCGCTCGGCAACATGGCCCGCCATGTCGCGCCGGATCGCGAAGTCGGCAAAGCCGGCGACGTGCCGACCGGCGATGAGGCGAGAGCGATGCTCGACGGCTACATCGCCTACTCCGGCACCTATACCGTCGACGACAAAGCGCGCACCGTTACCCATCATCGCAAGGCCAGCGTGCAACCGGGCGACAAGGGTGACTTGGTACGCGGCTATGAGTTCGCCGGCGAACGGCTGATCCTGCGCCCGGTCGGCACCAATGCCGAAGTGATCTGGGAACGAAACGCCCAAGTGAGGCGCTATGACAGCGCGTCACTCCGGAAGCTGCGCAGCAGCTGTCCGGAATCGATAACCCCGGCCGTCGCGCTCTTCGCCAGACCGGGGACTATGGATTCGCGCTCCTCGCTTCGCTCGGCCCCGGAATGACGGAACTCGGAATAAGACTATGGACGTTTTGATGCCGCAACTCGGCGAGACCGTCGCCGAGGGCAAGATCACCAAGTGGTTCGAGTCGGCCGGCGATGCGGTGAAGCCGGGCGAGCAATCTGTTTGAGATCGAGACCGACAAAGTGTCGATGGAGGTGCCGTCGACAACGACCGGCGTGCTTTCGGAAATCCGCGTGTCGGCAGGCGAGTACCGCGCCGGTCGGTGCGATTGTTGCGATCATCGCCGATGGATCGGGTGCGACGACATCCGGTGCGACGCCTATGCCGCTCACCCCCGCGAAAGCGGGGGTCCAGCAGCAACCTCAAGTGGATTCCCGCTCGCGCTGCAATGAGCGAAAAGAACCGCCGTCAGCCAGCCTTTCGCCCGTTCCGGTTCAATCTTCCATTCATTCTTCCTTGCCCCTCGACCCGTTCTTTGAAGTACGGACACCCGCACGCAACTTCGGCCCGGCGCGGCTGTCCGGCGGCACATTCGTCACGCCGCTGGCCCGCCGCCTGGCGGCCGAAGCCGGCATTGATCTGTCCCGCACCACCGGCTCCGGTCCGCACGGCTGGATTGTCGCCAGCGACATCGAAAGCGCGCCGCGAGCGGCCGCGCCAGCCAGCGCGCTTGCAGCCGGACCGAGCGCCGGTGAGATCAAATCGTTCTATGCCGAGGGCAGCTACCAGGAGATTCCGCTCGACGGTATGCGCCGCACCATCGCGGCGCGGCTGACGCAAGCGATCCAGACCATTCCGGATTTCTATTTGACCGCCGACATTCCAATCGACCGGCTGATCGCCTTGCGCGAAGAAGCCAATACCCTGGGCGCCGAAAGACAAGGATTCCAATCCGGCTTTCAAGCTCTCGCTGAACGACTCCATCATTCGGGCGCTGGCGCTTGCCTTGCAGCGGGTTCCGGAAGCCAACGCGGTATGGGCCGGCGACCGCATCCTGCGCTTCAAACATTCCGATATCGGTGTCGCGGTTGCGCTCGATGGCGGACTGATCACGCCGGTGCTGCGCAATGCCGAAACCAAATCGGTCAGCGCCATTTCCGCCGAAATGAAAGACCTGTCGGCCCGCGCCCGCGACAAGAAACAAGCCGCCGACCATCAGGGCGGCACCGCGGCGATCTCCAACCTGGGCACGTATGGCGTGCGCGAATTCACCGCAATCATCAATCCGCCGCACGCCACCATCCTCGCCGTCGGCGCCGCGCGCCGGCAAGCAGTCGAGAAGGATGACGGCGGTGTCGCTTTCGCCAGCGCCCTCGCCGTGACGCTGTCGTGCGACCATCGCGTGCTCGACGGCGCAATGGGCGCGCAACTTCTCGCCGCGATCAAGGATTACCTGGAATCGCCGGTGACCATGCTTGTTTGATGAAAGGATGAATGATGTCCGGCAAGCGTGAAGTGGTGCTGGTCGGCCCGCTCAAGCCCGTCGTCGTCAACGGGCTCGACGCCATCTGCACCGTGCACAAGGCCGCCGAAGCGAAAGACCACGACGCATTCTTCAAGGCGCATTCCGGCGTGTTCGCCATCGCTTGCAGCGACACGGCGTACCGGATCCCCGGCACGCTGATGGCGCATTTTCCGAAACTCGAACTGGTTTCAAGCTTTGGCGTCGGTTACGACCACATGGACGTGAAATATGCGGTGGCACACAATGTGGTGCTGACCAACACGCCTGATGTGCTGACCGAGGAGGTCGCGGATACCGCGCTCGGCCTGCTGCTCTGCACCGTGCGCGAGCTGCCGCAGGCGGAACGCTACGTGCGGGCCGGCAAGTGGCAGGAACGCGGCTATCCGCTGAACCAAAGCCACGCTGCGCAACCGCACTGTCGGCATGGTCGGCATGGGCGCGATCGGCAAGGCGATCGCGCGCCGCCTTGAGGCTTTTGGCGTACCGGTGGTCTATCACACCCGCAATCCGCGCCGCGACGTCGGCTATCTGCATTGCCCGAACCTTGTCGAGATGGCTCGCGCGGTCGACATCCTGCTGGTGATCGTGCCCGGTGGCGCGGCGACCAAGAACATGATCAATGCCGAGATACTTGCAGCGCTGGGACCTGAGGGTATTTTAATCAACATGGCGCGCGGAACCGTGGTCGACGAACCCGCGCTCGTCAAGGCGCTCCAAAACGGCGCATACTTGCGGCGGGCCTCGACGTTTTCGCCAACGAGCCGAACGTACCAGCGGAGTTGATCGTCATGGACAACGTCGTGCTGTTCCGCACCTGGGTTCCGGCATCGGTCTAGACGCGCGAGCGGATGGACCAATTGGTCGTCGATAACTTCGCGCCTGGGCCGCCGGCAAGCCGCCGCTGACGCCGGTGCCGGAAGCGCCGTGGCGGCCCTGGCCAAAAGCTGACCCGGCGGGGACGCCGGACAATCCGTGAACCGGTTACCGCTGCCGCACTGCATCGCCACCATGACCGGCCACGGCATGACGGCATAGCGGCTGCGTGCTAGCGTTCGGGGTGAAGCATAATCGGTTCGGTATGGTCCGTCGCGTCATCATTGGCGTTGCCGTCTTCGTGGGAAGCCTGTGCGTATGCGCATGGGCGCAAGACACTTCGCCAAAAGACACCTTGCCGAAAGACACGGCACCACAGGCGGCGCCGCCGCAAGTGGCCGAACCGCAAGAGCCCCAGCCGCAGAGCGATCAGACGCAGACCAAAGACCCGGTCGGCGGCATGATCGGCGCCTGGGAATTGTCCAACGCCGATCACGACAAGATTTGCAAACTCAATTTCCGCGCCGATACGGTGACCGGCGGCTACAAGCTCGATATCGACAGGAATTGTCCGAATGTCTTTCCTTCGACCAAGGACATCGTCGCCTGGACGATCGACAATTACGGCAATCTGCGCCTGCTCGACGCCGGAGAGCGAAGCCGTCATCGAGCTGTCCCAGGTCGAAGGCGGCATGTTCGACGGCTTCAAGCCGGAAGAAGGCCGCTACGTGCTGCAAGCCGCCGCCGCGGTACGGACCCGCTCGGCCGACGACCTCATCGGTGACTGGGCGATCGAGCGCGGCGCCGGCAAGCCGATCTGCGCGCTGACCCTAGCGAATACCCCGGCGGCGACCGGCGGCGACTACCTTGCGCTGAAACTCAAGCCCGGCTGCGACGCCTGGTCACCCAATTCGGCCCAACCGCGTGGCGCATGGACAACGGCGAATTGGTGTTGTCGGCGGCGCGCGGGCGTCATGGCGCTTCGAAGAAAACGATCTCAATAACTGGCAGCGCGTGCCGGAAACTCCCGATCCGGTGCTGCTGGTGCGGCAAGGCGGATAACAACCACGACAAGCGGAACAGAGCAGAGCAAGAATGAGTAAACGGCATCAGGTCATCATCGTGGGCGGCGGCCCGGTCGGCACCGCGCTCGCCGTCGACCTCGGGCTGCGCGGCCTGCACTGCGCGCTGGTGGAGCGGCGGGTCGAGCCGCAGCGCATCCCCAAGGGCCAGAACCTGACCCAGCGCTCGGTCGAGCACTTCTGGTTCTGGGGCCTCGCCGACGAGGTGCGCGCGCCGCATGCTGCCGCCGTCCTACCCGATGAACGGCATCATCGCCTACCGCGACCTGCCAACGACTACTGGTACGCGCCGCCGCTGCGCGAGATCGTCAACCCGTATTACTTCCAGGAGAACGAGCGGCTGCCGCAGTACCAGACCGAGAGCGTGCTGCGAAAGCGCATGGCGCATCTGCCGACCGTCGACGGCCTGTTCGGCTGGACGGCCGAGACGATCGAGCAGGACGCGGACGGCGTGCGCGTCACCATCGCGCACGAGGGTGACGACGGGCGCGACATCTGGAGGCCGACTACGTGGTCGGCTGCGACGGCGGCCACTCGATGGTCCGCAGCCAGATCGGCATCGAGCGCAGCGGCGCCGATTTCGACGAGATCATGGTGCTGGCGTTGTTTCGCTCGCGCGAGCTGCACGAGAAGCTCCAGCGCTTCCCGCCGCGCTCGACCTACCGGGTGCTGCATCCCGACCTCAAGGGCTACTGGCAGTTCTTCGGCCGCGTCGACGTCGGCGAGAGCTGGTTCTTCCACTCGCCGGTGCCGGCCAACACGACGCGCGACAACTACGATTTCCACGGCCTCCTGCAGAAGGCGGCCGGCACCCCGTTCGCCTGCGATTTCGACTATGTCGGCTTCTGGGACCTGCGCATCGCGGTCGCCGAGAAGTACCAGGTCGGCCGCGCCTTCATCGCCGGCGACGCGGCGCACTCGCATCCGCCGTACGGCGCCTACGGGCTCAACAACGGGCTCGACGACGTGGTCAATCTTGGCTGGAAGCTCGCCGCGCGCCTGAAGGGATGGGGCGGCGATGCGCTGCTCGGAACCTACACGGAGGAGCGGCGGCCGATCTTCAAGGAGACCGCGGAGGACTTCATCGAGGCCGGCATCCAGCGCGACGAGGAGTTCCTGGCGCGCTACAGCCCCGAGCGCGACCGCGCCGAATTCGAGCGGGCCTGGAAGGAGCACGCCAACGCGGCGCGCCGCGCGTCATGACCTACGAGCCGCACTACGAGGGCTCGTCGATCGTGTTCGGGCCGCCGGCGGGAAGCGAGCGCCACGGCTCGCACACCTTCATGGCGCGCGGCGGGCATCACCTGCCGCCGCAGATGCTCTCCTGCGGCCGCAACGTGTTCGAGGAGCTGGGCCGCGACTTCACCCTGCTGGCGTTCGATGCCGATGAACGTCGGTGCAGGCTTTCGAAGCGCGGCGACAACGCTGCAGGTGCCGCTCAAACTCGTCCGCGACAGCTATCGCGACGGCCGCGAGGCCTACGAAGCCAGAATGATCCTGGTGCGCCCCGATCGTTACGTCGCCTGGACCGGCAATGCGGCGCCGGGCGATGTTGCTGCACTGCTCGGCAAAACCGTCGGCCGCACCCGACTGCCGGCTGAACTGCCCGCGGCCGGTTAAACGGCGCACAATTACGCGTCAGTCGAGCAACGGGCCGGAAAATCCGGCGACCAGCTTGACCAGGTCGGCGTGCCGCTTGGTACCGGTCTTTTCATAGACCCGGCCGAGATAAGTCTTGACCGTGGACGTGGCGATGCCGAGCAGTTCCGCGACCTCGGGTGCGCCGCCGACCTCGACAATGGCGAGCAGCACGCGAAGCTCCATCGGCGTCAGTTGATAGCTCCGGGCAATCAAGTCCGGCAACGAATGCATCGCCTGCGACGCCTTCTGCACGAAGAGTGCAGCCACGGCGGCATGAGCCGTTGCCGCCTGGCCGCGCAGGCCCGATGCGAGCGGCAGCAGATGGCCGGCATAACGCTCGCCGCTTCGCCGTCAGCGGCATCGCTATTCCTTTGGCGCCGAACGCGCCGTCGCCCTGGTCGGCCAGAGCAAAAATGTTGCCGAAGGCCTCGTCGATCCGAGGGTCGTTTGACGCCAGCCGGCCGCCGGTGACACGCAAAATGTCGCCTTCGTCGAGCAGCGCCTGGCCGGCAACATTGGCGTGAACGACACGGCCGGCGCTATCGATCAAAAAGACGCCGTTACGGAGACCATCGACCGCTTCGGCGACATTGGCGCTCTTGGCCTGGCTGAACTCGATCGCTCTTGTGATCAACACGGCGCGGCGCATGTGGGGTGCGACAAGGCGCATCCGCCGGCAAGTATCCTCATCGACGAGACCGTCGTGCTTGTGCCGGGACACTCCTAACAGCGCGACGCACGAACTCGATTTCTCGAGCGGGACATTGATGCAATCGATCAGGCCCTGGGGCCGCGACCATTCCTTGAAGAATCGCGTCTCGTAATCATCGTCGTGACAAAGCAGGCCGGCATGCGTCACCGGCTGCCCGATGCCGGCGAAGAGAAAATTGTTCGAAGCCGGATCGATCTTGCCGTATTCATCGACATAGGCCCGCGCATAACCACCGTCGAAACCCCAAGCGTGCGCGACCCGTGACGTTCGATCCGGATCCATCGACCACAGCCCCGCCGACGGCCCGCCAACGAAGCCGGCGGTTTTTTTCAGCACGTCCGGCCACAGCTCGTCGTCGAGTACGGTGTCGTAGATGTCGGCTGATTAGTCCGGAAAGGACCTCAGTTTCTGGCATTCCGCATTCCTCAGAACTTTGCCGGCGCGGTGCAACACTGCACTCCAAACATATCGAGCGACCATCGGCAGTTCAACCGAATGCCGACCTTGAACGATTGATCAAAACAAAACCGGCTTGCGTGCGGTATCGACACACCGCAGCGCAAGCCGGAACTTTTTCGCCGAGAGTGCCACGTCGGCGCTTTACAGCGCTTTGATCTGCACCTTGCGGAATTTGACGATGCCGCTCTCGTCGGTCACGCCCTTGCCGTGCTGAAGCGCGATGCGGCCCTTGGCAAATTTATCCCGATTTCGCGCCGTCGACCGTTTTCTGGCCGTTGAGGATCACCGTGAACGTATCGCCCTTCGCAGTGATCTCATAGAGATTCCATTTGTCGGCGGCGTGCGGCATCGGATCGACTGCACCGACATCGACAATAGCGCCGGTGCCGTATTTCGGCTCAGGCCGCGTATCCCAGATATTCACTTCATACGACGTCTTTCCGCTGACATGGCCCGGATCGGTGCAGCGGATGAAAACACCGCTGTTGGCCTTGGCTTCGACCCAGAATTCGGCGCGCAGGCTGAAATCGCCGTAGTCGTCCTTCGACACCATAAAACCGTTGCCGTTGTCGGCGACCAGCGCGCCATCGGCGAGCTTCCAGTTGGCGGTGCCGATCGGGCTCCAGTTGTCGAGATTGCTGCCGTCGAACAGCGTCGCCCAGCCGGCATCGGCCTGCGCTGCCGCACTGCCGATCCGCGCCAGCGCCAAACCCGCGCCGCCAATCGAAAACAATCCCGCCCTGAGTACATCCCGGCGTTTCATAGCCATTTCTCCCATGCAGATTTTTGATTATTCGATGCACGAGCGGAACAATGACATTCCACTCCAGCCAATTTTAACCGTTTTGGGCCGGTATGTCCCTGCGGGCCGGTATTGATACGATCGCCGGCAATACAGGGGCTCCGGAACCATCCGGCGGCCCGCGCGGGGCGGCTTGGAACCCGGACTGGAGCCTTTTTCCGAAAAGTATTTCCAAAAAGTTTAGATTTCCGTGACTAAAATTTATACCGGCATGAGCGAAGCTGGGACCATGAGCGAAACCGCGACGACAATGACGGCGCAATGCCCAAGTGCAGGCAACAGCTGATCTATGTTACGTCGGTGCCGCACCCCAAAGCGCCCGAAATGCACCGGACGACGTTCGTCTGTTACTCGTGCAACCGCACCTGGAGCTATGCGCTGTCTCCGGCAATGGCGGAGGCCTATTCCGCCGCCTCCGAGCGGCTTGCCGCCCCGCTTTGAAGCCCAGCGCCGGACCTTCTTTATTTTGCCGCTGCGCACAATCGCTTAAATCTGCTTCGGCCCTTCAGGCTAGCGTGGCCTTCCTTGCCGACGATGGTGTGGTCGTGCACCGAAATGCCGAGCAGCGGGCCACTCCACTAATTGCAACATTGATGGTTGCAGTGTCCGTTTTCGTCTCTTCCGCAGCAGGAACAGTGGAGTTGGGCGATGCGCCTAGAATACAATGTTTGTGTATTTCCGCGATGGCTAAAACGCGAATCGCTTCGGCAGAATATTGCCGAAGAGTGACTGGCGTTCGCAACGATGGCCGGGCCCGATGATGCGAGCGATACTCCGGAACCAAGGACGAAAAGCTGAACTGCCAGAAGCGGAACCAAATATGCGACGAGGCAAAAAGAGCGGACGGTCATAAGGTCCTCCTTGGTTGTTGGCCTTGCAGTTGCGGACTCCGGAGCAGCGGACACCCCGGTCTAAATCAACTTCAGCCCTTGGCTTATACAATACCGCCCATCAGATGAGCGGCCACCAGCGAAAGCCATATCCATCCAATCGCGATCGTTATTCGCTGGAGCAGTCCACGGATCGATGCAAGCCTGCCTGTACTGGCGAAGCCGCGGGCAAAGAGAATGAAGCCGACGCCGAATAGGACGGCAGATGCTCCGGAATACACCGCCCAACCGTCTGCACCCGCTGCGGCGAATAGCTGACGGAGCACGAAAAACGCAATGAATAGCGGTATGAATGCGAAGAGAGAAGACATACGTCGTGAAGAATGCCCCGAACGTCGCGCTTCGGCCTCGCCGCGCTTTCGTATCGCAGTCCGGGCCGGTCGGTAACAAAGATACCCGCACCGATCAGGCCGAGGGCGTACATGCCGACAAGCACCGGCGCCCAGAAGGAACCACCATAGGCTCGAAGCGCGGACGATAATCCAAAAGCATAGGCGAACATGAGGGCGCCCGTCACAATAAAATTCGTTTGCTGTACCCAGCCGCGCGGACCGATTGCGAGAGCGCTCACCGCCTGTCGGAGTGGATCATACTTGCTCCGTAGCGCTCCCTCGATAAGGAAGACCGCGATGAAAAATGGTCCGGCGATCGCTCCGCACGAAAGCAAGAGTTGTTGGATTGTCATATTTCAAAAATTTCCGGCACCAATGGCGTTCACGTAATGTGAGTATATACCCTTCGATCCCTTGGAAGCCCTTCGGCGGCTCGCCGGCGATTGCCGGTCGCGCTTCCTTGCAGGACGCACTGTAAACGGTCCATCGTGTTGGAAAATTTGCACGAACTTCAATTGCGAACAGCACTTGGGAGCGGCAACCGGGGACGGTAAGTGGTGGCTGCTTCGCGTGTTCACGGAGCGTCACGCTCGATCACGCTGCGTCACTCCAAAAGCTGCCGCGGCTGTCGCCGATCAGCGCGGCCACTTTGGGCCAAAAACGAACTCATGCAACGCAGCTAAGAAAGTCGCTACGGAGCACCCAAGAGCGTAGATTTAGAGCGGCAAAAATTGGCCGCCAACAAAGGCACCCTACGCACTTTTCCCGATCCTCGTTTCGATGTGATTGCACTTCGGGCATGCGAAGGACTGCAGTTCGTAACCGGGGCGCTCGGCCTCTATACCAAAAAGCCGCATCTTTATTCCGCACTTGGGGCAGCCCGGTCGTTCAATCGAATCCGAATGCGGCGTGGCCGGTTGGTAAGTGGTCATAGGACGCTCCTCGCTCACAG
Organism: uncultured Alphaproteobacteria bacterium; assembly: GCA_963739945.1. Taxonomy (GTDB): domain Bacteria; phylum Pseudomonadota; class Alphaproteobacteria; order Rhizobiales; family Xanthobacteraceae; genus BOG-931. The sequence goes on along the minus strand of CAVUCN010000025.1, from coordinate 1,249 downwards.
GCGGGAGCGCGATCGCTCTCAGCCACCGACGCCTGACGCAAAAGCCACTGTCGATGATGAAAACGTGTGCGCCCTGCGACCGGAGAAGTCGAGCGGCCACGGCCAGGTGGGCGGAAATGCCTAAAATCTAACGAACAAAACAATACTGAAAATGGTGTATTTGGCGCGAATGGCTAAGTATGAGGCTATTGACATAAATGAGTAAGTGCACTAGTTGATGGCTTGGCTAAATCCCCTCATCGGAGCGGATGCTATGAAGAACGGGAAGAACGGAAGTAATGGGCATGCGGAAAGCGCCCTGAGAGAAGAGCGCCTTCAAATCATGCTCGATAGCGATGAATTACGCGCGGTAGATACGTTTCGCTTTGAGCACAGGATGCCTAGTCGAGCCGCCGCAGTCCGGGAGTTGTTTCGTCTTGGGCTTTCGGTTGCAGGGACCGGGACAGGGAACTGTCGCATCTCAACGGGCCTAAGTCGAGCGATTACGGCGTGCTCAGTGAGCGCAAAACACGCGAATAGCCGCACTTACTCATTCGCCCACTTCTTAGTCCTTATCGGATTGTCGGACGTACTTTTCTGGCGGAAAGTCTTATCGTCGGCTGCAAGGCGCCGACGACCGCAGGGAGAAGAGTGGCGTATCATGGCAACTATCCTTCCATTTTTGCGTGACCGAGAGGTTGTTTTCGACCCCGATGACATTACGGCAATGTCAACGGCGCTGGATGAAGTTTGCAAGGTACTCAGGCTGCGGAAGGACAGCGCCGCAAGGGAAGTCATGGCTGTGCGCATCATAGAGTTGGCAAAAACTGGCGAGCGCAGCCCGACGCGTCTCCGCGACAGAGTGCTTCACGAAGCGGGTTTGGCGGCGCGTGCTGGCTTGGACGAAGACGCGCCCGCGAGCATCGCCGCAGGTAACGCCGGACGGAAGTAAATTCCGTTGTCGCTTGTAGAGCAAACAAACAGCCAGTTTTCGGCAAGTGCAATGGCTGGCTGCAATTTGAACCCGCCTTCGCTCCGCTCAGCTTTATCGACCGCCGAGTTGAGCAAACGCCCGTCGCGTACTCCTGAGATTATGCCCCGTTATTTCACGATTGGGCCTCTCTGCTTCGCTTGACTGTGACGTTTTCGCGAGCTCACCGCCCATCCGATAAGGCGTGCGACGACGTAGCCGACAACTCCTGCTGGAACCGAGACATACCAGCGCGCGTCCAGTGCGTTTTGAATGATGAACGTGATCGCAACGCCGGCG
>CAVUCN010000024.1:0-25217 GCA_963739945.1 uncultured Alphaproteobacteria bacterium | reverse complement strand
CTTGGCGAAGGACGACCAACCATGTCGGTCGATTGGCCCAAAGCGGACAATCGGTCGGCGACTGTCGCGGCAGCTTTTGGGGGGATTGTGTTGCAAAACTATTGTTGATCCGACTCACGCAGGATGATTCCGTTGGAATGCGACGATCATCGGCGGGAGCGGTTCATGATGGGGCGGCGGGAAGGCGGACAAGGGCAGTTCTTTTATTCTTTTGATCTCGACAAGGTCGTGCCGCCCGATCATCTGGTTCGCCAGATCGACGGTGTTCTCGACCTCGGTTGGGTGCACGAGGAGCTTGCGCCTTACTACTCACACACGGGTCGCCCCTCGATTGATCCAGTGCTGATGATCCGGATGCTCATTGTCGGCTACGTGTTTGCGATCCGCTCGGAGCGACGGCTCTGCGCCGAGGTCCAGGTCAATCTCGCCTACCGGTGGTTCTGCAAGCTCGGCATCGAGGACACTATCCCCGATCACTCGGTGTTCTGCCGGGCGCGGCATGAACGGTTCCGCGAGAGCGATGCATTACGCCGAGTGTTCGAGGGGGTAGTGGCGAAGTGCATTGCAGCCGGGCTGGTCGGTGGCGAAGCCTTCTCGGTCGATGCGAGCCTGATCAAGGCGGATGTCGACAAGAAGAAGCGTATTCCTGGCGACCAGCCGATCGCCTGGCCGAAAGCGGAAGAAGCATCCTATGCGGTTCGCGAGTATCTCGCGACGCTCGATGCGGCCCGCAGTCACGAAGAGAATGATGACAGGGATAGCGGTGGATCGAGCGGCAGCCGAAGCAGGCCTGCCAAGGAAGTCTCGCTGACCGATCCACAAGCGGCATGGGTTGCCCGGCCGGGCATCGACCCCTTCTTTGCCTATGATGCGAACTATCTGATCGACAACAAAGTCGGCATCATCATCGACGCCGAGGGCACGCGGGCCAATCGCACGGTGGAGATCGCCGTTACCCAGACCATGGTGGACCGGGTCTGCCGCCGCTTCGATCTTCAGCCCCAAAGGCTCGCAGGCGACACAGTCTATGGCGCGGCCAGGCTGCTCAAGTGGCTGATCGATCGCAAGATCGCACCGCACGTTCCGGTTTGGGATAAGTCGGCACGTACCGATGGCACCTTCAGCCGCGCCGACTTCGTCTTCGACCGGGAACGCAACGTATATGTCTGCCCTGCGGGCAAACTGCTCACGCATTCCGGTCTGATCGACCAGGGACGGCTTTTACCCTATCGGGCGAGCAGGTCCGACTGCTCAAGATGCGATCTCAAGGCACGGTGTACGACCAGCACCAGCCGCAAGGTGACCCGAGACATCGATGAGGACGTGCGAGACCGCGTTCGCGCTCTTGCTAACACGGAGGCGTTCCAACAATCGCGCCGCGAACGCAAGAAGATCGAAATGCGATTTGCGCATATGAAACGCATCTTGCGGCTCGACCGGCTTCGGCTGCGCGGCTTGAGCGGGGTCAAGGACGAGGTTCTGCTAACTGCAACCGCCCAGAATCTTCGACGGCTCGCCAAGCTCCTTTGTCATCCACCGCCATCGGCGGTGGATGTTTGTCCGGCGTAGTTGATGCGTCAGGTGTTAAGGCCGAAGTACCCCATCCCGAACGCAAAATAAGCACCAAACAAAAACTCACCAACCAACCTCAACCGACAAAACCATCGGTGTTTTGCAACACAATCGGGGGAATAGCGGACATCGCTAAACTCGAACTTCGCGGCAGCTTTTGACCCGAAGGCGACTTGGCCAGATCGAGTGCGATCACACCGTCGCCAGTTTATCGACGTGATTTTCCAGCCAGGCGATGAGTTGGATAGACGCCTGCGCTCGGCGGCATCGCGGGAGTAACTCCACGTCGCGCAGCGTCTGCCTTCAAGAATGTGATTAAAGCCTGCAGTGGGCCGGTGATCTGGCGCCGGCTCGAATGGTAAAGAAAGAACCCCGAAAGCCGTGGCGACCAATCCTCCAGTAACGGAACGAGCCGCCCCGCTTTGAGATCGGCAGCAATATAATCGTACAGCAGGTACGCCAGTCCGAGACCATCGCGGACCGCACGAAGCGAAAGCTCAATTTCGTTCACAATCAGGCGGCCCTCGACACTGACATGCAGCACCTTGCCGTTCTTTTCAAAATCCCATCCGAAAATTGCGCCGTTCGGCAGACGATTGCGAATACAATCATGATGGCGCAAATCGCGCGGTGTCTTAGGCTTTGGATGACGTGCGACGTAATCGGGCGAGGCAACGACTAAAAAGCGTTTTTCACCCATGACCCTCATCGCGATCATATCGCGGTCGATCTGTTCGCCCAAACGAATGCCCGCATCGAAGCCTTCGGCAACGATATCAGCCGGCATCTTGACCATAGCGACATCCATTTGGACGCCGGGATATTCCCCCAGAAAGCGCGCGAGAATTGGTTCGATGAGGAAGGTTGCGACTGGCGGCTGTACGACGAGACGCAACAATCCCGTCGGACTTTGCCGCTGATTAACGACTTCGTCGACCGCCGCATTCAACTCGACAAGCGAAGGGGCCACGCGCGCGAGCAGACGCGCACCAGCTTCAGTAAGCGAGACGCTGCGAGTTGTTCTATTCAACAGCCTGACGCCCAGCCGCTCCTCCAGTGAGCGTAGATTTTGACTGAGCGTGGACTTGCCGATTCCTAGTTGCGTTGCCGCTTTGGCAAAACTCCGCTGCTCGGCAATCGCCGCAAAGGCGGTCATTTCGGCAAATTCAGCCCCTCGCATCGTTCGGCCCAGGCGAACAGGTCGTTCCGACAATGTGGACTTATCGCATAATCGAGGGGTCCGTAAAAGACAATGGATCAACTTGGAGGGTGAGGCCGTGCCGCGAAGATCAATGCTTATTGCGATGGTGTGTCTACTGCTGTTGCCGCTTGCAAGCCGCACGGCGACGACGCAGCCTGCCAAGGACCAGTTTGTGGGCACTTGGTCACTCGTCTCAATCCGCTACGTGCGCCCGGATGGTACCGCAATCGAACCCTTCGGGCCTAACGCTAAAGGCATGTTGGTGTTTGACGGTACGCGCTTTGCCACACAGGTCACGGCGGGCAATCTGCCGAAATTCGCCTCTAACAATCGCATGGTAGGCACGCCGCAGGAATACGAGGCAATATCACACGGAGTTGTTGCGTATTTTGGCATCTACACCGTCAGTGAACCCGACCGCATTGTCACGCTTCATATCGAGCGCAGCTCATTCCCCAATTGGGACGGAACTGACCAACAAAGGAAATTCGAGTTCGCGGCCGACGAACTGCGATACACGGCAGCGAGTTCGACAGCTAATCCCGCCAAGTCTGCGGTGCTTGTATGGAAAAGGGTCCACTAGACGACCTCGATGCGGGGGACCATGACCAAAGCTGAAAAGGCGACGAACAGAGCCAACTGCGCGAGACGGTTCGAGCGCCGCGAAGTTTTGTGCCATTTCCTATCGAGTGCAGAAATGACTCAAAAATGATAACCTGCTAGCGAGAGGTCTTGTCGCCCGACGACCACACAGGACGATCGAAGCTTCGCCTGGCTTGTTCTACATGTACCAGATGGGCGCCCCCCGACGAAGGTTCCTCTTGACGGCGGCCCGTTCGACCAGGACTCGGCAATCAGATTCCTTTTGTCCATCTGTACGACCGTGGGCGAGAAATTTGCGACCGTCGAGGCCAAACGCGGAATGCTGCGCTCGGACGCGCCGCTTAAGAATTAGAGAGGGCATAAGCGCCCACCACGCAAACTCGCTTATTTCCCTATAGCTTGGACCCGCTGATTAAGAGTCGTCTGAAAGGCTCATCGATACATTGAACATTCCGACAAATCGGCGCCTTGGCCTTCTTGATTTGCCCGCAAAAAATGGGAGTGTCGGAATGAGAGATTACCGCGGCCTCGATACCGCGATGCACAAGCTGGCGTTTGTTCGAGATAGACTCGCTGCCTGACGACGCAGTCCGTCGCTAACCAGTCTCCGCGCCAAATTCCCTGATATCAGGGAAATTTACAGGGAAATCCCGGCACTAAATGAGCCCTGATGGCTGCGACTAGTGTCGAATATTCGAGCCTTTCTTGCGGAATTCCCCATGCAGTAAAACAGGGAATTCAGTCATCGTTATCAGGGAAATTCTTTGTCGTAACAGGGAAAGTCCGCCGAGAACGGAGCTGCAATATCTTGGTCGTCATTGGCCCTTAGCTGGCATTGAGCGCTTGCGGTTTAGAGTCCGTTTTCGGAGCAAAAGCGGACATCGCGATCCAATCGTGTCGCGTCTGTTTTTGACCCAAAGGCGACATTCATGTTCGCCAGGCCAATAGGCACCAACTGTTCTTGCAAAGCGTCCGGTGGGTGGGCTGGACAGAGCAACGGAAGTCGAATTTCTGTTGTAACAATTCTACTGTCGTCACGCCAAGACGAACTCAGGATCGCGTGGAGTTTCAGTCCAGGAGTTCGATCGTCTGAGCCTCTAGTCCTTTTTGACCCTGGCCGACTTGCATCCGCACACGCTGACCTTCAGCCAGCCCGCTCAGCCCGGCGCGAGCAAGCGCCGTGGCGTGGACGAAGACATCCTTTCCCCCGCCATCCTGCCCGACAAAACCGAATCCCTTGTCGGCCTTGTACATTTTAACGGTACCAATACTTTCGGTGGTCGAGCCTACGACCTGCGAAGCAGCAGCGGGGCGTCGCTCCGCCGGGGCGCTCGGACGTGAATAATTCGGCCGACCTCCGGATGCTCGGTCGTCAGACTTTTGATCGTCATCATAACCGCGCGCTTAGGTCCACGGTCGTAGTCTTTGTAACGGCCCATTCGACGCTCGCTAGATTGCAGCAACAAGGAATATCTCGTTTCCTCCGTGGGCTAAGTCAAGAGGAGTCGCGCCTCGCAGCTGACGCTGCTGGTGCCGGACATCGTCGAGGGGATTATGGGTGGACGGCAGCCATCAGAGGTGACGCCGCGGCCAATACTCAACTGCTTGTCCGACACATTGAAAGACATCCGATCCCTCGCGCTATCGGACTCCCAGTCCGTATCGCTTTGCAAATTCTAGTGCATCAGACATCCGCAACGATCCGGAAATGTCTTGAATACGGCGTTGCACTTGTGACGAGCTTCGAAGGCTCCGCAGACCCAGTGCCACGGCGCCTCCGCGTAACGGTATTGCCACCATTGCTCACCGGCGCGGGCCGATGATGTGAGCATCAGGATCGCAATGGCGACTAAGAGCGGCTTGGCGGGGTCCATTGAATTACTCCTTGGCAGCGGTCCAGTCGCCGATCATAGCACCTGCTCTGGCGACACTTTCGCTTTCTCGGCCTTGCCGTCACGCGTCCCTTCCGAGCCGTCACGCCTGAATGCGTCCACGGTCTGCCGGACGCCGCTCGCTTCACTGTCTAAATGTGGGTCTCGGGATTAAGCAGAAATCGCGGATTATGAGTGCACCACTTAGTCTCGCCAAAAATCCTTGAATCTCGCCGGTGACAATTCCGTGTATCTGACTGTGTGCTGGATATTCCTGTGCCCCAAGTAGGCTTGCAGAGCGCGTGTGTCGTGACCTCTATTGGCTAGTGCACGGCCGCAGGCGTGTCGCAGCATGTGTGGATGTAGAGCGTCGCGTTCGTCGTGGTGACCAGGAGGAGCGTGTAGCCGTCGGCGGGCGCGCGCACCACCGCCTGGGCGGCCATGTTCGCGATTTCGGCATCTCCCGCCGTCAGCTTTCCGTGAATGGTACACGGGACTGTTGCGGTGCGGGGAGCTGTTGTTGGCCCTCAGGACAGATCGGTTGGCGAGTGCCGTGGTAGCTTTCGGGGACAAAGCGGACATCGCTAACCTCGAACGCCGCGGCAGCTAATGACCCATAACGGACTTTTGCGGCAGGACAGCAATGGTCTTGGCGCGAACGGGTAATGTGCATGACGCACATAGCTGCGGCCGGTAAGTCTCGCTCTCAACCAGAGACCATCTTTGCGACTCTATGGGCGCAATCGATGAAGCGCTCGATCACGGGGCTCAAAGTTCGATTCTTCAAGCTCATGATCGTCAGCGGCCATGACAGAGTCGGAACTGCGACCGGCAGCATTTTCAGCCCAAATCGTACCCGGTCCCGCAGATAGACCGATCTTGGAAGGACCGAAACAAAGCGGCCGCTGGCAAGCAGACTGACCCGCAAATCGATCGTGCTACTCAGCAGCTTGACCTCGGGTGGGTCGAGGTTTCGCTTTCGATATGCGTCCGCGATGAACCTGTGAGTGAGTCCATCAGGTGGCGGCAGTATCCAGGACGCATCGATGAGGTCAGCAAGATCGATCTTTCGCCGCCGCGCCCACCGGCTATGGGCGCCGGTTACAACGATCATGGGGTCTTCGACCAGGAAATCCGCTTGAATATCGTCCGTCGTTTCATTGTCATCACGCGACGGCCTTGCGAGGATAAGATCGAAAGTCCGATCGCGAAGCGCCGGAAGCAACTCCGCAATAGGTGAGCGCACAAGCTCAGCGCGCACGACGATCCGCGGATATTGCTCGCTAAAGCGATCGACGATCGTCGGCACGATCGCTTCGAGCATGTCGGTGTAACCGATCGCTACTGCGCCCGACGTTGGATCAGCCAGAAACTGGATGTCTCTGACGCCCTGTCTAAGTTCGTCAAAGACCGTGACGCTTCGCTTCAAGATCGCGTCTGCATACATCGTCGCCGTAACACCTTGGGTGCTGCGGTCGACAAGCTCGGACGCCAAGAAGGTGTTCGAGATTGGCGATGGCCTCTGAAACCGAGGGCTGCGACATTGCCAGCTCTCGCGCCGCCTTCGCCATGCTGCCGGCGTTTACGACAACGGAAAGGATATAGAGGTCGCGGACGCGGAGGCGACGGCCAAGCCGCTTTTCCATTCCATTGGGACGGCGGTCGACGCCATAGGAGCCACCTATATCCATAGCGTAAAATCCAGACTACGCTCGATACCCGACCTGGACTACCGTCGCAATGGTATTTCGATTGGGTATCGTACCCGGGCGGAGCAGGCAAATGAAGCCTTCCAAGATGACGCCGCCGACCCTCGAGCAGTTCGATCAGGAATTGGCGAAGCTTTCCATCGAGGGCTACTGGAACACCATCGGAGTCAGCCCGCCGAGCCGAGCCGCGTGCGGAAGCACACCTTTGGCGCTGGAAAGATATCTACGAAAATCTCTTCAAGGCGAGCGAGGTGGTCAACCTCGAGGACGGCGCTGAGCGTCGATCATTAAGGTTTTGCACACCCGGACTGCCTTGGCGATCGACCACCGAAACGATACAGGCCTCTGTCCAGATGGTGCTGCCGGGTGAAGTCGCACGCGCTCATCGGCATTCCGCGTCAGCGCTCCGCTTCGTTATTGAAGGCAGTACCGGTTACACCACAGTCGACGACGAGCGTTATGTCTTGCAGCCCGGCGACCTTGTGCTGACCCCTCAGGAGACCTGGCACGACCACGGAAATCTCTCCAGCAATCCCATCATCTGGCTCGATGTGCTGGATTTCCCCTTCGTGCGCACGCTCAATGGTCTGTTCTTTGAAGCATTCAATGATCGCAGCCAGGCGCCCAATCGGCCGGAAGGTTACGCACGCCGGATGACAGGGCCGGCACGTCCGGCCGGAACCGTGTCGCCGCGCGCCGGCGTTCCGTTTCAATACAGCGCAGCTGAGTTCGATCGCGGTGCTGAGAGAAACGCCGGCCGCGGAAGAAGATGCCTGCGACGGCGTTACGCTTGAGTTCGTGAACCCCATAAACGGCGGCACGACGTTGCCGACCATGCAATGCCGCATGCATCGTTTGATTGCTGGATCTCGATTGGGGCGTCACCGCCACACCTGGAACACCGTTGTGCACGTCGTCTCAGGGCGAGGGCAAACCGTCGCCGGCGAAAAGACTATGACATGGGGACCGCACGATACATTTTCTCTTCCGTCGTGGACCTGGCATCAACATCAGCCGCTTGATGGCGACGCGATCCTGTTCACGGTCACCGATGAGCCGATCTTCAAGGCCTTCGCACTCGACCGCGTTGAAGAACAAGCGCGTAACGCGTTCAACGAACATTCTCGCAACACTTGAATCGGAGAAGTCCGATGGCTCTTTCACGTCGGCGATTTCTGCAATTGGCAACCGGCGCTGCGGCGGTTCCCGCAATGTCGGGTCGCGCACTCGCCGAGACATATCCGACCCGGGCGGTTCGGATCGTTGTCGGTTCCTCAGCGGGCGATCTGACCGATATCGTCGGCCGAGTTATGGCGCAGTGGCTGTCGGAACGGCTCGGCCAGCCGTTTGTGATTGAGAATCGGCCAGGAGCGGAAGCAATCTCGGCACTGAGACGGTCGTTCGCTCTCCGGCAGACGGCTACACTCTTCTGATGGTTGCGGCCTCGGCAGCCATCAATGCGACTCTTTACGAGAATCTCAGCTTCAATTTCATGCGCGATATCACACCGATTGCAGGCATGGTTCACCAGCCGCAATTCTTCGTTATTAATCCTTCAGTTCCGGTTACGACCATTCCTGACTTCATCGCCTACGCCAAAGCAAATCCGGGCAAGCTCAGCTTCGCCTCTCCCGGGATCGGCACGGCGCCTCACCTCGCGGGCGAGCTGTTCAAGATGATGTCCGGCATCGACATGACGCACGTGCCGTATCACGGCGCGGCGGCGGCGTTGAACGATCTGATGGCCGGACAGGTGCAGGTGATGATCACGGCAGCAGCGCGTGAACTCGTCAAAGACGGCAAGCTGCGGGCATTGGCGGTGACATCAGCGAAGCCCTCGGAACATGCGCCGGGGCTTTCTACAGTCGCTGAGTTCCTGCCGGGATATGAATCGAGCGCCTGGTTCGGTATTGGCGCACCAAAAGAAACGGCGGTTGAGGTCGTCAATTTACTCAATAAGGAAATCGGTTCCGGACTGGACGATCAGACAATCAAGGATCGATTTTCCGAGCTGGGCGGCGACATCATCCGCGGGACTCCCGACGAGTTCGGCAAGTTCATTGCGGATGAAACCGAAAAATGGGGGAAGGTCGTTAAATTCTGCGGCGCAAAGGTTTAGCGAAATAGCTGAGCAAGCTGTCCTCGCGGCAGGACGCTTCTGGCCCGTAACGGACATCCGGCGGCTAGGTTCTGGCGTCTGCTTTTGGGTGAATAACCGACATCACGCGACGAAGCGGCCGCGTCTGTTCCTGACCCATAGCGTCATTTTGCCATCGTCAAACGATTAGAGAAGCTCTCGGTTGGTGGCTGCTAAAATGACGCCTGAATAGTCTTGCAGCCAGGATTGCAGACGATCCAGATATAGATAAATGACCGGCGCAGTGTAGAGCGTTAGCAATTGGCTCAGCGCCAGCCCGCCAACCATGGCGTAGCCGAGCGGCTGCCGCAGTTCTGATCCGGTGCCGGTGCCGAGAGCCAGTGGTACTCCAGCCATCATAGCAGCTGCCGTCGTCATCATGATGGGACGGAAGCGCTGCAAGCACGCTTGGCGGATTGCTTCCAGCGGCGGCAGGTGATGATCGCGCTCAGCGACGATGGCGAAATCCACCAGCATGATGCCGTTCTTCTTGACGATCCCTATGAGTAGGATGATAGCGACAATACCAATCACCGATAAATCCATGTGGCCTAACCGAAGCGCCAATAGCGCTCCGACTCCGGCGGACGGCAATGTCGATAATATGGTGAGCGGGTGTATGTAGCTCTCATAAAGCATGCCGAGAATGATATAGACCGCGATCAGCGCCGCGCCGATGAGCGGCGGTTCGCCGGCAAGCGAGCTCTGGAATGCCTGTGCGTTGCCTTGAAAGGTGCCGACCACCGCGTCGGGTAAAGCGATGTCGTGCGCCGCCACCGTGATAGCGTCGACCGCTTGACCGAGCGCAACGCCGGGGGAGAGGCTGAACGACAGCGTGATCGCCGGGAACTGTCCCTGATGCGAGATCGACAACGGCCCGACCCCGCTATGGTCGATATGCACGAGCATGGAAAGCGGCACCGCTTGGCCGGTCAGCGGCGATTTGATGTAGATTCGATCAAGTGAGGCAAAGCTGTCTTGCCGCTCCGGCGGCACTTCCAAGATGATCCAGTAGGTATTGAGCTGGGTGAAGTACTGGGTGATCTGCCGCTGGCCGTAAGCGTCGTTTAGCGTATCGTCGATGGCTTGCGGTGTTATGCCGAAGCGCGCCGCTTGGTCGCGGTTGATGGTTACCTGGAGCCGCGGCGCATTCGCCAGCAAGTCGGTGGAAACATCGGCGAGCCGCGGCAGCGTCCTCAGCTTCTGCAACAGCTTCTCCGACCATTCGACCAGTTCGGGAATGTTGGAGTCTTGCAGCGTGTATTGGAAGCTCGCTCGCGCCGAGCGGCCACCGACCGTGATATCCTGCGTCGCCTGTAGGAACAGGTTCGCGCCTTCGACTTTGGCGATCTGTGGGCGCAGCCGGTTGATGATTTCGGTAGCGGTAAGTTTGCGTTGATCGCGCGGCTTCAGCGCAATGAAGAGGCGCGCGGTATTCGCGGTCTGTGCATTGCCGTTGCCGCCCGTGCTTCCTGTTTGCGAGGCAAATCCGGCGATGTCAGGATCGCGCAGCAGGACAGAGCCCAACTCGCGCTGCAGGCGCATCATTTCTGCTGGCGACACGTCCTGTGCAGCCTCGGCAAGGCCGGTGATCATCCCGGTGTCCTGGATCGGGAAAAAACCCTTCGGGATTTCGATATAGAGCAGAACCGTCAGCGCCATGGTTGCAAAAAAAAGGGCGAGAGTGGCTTTTTGATATTGCAATACAATATCGAGAGTCCGCTGATAGGCCGCCAACATGGCGTCGAACCCGCGTTCAGTGGCGTGATACAGCTTGCCACGCTCCTTGGACTGATTGGGCCGCAGGAAACGCGCGCACAGCATGGGCGCCAACGATAGCGATACGAACGCGGAAACCGCGACCGCTACCATCACTGTCACGGCAAATTCGCGGAACAGGCGGCCTACGATTCCGCCCATCAGCAGCAGCGGGATGAAGACTGCGATCAGCGACGCACTGATCGACAGCACCGTGAAGCGTATTTCCGCCGATCCAATGAGGGCTGCCTCGAATGGCGGCGTGCCGTGTTCCACATGGCGATAGACATTCTCGACTTCGACGATCGCATCGTCGACGACAAAGCCGATGGCGATCGTGAGCGCCATGAGCGACAGATTGTCCAAGCTGAAGTCGAACGCATACATCACCGCAAATGCGCCGAGCAGCGACAGAGCAATCGTGAAAGCGGGCACCAGGGTTGCCCAAGTGTCGCGCAGGAACAACAGGACGACGAGAACAACGAGAATAACCGTCAAGAGCAGAGTGAACTCGACGTCCGCGACTGAAGCGCGGATCGTCGTCGTCCGGTCGAGCACGGTATCGACCTTGACCGCCGGCGGAATCGTCGCGGTGATCTTTGGCAACAGCGTCTTAATCCGCTCGACGGTGTCGATGACGTTCGCGCCCGGCTGTTTGTAGATCGAAAGCAGGATTGCCGGCGTATTATCCTCGTACGCCGCGGAAAACCGATCGCTGGCGGCGGCAATTGCCCGGCCGACGTCGCGAACCCGCACTGGAGCGCCGTTGTTATAAGAGATGATAACGTCGTCGAATTGCTTGGCGTCGGTGATCTGATCGTTGGCATCGATGGTAAAGCTCGTCTTCGCCGTCGTCAGCGATCCCTTCGGCGCATCGGTTGTGGCGGTCACCAGCGCGCCGCGGACCTGTTCGAGCGTTAGTCCGCGCGCCGCGAGCTTGGCCGGATCGACCTGAACCCGGATCGACGGTCGCTGCTCGCCGCCGATCGCAACCTGAGCGACGCCCAGAACTTGTGAGATTTGCTGCGCGAGATAGCTGTCGGCATATTCGTCTACTTGCATAAGCGGCAAGGTGTCGGACCGCGCGGCAAGGATGAGAATCGGGGCATCGGCAGGATTGAGCTTCTTATAGGTCGGCGGCGTCGTCATGGTCTGCGGCAGCGTTTTGCCAGCAGCCGTGATCGCCGCCTGCACATCCTGTGCGGCAAGGTCAATGTTGCGGTTGAGGTCGAACTGAATTGTGATCGAGGTGGCGCCGAGTGCGCTGAACGAGGTCATCTCGGTGACGCCGGGAATCTGTCCGAGCTGCCGCTCCAATGGCGTCGCGACCGAGGACGCCATGGTCTCCGCGCTTGCGCCCGCGAGCGTCGCGGTGACCTGGACAGTTGGAAAATCGACCTGTGGCAGGGGCGCTACGGACAGACGCAGGAACGCCGCAATGCCGACGAGCGCTACCGCGGCCATCAGCAGTGAGGTCGCGACCGGGCGGCGAATGAATGGCTCTGAAATGTTCACTTGGCGGCCATTGGCTCGGCGGTGGCTGGTGCGCGATCGGTAATCACGACCTTGGTTTTCGGCAGCAGCTTGTATTGTCCAGCGGTGACAACGCGATCACCATCCGCCAAGCCAGTGGTGACGATGGTTAAATCACCGGCGTCGGGTCCAACCTCGATAGGACGCGGCTGCACGGTGTCGTCCGACGCCACGACCCAAGCGAACAGCCCCTGCGGTCCATTCTGGATCGCGGCATTGGGGATAGTGGTCGCGCCGTGCCGGGTCTCGACCAGCACTCGTGCATTGACGAACTCGCCCGGCCAAAGCGCATCGTCGACATTGGCGAACATCGCCTTGAGCCGGATGGTAGCCGTCGTCGGATCGATGGCGTTGTCGATCAATAGCAACGTGCCGGTGCTAAGAGCGACTTTGTTGTCCTGGTCGAATGCTGTCACCTCGACCGGGCCGCGCCGGACTGCTTCGCGGATCGCATCAACATCAGCCGCTGGCAACGTGAATATGACGGCGCTGGGTTGCGTCAACACCAGATTGGCGAGCGGCTTGACATCGGAGGCGTGCACCATGTTACCCGGATCTACCAGCCGGATGCCGATGCGGCCGTCGCTCGGCGCCGTGATGTCGGTGTAGTCGAGTTGGGTCTGAGCTGACTCGATCGCTGCGGCGTCAGCCGAGATCAGAGCCTTGGTCTGATCGACCTTCGATCTTTGCTGATCGACGTTTTGTTGGGTTTCGACGTTTTTGAGGATCAGAGTCTCGGCACGGCCGAGGTCTTTCTCGGCTGCGATCAACGCCGCCTCGTCTTGTGCCTTCTTGCCCTTAGCTTGGTCGAGCGCAGCCTGAAACAGGCGCGGGTCGATCTTGGCGAGGTCGTCGCCCTTTTTAACGTGCTGGCCTTCGGTGAACATCACCTGCCGCAACTCGCCGTCGACCTTCGAGCGGATGTCGACGGTCAACGAAGCCTGAACTGTGCCAAGACCGGTGAGATAAAGCGGTACGGTCTGCCGAGCGACGACGGCCACGCTGACCGGAACTGATCCGCCGGCGGCCTTGCGAGAGGCTACGGCGGGCGCGCTGCTATACGACGAATTCCACCAATAGAAACTTGCGATAACTGCGATCAGCGCGGTTCCCGCGGCAAAAAAAGCTGTCGCGCGATGCCGTTTCGCCCCGACAGATGCCGCGCCCTCCGACAGAGCTTTTTCGATCGCGACGATTAGCTCTCGCCGCAATGCCGTTTTCCTCATCCTAATTTTTCAACGGCTGCGGAATCGAGCGGCCCTGGTCCTTCGCCGCCACGATGAATTCTACGAAGCGGAGCGGTTCCGCGGTGCTGGGATTCCAATGGGAATGGATGGTGCCGGCCGCGACGAAGAGGCTATCTCCGGCGTGCAATGTGATCGGTGCCTTACCGTCCTCCTGCCAAACACCGGTGCCGGATAGGATGTGAAAGGTGATCGCCGCCGGATGTAAATGGCGCGGGTTCAACGCACCGGGCTCGTACCGCGTGTCCCAGACGATGACCTCTTGGCCAGCCGTATCGGGAAGCGCGCCCTTGAACAAAAGCGTGTGGGTAATCGGCGGCCGATCCTGCGCCGAAACGACCTGTGCGGGGAACACGCAGAGGGCCGCAAGTGCCGCGACGCGGATTGAGCTGGGGATGAGCCGGTTGGTCAAATCATATCTCCTGGCCGGGCCCGGCGCGGCGTAAGAGGCGGACATAGGCGTTATCGAGACTTCGCTAAACGCAGGGTGGTGTGCGACGGCCCTCAGCGCACCTAGGGGTAGTTAGCCCCAATATGATGGGATAAAATTTGCGTCGCAAACGCTTTTATCTTAGCCTTAGACCAAGAATATATTGGGGTAACGATGAACCGACGCCTGCCGTCGCTGAACGGATTACGGGCTTTCGAGGCGGCAGGGCGGCATGGCAGTTTCACGGCCGCTGCGACCGAGCTCAATGTCACCCAAACCGCGGTAAGCCGCATGGTGAGGCTGCTGGAGGAACGGCTCGACTTTGCGCTGTTCCAGCGTCACGCCAACGCGCTGGAGTTGACGGCACAAGGCCACGCTTTGCTGTCGGGATTGAGCGACGCGTTCGACTCGATCGCAAGGATCGTCGAACAAGTCAGTGGTATGCGGGCAGGCCCCGTGCTGACCGTTGGCGTCGGCCCGACGCTGGCGGTGAACTGGCTCATTCCACGGTTGACACGCTTCCACCAAGCCCACCCGCAAATCGAAGTGCGGACGGCGACCGGCGGGGCAACGCGCACAGTGCGCGATGACTGGACCTGCACTATTCGCCGCGACGCGAGCCCGTGGCCGGGCTACATCGCCGAAGAACTCTTCCCTAGCCGGCTTGTGCCAGTTTGCGTTCCGGCTCTGGCCGAGAAACTGCGTAATCCGTCGAGCTTGCGCAAGGCAACTCTCATTGTCGTTCCTCACCTCGCCAGCGATTGGGATCGCTGGTTTGACGCCGCAGGAATTCGTGCGCCCATTCGACCGGGTAACGAGGCATATTTCGACAACAACGCCATGGCGATGCAAGCGGCGCTCGACGGGGTCGGCGTAGCCATTGCGCAACCGCTTTACGTCACAGACGCGCTGGTGAGCGGTCGGCTGGTCGCGCCGTTTGCGATCATCGCGACCAAACTGGAAGGCTGGTATTTCGAATATCGTCCCTCCCGCGCCGAAGAGCCGGCGCTGCTCGCCTTCCGTCAATGGCTGCACGACGAGGCAAAACGGCAGCGCGAGACTGAAGCTGAACTCATGCAGCGAGCGGAAAGACCCTCAGCAAAGTAGGATATCAATCGGCCCGGCACCGACGCGTGCGTGGCACGCAGCTGAACAGAATGCTATCGTTTCGGACGGGTCAGATCGTCGGAGAATATTGGATGAAGCAAAAGATGCACCTGGCATTTGACCTTTCCTACACGCATCTCGACGGAAGATGGCGGGTGCCTGGATCCTGGACTGGACGCCACTATCCCGATGTTGGCATCTATGAGGAGGTCGCGCGGATTGCCGAACGCGGTTGCATCGACATGATCTTTTTCGGCGACGGCACCGGCATTCCGAGCACCTGGCGCGGGTCGGAGGAGGAGGCCGTCCGGTGGGGCATCCAATGGCCGCGCCACGACGTGAGCCCGTGGATCCCGCTTATGGCACGCGCGACGAACCACGTCGGATTTTGCCTGACCTATGCATCGACCTTCATGCATCCGTTCTACACCGCGCGCCTCCTTAATTCGCTCGACCATGTCACCAACGGCCGCATCGCTTTCAATGTGATCACCTCGACCCGTCGCGCCGATGCTGCGAATTACGGGTTCGACGAACTGATGGAGCACGATTTGCGCTATGAGCGCATGGAGGAGTTCATCGATGTCTGCAAGGAGTTGTGGGAGAGTGTCGCGGCGGATGCCTTCGTGTGGGACCGCGAATCCGGAATTGTCGCCA
This sequence comes from uncultured Alphaproteobacteria bacterium, assembly GCA_963739945.1. Taxonomy (GTDB): domain Bacteria; phylum Pseudomonadota; class Alphaproteobacteria; order Rhizobiales; family Xanthobacteraceae; genus BOG-931. The sequence continues at coordinate 9,395 of CAVUCN010000024.1, read as the reverse complement.
ACCCCGACAAGGTGCATCCCATCAACCATGCTGGGCAGTTCTTCAAGGTGCGCGGCCCGCTCAACGCGGTGCCGTCGCCTCAGGGACGGCCGGTGCTGATCCAGGCAGGCTCATCATCGCGCGGCATCAAGGCATCGGCGCACTTTGCCGACCACGTATTCGCTTCGAGCCAGGCCCTCAACCTCCGACAGCGGCATCGCAGCGAACTCGATGCGGCATTGGTCGCGACCGGCCGCAATCCGGCGAGCGTCGGCATCTTCTGGGGCGTCTCGCTAGTGGTCGCCGAGACAGAGCAAGAGGCGATTTCACGTAAGGAGAACATCCTACGGATGGTCCCGCGCGGCGAGGCGGTTGGGGCTTATCTCGCGCATAACGCAGGCTACGATTTTTCAAAACTTCCCGGTCGCTTCACTCTTAAGCAGCTCAACGATCAGATCGCAGCAACAGGCGCCTCGCCAGTGGGTTTCGTCCACCAGCTCGCCAACGACATTGGCGCCGATAGCGAGATTACGCGCGAGGAATTCTTCGAGCACGGGCTCAAAAGCGCAACCGCGTACGATCGCACAGTCGCCGGCACCGCGGCGCAGGTCGCCGACTACATGGAAGAGGTGTTCGAGGCGACGGGCAGCCGCGGCGGCTTTATGTTCGCGCATCCTGTAGCGACGCCGCGCGACCTACTCAGCGTCGTGGACTTCTTGGTGCCCGAGCTGCGCCGCCGCGGACGCTTCCGGGACGGCTACGAGGGACGGACCTTGATGGAGAATTTGGCGACCTGAGGCGACGCTGCGGCGGCATGAATTTTGCCTGATAGGACGAGAAACCGGCATTCGGGAGATGTTAGATGAATTGGTCGAAGTGGTTGCCGCGCGGCACGCTCGCCGTTGCCCTGTTGTCGATGCTCTTTCACGCCTCTCCATCTGTTGCAGCGGATCAGGCGCATACACTGTCGGTGCGCCTGTCATGGCTCACGTCAGGCTACCAGGCAGCGTTTTATCTTGCCGCCGCCAAAGGGTGGTACGCCAAGTCTGGGCTTGACGTTACGCTCACGCCAGGAACCGGATCAGTCACGACCATTCAGCTTGTCGGCAGTCGGCAATATGACGCCGGCGAGGCGGCGCTCTCGACCATGGTTTTCGCACGGGTCAAAGGTATGGCGATTACGTCGATCGCCGGTTTTTTCCGCACTGGCGACGTGGCGCTGATGGTCCCGGTGGAATCGCCGATCAACGGACCGGCGGACCTCAAGGGCAAGAGGATCATGTACACGGCAGGCTCGTTCGAGGGGCCATTCCTCGACTCGTTTCTGGCAGCGGGCGGGCTCACCCGGGATCAGGTCGAATTCATCAACGTCGAACCGAACAGCAGGAATTCTGTCTATGGCAGCGGCGGCGCCGACGGCATGTTCGGCTCGCCGGTCGGGACGCTGATCGTCGTCAACAAGATACGCAAGTCCCGCGCAATCCTGCTGGCCGACTATGGTCTTAATCTTCCAGGTTTCGGTGTCGTCGCCTCCCTCGAAACGCTAAAGGAGAAGGGGCCGGCGATGCGCGCCTTCGCTACCGCCGTTGCTGGTGCCTGGACTTACATCGAGAACGACCACGAGGAAGAAGGCGTTCAAGCAGTCCTGAAGGCGCGCCCGAACGACCACGTCGATGCCGACGAACTGCGCCAACAACTGCACAACTCAGCACCATTCCTAGTAAGCAAGATCAACCCTGGCCTGCCGATCGGCGTGCAATCCGAGGCCGACTGGCAGGTGACGATCGCTACGATGGAGAAGGCCAAGGTGATCGAGTTCGGCTGAAGCCGGTGGATTTTTTCACCAACGACTATCTTGACGTAGCCATGATCAAGTCTCTCGGCAGCGGCAGTTAAACGTATTCGCGTGCGTAAGGGGCACTTTCGTCGTTGTAGTCCGAAGGCGCCTCAGGTGCTAATGGATCTTGCTATCGCAAAACGAGGCAAAAGACAGCAGCGGCTGCGTGCAGTATCGGACAACCCGGGAGCCTCTCAACGACGCTCTGCTCCGCTCAAGGTGACTTCCTCTCGATCGCGGGCCTGGAAAAGGTCTATCCGTCGCGCGAAGGAGATATCGTCGCACTTAAAGATGTCAGTCTCTCGGTCGATTCGGCGAAGTTCGTCAGCTTGCTCGGCCCAAGCGGATGCGGCAAGACCACGCTCTTACGATGCATCGCCGGCCTCGAACGCCCAACCGCCGGGACTATCATTCTCCACGGCAAACACAGTCACCGCGCCACCCGAGGACATGGGCATCGTATTCCAACGGGACGTTCTGCTCGATTGGCTGACGGTCGTTCGCAATATTCTCTTGCCGGCGAGATCCGGTGACTGCCGCACGACGAATGGCGTCCCAAGGCCGAGCATCTGCTCGAAACCATCGGACTGACCGGCTTCGCTAATCGCTTCCCATGGGAGCTTTCGGGTGGAATGAGGCAGCGTGTTGCAATTTGTCGGGCGCTGTTACTCGACCCTTCCCTCCTGCTGATGGACGAGCCGTTCGGAGCGCTCGACGCGATGACCCGCGATGAGCTCAATTTGGAACTGCAAAGGCTATGGCTCGCCGATGCGAAGACCGTGGTGTTCGTCACGCACAGTATCGCCGAAGCCGTGTTCCTCTCCGACCAGGTCGTCGTCATGTCGCGCTCACCGGGTCGGGTGGTCGATATCATGACGGTCAATCTGCCGCGGCCGCGCGAACTCGCGGTTCGGGAAACGCGCGAGTTCGGCGACTACGTTGCGCGGATCCGTCAAATCTTCGAAGGTTTCGGCCTGTTGCGGGGAACGCATGTCCGAGAATGAGCAATCCTCATCCGCCACGAGCGTCTCCCACATCGGATTGGTCGTGATCGGTTTCTTTGTGATGTGGCAGGTTGTGGTTATGGTGGCAAAGCCGCCAGAATACCTTCTGCCGGCGCCAATCGCGATTTTCTCCGAGATGGCGGGCGCCCCCCTCTGGTACGCCTCGAATGCGATACGCACGGTAGGCGCCACATTATTAGGATTTTCGGCAGCCCTTGCGGTCGGATGTGTTGCCGCGGTCGGAATTGTTTACTCGCGTCTGATCGAAAATACGCTCTACACGCTGTTGATCGCGCTCAACAGCGTGCCCAAGGTGGCGCTGGCGCCGCTGTTCATCATCTGGATGGGTACGGGCCTTGCTTCCAAAGTCGCCATCTCGTTCCTCATCGCGCTTTTTGTGATCGTCGTTGATACCGTTTTGGGTTTACGCTCGGTCGATCCCGATGCGGTCGACCTCTTCCGCGCACTGCGCGGTGGCAGACTCCAGACATTATTGTGGTTGCGAGCGCCGAACGCGTTACCCCATCTCTTCGCGGGGATGAAGGTCGCCATATCCCTCGCGCTCGTCGGTGCGATCGCTGGCGAATTTGTGGCGTCCCAGGCAGGGCTCGGCTACATGATCCTCGCGGCGCAGGGCAACTTCCAGACGACGCGCGTCTTTGCCGCAATCGTACTGCTCGGTATTCTCGGCACGATCCTGTTTTTTATTGTTGACCTCGTTGAACGGCTGGTCTGCCCTTGGCATGTCTCGCATAGGACGCGCCGTCGCAAAGATGCGTGACATCGCGAAGCGCCTTCACGGGCCATAGATTTGCAGGTCGATATGCGATCGGCAATGAACTAACCCACGATCCAACTTGCTCCAAAAGACTGGTTTCTCAGCAAGTCGCCGCAAAGCGTCCGTCAATGTCAGCTTTGCCCCCATTAGCGGCTAGAAAGCGGACACTCGAAGACTGAGGCGAAGGGCCATCAGCAGACATCCCTAATCAGCAATCACAAAATGCGCCGCTGATAGCCTGGAAGCGCGCCCCCGACCAACGTTTCGGGCTAATACCTATTAGGCGGTGTGTATCTTGGACGCTGTTATAACCTTGTTAAGTCGAGCTCTTGAGCAGCGCATCTGGGTGCGGCCTGCTAGGAACTTTCGCACCACTGCCGAACTTGTTCTTTAACCAGCCTCAATTATACATGACGCGCCCACCGTACCCCAAACTCAGGGTGAAGGTTTCGGATATCGAGCTCAACGCTCGTACTGCTCAACGGATTAAATCGAATGGATGAGAAAATACCGATCCCTTGCGACGCTTGCCGTGCTTCGGGGTTGCGCCACGGAGCAGTCTGCGCCGAATGCCAAGGAAAAGGCTATCGCTTGTCTATCAACGGCAAACAAGTCTCTGTGAGACAGCCAAACCAGCAGCCTCGGCAACGTCCGCGTCCAGCACAGGACTGTCGTCATTTCCGCTAAGCGTCTCTGGACACGGACGGGTGGAACGATCTCCACGAAAAGCCAGTGAAACGATTAGGCTGCCCGACCCGCAATTCCCAAACCGACGCGTTACCACCAGCGGCGTCGACCCCAACCACCACCGCCGCCGAACAAGCGAAGGATCAGCAGCAGCAGGACCGCGCCTATGAATGCATTTACAATAAGCTCAAGATACCGACCCCGAGGTGAATACCGAGCTGCGGCAACAGCCAATCGCCAATGAATGCGCCAATCAGGCCAACGATCAGATCGCCAATAAGTCCAAATCCGCCTCCGCGGCGCGCCTAGTCGACGTCGAAAAGCTCCAACATAGCGCCTGTGGTGCCGCCAGCCGCCATGTCCGGACAGACGCTGACCGCAGCGAGCAAATCCATCTCCGCGCGCAAAGTCACGTGGGCGCCCGGCGGCATGGGCCGGATATGGGAATGCTCGAGCTCGCCCGTATCCTGGTGTATGATCATGTGCTGAAAGATATTGAACGGGCTCGGAACGTCTTCGACTGCAATGCCGTAGGAGGCCAATACATTGCCGAGGTTCTCCGTGCATCCCCGCGGCGGCATTTCAGACAGCGGCCGCTTATAGGTTATTTCCCAAATTCCACGCTGCGCAGCGAGCTCATGCCGCTTGCGGCTACACATGCCTTCCTGCAGATCGTGGTGGCCTTCTTTGAAAGTATCTTCGATGATCATCATCATCGTGTTATTGACTTTCGAGATCAGCGAGTCTCCGGTTGATATGAATACCTTTCGCTGATTAGCCTTGGTTCTGGCCTGATCGAACCGCTCGCGCAGATTCTCGCGATTGAAGCAGACAAAATCGATAATGGTTTGCGATGTGATGCGCACGGATTGACCAGCGTTCACCTCGAACGCGAATCCGGTATTGCGCGGCAGTTGCCGTTCCCACATCATCTTATTCGACATGCCTCACTCCTCGCGATATTTGCATCATAAGTGCGATCGAAAAAGGCCTTCGGCAGCGCTTCTATTCGGCGATGACCTTAGCGGCTTTCGCGATTACGTTCGGGGGGATCGCATAGAGCTGGCCAAGCAGCACATCGATCTCGTGGCCAGTCATGGGCGCAACGTCCATTTTTTCGTTGACAGCCTCGGCGAGAAGGTCGGGATCCTTCATCGTCTTGTCGAATGCCTCGATCAGCGCCGCCCTGCGGTCGTCCGGGATATTGGGCGGAGCAGCGAACGGACGACCCATGGCCTGCGGCGCGAAATGCAGGTAAAGGATCTGCTTTTTTTCCGGATCGTCGATTAGATCCAGCGCCAGTGGAACATCGGATAATTCGGGATCTTTCTGCAAAGCCGCCTGCACCAGCAAATTTACGCTCTTGTTCTTGAGCCAATCCGGGTGTGCGACCTTGATCGTTCCCCATGAAAGTCCGCAAATGCCGTCAACCTCGCCGCGTTCCATAGCAAGCGTTATATCGTTTGTTCCAGGATAGCCCGAGACAAGCTTGATCTTTGCTCCAAATACATTCTGGTACAGGCGGGCGTAAATGTCGGAATCGGCGGCTGCATACTGGCCACCCATGACCACTGGCATTGTAAGCATGTCATGGAAGGTCTTGACGGGTGATTTGCTGCCCGTGAGGCAGAGGCTGGTATCGCTCGACATACTTCCGATCCAGGAGAACTTTCTGCCGTCGAAGCTGACGGCAGTTGGCGTGACCAGCGGCATGGTTGGGATGCTGCGGGAGAAGCTGCCGATGACGGTACCGTCCTTCGGGGCCGCTTCATAGATATAGTTGCTGGCGCGCAAGCCTCCCGCACCAGGCATGTTCTCCGGCACGACGGCAGGATGGCCGGGAATGTATTTGCCCAAATACCGGGCCAGCACGCGCGCATAAAGATCGTATCCGCCGCCGACGCTGTATCCAATCAACACCGTAAGCGTTCGGCCTTGGTAGAAATTCTCGACATCGTCGGCCGGTGCGCCGCGCGTGAGCATGAGGAGAGCGGCGGTTGCCAGGATCGCGCAGGCCTTGTTGCCGAATGCTCGATACAAAAGCTGATCCATTTAATTACCCAAGTGCGAGCCGGCATCGCGTTTATTTTGGTGAGGAGACTGTCGCGCAATCGCGTAGGTCAAACAAGTGATCGAAAATGCGGCTGGTTGCATCCATTGAAGGCAATTCTCCACCTCTGGAAATCGGGCGGCATGTCGCGCATACTTGTGTCATGCTATACAGGTGGCCCGGCCAACGTCTCCTGCCCAAATGACGGATTCGACGAATGGTGCCGAGGCGGTTGCCGAGCGTGTCGCCAATGTTGCCGCAGCGTGCGGCATTACCTTGGTCGCCAGCTTGCCCGATGGCTGGATCACTCCGCTGATCGCGCGCATTGCCGGTGATGCGCGGTTTCGGCATGTGGCGGTCAATCGCGAGGAATCTGCGATCGGACTGTGCTCTGGCGCGTTTCTCAGTGGCGTGGGCTCGTTGGCGCTGATGGGCGCATCCGGATTCCTCACCTGCATCTATGCCATCACCAAGATCAACTACACCTATCAAATACCGCTGCTGATCGGCATCACGTTGCGCGGGCGGCCGGGCGATGGCGCCAAATTTCATCAGTCCAATGGTCTTTATCTCGAGCCAGTCATTGCGACGATTGGCATGCCGTTCGTGCCAATCGAGCGCGGCGACGATATCCCGCGCGTTGCCGCCGCCTATCGCCACAGCCGCGTCATGTCGCGGCCAGTGGTGGTCGGCTTTACGCGAGAAGTGTTGCGCGGAGAGGCGTGATGAATTTCGAGGCATGCTTTCGACTGCTGGCGGATCGTCTCAAGGACGACGTTATCGTCACCTCGGCCGGCAACTGTTCAGAATTGTGGTGGGAAATCACAGGCGAAACTGAGCGGGTGTTTTACCTCGAAGCGTCGATGAGCCTAGCTTCGGTGTTCGCGGCAGGAATTGCGCTCGGTGCGCCAGAGCGCACCGTGATCGCGTTCAGCGGCGATGGCGCGTTCTGCATGAACCCCGGCATGCTACTGGTCGAACGCCAGTTAGCGCTGCCCAACCTCAAACATTTCATGGTCGCCAACAGATGCTATGGGTCGACCAATGATCTTGCCCATCCGTTCGGCGACCTGGTCAACTATGCCGGTATGGCGAGGGCCGCCGGCGTCGAGCGCGTTTACGAATTCTCGACCGTCGAGGGTCTCGCGCAGGGGCTGGACGATATGATGCGCGTTCCCGGCCATGCCTTCGCGGTTTTGCATGTCGAGCCGCTCGGCCGTCACGTGGAGTCGCCGCCGCTCGACGGTCCGGAAGTGAAGTTTCGCTTCGGCCGTTATTTGGAGCGAACAGGCGGACGGCCGGTATTCGATACGCCTTTGCATCGGCAGCAATCGCGATAAGGGAGCCAGAGTTGTCAGTCACGCTGACGCTTGGCGGGTTATTTTGGGAGGTCTTTGTCAAGTCCGGTGTAGAGTTGGTCGGGTTCGCAGAACCCTCCCATTCCGCTAATCGTCACCTGGCATTGCCCGATTGTGATGAAACCACAATTCTTGCCGCCACCGAGGTCATCACCGTAAGCGGCGCACCGATTTATAGGGGTCAGCGGTAGCCGTACCCACACAGGAGTATAGCGACACCGTAAAGCCTACAACGATGTGGGCCAAAAGTGCTTTGCTCATAGGATCTGCGCCAAGGCCAAGCGGCCGATCGCGACTGTTCGCCACGAGGGCATGGGATGTACCGACTGTTAGTTGCCGACTTGGATTCGCCGTCGTATTTCGTCGCCACCGCGGCGGTGGAACTCGGGTGCTACAAGCAGGAGGGAGTCGACGTCGAGCTGGTACACGACTACGGAGCCGAGAAAGAGCCGGCTCTGCTAGTCAGGCATTCCCCGACTGGAAGGGCGCCAAACTCTTGTGCGCGCTCTCACAGTATTCCTATTGGTTCATGGCGGTTCGCGCCGAACTCGACGTCGAACGTGGCGATGTCAATGCGCTGAAAACCTTGCGGATATCGGCGTCGCAACCATGGCCGGAGATGGGTTCAGGTACCTTTTGGCCGATGCTGGTATCAACCCTGAGCGCGATAACGTTCAAATTGTACCGCCCCCAACAAGCGTAGACGAACGATGGAAGGGGCGCGTCGGTATCGATGCAATCGAGCATGCGGGTCGCACTCGGTGAGCGGGAGGGGGTCGCGAAACTCCATCTCGATCTCCGTGTCGCGGCGACGGTCCGCCTGGAGCGCGCTGGTATAATTTTCCGGCCTTGACCACGACTGAAAAATTCATCGACGAGAACCCGCAAGCGGCCGCCGGTGCGGTACGTGCGATCGTGAAGGCGCAGAGGGCGCTCAAGGCCGATCCTTCGCTCGCTACGGGTATTGCGGATCGGCTATTCATCCGGAGAGGCGGCCTCTTATTGCCGGTCTGATAGTGCGAGATGCCCCGTTCAACGACGAAAGCATTTCGCTGAAAGCAGTCGAGGGCTTGAACAAGTCCCAAGACAATCGGCATCGTCTCGGAGCCAGTCCCGTACGATCGTCTGGTAGCTTCGAGTTCAGTCGACTTTGGAACGGCGAGCCGTGACACTCTGGAGTTGCTCGACCGGAAATGACGTGGAAGTTCGAGGTGACATGTTATTCACCGGCGCACGGTGTACGTGTTTATCGGCATGACGGTGAGACTGACGATCCTCCCTATGAAGGCGCCGAATTTCTGACGGACGCATCCAAGCTATCGGAGCCTCCGCAGTTCACGAGCGACTCCTGAGAGAATGGATGTGTCGAACACGGTTCACTCCCGGTATTTGGTAACTAGCGACCACCATTCACACGACGGTGCTCGTGAAGGGCTTTTCGAGTCTCTGCCGCTGGAACGATGGGGCCTTATCGCTGGGCCGATCGCCAACGATCGAGGCCTCGATGAGGTCCGGATAGGGTCGACGAACAAAAGCTTGTGAGCGAGTTGCAAACCGGATGCCGGAGTCGACAGTCGGTTGGAACGTGCACGCGATGACGCGTCAAAGCTCAGAAAGTCTTTCGTGGAATACAGCGAAAGCGTGGTCAGAGCCGCTGACGTATAATCAATATCTGCAGGAGTCGTAGGTGTTAAAGCGTCTA
>CAVUCN010000023.1:0-3405 GCA_963739945.1 uncultured Alphaproteobacteria bacterium | reverse complement strand
TCCTGACGTCAGTTCATTCGGATGTCGGCGTCGTGGATCATCGCGCTCCAGTGCGTGTGCTCCCGGGCGATCAGGGCGCGAAATTCTTCAGGTGTGTTGCCGCGGGGCGTGACTCCCAATGCATCGAAGCGTTGCCGGACTGTTGTGTCCGCAAGTGCGGATAACGCCGCGCGGTTGAGCCAAGCCACGACTTCCACAGGCGAGCGCGATGAGGCAACGAGACCGACCCACGGTTCCGACTCGGCTGCCGGATATCCTACTTCCGCAAGCGTCGGCACGGCCGGCAATTCGTGTTCGCGTTCGCGGCTGCTGACGACAAGAATCTTGATGGCACCCGCTTGGACCTCCGGCAGCATGATGACGGGCGCATCCACGAGCACCTGGATTTCGCCACGCAAGAGAGCCGCCATGGCGTCGAGGCCGGAACGATAGGCTACGTAAGACACCTCGATGCCGGCGATGTGCGCCAGGACGTGCGCGAAAATTTGCGGCGGCGTGCCAGGCAGCGCGGTGCCTACGTTGAGCTTGATCGGCCGGGCCCTTGCGGTAGCAATGAGTTCCGCAAAATTGTCGGCAGCGAAAGATTTTGCAACGGCGATCGCGTTGGAATTCGAGCCAAGCAATGTAATCGGAGCCAGGTCCCCGCGAGGATCGTAAGGCAGGCTCGCGAACAAATAGCTGTCGAAGATCAGCTGGTTCATGGTCGCAAGGCCGATGGTGTAACCGTCCGGTTCGCTGCCGATGAGCGCTTGCATCGCGGCAATTCCGCCGGGTCCCGGCCGGTTCTCCACGACAACCGACTGGCCGACGTTCGCAGCGAGCGCTTCGGCAAAAACCCGCGCCAGAACATCCGGCGCGCTACCTGCCGGAGCACCGGCCAGAAGCTTGATCGTCCTGGCCGGATAAGTACCTGCAAAGCCGCGTCCAGGGATGGATAGGACGTTTGCTGAAAGCGCCAACGCGCCCTGCAGCAATCCGCGCCTGCTCAGACCGTGCCTCATAACCTGCCTCGCTCGGCTCCAGCTCCGCCTGCGGGCTGCTGGTATGGCCGATTTCGATTGCCAGCATGCCGAGAACTGGCGTAGCTAACCAGTCGCAATTTAGAACATAGCTGTAGCTTTTTGGAAATCATCGCGATGCAGCGCTCGGACCGCCTCGTCCGCCGGGTCAAGTTGCGGGACCTCCATATCCTGCAAGCGGTCGCCGACCACGGCAGCATGGCGAAGGCAGCCGAGCATCTTGCGATATCACACCCGGTCATTTCGAAGGCGATCGCAAAACTGGAACATGCGCTCGGCGTGCAGTTGTTTGACCGCAATGCTCGCGGCGTCGAGCCGACGATCTACGGGCTGGAATTGCTCAAATGCGGCGTCGCCGTTTTCGACGAGATACGGCAAGGGCTGGATCGCTTCGATTTTCTGGCCAAGGGCGGTTCCGGCGAATTGCGCATCGGTTGTCCGGAAGCAATGGCAGCCGGACTCCTACCGGTCATCGCTGAGGAATTCTCTCGACGTTGTCCTGGCGCCCGCCTGCACGTCGTCCACGCCGAGATGTCGAGCGCACAATTCGATCAATTGCGCGAACGCAAAGTCGACCTGCTGCTGGGGACGTTACCAAGCCCGTCCATCGCAGACGACTTGATCGCAGAACGCTTGTTCGATGAAAATATCGTTGTCGTTGCCGGCGTTCATAGTCGGTGGGCCCGGCGCCGCCCCATCGTGTTCGACGATCTCAAGGAAGAGCGCTGGGTTCTAGCACCACCGGACAGCGTGCCGGGCCGATTGCGCACCGAATTCTTCACCGCCAAGGGCTTGCCGATACCGAAAGGTGCCGTAATCTGCCTATCGATCCATTTAACGATGGCGTTGGTTACCAACGGCCGATCGCTCGCGCTGCTTCCGGCCTCGGTGGCGCGGTTCAATCGGGGGCGTCGGGCACTCAAGATCTTGCCGCTGAAGTTGCCTCTTTTTCGCGTTCCGGTAGGCATCGTCACCGTGAAAAATCGAACGATGAATCCCCTTGCCCAGCACTTTATTGCATCCGCGCGGAAAGCCGCGGCTCCGCTCGCGAAGGATGCTTGACGAACGCCCCGACCCCTCCGCCAGCATTTGAAAGATGTCTGCTCTGGGTCATGAACCGCCGCGACACCTCAACGCAAGCGCGGCAGAAGTATCCCCAATATCGGGCAAGAAGGAGAATGGCCCGCGCGTCCGCTTTGGGCAATAAGCGACAACACGACACTTAGCTTGAAATGAGAGAGGCCGGCCTACCGTGCTACGTTGTTAAATGGATTGGCAGCAGATCATCCCAGTTGTCATCGTGGCTGCGTTGGGCGCATTCGTGTTGGCGACGCTCTATAAGGGCCGTGCCAACTGAGGCGGCCTATGGGGGTTACGATGCTGCGGATACCGAGGCGGTATAGCCATTTTGTGTTTGGTGTCATTCAATCCGGACTGACCAGCTTCATCGCGGCTGGTATTGCAAGTTGGTCGCTTTTAGGAGGCGGCCGGTTTCTCCAGAATTGGATGGCATCGTGGCTGATCTCATGGGTTGTGATGCTGCCCGCCGTTTTGTTTGCCGCTCCTGCCATTAGGCGGCTTGCGCTGGCGCTCACCCGTGAGGACTAACCGGCGTTGCCAACGACTTACTGCCAGAACGTGACGATACTGCCGCCTACAACGATTAGCGCGCCGCCGACTAGTACGACAACTAAGAAGACGAAAATAGACGGGATCATTCGGGTCATGTCAGCTCCGGAGAAAGCGCGACAGTAGCCTGCGAGTTGGCGGCCGCAACAGAAACCGGCCGGTCGAAAGGGGCCACCCCTCATTTCAAAAGGGACCAAACCCTAGGTTGAGGGATCAAGCGGACCAACGCCCAAATGAAGAGGCCGCCAACTGAGGCGGTCTATCTAAGTGCCGTCGATATAGACGTGAACGTGGTTTTGAGCTTCGTGCCAAGACCTGAGAGCCGGGAATGAGGGCACATGCGATACCGGCGGCGATCAAGCCATACTCGATAGCCGTGGCCGCAGATTCGTCCTTGAGGAAGGCTCTGAGTTTTCCTGCCATTGCTTGGAATGTAGCTGGTGGCCATGAAGTGTCCGTAAAATTATAGGCCCGAAGTTAGGACATAATCGGTCATTCAAAAGGGACCAGCCCTCATTTCAAAAGGGACCAGTCATCGGTTGTGGGAATTGAAATCTGAACGCCACCCCGTCGGTAGTGGCCAAGGCCAGCACCCACCCCGTCGGTACTGGCCCGTGGAGGGAATTGAACAGATATGCCTCGTGAATTCCTTATTTCGGTCAGCATTAAATCGGAAAATCGAACTGATAAGGAAACACACAAAAGCTATACAGTTGCCTTGGCGAATTGACCGCAAAACAATCATTTTTCTCCCGGC
>CAVUCN010000022.1:0-157688 GCA_963739945.1 uncultured Alphaproteobacteria bacterium | reverse complement strand
CGCGGCATTTTTAGTTTGAGCCTGCTTATATGCCGACTCGGTTGGTTTGGATTTGTTCTTGCCGGCTTTCGCTTTCTTATCGTTGCCCTTCGACATGACAATCCTCCTGTTGTTCATTTTGATGCCCCGACTTGCCCGGATTCACTCTCATCGGGTCGTCCAGGGTTACGTGCTCGCTTTGGGCGAGGGCCCTCGGCTTTCGACAGCATGCGCTCGCCCACACGCAAACGCCAGCGATCATTAGAGACAGCTTGGCGACCTAGCGGCTTACGAATACGTCGCTGCCATGCACCGCGACATGTAACTGGAGCGGCGGGCGTGGAGCGGGGCCACTGATCACGCGGCCTCCCTGGCTCACATCAAAAACGCTGAAATGACAGGGACAGGCGAGCACCGGCGTCTTGGTTTCCGCATTGAATGAATCCCGCACCATGTCCAAGTCCGTCACATACATCACGGTGCATTTGTTGTGCGGACAGATCAGGCTGGATGCGTACCACCCATCGCCCGGAAGCCGGACGACAATGCAAGGCATGTCGCTGCCGTCGTCATCGCGCAATGTGAACTTCACCGACGACCAGACCTGAGCGAGATCGGAAAGCTTGGCGACCGGATCGGTGTCAGCCCACGCGGGCGAGCCGTGGGCGGCTGCGATCGGCAGAGACAGCAGTCCCAGCACCAGCTGGCGCCGGGACTCATCAGGGTCTTTGCTGTTGCTTTCCACACTCACGGCAATGCGGGCCGGAGCACCGTCGCTCAGGTATTGCCTGACAGCATGGCGACGAATTCATCGTTGCCGAGCACTTTCGACCACATCGGATAGGTATTTTTGATCATCAGCTCGGATTGCTCAGGGAAATATCCCACCATCGCATCCTTGAGCGCATAAACGTGATAACCCAGATCGTATCCGTTGGTGACAGTCGCATAGTCGCAGACGTCAGTGGTGAAGCCCGCAACTGCGATGTTCTTTATTCCACGCGAGCGAAGCACCTGGTCGAGACCCGTGCCGCCGAAAGCCGAAGTCTGGATACGTGGCGGCAGGAAGAGGTCTTTATCGCCCGGACCAGGAAGCAGCGGCGGGTAGTAAGCGGTTTCGGGTGTGCCCGTCTTCCAGGCTTGTCTCAGGATCTGCCCGCGATGAAATCCGCCGGGGTTGGTTGCATCGAGTTCGCGGTAGTCGTTGCTGTAGCCCTCGGTCACGTGGATAACCCACACGCCGAGCTCTCGCGCCTTTTTAACCAGCTCGACGGTCCGGTCGAGCATCTGCTTTTTTTCCAGTTCGTCCTTCACGGCGCGATAGTTGCCGCCGGCCGAATTGACGAAGGGATATTGGAAGTCGACCAAGATCAGCGCAGTTTCATTCGGCTTTAGGGTCTTCGCCAGCGGAGGCAGTCCTTGAGCCTGCGCCTTCACAGCAAGAGTTGAGATTGCAAGCAAACCAATGGCGGCGAAGCGCGCGAGCCGTATGGTGGCATCGTGGATGTTCGATACGCGTGGCATAGCGTCCTCCCGATAGCAGGTTGTTGGAGACTAGAGTCCGGCGAGATAGTGCGCGATCGCGTCGCGCTCGCTGTCCGATAATTCCTTCATGAATTTCGGCATGTCGCCGTTATTGGTGCGCTGGTCGTGGGCGAAGCTCGCCATCGCCATGTTGAGGTATTCGGCGCTTAGCCCGGCGAGCCGCGGCGCCGGTTGGCCACCCTCGAAATTCTGGCCGTGGCAGGCCCGGCACATCGCGGCCTTTTCCGGCAGTGTGGCCGGCGGATTGGCCGGGTGTCCCGCGGGCCACTCTTTGGCGGCGAAATAGTTGGCCAGCAGGCGCAGATCGGCCAGCGAGATGCTTTGCACCACGGGCTGCATGATTGGGCTCTTGCGCTCGCCGCTATGGTAATTCTGCAGCTCCTTGTAGAGATAGTTCGACTGCTGGCCCCAGATGATCGGCATGGTCTTGGGGTCGGTCGGTGTGCCGTTTTCGCCATGGCAGGCGGCGCAAACCTGCGCCTTGGTGGCGATATCGTCATCGGCAAAGGCAGGCGCAGCAAGCAGCACGGCAAACACAGCGCCAGCGACAGCCGGCAGAAGGCCCTTGGACATTCCCGTCTCCCTCGCGCGCCCTTCTGGTCCCGTGGAGAAACGGGGCGCGTCGTGTGGAAGGGTGCCAAGCAAGCGGGGCGGGCGCAAGGGCTTGACGGGCCGCTATCTGGCGTGGCGTGGACTACGAACTGCGCGTTTTCCGGTACTTCACCAGCGCCTTGCCGAAGGCTTCGAACAGCGTGCGATTGACCAGGTTGCCGTCGGTGACGTGTTCCGCATGCCATTGCACGCCGAGCGCAAAGCCTTGTGCGCCGTCGATGCGGATAGCCTCGATGGTATCGTCCTCGGCGATGCCCTCGATGACCACGCGCTCGCCGGCTTTCAGGATGCCCTGGCCGTGCAGCGAATTGACCCGGATGGTCTCGGCGCCGAGCAGTTTGGCGAATACGCCGCCTGGGGTGAGGCGGACAACGTGGCGGTCGGCGAAGATCACTTCGAGGTCGGGATGCGGCTCGCCGTTCGCCAGGCGCGGCATGCGGTGGTTCATGCGGCCGGGCAGTTCGCGGATTTCCGGATGCAGCGTGCCGCCAAACGCGACATTCATTTCCTGCAAGCCCCGGCAAATGCCGAAAACCGGCATGCCGCTGGCGACGCAGGCCGCAATCACTTCCAGCGCCACGGCGTCGCGGCCGCGATCGTAAGGCTCGTGCGCCGGATGTTCCTCGACGCCGAAATGACTCGGATGCACATTGGCGCGCGCGCCGGTCAGCAGGATGCCGTCCACGGTGTCGAGCAGCGCGCCGATATCGGTAATCTCCGGCGTGCCGGCGAAGATGAGGGGAAGCGCGCCGGCGGTCTCGGCCACGGCGCGCAACGGCCGCTCGCCGACCCGCTGCGCGGTGAATTTGCCCTCGACCAGATGCGCGCTACCGATCACACCGACAACGGGCCGTTTTACAGTCACCTCTTCGCCTCGAATCCCATTCTACCAGCAGGGCCAGCACTAGCATGCCTTTCTACGCGCGGGGAGGGGCCGGTTTGCAGCGGAGATTTGCGGTTTGCGAGCGCCTACCTGCCGGCGGTAGTTCCCGCCGCGACCCCGGCGACAGCGGCGCGCCGCCAGGTGGAGATCACCAGCCAGATCAGGAAGCCTCGCACTTCGGGCGGCAAATCGTCGGGAAGCTCGGCCTTGCAGCGGCCGCTGAAGGCGTTGGTGACGCCGATCCGCCCGAGTTCAGCGCCGTTCTCCATCAGTGCAAAGCGCCGTCCGAACCATGACGCCATTTTCAGGACATACGACTTCGCGCCCGCCTGGATGTTGAAGTGGCGGAACCAGAACCCCGCGGACTGCGCACTTGCGATACGAGCACCGTTGGCCTCGAGGTGATATTTGCCGCGCAATACGTTGTCGGTCACCGGCGTGCCGGTTACGCCGCCGATGGTGATTGTGGCCGTTCCGCTGGCGCCCCCGCAATCGATTTGTCCGATCTCCACACCATCGCGCGTCAGGGTGTAACGCCGTATCGAATAGGATTTGCTAGGGAAGAATTCGATCGTGCTCATGGTGCTCGTTTCTGCGCGCAGGTGGGGTCTTACCAGAACGCCGGAAAAGCACCACAACTGAGCTAATACTCAGGCGGCGTCTGGAGGCTTTCCATGGCTGAAAACACTACGCATGCCACGCTTGTTTTCGAACGGACTTGCCGCGCTCCAGTGGAGCGGGTGTTCGCCGCCTTTTCCGATGCGGCCGAACGCGCGCGCTGGGGCGCACCCTCCGACACAGCGGCATTTATCTACGACGCGACTGATTTCCGCGTCGGCGGCCACGATAAATTCCGTTGTGGCGCGAAGGACGATCCGCAATTCCACGGTGTCACGACGTACTATGACATCGTGCCCAACGCGCGGATCGTGTCCACCGAAACGATTTCGACTGGGGGCCAGAGGCTGTTTGTCACGCTGACTACGACGACGCTGGAAGCCGCCGGCACCGGAACCAAAATCAAGGTGACGACACAGCTGACGTCGTTCGTCGGAGAAGGCGCCGCCAAAGGCATCACCGAAGGTCAGAATGCTGCGCTGGACAATCTAGTGAAGTTTGTCGGGTAGGAGCGTGGCGCGCTTGCGCATTATCGCGCGCGGCATCAAGGCTCAAGGCGCCAACGGAAGCACAAACGAAACAGGCAGGAAACCCAGGGCCTGCGCCCAGAGAGTCCTGCCTGCAAACATGCGATGCCGACCGATCAGGGGCAAACCTGGACCCGCGGACGAATCCAGCGATAGCCGTTCCAAACCGGCTGACCTACAGTCCAATAACAAGCTGGCCGCGGCTGTTGTGCGGCAATGATGCCGCCGATCACGCCACCAACGATAGCGGCACCGGGATTATAATATCCGTGATGATGATGGTGGTGGTGGTGGTGATGCCACTGAACGCGCTCGAGCTTGGCAGCCGGCGCCATTCGCGCTTCGTCGTCGGCTTTCAGTAACGCGGCTGCATTTTGAATCGGGTTAAGAAGTTCACGATAGTTGGTCGGCGCAGCGAGAGGTGCCGGTTGTGCCGGCGCCGCTTGCGCGCCTGTCACTGTCGTAATGGCCGCCGCCGCCCCGAGCAGACCGGCAATTTTCTTGTCCATGGCGTTCTCCAGAGAGGTGTTAGCAGCGCGAAATTTTTCGCCTGCTTCCCAGTTACGTATCCGAAAGTTACGGCCTGTTTGTGGCGCTGCTACAGATCAAAAAAGCGAAAAGCAAGCCTACGATGAATAAACGTACAGCGAACTCGCGCCTTTGTCGATGTGGGCCGCGAATTTGCACTGTTGCGCGTATGCAGGTTGATCAAAGACACAACACAACCCGCAAATCACGGATAGAGCGCCTCATCCTGTGCTGGAGCGACCACGGCACAATCCCGTGTCACCGCGCATGACGGGAGGTAATCGTGTGCGGCTCTCAATTCCGCATTCATCCTGGCGGCGGGTATTCCGGATATTGCGGCAGACCGTCGGTGATTTCGAACCATGGCGCCTTGCTGGCAACGAAACAGTGCAGTTCCGGCCGTACCGGCGGATTGTCGAGGAGCGCGAGTGGAATGCCGTATTGCGGCACCGTCACCGCAAACGCGGCCGGCACTTTCCAGTTCGGCCCCGCCTTGTTGATCACTGGCGAGCCGCATTCGCGGCAGAAGCCGCGCATGTAGCCGCGCGGGCTTTCCCAGAACTTGATCAGCTCTTTGCCGGCGACAAAGTGGACATCCGACGCGGCGGCGCGGAGGCGGCTGCGGAACGCCGCGCCGTGCTGCTTGCGGCACTGCGAGCAATGGCAATTCATCGCGCCGAACACCGGCCCGTTGATCTCGAATTTTATGCCGCCGCACAGGCAGCTGCCGCGGATCGCGCTCATATCCTTAACTCCTGTCAGGCCCGTTATGTACGCGTGACAGTTGCCGCCGTCACGCGGCGATAGCCCGCAGGCCACAGCGCACGATTTCGCGATACGGTGACGCCATAGAGGGGTGCCAAAGGGCGTCAAAGTCGCAGCCGGAGAGAAACGATGAAGTTGTATCGGGCGGCAGTGCCAGCCGTGCTGGTCGCGCTGGCGTTCGCCGGCGGACAGGCGGGGCAGGCCGTCGCGCAGAGTTTTTCCGGCAAGCCGGTCCGCATCATCGTCGGGCTCGCCCCCGGCGGCGGCACCGACGTCACCGCGCGGCTGATCGCGCAGCGGCTCGCCGTCAACCTCGGCACCAGCGTCTTTGTCGAGAACAAAGCGGGCGGCGCGTTCGAGCCGGCATATCGCGCGCTGGTCGACGCCGAACCCGACGGCCACACCATGTTCTTCATCTCAACCGCCACGGTGGTGACGCAGCCGTCGACCAAGGATTATCCGTTCGACGTGCGCAAGATGGCGGCAGTGACCGAAGTCGGCAACGGGCCGTTCATCCTCACCGCGCGCAAGGAGCTCGGCTTTCGCAACATCACCGACCTGGTCGATTACGCGAAGAAGAATCCCGGCAAGGTCACCTTCGGCTCCGGCGGTGGCGCCACCGGCTCGTTCTCGCTTGAGTGTCGAGCTGTTGCGGCTCGCCGCCGGCGTCAACATCGTCAACGTGCCGTACAAGGGCTCGGCCGAAGTGCTGACTGATCTGCTCGGCGGCCGCATCGACGCTATGTTCGACGCCACGCCGATCGAGATTCCGCAGGTGAAGCAGGGCGCGGTCTCGGGCGTCGCGGTTACCGGCCGCGCGCGGCTCGCGGCGCTGCCGGAGGTCGGGACTTTTGCCGAAGCCGGTTTCGAGGATTTCGACGTGTCGAACTATTACGTGCTGCTGGCGACGCCCGGCACGCCGCCAGCGGTGGTGCAGAAGTTGCGCGATGAAGTCGCCAAGGCCGTCGCATCGCCGGACGTGATCGAGCTGTTCGACAAGCAGGGCATGAAGCCGGTCGGCAGTCAGCCGGCCGAGGTGACCAAGATGCTCGCCAACGATCTCGCGCGCTGGACCGATGTGATGACGAAAGCCGGCATCGAGCCGAAGTAGTCTACTCTCCTCCGCTCAATTATTTCGGCGCCGGCAATTGCGCCTCGATCCGCGCCGTCAGTCCGGCGGGATCGAACACCGTGGTGATCTTGCCGCCGAGTTCGGGGCCGAGCACGCGGTCGAGCAGCAGGCTGCCGAAGCCACGCCTGGATGGCGGCAGGACGGCGGGGCCGCCGCGTTCGGACCAATCGAGCAGCAGCACGTCGCCGCCGGTTTTCGGCACCACGGTCCAGCTCACGTTGACGCGGCCGTCCGGCGCCGACAGGGCGCCGTACTTGGCGGCATTAGTGATGAGTTCGTGCATCGCCATGCCGACGGCGACAGCGATGCGCGACGGCAGCAGCGCGTCGTCGCCGGTGACGGTGATGCGATTGCCGCTCTCGTGGGCTTCCAGTTCGCCTTCGATCATGGTGCGCAATCCGACGGACAGCCACTGGCCGTCGACCAGCAGCGTGTGCGACTTGGCCAGCGAGGCGATGCGGCCGGAGATGCTTTTGCGGAAGGCGTCGAGGCTTTCGGTGTGGCGGATCGAAAGCTCGACCAGGCTCTGCACCACGGCCAGCGTGTTCTTGACGCGATGGTGCAGCTCCGCGATCAGCACCTGCTGCTGCTGCTCGGCTTTTTTGCGCTGGGCGATCTCCCGGTGCAGCGCGATCTCGCGCATCACGATCGCGGCCATGTCGTTCATGATCGCGATGTTGGCGGGGCTCCAGGTGCGGGGCCTGGTGTCGATCGCACAAAGCGAACCGAGCACATGGCCGGCGGGCGTCGCCAGCGGCACGCCGAGGTAGGCGGTGACCCCGAGTTCGCGCACCGCCGGGTTGGTGCGGACCACGGGATGCGTCCGCGCGTCCCCGACGATCAGCGGCTCGCCACTGGTGACGACGTGCTGACAGAAGGAATGGCTGAGCGGCGTCTGCCGCGCGCTCGCCCACGGCTCCCGCAGTCCGGTACTGCTCTTGAAGAACTGCCGGTCGGCATCGACCAGCGACACCAGCGCCACCGGAACGCGCAGCAGGCGGCTGACCAGGCTGGTGATGCGGTCGAACGCGGCGTCGGCCGGCGAATCCAGAAGCCCGGTTTCAAGCAGCGCGACCCGCCGCTCGACGGTGCTTAATTCGACCTTGCCCACTCAAACCACTCCGCCGCGGCGACACGCCGTGTTCATCTTACCTCAGGGGTGCAGGAGAACAGATGCCGACAAATGGGGCGTATTCGGGGTCGCGGCAAGCAGCGGCCTCAAAGCGGATCGCCGCGCAACAGCGCTTCGAAAGCGGCGGGCGCCGGCGTGCGATAAAGCGGCGCGATCCAGGCGGCGCGCACGATCGCGAGCAGCTTGATGGTGCCGCCGGGAAAGTAGAACCAGCTCGCGTTTTCGGTGCGGCCGCCCGACCGGATGTATTGCATCTGGAGTTTGTACCAGGGCGACGGCGGCGGCGAAGCGCCGGGATCGGCCTCGGCGAGACCCGCCCACAGCGTGCGAAAAGCGGCCAGATCGCGTTCCGACTCGATGACGCGGACCACGCGGGACTCCGCGTCGCGCACCGTAACCTTGACGATGCTGTCCGCGCTGGCGGCCGGGCCCAGCCACCGCCGCGTCGCCACGCGAAACACCTTGCCGGGTGTGAGCGCCGGTGAGAGCGCCATCGAGTGCGCCATGAGGTCAAGTGGTTCAGCAGCGGCCGGTTCGATGACCGAACCATACGCGGCGAAATGACCCCGCGCCACGCCGCCGACCGGCGCGAGTGCAGCGAACAGGGACAGGAGGACGGGAATCGTGGAGTCTCCGTGACACCGGCCGCCGCTAATGTCTTCTTCCATGGCGGACGTCGGTGTTCTGCGTCGCCACCACGCGCCAGCGGCCGCCGATCTTGCGCACCACCCGGGTGCCGACGCTCTCGCGCGACGCCTGGCTGTGCTCGTCGTGCTGCACTTCGCCGTCGATCCAGAACCGTGAATGTAAAATGGCGATATCCGGCGCGAGGAAGGTCACCGTCATTTCCGGCGTCCTGCGGACGCTGGTGCGGAACGGGCCGCTCGCGCCGTGCAGCCGCGCCATCAGATCGCGGAAGCCGTCGCGTGTCGTGGTCCATGCGCCGTTGACGGTAATGAACTGCGCATCGTCGGCAAGCGACTCCGCCATGCCTTCCGGATCGTGCCGATCCCACGCCGCGTTGAATTTGTTTTCAAGCTCGCGGATGGCATCTTCGTCGGATTGGGACATGGCGTTTCCTTTCACCGCCACCCCAGCGCCGGCGCGACGTGTTTGAGGATCGCCTCGATGACGTGGGCGTTGTAGTCGACGCCGAGCTGGTTGGGCACGGTGAGCAAGAGCGTGTCGGCTTCGGCGATGGCGGTGTCGGCTTTCAACTGCTCGATCAGCACGTCGGGCTCGGCGGCGTAGCTGCGGCCGAACACGGCGCGCCGGTTATCGCCGAGGAAGCCGACCGAGTCCGCGCCCTCGCTGTCGCGCCCGAAATAGGCGCGGTCCATATCGTTCATCAGCGCGAAGATGCTGCGGCTGACCGACACCCGCGGCGCGCGGGTGTGCCCGGCCGCCTTCCAGGCCTCGCGGTATTTGCGGATCTGCGCCGCCTGCTGGACATGCAGCGGCTCCCCGGTCTCGTCGTAGATCAGCGTCGAGCTTTGCAGGTTCATGCCGAGTTTGGCGCCCCATTCGGCGGTGGCGACCGAACCGGCGCCCCACCAGATGCGCTCGCGCAAGCCCTCCGCATAGGGCTCAAGGCGCAGCAGGCCCGGCGGATTGGGAAACATCGGCTGCGGATTGGGCTTCGCAAAACCCTGGCCGCGCAGCACGTCGAGCAACACCTCGGTGTGGCGGCGCGCCATGTCGGCGTCGGTCTTGCCTTCCTCCGGCACGTAACCGAAGTAGCGCCAGCCGTCGATCACCTGCTCGGGCGAGCCGCGGCTGATGCCAAGCTGCAGGCGGCCGCCGCTGATGATGTCGGCTGAGCCGGCATCCTCCGCCATGTACAGCGGGTTCTCGTAACGCATGTCGATGACGGCGGTGCCGATCTCGATGCGTTTGGTCCGCGCGCCGACGGCGGCAAGGAGCGGGAAGGGCGAGCCGAGCTGGCGGGCGTAATGATGAACACGGAAGTACGCACCGTCGGCGCCAAGCTCCTCGGCGGCGACGGCGAGGTCGATCGATTGCAACAGCGCGTCGGACGCCGTTCGCACTTGCGATTGCGGCGACGGAGTCCAATGGCCGAATGAGAGGAAGCCGATCTTTTTCATGACGCCTTAATGTAGGGGCGGAGCGCCGGATTGCTATGAGCGCTGGATTGCTTCGCTCCGCTCGCAATGACACAGGCCGTCATGGCCGGGCATAACCGTTCTTCCTTGTCATCGTCCGCGCAGGCGGACGATCCAGTAATCACTGACGCCAGTAGTCTTGCTTCGACGCTTGCGAGTACTGGATGCCCCGCCGTCGCGGGGCATGACAATGAGGGCGCCGGCGCCGCAATCGCTAATGCTTGTGCTTCTTTACCTTTTTCTGTCTTTCCTTGCGCGCCGCATAAGCCGCATCGCGGGCGGCTTTGGCTTCGGCCTGCGCAGCCACTTCGCGTTCGGCTTTTTCCGTGGCTTTGCGTGCGGCCGCTGCGGCGGCCTCTTCGGCCTCGCGGGTGCGGCGTTCGGCGTCGCGGGCCGCGCGTTCGGCCTTCTCCACCTCGCGTCCTGCTCTGGCGACGGTGCGTTCGGCGGCCTCGACCGCTCGCTTTTTCGCCGCCTCGGCGGTCGCGGGGTCTGCGGCTTTGGCCTTGAAGCGTTCCAGCAAGGCCTTCCTGGCGTCTGCCGCGGCGGTCTGCCGTTCGACGAAGTCCAGTTCTTTCGATCGTGCTTTACCCATATCCTCCAACCTCAAAGCCTTATGCTGATTACCGAGTGATTCAGATGATGTAGTCGCCTAACGCCGCGGCCGCCAGCCTGTTACGGCTTCCAGCCGCTGTTGCCGGGTGGCCATTCGCTTAGAGCATGATCCGGAAAAGTGGCATCCGGTTTTCCGAAAGGATCATGCTCAACCAATATGCTAGAGCGACAATCGATCAAAAGACGACTTCGCTCTACGGCTCGCGCGAGAGCTTGCGCCACTCGGCGAGGGTTCTCCCGGCGATGCGGCCAAGCTTCACGGCGGTTTTTTCCGGCACCTTTGGTGCGCCCATGCCGGTTTCGAATTCCGCGAACCACAGCCGCAGTTTGGCGAGGTCTTCCGGCGACAGCTTCAGGATGGCTTCTTCGATGTCTTCCAGTTTCATCCGCGCAGCTTAGCATGCCCTCATGAATAATGGACGGCCGCGCGACGATGCGGGGCAGGGCGTTGCGCTTTCACTTGTCATCATCCGCGAAGGCGGATGATCCAGTAATCACCGCGGCTACAGTGAATACTGGATGCCCCGCCTTCGCGGGGCATGACAAGACAATGTTGTCCCGTTCCCGCGATGCGATTGCACCCGAGTTTTTGTTCACGCGGCACCAAAGTTCGCCTCAACCGAGGCATTTCCATTCTGCTTCCCCCGATAACGAGGGAAGCGGAGCGCCGAGCGGCGCACCGGGGGACTGCACCCGTTGTTACCAGGCACAGTCCGGGAGCTGCACCCGTTACCAGGTACAGCCGCGATCCCTTGCGGGACCGCTCGCCTTTCGGCGCTCCACTGCGGATTGATGGGACTTTCGCCCCAACCCGGCCCGGGCCAGCGCTTCCTGGAATCGCCGGATGCAAACGGGAGACGTTCTAAGCCCCGCCTCCCTCTCCGAACGCCAGTGCAGCGAGCACCTCGCAGTCTAGACACGCGCTAGACGGGCATGATGCCCAGGCCGCCCGCAGATAAGGTGACGAACCCTACCCGCAGAACCCGCGCCCGCTCCGCCAAAAGCCGTCACCGCGAATGACGTCCCTCACAATGAGCGAGCGGATCGTAGGTAGTAAATCATAGGACCTGTGTCAATATAAAAGAGACTATTATTTTCAGTGTCATTGCGAGCGCAGCGAAGCAATCCAGCGCTCAATGCCAGCGGCCCCTGGATTGCTTCGTCGCTAGCGCTCCTCGCAATGACGAAGCGTCGTCATGGCCGGACTTGTTCCGGCCATCCACGCCTTCCTTATGGACCTAAGAGGTGGATGCCCGGCACAAGGCCGGGCATGACGGAATAGAAACTGGTAAAGAGGTGCATGAAAAGAAATCCTGCCGCACACCCCGGTCGCCTGCTGAAGCGAGAGTTGGTCGCACGCGAATTGAGCGCCAATCGTCTTGCACTCGACATAGGCGTGCCGTCAGGCCGCATCACGGACATTCCGAACGGCCGCCGCACCGCCGTGCGGCTCGGCCGCTATTTCGGTAACAGTCCGCAATTCTGGCTCGAGTTGCAGAGCCAATTCGATATCGCGGTGGTGGAGCGGGAGAGCGGTGTCGAGATTACACGGCGGGTAAGACCGGCCAACGCGGCATAGCTGGCGCAAAATACGCCTGCTCCCTCACCCGCAATTCCACATGAAACCGATAGGCGTGTAGGTCCAGCATGGACCGAAGCCGCCGCCATTCCAGCGTCCGTGGACGAAGGCCGGCGCGCCGAAATAGTACCAGCCGCCGCCAGACCAGTAGCGTGGCGTATAGTCTGGAGTGCCGTGGCTTGAACCCCTCGAAGCGTAGATTGGAACGCTGTTGTTGGGCGGCTGATGATAGCCAGGCAGGAAACCGTAGCCATGCCAGCGATGGATGACGAACGGCTTTCCATGAACGGACGCGACAGACAGCGCTACAGAAGCCGCCATCGCGATCCCGAGCAGGAATTTTCGCTTCATCCAGATACTCCACGCAAGATTGGGCTTGCCCTCAATGCGCGGACCTGTTCGGGAGAGCCGCTCGTAGGCTTCCTAGAACTTTGAACTCGCAAAATGCCTCATAGTTCGCGGGCGTGGCCCTTGCGGAAATCTTCAAGGGCCTGATCGCCCAGCCGATCGAGCTTGCCCAACTTGGCATCGTGCTCGATCTTTTGATCGAAGCGCGCGCTGTCAAACGCCTCGAACCAGGCGCGGAATTCCGCAAACTGTTCAGGCGCCAACCTGGCGACGGCATTCTCAAGGTCTTTGACGGTCATGGATGGAATATACCACGGGACTATTAGGCCGTCATGACCGCGCCCGCACGTGCTAAACCACCGCATGACCACGCTTCCGACCAGCCTGCCGCCGCTGCGCACCTTGTTCTTCGACGACCTCAAGGTCGGCATGACCGAACGGCTGAAGAAGACCATCGCCGCGTCTGACGTGGTCGGCTTTGCGCAGCTCACCGGCGACCGCAATCCGATCCATTTGTCCGAACATTTTGCCGCCCGGACGCCGTTCGGCCGGCGCATCGCGCACGGCCTTTACACCGCGAGCCTGATCTCGGCGGTGCTCGGCACGCGGCTGCCCGGCCCCGGCGCCATCTACATTTCACAGACGCTCAATTTCCGCGCGCCGGTGAAGATCGGCGATACCGTCACGGTGATTGTCACCGTGGCCGAACTGATGCCGGAAAAATCCCGCGCCCGCCTGACCTGCGTGTGCAAGGTCGGCCGTCAGGTGGTGCTTGACGGCGAAGCGCTGGTGAAAGTGCCGCGTGAGGAAAAGGGCAAGCGGCCGTTGATGCGGCTGTAACTCGCCCTTATGGCTGGGGCCGGATCGGTATTAATGCAGGCAACATTTCTTGTACTTTTTGCCGCTACCGCAGGGGCACGGATCGTTTCTCCCAGCTTTCCGCTGAGCTAGGGTTGATCGCGACATTGGAACGGGCTGCGTCTTCGGCCATCTTTTCATAAAACTTTCCATCGCGGGATCGGTCTTCCAGTCCTCCTCGATCGTTAATGCACCACGGATCGCTCCGGTCGGATCCAGCAGAAGTCCATGCCAAGAGTTTGCTTTAGTATCGTATTTTCTCACCCTGCAATGGATGCCAAGTCTTTCGCGTGCGGTATTAATGGGAAGGGTGTTGCAGTGAATTGTGATCCCAGTGTTGCCTCCGCCGATACCTGCCGAAATATCGTGATTTTTTGCGTCACGTTTGACTTGGCTAACGATGCGGTCGATTTCCAACGCTCAGAAGTTTCGCTGTCTTCTGATCAATTTGCAGGAGAAGCAAGCCTAGGCCCGTCAGCTCTGGTGCGCCCTGCCTCTCGATCTCCGACAGCAATCGACCAATCGAAAGTCCATCGTATCGAGTCAAAATACCCATTGGTGTTTTCTCGCCGGGGATTCCAGCGCGGCGCGAAAGCATGGCTACATCGAGGTCGCCAGCGAAATCGTCGCCTAGATTGATGGCGTCGTACTGTTTTTCGAACCATAGGTTGTGTTTTAGATGAAATCCTAGAATAGCCATTTCATGCGAGACGTTAATCTTGGCGCCGAAGTGCGAACGCAATGATAAGTAGTTGATAAAATGTAGAGGAGTGTTGAGCATCTCGATCATCGAATCGAGCGTGAAAATATCAGTAATCAACGGAGCCTGAATGATAGGTGTAATAGACGTCTTCAAAAACTGACGCGTTTGAAACGCGAGAGCCGGATAGTGATCCGAAACAACGCAGATCGGGAAAATAATTCGCGGCTTGCGATTGATCGCAATCTCGCGTCCGGAAGAAGTGATAAATTTGGTGTCATCTGACAACAACGCCTCTGCACAAAGCAGTGACTGGTGGTAAGCGTCTTCAATGGCTTTTTTAAAGTCACCTTTTAAGTGGATGTCATTACCCTTGCGCGCTTCAATCGTTAGTCGCTTTGATTTTGCTTGCAAGAGAACGGCTACATCGCCGTAGAGAATAAGGACGTCGGCTTCTGCAAATCTGTTTTTTCCGCGGTATATATCTACATTTCGGAGGACTTGATTGGTGCCAAAAATAGAACTTCCAAACGATCTCCTACGAAGCGTTCTGTGAATTGGCCACGGTTCGTTAGGGCTGTCGGCGTATAGCTCTTATCAGCTGTCATCCAGAAGAACGGGGTTTCGTAGATGGCCTCGAGCAAGCTGTGATATTGGAGCAGAATGTATTGTTCGGATGCAGTCTTGAGTATCGGTGTGGAATTGACCGCGTTGAACTCATTGAGAGCTGAATAGGTCTCATTGCGTGCATCTGAACGGTAACTGAAGGCGTCAAGAATTAGCTGGGTTTTCTCCAATGAGACGCCAGAAGCTTTTGATGCCTCTTCCGCGGTAAACAGAAACCCAGGTAATACCGTCCACTCCTCTCGTGGCTGCTTTTGGCTCGGCGCAACACATCTAAGTTGATTCTCTACGAGCATTGGCCCAAGCGCGGCGCCTAGTCTGCTTACCTCTTCAATCCTAAATCCCATATTTGCATCAAGCCAGGGATTGTCCGCTTCATATTTTTTTGCAGCAAGATGCTCGTATTGAAAGCTGTAGGCAGACTCGCTGCAGTAAAATATTGGCTCGCGCATTGCAGCCGCGTCAGCGAAAGGGTCACTCTCGGGAAGTTTGCCGGCCTCAATATCCCAGCCTACGAACCACGGTTTTGTCAGTGCTTGATGAAGTTCGATAAGCAGCGCTTCCGTTTGCCCAACGTAATGGCTTAAGACACTTGAACTAGGGAGCGAGAAGTCTATTTCGTGCTGAACCATTAGGCCGATCAATGTGGATATCTCGGTTCGCACGAGCTTTTCGGAAGAGTATTGATGCTGAAGATCTTTCGCGACTATTTTTTCTCCCCGATAACGAATGAGATTGTCGCGCCAGCAAAAATACGCGATGGCGTGGATATATCCTGGCGATTTGCAAAGCGCGCGAAGCGCTATAAAGATTTCATTTTCGGCGCGTGCCTCGGAAGGGGAAGGGACGGACTTCTTCGGCTTCACTCGGCCGCCTCAACCCGCTTCTTCTTCCTCGTAGTCCGGCTCCTTGCCAGCACCGGCTTCAAAAACGCCCCGGTATAACTTCGGCCTTCGCCCTTCGGGCTTCGGCCCGACGTGGCCGCTGCCTTCACAATATCTTCCGGCGTCCCCGCGGCGACGATTTCGCCGCCGCCGTCGCCGCCTTCGGGGCCGAGGTCGATGATCCAGTCGGCGGTCTTGATGACGTCGAGATTGTGCTCGATGACGACGACGCGTGTTGCCGGTGTCGACCAGCTCGTGCAGCACTTCGAGCAGTTTTGCCACGTCGTGGAAGTGCAGGCCGGTGGTCGGCTCATCCAGAATGTAGAGCGTGCGGCCGGTGGCGCGCTTCGACAGCTCCTTGGCGAGTTTGACGCGCTGCGCTTCGCCGCCGGACAGCGTGGTCGCCTGCTGGCCGACATGGATGTAGTCGAGGCCGACGCGGTGCAGCAGTTGCAGCATGTCGCGCACCCGCGGCACCGCCTTGAAGAACTCGAGCGCTTCCTCGACCGTCATGTCGAGCACGTCGGCGATCGACTTGCCCTTGAACAGCACGTCGAGCGTTTCGCGGTTGTAGCGCTTGCCCTTGCAGACATCGCAGGTGACGTAGACGTCCGGCAAAAAGTGCATCTCGATCTTGATCACGCCGTCGCCCTGGCAGGCCTCGCAGCGGCCGCCCTTGACGTTGAACGAGAAGCGGCCCGGCTCGTAGCCGCGCGCCTTGGCCTCGGGCAGGCCGGCGAACCATTCGCGGATCGGCGTGAACGCGCCGGTATAGGTCGCCGGGTTGCGAGCGCGGCGTGCGGCCGATGGGCGACTGGTCGATGTCGATGATCTTGTCGAGGTGCTCGATGCCGTCGATGCGGTCGTGCGGGGCAGGGGCTTCGCTGGCGCCGTTGAGCCGGCGCGCCAGCGCCTTGTAGAGCGTGTCGATCAAGCAGCGTGGACTTGCCGCCGCCGGACACGCCGGTGACGGCGGTGAACAGGCCGAGCGGGATTTCGGCGGTGACGTTTTTCAGGTTGTTGCCGCGGGCGTTGACGATCTTGAGCACCCGCGCCGGATTTTTCGACGCGGCGCTCCGGCATCTCGACGGCGAGTTCGCCGGAGAGATATTTGCCGGTCCAGCTTTGCGGCGCGGCGATCAGATCCTCGACGCTGCCCTGCGCGACCAGGTTGCCGCCGTGGATGCCGGCGCCGGGGCCGATATCGAGCACATGGTCGGCGGTGCGGATGGCGTCCTCGTCGTGCTCGACCACGATCACGGTGTTGCCGAGGTCGCGCAGCCGCTTGAGCGTTTCGAGCAAGCCGCGCGTTGTCGCGCTGGTGCAGGCCGATCGACGGCTCGTCGAGCACATAGAGCACGCCGGTCAGCCCGGAGCCGATCTGCGAGGCGAGGCGAATGCGCTGGCTCTCGCCGCCGGACAGCGTGCCCGAGGCGCGCGCGAGCGTCAGATATTCAAGGCCGACATCGACCAGAAATTTCAGCCGCTCGCGGATCTCCTTGAGCACGCGGCCGGCGATCTCGTTGTGCTTGGCGTTGAGCGCGCCGGGCAGCGTCGGTGAACCATTCCGCCGCCGCCTTGACCGACAGATCGGAGATTTCGCCGATGTGCTTGCCGGCGATCTTCACGCACAGCGCTTCGGGTTTCAGCCGGAAGCCCTTGCAGGCGTCGCACGGCACGTCGGTGAAATAGCGTGCGATCTCCTCGCGGGCCCAGTCGCTGTCGGTCTCCTTGTAGCGGCGCTCGAGATTGGTGATGACGCCTTCGAACGGCCGCTTGGTGTCGTAGGCGCGCATGCCGTCGTCGTAGGAGAAGCGGATTTCGGTCTCGCCGGAGCCGTACAGGATGGCGTCCTGGGTTTTCTTCGGCAGGTCCTTCCACTTGGTGTCGAGGGTGAACTTGTAGTGCTTGCCGAGCGCGGTCAGCGTCTGCACGTAATACGGCGATGACGATTTCGCCCACGGCGAGATCGCGCCCTTGCGCAGCGTGCGCTCGCCGTCCGGAATGACGAGGCCGGAGTCGATGTGCTGCTCGACGCCAAGCCCGCCGCATTTCGGGCAGGCGCCGAACGGATTGTTGAACGAGAACAGCCGCGGCTCGATCTCGGGAATGGTGAAGCCGGACACCGGGCAGGCGAATTTTTCCGAGAACACCAGCCGCTCGGCGGTTTCGTTGCGCTGCCGGTTGGCTTTGGCGCTTTCCACCGGCGCGGCATCCGCAAGCTCCGCAATCGCCAGACCTTCGGCGAGCTTCAGCGCCTGCTCCAGCGAGTCCGCGAGCCGCGTCGCAATATCGGGCCGCACCACCAGGCGGTCGACCACCACGTCGATGTCGTGGGTGAATTTCTTGTCGAGCGCGGGGACTTCGGCGATCTCGTAGAACTTGCCGTCGACTTTGACGCGCTGGTAGCCCTTCTTGCCGAACTCGGCGAGTTCCTTGCGGTACTCGCCCTTCCGCCCGCGCACCACCGGCGCCAGCAGATAAAGCCGCGTGCCTTCGGGCAGCGCCAGAATGCGATCGACCATCTGCGACACGGTCTGGCTCTCGATCGGGAGACCGGTGGCCGGCGAGTAGGGCACGCCGACGCGCGCCCACAACAGCCGCATGTAGTCGTAGATCTCGGTGACGGTGCCGACGGTGGAGCGCGGATTCTTCGAGGTGGTTTTCTGCTCGATGGAAATGGCCGGCGACAGGCCGTCGATCTGGTCGACGTCCGGCTTCTGCATCATTTCCAGGAATTGCCGCGCGTAGGCCGACAGCGACTCCACGTAGCGGCGCTGGCCTTCGGCATAGATGGTGTCGAAGGCGAGCGAGGATTTGCCGGAGCCGGACAGGCCGGTGAACACCACCAGCTGGTCGCGCGGAATGTCGATGTCGAAGTCCTTGAGGTTATGTTCGCGCGCGCCGCGGATCGCGATCACGCGGCGATCCGTGGCGCGGCGGATATCCTCGCGGCGCTCTTTGGCGGCCGCTTTGGCTTTGGCGGACTGGTCGAACAGGTCGTTCATGCGCTCGCGGCCATAAAATGGAACTCGCGGCCGCTTAGCGTCCTTGCGGTCGCGAGAAGCATGAACGTAGTGAGAACGGGCAGGGTTTGCCAGTGTTCGCGGCCGAGTATTCCCCGTTGTTTGGGAACCCTTTCGTTCGTCATGCCCGGGCTTGACCCGGGCATCCAGCTTTAGTGTTGACGCCGCATGGATTGCCGGGTCGAGCCCGGCAATGACGAGTGAGAGGCGCTCAAATGACAAGGGCCGGCATCTAGCCGACCCTTGCGCAGTGCCGCTTCCACGATGGTACTCAGTACTGGCCGAAGCCCCCGAAGTAGAAGCGGTAATTCATGCCCAGCGTGATCATGTGGGTCTGGGACTGGATCGACACCGGCAGCGCCGCCGGTCCGCCGCCGGAGGCCAGATTGAACGTGTAGTTCTTGGTGCCGAAGTCGAGGAAATCGTATTCCAGCTTCGCCGAGAGGTTTTCATTGAACGCGTATTCGATGCCGAGGCCGGCGGTCCAGCCGCTGCGGTTGTCGGTGATCTGTTGCTGTGCGGCTCTGATGCCGCCGACCAGCATGAGCTGGTCGTAATCGACATGCATCCAGGCGCCGCCGCCCTTGGCGTAGAACAGCCAATCGTTGACAGCGAAGCCGAGTTTGCCGGTTGCGGTCGCGTACCAGTGCGGCGCCGAGCGCGACTCTTCCTGGGTGTTCGCAGCGAGTGTCGCCGTATCCTGATTGTCGCTGAGGGCCGAAGAAGTCCAGGTGCCTTCGGCGCCGACAACAGCCGGGCCAAATTGCAGATTGATGCCGGCCTGCGCGCCGCCGATCAGCGCGTAGGGGCTGACGTTGGTCTTGGTGCCGGCGTTGAGGAAGAGAGCGGTGGTGGTGGTATCGGTGACGACATCGCGCTCCATGCCGACGCCTACATGGCCGCCGAAATAGAAGCCGGACCAGTTGTAGTGGGCGGGCGGCGGCGGGTAGTAGGCCGGCGCTGCCTTGGCAGGTGCTACCGGCAGGTCGGCGGCAAGCGCTGCCGTCGCGGCGGAAGCCGCGATCACCAGCACTACCGGCAATAGACCGAACGACTGACGCCTCATACCGGACCCTGCCGTACCCTGACGCAAAGCTGCTCTTTGGGTATCGGGGAACCAGTACAAACCGCCGGTAAGCCGTTGAATAGTGCAAAAAAACAACAACGCGCCGGAATTGACCGGCGCGTTGCAGTTAGCCTTGGTTTTGGCCCCTCTTCGTAACGGAGAGGATATTCACAGGCAGGCTCAGAAGCCGCCGAACTTATAGTTCAGGCCGACCCGGACCATGCTTTCGTTGAGGCTGACGCTGGGGGACGGTGCGAAGCCGCAGCTTGCGAGCGGGCAGGACGTGTCCTTCTGGAAGCCGGCGTACAGATACTCGACCTTCGCCGTCAGGTTGTCGGTGATGGCACCTTCGATGCCGGCGCCGGCGGTCCAGCCCCATTCAGTGTTGCTGGCCCACGGCAAAGCCGAGGCCGACGCCTTGATGTCAGTCACCGCGCCACCGGCAGTGCCGTAGATCATGATGCGGTCAAACGCGTAGCCGACGCGGCCACGGATTGTGCCGATCCAGTTGCTGGCGGTATCGCAGCTAGTACCAGGCGCCCCGAAGATGGCGCAGTTAGGGGCGCTACCCCGGGTATTCTGCCAATCGTAATCGCCCTCGATGCCGAGCACGAGCTGGCCGATCTGGTAGTTGTAGCCGAGCGTGCCGCCGGCCATGCCGCCGTTGACCTTGTAGCTTCCACTCGAGAAGCCCGGAACGTTCCAGGTGCTGTTACCGAAGCCGTAGCCGCCGTTCACACCGATGTAGAACCCGGTCCAGCTCCAGGCCGGAGCGACCGGAATATAGGCGGCCGGTGCGCGCGGTGGCGGCGCCATCGGAGGAGGAAGATCCGCTGCGAGAGCCTGCGACCCCGCCGCAAGCGCGATCGCGCCCGCCATCAACATACGTTTCATTTGTATTCTCCTGCCCGGTTACCCAGTCTAACCGAATTCGTCCCTGAACTCGCCCCGCTGCCTATCCCATAACTAACTAATTTGCCTCTAAAAAGGTGTGGCGCGAAAACCACAGCGCGGCACTTTCTAGTTGCTGGCAGCGAAGCGACAGTAAGCCCCACTTCGCGGCAGACTTGGGGCAACAGCCTCGTTTCTCGCTCGTTTCTCGAAATTTGTCCTGTGCATTTGCTAGTTCGGCACTTGTGTCAAGAACAAAGGAGGAACATATTATGGGTCGCGGTCTCGGCTATGCTGTGAGAGGCCGCGCGGGCAAAAAGCCTGTGTGGAAAGCGGCTATGGCGAGCCCGGGCGTATGGCAGCAGCGTAACGCCCACACTAGGTTCGCAGCGAGTGACCCGCATTGAGCAGATCATACGGGAACGGCCTTTTTGAATCGGAGACAGTCATGGCGGGAAGCGTCAACAAAGTGATCCTGGTCGGCAATCTCGGCGCCGATCCGGAAATTCGTCGCACCCAGGATGGGCGGCCGATCGCAAACTTGCGTCTGGCGACATCGGAGTTGTGGAAGGACAAGACCACCGGCGAGCGCAAGGAAAAGACCGAGTGGCACCGCGTCGTCATCTTCAATGAAAACCTCTGCCGCATCGCCGAGCAGTATCTGAAAAAAGGCTCGAAGGTTTTCATCGAGGGCGCGCTGCAGACGCGCAAGTGGCAGGATCAATCCGGCCAGGACAAGTATTCAACCGAAGTAGTGCTGCAGGGTTTTCGCGGCGAGATGACGCTGCTGGATTCCCGCGGCAGCGGCAGTGGCGGCGGTTCGAGCGGTGGTGGCGATCTCGGCAACGATGACACCGGCGATTTCGGCTCCCCGGGACCGACCCGCAAAGTCGCGGCTGCGGCCGGCGCGCGCAGCGGCGGCGGCGATATGGACGACGAAATTCCGTTCTGACAAATTCGTCATTGCGAGGAGCAAGCGACGAAGCAATCTAGACAAAGGCGGGTCGCCGTAGCCCGTCGAAGACGGGCGTGGACGCCCTTTTGCCTCGCAATGACGCTGAAGCGATGATCGACGTCATCCTCGCCCTCAAATTCGTGCATGTGCTGTTCGCCGCCGTGATGTTCGGCGCCTGGCTCGCGGCCGCCTGCTTCATGGTGTTCGCGCGGCGCTCCCGCAACGCCTCGGTCATTGCGCTGGTTTCGCAATTTGCGGTGCGTATCGAGCTCTCTGTGGTAGCGCCGGCAATGGTGTTGCAGCCGATCAGCGGAATGCCGCTCGCGTCGGTGATCGGTCTTACGGACATCGATAATTTCTGGATCGGCAGCTCGACCGTGCTCTACGCCATCGTCGTGCTGGCGTGGCTCGGCGCGCTGCGCCTGGAGTTTGTCATTCGCCGCATGGCGCGGCAGGCTGCGCTCGGCGGCACAAAACTCGGCAAGGATTATGCGCGGCTATTCCGGATCTGGAGTGCGCTCGCCTTGGTCATTTTTGCCGGCATGGTTTTGCTTTATCTGCTGATGATCTGGCAGCCGCGGCTGAGCTGACGGCCGTTCAGCGGACCAGGCGATCAGTGTTTTGGCGGCCCGCTGCATACCGGCCCGGTGTGTTCATTCTGCGGGTGTCCCCACCAAAGGCAGGCGAACGGTAACGCCGCCGCGGCGACGGCCTCTTCGGGCGACATTTCGTGGTGTGTCGTGGCGCAGGTCCAGGCGGCGCAAAACATCAAACTGAACGCCGATACTGCAATACCGCCAACGACCCAGGGACCCGGGCCGGCATGGACCGGTGGCGGTGGCGGTGGTGGCAGCAGTCCGCACCATGCAGGCGTCACCGTCGCAGTTAAAATGGCGACGGCCGCAAGGGCATTTCTAAATTGCATGACGTCCCCCAGGACACGGCAATGAAGTCAGTTAGATTCGGGTCACGCCCCCATGTCAACCAGCGGCGTGCAGTTACGAACACGCCGCCGCCCGATACTAGCGGACTGGATTTGAGATTCGCTACCCACCTGCCGGCGAAGTCGCAAAGCGAAAGTCAAATTGAAACTCAAGTCGTGACTTATATTTGCCAGCGGTTCTGTGATTTAAACATTCACACCAAACGCCCCGCCAGAAGGAGAGCGAATGTTTGGATCGGACCATCAACGTGGGCGTAGCGGTTGCTCAAGCTCGGTGGCCGCCGGCCTCTGGGTCGCGGAGCCGGCCGGGCCGCGCACGCTGCGGCCGGGCATCATTCGCAGCCACCCTGCAAACGGCAACAGATAGGCCTGCGGGACGCTGTGCACCTCGATGCCGGCGACGCCCGTTGCCGGGCAATTCTTCCAGCGCGGGGCGCAGGCCGTGCCAAAAACAATGTCCCACAGCGGAAACCAGTTGACGAAATTTTTGTCGATATGCTCCGCGGCCAGCGAATGATGGACCCGGTGGTAGTTCGGGCTCACCAGAAGCCACCACAGCGGCCCGAAACCGAGATTGATGTTGGCGTGGGTCAGGTAAAGCCAAGCATAAGGCAACAACGACAGGATGGCGATTGTCACCGGCGGGACCTGAAACAGCAACGCTGTCGGGATGGTGATAAAAATCGGCGCCAGCAGGTTCTCCAGCGTGTGATGCCGTGCGCCGGTCGTCACGTTCATGTGCTCGTCGCAATGATGCAGCAGGTGGAGCTGCCATAGAATCTTGCTGCGATGTTCGAGCCGATGCTGCCAGTATTGCAGAAAATCCCAGATCAAAGTCCCGATCGCGAGAGCGAACAGGCCGCCGCCGATGCCGTCAAAGCCCAGGGCGCGAAGGTCGATGAAGCCGAATCCGATTTTTTCGAGCGCCAGTGCGACCGCAAACGACAGGGGCGTCAGCAATGCCCCGGTGACAAGGACGTTGAGCAGGGCATAGCGCAAATTCAGCGCATAGTGGCGAGGCGGAATTCTCTCCGCCGGAAAAAAATATTCGGCCGCTCCGACGACCAGACACATCACGCACATAATGACAAAAGCGTCGCCGAGCAGAATGTTCAACAGCCACAATAATGCGGCCGACATAAGCGGTCTCCGGACGCGTTGCGCGTGCCACTGAGCGCGATACTACGCGCAACGATCTGCAGCGGGCAACCGGTGCCAGGCTAGCCGGCAAGCGCGAGCGAACGCTTGTCCTGCCCGGCAAGCGCCGTGAGCGATGGGCCGGCCAGCACGTAAGTGAGGCATTGCGGCAGCGCCATGCATCCGGCCTCGCGGTAGAAGTTTTGCGCCGCCGCATTGTCGGCCTGCACCGTCAACTCGACGATCGGGCTGCCGATCTCGCAGGCGAACGCCGCGACCCGCGCCATCAATGCGCGTGCAAGGCCGTGCTTGCGGTACTCCGTCTCGACGAACAGGTCCTGCAGAAACACGATCGGTCCGTTCCAGCCAGTGATGACGCGTTTGCTGCACGTCGCCATTCCGACGATATTGCCGACGATGTTGCCAACGACACCGCCGACGCCGTTCCCGCCGGCTTCCGCGACAAAAGCAGAGAAGCCGGCATTGGGGCCGAAACCGTCGCGCAGCCAGTGCGCCTCGGTGGCGCGCACGGCATGCAGCGAGTTCTCACCTTCGGCCAACAGCCGCTTGAGCCGCATCAGGGCAGGGATGTCGGCGGGCAGCGCCGCGCGGATAACAAAAGGCTGCGTTTGCTGCGGCATGCGATCCGCCCGCTATGCGGTGATGTTGATCTTGCTTCCGATTTTGCCGGTCGTGCTCGGCGCCGACGCCATGCTCGAACCCGTGGAGTTGATATCGGTCAGTGAATTGGTATGGCGGCCACCGTGCTTGTGCGCAGTCGACGGGCTGCTTGGCGTACTCGCGGCAGCATGGAAACTCGCAGCCGAAATTCCAGAAATCGCCATTTCACAATCTCACGATCTTTCGCGGCGGCAGTGTCGCTAATGGATCGTGAACTTTTATGGTTAAGGAACGATTAGCGGGTTTATCAGCCTGCCAAGGCCGCACGAATGCCATCGATCACGTATTGCACCGCCATCGCTGCCAGCAGCACGCCGAGCAGCCGCGACAGCACGATGTTGCCGGTCATGCCGATCAGCCAGCCGATCCACTGCGCACAGAGAAAGCTCACCAGCGACGCGGCAGCGACCGCGACCACGACGGCAATCAGGATCGCGAGGTGAATCGGATCGCCCGCGGCGCGTCCCGCGATCAGCACCGTCGCGGTGATGGCGCCGGGCCCGGCGAGTAGCGGGATCGCCAGCGGGAAGGCGGCGACATTGCGCACCCGCTCCTCCAGCGCCTGCTCGGCGGCTTCGCCTTCGTGGCGGCTGCGCACCCCGAACACCATTTCCGTCGCGATCGAAAACAGCAGCAGCCCGCCGGCGATGCGGAAGGCTGGCAGCGAGATTTCAAGCGTCCGCAGCAGCCAGTCGCCGACCAGCGCGGCGCCGATCAGGATCGCGCCGGCGATGATGCTGGCGCGGACCGCAACGCTGCGGCGGGACGCGGCCGGCATGCGCTCGGTCACGGTCAGGAACATCGGCGACAACGCCACCGGATCGACCACGACGAACAGCGTCAGCAGCGATGAAATCGTGAACTCGAAAAGCATCCGTCAGGTTCCAGATCAGGCCCGGTTTTTGGGGGCTGTTTTCGATTGTGCCAGCATCCTGTGCCGGGGTCTTGCGGTGGTTTTTGACGAGGGCCGAAAAACACTGCCCGTCGCCGCAATAAAGCCTTGAAACAAATACAGAAAATCCTATCTACAAGGCGCCGATTAAGGTGGCGAAAAGGCGTTCAATCGGCTATCAAATTCATTGCCGATTTGTCCCGAAATTTGCTTCAGGAATCCTAAGTGGCAGAAGACGAAATTCTCCCGCCCGCGGACGGCGGTCCCTCCGATATTCGCCTAGTTTCGATCACGGAGGAGATGAAGAAGAACTACCTCGATTACGCCATGAGCGTGATCGTAGCGCGGGCGCTGCCCGACGTGCGCGACGGGCTCAAGCCCGTGCATCGCCGCATCCTCTATTCGATGCACGAGAACGGGCACACGCCTGACAAGAAATACGTGAAATGCGCGCACGTCGTCGGCGACGTCATGGGCAAATATCACCCCCATGGCGACCAGTCGATCTACGACGCTCTGGTGCGCATGGTGCAGGATTTTTCCATGCGCCTGCCGCTGATCGACGGCCAGGGCAATTTCGGTTCGGTCGACGGCGATAACGCGGCGGCCTATCGTTACACCGAATGCCGGCTCGACCGGGCAGCGATGGAGCTATTGCGCGACATCGGCCAGGACACAGTCGATTTCCAGGCCAATTACGACAATTCCGAGCACGAGCCGGTGGTGCTGCCGGCGCGGTTTCCCAATCTTCTCGTCAACGGCGCCGGTGGCATTGCCGTCGGCATGGCGACCAATATCCCGCCGCACAATCTGGGTGAGGTAATCGACGCCTGCGTGGCGCTGATGGACAATCCAGACCTTTCGATCGAAGATCTGATCGGTATCGTGCCGGGGCCGGATTTTCCGACTGGCGGCATCATCCTTGGACGGCAGGGCATCCGCTCCGCCTATCATCTCGGCCGCGGCTCCATCGCCATGCGCGGAAAGGTCGAATTTGAGACCCTGCGTGGCGAGCGTGAAGCAATCGTGGTTTCTGAAATACCGTATCAGTTGAACAAGGCACAACTCGTCGAGCGGATCGGCGAGTTGGTGCGGGACAAGAAGATCGAGGGCATCGGCGCATTGCGCGACGAGTCCGATCGTGACGGTTATCGCGTGGTGATCGAGTTGCGGCGGGATGCGGTGCCCGACGTGGTGCTCAACCAACTCTATCGCTTCACCGCGCTGCAATCCTCGTTCAGCGCCAACATGGTTGCGCTCGATGGCGGCCGTCCGCAGGTCATGAACTTAAAGGACCTGCTGACATCCTTCATCGCTTTCCGCGAGGAGGTGGTGTACCGGCGCACCAAGCATCTGCTCAACAAGGCGCGCGATCGTGCCCATGTGCTGGTCGGTCTCGCCATCGCGGTTGCCAATATCGATGAGATCATCAAGGTTATTCGCGGCTCCAAGGATGCCAACGAAGCGCGCGACGAATTGATGAGCCGCGATTGGCCTGCGAAGGACGTCGCCGCGATGGTTACGTTGATCGATGACCCACGCCATGCCGTGTCGCCCGAAGGCACGACGCGGCTTTCTGCCGAGCAGACTAAGGCGATCCTCGATCTGCGCCTGCAACGGCTGACGGCGCTCGGCCGCGACGAGATCAAGGCCGAACTCGACAAGCTCGCCGCCGAGATCGCCGACTATCTCGACATTTTGCGGTCGCGCGCGCGCATCCAGTCGATCGTCAAGGACGAGCTTGCCGCCATCAAGAACGAGTTCGCCACGCCCCGCCGCACCGTGATCATCGATCAGGAAGGCGAGATGGAGGATGAGGACCTGATCCAGCGCGAGGACATGGTCGTCACCGTCTCGCACGCCGGTTACGTCAAGCGGGTGCCGCTATCGACCTATCGCGCCCAGCGGCGCGGCGGCAAGGGCCGTGCCGGCATGCAGACGCGCGACGAGGATTTTGTCACGCGCCTGTTCGTCGCCTCGACGCACACCCCGGTGTTGTTCTTCTCGTCGCGCGGCCAGGTCTACAAGGAAAAAGTCTGGCGGCTGCCGCAAGCCGCGCCGCAGGCGCGCGGCAAGGCGCTGATCAACATCCTGCCGCTGGAGCAGGGCGAGAACATCACCACCATCATGCCGATCCCGGAGGAGACGGCGAGCTGGGATAAGCTCGACGTGATGTTTGCGACGACGCGTGGCACCGTCCGGCGCAACAAGCTGTCGGATTTCGCCGACGTGCGCCGCTCCGGCATCATCGCCATGAAGCTCGATGAGGGCGACTCCATCGTCGACGTCCAGATCTGCACCGAGAACGACGACGTGCTGCTCACCTCGGCAGGCGGGCAGTGCATCCGCTTCGCCGTCAACGATGTGCGCGTATTCCAGGGCCGCACCTCGATGGGCGTGCGCGGCATCAATCTGGCGGAAGGCGACAAAGTCATTTCGCTGTCGATCCTGCGTCACGTCGAGGTCAGCGCCGATGAGCGCGTGGCTTATCTCAAGCGCGCCAACGCGGTGCGGCGAGGCGGCAACGGCGACGCCGAGGAGAACGGCATCGATGTCGAAGAGGCGAGCGGCGCCATCGAACTCGGACAGACGCGTTATGTCGAATTGTCGGAGGCCGAGCAGTTCGTGCTGACGATTTCGGAAAAAGGCTTCGGCAAGCGCACCTCGTCCTACGAATATCGCACCACCGGCCGCGGCGGCAAAGGTATCGTCGCCATGTCGATCACGGAGAAGAACGGGCGGCTGGTCGCGTCGTTCCCGATCGAGGAGCCGGACCAGATCATGCTGGTCACTGACGGCGGGCAATTGATCCGCTGTCCGGTGGACGGTATCCGCATCGCCGGCCGCTCGACACAGGGCGTGATCGTGTTCTCGACCTCCGATGGCGAAAAAGTCGCATCGGTTGAGCGGCTGACGGAAGACACTCAGGACGGCCAGGACAGCGAAGAAAACGGCGGGGAGTAACAGGGCACATCGTTCGCCGCAGCTTTCAAAGCTACCTCTCCCCCAACGCCGTCAATAATTTGTCCATGTTTTCAGAAATGATTTTCTTAAGCTCTTCGGCGCACGCCCTGTAACGTGCGAGCGTCTTCGGGTCGTTTTGGCCCATTGACTGATAGGGGTCGGCGATGTCGCCCTCAAGACCGAAAAACTGCTTCAAGAGGTAGGTTTTTTCCGAGGGGAAAGTATTTTTGTTGCCCGTGAATAAGTGCCGATCCATCACCAGAATTAGATTTGCTCTGTCGCTCAGCCGCTGAGTAAATCGTCTGGGTCGGTGGCGCTTGAGCAAGTCAAGACCGTACATGTCTTTCATGGTTTGCTGCGCAGCGAACGAGGCACTCTTTTCGAGGGGGTTCAAACCGACCGCATAGACGTCAATCGGGTGCTTCAGCTTGTGTCCTTTGAGGAGTTGCTCGGTAATGGCCTTGGCCATGGGATCGCGACAGGTCCCGCCCGAGCTCACATACACGAGCACCTTGTGGTTTCGGTGCAAATACGTCCGTGCGACCGAATAGAAATATCCGAGTGCGGCAAGAACGGCCGTCGTAAGGAGTCCATCTTCCACTCCTGGCCAATGGGAGTTGAGCCATTCGATGAGTTGAGGCCATAACGCCATTGGACGTCCGCGAGACGTGGATCCAGCAGGACATACTCGCAAAAGTTGAGCGAAAATCAAAGAAGGGCGCTGGAATTGGGATTTGTTCGATGATTTCTTTGCTATCACCGTCCTTCTCGTCAGCATGCCTTGGACGGCCGTCGTCCGGGTCGGCAACGGGCTATTCGGGCGCTGTTCTTGGGGGCACACAATGGATGTCGCATATCTCTCGGCGGCGTCGGCGCTGGCCGGATCGATTGTCGGCG
The DNA here is from genome assembly GCA_963739945.1 of uncultured Alphaproteobacteria bacterium. GTDB lineage: Bacteria > Pseudomonadota > Alphaproteobacteria > Rhizobiales > Xanthobacteraceae > BOG-931. The sequence continues at coordinate 128,784 of CAVUCN010000022.1, read as the reverse complement.
GGCTGACCTCGAGCCTGACGACCTGGATCACGCAACGTGCGCAGGCGCGGACGAGTTATATGGCCCGCGAAATGACGCGGCGCGACGAACTCTACAAGGATTTCATTGTTGCGGCGTCGAAAGCCTACGGCGACGCGATCGTCAGCAGCGAGCCGCAAGTGCAGGATTTGATCTTGCTCTACGCCATGGTCAGCCGGATGCGCGTTCAATCCGATCCAAGAACCGTCGCGTGCGCCGAAAGGATCATGATGATGACGATCGGTACGTTCCTGGCGCCCAACAAGCCGATCGTAGAACACTTCGAATTGCTGAAGGGCGGCTCCGAGATCGATCCGTTGAAAGAATTCAGCGAAGCGGCCCGCGACGAAATGCTGTCGGTCTCCAGCCGAGCGTGACCGCGCCTGTGGGTGCGGAACAGACTGGTTGTTTCGCCTTGTGCTAAGGTGAGGGACATGAGCCACGATCACGACCACAGTCACGGCGATGACCGCTGGAAGCACGATGGCGTACGCGTCATTCCCGGCGATCAGCTTGATCCCAATGTGCCCTCGACGCCCGGCATGGACCGCAAGGCGGCGATCAATTTCGCCCGCGCCGGCGCCCAGAAGCTGTGGGCCGGCACGGTCACCATCAAACCCGATGCCAAGACCGGCGCCCACCATCACGGACATCTCGAAAGCATCATCTACGTGGTGCGCGGCAAAGCCCGGATGCGGTGGGGCGAACATTTGCAATTCACTGCGGAAGCCGGTCCCGGCGACTTCATCTTTATTCCGCCTTACGTGCCGCATCAGGAAATCAATGCCAGTCCCGACCAGATACTCGAATGTGTCCTGGTGCGCAGTGACGGCGAAGCGATCGCGATCAATCTCGATATCGCGCCGGTGGAGAAGCCGGAGACTGTGCTCTGGATCGATCCGATCCATCGCGACGGTGCGGTAAAGAAATAGTCCGCGCTGCCGGATCCGCGTTGGGCCGGCGCGGAACTTTCACTATAGTGCGGAATTGTTTTGCGGTTATCGTGAGGAGGGGAACATGAATCTTTCCAACCAAAGCCTTCTGGTGATCCTTGTTGTCGGCATCGTGGCCGGCTGGCTCGCCGGAAAGGTGATGCGCGGCGGCGGATTTGGCCTGATCGGCGATCTTGTCGTCGGCCTGATCGGGGCGTTCATCGGCGATTGGCTGCTGCCGCAGCTCGGCATTCATCTCGGCAGCGGGATTGTTGCGCTGATCGTCAACGCCTTTATCGGCGCGGTCGTGTTGCTGCTGATCCTGCGCCTGGTCTCCGGCGGCGGATGGGGCAGGCGACGCTGGTAGTCGCGCTGCTCTTACTTCCTCACGGCTGTTTTCACGAACTGAACCTGCCTCTCGTGCACGGCCACGATCGCGAGCGGAAAGGCTTCGCTTGCCAAATTGCCGCACGCGCAGCCGTCACAGCGTGAAATTGCTGTTGGTCGTGGTGCCGGTAATACCCAGGATGTTGTCATTTCCGATCGCAGCCTCCATCTATCAACGGGTGAACGCCCCTTGCGGCGACCAGTGAATCTGCTCCAGACGGCAGAGGCTGGGCACCATTTCTTTGCCGTTTGCAGCCGGGAACAATTGCTGTGTTGGAGCTCATTGAACAAGCCCGGCTGGCCGCCCGAGCCTTCGTTGAATTCAGTGGCCATTTGTTCGATCCGACAATCCGGCTTGGTGTTACCGGACTTTCACAAGCCGGAAAGACAGTGTTCATCACCGCGCTGGTCCATGCGCTGCTGCGCGGCGGTCGCTATCCGGTATTCGAGGCGCTGGCTTCGGGCCGTATCGCGCGCGCCTATTTGGCGCCGCAGCCGGACGACGCGGTGCCGCGGTTCGACTATGAGAATCATATCCAGGCGCTGGTGGCCGACCGCCGCTGGCCGGCCTCGACGCGGCGGATCAGCGAATTGCGCGTGGTCATCGAATATCAGTCGCTGAGCGGCTACGAGCGCAAGCTGACGCTCGATATCGTCGACTATCCAGGCGAGTGGCTGCTTGACATCCCGCTGCTTACCAAGAGCTATGAAACCTGGGCGGCGGAGAGCCTTCGGCTGTCGCGCCAGCAGCCACGCGCCGGCCTTGCCAAGGAGTGGCATTCTCATCTGGCGACGCTCGATCCGGACGGGCCCGAGGACGAGCAAGCGGCGTTGGCCGGAGCGCGGCTCTTCACCGATTATCTGAAGGCCTGCCGCGACAAGAACTTCGCTATGAGCCTGTTGCCGCCCGGCCGCTTCCTGATGCCGGGCGATCTTGCCAACACGCCGGCGCTGACCTTCGCGCCGCTTGAATTGTCAAATGACGGCCCGGCACCGTCCGGCTCGCTGTGGGCCATGATGCACCGCCGCTACGAGGCTTACAAAGACGTCGTGGTGCGGCCGTTCTTCCGCGATCATTTCGCCCGTCTCGACCGTCAGATTGTGCTGGTCGATGCGCTGGCCGCCATCAATGCCGGACCCGACGCGGTGCTCGATCTCGAAGGCGCTCTCGCCGCGGTGCTGGATTGCTTCCGCACCGGGCGCAATACGTTCTTGAGCGCACTGTTCAGCCCGCGCATCGACAGGATTCTCTTGGCTGCCACCAAGGCCGATCACCTTCACCACACCAGCCACGATCGCCTCGAGGCGATCTTGAGACGTTTGACGGAGTCGGCCGCCGCCAAGGCCGAGATGGCCGGCGCGCACGTCGATATCGTCGCGCTCGCCGCCGTGCGCGCAACCCGCGAGGTTATGGTGTGGCGTAGACGCGAGCAACTGCCTTCGATCCTCGGCGTGCCACTCGCAGATGAGATGGCGGCCGGCGAGACTTTTGATGGCAAGACCGAGGTCGCCATATTTCCCGGCGATCTGCCGGCCGATCCCAACGACATGTTCCGCAACGATGCGACCGGCTTTCGCGGCCTCGCCACGACCTCGCCGCAGGACGCGGACTTTCGGTTTCTGGACGTGCGGCCGCCCAGCCTCGAAGCGACCGAGAGCGGCGGCTCCGTGCTCCCTCACATTCGTCTCGACCGCGCGCTGCAATTCCTGATCGGAGATCGACTTGCATGAGCGAACGTCGGCAGTACCGCAGGCCAGCCGCCTTTCGGCCCGGGGACGATCAAGTGATCGTCGCCACGGCGCACGAGGCGGAAGATCCGACGCAAAGCGCCGTGCAGGTGATACCGGAGCTTCATTCGGCGCCGCCGACCGACTCCATTTATTTTCCGGCGACGCCATCGCGGATCGGCGTTCGACCTGGCGTTCGCTGGGGGACGTTATTCTGGTGCGCCTCGGGCGGCCTTATGCTGCTTGCCATCGGGCTTGCGGTGACGAACCTGATCGAGGGCCTGTTTGCGCACAGCCAGGAGCTCGGCTGGGTCGGCCTGGCGCTGGCGAGCGTCGCTGCTGTCTCTCTTGTCATCATCGGGGCGCGCGAGACCATCGGCCTCCTTCGGCTCGCGACCCGGGAGAGACTGCATCAGCGCGCTACCGAGACGAGCCTGAGCGACGATCGCCTTGAAAGCCGAGCGCTGGCTCGCGACCTCATTGCGCTCACGCGCAGCATGCCGCAGCTGGCCCGTGCCCGCACCACCCTGGCGGGCCATCTTGGCGATATTATCGATGGCGCCGACCTGGTGCGGCTTGCCGAGCGAGAGCTAATGGCGCCACTCGACCAGGAGGCACGCCGTCTTGTGACTGCGGCTGCGACGCGCGTGTCCGTCGTCACGGCGGTGAGTTCGCGCGCTGCCATCGATATGTTGTTCGTGCTCGGCAGCGCGCTGGTGCTGGTGCGCCGGCTGTCGGCGCTGTACGGCGTGCGGCCGGGTACGCTCGGCGTTTTTCGCTTGATGCGCCTCGTGGTTGTTCACCTGGCGATGACCGGCGGGCTGGCGGCGAGCGACAGCCTGCTGCAGCAGCTGCTCGGCCACGGCATCGCGGCCAAGCTGTCGGCCCGGCTCGGCGAGGGCTTGCTCAATGGCCTCCTCACCGCTCGATTGGGCCTCGCGGCCATCGATGTCATTCGGCCATTGCCGTTTGGCATTTTGCCCCGTCCGACACTCGGCGACCTCATGGGCGACGCGCTGCGCCGCGGCGCGGCTCAAGACGGCGAGACTTCCGGACTCGCACCACAAGGGGACATCGTGCGAAGCCCATAACGGTCGAGGCGATGCGCACGTTGGTAACGATCCGCAAGCCCAATAATGCGGTCATGCGGGGTGATATGCGGAATCGGCCAGAACTCCGACCCAACGGACGCCCGTTCAATAACAAAATGCCACAGTCTCCGACGCAGGCCGGAGACCGTGGCAATCTGATCGAAAATTAAGAAGCGACGCGCGTAAAGGCGCTTAGGCGCCGCAGGTATCCAAACCTGAGCAGAAAGAAATCGTCATGCTGGCTGCCTTGTCCTTCACGGAGCCCGCCGCGGCCTCCAAGGCCTCGTCGGAGATTTCGAGGCTGAGCATCTCTTCTTCAATCTGCTGGATGTTAGAGTCAGTCATCGCATTGTTCCCTTCATTAGCCAGCGGTGCTGGCAATCACACCAGGCAGGCTCAGAAAATTACCCCGCCATGCATCCTATTTAATCACCCACCACAGATACTGTAAAGTGTGATTGGAAATGTGACAAGGTGCTGAATTGTGGATTTAAATTGGGTATTTTCCACCCCCGTTTCGGTCTTGAATTTGATCCGGCACAACGGTCTGGATACCCTTATTTCGCGTCTTGATGGCCCTCTGAATCTCGGTTCGAAGCGCCAGTCCCATGGGGCTTTCGTGGCCGTGAACTCGGACAGTGGCATCCACGGGATGCCGCTGTGCTAGGCAATGATTCAGTGGAGGCTTTTTTCGAGCGCCTGATCAGGCGCGCGGCAACCATCGACGAACTCCTCTCGGATGAGTTCGAAGCGTTGCCCGGCCAGAAGGGCGACGCCGATTTGGCCGGAGCGCGCCTCGCGGCGTGGTGCCAGTCGTGTGCGAGCGGCGATTGGTCCCTGTTCGGTCGGCGCCTGGAGCGAGATCGGTTGTCGATAGTCCAGGTGCTGGAGAGACTAGGCACGGTCAGGCCGCAGACTTCCGCTATACAGCCGGGTTGGGTTCGCGACGCAATCTGGATTGAGGCCACATTACAGAGCCCGACAAACACAGCCCAGCCATTTGCCAGGCCGGACCGGACGGAGCCTTGCCCGTTCGAGCATCTGTTCGTACCGTTGGTTGAACTGGCCGAGACGATGCTATGGCACGGCATCGAGGCGCGAGTATTCGACAACCTAAATAAAAACGCCCACGCTTGCTTGCGCCAGTCACTGCTGCGAGACCTGTCGAGACTTTCCGCGCCGGCGATCTACGAGCGCTTTAGCGAGGCCCGAAAAGCTGGCGGAACACTGCCCGACGCAGGAAGTGTGCCCCAAGGCGCCAGTCCATCGCGCTACAGTCAGTTTGTCGCCGAAATGAAAGGAGGAGGCTTTCGGCGCTTGTTCGAAGACAAACCGGTCCTTCTGCGGCTGATGGCTTCGCTCACCCGGCAGTGGATCGACACGTGGCGCGAATTCGCCCTGCGACTGGACGCGGACCTTGCGACAATCCGCAGTGAATTCCAGTCCGGCGCCAAGCTGGTCGCCAGGATCGAGGGTGATCTGTCCGATCCGCACAATGAAGGCCATTCGGTTCAGATCGTAACCTTCGAGGACGGCTCAAAGGTCGTCTACAAGCCCAAGGATTTGCGCCTTGATGCTGCCTGGTACGCATTGGTCGAGCGATTAAATCTTGCCGGGCCGCCAATTGACCTGAAGGCGGTGCGTGCGCTGCCGCGCGACGGTTATGGTTGGACGGAGTTCATCGATCATGTCGGGTGTGCCGATGAGGAAGGGTGCGGGCGGTTTTTCCGACGGGCCGGTGCCTGGCTCACGCTCCTGCACTGTTTCACGGCTGCGGACACTCACCAGGAGAACATAATTGCGACCGGTGAGCATCCGGTGCCGATCGATCTGGAAATGATCCTGCAGGCTGCGGCTGAAGAGTACAAAGTGCAGGACCCCGAAGGGGCTGCCTATGACGCCGCTCTGGAGACAATCGGCAACTCGGTCACGATGGTGGGCTTGCTTCCGGCCTATGGGCGGTCCGCCGACAACAGAACCTTCGCTATGGGTGGGCTGATTTCCGACTGGAGCTCCAAGATCGTACTCGGTTGGAGCAACATGAATTCCGACGAGATGCGGCCGGCGAAGTTCAAGGTTGTAAGCCAGACCAATCCGAACCTTCCGCACGTCGATGGTCGTTACTCAGCATTCGACGACCATACCGACGATTTCATTGCGGGTTTTGAGGATTATGCGAAATTTTTGTTGCGTTACACGAGGGACGAGGAGCCGGGAAGGTTGTTCGACGGATTTTCCGGCCTCACCGTCCGCAGAGTCATTCGTCCCACGCGTTTCTACTACTTGCTGCTCCAGCGTCTCAAAGACCATCGTACCATGAACGATGGTGTTCTCTGGTCGGCACAGGCAGATTTCGTTGCGAGATTGGCGGAGTGGGACAACAACATTGATCCTCTTTGGCCGTTGCAGCGCGCAGAGCGAACCGCCCTGATCGCATTAAATGTGCCGCACTTTGTTTCGCCCTGTGACGGAAACGAAATTCGTAGTGCTGACGGCGATGTGGTTCGTACACGGATGGACTCTGGCCTGGACCGGGCTCGCGCGCGAATCCAGAGCCTCGACGAGCCGGACATCGCCTGGCAGATCGAGGTCATCAGAGCGAATACCGCCAGCCCCGGGCAATCCGGAAAGTTGAACTCAACAAGCACGGAGTTGAAAGAACAGTTGAATGCGGGCTCGGATGTCGCGCCTGCAAGGGAAATCTTCGTCGCCGAGGCCGACAGGATTGCCGGAGAACTGGCGCGTCGTGCGATTCGTCGGGGGCCGGGCGCAGCCTGGATCGGGTTCGACTGGCTCGGAGACTCCAATGTTTTCCAGCTCGTGTGCCTGGGGCCGGACCTTTACAACGGCGTTTCGGGCATCGGACTTTTTCTTGCCGCCCATGCGAAGGTGTCAGGCTGCGAGACTTCCGGCGAACTGGCGCTGGCAGGGCTTTCGCACTTTCTTAGAAGCATGAGGAGCAGGAATTCAGCCCGCATGGCCCGGGCGCTTGGCATTGGTGGCGCTACCGGGCTGGGCTCGATTGTTTACGCCCTGACGGTTATGGCGAAATGCCTTGGAAATGAGGAGTTGCTGGCTCAAGCTCATGCGGCGGCAGCGCTCATCACTGACGACCTCATCGCAGCCGATAAGCAGCTGGATATGATGGGTGGCAGCGCCGGCGCAATCCTCGGCCTGCTTCGTCTGTATCGCGACTCTCGATCCGACGACGTCCTGCGCCGCGCGGTGGCGTGCGGAGAACACCTCACAGCGCAACCGAGGCTTGGATCGGAGGGCCGGCGGAGTTGGGTTGGACAAGGGTCCGGCGCTCAAGCGCTTAATGGGATGTCTCACGGCGCCGCGGGCTTTGCGTATGCACTTTCTGCTTTGGCAGCGGAAACCGGACGTGAGGACTTCGCGCATGCCGCATCGGAATGCGTCGAATTTGAAAATGCGAGCTATGACGCGCAGCGTCATAACTGGCCGGATTTGCGCACCGCCGGCTCGCCGCTATGGCCATGCCAATGGTGTCATGGGGCGCCTGGCATCGGTCTTGCCCGGTTGGCGATGAGCAGCCGCGGAGGGATGGATGCGAGGCGCACGACCATGGATATCCAGAACGCCATCGCGGGAACCCAGCGAGGCTGGCCTGCGCGCTTCGACACGCTCTGCTGCGGGACGCTGGGAGGCGTCGAGTTTTTCTGCGAAGCCGGCCGTACGCTTGAACGCGACGATCTTCTTAAACTCGCTGCGCGACAGCTGACGACGGTGATGGAGCAGGCGGCATCAACCGGCGACTACCGGTGGAACAGCGGCAAAAGGCAATTCAATCTGGGTCTGTTTCGGGGCCTTGCTGGCGTAGGCTATACCGCGTTGCGACAGGTCGATGCCTCACTTCCCAATGTCCTCATATGGGAATAGAGGCCCGCGCGGTGCCTTACCGGGGCTTCGCACCAGCACATGAAGCGGTCAGGACGGCCGAGAACATATCGAAGGACTGGACCACCACGTTACAATTCGTCGATGCATCGAGCCCGATACTAATAGGCTGACCTGCGATCGCAGTTTGCTGCTTGCCATTTATATTGAGAGTAATGCTTTCGTTGCCGGGAGCGCCGATCAAACCGACGGTCAAGCGACCGTCCGCCACGACCCGCGTTTCATTGGGAGTCATATTGTAGACGTTCTCGGAAGGCATGATGGTGTTTAGCCGGGCTTCTACCTGGGCAAGTTTGGCCTTGGTCGCCGTGAGATCGGCGGTTTGCCTGACAACCTGCCGCTTCAAAGCCTGATTTTCCGACCGCAGCTGTTCGACCGATTCTTGTGCTGCGACAAGGTCGCCGCGAGCCAGATTTCGAAAGAAAAAGAACGTTCCAATTCCCCCGCCGATAAACACAATCAAAATGGCAACGATGAACGGCCACCGATCCTTTCGGAGCAGCGACGCGCGCGGTCGCGTCCTCTTCTCGACCGGACGGCTCGTCCTTTCGCTCACACTTGTTTCCTTTTGCAATAGTTTCGCATGGCCATTTTCGTTCGGTTAGTGGCTTGGCGGCGTTGCGCCGGTGTTGCTGTCGGATCCGCTTGAGCCGAAAGCACTTGAGATGCGGGACAGGATCGACCGTATCTGAGGCAGATCGAGCGGGCTCGCTGAGGTCGGCGCCTGACTGGATACCATCACGTTGTTGGACGCAGTGGGCGTCGTTTCGGTGTTAGGTTCAAGACTGCCACGCCGTTGCGATGTTGAGGGTGCCGCGCCTGGCGGTGTTGGTTGCGGCGGCGGCCCCGCCTTGCCCGCGGGGGCAGGGGGTGTGTCACCGGCAGGCGGCGGCGGCGTCGCGCCGCCGTTACCGGATTGCGGTGGTGTCGTGCCCGGCGTAACGGCTGAAGAAGGCGGGCCGCCCGCCGTGGAAGGTGGCGCACCGTTAGTGTTCGATTGCGTGATCGTGCCCGGCGTAGCAGGAGTATCGACATTGCCCAGAATGATTGGCAGACCATCTTTGCCGCTGCCGATAATCACGATTTTGGCATTGTTGGATTGCGCCAGCGCCAGCGTGGCTTCAATACCTCGCCAACGCAAATATGACTCGGAGATTCCCTGGCTGACGGTGTGCTGGAAGGCGGCTATGCCGTCAGCCTCAATCTGTTTGCGCTTGGACTCCTCGGCCTCGCGCTGCACACGGAACTTGAACTCCTGGATCATGTAGAACTGTTCAGTTTGACGATTGATCGCTGCTTCGATATCTGCGGGCAACTCGATACTGAGTACCAGCGTGTCAAGAATTTGAATCGCATTCTGCAGGAAATCATCATAGTGTCTTGGATCTGGTTGCTCCATCGCATCCGGTTGAACCAGCTTGTCGAGATTGGTCTCCAGGCTCTTCTGCGCACTGTCGCGAATTGATTTCTGAATAAGTTCGCGGGAGGTATAGACCTGCTGCGCCGTATATTGAGAAATGATTTGACGCGCCTGGCTTCCAATTTCAGGAGCCAAAACCGAAGCCATGTATCCCGGGCCGATGAATTTATGGAGCACGGCGATGGAGTTGTGACGCAGTTGATACCGGACGCTGATTTGCGCCTTCACGCTTACGCCATCGCTGGAAATGGCGTTGTACGTTTGTGTCGAGGATTGCAGCCTCAGGTCGTACAGGTACAGTTTATCCCAGGGCCATACCAGGTGGAGACCTTCCTCCCAAATCTCTCGCGGATCGAGCACCGTGCCCCGGCCGACGAAGCACCAGCAGTAGAGATCAAGACCGTTGAAGCGTTTCCAGAGGACGCCGACCTGACCGCTCTGAACATTGATCACCACATAGGGCCAGAGCACGATGACGGTGAAAATTCCCAGCAGCAAAACCAAAGACAGTCTGGGCAGGTGCCAGAAGAAAATCGCCATCGGCTCCGCTTCCGGGGCGGCGGTTTCAAGTCATCAATGGACTCCGGATAACTCGCCATCAGCCTTTCTCCACCAGACCCTATCATCAACCCATTGTCTGCTGGTCGACAATACGGCCTTCGTCCATGCGAATCCTGCGTGCCGGCAAATGCAGTTCATCGAGATAGCGGTCATCGTGCGTGATGACGACAACGGTGGCTCCTGCATGCATCATTTGAGGGAGAAATTCATCATAGAATTTGCGCCGAAATTCGGGATCTTGTTCGGCCGTCCATTCATCCAGCAGAATGATCGGGCGCTTCTCGAGCAGGCTCACGATGAGTGCGACACGCCGCCGCTGGCCCCCCGAGAGATCGAGAGTGCGAAACTCACCGTTCGATATTCCGGTCTTGTCTGCCAGCCGGAATTGCGCGAACAGACGATTGAGCTCGTTCGGTTCCGGTGCCGGAATCCCGTAAAGCTTCCGGAAAAGGTGATAGTCGAAGAATATCGCCGATATCAGCCCGCGATACACGTCGCGTGTACTGTCGTTGATTGATAGTCCATCGAGAGTAACGTCGCCGGAATCCGGCGCGTAAATTCCGGACAGCACCCTTAGAAATGTTGATTTCCCCGAACCGTTGCCGCCGGTAAGGAAGACCAGGTCGCCGGAATTCAAAGTGAAATCTATGGGACCGATCTTGAAGGCGACATCAGATTTCGCATCGACGTAGCTGAAAACGATGTTGCGCATCTCGATCTTGTCGAAACGCTTTGCAATCGCGATGTCGCTCGGCTGGGGAGGACCGGCGATGGTTTGCAAGGTTGTTTCCAGGTGATCAACGCGGGTCGCCGCGGCGTTTGCGTTCAACAGAACCGGTATCGATTGGACCAGGCCAAAGCACGCGCCGACGACGAACAGGAGCGCCGTCGTCGTTTTTGCCATTGAGGCGCCTCCCAGTGAGTCGCTGAGAGTAGGTGCTACGAATACGACCGCGCCGATCAGGATGTACATCGAGATCTGGGACGACACGATCATCTTGAAAGTTTCTGCCTGTGTACGAATCTTGATATTGGCGGCAGTCTTCGATACTTCCGCCGCATCGTCATACAGAGCGTCGCTTCGGGCACGGTTAAGCCTGACTTCCTTGAATCCGTCCAGGAAGTCGATCATGCGATCGAATAGCCGTCGCTCCCAAGCGGCGGATTCTGCTTTTTGTGCGCTTAGGCGCCGATTTTTGAGGTGGAAGATAGTGGCGGCACCGAGGATGATCGCGGCCGTCAGGCCGAATGCCGCAAGCGATAGATATGCCACGTAGAGGCCGACAAAGAAAATAAGGACCGCGCCCTGAACACTGAAACAGAGCATGTTGCTCGCTTGGGTCAGAACTGCCGTATCGCTGGTTATCGCTGCAATAATGCGCGCGCGTCCGATCCTTTCTATCTCGAGCAGTTCCGAGCGCCTTATGAGATCCATAAGGCGCAGGCGGAGTTTATGGATGATGGCCTCGATCTCGGCAGTGGCCGTGACGGTGACGTATTCCTGAGTCTTCATGAATAGAAACAGCGCGACGAGAAAGAGCGATGCCGCCCACAAGCCGGGCTTGCCGCCGTCGCCCGCGTCCTGAACGCCGGTGTTGATCGCTGCCAGAATCGAAGCGTTGCTGACTCCGCCAATGCCGGACATGAGCAGCAGCTTCGGCAGCGAGCCGTGCATTTCCCGACGAACGAGCTGAATGAACGACATCGATATTACGCCCGCCGCCTACATCCTCACGCGACGCCACTCCGGTTCAACGAAGAAACTGCTCGCCGGTCCAAATCAAGTTGACCCCAGACTTGGTTGCGTCATTCGATCCGCTACGTTGATCTTGTGATAAGCACCGGCAATCCCGCCGACGGCGTGACCGGAGGCGCCCTGAAGGCTCTTCCGCCATTTGCAGCCACACTGTGTAGTGAGAATGCAAACTCAAAACGATGGCCCCGAGTGCGCGATCTCATTGGTCGACGGCTGCCGCGCCCAATCAGATCTAATCGATTCCCGGGAACTCGCGCACTATCAAGAGCCGCTCGCCGCGGCTTCCGTAGAGCTGGATTCCGGCGGTGTGACCTTGGATCGCTTGGATTTTAAATCCCACTTTTCCTTCTGCGACTTTATGAACTCGCGATAGTCCGGAGGATTAAAGTCGAGAAGCGTACCACCTGTAGAAAAATGCTGAATGAAGACCTTACCGATAGCATATGTCGCGCCAGCAGAAAGAGCCGGCATGACAAACGCGGATGCCAGCGTTCCCGCAATCGGTACCGCCTTGAGCATACTGGCTGCACCCAAGCCGCTCGTTGTTGGGATCATTGTTCCCGCCAGGCTTGCGAGCAGCGCTTTGCCTCCATTTTCGGTGAACGACACATCATAAATTTGCGAAATACGGCGCAGCATCTGGAGCTGGATTCCGCCGACCGCCAGCACGTCGACAAGGGGCAGCGGGACAAGCCCGGCTACTCCGGACCAGATGGCAAATCTATCGACTAATTTCGATGCGACTTCCTCGCGTTTGCTGGCAGAATCTGGGGCAGTTACGGCAACAGTTTCGCTTTCTTCAGGGCTAATGGGTTCGCTCGGTTTGTCTGCCACGGTGGTCCTCTCGCGTCATTCCTACGGCCCGAGTAGCTCAAGCCGATTTAGACCAGTTACTATTGCCAAATTTCTAGGCGTAAAAAAGCGTAACATGGCGGTTTGGCGATGCCAAGCGCCCCGCGGGCACCACTCAGGCCGCGGCCAGGTCCATCAGTGCTGCGTCATGCCGCTGTCGCGAACACCTGGTTTGTCGCCGGTCATCTCGAATGGGATTTGGGAATTCACGGTGATACTCCCGTCCTGGCGGCTTTATCGGCATCCCACCACCAGATAGCGGGGAATGCTGACATGCCATACTTTGGCATAGGATCGGGCCGGCCGAAGCGATCCCATCGTGCGCTACGCACCTTGCCGTAAATCCATTGCGGCACGACATAGTGGTTCCAGAGCAGTACGCGATCGAGCGCTTTTGTCGCGGCAACAAGATCCTCCCGATTCGCAGCAAAGACGACCCTTTCGATCATGGCGTCGACTGCCGGATTCTTGATGCCTATCAAATTGTATGAGCCTGGCTGATCCGCCGCCTGCGAACTCCAGTAAACGCGCTGCTCATTTCCTGGCGACAGGGATGTATCCCAGCCAGCCCTGATAATATCGAAATCCCAGTTGCGGAGCCGGTTCTCGTACTGCGCCTCATCGACAGTGCGCACTGTTACCGTAATGCCTACGCGCTCGAGCGACGGTCTGTAGAACAAAGACACGCGTTCGAAATTTGGATCGCTGCCGAGGAATTCGACGGTGAAGGGTTCGCCGGTCTTTACATTGACGAGCTGTTGGTCGCGTACTTCGTAACCGCTTTCCTTAAAGAGGCGGATGGCCTGCCGTAGATTGGAGCGCACCGCTTCGGGACTGCCGCTCACCGGATTTGAATAAGCTTTTTGGAACACCTCGGGCGGAACCTTGTCGCGCACTTGCTCCAGGAGTTCTAGTTCCCGTCCGCTTGGCAGTCCCGTAGCCGCCAGTTCAGTACCCTCGAAATAGCTCGCAATTCGTTTGTACTGGCCAAAGAAAATTTGCTTATTCATTTCCTCGAAGTCAAACACGTAATTGAAGGCGAGCCGTATGCGCGGATCTTGAAATTTTGGCCGACGAATGTTGAAGGCGAAAGCCAACATGAGTCCGACGTTCCGGATCGGAAACTCCTCAAGAATAACGCGTTTGTCGCCTGCCGCGGGAAAATCGTAGGCAGTAGCCCAGTTCTTGGCGCTATTCTCGTTTCGCCAGTCGAAGGTGTCCGCCTTGAATGCCTCAAGCGCGATGGTGCCGTCGCGGAAATAGTCGTAATGCACTTCGTCGAAATTATCACGGCCGATATTGACGTTAAGGCTGCTGCCCCAATAGTCCTTGACGCGCTCATAAACGATGCTGCGGCCGGGCGAAAACTCTTTGATGCGGTAAGGACCACTCCCAAGCGGAGGCTCGAGCGTTGTCGCGCTGATGTCGCGCTTCTTGCCATTGCTGTCAGTGCCTTCCCACCATGCTTTTGGAAAAACAGTGACTTGGCCGAGGATCTGCGGCAGCTCGCGATTGCCGGGGCCGTCAAAGGTGAAAGTAACCTCGCGATCTCCGGTCTTTTCCGCCTTGGCGACATGTTTGTAATAGCCGGCAAGTTCCGGACTTAGTGCTTTCAGAGTATCAAACGAAAAGATGACATCGTCCGGGGTGACCGGCGTGCCGTCGTGCCACTTTCCTTCCGGACGCAATCGAAAGGTGACGGAGGAAAAATCTTCAGGATAGCTCGCGGCCTCGACAATGAGGCCATACTCACTCGAGGCTTCGTCCAGCGCTGGTACAAAAAGCGTGTCGTAGAGCAGACTGACACCTGCCGCGAGCGTTCCTTTGGTTCTCGCAACCACCATGTTGAAGTTGTCGAAAGTACCGAGCGCCGCCTGCCGTGCCACGCCGCCTTTCGGGGCGCTGGCGTTGACGTACTCAAATTTTTTGAAACCAGCCGGATATTTAAGGTCTCCAAAGAGAGAGACGCCATGCCGCCAATTTTTCTTGTCTGCGGCTTGAACGGGACTAATCCAATTCGGTAACTGGATCACTCGCGGCGCAAGCGTAAGCACGGCGGAACTCAACAGGAACCTGCGATTCACGAGATGCTCCCTCAAATCTGGCTAAAAGGACTGCGCAGAACGGGTATTTGCACAGCGCCCTTCTTCCGCCGCATCGCAAGGCAAGTTTGCGAAGTGCGCCAATGCGGATGATGGCACGGCTTTATGCTGGGCTGTCAGCGCTCCGGTTCGCGACGCGGTGTCGCTGCGAATGCGGCAAAGTGTAGTAATCTACCAACGTATTGCCAAGTAGCCGGTCAAGCCAGTGCAATTCCCTATGGTCGAGTTTCTGCTTGTTGAGAAATTGCAGTTCCACAACGCGCACTAGGCCCGATCCCGCAAAAGCCGCGAAGACAGATTGGCTAAACCCGGCCTGTTGCGCCGCAGCGAGACGGCTGCTGCGCAACTATTGTGACCACAGGTGACACGCGCGAGCTTAAAGGTCTTCAGGCTTGGTCAGCCACTCCCCGAGCGTTCGTTGAGGGCGGAAGGCAGAGAGTCGTTCGCCGCATTATTGCAGGATGATGAAACTCGAGATCCCAGTTTATCTTGTAGAAATTCGGCAGATAGGTCAGCCTCATGAATTGACGATAGGACGGGGAGTGAGCAGCGGGACAAATTAGGTAATTGACAGGAAGCATAATTTGCCGACTCCCAATGCAATCTGGTCTATCAGGGGAGGGGCAATGGTGATGAGACAATGACCGCCTACATCCTCCGCCGGCTGCTGTTTATGATTCCCACCGTCTTTGGGATCATGCTGATATCATTCGCCGTGGTACAATTCGCGCCCGGCGGGCCGGTTGAACGCGTTATTTCGCAACTCTCCGGTACCGATACCGGTGCGACCTCGCGCATTTCGGGCCCCTCTGGCGGCGACTTCGGTGCGCGCGGAGCGCAGAGCGGTGCTCAGATTGAATCCGGATCAAAGTATCGCGGCGCCCAGGGACTGGATCCGGAATTTGTCAAAAGCCTCGAAAAGCAGTTCGGCTTTGATAAGCCGGCTTACGAGCGCTTTTTCATTATGCTTGGCAACTATCTGCGCTTCGACTTCGGCAAAAGCTATTTCCGCGACGTCACCGTCATCCAGCTCATCAAGGAGAAGCTGCCGGTATCGATCTCGCTCGGGATTTGGATGACCTTGATCTCCTATCTGATTTCGATTCCGCTGGGTATCCGGAAGGCCGTCCGTGATGGCTCGCATTTCGATATCTGGACGTCCGGCGTCATTATCATTGGATATGCTATACCGGGGTTTCTATTCGCTATCTTGCTCATCATCCTTTTTGCCGGCGGATCATTCTTCCAATTCTTTCCGTTACGAGGCCTCACATCGGATGGCTGGGCGCAATTTGCCTGGTGGCACAAAATCTTCGACTACTTCTGGCATCTGACGCTGCCAATTATATCGATGGGCCTTGCGGCATTCGCAACCATGACGTTACTCACGAAAAACTCCTTTCTCGAGGAACTACGCAAACAATACGTTCTGACCGCGCGCGCCAAGGGCTGCTCGGAGCGTCAAGTACTGTACGGTCATATTTTCCGCAACGCGATGCTGTTGGTCATCGCCGGCTTTCCAGCCGCTTTTGTGAGCGCCTTTTTTGCCGGTTCACTCCTGATCGAAACGATTTTCTCGCTCGACGGGCTTGGACTCTTGAGCTTCGAAAGTGTCCTCAACCGCGACTACCCGGTAGTTTTCGCCAACTTGTATATCTTTGCCGTAGTGGGACTCGTGGTAAATCTGATTTCCGATTTGACTTACACTTGGATCGATCCGCGTATCGATTTCGGGACGCGTGAGGTCTGAAGGTGGAAGTCGAAACGCGTACTGAAAATATCGGCAAGATAACCGCTGACGGCATCGTTGGAACGCCGGAATTTACACCGGACGCCGAACCGGCCGGCCCACTTGGTCTGGGTGGCTTGCCAAGAGGATTTGAATTCTCCCCACTCAACGCCCGGCGTTGGCACAACTTTAAGGCGAACCGGCGCGGTTGCTGGTCGTTATGGATATTCCTTGTCTTGTTTGTGATCTCGCTGTTTGCGAAATTTGTTGCCAATGACCAGCCGCTTTTCATCCATTATGACGGCAAGAACTATTTTCCGGTCATTTTCACATATCCTGACACCGAATTCGGAGATGATATGGGTACTGCAGCGGATTATCGTGATCCGGTGTTGCAGAAATTTCTTGACGAGCATCACGGCATCGAGATCTGGGCGCCGATCCGGTTTTCCTACAAGACAATCAACGATAATCCACCGTCGGCATTCCCTTCGAAGCCGACCTGGATGCTGACTGACAAGGACTGCGCATTTGCCCTCAAGAATGGATATGCCAAATGCGGCACGCTGGAATACAACTGGCTCGGCACTGACGACCAGGGCCGTGATGTGCTTGCCCGGCTGATCTACGGCTTCCAGTTGTCGGTATTGTTCGGTCTTGTCCTGACAATTGTCTCGTCGGTCATCGGCATCGCTGCAGGCGCTGTGCAAGGCTATTTCGGCGGTTGGACCGATCTTTTGTTCCAGCGTTTCATCGAGATCTGGACGTCGGTTCCTGAGCTTTATCTCTTGCTCATTATTTCTTCCGTGCTCGTACCCGGGTTCTTTGTGCTGCTCGGCATCTTGTTGCTGTTCTCATGGGTCCGGCTGGTCGGTCTGGTTCGCGCCGAGTTCCTGCGCGGGCGGAATTTCGAATATATCCAGGCGGCCCGCGCTCTCGGCGTTTCGAATTCGGTTATCATGTTCCGGCATCTGCTGCCGAACGCCATGGTTGCAACCATGACTTTTTTGCCGTTTGTCATGTCATCTTCGGTGATGACGCTTACCGCGCTCGATTTTCTTGGCTTTGGCCTGCCACCGGGCTCGCCGTCGCTTGGCGAACTCTTGTCACAAGCCAAAGCCAACGTGCAGGCACCGTGGCTCGGTCTCGCCGGCTTTTTCACGGTCGCATTGATGCTGTCACTTCTCATCTTCGTCGGCGAAGCCGTACGCGATGCATTCGATCCGCGAAAGACATTCGCATGAGCGAGGAGCTGTGCCTTAGTGTCCGTGATCTTTCTATCGCATTTCGCTCGAGCGGCCGCGTAACGCTGGCGGTTGACAAGATTTCCTTCGATATCGCCAAGGGCGAATGCCTGGCGCTGGTTGGTGAATCCGGTTCGGGAAAATCGGTGACGGCGCTATCGATACTCAGGCTGCTGCCCTATCCAGCGGCAGGGCACCCTTCCGGGAGCATTGAGTTCCACGGACGAGACATGTTGAAGCTCACTGAGCGCGATATGCAGAAGGTGCGCGGAGACAACATTACGATCGTGTTCCAGGAACCGATGACGTCGCTTAATCCGCTGCATACGATCGAGAAGCAGATAGGAGAAATCCTACTTTTGCATCGCGGGCTGACCGGAACGGCAGCGCGCGAGCGCACGATCGAAGTGCTCACTCAGGTGGGCATTCCAGATCCCGCCAGCCGTCTCAACAGTTATCCGCATCAGCTTTCCGGCGGCCAGCGTCAGCGCGTCATGATCGCGATGGCGCTGGCCAACGAACCGGATTTGCTCATTGCCGACGAGCCCACGACTGCCCTCGACGTCACGGTCCAGGCCCAGATCATCGCGCTTCTCAAGGACATCCAGTCGCGTCTGAACATGTCGCTTTTGTTCATTACCCACGATCTCGGCATCGTCCGCAAGATCGCGCAGCGCGTTTGCGTGATGAAGGACGGCAAGATCGTCGAACGCGGGACGGTCGAGGATGTTTTCAATTCGCCCGAACATCCTTATACACGTGCACTACTAGCTGCGGAGCCGAGACCGGATCCGGCATTGCCGCAACCCGACGCGCCGGTACTCCTGCAAACCGATCACCTTAAAGTCTGGTTTCCGATCACAGCGGGCCTGATGCGCAAGGTGGTTGGTCATATCAAAGCCTGTGACGGCCTGAGCATCACGTTGCGCAAAGGCGAAACACTTGGGGTCGTAGGTGAATCCGGCTCTGGTAAATCCACCTTGGGCCGCGCAATTCTGCGACTGATCTCTTCGGAAGGTCCGATCGCATATATGGGCAATAATCTGCAAGGCCTGAAATTCAAGCAGATGCGTCCTTTCCGCCGCGACATGCAGATTGTATTTCAGGATCCGTACGGTTCTTTGTCGCCGCGCATGTCGGTGGCAGAAATCATCAAGGAAGGGCTTAAAGTCCATCATCCGGACATGACCGATCGGGCGCGCGATGAACGGGTTATCCAGGCGCTGAATGATGTCGGGCTTGATCCGGGAACGCGTTTTCGCTTTCCGCATGAATTTTCCGGCGGTCAGCGCCAGCGTATCGCGATCGCACGGGCTGTGGTGCTGGAGCCTTCTTTCATCGTTCTCGATGAACCGACGAGCGCGTTGGATATGGTGATCCAGGCGCAGATGGTCGATCTGCTGCGTGATTTGCAGAAACGGCATAACCTCACTTATCTGTTCATCTCGCATGATTTGCGTGTGGTCGCTGCGCTGGCGAGTCGTCTGGTAGTCATGCGACACGGTCTCGTTGTCGAAAGCGGCGAAGCCGCCCAGTTATTCAAAAATCCCAAGACCGAATATACTCGCGCCCTGTTCGCTGCTGCATTCAATCTCGAAGCCGCGCCCGAGGGCGTCGTCGAGCAGTAAGGCTCTGTCTCTCAAGGATTTCGGCCTTAAGTCGTTGATGCAACATGCAGCGCTGTACGACGGCACCGCCGACAAGATGACGGTGTGCGGGATTCCCTAACCTGGATTTGTCAGCTAGGTCCGATTGGCCACAGCGATTTCGGGCGCTGCGTTATCGCTCTCGAAGCTCTCGACGAACACCAAGCCGATGCCGCGGGTTAATGCGCCGGCAGCGATCGCTGAAACGGCAAGGCCCAACAGCAATCCCCCAGGAACAATCCAGGCAAGCGTCGACGTCGTTGCGGCCCCAAGCCCGGTGGGTACCGCACCCCCAATGATGCTGACGACCAGCGATCGCGTCCGATCCCGCTCGAACGGAACCCCATAAAGCTGGCTGAGCTGTTTCACCATCCGCAGGATAATCGCTGTCACCCCGGCAATACTCACGACCGGCAACGGCAACAACCCGCCACCAGCCGCATAGAGCCGATGCCGGTCGACGATCTTGTTCGCCAGCGCCAGCCGTTTCGCCGCAAGCGGATCGGTGTCGGGCTTCCTCGGAGCGGTGTCCGAGGCGCCAAGCTCTTTCGCACCGCGCTTTGGCGAAGGCGCATCGCTGGAAACCGCCACGTTCGTAGACGCGATATCCGAACGAGCGGGCTCCGGCTCGACGGCGTCGAACGAGGGATTAGACCGAGGCACGCGTCCCTGTTCGTCATTGATAAAGTCGGCAGCGTGTCTTTTCAGGCGATCGACCGGTTGCCTGATGGCCTTCGGGAGCGGTTTGCGAGTTCATGCAGCGGCCTGTTGGGATCCAAGCACCATGTCGATTTCATCCGCGATTGCCGCTATCTCCCGGGCGGCGGGCCCTTTCCAGCTAATAAGACTTGGGGTCGCGCCCCAAAGAGCGGCCTCCGGATAGGCAACCCGGTTCGTCATCTCGCTGTGAAGGACCGGCAAGCCGGCAGCCATCAGCTCCTCTCGAATGTGCTTGGCAATAACTGAGTCCCGCGTCGTCTGGGTCAGCAAACACCGGAAGAGCGGCGCTCGCCCATCGGTACGATCAGTTAGTGTGCCTATGGTATCGAGCATACGATCCACGTCGAAAGGTGACGGCTTGACCGGAACAAGCAGAAAATCCGCCAAGGTAAGACAATCCAGCGTTGTTCGGGAACGGAATCCTGGCGTATCTACGATTACCGGCCCACTTTGGGCGAGGCGCCGTGCAGTTTTTGATGCTTCATCGGTCGCGTCTTCAATAACAGAAACTCCGCCAAGCGCTCGTTCGCGAGCTGCTAGCCGCACGAGGGAACGCTGCGGATCAGCATCGATCAGCGTCGGACGCCGGCCGCGCAGATGCCAATGCACCGCAAGGCAGCTTGCAAGTGTGCTCTTGCCGCTGCCACCCTTCATAGTGGCCACAGTGATAATGGTGTTTGTCACTTCTGCGGCCTCCCGCTCAAGTCCGGGACCAAATGATTCGAGAAGCCGCTACAGTATCGGATTCGCCAGAAACTGCCTATCCTTGCGACCTGCCGTTTCCGGCCGTACAACCTATCTTTTGGAGTGGCTAGGGTTAGGAAAGCGAGTTCTGGGCCCGAATAGCAAACATTACTGCTGTAGCCGGTGAAGCGCTGATAGGCTGCGGCAATTTTTGCGTTCTAAAGCGGGGGCGTACGGTCGAAGGGGGTGGTGTTGATCCGCCCCCTTTTTCGTGCCCGCGCGTTCGTGCTGTAGTTTGCCGTCTGACCAGAGCAGAGCGAGGCGATCCCGGGGAGGGCGACCTATGTCGGCACCGATCACGCTAAGAGACACCACGATTTATCCGGTCGTCGAACAGCAAGCACCGTTCTTCAAGGCGCACGAGTTCTTCCCGACCCTGAGCAAGGAACTGCTCGAGGAAAACCGCTCATGGCTTGTGCCGGAATTCATCGATGCTGCCGGCGGCGTGATGCTCTGCATCCAGAGCTTTGTCATCAAGACACCGCACCACAACATCCTGGTCGATGCTTGCGTCGGCAATCATAAACACCGGCCAATGCGTCCGCACTGGAACATGATGAATAGTGATCGCTTTGAGAAGGGGCTAATAGCGACGGGCCTTACGGTGAACGACATCGATTATGTGATGTGCACGCATCTGCATGGCGATCACGTCGGCTGGAACACCCGTCTCGAAAACGGCCGCTGGGTGCCGACTTTTCCAAAAGCGAAATACATCATGGCGGACCGCGAGCTTGCGCACTGGACGGCGCGCGAGAAGGAGAATCCCGCCAGCGTGCCGTGGATCACCGACTCCGTTCTGCCGATCGTCGCCGCAAAGCGCGAGCAGATCGTCAAAAGCGATTTCGCTTTCAACGAACAGGTGCGTCTCATCCCGACGCCCGGGCATACCATCGATCATTTCGCGGTGCTGGTCGGGCGCACCGGCAACGACGCGCTGATCACCGGCGACATGATCCACTCGCCGCTGCAGGGGAAATATCCGGAGCTCGGCATGCTGGCGGACTACGACTCGGTGCAAGCGGGAAGGACGCGGCGAAAAATCTTCGACCAGTACTGCGAAGAGCGCACAATCATGTGCGCGAGCCATTTTCCCGCGCCCTCGACCAGCAACGTGCGGCGCTGGGGTGACGGTTACAAGTTTGTCGCTCTCGGTAGCTAACACACGCGACGCGCCTCTTCGAGGCGAAGTTGTTGACGCGGCAGCGTGTAAAATAATTTCGACGGCAATGTGATCTTGTCATCAATCTATACGCCAACCATATTTGGACCAAATTCACGTAGCTTTCCCGTAAGTTATATCTGACGTTTATCGATAAGCCGTCCGTATTTACGTTCGCATTTCTATACTTCCCGATATCGCCACAGATACTTCTCTCCCGAAGCCACGGCGCTCCTCGCCGTGCTCGGCGCGCTTCCGGCAATGCCGAACACGCGCCGTCAAAAACAAAGGGAGCGAATGAACATGCGTTCCAGAATTACTGTCGCCATGACTGCCTTGGCCCTCGGCGCCGCGCTGGCCACTGCGCCTGCGTTCGCACAAACCCGGCAGCCTGTCCCGTCTTATTCCAACACCGGTCCAAACAGCGGCGCGCCGCTATCGCCCGGCGGTATCAGTGCCGCGGCGAGTTCATTTGGCGGACCTGGACCGGGTTACATCGGACCGTCAGGTGGCGGCAGCGCTACGCCCACTAATTATTCCAATACTGGCCCGACCGGCGCTCCGCTTTCGCCCGGCGGCATTTCGGCGGCCGCCAGCGCGTACGGCGGCCCCGGCTACATGCAGACCGCTGGCTCAAGCCCCAATGGCACAAACCCCAGTGGCACTTCGTCTCACGGCAGGGCGTTGTACGCCTATTCATCGTCCGGAGCGGCCCCGGCCCCGGCACCGAGTTACTCGAACACCAGAGCTTCGGGCGCTCCGCTTTCGCCGGGCGGCATCTCCGCGGGTGCAAGCGCTTATGGCGGTCCTGGTTATCAGGGCAACTGATAGGGCGGACGTTCGCACAAAGAAAGACCCGGTTCGGCAATGCCGAACCGGGTTTTCTGCGCAGAGGGTTTAGCCGGGACTATCGAATGCGCTGGGGAGCGCGTGTTGGGTTTTTTATTCGCCCTTCCACTGAGGCTGGCGCTTGTTGAGGAACGCGTCCATGCCCTCGCGGAAATCTGCGCTCATGTAGCATTGCAGGATCAGATCCTCGCCTTCCTCGCGGGTGAGCCGCCGCGTCAGCCGCGACAGCGCCTGTTTGGTGGCGTTGAGCGTGAGTGGCGCATGACCGGCGATCTGCGTGGCGAGTTCCGCGGCGCGTTTTTCCAGCGCCGGAAGATCTTCGACGATCTCCGTGAGCAGGCCGATGCTGGCCGCTTCATCAGCGCCGACAAGACGCGCGGTGAAGATGATGTCCTTGACGCGCGCCGGTCCGATCAGCGCGGTGAGACGGCTGAAATTCGACATCGACAGACAGTTGCCAAGGGTGCGCGCGATCGGAAATCCCATACGCGTCGTTTTGGTGCCAACGCGCAGATCGCAGCATGCCGCGATTCCGGCGCCACCGCCGGTGCAGGCGCCGCTGATCGCGGCGATGGTCGGCACCCGGCATTGTTCAAGCTGGCCGAGCACGCGGTCGATACGGGCCTCGTAATCGAGCGCGTCCTGCGGCGACTTGAACGCGCGGAACTGATTGATGTCGGTGCCGGAGGCAAAAGCTTTATCACCGGCGCCCTGGAAGATCAGTACCTTGACTGACCGGTCTTTGTTGGCCTGCTGGCAGATTTCCGCGAGCCGCTCGTACATCGCAAAGGTGAAGGCATTGCGTGCCTGCGGGCGGTTGAACGTCACCTTGCCGATGCCGTCGTGCAATTCGAACAGGATGTCCTGTGAAGCCGCCTGCGAAGTTGCTTGGGATTCCGCTGTTTGATCGTTCATGGTTGTTGGCCTACCGCCACAGGCGGCGGGCACGTCCTTTCCGTCTCGAAGCCGTGCCGCCACCGCGGCGGGATCAGCTTTGTTTCAGCGCTGCGGGCGCTTTTTCAAGGGCCTGGTTATGGCCCAGCGCCAGCACGATTCCCATAGCGACGAGGGCCAGCGCGGCAATCAGTAGAAGCCCGCCGGTGAAGCTTCCAGTCGCGTCCTTGATCCAGCCCATCGCGTAGGGGCCGAAGAAGCCGGACAAGTTGCCGATCGAGTTGATGACGGCAATTCCGGCCGCGGCCGCGGTGCCGGACAGCACGGCGGTCGGCAGCGTCCAGAACACCGGCAATGCGCCGAACACACCGCAGGCGCCGACGCTGAAAGCCAGCATCTTCAGCGTCGGATCGTCGGTCAGCGTCGAGGCGGCGATGCCGGCGGCGGCAATCACGAGCGCTACGGCGGCGTGCGCCTTGCGTTCGACGTGGACGTCGGATCGCTTGCCGTACCAGACCATGAAGGCTGCGCCGACCGCGTAGGGGATCGCCGTCACCCATCCGGTCATCGCATTAGTCAGACCGAAGCCTTTGACGATCTGCGGCAGCCAGAAGCCGACGCTATAGTTGCAGGCAACGAGGCCGAAATAGACCAGCGCCAATGCCAGCACCCGCGGATTGAAGACTGCCTCACTAACCGACATGTGGTGCCCGGCCTCACGTTGCTGGCGCTCGGCATCGAGACGGCTCGTCAGCCACGCCCGTTCGTCGGGCTCGAGCCAATGCGCATCCGCTGGCTTGTCGGTCAGATAGAAGTAGGTGACGAAGGCGAGCAGTACCGCCGGCGCCGCTTCGAGAATGAACAGCCACTGCCAGCCGGCCAAACCGCTGGCGCCGTCGAGCCCGAGCAGCAATCCGGAAACCGGCGAGCCGATCACGGATGACAGCGGGATCGCCGCCATGAAGGCGCCGATGATGCGGCCGCGATAAACCGACGGGAACCACAGCGTCAGATAAAAGATGATGCCGGGAAAGAATCCGGCTTCGGCGAAACCAAGCAGCGCGCGCACTGTATAGAAGGTGTACTCGTTGCCGAGCCCGGTCGAACTCGCAATGTTCGGAATGAACGCCATCAGGCCGGAGAGGATGCCCCAGGTGATCATGATGCGGGCTATCCATTTGCGCGCGCCGAACTTGTCGAGGAACAGGTTCGACGGCAGCTCGAAGATGAAATAGGTGAGAAAGAAGATACCGGCACCGAAACCGAACATGGTCGCGGTCAGGCCGAGCGCCTTGTTCATGGTGAGCGCGGCGAAGCCGACGTTCACCCGGTCCAGATAGGCGATGAAATAACAGACGATCAGATACGGAACGAGCCGCGACGATACCTTGGCGATCGTGCGCGCTTCGATAGTGTCCATGATGGCGTTTCCCCCTCCGGGCCGGTCAATGCCGTCCGGCAGCGTTGTTGAACCTCAGCACGCTGAGGTTATCGCGGGGGATGGCGGACGGCTACTGTCGAGTTGTGCGGAGTTCCATATGTCTTTGGGCGGGCGCGGATTCACAAAATCAGCGACACTCCGTAGCCTTGGACAGGGGCAGCTCAAAAGCCGCGAGGTGCTGGCCCACCTGCGGCCAGCACGTTTTTCTGCGCAGGCAGTGACTACATGTTGATGTTCATGCCGCCGACGCTGAGCTGAATCTGGAATCCGGTCTGCGGGCCGCGCAGCTGCAGCACAACACCGTTTTGGTTGTTCAGCGTCGCGGCTTGCTCGCCATTCACGAAAGTGATGCCGGCACCGCCGGCGCTGTAAGACCCGACGATGTCGGTTGCGCGGCGCAGATTCGACACCGTACCCACCAGATCGACAGCAGAAATACCAACCGTACCGATGCCGAGGCCGCTCACCTGCAACGGGTAACGCCGATGATGGAAGTACAGCACGCCATTGCCGCTGCCGATACCGACGAACGCTCCCACGCTCACGACGTGAAGACGAACGGTGCCATTGGCTGCTTGGGACGGCGTCGGCGCTGCGGCGAAAACCATCAACGCAGCGACCGCTGCCATAAAGAATTTTGTCGCCCGGCCAAACTTACGCATTTCGACTACTCCTGATTTCGGGTTTATCCGACTCTGTGACTGGTATTGCGAGGTAGTCCTTCCGAGACGGAGCCCGCCTTCAGATGGCGCCAATCGCCTTGCCCGGGCCATAGAGCGAAACCAGATGTGGCTTTTTTACGTCGCTCGTTTAATGCGTGTCGTTTAGCAAAACCGTGTGTCAATTCGGCAACTTGTCGTCCTGCAGATCGCCTTCGCTCCTGTCAAAAAACCAGCGGGAACGGAAAATGCGGGCATCCGTTGAATAGAAATTGACCACGCGCGACCTGTTGATTGCGACCACTGCGTCAATAGCTATCACCTAAGAGTCGCTCACGAGGCGGAATGGCGATGGCCAAACCCGCCGATACTGGAGAGCCTTCTATGCATAAGGTTTCATTCGAAGTGAACGGGACGGCCCGTTCACTCGAACTCGATACGCGGACCACCCTGCTCGACGCGTTGCGCGAGCATCTGCATCTCACCGGCACCAAGAAGGGCTGCGATCACGGCCAGTGCGGCGCCTGCACGGTGATCGTCGACGGGCGCCGGATCAACTCCTGCCTGACGCTCGCGGTGATGCACGAGGGCGACAGCATCACCACCATCGAAGGGCTCGGCACGCCGGAGAACCTGCATCCGATGCAGGCCGCGTTCGTCAAGCATGACGGCTATCAGTGCGGCTACTGCACGCCGGGGCAGATCTGCTCGGCGGTCGCGGTGCTCGACGAGATCAAGGCCGGCATTCCGAGCCACGTCAGCGCCGATCTCACCGCGCGTCCGCAACTGACCGCCGCCGAACTGCGCGAGCGCATGAGCGGCAACATCTGCCGCTGCGGCGCCTATTCCAACATCGTCGAGGCGATCGCCGAAGTCGCGGGAGGCAAGGCATGAAATCCTTCACCTACGAGCGGCGCGAACTCGCCGGCCGAAGCGGCCGCGGCTGCCGCGCGCACGCCAGGGCGCCAAATTCATCGCCGGCGGCACCAATCTGCTCGATCTGATGAAGCTCGAGATCGAGACGCCGGCGCATCTGATCGACGTCAACGGTCTCGCGCTCGACAAGATCGAAGCGACGCCGGAGGGCGGCCTGCGCATCGGCGCGCTGGTGCGCAACACCGATCTCGCCGCCGACGAGCGCGTGCGGCGCGACTATGGCGCTGCTGTCGCGCGCGCTGCTCGCCGGGCGCCTCGGGGCAGTTGCGCAACAAGGCGACGACCGCCGGCAATCTGCTGCAGCGCACGCGCTGCCCGTATTTCTACGACACCAATCAGCCGTGCAACAAACGCCAGCCCGGCAGCGGCTGCGCGGCGATCGGCGGCTTCAGCCGCCAGCTCGCGGTGATCGGCGCCAGCGACGCCTGCATCGCCACGCATCCGAGCGACATGGCGGTGGCGATGCGCGCGCTCGACGCGGTCGTGGAAACCGTCCGGCCCGACGGCAAGACGCGCAGCATTCCGATCGCCGACTTCCACCGGCTGCCGGGCAATACGCCGCATATCGAGACCGTGCTGGAGCGCGGGCGAACTGATCACCGCGGTGACGCTGCCCAAGCCGGTCGGCGGCACGCACATCTATCGCAAGGTGCGCGACCGCGCGTCCTACGCCTTCGCGCTGGTCTCGGTCGGCGCGATCGTGCAGCGCGACGGGACCGGCCGCGTTGCGCTCGGCGGTGTCGCCCACAAGCCGTGGCGCGTCGAGGCGGCCGAGGCCGAGTTGCCGCGCGGCGCGAAGGCCGTTACCGCAGCGACTGCTCGCCGGCGCCAAGCCGACCCGCGAAAACGCATTCAAGCTGCCGCTGGTCGAGCGCACGCTCGCCGCGGTGCTCGCCGAGGCGAGGGGCTGACGTCATGAAGTTCGACACACCCGCCACGACCAATCCGATCGACCAGCTCAAGGTCGTCGGCAAGCCCACCGACCGGATCGACGGTCCGCTCAAGACCACCGGCACGGCGCACCTACGCCTACGAGCGTCACGACGTCGTGCCGAACGCGGCCTACGGCTATGTTGTCGGCGCGGCGATCGCCAAGGGCCGGATCGCCGCGATCGACTCTGGCGAAGCCAAGGCCGCGCCCGGCGTGCTCGCGATCGTCACCGCGGAGAACGCCGGCAAGCTCGACAAGGGCGAGTTCAACACCGCCAAGCTGCTCGGCGGCCCCGAGATCGAGCACTACCATCAGGCGATCGCGCTCGTCGTCGCCGAGACCTTCGAGCAGGCGCGCGCGGCCGCGCAACTCGTGCGACGTCGACTACGTCGGCGCCGAGGGCGCGTTCGATCTTGCCGCGGCGAAGGACGCGCGCGATCAAGCCGGCGCCCAGCTATCGCTGGCGAGCCGATACCGCGGTCGGCGATTTCGACGGCGCGTTCGCCGCCGCGCCGGTGCAAGCTCGACGAAACCTACACCACGCCCGATCAGTCGCACGCGATGATGGAGCCGCACGCGTCGATCGCCGCGTGGGACGGCGACAAGCTCACGCTCTGGACCTCGAACCAGATGATCGACTGGGGCACCGGCGACCTGGCGAAGACGCTCGGCATCCCCAAAGAGAACGTGCGCCTGATCTCGCCCTTCATCGGCGGCGGCTTCGGCGGCAAAGCTGTTCCTGCGTGCCGACGCGCTGCTCGCGGCGCTCGGCGCGCGCGCGGCCGGCCGGCCGGTGAAGGTCGCGCTGCCGCGGCCGTTGATGTTCAACAACACCACGCACCGGCCGGCGACGATCCAGCGCATCCGCATCGGCGCGGCGCGCGACGGCAAGATCACGGCAATCGGCCACGAGAGCTGGTCCGGCGATCTGCCGGGCGGCGAGCCCGGAGACCGCGGTCAGCCAGACGCGGCTGCTCTATGCCGGCGCCAACCGCATGACGGCGATCGCGGCTTGCGGTGCTCGATCTGCCCGAAGGCAATGCCATGCGCGCGCCGGGCGAGGCGCCGGGCATGATGGCGCTGGAGATCGCGATGGACGAGATGGCGGAGAAGCTCGGGCTCGACCCGATCGAATTTCGCATCCTCAACGACACCCAGGTCGATCCGGAGAACCCGAAGCGACCGTTCTCCGCAGCGCAGCCTCGTCGAATGCCTGCGGATCGGCGCCGATCGCTTCGGCTGGAGCAAGCGCAATCGCGACGCCCGGCAAGACGCGCGACGGGCGCTGGCTGGTCGGCATGGGCGTCGCCGCCGCGTTCCGCAACAACCTCCTGACGAAGTCCGGCGCGCGCGTGCGGCTCGACAAGCGCGGCATCGTCACGGTCGAAACCGACATGACCGACATCGGCACCGGCAGCTACACGATCATCGCGCAGACCGCGGCCGAGATGATGGGCGTGCCGCTCGACAAGGTCGTGGTGCAGCTGGGCGATTCGACCTTTCCGGTGTCGGCGGGCTCGGGCGGTCAATGGGGCGCCAACAATTCGACCGCCGGGCGTCTATGCCGCCTGCATGAAGCTGCGCGAGGCGGTGGCGCAGAAGCTCGGCTTCAACTCGCCTGACGTCGCGTTTCGCCGACGGCATGGTCCGCTCCGGCGATCGCAGCGTGCCGCTGGCCGAGGCCGCGGGCGAGAGCGGCCTCGTCGGCCGAGGACGCGATCGAATACGGCGACCTCGACAAGAACTACCAGCAATCGACCTTCGGCGGCGCATTTCGTCGAAGTCGGCGTCGATGTCGCGACCGGCGAAATCCGCGTGCGGCGCATGCTGGCGGTGTGCGCCGCCGGCCGCATCCTCAATCCGAAGTCGGCGCGCAGCCAGGTGATCGGCGCGATGACCATGGGCGTCGGCGCCGCGCTGATGGAGGAGCTCGTCGTCGACAAGCGCCTGCGGCTTCTTCGTCAACCACGATCTCGCCGGCTACGAAGTGCCGGTTCATGCCGACATCCCGCACCAGGAGGTGATCTTCCTCGACGAGACCGATCCGATCTCGTCGCCGATGAAGGCCAAGGGCGTCGGCGAGCTCGGCATCTGCGGCGTCGGCGGCGGCGGTCGCCAACGCGATCTACAACGCCACCGGCGTGCGCGTGCGCGACTATCCGATCACGCTCGACAAGCTGATCGACAAGCTGCCGGCAGTGGCGTGAGCGTGCTACTGCCCGCGGCGCACGGCCGATGCAAAGCGTTTGGCTTCTTCGGCGGCGCGAAATAGCGCCTTTGCTTTATTGATACATTCCTGCTGTTCGAAGGCCGGATCGCTGTCGGCAACAATGCCGGCGCCGGCCTGCACGTACATCTTGCCGTCTTTGATCAGCGCGGTGCGCAGCGCGATGCAGGTGTCCATCTCTTCGCCCGCGGAAAAATAGCCGACGCAGCCGGCGTACAGCGAGCGTTTCTCTTTTTCCAATTCGTCGATAATCTGCATGGCGCGCACCTTCGGTGCGCCGGAAACCGTGCCGGCGGGGAAACCCGCGGCGAGTGCATCGAGCCGGTCGCTGTCCTTGCGCAATTTGCCTTCGACATTGGAGACGATGTGCATGACCTGGCTGTAGCGCTCGATAAAGAACTGGTCGGTGACTTTAACAGTGCCGATCTCCGCGACGCGTCCGACGTCGTTGCGGCCGAGATCGAGCAGCATCAGATGCTCGGCGCGTTCTTTCGGATCGGCGAGCAGTTCGGTCTCCAGCGCCTGATCTTCGTGCGGTGTGGCGCCGCGCGGCCGCGTGCCGGCGATCGGGCGGATGGTGACGGTGCCGTCCGAGGCCTTCACCAGGATTTCCGGGCTCGAGCCGGCAATGGCAAAGCCGCCGAAATCGAGAAAGAACAAGTACGGCGATGGATTGACCCGGCGCAGTGCGCGGTACAGCGCGAACGGCGGCAGCGCGAACGGCGCCTCAAAACGTTGCGACAGCACGACCTGGAATATGTCGCCGGCGGCGATGTACTCCTTGGCCGCCAGCACCATGCGCCTGAATTCTTTCGGCGTGGTGTTGGAGCGGGGCGCGACGTCGAGCGGTCCCAAATCCACGCCGGCGGCGGCCTTGTCGAGCGGCTTGTCGAGCGCATCGACCACGGCGGACAGCCGCTCTGTCGCGCGCGTCAGCGCCGTCCTGGCGGAGATGCCGGGCTGCGGACGCACCGGTGACACCACCGTTATGGTGTCTTTCACGGCGTCGAATACGACCACCAGCGTTGGCCGCACCAGCACTGAGTCCGGAATGCCGATCGGGTCCGCGCCGGGCGCCGGCAGCGTGTCTTCCATCAGCCGGACCATGTCGTAGCCGAGATACCCGAACACTCCGGCCGCCATCGGCGGCAGTGCGTCGGGCAGGGCGATACGGCTTTCGTCGATGAAAAAACGCAAAGCTTCAAGCGGCGGCTCGTCGAGCGGTGCGTAAGCGTTCGGATCGGCGTGTGGTTTGCGATTGATCGCGGCGCGTGCGCCGTCAGTACGGAAAATCTGATCCGGCTCAAGACCGATGATCGAATAGCGGCCGCGCACCGCGCCGCCTTCGACGGACTTCGAGCAGAAAGCTCATCGGCTTGCCGTTGGCGACCTTGAGAAAGGCGGAGACCGGCGTTTCCAGGTCGGCGACCAGCGTCGTCCAAACGACTTGCGGTTCGCCGGCGTCGTAGCGCGCGGCGAATTGTTCCGCCGTAGGCTCGATCTGCATCTAATTAGCTTCCGGAGCCCCGCTGCTGCCCAGCGCCTGCATCAGCTGTGCCTGATCGACGGTGGCGCCGAGTTCATCCTCGACCGACGCCATGTACTGGCCGAACACGTCGTCGCTGACATCGTGCTCGAGCTTCTGCTGGTTCTGCTTGGCGTTCTCGGATTTAGGATCGATCGGCGGCACCTTGTCATCGGTAACATGGAACACGATCCAGTCCGTCGGGGCGTCGCCTTCGGCGCTGTTCGAGCCGTCCTTCGCGGTGTGGAAAATGGTGTCGGTGGTCCGCGCCGAAATCCCCGGCGTTGGCTTGCCGCGTTTGATGCCGGCAGCGGTCTGCACCTTGACGCCATTCGCCTGGGCGAGGGCGTCAAGCGACGAGCCATTCTTGAGCTTGTCGAGAATGTCAGCAGCCTTGGCTTTCAGCCGGGAGGCAACTTCGTCATCGCGCCAGTGCTGGGCGACCTGATCTTTCACTTCGTCAAGGCTGCGATCGTGTGCGGGTGTGATGCCCGCGACGTCGTACCAGATGAAGCCGCCGCCGGTTTCGATCGGATCGTTATCGACGCCGACGTCAGTCGCGAAAGCGGCGTTGACGATTTGCGCCGCGTCGGGCGTGGCGATCGCTACCTTGCCGTTCGGATCGTGGCCGGAGCGGTCAACGGCATCGTAGGTGACGACAGGCAGCTTCAGTTTCTGCGCCACGTCTTCAAGCGAGGCGCCGCCGGCGCGTTCATCTTCGATCTTGTTGTGGACGTCCTGCACCATGCCGCGCGCGCGCGCCGTGGCGACTTCGTTGCGGATCTGCGGTTCGACGTCGAAGAAGGTCTTGTTTTCTTCGGGAACGACCTGGGTGACGGTAACGAGAACTGCGCCGAAGCGGCCCTGGACTGGAGCGCTGACGTCGCCTTGCTTAAGCGAGAAAGCAGCGTCGGCCACGGCCGGATCGATGATCGTCGACTTCGTCACCGTGCCGAGGTCGAGATCCTGTTCTTTCAGGCCACGCTCGGTGGCCAGCGCCGAGAATGTCGTGCCGCTCTTGATTTTGTCGCTCGCGGCCTGGGCATCGGCCAAGTTGGGGAATACCATCTGCTCGACGTGCCGTTTTTCGGGCGCGATGTAGCGGCTGCGGTTGCTATCGAAAATCTTCTTCAATTCTTCGTCGGAGATTTCGATGGTTTTGCCGAGCTCAGCCGGTGTCACTATGACGGTTACGATTTTGCGATATTCCGGTGCGCGAAACATGATCTTGCGCTCGTCGAAATACTTGGTGAGCTGTTCATCGGTCGGCGGCGCGATGTCGCCGGCTTGCGCCGGGCCGAGCGCCAGGTAGGCGACGTTGCGCTCTTCGTTCTGGAACTGATTGATCGCGTCGAGCCAGGCCTGCGGGACGGGAATGTTGGCGGAGACCGAGTCGATGATCTGCCGCCGCAACGTATTCGAACGCTGATCCGCTATAAAGCGCTGCTCGGTGAGGTTGGCATTCAGCAGCGCATCCTGGAACCGCGCGCGATCGAATTTGCCGTCTGCGGTCTGGAATTGCGGGTTGCTGGTGATGCGCCGCGAAACATCGGCATCGGTCAATGCAAGCTTCATCTGCTTGGCGCGCTGATCGAGGCCCGCTTGCGCGACCATTTCACTCAAGACCTGCCGCGGTAATCCGATGGCGGTGGCCTGAGCCGGTGTAATGATTTTGCCGATTTGCTGGGAAAGCGCCTGCAAACGGTCGTTGTAGGCTTGGCGGAATTGGTCGGAGCTGATCTCGGTGCTGCCGATCGTGGCAAGCGACGTGCGATTGAAGCCGCGGAATATGTCATTGATGCCCCACAGCGCGAAAATGCCGGCAAGCAGCGTCATCACCGCGCCCATCAGGATGCGGCCGAGCCAGGTGGTAGAGGCGTTGCGGATACCTCGAAGCATGGGTCCAATGCTCAGTATGAGTGCCGGTCAGGGGCTGACTGAAGGCGGCGCATAATAAGGAGCGTCGCGATAGGCCGCAACCGACGGGATTTATTGATAAAACGCCTCTTTTCCGGGTGCAACCGGTCTGCTAACGGCTGTTTGTCGCACAAGATAGGGTATTAATAATGGCGCGCCGCCCGCTAGTTGCCGGCAACTGGAAAATGAACGGGCTTAGTGCCTCGGCAGCGCAATTGGACACTATTGTCGCCGGCGCGGCCAAACTGGCCGGGCGCGTAGACATATTGGTGTGCCCGCCATTTACCCTTGTTGCGGCTTTCGCGGTGCGGGCGCGCGGTTCACGGGTTGCCATCGGCGGACAGGATTGCCACGCCAATGCATCCGGCGCGCATACCGGCGACGTTTCGGCGGAAATGCTAGCCGATGCAGGGGCGAGCGCGGTGATCGTCGGCCATTCCGAGCGTCGCTGCGGTCATCACGAGACCGACGCCGAGGTTTTCGCCAAGGCTTTGGCCGCGCGGCGCGCCGGATTGCTTCCCATCATTTGTGTCGGTGAAACCCGTGCCGAGCGTGACGCCGGCAAGGCGCATGAGGTTGTGGGCGGCCAACTCGCCGATTCACTGCCCGAAGGCGATGCCGATTTTGTCGTCGCCTATGAGCCGGTCTGGGCGATCGGCACCGGGCTGACGCCGACGGCCAAAGATGTCGAAGATATGCACGGTTTTATCCGCCAGCAGCTTGGGGCGCGTTTCGGCAAAGGAAGCGATACGGTTCGCATCCTGTATGGCGGCTCCGTGAAAGCGTCCAATGCCACAGAGCTGCTTGCTATCGACAATGTCGATGGCGCCCTTGTCGGGGGCGCAAGCCTCAACGCCGAAGAGTTTCTGGCGATAGCTGCCGTTTGTCGCTAAGCTTTGCCTTCTACAGCCGGCGCTCAAGACTGGCCACGGGAGGACGACATGAAGCGCATTGCCGCCATAGCTGCGATCGTCGGTCTAACTCTGCCTGTTCTGTCCGCATACGCGCGGGCTGCCGACCTCGTACTTCTTGAAGGCAATGCCCTTAACGCCGTGATGGAAGAACTTGGTCCGCAATTCGAGAAGGCGACTGGCAACAAGATCGTCGCGACGCTTGGCACCTCGGCGCAACTCAAAGCCCGGGTCGACGGCAACGAACCGTTCGACGCCGTTATCATGACCAAAGCGCTGCTCGATCAGCTCGCGGCGCAAGGCAAGGTCGCCGATTTCACCACGCGCGCCGATCGCGCATGCCGGTATCGGCGTTGCCATTCGCAAAGGCGCGCCGAAGCCGGACATCAGCACCGTCGATGCGTTTAAGCAGGCGATGCTGAATGCAAAGTCGATCGGCTTTGTCGATAACACGCCGACCGGTGCGGCACTGAAAGCGATCTTCGCCAAGCTCGGCATCTCCGATCAGGTCAATCCCAAGCTCAAGCCGCTCCATATTCAGGCCGCCGTCGCGGTGACGAACGGCGACGTCGAAATCGCCATGACGCAGGCTAGCGAGATCCTGCCTTATCCGGGCGCCGAGTTGGTCGGACCGCTGCCGGCGGACATCCAGGTCAACACCTTATTCGCTGCCGGTATCAGTACGGCGGCGAAAAATGCCGATGGTGCGGCGGCGCTGATCAAATTTCTCACCGCGCCGCCTGCGGCCGCAGTGATCAAAGCCAAAGGCATGGAGCCGGGCTGACCATAAATTCCGAAATCAAGGGGAGGCATACAATGGCTGACGATAACAATCCGATCCGACGCCGTAATTTCCTGATGGGAGCCGGCACCGCGGTCGCGGCCTCGCTCACGCCGCCCGCCGCTGAGGCGCAGACGCCGCCGGCTCCGCTGCTGCGGCGCCCAGCGATCAGCCGCAGCCGATGCTGACATTGACGGCGACCGAACAAGCGTTCTTCGCTGCTGCCGCCGATACCATGATCCCGGCCGACGAACTGTCGCCGTCCGGCAGCGATTGCGGTGTCGCCGTCTTTATCGACCGCCAGCTCGCCGGCGCGTACGGGGCAGGTGCCCGGCTTTATCGCGACGGTCCTTTTGTCAAGGCGAAGCCTGAGTTCGGCTACCAGCTTCCGCTCAATCCGCGCGAATTCTTCCGTGCCGCCATTGCCGCGGCAAACGACTGGTCGCGCAAGACTTACGGCAAGGACTTCGACCGGCTTGCCGCCGCCGATCGCATGACTGCGCTCAAGGCGATGGAGGAGAGCAAGGCCGAGTTCTCCGGTATTTCGAGCCGGGGATTCTTCGAAGCGTTATTGCAGATCACCATGGAAGGTTTCTTCGCCGACCCGATCTATGGCGGCAACCGCAACATGGCGTCGTGGAAGATGGTCGGCTATCCGGGCCTTCCCGCGACCTATCGCGAGGACATCAAGAAGTATTTCAACAAAAAGTACGACAAGCCGCCGCATTCAATCGCGGATTTTTCCTGAGGGAGATGAACCATGACCATCATGCTCAAGGAAACCGATGCTGTTGTCATTGGTGTCGGCTGGACTGGTTCGATCCTCGCTCGCGAATTGACCAAAGCAGGCCTGAACGTCGTCGGTCTCGAACGCGGCAACAAGCGCATGCCGCGCGAGGACTTTACAATTCCTTCGGTGCGCGACGATCTCAAATACGCCGTGCGTCAGGAATTATTCCAGGACACGCAGCTTGAAACCGTTTCGATGCGTCATTCCCCGACTGAAAGCGCATTGCCGATCAGGCGTCTGGGCTCATTCCTGCTCGGCACCGATCTCGGCGGTGCAGGGACACACTGGAACGGCATGACGTGGCGATGGCTGCCGACTGATCACAATGTGCGCAGCCATATCACGGAGCGATACGGCAAGAACGCCATCCCGGAAGAGATGACGATCCAGGATTTGCCGGTGTCGTACGACGAACTCGAGCCGTACTACGACAAGTT
This sequence comes from uncultured Alphaproteobacteria bacterium, assembly GCA_963739945.1. GTDB lineage: Bacteria > Pseudomonadota > Alphaproteobacteria > Rhizobiales > Xanthobacteraceae > BOG-931. The sequence goes on along the minus strand of CAVUCN010000022.1, from coordinate 92,476 downwards.
CGAAAAGCTCTGCGGCGTCTCCGGCAAGGCCGGCAATCTTCGCGGCAAGATCGTCGACGGCGGCAATGTGTTCGAAGGGCCACGGCAGAACGAATATCCGAATCCGCCGCTGGCCAAGAGTCTGGCCGGGACGATCATGGACCAGGCGTCGCGCAGCCTCGGCTATCATCCGTTCCAGGCGCCGTCGAGCAACGCCAGCGAGACCTACACCAACCCCGAAGGCATGACGCTCGGCGCCTGCGAATATTGCGGCCACTGCGAACGCTTCGGCTGTGAAGCCAACGCCAAGGCTTCGCCGAATGTCTGTGTGCTGCCGGCTCTGCTGGCGGACTCAAAATTCGAACTGCGCACCAATGCGCAGGTGAAAGAGCTGGTCTACGACAAGGCGGCGCGCAAGGTGACCGCAGTGCGCTACATCGATACCCGAAGCGGCGAGGAATACGAACAGCCCGCCGGTATCGTCGTCCTCGGCGCTTATGTGTTCAGCAATGTGCAATTGATGCTCACGGCGGGCATTGGCCAGCCTTACGATTACAAGACCGGACAGGGCGCTGTCGGTAAAAACTATTGCTATCAGGTCGGCGCCGGCAACGTGACGGTCTTCCTCGAAGACAAGGAGATCAATCCGTTCATGGCGTCGGGCGCCCATGGCGTGCTGATCGACGACTTCAATGGCGACAATTTCGATCATGCCGGTCTTGGTTTCTACGGTGGTGCGTGGATTCAGGCAGGCCCGTCGAACGGCCGGCCGATCCTGACGCGCCCGGTGCCGCCCGGTACGCCGCGCTGGGGCAACGAATGGAAGCAAGCGACTGCGAAGTGGTATAACCACGCTTTCGCGATCGGCGCCTCAGGCTGCAACTACGCGCACCGCGAGAATTTCCTCGACCTCGATCCGAACTACAAGGATGCGCTCGGACGGCCGCTGATCCGGATGTCGTTCAATTTCCACGACAACGACTACAAACTGGCGAACTACACCAGCGGTGTTCTCGGCCGGCTCGCCAAGGCGATGAATCCAACGGCGATGAGCACGCCGGCTGGAATCAAGGGCGACTACAGCGTCGTGCCGTATCAATCGACTCATAACACCGGCGGCACCATGACCGGCACCGATCCGAAGACCAGCGTGGTCAATCGCTATCTGCAATCGTGGGATGCCGACAACCTGTTCGTCATGGGCGCGTCGGTATTTCCGCAAAACGCATCCTACAACCCGACTGGTCTGGTTGGTGCGCTGGCTTACTGGTCGGCAAACGCAATCACGACGCAATATCTCAAGCAGCCGGGACCGCTTGTGCACGCCTAGGGTGCTTGCGGGCTTCGCGCGCCTGGTTGCAAGCTTGCGGTTGGCGTCCGTTGTGCGGCGCTACGCTGCGCGCTGAGGGAGACGGATGACCAAAAGCAATTTTGAATGGCCGGAGGGCAAGCGCATTGCCGTGATGATCACGGTGCTGCTCGAGACTTGGTCGGAAGGCAAGGCAGCGCCGTATTCGATCCAGACCACGTCACTTAAGCCGGGTTTCGTCGATCATTCCGGCATCGCCTGGGGCCACTACGGCGGTAACGAAGGGCTCTGGCGCATCATCCGGACGCTCGATCGTTTCAATGCGCCCGGAACGATCTGCCCCAACGCGGCGAGCGCGGCGCTCTATCCTGACGCTATCCGGCAGGCCATCAAGAGCGGTCATGAGATCGCCGGCCACGGTCACTTCCAGGACGAGCTCATGGCCTACATGGAGCCGGAGCAGGAGCGCGAGCTGATCCGCCGCTCGCTGCGCATGCTGGAAGACGTGACCGGCCAGAAAACCAAAGGCTGGTGCTGTCCGGTCCTCGCATGGAGCGAACATACTTACGATTTCCTCGCTCAGGAAAAGCTTGTCTGGCACGGCGAGGCCAAGGACATCAGCCTGCCGCGCAAGATTGCGACCAAAAGCGGCAGCCTGATCGCGCTGCCGGTCAGCGATTTCGCCGACAATCGCGTGCTACGCTCGAGCCCGCTGGACTATTACGACGTCTACCGTGAGACATTCGATTATCTGTACGAACACGAACCGATGGCGATGCTGCCGCTGGCAGTGCACTCGCACTGGGGCGGGCGGCCGGTGATGACGGCGATGCTGCAAAAAATCCTGACACATCTATCGGGCCATTCGGACGTGTGGTTTGCCACAGGTTCGGATATCGCCGACTGGGTGATCAAGCGCGGCTTCGACGACGCACCTTATTCGCAACGATTCTTCGCTTGAGCGGAGCAGGCAATATGAAGCGCCGAAATTTTCTGAAACTTGCGGCGAGTGCGGCGGCATGGCCGGCGGTCCCGCGCTTCGCACGTGCGGAAGCCTATCCGTCGCGTCCGGTGCGCGTGCTGGTCGGTACACCTGCGGGCGGCGGCATGGATATCGCCGGCCGTATTATTGCGGCCGCCCTGACAGAGCGGCTCGGCCAGCAATTCTTTGTCGAAGACCGCCCCGGAGCAGGGACGAATATCGCAACCGAAATGGTTATTCGTTCGGCGCCGGACGGCTACATGCTGTTGCTGTCTTCTGCCGCTAACGCCATCAACGCGACACTCTACCCTAATCTGAATTTTAATTTCATTCGCGATGCCGCGCCGATCGCGACGGTCGCGCGCGCACCGCAGGTGATGGAAGTTCATCCGTCCGTGCCGGCAAACACGGTGCCGGAATTCATCGCCTATGCGAAAGCCAATCCGCACAAGATCAACATGGCGTCAGCCGGCAATGGCAGCGTGCAACATGTCGCGGGCGAGCTGTTCAAGATGATGACCGGGGTGGACATGGTTCATGTCCCTTACAAAGGGGCGGGAACTGCGCTCGTCGATCTGCTCGGCGGCCAGATGCAGGTGATGTTCGACACCACGCCGGGCTCGATCAATCATATCCGCTCGGGCCAACTGCGCGCTCTGGCGGTGACGACAAAGTCGCGGATTGACGTGCTGCCGGATTTGCCGCCGATCGCGGAATTTGTGCCCGGCTACGAGGCGAGCCAGTGGTACGGCCTCGCCGCGGCAAAGGACACGCCTGCGGACATTGTCACCAAACTCAACCGCGAGGTCATTGCGGCGCTCGCCGAACCGGCGATGAAAGCGCGGCTTGCCGATTTCGGCGGCACGCCGTTTCCCGGTTCGCCAGCGGATTTCGGCGGTCTTATCGTCGAGGAAACCGACAAGTGGGCCAAAGTAGTGAAATTCTCCGGCGCGACGGTCGATTGATGCGGCGGGACGGATGACGACGATTGCCATATCTGCCGAAGCCATGCCTGCCGAAATTGTTTCGTTCTGGCGCGACGCCGGGCCGGATAAATGGTTTGAGAAAGACGAGGCCTTTGATCGCGACATAGCCACGCGCTTTCTTGCAATCCACGAAGCTGCGGCCCGTTGCGAACTCGCGTCCTGGCAAGAGAACGCTGAAGGTGCGCTCGCACTTCTGATTCTGCTCGATCAATTTCCCCGCAATATGTTCCGCAACAGCGCCCACGCCTTTGCCACCGATCCACTGGCGCGTGCGATGGCCGGTCGCGCTCTGGCGCACGGCTTCGACCATGCGACCGAACAGGCGTTACGGCAGTTCTTCTATTTGCCTTTCATGCATTCGGAAGTCCTGGCGGATCAGGACCGTTGCTTGCAGCTTTATGAAAAATACGGCGACGCCGACACGCTGAAGTTTGCCAATATCCATCGCGATATCATTGTGAAGTTCGGCAGGTTCCCGCATCGCAATGGGGCACTGGGCCGGGTCACAACGCCCGCCGAAGACGAATTCCTGAAAAGCGGCGGCTTTGCCGGGTAAACAACCGCTCGCCATCCGGTCGCTCGCCATCCGGTTTGGCAGGGCCAAAACCGGGCGCGTCGAGCCCGCACTCCTGCGGGCCGCGCGATCTTACTGCGCTTTAAGCAACGGCGGCGGATCGATCGGGCCGGTCTGCGTCGCTGTCGGTACGTCGTTAACCGCCGTACGGAATTCATCGCCGCCTGAGCGGTAGACGATGATTCCCGCTGCGACAAAGGCGAACAACACGGCCGCTGCGAACCAGTACCCCGTCGCGTCAGGGCGCGATTTAAATTCCGTCCCGTTTTCGAGGCCGTACCGGCGGTAGTTAAAGCCGAGATGTTGGTTTTCGTGGGTTTCCATTTAGTCCTCCATTGGCGAAGGCAAAAGGGACAACGCGCAACTGCCCCGGACAAGGCGCGGGAGCAGATATGCAAAAGCGACAAGAGCCTGAGGGAAGTGCAGGTCTTCCCCCACAGCCCATTTCCGTACAAGCCGGTTGGGTCTATTCTTGTTCCAATTAAAAATTCGGCGAGCGGATTCGAGCGCCGGCAGGGAGGGTCAGATGTCCGACGAGACGATTCCACGCCGCAAATTTCTGGTTGGGGCAGGCCTCGCCGGGGCCGCAGCGACAACCGGCTTGGCGCAACCGGCGCCTGCCGAAGCGCAAGGGCAATCGGCGACCGCTCCCACCGCCGCCGGGCCGCAAGCCGAACCATTGCTCTTTCTCAATGAGACCGAGCACGCCTTCGTGGTCGCGGCGGTCGATACTATGATCCCGGCCGACGAGCTATCGCCATCGGGCAGCCAGTGCGGTTGCGCTACTTATATTGACCGTCAGCTCGCCAGTGCGTGGGGTGGTGGCGCCAAGATGTACCGCGCCGGGCCGTATCTCAAAGGCAAGCCGGAGCAGGGCTACCAGCTTTCGCTGACACCCGCTGAATTCATTACCGCCGGCATCGCCGCGGCGAACGTCTGGTCGCGCAAAACCTACAACATGGATTTTGACCGGCTCGATCCGGAAAAGCGGATCGAGGCGCTCAAGGCGATGCAGGAAGGCAAGGCGGATTTCGGCAATTTCAGCTCGCGCGGCTTCTTCGCCCGCCTGCTGACGTTGACCATGGAAGGCTTCTTTGGCGATCCGGCCTATGGCGGCAATCGCAACATGGCTTCTTGGAAGATGCTCGGCTTCCCCGGGCTGCCAGCGACCTACGCAAACGTCGTCGAGGAGTATCGCGACAAGCGTTATTCCGCACAGCCGAAGTCCATGGCGGACTTTTCGTAGGGGAGGCGGACATGGTAACGCGATTAAAAGAAGTCGATGCGGTTACGGTCGGCCTCGGTTGGACCGCCGCGATCCTGGCACGTGAGCTGACCAAAGCGGGCCTGAATGTCGTCTCCCTGGAGAAGGGGCAGGACCGCACTCCCGGCGAAGATTTTACCATCCCGGCAGTCCGCGACGAGGTGCGCTACGCGCAGCGTCTCGAACTGATGTGGGATAACTCGATCGACACCCTGACATTCCGCAATTTCGGCAATGAACAGGCGCTGCCGATCCGTCGTATCGGCGCGTTCCTGCCGGGCGAGGGCGTTGGCGGCTCCGGCATCCATTGGGGCGGCCTGCACTGGCGCTTTCTGCCATCTGATTTTCGTATCCGCAGCGCCATTGGCGAGCGCTACGGCGCCAACAAAATCCCGGACGATATGACGATCCAGGATTGGCCGGTCAGTTACGACGAGCTGGAGCCGTTCTACGACCAGTTCGACAAGATTTGCGGTGTGTCGGGCAAAGCCGGCAACGTGCGCGGCCAGAAAATCGACGGCGGCAATATCTTCGAAGGACCGCGCAGCGATCACTATCCGAACATTCCGATCAAAATCGAGCAGCGCCGGCCTGCTATTCGGCGATGCAGCGAAGAGCCTCGGCTATCACCCGTTCCCGGCGCCGATCGCGATCGCCAGCAACCCCTACACCAATCCGGAAGGCGTGGCGTTGGGCGCTTGTGAATATTGCGGCTTCTGCAACCGCATCGCGTGCGAGACCAATGCCAAGGCATCGGCAAACTCAACCATCCTGCCGGCGCTGCGACTCGATCCGAAATTCGAGATCCGAACGCGTACCTTCGTCACCAAGCTAAACTACGACAAGGCGTCGAAGAAAGTGGTAAGCGTCACCTACACCGATCTTCGCAACGGTGAGGAATACGAACAGCCCGCCGACATCGTGCTGCTGACCTCTTACGTGTTCTCCAACGTCCAGCACATGCTGCTGGCCGGTATTGGTGAGCCTTACGATCCGGGCACCGGCAAGGGCGTCGTCGGCAAGAACTACGCCTATCAGTTCGAAGCCGGCGCCAGCGCGTTCTTCGAGAACCGGGAAATGAACCCATACTGGGGTTCAGCCGGCATGGGCGTCGCCGTCGACGATTTCAACGGCGAAAGCTTCGACCACGGCAATCTCGGTTTCTTCGGCGGCGGCTACATCATGGGCAACACCGCGGGCGCGCCGCCGATAGCTGGCCGAACCGTGCCGCACGGCACGCCGGAATGGGGCTCCGAGTGGAAACGCGCGACGGTGAAGTGGTACTACCACGCGGCTCGTTTCAATACGCAGGGCTCGGTCTATGCCAATCGCGCCAACTACATGGACCTCGATCCGACATACAAGGATGCGTTTGGCCGGCCGCTGATCCGGCTCACCTACAATCCGCCGGACAACGAGTTCAAAATGTCGGCCTTCCTGCTCGACAAGCTCGAGGGAGTCATCAAGGCGATGAACCCGACGAGCTACGACATGCACCCGCGGCCGAAGACCTTCACCGTCGTTCCGTACCAGTCGACCCACAATACCGGCGGCACGATGATGGGCAGCGATCCGAAGTCGAGCGTGGTCAATCGCTATCTGCAATCGTGGGACGCCCATAATCTCTTCATCCAGGGTGCTTCGGTGTTCCCGCAGCAGCATGGTTACAATCCGACCGGTACGCTGGGCGCGCTGGCGTATATGTCGGCCAAGGCAATCACACAGAACTATCTCAAGAATCCGGGACCGCTCGTTCACGCTTGAACCAGCGGCATGGGAGGAATAATGCGAAAAGTGAAACTTGGCGCGGCGATCGGCGCCGCAGTGGCTGGTATTGTCATGACGGCGCCGGCGTTCGCGGCCGACGCCAATCATGGCAAGCAGGTGTTCGCTCAATGCGCCGCCTGTCACAGCGACAAACCGGATGCGATCGGGCCGAGCCTTAAGGGTGTCTATGGCCGGAAGTCGGGCTCGCTGGCTGACTTCCGCTATTCCAACGCCATGATGCGCGCCAACCTGACCTGGGACGACGCCACCCTGCACGCCTACATCAAGGATCCGCAGGCCAAGATACCGGGCAATCGCATGCCGTTTGGCGGGCTTTCCAGCGACCAAGACATCGACGACGTGATCGCTTATCTCAAGGATTACAAATAGCTACGGTCGAACGACGACGGCCATAGAAAATCCCCTTTGGATCATGTAGAGACCGCCCCGGCTGCCTATATACAGGCGGGCGGCAGGCGGAAATCACGATGATAAGCGTCATTATTGTTATTCATCTCATGCTGGTCGTTGCCCTGATCGGCACGGTGATGCTGCAAAAGTCAGAGGGCGGTGGCCTGGTCAGCTCGACCAGCGGTTTCATGACCGGTCGCGGCACGGCCAACGTTCTGACCCGGACTACGGCGCTGCTTGCCGCCGGATTCTTCCTGACCAGTCTGGCGCTGTCATGGCTCGCCGGTTTCGACCGTAAGCCGCGCCTCGATCATCAATACTGGCGGCGCGAGCCAGGAGGCGCCAATCAGCTCTCCGGCCGCTGCACCTTTGAGTTCGGGTAGCGGCGGTGTTCTTAACCAGCTTCAGGGCGGTGGTCCGGCTAGCGCCGGGGTCTGCATCGGCGCCGAGCGGTCCGCAGGTTCCCGAATCGAAGTGATTTTCGCCCCGGCCCGGCGGGCTTCGGCGAAGCTTGAGGAACCCGGCGGAAGTCGTTGTTGCGTTGTGTAATATAGAGCGAGCTGTGGATCGTTCACGATGCGCAGCAGATATTCCATAAAATCGCTCGTCGAATCGTAAAAGGAGCGGTAACCGATAGGTCCCATGGCGCGGTACATATTCATCACCGGCGGCGTGGTCTCCTCACTTGGCAAGGGTCTCGCGTCAGCAGCGCTCGGCGCGCTATTGCAGGCCCGCGGTTACAAGGTCCGCCTCCGCAAACTCGATCCCTATCTCAATGTCGATCCAGGCACGATGTCGCCGTATCAGCACGGCGAAGTGTTCGTCACCGACGATGGCGCCGAGACCGATCTCGACCTCGGTCACTATGAGCGTTTCACCGGCCGGCCAGCGACGCGGTCCGACAACATCACCACCGGCCGCATCTACCAGGACATCCTGACCAAGGAGCGGCGCGGCGATTATCTCGGCGCCACCATCCAGGTCATTCCCCACGTCACCAACGCGATCAAGGATTTCATCCGCGACGGCAACGAGGGTTTCGACTTCGTGCTGTGCGAGATCGGCGGCACGGTCGGCGACATCGAAGGCCTGCCGTACTTCGAGGCAATTCGGCAGATGGGCAACGACCTGCCGCGCGGAGCATGCAATCTATATCCACCTGACGCTGATGCCGTTCATCCCGAGCGCTGGCGAGCTCAAGACCAAGCCGACCCAGCATTCGGTGCGGGAACTGCGCGCTATCGGCATCCAGCCCGACATTCTGCTGTGCCGCACCGATCGCGAAATTCCGGTCAGCGAGCGCAAGAAGCTCGCGCTGTTCTGCAATGTGCGCGAAAGTGCGGTGATCGAGGCGCGCGACGTCGACAATATCTATGCCGTGCCGGAGGCCTATCACGCCGGCGGCCTCGACGACGAAGTGCTGGCTGCGTTCGGCATTCAGAATCCGCCGGCGCCGGACCTTGCCACCTGGCACCTGATCAACGAGCGTATCCGCAATCCGGAAGGCGACGTCACCATCGCCATTGTCGGCAAGTACACCGGCATGAAGGACGCCTACAAATCGCTGATCGAGGCGCTCTCCCACGGCGGCATTTCGAACAAGGTGAAGGTCAAGCTCGACTGGATCGAGAGCGAAGTCTTCGAAAACGAAGATCCCGCGCCGTTCCTCGAACATGTCGACGGCATTCTGGTGCCGGGCGGCTTCGGCCAGCGCGGCGCCGAAGGAAAAATCCTGGCCGCGCAGTTCGCCCGCGAGCGCAAGGTGCCGTATTTCGGCATTTGCTTCGGCATGCAGATGGCGGTGATCGAGGCGGCACGAAACCTGTGCGGCATCGAGCAAGCCAATTCCACCGAATTCGTGCCAACCAGCGAGCCTGTTGTCGGTCTGATGACCGAGTGGATGAAGGGCAACGAGTTGCAGAAGCGCGGTATCACCGGCGATCTCGGCGGCACCATGCGCCTCGGTGCTTTTCCGGCGGTGCTGCAGCGCGGCAGCAAGGTCTCCGACATTTATCAGTCGACGGAAATCTCCGAACGGCACCGCCACCGCTACGAGGTCAACACTGCCTACAAGGACCGCCTTGCGCAGCACGGCATGCGGTTCTCCGGCATGTCACCCGATGGATTGCTGCCGGAGATCATCGAGTTTGAGGACCATCCCTGGTTCATCGGCGTGCAATTTCATCCCGAGCTGAAATCGCGGCCGTTCGCGCCGCACCCGCTGTTCTCGTCTTTCATCGGCGCGGCGGTGGAGCAAAGCCGGCTGGTGTAATACCGTTGCCGTCATTCCGATTGCTGGCTCCCGGCGGGCTGGAAGGTTGCGCACCTCTGGTTTCGCCCAACGACTGACAAATCAGGAGAGGAAATCCGATGTTGTACGAGTATCGTATTTACCGCTGCATTCCCGGCCGTCTGCCGGCATTGCTCAAGCGCTTCAACGATCAAACGCTGAAGATCTGGGAAAAACACGGCATCAAGCAAGCCGGCTTCTGGACCGTGCTGGTTGGCGACGGCAGTCAGGATCTGCACTACATGCTGGCTTGGGAATCGCTCGCCGATCGCGAAAAGAAATGGAATACCTTTCAGGCCGATCCGGCATGGCATAAGGCCCGCGATGACAGCGAGAAGGACGGGCCGATCATCGCCAATATCACCAGTTCGTTCATGCGCCCGACGCCGTTTTCTGCAATGCAGTAAGGTCGGTTGACCCGGCTAGCCGCGGGCTTCATGGTCGCCGGCGAGGACGCTGATGACCGCAAAGCCGAATTCCGTTGTTGCAATCGGGAAGGCGCGTTTTGGCAATAAGCTGCCGCTCGCGCTGATTGCAGGGCCGTGCGTGCTGGAAAGCCGTACGCACGCCTTCGACATGGCAGGCGCGCTTAAGGAAATGACGGCGAAGCTCGGAATCGGCTTCGTCTACAAGACCTCGTTCGACAAGGCGAACCGGACCTCGGCGAAAAGCGCCCGCGGGCTCGGTATCGACAAGGCGCTCTCGATCTTCGCCGAGCTGCGCAAACAGCTCGACGTGCCGGTGCTCACTGACGTGCACGAACCGGATCAATGCGCGGCCGTTGCCGAGGTTGTCGACGTTCTGCAGATACCGGCCTTCCTTTGCCGGCAGACCGATCTTTTGATCGCCGCCGCAAAGACCGGCCGCGCCGTCAATGTCAAGAAAGGCCAGTTCCTCGCGCCGTGGGATATGGCCAATGTGGTCGACAAGCTGACTGGCGCCGGTAATCGCAACGTGCTGGTGACCGAGCGCGGCGCATCGTTCGGCTACAACACGCTGGTGTCCGACATGCGCGCGCTGCCGGAGCTTGCGAAGTCCGGCGCACCGGTGATCTTCGATGCGACCCATTCGGTGCAGCAGCCGGGCGGCAAGGGCACCTCGTCGGGTGGTGAGCGCGAGTTTGTTCCGGTGCTGGCGCGGGCCGCGGTGGCCGTAGGCGTTGCCGGGGTTTTCATCGAGACTCACCAGAATCCGGACAAAGCCCCCTCCGACGGCCCAAACATGATTCCGCTCAAGAACCTGGCGCCGCTTCTTGAGCGGTTGATGAAATTCGACGCGCTGGCCAAAAAGGCTGGGTAACGCCATTCCCCCCGTCCTGAGAGTTGTCAGCCTGGTGATCTTTGCGTCGACGCTGTTTTCGCGCGCCGTCGATCCGGTCATTCCCAAGATTGCATCCGACCTCGCCATCGACGTTAAGACCGCGGCGCTGCTGTCGACGGCCTTCACCTTTCCCTACGCCATCATGCAGCCGGCGCTCGGCACCATCGGCGATTTCTTCGGCAAGACGCGGCTGATGAATATCTGCCTCGCCGCGGTAGTGACGACGACGCTGGTTTGCGCCTTTGCCAGCAATTTCACGCTGCTGATCACCATGCGCATCAGTCGCGGGCGTTTTCGCAGGCGGCATTTTCCCGATCGGCATGGCGCTGGTCGGCGACCTTGTTCCGATTGAATCGCGACAAGTGGCGATCGGCCGGCTGCTCGCCGTGGGACTGACCGGAAATCTGCTCGGCGCGGTGATCTCGGGTGGCATCGGCGATTTGCTCGGCTGGCGGGGCGTATTCTTTTCCATCGGCGGTTTCGGCCTGCTCACCGCCGTGCTGGCGTTTTTCGCATTCCGCGGCATGAATGTCGGCAAGCCGAAGGCATTCAACGTCGCTGCGGCCATCGCGGGATTTCGCGGTGTATTTGCCGATCCGCGTGCGAAGATCTGTTTCGGCTCGGTGTTCTTCGAAGGCATCGTCATCCACGGCATGTTCCCGTACGTCGCGGTGCTTCTGCTCGCGGCTGGGCTGACGCAATCGTCCTATGCAGGCCTCGTCATCGGCGGTTTTGGCCTCGGCGGGATTATCTTCGCGTTGTCATTGCCGTTTGTGGTCCTGCACATGACCGAGCGGCAGCTCATTCTGACCGGCGCCGCCGGCGCTGCGCTCTGTTTCATCCTGATTGCACTCGGCCTGACCTGGTACATTCCAGGCCGCCGTGTTCGTGCTTTTCGGTTTGTCGTTCTACATGCTGCACAACAATATCCAGGTTCATGTGACGGACCTGTCGCAGACCGCGCGCGGGGCAGCGCTCTCGCTCCACTCAAGCGCTTTCTTCACCGGGCAGGCGATCGGACCGATCTACTACGGCTTCACTTTCGACCATCTTGGCTTGCATATCCCGCCATTATTCGGCGCCGTCGTGATCGTGATCGTCGGGCTGGTCTGCGCGCGGTTTTTGCGATACCGGCGGCCAATGCCGGTCCGGATCGAATAGCTGCGGAAGCCGCGGTTACCTGAATTTGCTGCGACAACAGCGGTCCGAGCGGGCCCTTGTCGAGAGCCGCCAAATCTCCCACTATTACCGCTGAATATGGCTTGGGGTGCCGCGTGCAAAAAAATGCGCGGCTGAGATCAAACCCATCGAACCTGTCTGGGTCATTCCAGCGAAGGGAGCCGCCGCTGAAGGTCAATTCTCCACATATCGGCAAAAAGCCGCGCGTCGCGATCATTGGTGCGGGCGTGGTCGGCCTCGGCATTGCCTGGCGGCTCGCCGGCCGCGCTTCGGTCGCCGTATTCGATCGCGGCAAGGCCGGTGCGGGAGCAAGTCATGCCGCGGCCGGAATGCTTGCGGCCTGTTGTGAAGCCGAACCGGGCGAGGAAGCGCTGGTCGCGCTAGGGCGCGAAAGCCAGGCGCGCTGGCCCGGTTTTGCCGAAGAGCTTGCGCGAACCAGCGGCGTCGATGTCGAGCTGCGCACCGAGGGCACCCTTGTCGTCGCGCTGACTGCGGATGACCAGGCTGAGCTCGCGCATCGCCTGGAGTTTCAGCGGCAAAAGCTTGATCTGCCTCTGGAATGGTTGTCGGCGGCGGCAACGCGGGCGAGGGAGCCGCACCTTGCCGGAAAGCTCGCCGGCGCGGTGTTCAGCCCGCAGGATCATCAGGTCGATAATCGGAAATTGGTGCAGGCGCTGCGCATTGCGGCCGAGGCTGCCGGCGTCGCCATCCACGAACATCGTCCGGTGAAGGAAATCGCAGTGCAGGGTGGCCGTGCCACGGGCGTCATCTTCCAGGATGGAGCGAAAGAAACTGCCGATATTGTCGTGCTTGCGGCGGGTGCGTGGTCGCGGAGCATCGCCGGATTGCCGCCGGACCGTCGCCCGCCGGTGCGTCCGGTGAAAGGCCAGATGCTGGCGTTGCGCATGGACCCCAAGGCGCCGCTACTTAATCACGTGCTGTGGGCGCCGGGCGCCTATCTGGTGCCGCGCCGTGACGGGCGACTGATTGTCGGCGGCACCGTCGAGGAAAAGGGCTTTGACGCAACGATTACTGCGGGTGGTGTGATGGCGTTGCTCGATGCGGCATGGCGCGCCGTGCCTGCTGTCGAGGAGCTGCCGATCGACGAAATCTGGGTCGGCCATCGGCCCGGCAGCCGCGATGACGCGCCGATCCTGGGGCCCGGTCCGCTCGAAGGCCTGTTCTATGCGACCGGGCATCATCGCAATGGCATTTTGCTGACCCCAATCACAGCCGATGGGATGGCGCGGCTGGTGCTCGACGGCATCGCCGATCCGGCGATCAAGCCGTTCGGCCTGGAGCGTTTTCTGCCGGCGCGAGCGGCGGAGTAGGAGCGGATGATGGCAGCAGAAATCCGTATAAATGGCGCGACCGAGCCGCTTGCGGCCACGACGCTTGAAGCCTTGCTGGCCGAGAAAGCGGTCGATACCGGCCAGCGTGGTATCGCCGTCGCGCTCAACGGCGCCGTAGTGCCGCGCGCCGCCTGGGCAGCAACCGCGTTGCAGCCCGGTGACAGCGTCGAGATCGTGCGCGCCCGGCAAGGTGGTTAGGAGCAGAACATGTCGGACACTCTGGTCATCGCCGGTCACCAATTCCAGTCGCGGCTGTTCCTGGGCAGCGCCGGCTATCCAAACCGCAAGCTCATGCTCGATTCGATCGCGGCGAGCGGCACGCAAATGGTTACGGCCTCGATCCGCCGCATCAGCCTTGCCGGCGACGATGAGAGCCTGGTGGAACTGTTGGCGGGACGCGTGAAATTCCTTCCCAACACCGCCGGTTGCCAGACCGCAAAAGACGCGGTCCTGACCGCCGAGCTCGCGCGCGAGGCGCTCGAGACCAACTGGGTCAAGCTTGAGGTCATTGGCGACCGCGAACTGCTCTATCCCGACGTCGAGGAGTTGCTGAGCGCCACGCAAACCCTGGTGGCGAAGGGTTTCGTCGTGCTGCCCTATTGCACCGAGGACCCGGTGATCTGCCGCAAACTCGCGGATGCCGGCGCCGCTGCTGTCATGCCGCTCGGGTCGCCGATCGGTTCCGGCCTTGGCATCTCAAATCCGCACCTGATCGAGCTGATTTGTGCGCGTTCTCCGGTGCCGGTTGTACTGGATGCCGGCATCGGCACGGCGTCTGATGCGGCGCTGGCCATGGAACTCGGCTGCTCAGCCGTGCTGATCAATACGGCGGTGTCGAAAGCGCGCGATCCGGTTCTGATGGCAAGCTCGATGCGCGCCGCAGTCGAAGCAGGCCGACTGTCGCGGCTTGCCGGCCGCATTGCGAAACGCACGCACGCCGAGCCGTCGTCGCCGCAATTCGGTCTCGTCGGAACTTAGGCAGACCGCGTCGCTGTAACTGCATTAGTGCAAGCTTGTTGCTGCATAGACACGCCATGTTTTTGTTTTGTTGCGATCAAGTTTTGTTTTGTTGCGAGGATGTCAGAATCAGATCAGATTTGTTTTTGCCAAAGAAGACTTTTCACAGCTCAGGCAATGAGGGCAAATCATGACGGCAGAAGTTCAGGCGCCGCGTGCTCGCGTGATTGTCGTCGGTAATGAGAAGGGCGGTTCAGGCAAGTCCACTGTTGCGATGCACGTCGCCATCGCCTTGCTGAAAACGAACCGCAAAGTCGCCAGCCTCGATCTCGACTCCCGCCAGAAGACCTTCACCCACTATATCGAGAACCGGCACGCTTGGGCCCAGCACGCCGGGCTCAATCTCGAAATTCCGGATCATCGCTATTTCATCGAGAACAGCGATCATCCGACCGCAGAGGATGAGGCCGCGGACGGCAGTGCTCTTACCGAGCAGATAAAGGCGCTTGCGGAATTTCACGACTTCATCGTGATCGATACCCCCGGACGCGACAGCTATCTCGGCCGATTGGCGCATTCCGTCGCGGATACGCTGATTACGCCGATGAACGACAGCTTGGTCGATCTCGATGTGCTGGGCACGATCGACCGCGACACCATGAGAGTCACCGGCCCGAGCCATTACGGGCAGATGGTCGACGAGGCGCGCCGCCAGCGGCATCTCCGCGACAATGTCACCTATGACTGGATCATTCTGCGCAACCGGCTCTCGACGCTTGCCTCCCGCAACACACGCGTGGTCGGCCAGGCGCTGCAGGATCTGTCGGAAATGCTGAATTTCCGCTGTGCCGACGGCCTCGCCGAGCGCGTGATCTTCCGCGAGTTCTATGCCCGTGGCCTGACGGCGCTCGACAATCTCGACGCCAAGACGTTCGGCATGCGGCCCTCCTTGTCGCATGTAACCGCACGCCTGGAGATCGAGGCTTTGCTCAGGGCCTTAAGCCTTGGCTGGGCGCCGGCGGGTGGAACGATCGAGGAAAAGCGCGACGCTGCTTGAGCGTGACGCCGGTTCGATTTACCGGCGCATGAATTAAGCAAGTATCTCCCGCACCATCGGGATGACCTTGGTGCCGTAAAGCTCGATGCTGCGCATCAGCTTGTCGTGCGGCAGCGTGCCGGAACTGTATTTCATGTCGAAACGGGCGATGCCGAGCGCTTTTGCGGTCGTGGCAATGCGCCGCGCGACAGTTTCCGGCGAGCCGCAATAGAGCGAGCCACCGTCGGCTTCGGAATCGAAATGCGGCCGCGTCGCCGGCGGCCAGCCGCGCTCGGCGCCGATGCGGTCGCGCATTGCCTTGTGATGCGGCCACAGCTCGTCGCGCGCCTGCTGATCGGTGTCGGCGACGTAACCGTGCGAGTGCAGGCCGATCGGCTTCACCGGCTTGCCGAGCTGCACGAAAGCGCGATGATAGAGATCGACGTAAGGCGTGAAACGTTTCGGATCGCCGCCGATGATCGCGAGCATCAGCGGCAGATCGTAGCGTGCGGCGCGCACCACGGATTCCGGGCTGCCGCCGACGCCGATCCAGGTTTTGAGTTCGCCGCCTTCGAGGGGAGGGAAGACGCGCTGATTGGTCAGCGGCGAACGTGTCGTGCCGGTCCAGGTTACGGCTTCGTTGCGGATTAGCGCGACGAATAGGTCGAGTTTTTCTTCGAACAGCGTCTCGTATTGCCGCATGTCGAAGCCGAACAGCGGGAAGGACTCGGTAAACGAGCCGCGGCCGACGGTGATTTCGGCGCGCCCGCTGGACGCGGCATTGAGTGTCGAGAACCGCTCAAACACCCGCACTGGATCGTCTGAGGACAATACTGTCACCGCGGAGCCGAGCAGGATCCGCTCGGTTCGGCCGGCAATGGCTGCAAGCACGACTTCCGGCGCCGATATCGCGAAGTCCGGGCGATGGTGCTCGCCGACGCCGAAAGCCTCGATGCCGAGCCGGTCCGCCAGCACCGCCTGCTCGATCACCTCCCGGATCACCGGTGCATGCGCCTGCGGCTTGCCGTCGGGGCCGGCGGTTACATCGCCGAATGTGTCGAGACCGAATTCGATTTTCTGGGGCATGATGTTGGGGCTCTGCTGATCGTTGAATTAACCATTCGTTAACTAGGGACGTCCCACTTTATTTCGAGTAGCAAAAAATAGTGATCAGGGGAGCGATCCGGATGGGGTCCAGCGGAGTGTGAGCCCAGCTTAACGCCGACAAAATCAGCGTTCAGTTTTTGTTAACCGGCGCCTTGCGCCAAAATAGAAAAGTAGCAATGTCCCGAGGATCCGAGCCTGGTGAACGCCGCGGGGGCCGACAACTTGGCACACCAAACAAGAAAACACTGTTAAAGCTCGCTGCAATGGATGCGGCGGGAGAGGATGCTTCGCCGCTCGAGTTTCTGTTGCGGCTGATGCGGGATGACAATGTCCCCGTCGCCGATCGGCTTAACGCGGCGGCGGAAGCGGCGCAGTATGTCGTTACCCGGCCGGGACGGGCAGCCCCCAACCGGGATGCGCTTGTCCATGTGGTTGAACATGGCCCCCATGGATTTGGTGCCGGAGCGGTCGCTCAATTTATGAGGCAGTGGCGCCGGACCGTGGCGGGCACGAACGTCACAGAACCAGAAATCGACGAGGCCGCTTCGGAGCGCTCGCCTTTGGCGTTCATGTTACAGGTGATGCGGGATCCCGAGGTACCACCGCAGGTGCGTTTCAGGGCGGTGAAACTGGCAGCCCGTTATTCTCACGCCAAACAATCCGCTGCTGTGGATGAGCCGGTGGTGGGTGGTGACGGACGACCGATTCCAATTCTGGATAACCGGTGGGGATTCAAGGTACCCCCTGAACTCGCCATCAAGTTTTGGCGGCCTCCGAAGGACGTTGATTCTTTTCTTTGCAAGATGGAGCCAATCTCGGACGAAGAGAAGGCCGAAGAGAAAAAGGAGATGGCTCGCGCCCGTGCTGACTTCCTTGCCGGCAAGGAACCCACCGTGCCCACCCGGCCCACCCCACGGGAGCGTGCGTCGCGGCCATTTGGCCCAGCGGCCGATGTGGAATTACCGGATGGCTACGTTTTCTCCTCGCACGAAGCGAAGCTCCTGAGGACCCTTGAGATCTTCCGAAAGGAGCCACCGGTGCCGGCCCGCGAGTTTGCAGAAGCGCACTTGCGGGTTCGGCAGGCAGTCTATTTCCGGGAGGCGTCAAAAGCGCCGCTTCGGATCGAGGAGCTCGATGAAAAGCTGCGCCAGCATCCAGATCCTGACCTACAACGGGAAAGGGATGAGTTGGCTCGGCGTTTCTCCGTACTGACTGACAAAGAATTCCTGGAGCAACTGAAGAAGGTTTGGACGATGTACCGATTATGACGGACGCCGAAGGCAAGACACCGGTTAAGTCTGGCGCCTGGGACCGTACGTCGTCTTTCGGCTAACACCGCATATTCGTCAGGCTGGCACGATCCGAATTGGCAGCGTTTACACCTGATAGAACTCGCCACCATCTACAGTCCGCTATACGAACGCGTCGCGCGCTCGGCGAGCATTTCTAGCCCGGCCTGATTTGTGCGGGTCGCGATCTTTGCGCCGGGAGCCACGTCGGATCCTTACGCGTGCGAGTACCAGACCCAAGAGCCACTGATCACGCGTGGGCTCCGTTCGCCGCATATGCCTGTAAGGGGTAGGTATGCCGTCCCATGTCGATTCCGGCGCGTGTGCGGATGAAAAAGATCCCCGGCCTTTCGACCGGGGATCCAAGCTTGTGTTTCAGCCCCTCAGACTTTTAGGCTGAGTGCGTTGATTACAAGACATGTATTGCCGAGACCTAAACGGCGCCTCGAGTAGCTTTCTTTTTGCACCTTCATCAAGAGGGGCGCACGCCTTTCAAGCTTACCAAATCCTAAAGCCAATCTTTACAAACTCCGGATATCAAAAGGGGCAGCCCAGAAGGGCGTTTTTGATTGGCGACGATGATATCGCTTGATTCGGTAATTGAAGAACTCGAAGGCGCAATCGCCGGCGGTTTGGCAACGCGATGTTCGGAAATTTCCCGAGGAGTCACTGAATTATTTGCCGAGCAGGCAGCCTATCTTTCCGATACTGAAATCGCGGTATTCGACGAGCTGCTCACTCGCCTGACAGTCCAGATCGAGGTCAATGCGCGCGCTATCATGGCGGTTCGTCTCGCGCCAATACGCAATGCGCCCCCCAGGGCTATCCGAACACTTGCATTCGATGATGCCATTGCGGTTGCGGGGCCGGTGCTGGCACAGTCGGAACGGCTGACAAACGAGGATCTGGCAGAAAACGCACGGCGCAAAAGTCAGGATCATTTGCTGGCGATAGCCGGGCGCGCCATTCTCGATGAGTTGGTCACCGATGTCTTGGTCGAGCGCGGCGATCGCCGTGTCCTGGTGAGGACGGCGGCCAACAAAGGGGCAAAGCTTTCCGACACAGGATTTTCAGTTCTGGTACGTCGCTCCGACGGCGATGGCGAACTGGCAATGTGTGTTGGGTCGCGCACCGAAATTCCGCGCCATTTGTTTCGCCAGCTGATTGCAACGGCGTCCGAAACCGTTCGTGCCAAGCTGACGGCAACTCATCCTGACGCATTCGAGCGTATTCGAGATGTCGTTGCCGAGGTTGCAGGAGAGGCTGAGGCTGACGCCAGTTGAACGCTCGCAATGGCGCGAGCCGCCAAAGCCACCGCAAAAGCCCGCGGGCCTCGATAAGAGCCTGGCGGCGAATGATCTCGGTGGCGTGGCATCGGCCGTTGCCGTCACCTGCAACATGCCACTGGAGTTTGTCGAGCAAGCCATCAGACAAAAAAGTGTTGAAACCTTTTTGGTTCTGGCGCGCGCGGCCGATCTGTCGGTTTCGGCGTTGCGCGCGATCCTGCAATTGCGTGGCAACGGACATACGGCAATCAATGACATTGAAAAGTCGGTGATCGCGTATCGCCGTTTAAAGATCGACACAGCCGATGAAATACTGCGCTTTTATCGTACACGGACAAAGCGATAGAATTTCAGCAGAGACCCGGTGTTGCTCACGACACGAAAGACAGCGGCGCGCTTTCCGGGGAGTAGCGCTTAACGACTACGCCGCTTTCAGCCCTCGTCCGAGGGGAAACGAAAATACCCTGTTACCCTCCGCGTTGCGGACTTCGATTGACCAGCCGCTCCAGCTGTCATTGAGGCTGTTCTCAAGGCGCTGGACCATGGATGTTGCAAAATCGAGCGCTCCCTGCGGGGTGCGGAATTCATGACCTTTGTAGTCAAAAAGCGACTGTTCGTTGGTCGTCACATCGAAGAAGAAACGCGTCATGCTCCACCATTTCAAGATCAATTGCGCAAGCACCATAACGGCGCGGACGCTATGGTTGGTTTAAATTAGTAATTAAATTTGGAAACATGCAGGTTTTTGGAAAGGCGATCGCTCCGCCGCGACCAGTTACGTTTCAATAACCCTGAACGGATGCGTTTGATTTAGGCACCTTGTCGCCGTGCGAATAAGTCCTGCCATCAAGGTTCCGTCAGTTGCCGTGGAAGCGGATGCGTCTCCCGCCACAGTTTTTCCGCGACTGGAGCTGGATCGATTCGAGTCTTGTTCCACCATGCCGCTTCATCACCGTGACGATGCAGTTCGCGATGGTGTCCGCGGCAGAGCGGGACGGTGAACTCGTCACTGACCTTGCGGCCGAGCGCGCGGCTTTGTGCGAAGCGCAGATGGTGAGCGTCGCAAGGTTGCCGTCCGCAGATCAGGCAGGGCTGTTGCGCGACGTAACGGAGGTGATCGCGGTCGCGGATGCGCCGCGGCTCGGGGAGGGGGAGTGCGGCTTTGTCGATAGCTTTACGGGGTCGAGGCTGGCGTTGCCGCTGTTGCTGTTTAACCGGGACGTCTTCGCTTGCTGCGGCAGTGGGAACGCTATCGGCTTGAACGGGCGAGTGTTCGTGTTCGCCTCCTGGAGAAAGCGCTGCGAGCCCGGTCTCGAAGGCTTGTTCGACGTCGAGCGCGTCCTGGTCCGATAGCCGGTTTTTGTCTGCGAGCGAACGATGGGCCCACAAGGCGGCATCGTCACTGGAGGTGAGGGCGGTGATGTCGGTAAGCAGCCGATCGCGAAGTTGCGCGGAAGCGTCGGCGTCGAGAGCGGGGTCGGCACTAAACCGTTGCGGGCTCGCATGGCGTGCCCGATCGCTCGGAGCAGCATGATTATCACCACGCCCATTACTGCGATGGCTACCGTTGCCAGATCCATTCTGCTTGTCCTTTGTCCCGGGTGTGTTCGTCCCAACTACCTTGGCGGTTTGCGTCTCGCGCCGGGACGGTGCTGGCGATGCGAGATCCGGTGCATCGAGATCGTCTTCACCAGCAATCCCGACCAGCGTGAACAGGCCGTAGCGGCGGGCGTAGGTCAAAGCGGCGCCCTGGCGATGCGCGGTGTCGCTGACGGCGCACACTGGCCAGTCAGAGGCGATCCATTCGCCGGACGAGTGCGCCAGCGTCGTGGTCAGATGGACCAGACCCGCCTCGCGATCGATGTCGGTGGTCTGCACCGTTGCAATCTCATGCCGGCCAAGGGTTTTACGGACAATCTCAAGACCGCTCGCCAGCGAGGCGTAGTTGAAGGTCTGCTCGCCGCCACCACGTGAAGCGATCGTGGCGGTCAGCGACTTCTCCGGGTTGACCAGTTCGCCCTGGGCCTTGGCCAAAGCTGCAGCAAGGTTGGCAATCGACGGACTACAGCGCTGCATGGCTTGCCTCCGTTGCCAGAAGATCAAAGCTGATCGCGCCGGATTTTGACCGCTTGGCCCGCACCCCGTGCCCGATTGCTTCCTTGGCGTCTTCGGGAACCAATGCCTTCAATTCAGTCCTGGCCTGCTCATGCTCGAGGTAGGCCGGCCGGGTGCGGGCAAACACTGCAGCAAACTCCGCCCAGGCATTGGATGAACTCATATCGATAATCCGAACCGCCTCGATCCGGGGCTTCGGCGGCTCGATGCCGAACAGCCGAGGGCACCTCGCCGGTCTCGACACAGCGCCAGAACTTCCGCTCCGCCGTGACAATCAGGTGCTGATAGAGCGGATCGGGGGAGGTCTTGATCTCAACCCACTTGCCGCCGCCGGTGATGATCGAGAGCACCGCCGACCTTGCCGCAACCACCCACATATTATGTTGCAGCTGGGGGGCATACTTCGACAGCGCTGCCTCCTCCGAGAACTGCCAGGGCAGCATGAACTTCGATTCAAACACCGCCCCGGACGATTTCACCCGGCCATCAAGGGTGGCGCCAAGCCACTTCACCGCCGGGTGACGGACCCGCCGCTGCACATCGACAATCTGTTCGCCTGAACAACTCTCATACCAGCGCCGGTTCAGGTCCTCGGTCACCGTCCCAAGCTGGACAATCAGATTGCCGGACAGGTCCTCTGGCTCAACCTCGCCCCGCTTTTCCCGCCACAGCCGCACCAGGCCGTTTCATCGTCGCCCATGATGATCCGGGCATCTGATCCGCCAATAAACTGCCGCCGTTCCATATGCCATGTGGTATTTTTCATTCAGTGAGTCTCCCCTTGACCGTGCCCGTGCAGAATTATAACAATCATATGGAATGAAATATGGATGATATTGGAGACGTCAAGAGGCCGCCAGCCCTGACCAGCGCACAAATTCGCGCCGCCCGGGCGCTGATCCACTGGAGTGCCGACCAGCTGGCCAAAGCCTCAGAGGTCGGGGTCACCACCATCCGCCGCGCCGAACTTGAGCCCAGCGCGACCAAGCTCACACGCGTCAACGATCAGGCCATCCGGCGGACCCTCGAAGCCGCAGGCATTCTGTTTATCGATGCTGAATCCGGGATCGGGCCGGGGGTCAGGCTACGAGGTCCGAAAGCAATGACCTGACGACGATCAACTCGAGTGCGCGTTATCAGAACGCGGAGGTCTGCCTGGTCACGAAGGCGGCATCATCGCTGGTCAGAAACGACAGCGCGCCGACCAGATCCTCCCTGCGTGCATTTGTTACACATGCTCGCGGCTGTTCTTGGCCCTTAGCAGACGCGGAGTGTTCGATAAGGGACGTCTGCTTTTGGGGCAAAAGGAGACGCGGTGCGAACAGCATGCCGTGTCCGTTTGTGACCCATCTCGGAAGTGGATTGTGCATCGTCATAGTCGGCACAAATTTGATTTTTTCGACGAGGGATCGATGTTGCGCAAAAGGCACAGTTCTGCAATTTCGGAAGCGTAGGCTTGTGTAACCCTGGTCGGGGCATGGCCTACGGCTGCGTCGCGTGTTATTCACGCCTATAAATTTCATTCGGGGGTTCGCAATGATCCGCAAGGGATATCTTCTCGCAACCGTCAGCAGTGTCGGTGCCATAGCCGCCGCCGGAGGCGCTCAGGCCGCGGATATGGCGTTAAAGGCGCCGCCACCGTTGCCGGCGCCCGCCGCCTCGTGGGCTGGCTGGTACATCGGGTTGAATGCGGGCGCTAATTGGCAGAGCTCATCAGAACTCGTTTGGTTACGCTGCCGGCTTTGAAACCGGGAGTGCCCATCCCAGGTCGAGCGGGTTCATCGGCGGAGGTCAGATCGGATACAACTGGCAAGCCGGCAACTTTGTTTATGGCTTGGAGGGGGACATCTCTGGGCTTGGGGGTCACCAAAGTGCTAACGTCCCCGATGGCAAGGTATTTTCGAACAAAATCACATGGCTGAGCACGGTCCGCGCCAGAGCCGGAGTGTTGGTTGACCCCAGCACGATGCTGTATGTGACAGGTGGCTTGGCGGTAGGCGGCGTCCACAATTCTTTACAGGTTAGGCCCGGATTTCTTGGCTTCGCCAAGTCGGAAAGCACCACCCGCGTGGGCTGGACTGCGGGCGGCGGTGTCGAGCACATGCTGTCGAACAGCCACTGGACGGTCGCCTTAGAGGGGTTGGTTGCTGACCTCGGCTCGTCGTCTGCGACTGCTGTTGGGACGACTACTGGCACCGCAAAAACGGCCCATTTTTCCAATCGGACGGTCATCGGTCGGGTCAAGTTGAACTATAAGTTTTAGCGTCTGCACGCCGATGTAATCGGCGCGGCCGACTTGCGATGGAAGCCCCGGGATAGCATTCCGGGGCTTTTGCTTGTGCCGGCTAGACGGAAGAGAGGCATTATCAATTGCCGCTGATATGATATGGCGGCGCTGTAATCATTCGCCGGTTATCGCCTGCAAGGCTCTATCCGCATGCCCATCGTCGACATGATTTATTATTGGGCGCGAACCGTGCCCCATCGCCCGGCGATTACCCAGAGCGATATGGTCACGAGCTTTCAGGGGCTGGCCGACGCGATCGAATCCTTCGGCGAGCGCATCGATCGCTTGAACCTCGACAAGCGCGAGCCGGTGGCGGTGTGCATCGCCAATCCTTCGTTCCTGCTGGCGACGATCTTTGCGCTGATGCGCCGGGGCTATGGCGTGGCGCCGGTCAATCCGCCACTTTACCCCTATCTGGCCGGCGCCGGCATCCGCAACCTGATCTACGATACGCGGGGTCAGGTTACATCCGGCGGGCGCAACATCCGTTTCGACATGTCGTGGCTGCCGGAGCCGAAGGAGGATAGCGCGAAACGCGCCTATGCACGAAGCGCGACGGCGAACGCCGATTGCGTGTTTTTCACCTCCGGAACGACCGGGCTGCCGAAGAAAGTCGTGCAGCCGGCCGCCGCGCTCGAGCGCTTGCTGCACTATCCGTTCACCTGCGCGTCCGGCAATCACCAGAAGATTCTGGTGATGCCCAGTATCTCCAGCACGTTCGGATTCAATCGGGTCTGCGAGATATTGAACGTCGGCAAGACCGCCTGCTTTGCGCTCGGTGCGGAAGGCACGCTATCGTTGATCGATCTGTTTGGCGTCGAGCTTGTGGTCGCCTCCGCCGCGCAGGCGCTTTCGCTCGCCAGAGCAAGGCGGCGCAATCCGGCATGGCAACTCAATTCCTTGGACGCGATGATCGTCGGCGGGGGAAAAATCGAGCCGCGGGCGCTGGCCGAAATGGCGGCCGCTTTGTGCCGCAATCTGGTCAGCCAGTACGGCTCGACCGAAGCCGGAGTCGCCGTCGCGGCGCCGTTCCGCGCACTCGACGGCATAGCGGGCGGCATCGGCGTGGCGCTGCCCTGGACCGAAATCGAGATCGTCGACGAGGCCGGCGCGACGCTGCCGTCCGGCGCCGAAGGCTTGATCCGCTATCGCACCCCGCAGCTTGTCGAAAACATCAACGCGTTCGGCGCGCATGCGGTGCCCGGCGTACGCGACGGCTGGTTCTATCCCGGCGACATCGGGTCGCTCACCGCCGAGGGAGTTCTGTGCCTCAGCGGCCGCTCTTCGGATGTGATCAACCGCGGCGGCGTCAAGGTTTCCGGCGCGCGGATCGAAGAGGTCCTCAAGGCGCTTCCTGAAGTCAGGGATGCGGCTGCCTGCGGGGTGGCCGGACCCTCCGGCCTCGAAGAGATCTGGGTGGCGATCGAGAGCGCGGGCGCCGTCGACGTCGAGCAGATCAAGGCGCATCTGAAAACGCACGAGTTCGTCGGCATTGCGCCAGACGAGGTTTTCATCGTCGACGAATTGCCGCGCGGGGAGCTGGGCAAAGTGCAAAAGTATCGCCTGAAAGAGCTTCTGCTCGGATTGAAACGGGGCGCCTAGGCCATGCATATCGTCGATATGGTCTACTTCTGGGCGCGGACGATGCCGCTACGCCCGGCCGTCATTCAGCCCGAGGGTATTCTCACCTACCAGGCGCTGGCACAGGGTATTGAAAGCGCTGCCGAACATTTTGCGCGCAGCATCCCGGACAGGGCGAAGCCGGTGACGGTATCGCTGCTGAGCGCGCCAAAAATGCTGATCGCGAGCCTCGGGTTGTTCCGTGCCGGGTTCGACATCATTGTCGCCGGCCAGAATGAGATCGCCCATATTCCGTTGGCCGATTCGAATACCCTGGTTTACGAACGCGGCAAAACAAATTCAGCCGAGCGCACAAACATCGTTTTCGAGGAGTCCTGGCTCGATATCGGCGCCGGCGCACCGCGGCAGAGCCGGCCGTTGAGCCAGCCTAGGACGCGCAATGCCGATATTTTCTTTTTCACCTCCGGCACGACCGGTCGGCCTAAGCGCGTGGTGCGGACGCAGCGGGCCTGGGAACAGCAAATCCTGTTCAACAGCACGTCGGCGTTCGCCGATTACGACAGAGTACTGCTCACACCCGGCCTGAATAGTTCCATGGGCTTCGGTCGTGCCTACTCAGCGCTTTATAGCCGCAAGACGATTTGCTTTGCGGAGGCAGGACAACCGACGCTGTGGCTGGCCAACACTTACGACATCGATCTGATCGTCGCCTCGCCGCAACAGGCGTTGGCTCTCGCCGAAATTCAGGAAAAGGTTACCCGTTACCCACTCGCGGCCCTCAAGGCGATCTTGCTCGGCGGCTCGCGCCTTTCGGCGGACGGCATTCGGCGCATCGAGAATCATCTGTGCCGCAACGTCATACTTTACTACGGCTCGACCGAGGCCGGCGCGGCGGCGCTCGCGCCGCATGACATGATTGCGCACATCCCCAATGCCGTCGGCTTTGTTGCTCCTGGTGCACAGATCGAAATCGTTGACGCGGCGAACAACGTTCTGCCAGTGGGTTCGGAAGGCTTCGTCCGTCTGCGCACGACACAGTACGTTGTGAATTTCGATATCGTCGACCCGAATGACTGGTTCTATCCGGGCGACATCGGCTGGCTTACCGCAGACGGTGTGCTGTGCATCGCGGGACGCAAGAGCGACGTCGTTAATCGCGGCGGCGTCAAACTCTCGATGACCGATTTCGAGGATTTTTTGCGCTCCTGTCCCGGAGTCAAAGATGCCGGCGTGTGCACGCTGATGGGCACCTCGGGCTTCGAAGAGCTCTGGATCGGCCTCGTGCTTGAGCCGTCGGCAGACATCGGCACGCTGCGGGAAAAAATTGAGGCCAATGCAAATTTCGGGACCAACCTCGACAAGCTGTTCGTCGTTGAGACGATTCCCCGTGGAACCCTTGGCAAGATCCAGCGAGACGAACTGAAAAAGATGCTGCAAGGCGTCGACGAAGAAGCCGCTTCGTCGAACTGACGAGTAGCTGCAGCTATACCTTGCCTGCCATGATCTCCCGCATCATCTCATGCGCGCGACGGCGGTCGAGCTTGCCATTTTCGTTGTGTGGAAGATTCTCGACGAGCAAATACTTGATCGGCGCGAAAGGACGCGGAATTCGCGCTTCGCAATGCGCCCGCAGCGCCTGTTCGTCGAGCTTTTCCTGACTTGCGACGGCGGCGCAAACTTGATTGTTGCCGTACTCGTTCGGCAGCGCCAAGACCGCGGCTTCGACGACGCCCGGGAACTGCGCCAGGACGAGTTCGATCAACTCCGGACTGATCTTTTCGCCGCCGAGATTCAGTATGGCGTGCTCACGTCCCGTGATGATGAGAAGACCGTCGGCATTCAAGGTTCCCAGATCCCCCGGATAGAACCAGCCGTCGCGAAACACCTTCCTGGATTCCTCGGGGTTGCCGAAGTAGCCGTCGACGGCGTATTCGCTGCGCAGGCGCACTTGGCCCTCCTGGCCCGGCGGCAGCAGCGTGCCGGACCCGTCCACAATCTGAACGGTGACGCCCGGCGGCACAAAGCCGACCGCGCGCGGCACTTCCGCGATTTCATGGGCGTATGCCACCGCCGCAACACCGGCCTCGGTCGAGCTGTAGACCGCAATGAGATGCGAACAAATCCGCGAGCGCAGCCGGTCCGACAGGGATCGCGACAGCACATCGCCGCCGCAGTAAATGACTTCCACGTTGCTTTGATAGGAAGGCACGGTGTCGAACCAGCGCAGCAGGTTCTCAAATCCGCTCGGAGAGCCGACCATGCATTGCACCTTGTAGTCTTCGATGATGGGCAAAGTGGAGGAAAAATCCTGACCGGGCAAAAATACCGTGCCGCCGCGCGACAACGTGTAAACGAGGAACCGGAAGCCGAGCGAGGAAGAGATCGGGACGTCGCAATAAATCCTGGAACAATTCGCGAGTCGGTTACCAAAAGTCGAAAGCCGAGCCATGCTCATGGCCATGTGCTTATGGCTGAACGCGATGGCTTTCGGCGTGCTGGAGGTTCCGGAGGTCAAAGTAAGCCGGCACAAATCGTCATCGTGAGTCTGCGGCAGCAGATGCGGTTCGAGCGGGAGGCTGTCGCCCTCTGTCCATGACAGATCGGCGAGCACGACGCGGCCCATATTGGCGAACGAATGCTTTCCGTCCGAAATCAGCACGTCGATCTTGAACGGCAAGGAAGCTTCGCCTTCGCGAAGCGACACCGCGATCATCCCGAGCCGCATTGATGCCAACAGAACGGCACTATGAAAAATGACATCGCCGATGCTGATCGCAACGATGCTGCGCTCCGGCAAACCGAAAGCTTGCAGTCTGCGGCTGATGTTGTGAATGAACCGCTCCAAACGGCGATAAGAGATGAGGCCTATTCCGGGACCAGGCACGCAGATCGCGGCGACCGGCGGCTGCCGCCGGCACTGAAACAGGATCGGATCGACTATATTCATGAGCTTAAATTTACCTTCTGGCCTGGATCGCCGATGCCGATGAAATCAGGCCGGTTTGACCATTGCAGCCGCCATCTCCGGCAGGCGATGCCGTTCAAGCTTGCCTTGGGCGCCGCGCGGCAACGCCTCGACCGAAATAATTCGCGCCGGGACGCAGGACGGCGGAAGCCTTTGCGCGCAGTGTTGCAGCAACTTCAATTCGTCGATCGGCGATTTGGCGACAATAAGCGCCAAAAGCCGTGCGATGCCCAGTTCATCGTCAAGCGCGAAGACGGCGGCGTCCTCGACATTCGCAAACGCGCCGATAATGCCCTCGACCAGTTCCGGGCTCACGGTGTCTCCGCCGACGTTCAGCGCTGTCTTTTCACGTCCGGTTACGACCAAAAGACCTTCGGTGGTCAGGTGACCGATATCTCCGGACCAGAAGTAGCCATCGCGGAAGAAGGCCCGACTTGTCTCCGGATCGCCGACGTAGCCTTCGGCCATATGACCGGTGCGAATTCGCAATACACCGTCGCGTTGCGGCGGCAACACCTTGCCCGATCCGTCTACCGCTTCGACGACAACGCCGGGCTGGACGTAGCCAACCGCACCGGGCACTCTTTCCAGCACGCTCGCGGGTCCGAATGCCACGGTTGTGGTTTCCGTCGAACCATAGGAGCAGTACAGGTTCTGGCACAACCGGGCGCGGGCCCGTTGCGAAAGTTGCCGCGACAGCATGGCGCCCTGGCAGATGATGTGGTCGAACGTGACCTCAAATGCGTCGTCTGCTTCAAAGAATTTGAGATATTCGCCGAGGCTGTAGGGCGAGGTCGCCACTCCCTGAATCTTGTGCAGGTCGATGGCCTGCAAAATGTCGGCGGGATCGTCGCCAAGGAAGAAGATCGTGCCGCCACGGCTTAGAAGCGCCATCGCGTAACGAAATCCGGGAGACGTGGCGATCCCGAGATCGCAATAAAACCGCGAGCAATGGGCGAAGCGCGGCCCTTTCGAATACGTGTAGTGCGCGATCCGCGCCGCCAACATGCGGTGAGAAAACGCTATGCCCTTGGGCAGCCCCGTCGAACCGGACGTCAAAATGATGCGGCAGATATCCTCGTCGCCCCCGCGGGGCGCGACCGGCGCTGCCGCGCCATCGCCTTTCAGCCACGATTGATCGACTGCCAAAACAGTTCCAGAACTGGGAATCTTGTCTGGGACGTCGGTGAGTATGACATCAGGGGTTATTCCTGGGACCGGCCTTGGTCCTCTCAGCGACAAGGTCGTCGCGCCGGCATGCATCAAACCCAGAACGACCGCCGTGTGCAGGATGGTGTCATTGATAAACGTGGCGACGATATTGCCGGGACCTATTCCAGATTTAAGCGCGGTCCGCGCCACGTTGTGAATGAATTCCCCCAGCATTCCATAGCGAACCGAATCAAATTTCGATCCCGGTACGCAAATCGCTGCCGTAAACGGGTTCAATTTGGACTGAAAAAGGATAGGTTCGACAATGTTCATTACAATTTCCCGTTTGCGCCTTTTTGCAGGGTCGAGGCTCTCCGTTTACAGGCTTCGGTGCTGCATTTGGTGAGCGCCTAGGCGGCCGATGCGCGGCTGTGTCTCCAAGAACGATATCACGTCTCAAATTGGAGGTCTGTGACCGACTTCACGATGGTCCGACGGCAAAAAGGCCTCGCTGTTTTCCGCAGTGCGAAGTGACGCGATTGGCCCGAAGCGGACGCAACGGCGGCCGACTGTCGCGGCGGCTTTTGGGGGCAAAGCGGACATTGAGCACCCCCTGCCCAAAACCCGATTTACTTAAGCGTTCAAGTGCAACGGGATTTGATACGGCACACCTTCGGCCTGCAGCACGAGTTGAAGCGCAACGCTGATATTCGCCGGATCGCCGCCACGCGCACAGGCTTGCAGCGTCTTGTCGACGTGCTGCCACGTTGAAAGTTGCCGGCGTTCTTTTGGAATGTGACCGAGCAGGGTGCGCACGTCGGCCAACGTCTTGAGCGTTATCACCTCGGGAATTGTTATTGTCCGGGGTAGGGGCGTAGACCAGGCGGGGCGCGTTGCCATCAAGAGTCCAATCGCTCAGTCGTATCCGCCGTGATAAAATGGCGCATGGCATTTGTCGTACTAGCAGGGTCAGAGGTGACGGGGCAGGTCTCGTTTAGGGCCGAAAAGCCTACTCGCAGGGATGCAATGGCGACCACTATAGAATTACTTGGTCAAGGAATCAGGAACATCACTATCATTGACGAAACAGGCCAACCGTTTCGTGCGCCCGAATTTGTGAGGACGTTCGGCGAACGCGACTGAGGAGCCACGTTTACTAATCGCTCAAATCAGGCGCTCGCGCTCCGCGCTCTATCGGCCTCAGCAATTGCCGGCCAGTGTTACTTTTTGGTCGCCAATGCGGCGTCTGCCAGCCGCTAGGGATTTTGCCGAGTGTCGTGGCAGGTATCATGTTTCCGCGCCAGTTTATGGACCTGCTGAATTGGGCGGGTACGCTCCTACACTGACTAACGTTTGGGTTTCTTCCCAGGGATGCGAGCTTGGCCGCAGCCCGTCGCTCTTGGCTCTTTCGCTTCTTCGGGAGAGTTCGATTATTAAAGATTTGTTCCAGTTTGCCCCAACAAATACATACGAGTTTTGCAAAAGGGTAACAGGTTTGCCGTAGCTAGGTAGCGTAGCGAGGCTGCCATGCAGGATAGACGACGGGTTCAGCGAACAAGCGTCTTGAAGAACGCAAAAATTATTCTGAACAGTGGCGCATCTCTTTTTGATTGCACTCTCCTCAATCTGACTAATATGGGCTCCTGCATAACGTTGACATCGCCTCGGGGTATTCCCGATTTATTTGAACTCTCTTTCGATCATGCAGTTTCAAGCCGAAAGTGCCATGTCATTTGGCGATCCGAGAACAAACTCGGAGTTTCGTTTGGCGATCCTCGTCGCAGTTCTTAATAATCAGTCCATCTTGCATCGCATCGAATTTCCGGCCCGCGCTGGCGCGGCGCTTTGGCTGTCGTAGAGCAGCTGCGCGCCACATAATCCGAGGGCTAATGTGGCTCGCCTTTTAGTCCTGAATTTGATCAACCATTCGATCTGCTCGACGGCGGAAATAGCCAGCACCAATTAGGGCCAGAGCGAATTCCACAAAATACGCAACGACAGTGGCATAGTCGACAAAAACAGGTTCTCTGGAAGAATAGTTGAAAGCCCAGTCCACAATTGCCCCTGTGCGTTGCGCAACAGCGAGAAAAGGAAGCAGACAGCCAGTCAAAAATAATCCAATAGCAATGCTGTTAAAAAAACTAGCTCTGAGCTTGATACGCTCATTTTTTGCTGTTTGTCCCATAATAATTCTCCGAGTAACTCGGTACCGGCAGACCTCAACGATCCGGCACGTAAGGCAGCGCCGACTTGTGCACGCAAATCCGCAATCGGCCGTCGGCGCAGCAGCGGAAGACGAAGGTCTTATCCACCATAACTTCCTCACCGGCCGTGTTCCGCAAGTAGACATTCCCCATGGTAATGGCGAGGTCACCATGGATCTGAATTCCATTCTCAGCGGCGTTATTGTCGTACCAGACTTTTACCCAATGCTTTAGCGCGAATCCGGTGTCCTCTGGGAAGTCGGGATTCCCCCCGACGAAGTAGGACAACGCACCTGGCTTCGTGCTGCGGAAAGCGTTCTTACCGAAGGCGAGCGTTGGCTTGAAGAAAACGACTCCCTCGGCATAGTCGTAGAGGTCATCGATCATCGCGCTGGCTACGGCACGGAAATTACCGCCCTCGGCATATACGGCACCAATGCGAACTAAGGCGTCGCACCAAGCCTGCTGAGCAGCATTCACCTCTTGCTCGGTGATGGAGGTCAATAGGCCTTTTCCAATTCTTGATCAGGACAACGTACGCAAGCGCGTCATCCGGTTAGCAGGACGGTGCCATCGCCCGGAAGCGGGCTCGCTCACCGATTATAGGAACGCGGCTTGCCAAAGCCAGCCACCACCATAGGCATGATCGCGATCAACATCAGCAATAGTAAATGCCCGGGGTGGTTGAGACGTGTTCGATCGATTGCTGACCATAAAGCGATCAAATGACCTACCAACAGCGAGCCAGTTCGCTGCGGTTTTGTCGGCCGCTCGCGATCCCAAACTTATTGGATTAATCCGACAGTTGTTCCGGATGACGGCCCGACACACCGAGCGCGGTCGATCGTACTTTGTCAGGCGGAAACGACCGCTCAAACGCGTCAAGATCGTCGAGCGCAGGAGCCACAATTGGTCGGCCAATGCTCGCGTACGCGAAACCGCGGCGATGCATCTCATCGGGTTGATAGATATTGCGAAGATCGACTACGACGGGGGACACCATGAGGTCGCGTATGCGTTCCAGATCGAGCGCGCGGAACTGTTCCCATTCGGTCGCTATCACCAACACGTCCGCGGAGTTCAGCGCAGTCATAAGCATTATCGCAGTATGTCACGTCAGTGAGGATCGAGCGAGCATGATTCATGGCGACAGGATCATATGCGCGCACAAGGGCGCCCATATCCTGTAGAGCCGTGATGAGCGCGACGGCGGGCGCCTCCCGCATGTCGTCAGTGTTGGGCTTGAAAGTCAGTCCAAGCACGGCGACGGTCTTGCCGCGCATAATCCCGGAAGACATTGTTGATACTTTGCGTGCCATTGCACGCTTTCTGGTATCATTGACCGAGGCGACGGCCTCGAGAATTCGCAATGGCACATCGTAGTCCTGTGCGGTCTTTATGAGTGCGCGCACGTCCTTGGGAAAGCATGAACCGCCGAAACCCGGCCCCGCATGAAGAAACTTGCTGCCGATCCGATTATCGAGCCCAATGCCGCGGGCGACTTCCTGTACATCGGCCCCGACTTTTTCACAAAGGTCAGCGATTTCATTGATGAATGTGATCTTGGTGGCGAGGAATGCGTTTGCCGCATATTTGATCAATTCAGCGGTGCGACGCGCCGTGAAAAGAAGGGGCGCCTGATTGAGGCTGAGCGGTCGATAAATTTCGCGTTAGCACCTTTTTGGCGCGGTCATCATCTGTTCCGATGACGATCCGATCCGGATGCTTAAAGTCGTGAATGGCCGCACCCTCGCGCAAGAATTCGGGATTCGATACGACGACGTAGTCGGCGTCCGGTCTCACTTCCCGGATTATCCGTTCGACCTCATCACCGGTGCCAACGGGTACGGTCGATTTGGTGATGATCACAGTAAAGCCGTCGAGCGCTGCAGCGATTTCGCGCGCAGCGTTGTGGACGTAAGAAAGGTCTGCGTGGCCGTCGCCGCGGCGTGAGGGTGTGCCGACGGCAATAAAGACTGCGTCGGCGTTGCGAACCGGTTCCTTTAGGTCAGTTGCAAACGATAGTCTGCTTTCACGAACGTTGCGGCTGACCAAGTCCTGCAAGCCAGGCTCGAAAATCGGAATTTCGCCGCTTTTGAGGGCCTCGATTTTTGCTGCATCGTTGTCGACGCAGGTTACCTGATGGCCAAAATCTGCGATGCAGGCCCCCGATACCAGTCCAACGTAGCCGGTCCCAATCATCGCGACGTGCACAATATAACCCCTTCAACTCAGGCCGAAATCACAAGCTGAAAAGCAGCATTCAAACTCAGCATGACATACGCAAAAAGTACCTGTTGGGGTCAATGCATTGCTGCATTAATGGTCAATAGCGAAGTCGTGCCGTCGGCAGCCGAAGCACCCGAGCACCTATTTAGGTGGCCTATCAAGGTTTGTGCGCCATATCCGACGGGGCGGAGGCAATCTCATCAAGTCCGGCGCCAATTGTTGCAATCCTGTTTCGCCCTGCAATAATCGGGGTCAGAAAATCTGGAAATCCTGCATTGCAATTGTATCTTCGGACCTATCATTGTGTCCGGAAATGACAAACACGGATTCGTAGCGTGTGCCAGATTCAATATTGGTGGACATCGAAGAAATACAACGCGCACCAATCCGCATCAAACGGGAATCGTCACACTCGGGCCGCCAGAAAACTGGCTCGCAACACAAACAAAGTCGAAGCGAGATCGGTCCGGTGCGCCCCATACACGGGCCCAACAGCTCGAAGCATCGCCGGTGGGGGCCGAATAAGGATCGCCTTTGAGCAAAGCCGACCCCAATTTTGGATTTCCTCGATGAGAATCCACTGACTCGATTTATATCGAAAGGCCTAGCGGAGGGGTCGAGGGGCCGCCCCGCGCCTGTTAATTAAATAACGCAATTTTCAGGGCACTTGTGATAACCAACCGCAGTGCTGGCCGTGTTATAAAATTGCCAGACGCCGCGGTTGGTTGTGTGCCAGGGGCGGTGCACTGGCTCAAAATAACTCATGATCCGCTCAACGATTTCAAAGCTCCTCCATTCTGTCTTGTTGCTTCTGTTCGGTGCGGTGCTCCTGCTCCCGGGCAAGGTACGGGCCGAGAACGACCATCTGATCGTCCCGTGGCGCCGCGTCGGTCCAGTCCTGCTGGGCATGACGGCCGAGGAAGTGATCCGAATTCTTGGCGAGCCGACACAAAAGAACGCCAGTCCCGTGGTCACAGTCTATCACTGGCGGGACGAGCTATCGGTCACCGTCAAAAGTGACACTTCCTATGTCACGCAGATCTGTGCGATCGGCGCGGACTATGCAACGGCTCAGGGCCTGCACCCGGGTCTTCCGGAAATTGCGGTGACGCAGCTCATGGGAGAGCCAAAGAATTCCCGGCTCTACCACGGCTGGTGGACTATGTCTTACACCAACTTTTTCTGGGGTGGGTTGATGGTCAGCGTCCCGCAAACCGGCTTCAGCGCCAACCATTCAATCCGCTCGATTTGTGTCAACAACAGCGCTTGAGGTCTTCAGCGCGGGACTGGCCCTTAGCTGAACGCGACCAACCGGGGCAAGCAGTGCTCGCCTCGCTGTTTACGACTGCACTGCAGTGCTCGTGTATCAGGTTGTGCGCGTTAACGCGGCACACTGCAGTTGGCCGCGACCGCCACAGTATATGGCCTAACAGCTTCCGCAAGTTTGCAAGCGTCCTGGGCGCCATTACGCTGGCAATGGCGATTTGGTCGAAGCAGGGCCGTCAACCTACTGGACGTCAAGAATTGGCCGCTCGATATGAAAAGCAAAAAGGGTACATATGGTTGAGACGGACGAGAAGGCCGCGGGCGCCACCGGCTCTTCGATCGCCGATCCGATTCAGTCCACCGCGCACTTGAATCAAGACTCAAGCGCTGTGAACAGGTGGGGTTATTGGGCGACGGCTGCCTGGGCAGTCCTTGCCCTTC
Source organism: uncultured Alphaproteobacteria bacterium (assembly GCA_963739945.1). Classification (GTDB taxonomy): domain Bacteria; phylum Pseudomonadota; class Alphaproteobacteria; order Rhizobiales; family Xanthobacteraceae; genus BOG-931. Next base: position 57,148 of record CAVUCN010000022.1, on the reverse strand, counting down.
TGGTCGGCCAGTTTGTTGCGCTCGCTGTCGTCGTATTTTGGCGTGTCGGCACGATCGAGGAAATTCTGCAAAACCCATTTGACGGCGCGCTGGTAGCGCTGTTCGTCCTGATATCCAACCCGGTCACCGTTGCGGTGTTGTGGCTGGCGGCGCGGCTTTCGAAATCGAATGCGGTTGATTATCTCGGCTTGCATTTGACGCGAAGGCGCTACGTTGTGATCGGGCTCGTCTTGCTGGTCGCCCTGATCGCGCTCAGCGATGGCTTGCTCTACCTGTCAGGCCGCGAGCTGGTCACATCATTCCAGGTGCAATCCTATAACACCGCCGGACGCTGGCTGCCGGCGGTGCTGATCGCGGCGGTCATTTTTGCTCCGGCCGGCGAAGAGATCATGTTCCGTGGATTTCTGTTTCGCGGCTTTGTGACATCGGATCGTTCAGCGTGGCCCGCGATCGTTATCATCTCCATTTTATGGGCCGCGCTGCATGTCCAATACGATTGGGCGGGAATGCTGCAGATTTTTGTAATCGGTCTGTTTCTCGGCTGGATCCGCCTGGTCTCAGGCTCGGTGCTGCTGACGTTTCTGCTGCACGCGCTGTTCAATCTTGAAGGTACGATAGAAACCGTGTTGGCGGTCAAATATTTCTCGTAACTTTTATCAGCGATCCGGCTTGCTGCCGAACGATCTGCGTTTTTCCAAGCTAGCCGTATCTTCGAGGCATTGCCGGATCGACAGTGGCGCTTTTGCAGCGAGAGGCCTGGGCTACCCGAAACAGCGTCCAGATACGCGCCAGCGCGACGGCGGGCGCCTCCCGCATGTCGGCAGTGTTGGGTTTAAAAGTCAGTTCAGTGGCGCTTCCGGCTTCGGACTGCCAGGGGCCATCGACACAATCAATTGTGTACGGCGACTAATGCCGAGCTTAGTAAAGGCGTTGTGGAGCTGTAGCTTGACGGTGCCTTCAGCTATACCGAGCGCCCTTGCAATTTGTTTATTGGTCAATCCTTCGCGGACTAGAGCAGCGATCTCTTGCTCCCTCGGGGTCAGGTTTTGCCGGGTAATCGCAGCGCACATGTGTCGCACTCTTGAACTGTCGCACTCTGGAACAAAAAAATTCAATCTATTCGACGAAGCAAGAATGATGCCGCACTTTAGTTCGCCGGCAGCGAAAACCTAAACGCAGTTCCGTTAGGTTAAAATGCGTTCCTCTCATTCCGGTTCCTACATTAAACGCGACAGCACTTGGCCAGGAGCTATCCTGCAAAGATGCTACCCGGATCGGAGCGTTCGGCGCGATTAGCGAACTACATCAGGCCAAGATGTGCTGTTTGGCACCACAGGCTCTTTTCGATAGCCGGAACGTATAGCTGGAATGTGACGTCTGATACCGCTCTGCTTCTTGCCGCGGCGGTGCCGCCAAAAAGAAAATCCATCGTTAATATGTGAAATCGCGGAATTGCATGCGCGAATTCGGGTTAAAGGAGGCGGCCGAAATTAAGCACGTTTTATGGGCACCCGTCGGTCCCGATAGCTATTGAGGCCGGTCGGTATGATCGGTGAGAAACGAGAAGAAGGACGGCTGATCCCGCGGCGTTTGGACGTCCGACCGGTTCCACCATCCGCCCCCGAGAGCTGCGAAAAGTGCAGCTGTATCCGCCAATCTATTGCGTTGTGCCACCACAAGCGAAATCAGCGCGCGTTGGTAGATCTGTTGCGCACTCAAAATTTCGGTGTAACTGACGTCGCCGAGTTCCAAACGCTTGCGCGTCAACGCGAGTGCGTCCTCGGATTTTCTGGCGAACGCAACGGATTTCTGAATGGCGAGAGCGTCAGTCTGAAGTGCCGTCAAGCTGTCGGCGACGTTCTTGAATGCCGTGATGACAGTACTGCGGTACTGGGAAGAGGCCTCGTCGAATGTTTCACGCGCGGCAATCTCCCGCTGGAACAGCGTTCCGCCATGGAATATTGGAGCGGTTACAACGCCAGCGGCGCTCCAAACTCCACTTCCAGGACCAAATAACTGGTCGACACCCAAGGCGTTCGATCCCACGCCACCAGTCAGAGAAACACTGGGAAGTCTATTGGCTACAGCCACGCCGATAAGCGCACTCGCGTAGTTCATATTGGCTGATGCAGCTCTGATGTCCGGTCGTTGTTCGACCAACTGTGAGGGAAAACTAACCGGGATCATGCGAGGCAGCTTGAAAACGCGAAGATCAAATTTCTCCGGTGGGTCTTCGCTCGGCAAACCGCCAGTAAGCGCCGATAGAAGGTGCCGTTGCTGTGCCAGTTGACGCTGCAGCGGCGGTAAACTCTGCTCGATTTCCGCGAGCTGTGCTTCTTGCGTAACAATATCTGACTCGGCGATGACGCCGACGTTCAGTTGCTTACGCAACATTGTGAGGAGATCTGAAGCAATATTGATGATTTTGTAAGTAACCGCCATCTGGCTGCGTAACGAAGCCTCCTCAATTGCTGCAGTAACGATGCTGGAAGTCAGGGTAAGGTACGCGGCCTCAAGCTGGAAACGCTGGTTATCGGCCTGGGCCTGCAAGGATTCGACAGTCCGCCGCACACCGCCAAATACGTCGGGGTTGTAAGAAAGCAGTACTTGGCCAACGAAGAAGTTGTAGATCTGCGTCGACGAGGCCACTCCATTATTCGAAGCTACGCCGTTTTTCTGTCGCGAAGCTTCGAAGTTTCCGTCAGCTGATGGAAAGAAGGCACCTTGCGCTGCAGCTGTATTCGCATTTGCGACACGAAGCGCGGATTGCGCCGCAGCCAAGTCCGGGTTGTGCTCCAGTGCTCGTTCGACAATGCTCTTCAGTCCAGTCGAACCGAATAATCGCCACCAATCGCCCGGTAAATCTTTCCCTGCAGCGAAACGCTGAGCAGTGCCGAGCGCTACGTCGGAGCCGGACGTGCCTTGCGGCTGCGGACCAGGGACGTATCCAGACACGTCGGGCGCAGGCGGCGTTACAAAGTCGGGACCAACGGCGCAACCGAACAGGAGCGCGCCGCCCAACACAAAGACGAGGCAACGAGGAAGGCCTCCGACGCCTCGCGCTTTAAAGGCTCGCGCGCGTAAGAGGAAAACAATCTGAAGAATACGCAACCTGCGGCCATTGGCCATATACGCAATACACCCTGCAACGGCCACGCCGGAGCGACCGATCGCACCCTTCACCTGACCGCATTTTATAGGTCAGGAGGGTAGGGGTGGGTGACCTGAAATGGGACCAGCGTTTATTCGCAACCGATGTTGCAATTTTGCAACGTTTTGCCAACTGAGGCTGAAATTGCTGCGCGAAAATAGCCTCAAGATACCGCAAGCGTCTCCTTAAGTCGGTTCGGAAGGTCGAGTGAGGTTCCCAGCTCTTTGCAGCTAGCCAACCACTGGCGGAAATACTCTTCGATAGAAACACCGGTCCGCCCAGGCCACCGGTTTAGGGCGCCGACCGCTTCGACTGCCGAGGTATGAGCTTCATATTCGTTGAGCACGACCAGCGAAAACGCCTGAGCAAATGGGTTTAGCCCCGGGATTTCGATCTCGGGGCGATGAGAGGAGAACCAGTTTGCCGGATTTTTGGTCAAGCCTTGCTGTTCACCCAGGTTTTTGTAGTTGTCGATGATGTTCTGTCGATACGTGCCAAGAGCTCCTCCGAAAGCATTATCACCGCTAAACGGCGGATCGACTTTCCAACTTTCGGCCAAGCGGCCCAATCCCCTCATTGAAAATGCCTCTACCATAGCCTCCTCCAGCCACTGGCAAGGCGGTCCCGGGTTGGCGTGAGGCTGCCAGCTATTGGCTGTGACGTGCCCGAGCTCGTGTCCGAATTGGTAGGCGAGTTTCGACCAATCCTGTGGGCCGATATCGACGATGATCCAAGCCATACTGCTGCCGTCGGGATGCAACCAGACTGCGGGCGATCCGGAGGGATGCTCGTCGACACGCAACCGCGTCGGCTGGCGGTCGGAAAGTAGGTGCACGCCATCGAGACAGGCGTGACGCATGCGCTCGACTACGAGATCTGCTGAGCGTGGCAGCATATGGCTCCAGTCGCCGGCGAGCTCGATGGGAGCGGAAAGTAGCGTCGGAGCCTGTTCGATCGGTGGCGAAAGCATCTCTGCCATAAGTGTCATTCCCTCATGACCCGGCGCTCCCGCAATAGCGCCTCGGCCGCTGATACTCGCGGCTGCCAGGCCGGCAATCATTTTGACAAACGCGCGACGCCTCATCTGAGATTCGGTCAGCATTCCAAAATTTATTGTATCCTATCACGGTCAGAGATTGAGAATGCGAGGCGCTTGACCACAACCCGCCGATTAGAGAAGCGGATATTCAAACAGGATGCTACGCTATCTGGAACTTAGCCTGGTAAACAGCGAAGAGAGGAAACGCATGCCCGCAATTTCTGGATGGTTGCGCTCAGGCGCCGCGTCTGTGGCGATCGTCGCGTCGACATGTGGTGCCATCCCTGCGCATGCCGCAGACGTCATTGCCGAATGGTCGACAATCCAGATGCCGGCGCCGCCCACATTGAAACCGGTGACAGTCGACCCCAAGAGCACGGCGCTTTTCCTGTTCGACTTCATGACCGAAAATTGTGGTCAGCGGCCCCGCTGCGTCGCTGCTGTCCCGACACTCAAGGCGTTGCATGATCGGGCGCGCGCCGCCAGCATGCTCGTCGCGTACACACTGCCCGGCGGCGGCAAGATCATTGATGAGGCCATCGCGCCGCGTGAGGGCGAAGTGGTCGATCAGAAACCTGGCGGACCCGACAAATTCCTCGGCGACGACCTTGACCAGCGCCTGAAAAGCCACAGCATCAAGACGGTTATCCTCTGCGGCACCTCGGCCCAAGGCGTTGGTCTTGGCACCGGGGCAGGGGCCGCCCAGCGCGGCTATTACGTGATCTATCCGGTGGATTGCTTGGCGTCGGAAAGTGCCTTTCGCGAGGCCTATGCCGCCTGGCACATGGCGGGCGGCGGACCGCCCGTGACCACCAAGTGGGTTACTGTAACCCGCACCGACATGATCACGTTTGGCGGCACCAACCAATGAATGCACCACTCCAATAATTCGAACTGAACGCTCGCGTCGACGAGGGCGCGTCGCGGTCAAGCTTAAGCAGGTCTGGCAGCGCACCGCGCTGTACCGTTACTGCTTCTTCCGTTGCCGGTGCCGTAACTGGACGTTAGACCGCCAGCGCGAATTCCCTGGTAACAGGGAAATTAACAGGGAAATATATTATTTAGATCAATTCCATCACTTGCCCTTGTCGAGTTTTTCCGTCAGTTCAGTCACTTGCGCACCAATTCCCTAAAGTCTTGAGCAGGGAACTTTCCTGCAAGAACAGGGAAGATTGCGCCATTGCACGTGTCCTATGCCACCCTCTTAAAGCCGGCATTCAAAAGCGGAAACACATCTTCCGGCTTAACTTTGGTGCGACCGTCGTTGCCCACCAGCACCGCTTGGCCGTCGCCCATGGCGTAGAAGTGGGTTATGCCATGCGGTGCTTGCAACTCAACGGTCTGAGATAACCTTCCTGCCGCTGCGCCGGATATAAGCCCGAAGGCTTGTATCATTGGAATGCTAGCGACAGATCTTTTTCCCCACTCGAGCCTGATCCATTCCAGTCCCATTGAAATCGCGTCAACCTGATCGTCGAACCGCGACGCCGGGAAGGTGAGTAGTTCACTCTGGAAAGCACCGAGCCAATGTGCCCGTTGCGGCAGGTGGAAGAGGCGATCCTTGAAGATGCCGGTTTGCGCTGAGAATCGCATCACCTTATCGAGCCGCGATTTATATGGCGCCACAGGAAGGCCGGACTCGCGCAGCTCCTGGAGCAGCTGAACGCCGGAGGCGTTATCCTCGATCAGGATCGTGCTGGAATGGTGTTCTTGATGCTGCCGTTGGACCGCGCGTTTTAAGCCGGAGTAGTCCACGCGCTGACGCCAGACATCGAGCAGATAGATATTGCGACCCTTGACGGCTAATGTGGCGCAAACGGAATAGTCGTTCAATTCGCTGCGTTTGTTGGCGGTATCCCAGCAATCGATGACGAAGTCGAAGCCGTCAGGAAAATTCTCGTCAGTATAGTATTGTAGCCATTCCCGTTTGACCAAGCCGCCACCAGGCGGCATCGGATTTTGCTGGTATTGGGCGGCAAAGTTGTATTCGCCAATCTCCGCCTTTCGCGCCTCAAGTTGTTCGAGCGACTGCCGCTCGGGATCAAGGATATCGCCAACGGCACGGTCGTGACTGAAGGTCCCGCGGGCGGTCTTCCAGCGATACGTCTCCGCCTGTTCGGCGATCGCCGGGAAGCTTAAAATATCCCACGCTTCGTCGGTTTCCTGTTGCAGATGACCGACAAGGTCATCCGGATGAAGACGTTGCATCACGATGATGATACAGCCCCGGTTTGTGTCGTTGAGGCGGCCGTAAGCGGTGCTGCTCATCCACTCATTGACCGCTGTGCGTCGGCGATCTGACAGCGCCTCTTCAGGCTGGAGCGGGTCATCGATGATAATGAAATCGGCGCCGCGACCGGTGATGCTGCCCTTGAGACCGGCTGCGATACGACCACCGTTCTCTGAGGTACTAAAGTCGGCGGCAGCGGGCCGTCTGCTGGAAAGCAGTGTGTTTGGAAACGTTCTTTTGTACCAGGGCGAAGTTATGAGGCTGAGGCAGTCGCGGGCGAACTTGTTGGCAAGGTCTTGGCTAAAGCTCAGGCACACAAATTGCCGGGTTGGGTCGTGACCCAGGACTCGGGCCGGAAACACGACCGAGGCGAGGAGGGATTTCAGAGTGCGCGGCGGCAGATTGATGATCAGACGTTGACACTTCCCAAGCCTGCACTGTTCGAGCTTGGCGAGGATGGGCTCGATATACCAACCGCCGCTTAATTGCTGCGCCGGGTGTAGATGATTGAAGGCCTGATGGGCGAAGGCCAGCGGATCCTGCCGCAGGAGCGCGTAGATTTCCTCAGCGGTGAGATCACTCATCGCTCGGTTCCTCAGGCTTTCTCCGAATTCGTTTCATAGCGGCCTCGACCACCTCTTCGTCCACTGCGTCGAGAGCCTCGCTGTGATCATCCTCGGCGCCAATTCCTAGCTTCAATTCGTACTGAATAATGTCCGCCATCGCGCGGCGATCGCCAGCGGCGGCCCTGGAATATAAAAGTCTCACCGTCGCTTCGCGCTGACTCATGCGTCGCCGCACGCCATCAATTTCGACGGTGACCTCGGCGTCGCCAGCTTCTTTCAACAGAGTGGCAATGTTTTTCGAACCCCGGGGACGGCCCCGGATATTCCCCGACTGGCCTTGTTGGTAGCGGCTGCCTGCAGGCGGTCTGCAGTAGCCAACTTCGCAAGTGCTCGGTTTGTTGGGCGCGCGCTTTTTCATATCCACCCTCCGGTTTCAATGTGGGGGGCAGAGCGCGACCACCGGCGGCGTCGACAGCGCCATGCCGGGAATTGACGGAGCCACAAACGGTATTGAGGCTCGCAATCAGGTGTACCATCGCTCGACTCCCCGTTAAGGGAACGCGTTGAGATCGATGACGACGCTTAGTCCGGGAAAAGGAAGACACGCGCCCGGGGAAATATTATGCGACGCGTAAATCCGAGCTAAGAGATGGTTGCCCGAATTCTGAAACCCGGTCGGTCGGAATGTACGTCAACCGTCCGGGTACCGTAAATTTAGGCGAGGGATGGCAGACTTGCAAGACCATTTCTTCGATCGTCTCAAGTTTGTCTGGCGAAGAGTTTGCATCTGCAAACACTACTCACGTCGCGATTTCGCATTAGCCGGGGTTCGATGTCCGGTCACATGGCGCACATTGGGTTCGTTTCGTATTTTTGGGCCGCAGGAACCAAAGCCACTCTAAGACGCTGGCTTGATCATGCAGTTCTGACGTCGGCCTGCGCAAATCTTTGCATCTGAACAGCGACAACTCAGCCAAGACCACAGCACGACTGGTGCACGCCGTGGGCTCTTGCGATTCTCCTGCCACTGCTTTGGCCAGTGACGGAGCACCTTAACCGACTTTCCGCTTCCTTGGTTTGGCGCCCTTGTTGTCGGGATCCTTGTCGAGGATCTGCAACATGGCGGTGGTGAGACGGCGGATAGACTTGGCGCGCGACGGCAGGTCCGGCTGTCTTAGGCGCCATCGTCCAGGCGCTTCAAGAATTCATTGGAGAGCCGCATTTGAAACGGCCGATCCTGAATCCGTCCGGGTGGGCGCCCCATAAATGTATTGACCTTTATGATAAATGTCACTACAAATTCCGCAGGCCGAACGAGTGATGCAACACCCGCCCGGCCCGAACCAAAGTCAAAGGAACGAACAATGACGAAGGCCGAAAATCGTAATATCACAAATCCGTCCGGCCGCACCGTGCTGGCGGGATTGACCAACCGGCGCTCCTTCATCGGCGGGCTCCGACGCCCGAACCATTATGGGCGACGACGAGGTCGCCCTACGCCGCCTCTGGCAGGAGAAACGGGGCGAGGTCGAGCCGGAAGATCTTTCGGGCAACCTTATCGTCCAGCTCGGCCTTGCCACCGAGCCCCTCAACCGCCTCTGGTACGAACGCAATACGGGACGGGCTCTGACGGAGGTTCAGAGCCGCGTGCAGCACCCCGTCGTGCGCTGGATGGCCGCCACCCTCGACGGCATGGTCGAGGCTACCGGGGCGGTCTTCGAGGCGAAATTCATGCTGCCCTGGTCGTTCACCGAAGAGGGGGCGGCCGAAAAACACATGGCCCAGTTGCAGCACAATATGTGGGTCACCAACGCCAAGACGGCTGCGCTCTCGATCATCACCGGCGGCGGCAAATGGGTCGAGATCACGATCCCGGCCGATCGCCTTTACCAGCACCTGCTGCTCACGGCGGAAAAGAAATTCTGGCGCTGTGTTGAGAGCGGTGAAGTGCCGCGACTGTTTGGGGTCGAGCCGCCGAAGCCAAGAATAGAAGCCGTCCGCATCGTCGACATGAGCTCGTCCAATGCCTGGGCCGAATTCGCCACGGTCTTTGCCCGCACCCGGGAAGCGCATCTGGAGCACGAGCGGGCCAAGACCGAACTCAAGACCCTGATGCCGGAGGACGCCAAGGAGGCGATAGGCCACGGCATCCGCGCCAAGCGCTCAAAGTCGGCGCGCTGAGCTTTGATCTGCTGGCGGTGAACGCCGAACACGGGGAGGGCGGCAGCCATGCATCGGTCTAGTAACTCGATTGCGAATTCCGCCGCTGCCTTGGCCAAGGCGCAGGCCGAACTGGTCAATCCGGAGAAGTCGCTGGTGGCGACCATTCGGTCGGATGGTCCCGGTGCCGCGGAACGGTCATTCCGCTATGCGCCGCTGTCGAGTGGGCTCGACATTGTGCGCAAGACTTTGGGTCGGCACGAGATCGCAACGGTGCAGACCACGGCGATCGATCAGGGTGCCGGCGTTGTCAATCTGACCACCGTGTTGGCCCATGCATCGGGGGAGTGGATCGCCTCGGACTGGCCAGTCTGCGCGATCGCCGACACGGCTACACCGCACCGGATGGGAGCGGCACTGACCTATGCCCGGCGCTATGCGCTATTCACCCTCGTTGGCATTGCCGGGGAAGATGACATTGATGCTCCGGATCTTACCGCACCAAGGCCGGGGGGATTGGAAGCCGAGAAGCCGGGACCTCAACCCAAGAGCCAGCTCAACGGCGGTCGTTCGGCTGCACCCGCATTCATTCCAGGCCGCCGGGGTGGCGCCAACAAACCGAGTGCCCCGATGCTCGATGCCAAGGCGTCAGCCGCGCTGCGCGACCAGTTGGTGGCGGAACTGCGGGCCATTGCGTCGGAGCATGATGCGACCGCTTGGGCACAACGGATCATCGGAGCGAAGAACCGCTTGGTCGCCGCCGATGCGCGTCAAGTCGAAGATGCGTTCGCAGCCAAGCTGGCATCGTTCGCGCCCGCGACGGCGATCGGGGACGCCAGGGCAGGGACGTCATCCACCGAGCTTGTGGCATCGGTAGATCGGTGGGCGCCGGAAGCTCCGGAAATACGCAGCCATGGGGTCGACAAGAGCCGTTTGGCTTATCCCGAGCCGCGCCGCGTTCGCGACAGGGAACATGTTCGGTTCGTAGCCAGGCAGCCGTGCCTGGTTTGCGGCCGTAGGCCCTCGGACGCCCATCACCTGCGGTTCGCGCAGCATCGCGCACTTGGACGCAAGGTGAGCGATGAGTTCACCGTGCCGCTGTGCCGGGGCCACCATCGTGAGCTCCATCGCTGCGGCGATGAAGCGGCATGGTGGAGCAAGGCCAGGATCGACCCCCTCGGAGCCGCTCGGGCGCTTTGGACGCAGACACACCCGCTCCGATCGGTTGCTGTCAGCCGCAAGCCCTGATCAATCCGCGGCCATCGGAGTAGTGACCTCCGATTTGGCACCCGTTCCGCGGCTGCCCAACCGCACGCGCAAATCGCAAATCGAAGCCAATTACCGCGGCACCCGCTCAATGACTTCGTTCAAGCAGTTCGAGGCCAACCGTCGCAACGCGCGCAAAAGCACGGGACCAATTACTGAAGAAGGCAAGCAGCGCTCGCGCTGCAATGCAGTCCGCCACGGCCTCACGGCCGAGACGGTGATCGGCGCGCTGGAGGATGCGGAAGATTACAAAGCGTTCGAAGCGGCCATCATCGCCGACTATAATGTTCAATCGGCCGTCGAGCGGGAGTTGGTGTTGCGACTGGCCAGTCTGCTGTGGCGGTTGCGGCGCGCCGCAGCGCATAGAAACCGGACTGTTCGACGTCCAAGCGGATCGGCTCGACGAATTGGGGCAGGGTTGCCACTCCAAAGAGATTGCTGGCGACTTGCTCCATGCCATCTTTGCGGCGCGCTCGCCGGTTGACGTTGCATGCGTCCCGGCACGAAACGAGATGCCAAGGCCTGACAGAGAAAGGCCCCAGGCGGGATCAAATAACGGCGGAATGGGGGGCAACGCCGCTATAAATCCGGCATCGGCCCTGGCGCGATGCTTTCTGCGTCTCGCCGATCAGCCTAATTTCGCGATTGATCGTCTCAATCGCTACGAAGCAAGTCTCTGGCGTCAAGTTGCCCAGACCCTTTTTGCACTTGATGCCCTCGATCGCCGAAACCGCAGGAGCGACGAGGGCGCATGAAGTCACAATAACACAAGAGGTATTGCTGGACGACTTAGCCGCATCAGATTCGCCCCGTAGAGCAAATCTAAGGTTTCAACTTTCGAAAAATAATTTGCTTATTCTGCTCCAAAAGGCGATCGCATTGACATAGTAAATACCATTTGTGGCTACATCAGCCCGTAGCAGTAGTAGGACACATTCGCGCATGGATATCGCACCATGCACCACGCTGCTGCTGCCACACCGCGAGTATCTCATTCTTGTTCAGCCATGGACCGGGAATATCGTCCCCGAATGGCCCAGCGGAATGTGGGGGAAATGCGTGCCGTGATTTTCCCTCTCCAACCACGCCGATCTCGTGGTCGCTGAATTCGGACTGCACGGTATCGCCCCGAACGAATTTAAATTCTGTGTATCCCATGGCCACCAGATGGCAGAACGTGTCTACCTGATGAGCCTCAGCTGAGATGTAATTCGGGAAAATTTTGTGGTCTCTCAGGTCACTGAGCGCAACTTCATCGAACCCTTCAATGTCAATTTTGCATAAGTCGGGTTGCCGAAGAAATGTATGATGTCTGACAATCGCTTAATCTCGACCTCTGTTTGTTGCCAAGCGTCGGGCTTGAGGTCGTCATGATTGCCAGACAGAATCAGCTCAGGGCGAAATGTACTGAGAACGGAATTGGTCCTATGGATGAAGAACATCTTTTGCGCGGGCCTCGGACCTACTCCGGAATTTATGATTGTGATTTTTCCTGATTTGATCTCATTATCAAACCGTCGCGTTGCCTGTTCACATAGGAAGGGGTTCGCCTCGATCGCGACGACCCGGTAACCCTTTTTTAGGTAGTATTCGCTGTCATCCCCGTTGTTCATCCCAACGTCATAGGCGATCGGAGCAATCATTTGATGCTTTCCATCGCGTCGCGATTTTCAGTGTTCCCCGGAGAAGAGCCCGATGAGAGCATCTGTTTACGCTTATTTGCTGAAATCATCTCTGGCTCGCCTATTTCAAATCTCGCGGACGATGACGACGGCCGATCGTACGAAAATATCCCTCGATGACCGGTCTTGCATAGAACAATTCATACAGCGCTCGATCCTGGATCGTAGCTTTAGTTACGTGCGAGCCGATCCGACGCTTGTTTGAAGTCGTGAAGCACTAAAGGTGGGAAGCAAGCAAAAGCCTCCATGGATGGGTAGACCCCGCACATCGTGCAATCAACGCAGATGTCGTTGATCACGACACCCGTTCCGGGAAATGGGATGACTCGCTTCCTTAGCGGCAAGCAATACTCAAGCAGCATGCGCGCGCCCTTGGGCGACACCGAATATCCAAAAAGGCCGAAAGAATGCGTTAACTTGATCGGGATCGAAGAAAAGTTAGCGGCCTGAAACTCAGATTCTCCATCAGCCCAGCGCCTATCATAAAATTCGAGCTTTGCCTTTGAAAATCCGAAATCTACCCAAACAAATTTTGGCGTATAGTCGTATCCCCAAATTATAATGTCCCAATGGCCTTTTATTTTGGTAACCACCGCCTGCGCCTTTTCTCTAAATCGCCGTACGCAAATTCCATCATCCTCAAAAATCGTTATATCTCTGTTCTCCGTGATCGATTTCTGCCACAAACTTATGTGGGACAGCGAGCATCCCAGCGATCCCGCTGAATAGGGAAGGTCATTTGTAATTATTCCATCGGCTATGAGTTTTTGCCTGTTTACGAGCCTTCCATCAACGCCGGAGAATTGAAGAACTCCATCAAGATGAGAATTGCGCTCCTGGAATTTCGCAAATCGATCAACACTTGCATCAAGATTTATTACGTAAATTGGATCAAGCATGATTTAGTCTGCTCCTCTGCGCGCGATCACTGCTCAGTCTTCGCGATTGGCCTGTACCCGGTTTGGTTGACACCCGGCTAAGCTAATCCCGCCTGCGTTTCGAATTCCACAGGGCTCGGATATCCGGTCGTCGAGTGTCGGCGCCTCGGATTATAGAAGCATTCGATGTAGTCGAACACGTCAGCCTTGGCTTGGTCGTCCGTCCGGTAGGTTTTACGTGCTGTGCGCTCGGTCTTCAGTGACGAGAAGAAGCTCTCCGTCGCCGCATTTTCCTAGACGTTGCCTGAGCGGCTCATCGAGCCGACGACACCGTGATCCGACATCAACTTCTGAAACTGCTTACGGTTAGGAATGGGCGCCTCGAAGCTGCGGTCGAGCACGTTCGCAGCGACGGCGGGGATCTGCCGCTCACCCGGATCGGGCGGCAGTCGACTTCGGCGCGGACGGGCTTTGAGAGCCTGTAATCGCATCAATCGCTCGATCCGATGCAGACGCAGGGGATGCCTTCGGCGAGCATGTCATGCCGCCCCGCTCTTTGATCAGCCGCACAGCCTCAAGCTTGAATTAAACTTCTGGCTCTCCATGATCCACCTCCGGTTCCATTAAAACACCTAACTCGGTGTCTTCGGAACCGGGTGCAGGCCAATTATGCAAATGAGCTTGAAAACTTGACCAGACTCTGCTCGGTCTCGATCAAGATTGATCACAAGATTGATCAAATGAATCCGGAGTATCATGATTTGCTTCGGTGATGTGAAGGATCCAGCACTTTCAAACACTAGCCAATTCTGGCCTTGCACTTACGCCGGACAGCTTTTGTAACGCCGTCCGAGCGCCTGTGATGACATCATCGTGGGCTCTTTCATGTTCTGAAAACTCAAGAAGAATATGGCGTACATCACGTGCGCCAACCACCGCAATATATAGATCGCGATCGTTTACACTGAAGCTGATTAGAAGGCTTCGTTCATCTGGGTGCCAAGCCATTCCAGCTACAAATTCATAGCCTAAATTATGCATGTAAAATCGCCGGGATAGGCGTCGAAGGCGATTATTTTCATCGAGCCAAACGAAGCGATGGACATATCGACGCTTCCTGTCCACCCACTCGAATTCGTGAACAATAGCGAGCCAGCCGTCGTCAAAAGGCACTGCTTGAGAGCCGCCGAAAAAAGTCTCGGCAGCCACTGGCGCTGGTTCGTTGAGTAATTCGGTACCGCTGTCACTCAAGATACGTGTTGGATCAATCGAATAAATGAATTGAAGATCGTTTCCGGCGACCAGTGGCATCCAATTTTTTTCCCACCGGGAAGGCACTCCGCTCGGTAACACCCGCCAATTCGTCAGCGCTGGGCGGGTCGGACTACTTTCATCAATCTGTGCCAATACCATCTCGGGTCGTGCGTCAGAATTCAATTGGCGTATACTCGATACACACCAGAGAGCGTTATGCCAGACAAATGGCCTTGGGTCTTCGAAGCCCAATGTTTCTGTTGAATTTACTTGCAAGTCTTTCGGCAGTTCGATCTGAAGTGGGTCACCAAGATGAAAGTCGGCGTCAAGTGACACCAGCAGCATTCCTGATAAATATGACGGCGCGTTCCCTTTAATATGAAAGCCATCGGATAATGTGTAGTTTACTGTTCGTACAGTAAGGGCAAATGCGTTGTCACGTCGGCAAATTCCCACATTTGCCGGATGCATTTCGTCTGGTGATCTGATTGAAAGCGGAACAAGTTTAAGTGAAGGCAGCAGAGAGTTGAGGCTAACCGCGTACCATGCTGAATTGTAGCGCGCAATTTTTCGCAGATATTCGGGTGTATTTCGGCTCAGGGCAAGCCAGTCGCACACCTTTCTGCCGCGGTCCTTCTGCGCAGTATCATGAACCCAATTCGCTGCAGTGGAAAAGCTATGGCGAAGACCAGTTTCATAAAGCTCGCCGTCGACAGCGAGGTGATCGCTTTTTGGGAAGGGAAGGGCCAGCGCGGCCTCGGCATACATGGCAGCTGTTTCGGCACGTTTTGTCGCCAAATAGTAATTGGCAATCTCGTGTAATGGTTCGGCCCGTTGCGGCCTCATCCGAAACGCTTGTAACGCAGCTTGCAAAAAGCCGTTCTCATCTTCCAAGTCCCGCAAGCAGCGCGCGTCTTGCAGCTTGGCATACCAATCCTCTTCTGATTTGGAGGTCGATGCACCTGTGTTTCTGCTTGGTGAGGTATTTGATATTCGGAGTTGACTGAAAAAATCGAAATTGCTCTTCAGGCGAACATTGTTTTTGTCTGCTTCGACAGCGCTCTGGCCCCATTCGACAGCGCGATCTAAAATGTTGAGCCGCCAACAGGCTATCGCTCCGAGTTCAAAAAGCCGCGAGCCCCAGCACTTGTTGTCGTCTAAATAGCTACCGGTGTGGTGCGTTTTCTCTATTCCGTTTGTACATGCCCACAGCAAGTTCAGCCAATCTGCCTTACGGTAAAATTCCTCGGCCAAGTCCAGCCAAATTTCCCGCCTGTGTGGAGCTTCCATGCGGGCCTTATCGAGCCAGCGCATCTTACTGTCAGGCTGCATTTGCGCCAGATAGCGCATCGCTTCAGAACGCTCGTCGTTCCATGTACTGGTCGGCAAAATTAGATAGCGCTCAAGAAGGGCGGTTCCCTCCTGGTGGCGGTTCGCCCACATGTAATCGCGACCCAGCCAGAAGCAGATTTGCCCGTCGTCGGGATCTTCCTTGTGTGCCAACTCCATGAGCGGCCCATATTGGCGACGCGTGTCCTTGCTATGGTCCTGCACCTCGCACATGACGATATCAGGACAATGTCGCTCTACTTCTTTGCCCGAATAGAATAGAGCTTCGTGGACCGGCCGTCTTGAACCGATAGCCCCACCGGTGGTGAAAATTTTTCGCAGGCCAGCCGCGCAGCACACTGGGAACGTCAACACTCGCGCGATAAACCACATGATTATAAAGCGCCGTGGTCTCGGCCGTCCATGCCGACTTCGAGTTTTGATCGCCAACCGGGCTCCAGAAACCGATCCATGTCCATGGAGCAACATACGTCGACATCGGCGAGGTATGAGCGCCATTGCCGTATTTCGCGCTACATCAAACCGCCAAGGCTGTACTGCGATTCGGTGTACCATGACCCCGGCTTTCGTCAGCCGATCGACAGTGTCATCCGTGCTGCCGGTGTCGGCGACGATGCGATAATCTGCGTCGGCCGCTGAGCTCGCCCAGCGCTCTACATGCGCGGCTTCGTTCAGCGCGATGGTGTAGACCGCGATCTTCATTGGCGTCCGCCCTTATCGGTTAATGCTGCTGGGGCTCAGCGGACAAGACCGGTACCTCCACGCTTGCGGATGGCCACCAAGCCACCGAGCAGCTTCGCCCGGTTGAGCTCATAGTGGCTGTCGAAGAATAAAATCTCCGCTATCTCACCGGCCAGTTCCCTTACCCCCAACGGATCAATGGACTGCGCAGCACCGTACTGCTGGATCTCTCGCAAAAGCTTCTTGGTGAGCGTGATCTTGCTGGGGTCTTCCCCAGGAGGTTGCCAATCAAGATCCTCGATGAAATACCAGCCACCGTCGGCCAACAACGGGAAGAATTCACGCAAGGTCAGCTGCTCGTCAAACGACGCATGACTTCCATCATCGATAATCACGTCGAGCGATCCAGCCTCGAGCTTTGCGACAACTGCACCGAGTTCTTCTCGTTTTGACTGGTCGCAGACGAACGAACTAAATCTCTCAT
This sequence comes from uncultured Alphaproteobacteria bacterium, assembly GCA_963739945.1. Classification (GTDB taxonomy): domain Bacteria; phylum Pseudomonadota; class Alphaproteobacteria; order Rhizobiales; family Xanthobacteraceae; genus BOG-931. The sequence continues at coordinate 40,407 of CAVUCN010000022.1, read as the reverse complement.
TGTTGAGCGCTGAGAAGTCGGTGAGATCGAGTCCGATAACATGGACAAATGGAAAATAGGTCTGCCACAGAGTGACCGAGGGAGTCTCCGTCTGGTTCCGCTCAGCTAATCCGCGGCATAATCCAATTTCCATTAGTCGCTTTAAAGAAAACCGCCGATCCGAAAGCAGCCGGTCGTAAATCCTGGCGTAGCAGTGGCGATTGCCGGTATGCCGGTTTTTGTCGGTGTTGAAGCGGTCGGCCAGGTTCGTGAATGCGGGAAAGCTATCGAGTGGCGCTGCCAGAAGCGAGATCAGCGATGCGTCGCCGGAGCGAGGTGCATTGCGTGCCGTCCACATGTGGATCCCGAAGACTCGTTCATCGTTCAAATAATCTGCAAGTTCTGGAAGCGGTTTTTCGAAAATGCTGTTTTCGGTCCAGTCTATGGAATTAAATAGCATTGGGCTGAAAACCCACTTTTTTAGGTCAGCGCCGGCATCCGATGCTATGTAATCTGACAGCAACTTAGGCCCCACTGAACCAAATACCCAGCCGCCCGCTGTGAAGGAATGATCCGTTGACATCTCATACAGTGCCCTGAGATGGCGGCTGTAAGGTCTCGCGTACATGACATTTCCGCAAATGAAATGTTCATTCTTCAGTCCGCTTCGCCATTGCAGATTGAAGAAGTAATCGCCGCGAAACGGGAATGGCCGCAGCATGATTACGTCGGAATCCATCCACAGTCCGCCATGCTCGTAGAGAACGGCGTAGCGAAATACGTCGCTAAAATGTCTGATTTCCGAGCCAGCAACGATGCGCTCGAACAAGCTGCGCGGCATGACATCATCTGCCGCACGCACTTCAATTCCGTGTGGCAGCAGAAATTCCAATTTCTGCGGAGAATAACTCCAGACCCGCACCGGATGGCCAGCAGCGCGCATCGATGTCGTCGCGGCGATTAGCGTGCCGATGTTCAGCCTTGTCCGACAGGACTTCATAAAAGCAGTGGATCTGAGGCAAAGCCGCCCGGTCATCTCCAAGGAACGGAGCAACCCGCGCATCAAAATCGAGCGACAGCTTTCGTCGCAAGGTGGGCGAGTTTGCGGCGCTCAAAAACGGTGCGAGCTCTAGGAAAAAGTCTTGAGTCGACTTCACGGCGCCCTGTGCGCCAGCCATGGTTGGCAACTTTTCGCCATCAAATCGAGACCCGAGCACGCTTTGCTTACATTGCGCGCTAACAGGTTGAATTGGTGAGATCGGACTCTGGGCCGCCGCTTCCTGATTGGCCACCTCTGTCCCACTCCTGCGTTCGGCTGTCGACGATCGTGGCGGGAGAACGCTTTCAGGCGATCGAGGCTCATCCTGAAGCTTTGGGCCGAACTGTCGCGCGCCATATGGGAGGTGCTCAACGTACTCCAAAACCGCACGAACCTCCGCCGCGTCGACAGTTGCGATCCACGCTTCGCTGTCGGCGACGCCATACGTCAATATCAGGCGCTTGCCGTCGATGTGCCAGGCTAGTCCGGCGCCGAACTCAACGCCGCGAACCTGCAAGAAGAATGGTCGACTAACGCGGCGCAGCTGGGTCGTCTCGTCAAACCAGACAAACCGGTGTCGATAATGGCGCTCACCGTTCTGCAGCACTCTCGCTTCATGTATGAGCGCCAGCCAACCGCCGTCGAAGGCAAGCAATTGCGAGCCACCCCGGAACTGATCGGCGGCGATTGATGGAACGGTTTCGGCAACCGTCCGCGCTTGATCGTCCACAATTCGAGTCGGATCGCAGAAATAGACGAATTGTAATGTATCGTCGGCGACGCGCGGCATCCAGTTCTTCTGATGCAATCGCGGTCCTTCCGGATGGAGCACGCGCCAATCGGTTAGCCGGCACATACCAGCGTGATTGTCGATGCGTGCCAACACCTGTTCGCACCATCCCTCCGGCGTGAGTTCGCGTATGCAAGCTGTGCACCACAGCTCGTCGCGCCAAAAGAACGGCCTTAGATCTTCAAAACCTTGGACCAAGGGCCACGCGGGTTCGGGCATGCCCTCGGGCGGTATAATCTCAGTTGACGATCGAATGGCCAAGTTCTCGTCCAGCCGCAGCAGAAAGTTTCGCGTGTGGACCGGTGCACCGTTGGCCGTTGCGTAGCGTCGGTCATCCCCCTCCGGAAAAGTATGATCTATTGTGTAGTTCACCGTACGCTGGACCAGCACAATCTCATCGCCGTTGCGCGCTATGGACGAATTCGTTGGCCGATACCCTTCGGGTGGTGTGAACCCGATTGAGTGCGACACAAACGACGGCATCATCTTAACCGCGGGCTCAAGGTAGTAGTGGAGATTCGAGATGGCGAGATTGCGCGAACCTTCTGGGATGCGGCGGCTAAGCGCCAGCCAGTTGCAAGCTGCAAAGCCGCGATCTTTGCGTGACGGGTCACGGGAATAATTTGCAGCGATTGAAAATTCTTCTTTGATGCCGGCCGTGTAAGCGAAGTCCTCCAGGAACAAAATGTCTTGGTCTGGCGACTTCATCGTAAGCCCAGCCTCCGAGAACAGGATGCTGGCGTCGTTCATACCTTTCTCGCGATAGAACTTCGCGAGATCGTACAGTGGCTCGGCGCGTTGTGGACGCTGGTTGAACGCCGCTAATGCCTGGCGGACAAAACCGCCCTCATCGCCAAGGGCGCGTAAGGAACGCGCTTCTTGCAGACGAGCGTACCAAGCTTCCTCGTCCCATCCCCCCATAGCAGCGCGCTTGGCGAAAATCTCTGCAGCCTTTGTATGTTGGCCGGCATCGCGACAAGACTGGCCGAGATAAAACCAATAGCGACTATTTTCTGGCTCACTCTTGAGGGCTTCTTCGAGTAGCCTGATATCTCGCTCGAATTTTTCGACGCGGTTCGATCCGCTAGCGTGATCCTTGTACCAGACCTGGGGCAGCTCTTTAACGCCGCCAGGGACGTCGATGTATTCGTGCGTTACGCCGTGATATCGGGCGCCGGCATTGCGGTTGACGATGCGCGTATTCCAATAGGTCAGGCCGGAAATCCGTACGCTGTACGAGCCGATATCCTGGGCCCTCAAGTGTGGCTCGAAAGTCATGATTCTCGACCACTAGCTCCATGTCTGCGTCGTCGAATAAGAGAGTAGTCATAGGCGAGGGCGGACGCGTAGGCGAAATCGAGCGCTGTGTTTCGTGCCTGCGCAAAATTATGGAACGGAAAACTGTGCAGTTCGCCTGGTATGTTGCGAGCGGAGAAGAAGGCGCGGATGAAGTCCTGCGTGCCGTCGGTCGAACCGGTGTCGCCAATGACCCAGCAGTCGATATGATCGGCAACTGAGGTTAGACAGCGCTCCAAATTCGCCATCTCATTTTTGACGATCATATTGAGGCAGAGGGACTTAGCGCTCGTCATCGGTGATCTGAAGTCCGTCTACACAAGTCGTTCGCCGGTGGTTATTGACGAAGCAGCGACCCGGTCGAAGCCGACCAAAATTGATCCACTCTCAGCATAAGATTATTGGCCTCGAGTAATCTTGATGGCGTCAATGCCACAATTACGTCGGCGTCGGTACCAATTCCACCGTACTCGAGCTGCAAATGTCCAAATGGTGACATTAAGATTAAATTGCGAAGAAGAGCGCGAGATCAACGCGCGGCCGGGGCAAAGTCTCTCCATGGCTTTGATTTTTCTTGCGATTCAGAGAGAGTTCCATCGCCGAGACACGGTGCGGCTCTTAACCCTTGGATATATTGACTCATTTTCAACCCTAAGCAATCGTGAACCGCTGGGTTTAAAGTTTGCGTAAGAGGGCTGAGTGGCGCGTTCGACCGAGCAAGATCGGTCAGTAAGAGTTGTTGCTTCCAGTGTATCAACCGATTTCTCGCCGCAAGCGGCGAGTTTCGGATGCACGGAAGCAATACGCGTTGCGCTAGTCGGTCTTCAAAAATTGCTGAAATTAATCGCGATGCACGCTCGTTCCTTGGCGCGTTAGGGCATCCGGGCTACTCGGCACTGCGATCAGCACGCCAAATACTTTCACAATTCGATTTCTCCTCAGACCTCAACGGCTTGAAGCACAGCGCAGGTAGGTGCCTTGCTGGCGGCATTCACCGCGCCACGCAACCGTTTGGCCCGGCCACGATATCTTCAGTTCCTCGAAAGCACTTCCAGTCGGCAGCGCGTCTAGAGCGTGAGGGAGCGCGATAATGGCGCGCGCCACTGAAATCCTTTTCGTCGATCCGGCAGTCGACGATGTCGAGACGATACTTTGCGGGCTGCGGCCGGGAGTCGAAGCGATCGTGCTCGACCCCACCACGCCGGCAGTGCGGCAGATCGCAGCGGCACTCGATGGGCTTCGGGATCTCGAAGGCGTCCACGTCATTGCTCACGGCGCGCCAGGCCGCGTGAGTTTTTCGGCCGGCGAATGGTCGCTTGCGACAATCAGAAGCGAAACCGAACTTTTAAACACCATTGGGCGAGCGCTCAACGCGGATGGCCAGTTGCTGCTCTGGAGCTGTGCGACTGGGAAGGGGGACGCCGGCGAAGAATTCGTTTGCGGACTAGCCGAGGCCGCAGGCGCCGAGGTTGCCGCGGCGACGGGTCTCATCGGTTGCACGGAAAAAGGCGGAGAGTGGAACCTTTCGGCGCGCTCCGAGAAGTCTGCGCGCGTCCCACTGACAAAGTCGGCGGCTTCGAAGTACGCGGGGGTGCTCGCAACTAGAACTTGGATTGGCGGCGGTAATACCACCGTTCCAACCTCTGGCACTTGGGACAGCAGTAACACGTCGAACTGGAGCGGCGGGATTATTCCGGTTGCAGGTGATACTGTCGTGCTGGGCGGCAATGGTTCCAATCCAAGCTACACCGTCACACTTGGAATCGATACCCCGAGCCTTGCAACAGTCACAATTTCCGACCCAAACGCTATCCTGCAAGTCAATAATGGCGCAACTGGTCACACACTTAGCGCGACAACCCTTTCGTTAACAGGAAAGCTAATCGGTTTCGGAACAGTCACCGCTAACATTTCTGGGACAGGCACAATAACAGCGAATACTTCCGGGCAAGTGCTCAACTTGTCGGGAACGATCGCGTCCAGCGGACCCACCGTTCAGATTGGCGCTGGAGCGATCCTCGAACTGCAGCAACAGCGCCATCGGCGCGTCGGGCGACACGTTCACCCTAAACTCTGCTGCCGGCACGACGCTCGAGATCGCCGGCTCCACCGTCACCAGCAACCAGCTCAGCGGCTTCGCTGGCACCGTGGCCGGTCTTAACGTTGGGACGAGCACAACCATCCCGACCAACGAAATTGAACTCGCCAACATTGCGTCGTCCAGCATTGCGTCAGCGGCCCTCAATGCGGCGACCGATGTGCTCAGCGTCACCGAGACGTCGGGCACGACGATCAATATCCAGCTCTCGGGGACCTATGCCGCCGGAGCGAATGTCGACGTCACCAGCGCCAACAGCGGCGCGGGCTCCAACATCTTCCTCGACAGTTCGAACCAGACTGTTTCCGCCGGTACAACGTCGCCGACGACCGTCTCGCTGTCGGCAGACCTGGTCGGGCGCCGCGGCCGGCACCGTGGTCTACATCTACGAGCAGATTGCCGGCGGAGCGGCCACCACCAAGAATTCCGTGCTGATCGGCGAGGCCATTACCACTCCGACCTCGGGCAGTTTCGGCGGCTCCGACGCCAACGGCGACAATTTCACCGACACTGTCGTTTTGAATGGTTTCAGCAGCTACACGCTCGGCGTGTCGGGCGCCGCGGGCGACATTTTCTTTGTCAATAATACCGGCAGCATTATCACGGTCGGTACTACCAGCGGCGACGTCACCAACCTCGACAATACTGTTGTCAGCGCCAGCGCGGGACCGACCGGCGCGACTGGCGCCGACCGGCGCGACGGGTGCGACGGGTGCGACCGGCGCCACGGGTTCGACGGGCGCGACCGGCGCGACGGGAGCGACAGGTGCGACGGGCGCGACCGGCGCCACAGGTTCGACGGGTGCGACCGGCGCCACGGGAGCGACCGGCGCGACCGGCGCCACGGGATCGACCGGCGCGACCGGCGCCGACGGGATCGACGGGCGCAACCGGCGCCACGGGATCGACCGGCGCAACCGGTGCCACGGGAGCGACCGGCGCGACCGGCGCCACGGGAGCGACCGGCGCGACCGGCGCCACGGGAGCGACCGGCGCAACCGGCGCCACGGGAGCGACCGGCGCGACCGGCGCCACGGGAGCGACAGGTGCGACGGGCGCCACGGGTGCGACAGGTGCGACGGGCGCCACGGGTGCGACCGGCGCGACGGGTGCGACGGGTGCGACGGGCGCGACCGGCGCCACTGGATCGACGGGCGCGACAGGCGCCACCGGTGCGACGGGTGCCACCGGCGCGACAGGCGCGACCGGCGCGACAGGTGCGACCGGCGCGACGGGCGCCACGGGATCGACAGGCGCGACCGGCGCCACAGGTGCGACTGGCGCGACCGGTGCGACAGGCGCGACGGGCGCGACTGGAGCGACCGGTGCAACCGGCGCGACCGGTGCGACGGGTTCGACAGGTGCGACCGGCGCGACCGGCGCGACAGGCGCCACCGGCGCGACGGGTGCCACCGGCGCAACGGGCGCGACGGGTGCGACCGGCGACACCGGCGCAACAGGCGCGACCGGCGCGACTGGCGCCACGGGAGCGACGGGTGCAACCGGCGCGACTGGCGCAACGGGTGACACCGGAGCGACGGGCGCCACCGGCGCAACAGGTGCGACGGGTGCGACAGGCGCGACTGGTGCGACCGGCGACACCGGCGCGACTGGCGCGACCGGCGCCACCGGCGCGACGGGTGCAACGGGAGCGACCGGCGCGACTGGCGCCACGGGTGCGACCGGGCGACCGGAGCAACGGGCGCCACCGGCGCGACGGGCGACACCGGAGCGACGGGCGCGACCGGTGCGACCGGCGCGACGGGTGCGACCGGCGCGACTGGCGACACCGGTGCCACGGGCGCGACCGGCGCGACCGGTGCCACAGGTGCGACCGGCGACACGGGTGCGACGGGCGCGACCGGCGCGACAGGTGCGACTGGAGCGACGGGCGCCACCGGCGCGACGGGAGCGACAGGTGCGACCGGCGCCACAGGTGCGACCGGCGACACCGGAGCGACAGGCGCGACCGGCGCAACCGGAGCGACAGGTGCGACGGGCGCCACCGGCGCGACTGGTGACACCGGCGCGACCGGCGCGACCGGTGCGACTGGCGACACCGGAGCAACGGGCGCCACCGGCGCAACGGGAGCGACGGGAGCGACCGGCGCCACAGGTGCGACCGGCGCACACCGGGGCGACAGGCGCGACCGGCGCGACAGGTGCGACGGGTGCCACCGGCGCGACCGGCGCCACCGGTGCGACAGGTGCGACCGGCGCGACGGGAGCGACCGGCGCCACGGGTGCGACGGGAGCAACCGGCGCCACAGGTGCGACCGGCGACACCGGAGCGACGGGCGCGACCGGCGCAACGGGTGCGACGGGAGCGACCGGCGCCACAGGTGCGACCGGCGACACCGGAGCGACGGGTGCCACCGGCGCGACTGGTGACACGGGAGCGACCGGCGCGACCGGCGCAACGGGTGCGACTGGTGCGACTGGCGCCACCGGCGCGACCGGCGACACCGGAGCGACGGGTGCCACCGGCGCGACTGGTGACACCGGAGCGACGGGCGCGACCGGCGCAACGGGTGCGACTGGTGCGACCGGCGCCACCGGCGCGACGGGTGACACGGGTGCGACCGGCGCCACCGGCGCGACGGGTGCGACCGGAGCAACGGGCGCGACTGGCGCGACTGGTGCCACCGGTGCGACCGGCGCCACGGGTGCGACCGGCGCAACGGGTGCGACGGGTGCGACCGGCGCGACTGGCGCGACAGGTGCGACCGGCGCGACCGGCGCCACGGGCGCGACGGGTGCGACAGGTGCGACCGGCGCGACGGGTGCGACCGGCGCAACCGGCGCGACTGGTGCACGGGAGCGACCGGTGCGACCGGCGCAACGGGTGCGACCGGAGCGACGGGCGCGACTGGCGCAACCGGCGCGACTGGCGCGACCGGTCGACCGGAGCGACCGGCGCCACAGGTGCGACCGGCGCGACCGGAGCGACCGGCGCGACCGGCGCGACCGGTGCGACAGGTGCGACTGGCGCCACGGGTGCGACCGGCGCGACCGGCGCGACGGGCGCGACAGGTGCGACCGGCGACACGGGTGCGACGGGCGCGACCGGCGCAACGGGCGCGACAGGAGCGACCGGCGCCACCGGTGCGACCGGTGCGACGGGAGCGACCGGCGCCACCGGCGCGACTGGCGCGACAGGTGCGACCGGCGCCACAGGTGCGACCGGCGACACCGGAGCGACGGGCGCCACCGGTGCGACCGGTGACACCGGAGCGACCGGCGCCACGGGTGCGACCGGTGCGACGGGAGCGACGGGCGCCACCGGCGCGACGGGTGCGACCGGTGCGACCGGCGCCACCGGTGCGACCGGCGCGACCGGCGCGACCGGCGCGACCGGCGCCACGGGTGCGACCGGCGCCACGGGTGCGACGGGCGCGACCGGCGCGACGGGTGCGACAGGTGCAACCGGCGCCACCGGTGCGACCGGTGCGACCGGTGCGACGGGCGCGACTGGCGCGACCGGGGCGACAGGAGCAACCGGCGCCACGGGTGCGACTGGTGCGACCGGAGCGACAGGCGCGACCGGTGCGACGGGTGACACCGGAGCGACCGGCGCCACAGGTGCGACGGGTGCGACGGGAGCGACGGGCGCCACCGGCGCGACTGGTGCGACGGGTGCGACCGGCGCGACCGGCGCGACTGGTGCGACGGGCGCGACCGGCGCGACCGGCGCGACTGGTGCGACCGGAGCGACAGGCGCGACCGGAGCGACGGGCGCGACTGGCGCCACCGGCGCGACGGGTGCGACAGGTGCGACCGGCGCCACAGGTGCGACTGGTGCGACCGGAGCGACAGGTGCGACCGGCGCGACGGGTGCGACCGGCGCGACGGGCGCAACAGGATGCGACGGGTGCGACCGGCGCCACCGGCGCGACCGGCGCCACAGGTGCGACCGGCGCCACCGGTGCGACAGGCGCGACGGGTGCGACTGGCGCGACCGGAGCAACGGGTGCGACCGGCGCGACCGGTGCGACCGGCGCAACGGGCGCGACAGGTGCGACCGGTGCCACGGGTGCGACGGGTGACACCGGAGCAACCGGCGCGACCGGCGCGACGGGTGCGACGGGTGCGACCGGCGCCACCGGCGCGACCGGTGACACCGGAGCGACGGGCGCGACCGGCGCAACGGGTGCGACGGGTGCGACCGGAGCGACGGGTGCGACCGGCGCCACAGGTGCGACGGGCGACACCGGAGCAACGGGCGCGACTGGCGCGACCGGCGCCACGGGTGCGACCGGCGCGACGGGTGCGACCGGAGCGACGGGCGCGACCGGCGCGACAGGTGCGACGGGCGCGACCGGCGCCACCGGAGCGACTGGCGCGACCGGCGCGACGGGTCGACCGGAGCGACAGGCGCGACGGGTGCGACTGGCGACACCGGAGCAACGGGCGCGACCGGCGCCACCGGCGCGACGGGCGCGACGGGAGCGACAGGTGCGACCGGTGCGACGGGTGCGACCGGTGCCACGGGAGCGACGGGCGCCACCGGCGCGACGGGTGCGACCGGTGCGACTGGCGCCACCGGTGCGACCGGCGACACCGGAGCGACGGGCGCGACTGGCGCGACCGGCGCAACGGGTGCGACCGGTGCGACGGGCGCGACGGGCGCGACCGGTGCGACCGGAGCGACAGGCGCCACTGGCGCGACGGGTGCGACGGGTGCGACCGGCGCCACGGGTGCGACCGGCGACACCGGAGCAACGGGCGCGACGGGTGCGACCGGCGCAACGGGTGCCACCGGTGCGACGGGCGCGACTGGCGCAACGGGTGCGACCGGAGCGACGGGCGCGACCGGAGCGACGGGCGCGACCGGCGCGACGGGTGCGACCGGTGCGACGGGCGCGACGGGTGCGACCGGCGACACCGGAGCGACGGGCGCGACCGGCGCACCGGAGCGACGGGTGCGACGGGTGCGACAGGTGCGACCGGTGCGACCGGTGCGACTGGTGCACACGGGAGCGACCGGCGCGACCGGCGCGACGGGTGCGACTGGTGCGACGGGCGCCACTGGCGCGACCGGTGCGACCGGCGCCACAGGCGCGACCGGCGCAACGGGTGCGACGGGTGCGACCGGCGCCACAGGTGCGACCGGCGCGACGGGTGCGACAGGTGCGACCGGCGCGACCGGCGCCACAGGTGCGACGGGTGCCACGGGTGCCACCGGCGCGACGGGTGCGACCGGCGCGACCGGCGCCACCGGTGCGACGGGTGCGACCGGCGCCACAGGTGCGACGGGTGCCACCGGCGCCACGGGTGCGACGGGCGCGACGGGTGCGACCGGCGCCACAGGTGCGACGGGCGCCACCGGCGCGACCGGAGCGACAGGCGCGACCGGCGCCACGGGCGCGACGGGTGCCACCGGTGCGACGGGCGCCACCGGCGCGACGGGTGCGACTGGCGCGACCGGCGCCACAGGTGCGACCGGCGCGACCGGTGCGACCGGCGCGACGGGTGCGACGGGTGCGACCGGCGCCACGGGTGCGACCGGTGCCACGGGTGCGACGGGCGCGACCGGCGCAACGGGCGACAGGTGCGACCGGCGCCACCGGCGCGACTGGTGCGACGGGTGCGACCGGCGCCACGGGTGCGACCGGCGACACCGGCGCGACGGGCGCGACCGGCGCCACCGGAGCGACGGGTGCGACCGGCGCCACCGGCGCGACAGGTGCGACGGGTGCGACCGGCGCCACCGGTGCGACCGGCGCGACGGGCGCGACAGGTGCGACCGGCGCCACGGGTGCGACCGGCGCGACCGGCGCGACAGGTGCGACCGGCGCGACCGGTGCGACCGGCGCGACCGGCGCGACCGGTGCGACTGGCGCCACGGGCGCGACCGGTGCCACGGGTGCGACCGGCGCGACCGGTGCGACCGGGGCGACCGGTGCGACCGGCGCGACCGGCGCGACTGGTGCGACGGGTGCGACCGGCGCCACGGGTGCGACCGGCGCCACCGGTGCGACGGGCGCGACCGGCGCGACCGGAGCGACAGGAGCCACCGGCGCGACCGGCGCGACGGGTGCGACGGGAGCGACCGGCGCCACTGGTGCGACCGGGCGCGACGGGTGCGACCGGTGCGACGGGTGCGACCGGAGCGACCGGCGCCACCGGCGCGACCGGAGCGACCGGCGCGACCGGCGCCACCGGTGCGACCGGTGCCACCGGCGCGACCGGCGCCACCGGCGCAACGGGTGCGACGGGCGCGACCGGCGCCACGGGTGCGACCGGCGACGACCGGAGCCACGGGTGCGACCGGCGCGACGGGTGCGACAGGTGCGACCGGCGCCACTGGCGCGACGGGTGCGACCGGAGCGACCGGCGCCACCGGTGCGACGGGCGCGACCGGAGCGACGGGTGCCACCGGCGCGACTGGTGCGACGGGCGCGACCGGCGCGACGGGTGCGACGGGTGCGACGGGCGCCACCGGCGCGACGGGTGCGACCGGCGCGACCGGAGCGACTGGCGCGACCGGCGCGACCGGTGCGACGGGTGCGACCGGCGCGACAGGCGCGACGGGTGACACCGGAGCGACTGGCGCGACCGGTGCGACCGGCGCGACGGGTGCGACCGGCGCGACCGGTGCCACGGGTGCGACGGGAGCGACTGGTGCGACGGGTGCAACCGGTGCGACCGGAGCCACGGGTGCGACCGGCGCGACCGGTGCGACGGGAGCAACGGGCGCGACCGGCGCGACGGGTGCGACCGGTGCGACCGGCGCGACGGGTGCGACTGGCGCGACCGGAGCGACGGGTGCGACCGGCGCCACCGGCGCGACGGGTGCGACCGGCGCGACCGGCGCCACCGGCGCGACGGGTGCGACCGGCGCGACGGGCGCGACGGGTGCGACCGGTGCCACGGGTGCGACGGGCGCGACCGGTGCGACGGGAGCGACGGGTGCGACCGGCGCCACGGGTGCGACCGGTGCGACCGGAGCCACCGGCGCGACGGGTGCGACAGGCGCGACGGGTGCGACCGGCGCGACCGGCGCGACGGGTGCGACCGGAGCGACGGGCGCGACTGGCGCGACCGGTGCGACGGGTGCAACGGGTGCGACCGGTGCCACCGGGGCGACAGGTGCGACGGGTGCGACGGGTGCGACCGGTGCGACCGGAGCCACGGGTGCGACGGGCGCGACCGGAGCGACCGGTGCGACGGGTGCGACGGGTGCGACGGGTGCCACGGGCGCGACCGGTGCGACGGGTGCGACCGGTGCGACGGGCGCGACCGGAGCGACTGGCGCGACGGGTGCCACCGGCGCGACGGGTGCCACCGGCGCGACGGGTGCGACGGGCGCGACCGGAGCGACGGGTGCGACCGGAGCCACTGGCGCGACGGGTGCGACTGGTGCGACGGGAGCGACGGGTGCGACCGGCGCGACGGGTGCAGCACTGGCGCGACCGGAGCGACGGGTGCGACGGGTGCGACTGGCGCGACCGGAGCCACTGGCGCGACGGGTGCGACCGGCGCGACGGGTGCGACGGGTGCGACCGGAGCGACGGGTGCGACTGGTGCGACGGGTGCGACCGGAGCGACGGGTCGACCGGAGCGACCGGTGCGACTGGCGCGACGGGTGCGACGGGTGCGACCGGTGCCACTGGCGCGACGGGTGCAACGGGAGCGACGGGTCGACCGGCGCGACGGGTGCGACTGGCGCGACGGGCGCGACCGGAGCGACGGGTGCGACCGGTGCGACGGGAGCGACGGGTGCCACTGGCGCGACGGGTGCGACCGGAGCGACTGGCGCGACGGGTGCGACCGGCTGCGACGGGCGCCACGGGTGCGACTGGAGCGACGGGTGCGACTGGAGCGACGGGTGCGACCGGAGCGACGGGTGCGACGGGCGCGACGGGTGCGACCGGTGCGACGGGCGCGACGGGAGCGACGGGTGCGACTGGAGCCACGGGTGCGACCGGTGCGACGGGTGCGACCGGTGCGACGGGTGCGACTGGAGCGACAGGCGCGACGGGTGCGACTGGAGCGACGGGTGCGACTGGCGCGACGGGAGCGACGGGCGCGACCGGTGCGACGGGTGCGACTGGAGCGACCGGCGCGACCGGTGCGACCGGTGCGACGGGTGCGACCGGAGCCACTGGCGCGACGGGAGCGACGGGCGCGACTGGAGCGACGGGTGCGACTGGAGCGACAGGTGCGACAGGAGCGACGGGCGCGACCGGCGCCGACCGGAGCGACGGGTGCGACCGGAGCAACGGGCGCGACGGGTGCGACGGGCGCGACGGGTGCAACCGGCGCGACGGGTGCGACCGGCGCGACAGGTGCGACTGGTGCGACGGGAGCGACGGGTGCGACCGGAGCCACTGGCTCGACGGGTGCGACAGGTGCGACTGGCGCAACGGGTTCGACGGGAGCGACTGGTTCGACTGGAGCCACGGGCGCGACCGGATGCGACGGGTGCGACTGGGCTCGACGGGTGCCACTGGCGCGACGGGAGCGACCGGCGCGACGGGTGCGACCGGAGCGACTGGCGCGACGGGTGCAACCGGTGCGACGGGTGCACACCGGATCGACGGTGCAACTGGATCGACGGGCGCCACTGGCTCGACGGGTGCGACCGGCGCGACCGGAGCCACCGGTGCGACCGGCGCGACGGGTCACACCGGAGCGACGGGTGCAACCGGCGCAACGGGAGCGACGGATCGACAGGTGCCACGGGTTCGACCGGCGCCACTGGCTCGACAGGTGCAACCGGTGCAACCGGAGCAACAGGCTCTACCGGCGCGACCGGCGCAACGGGTGACACCGGCTCGACGGGCCCGACCGGCTCGACTGGTCCGACCGGGGCGCAAGGTCAAACCGGTCCGACGGGTCCGACTGGTCCGACAGGATCGGGCAAAACCGACAATGGTAACGGCAACCAGGGCATCCCGGGCAACGGCAACGGCAACCAGAACAAGAATACTCAAAGCTCGAACGTTGTGACGAATAGCGATCCTGCGACCGCTCCTGTGACGCAACAGACGGTGTGGGGTAACTCGGAAGCGCAGTTCTTGCAGCTGATTAGCCAGAGCAGCAATGACCCGAGCATCACCTCGCTGTTGGTCGACTTGGTCAAATCGCTCTTGGTCGACTCGGCGAAGGCTGATTTGCTCAACGTCGGCGGTGCAGCAGGAACCTCGAGCGTCACTCAGACTATCGGTGGGCCGAACAACCAGGATCAACAGAACCAGAGCAGCGGTGCCGGTTTGGGCTCGGATCACTCAAATGCTCAGTCGGTCCTGCCGCCTGGTCACCATCACGATAGCTAAATGAGATGACGACCCGAGAGGGTCGTCATTCCTCCGCTAAAGCGCCTGTTCTGGATCCGCGCCAGAGAGCACAAATCGGCTAGGTGAGGCAGAGGGCCGGGTCGTTAGGTGGAAGGTTAACTCACCGACGCCGAGGTCTTTGCCGATTAACTCTCAACAGGTCCTTATTGCTGCCACGGTCGCGGCAAGTTTGTTTTGTTGCTAAGCTTCGGGAACCTTGAGGTGGAAGTCCGATCGTGGATGTGACTAAGGGCCAAAAATCTGAACCGTGAAGCGCCCGGACCGCGTCCGGTACCTTCGTTGGAAATCTCCACGCGCGTGGCGGATGTTCCTGTGCATCCGGCCGTTCAGGCGACAATACAAGCTGCTCGCTACCACGGGATTGAGCTTGATCCGGGTGAGTACCGCAACCAGGCCGGCGACAAAGCGCCTTCGGCCGCTTCGCTCGTATTGTGGGCGCAAGCCGCCGGGCTTTGGGCGCGCGCCGCTCAGTTACGCTGGCGCGATCTTTTCCGGCTTCAGGACGCTGGTCCATTGGTGCTGTTGCTAAAGGACGGCGGGGCCGCGCTTCTTGTCGGATCGAATAAGCAAGACAAGACAGTTCAGATTCTTGATCCAACCGAGTCGGCGGGAAGCGCTCCGATCGCCGTTGATGAACTCCGTTTATCGCAAAACTGGACGGGTCAGACCGTCCTGTTGCGCGCACAACGCAGCGTCGCCACGTTGGACGCACGTTTCAATTTGCGCTGGCTAATCGGCATCGTCTTGCAGGAGCGTCGTTCGCTCCGCGACATTGGCATCGCGTCGCTGACCATAAGCATCCTGACGATCTTTCCGCCGCTCTTGGTGATGGCAACGGTCAACAAGGTGCTGCAGTTTCAGAGCATCTCGACGCTTATCCTCTTGTCCACTCTGATGGCGATTATTTTTGCCTACGAGACGCTGCTCGGCTATGCGCGGCGTCTGGTCATCACCATCGTGGGCACACGCCTCGATACCAAGCTTGGCCTGCATCTCTTCAATCGCTTGCTGCAGTTGCCGCTCGATTATTTCGAGCGTCATCCGGCCGGCGAGACGATGTATCGCGTGAGCCAGATCTATCGGATAAGAGAATTCATCACGGGGAAGTTGCTTTCAACCTTTCTCGATTTGACGACGCTATGCATCTTGTTGCCCGTTCTCTTTTATCTGCAGCCGGTTCTGGCTTCTATCGTTCTCCTCTGCGCGCTGATGATCGCCGGAATCATTTTCGGATTCATGGCGCCTCTCAAGGTTCTCTATTCGAGAGTTGTGGCAGCGGAGACGTGGAAGGCGGCAGCTCTGAACGAGACCATCTTCGGTATCCGGACGATAAAATCGCTAGGACTTGAGCCAACGCGGAAAGCGATATGGGACGAGCGGTTGGCCGAGGCCGGCAAATGGCGTATCGCCTTCGGCAAATTATCCAACTGGCCGCAGACACTGGTTAATCCCATTGAACGTTTCATGGTGCTCGGCACCATGATGATCGGCGCCTACCTCGTCATCAAGGATCCGACCAGCTACATGGTGGGTGGGTTATTTGCCTTCATGATGTTGAGTTCAGCGCGTGGCACAGCCGCTCGCTGGACTGGCTAAACTCTTGGAAGATTATGAGGAGGTGCGAGCGGCGATAGGGGAGGTCGGATCGGTCCTTAATCGTCCTCCCGAAGCGGACGCTGCATCGGGCGGAGTGCGCCCGAAGCTGTTGGGGGCCATCAGTTTCAACGACGTCACATTCAACTATCTTGGCTCAAAATCGCCGGCGCTCGATCGGGTAAGCTTCTCCATACCCGAGGGCGCGATGATAGGTGTCGTTGGTCGAAGCGGCTCAGGCAAATCGACGATCGCTCGTTTGCTGCAGGCTATCAATCGCGACTACAGCGGCTTTATCAAAATCGATGGTGCCGATCTGCGGGAGATCAATCTGCGGCATCTTCGCCAGAGTTCTCGGCGTCGTCCTGCAGGAGAATTTCCTTTTCCGCGGCACGGTCAGAGAGAACATCATAGCCGGGCGTCCTGGACTGACCGTCTCAGATGCCATGCAAGCGGCACGCCTGGCTGGAGCCGAAGAATTCATTGAGGCAATGCCGAACGGCTACGAGACCTATATCGAAGAGGGCTCGCCCAATCTCTCTGGAGGTCAACGCCAACGGCTCGCGATCGCGCGAGCGCTCATTCACAATCCCCGCATTCTCATTCTTGACGAGGCAACCAGCGCCTTAGACCCGCAAAGCGAAGCGATCGTGAGCGCAAATCTGCGGCGTATTGCAAGTGGGCGTACCATGGTCATTGTTTCGCATCGTCTCGCCAGTCTCGTCGAATGCGACTCGATCCTGGTTATGGAGCAGGCCAAAGCGTTGGATTTTGCACCGCATAGCGTCCTACTAGAGCGTTGCGCCTTGTACCGTCAGCTGTGGCGGCAACAAAATCGACATGTCGAAGGTCAACCGCAACCGACGATCGTGTCGAGTCGTGGATCGTGATCAATATGGCGATTAGATGCATACAGCTTGCAATCGTGATTGTACCGCATGGGTAAGGCGCTGACAGCGAGCGGATTGCTGCCGCACTGGTTACGGTCGGAAAAGCCGGATCCGACCGTTCCGGTCATCCTCGAATTTCAATGGCCGACTGCAGCCATTGTTAATGCGCCGGTTCCGCGCATCGCTCGGAATATGATCTTGATCATAACCAGCATGGTGGTCATCATGATCATCGCCGCCGGTCTTATCCCGATCGATCAGGTTGTCACCGCCAAGGGCATCGTGGTGTCGCGATCCCCCACCATTGTTGTGCAACCGCTCGATACTGCGATCGTACGCTCGATTGATATACACGAAGGCCAGAGGGTCCAAGCAGGTGACGTGCTCGCGCGTCTTGATTCGACTTTTGCGGCTGCCGATGTTGCGACACTAAAGGCGCAAGCCAACAGCCTCGAGGCCGAGGTGGCGCGGCTGCGTGCGGAATCCGACAACAAACCATTTGCCTATGCGGGGAATGATCCAGTCTGGTTCGGGCAGGTCGCCATCTACGCCCATCGCATCGCGGAATTCGATTCCAAGATGGAGAATTTTCGGCATCGGATGGATGAATTAGCGGCTGTCATCTCGCGTGCACAGTCGGATGCGGTTGGATTTACCGAGCGGTTGAAAGTCGCCCAATCCGTCGAAGATATGCGCAAGGACCTCGAAGCCCAACAGGCCGGCAGTAAACTGCAATTGCTGGTGGCAACCGATAATCGCGCTGAGATGGCGCGATCGCTTGCTTATGCTCAACAAACGGGGGAAGGCGCAAAACGCGACCAGTCGGCCGTGGAAGCCGACCGCAACGCGTTCGTCGAGGGCTGGCAAGCCGAGGTTTCCCAGAAGCTTGCCGAGGCAAGTGACAAACTTGGCGCGACGCGAGAGCAGATGAGCAAAGCCAGTTTGCACCGACAGCTTGTGGAACTACGGAGCGATCGCGATGCGATCGTACAATCGATTGCGAAAGTCTCGGTGGGATCAGTGCTGCAATCGGGACAGCAGTTCATCACGCTGGTGCCGGCTGATGCTGTGCTCGAGGTAGAGGCCAACGTTGTTGGCCGTGACAGCGGCTTTGTCCATACGGGAGATACCGTCGCCGTCAAGTTTGATACTTTTCCGTTCTCGCAATACGGAATGGCGGACGGCTCTGTAAAAGTTCTCAGTCCGAATAGCTTTACCGCTGAAGAGGAATCGCGCCACCCGACCAGTTCGGTGCCAGTCACTTCAAGCAATGAACCGTTTTATCGCGCGAGAATTGCAATCGATAAGTTAGCGTTGCACGATGTTCCTGAAGGCTTTGCCGTGACGCCTGGGATGCCGGTTACGGCAGATATCAAAGTCGGCAAGCGCACGGTGCTCAATTATCTCCTCGGCATGGTGGTCCCAGTCGCCCACGAGGGTATGCGGGAACCCTAAAGGCTTTCGTTCAATGGTGCAGGGTTAAGACCGTCGCAAGTGGTTTAACCGTACAATGTTTGAGGTCGAGCGTTCACACGCCGCAGGGAAGTTCGGCCGCGTGACGGGCTGATCCTTCCTGGAGCTGACAACAACAATGACTGTAGTCGATCAGGTCATTGCATTAGCATCGCCGGCTGCGGGCTTTAAAAGGGCGGTTGCGCTCAGTGAGCGAGGCGACTGGCTTCGCGCCTTTCCGCTCTTTGCTCGCGCCGCCAAGGCTGGCATTGCCGAGGCAGAGTGCCGCGTCGGTCGGTGCTATTTGACAGGCGCAGGTGTTCCGAAAAGCCGAACAGAAGCCACGCGTTGGCTGAAACTTGCAGCTACCCACGGCAATGTAGAGGCGCAGGTGGCCCTGGCGGTGTTATGCCTTCAGGGCTTGGCGGTCGATGATCCTGACGCCACGGGCAGGACCTCGCTATTTTTGGCTTTGCAAGAACTCTCCGCCGATCCTGATTTCGAGACCGCAGAGAAATGGGCCCGTAAGGCCGCCGACGCCGGATCGGGCGAGGGACAAGCGTTGCTTGGATATATTCTTACCTCTGGTCCGGAGCCGATTCAGGATCTCGAACAAGCGCACGCCTGGTATCAACGTTCGGCCTCCGCTGGCTGCCCGCAAGGGCATCTCGGTTATGCGCTTTCCCTGGTTCGAAGATCTCCTACTCAGACCACGATGGGCGAAGTCGCCAATCATTTGCGCGAAGCCGCGAAAGCAAACCTGCCATCGGCTACTTACCTGTTGGCTGTGCTGACGGAAACAGGGCGTGGAGTTAAACGTGATCCGGCGGAAGCGGCTCGCCTGCTTAATGAGGCAGCAGAAAAAGGCCACGTTGCTGCGCAAGTCCATTGGGGCCTGAGGCTCATCGAAGGGCGTGACATTCCTCAAGACCGTGCTGCCGGTAAATCCTGGTTGCGCCGCGCGGCGCATTCCGGGCACGCCGAGGCAGCAAAGATCGTCGGCGACCTTTATGTTCGAAGCGCCGGCCTGCCGCCGAACTATGCTGAAGCCGCTATCTGGTATCGTCGGGCCGCCGAAGGTGGCGACCCGGAGGCCGCAAAAGCGCTCGGTTCGTTGCACCTCATGGGCGCCGGCGTGGTGCAAGACGAGGAAGAGGCAGCTCGTTGGCTCAGGGTTTCCGGCAATTCCGGCGACACTCAATCTCAGGTCGACTTGGCAAACCTGGTGCTGAAAGGAGCGGGCGAACCTGAAGATAAAACAAGAGTAGCGAACTGGTTTGCGAGTGCTGCTGATCTCAGGCGATTTAATCGCCGCATACAATATGGGGCTGGTGCACGCCAGAGGACTTGGGGTCGAACGGAGCGATGAGGACGCCGCGATCTGGATGCGTCGGGCCGCCGAAGGAATTCCCGAAGCGCAATTCGTCTACGCGCGAATGTTGCTTGAAGGGCAGGGCGATATCACCCGATCAGGCAGCGGCGCGCGACTGGTTTGAGCGAGCAGCGCGATCAGGGCTTGCGGACGCTAAAGTAGCCTTGGGCGAAATGCTACTAAATGGGCGCGGCGGCGGTCGCGACCAGCAACGCGCAATAACCTTGTTCGAAGACGCCGCCGGTAAGGATCACAGCGGAGCGATGTTCGCGCTCGGAGCCATCCATGCCGGTGGTCACGGCTATGCCGGCGGACCGTCCGACAGCGCAACGCTGGTTTCGCGCCGCTGCCGAACGTGGTCATGGTCATGCACAGCTCATGTTAGGGCGATATCTCACAAACGGCCTTGCGGGTGAGCTTAACTCCGACGAGGGGCGCGAGTGGCTTGCACGCGCGGCCGCCCAAGGCGTTTCTGATAGCTCCGATCTCGCCTCTAGGTAAGTAAGGCAGTCCAGGCTAAGTGTGATCCACACATAGTGGAAGTCGAGATTTTCGACGAGCTCTCTTGCCGACAAAGTTCGATGTTTGCCGGAAATCGAATTATAAACTCTCACGTGAGCTGATTTGGGAGCTCGCTGTATGGATGTCATCCCGACTTAGCACGTGCATCCAGAACATTGGATTCCGCGGCGACTGAATTCGCACCCAACGATATTGATCGAACGTCATCGTTACCAAGCGGATATTGTCGGTCAGATTATCAAGCACCAAGTCGGCATCCTTTACGCGTACGACGAGAACCAGGTGATGCTGTCCTGACGCCAATACGACCTCAGAAAGCAACAAATCTCTGGATGGCCAGCCGCTCGCCAAGAGCTCATGCCGTTTGGTGACTGCGTAGTCCTTGCAGTCGCCGGTCGGCGGTGAGATCGCCCACTCGTCGATCGGCCCGTTGCCAGATGTAACTTCCGCCAATATGCGTCCGTTAACGTCGCGATTGACAATGTTGAGCTTGTTCCACCGTTCCGACGTTAGCACGAGGTTCCCATGAGCGAGATCGATCTCGTGAACCTTACAATCATCAGGGTAGCGCAGGCAGAAGACAGAATGCCCGATTGGCGGCAACGCCGGGGTGACCTGGAAATCGATCAGATGGATAAGCGGTGCCGGAGATGCCGATGCGGCCGTTGAGTTCGCGCCCAATGGCCGACCAACCGCGGCGGTCTCGGGGAAGCGCAGTACCACGATCTGGGAAGGCGAAAGGCCGGAGAAGCGCAGTGCCACGTTCTCGGAAGGCGAAAGCTCTGGGAAACTGTGCGCGGTCGCGCGCCAATCGCCGGGCGAGTAACTAATAATGCCAGCAATGAGAGGGACAAGCCGGAGGCCACGCTTTAACGCCTGATTACGCGGCATGCGTGAGGTGTTGCCCGTAACTCGCTCTCGACCTTGCCCTATTTCATTTCATAAGCCCTAATTTCTGATTAATAGGGGAACGGAAGACGGTGCAGGTCGCCTTGAGAAAATCGAAGCTCGCGACGAGCGCCGTTCCTCTGGCAATCACCGAAGCTCAACTCTTTGGTCTTAATGCGGGGAACTGATCGATGATTCTCCTCGGGCTGGCCCCGTCAGCTTTGCCGCTAGTGCTTGCCTGATCCTGCAACCCTCTTCGTCACAGACTTCGGCGCGTTCGAGTTTGTTTGGATGGCGCACGAACAAACGCCGCTCTCACAGCCGCCTGACAAAAGCGTCAGATCGGATTTCGGAAAATCCGCTGCAATCACCGGCGGTCTTTCTGTTTCTGCGTCGCCGGTCATGCTGCGCTGCGTGAGGCGCTGCGTGAGGCAGCTTATGGCCCAAAGCGGACGCATTGGTCGTCGGCTGCGAAGTCCGCTTGCGGAGCTAATGCGGACGTCACGATCTAATCGTGGCGCGGCTGAAAATGACCCACAGCGGACCATGCACATGCGTTTGAGAATAAACGGGCCGCATCTGAGAGGGCTTCAGACGGTTTTTCTACGCACTGATTATTTTGGCACACCAGCAATCGACCCGGTGATCTTATCCTCGATGTGAGATGGAGGCGCGGCCTCGACGGGGATGAAGCGGATATTCGCCAGAGAACCAGCTGTCTACGTTCCCGCAGTTCTGGCAATACCACGCGAGCACCTGCGGCTCGTTCGATAGCTTCACGGTTTCCAAAAATCGTTCCATTTCACTTTTACAGCGTGGGCATATTCTGTTCATGGCGCTTCTTTTTCATGTTGTTACGAAGGTAACGCGCCATTCGCTTGATTGTTCGGTACCGTACAAATTACAGAAAAAAGCCGTAGTGAAAGAGTTCCGCGTTCTTCGGAACGTTCGCTCGTCGAGCGCACTTGCCCTCTTGCGACGACCTTCACAACGCAAGGAACACCCATAACTCAGAACCAAAACCAGCAGGGCGGACAAGGTCAACAGGGCGATCAGAAGCCAGGGCAGAAACCCGGTCAGCAGGAATCAGGTCAGCCAAAGCCCGGTCAGGGCGGACAGCAAGGCGGCGGACAGGAAAATCAGAAGCCCCAGAACCGCTAGTTAAAAGGAACTTCTCTCCGACGAATTTAGCCCCGCTTCGAAGCGGGGCTTTTTTTCAGGAATTCAAGGAGAATGCTTCGATAGTGTGTGTCATCATCTAACCGTGGCGTGGCCGCTTTTGGCCCGAAGCGGACACGCCAGTGGAGGCCGTCGCGGCAGCTTTCCGAGGGTAAGCAGGCATCTCATGTTGATCGCGCCGCGGCAGCTAATCACCCAAAGCTGACATTTACCAACGGCGGCGTTCACCATTCTCATCGAGCAGCCGGTGGCGATCCGGCACGTATCGCGGTATGCTTTGGGCTGCAATTAGAGAGCCCGCCAAGGGAGGTCACCATGACCGCGATGCGCTTTCTTGCAATTATCATAATAACGTGTGCCACCGTGCAGATCGCCGCCGCCAAGGGTCGTAGCGATGGTGGTGGTCCTACTGTTGGTCGCGCCCATTTCGCAACCAACAAAGGGATAGACACCACGACGGTTCAAGTTAAGAAAAATGGCAACGGCTCATCGCCGGTGGGAGACTCCGGAAAGTCAGGCGGTAAACACTGAACCATTAAGCCGTGCCACGCGGGATGAAGATTGCATCTGCGCCTGCGCGACGAGCACTGACTAACTGTTATTCTTGTTTCGTAAAAAGGGAGGCATACATGACGAAGTCCACGAAGCGGCATCTGGTTCTTATCGTAACCACCGTCATTGTACTACTCGCATCGGGAATTGCGTTTGCAGGCGGCAAAGGCGGCAGCGGCGGGAAGCAGGCGGGTGGCGATAAACCAAAGGAAAGCATCAGTTTGAATTACGGAAAGGTAGAGCAGACCTATACTCAGCAAAGTAAAAGCAAGGCGAGCCCTAGCCTCAATAACAAGACGTCTACCGGAAAGCACTTTTCCAACACTGCAAATTGACGCAGCATAATCAATCAACAATCGCCCGCTAGGTCTGCTTGGCTGGCGGAGAAGCTCAAAATTACTGGTTTGTGAGCGGTTACGTATCGCGGTCAATGTTCGCTATTGGCCCTTAGCAGACGCGGAGTGTTCGATAAGGGACGTCTGCTTTTGGGGCAAAAGGAGACGCGGCGCGTACAGCATGCCGTGTCCGTTTGTGATGCTGTGGACGGCGCCCATTCTACGGCATCGATGTGCCAAAGGATGGTTGCGTTGAAGCAACCACATTGAGGGGAGCCGTCCATGGGCGAGGTTAGCACGATTGGTCTCGATATAGCGAAGGCTGTGTTCCAGGTTCACGGCGTTGACGGTATGAGTACGGTGGTGATCCGCAAGCGTGTCAGTCGAGCGAAGATGCTAGAGTTTTTCGCCGCGCTTCCACCGTGCCTTGTAGGTATCGAGGCATGTCCATCGGCCCATCACTGGGCGCGCGAGCTGGCTGGGCTCGGTCACACCGTGAAGCTGATGCCGCCGAACTATGTGAAGGCCTATCTCAAGCGCAGCAAGAATGATGCGAACGATGCGGCGGCAATCTGCGAAGCGGTGACGCGGCCGTCGATGCGGTTCGTTCCGGTCAAGACGAAGGAACAGCAGACGGCCTTGATGCTGCACCGGACCCGGCAATTGCTGGTGCGTCAGCGCACGATGCTCAGCAATGCGCTGCGCGGGCACTTGGCCGAACTCGGTGTGGTGTCGGCGAAGGGTCGCAACGGGACCGGAGAGTTGCTGGGGATCATCGCTGACGCCGATGACCACCGGATTCCCCCAGCCGCTCGCGGCATTCTCGATGTGCTGGCGCGGCAGTACAACGCGATCGGAGCCGAGATCGGATCCATCGACAAGAGCATCCTCGCCTGGCATCGCTCGTGCGACGCCAGCCGGAGGTTGGCAGAGATCCCGGGCATCGGCCCGATCATTGCGACGGCTCTGGTTGCCGAGATCGGTGACTGGAAGGCGTTTGCATCGGGGCGCAACCTTGCCGCCTGGATCGGCTTGGTGCCGAAGCAGCATACGAGCGGCGGCAAGGATAGGCTCGGCAGCATCACCAAGCAGGGCAATCGATACTTGCGATGGTTGCTGGTGGTCGGCGCGATGGCCGTGATCCGCTATGCGCAGAAGCACGGAACGAAGAACCGGCCATGGCTCGGACGATTAATGGAGCGCCGACCGGCCAAGGTAGCGGCGGTCGCGCTTGCCAACAAAATCGCACGGATGGCCTGGGCCATCATGGTTCACGGCGACAGATATGAGGAACCGAAATTGTCGATGGCGGCATAAGAGACGCCAGCAGATAGCAACACCAATTGGCGAGGGCATGACGACGTAATGCAGATACGGTCGTTCCGGGGATCAGGAGAACCCGCTTGGGTCACCGCATACTCGAATGCGTGTTTACGATTGGGACCTGATCCGCGCAGAGCATTAGGGCCAGCGGCCACATCTGCCGCATCAACAGGCCGGACACGTGACCGCACCCGACCAATGCTGCAGAAACGTCAGAAAGTTCTTGCCAAGGCGCCGTCCACACGTGACGGTGGTCTCAACTGATCGACGCAACACTTTATCTTTCTCACAAAAGATGGAGTGTGTGGTGATAGGTCGAGGATATCGTCGAGGTTTTACTGCGGCGGAGAAAACGGAGTTATGGAATCGTTGGCAGCGGGGCGAATCGCTGAAAGCGATTGGGCGAGCGTTCGGCAAGCCGTCGTCATCTATTTATTTCCAGCTGGCCCCGCACGGTGGGATTCGTCCTGTGCCACGGCGGCGCTCGAGATTGGCGTTGACGCTGTCGGAGCGCGAGGAGATATCCAGAGGGATTGCGACGGCTCAATCGGCACGATCGATGGCTCGGTTGCTGGGTCGCTCGCCTTCAACGGTAAGCCGAGAACTCAGCCGCAATGGCGGCTATGATCGATACCGAGCAGCGCTGGCGGACGAAACGGCCTGGGCCCAAGGCCGTCGTCCGAAATGTTGCAAGTTGGCAGACAATCCACGGCTCCGGCAGGCAGTAGCGAGCAAGCTCAGATTAAACTGGTCGCCCGAGCAGATAGCCGGCTGGCTCAAGAGAGCGCGTCGTGGCGATGGGTGTTATCGCGTGTCACACGAGACGATCTATCGGAGCCTGTTTGTTCAAGCCCGCGGCGTGCTTAAGAAGGAACTGCTTGGTCACCTGCGATCGAAGCGGACGATCCGCCGATCGCAGCGAACAGACCCGAATGGCGACAGACGGGGGCAAATCAAGGATATCGTGTCAATCCGTCAGCGGCCGGCGGCAGTTGAAGATCGTGCGGTCCCCGGTCATTGGGAAGGCGATCTGCTGTCCGGGTCAGAGAACAGCTACATCGCGACCTTGGTCGAACGTCATACGCGGTACGTGATGCTGATGAAGATAGCCAACAAGGACACGCAGACGGTCATCAGCGCACTTATCAAGCAGGCAAGAACGCTACCCAGTGAACTCTACAAGTCACTGACCTGGGATCGGGGTAAGGAGCTTAGCGATCACCGGCGTTTTACTTTGGCGACCAACATCAACGTTTACTTCTGCGATCCACAAAGTCCGTGGCAGCGCGGTTCAAACGAGAACACCAATCGTTTGCTGAGGCAGTACTTCCCCAAGGGGACCGACTTGTCGGTCTACTCGCAAACTCATCTGAATAAAGTGGCTCGTCAGCTCAACGAACGACCGCGCGAGACTTTGACATTCGAGACCCCCGCTGAGAGATTTAACGCCTGTGTTGCAGCGACCGGTTGAGCCGGCAACCCAAAGCGGACATTCTGCGACCAGACGAGCTTTTATCCAAGGAAACATCAAGCTAGGCGGGGTGTGTATAGCTTGAGCCCCAACAGAAGCGAGTATGACGTTCACAACAAGCGTGAGACTGTGTGATCTATCCCTCGCAATTGCAGCGCCCAGTTCTAATCCGGAATGGAGCGCTTCATGAGAGCGACCCACGTTAGCACCAACCCTCATAGAAGGCGGCATTCCCTGCCCAAGGGAAACCTTTTTAGATTCGTCTGCTGCGTAGGCTCCAGAGGCCGCCTCCCAACCTTCACTTCCAAGCTTGTTGAGCGAGGACTCGAAGTTTTCGACGGTATCCGACCTGACAATTTGATATTCCCATTTCATGATTTTTGACTCCGCAGATACGAGGCGAACTCAGCCACCGTGATTTGCACCCAGCACGCGGTACCGGCCGCTTACGCACCTGCCGGTCCAAAAAGGGCCAGCAGTCTAAAAGGGGCCACTCGGCAAAGATTGCTGGGCGCCTCGGCAATTCGGCAATTGCTCGATTAGCGAGAGCGGCCCTGACGAATAAAAGACTGAGGGCGCCTTATGCGGAGCGGGTTTTCGATTAGCGAGTGGCGCGCTACTAATGCCGCTTGCGTCCAAGTTTGTGCAAGCTCAAGCAAACCCTTCCTGTCGTCGGCGGTTTTGGCTTCGTAGGCCGAAAGTAGCGCCTCTCTAGCATATTGCCAGAACTGATCTGCTATCGACATCGGGCACCTAACAGTGCTCCGCCGTCCCGACACTTCCATACGCTCCTTTGCAGGTGCCGACTGTTCCAAATTGCTCACTGACGCGGCCAAAACAAGGAAGCTCTGACGTGTGGTGCGCCAGAGCTTCCCAGTTTACCGGCTCAGACAGAAGAAGCCGGCCGAACGCAATTAGGGGTGCACAGGCTATTTGAGCGCCGATGAGATCGTCGAGAATGTAGCCTTGAGATGGACACCAAGGCCGGTCAGCACCGGGATGAGCGCCAACGCGATACCCGAGGCGATGAGACCGTATTCAATCGCCGTTGCGGCGTTCTCGTCTTTGAAGAACCTGATAACTCGGCACATCGGTAATTCTCTGTGAACTAGACCTTGGATTTGAAAGCTACCGGGGGAATTAAGGACCATAACGTGCGCTGCTTAACCGCCGTTCGGTCGTAATCAGCGCCGCTAGTGATAGTGTTGCCGACGCGGCGTTGGACTTGCAGGTCAGCCCAATATTCCGAAAGCCTTATTTCAGGCAACTTCGTCCATACGCGGAAGTCCTCGCGTCGCATATGGTTTTCGATTGTCATTGTAATTCCTTGGTACGACAACGACCGTGAGGTTGATTGGTTCAAGTGCATATCCATTGCCTCGATAAAGCGCAGAAGCGCAATTCGCAGGCCGGCCCTAGTATCGGCGGTCACGGGATGCGTTCGCGTCGCGAAACTCCACTTCCGAGGCGAAACTTAATATTGATCCA
Organism: uncultured Alphaproteobacteria bacterium; assembly: GCA_963739945.1. GTDB lineage: Bacteria > Pseudomonadota > Alphaproteobacteria > Rhizobiales > Xanthobacteraceae > BOG-931. The sequence continues at coordinate 12,838 of CAVUCN010000022.1, read as the reverse complement.
AGTTTTTTAACTGCTTGCTAACTGAGAAAATGATTGCCGTACGAACCACATGCAACTTTAGATGGCTCGCCCTCTAGACCTTAATCATGTGCGCGCCACTGTCGTGACCGATAGGCACGCACGGGGTTTGCTCGATACACAATATTGTCGAGCAGAAAGTGGAACGTAACGCATATTGTTGTTCGACTTGATAAGTTGGCGCTGGATTTGGCGCGTTGTTCCAGTTCTCACAGCGGGGATTGTCAGTATCGTTGTCTCTATTGCCGTCTGGCGTCTGACGGTCGCCTCAGAAACACGCACTGCTGTACTCGAGTTTGCTCAACGAGCCGACAATCAGGCAAGTGTTCTGCAAAGCGGGATCGCTGACTACTTAGACAAGCTTTACTCGGTGCGGGCGCTATTCGATTCCTCGAACCACGCTATAACCCGGAACGAATTTGAGACGTTCTCCAACTCGTTGTTGGTCAATCATCGCAGCGATCCTAAACCTTTCGTGGATTCCGCGCGTTAAGCGTGGTGAGCGCACCGCGCACGAATTGGTGGCGGTCCGCGACGGGCTTGCGGACTACCACATTCGAGCCATTGGCCCAGACGGAAGCTTGCCTGTTTCCCCAGAGAAAGATGAGTACTTTCCAAAATACTATTCAACTGAAGCGAGGACATCCCGTGCTTACGGACTTGACAATAATGACGGCGGTGCTCGTGAACAGGCAGTAGCGCACATTCGGGACGCAGATGTGTTGTCAATTTCTCCGCCGCTGTTATTGCATATCGGGGACGGCGACAGGCGCGGCTTCTGGGCGGGCGTGCCGATATATGCTCGGGACCTTCCGCATGGAACGGTGGACGAGAGGCGCCGCAATCTACTCGGGATTGTACAGGGCGTATTCCAGATCGGAGTTATGATCGACACGCTATTTGCGGGAATCACACCGCCGGCGCGGCTTTATGTGTTTGCACCTAACGCTTCCATGAATGATCCTCCGATCTATTTTGCGTCGCATCTTGACACCGACACGATCGAGCCAACGCCGCAGACGGCTCTAGCCGCTGAACTACACCGAACTTTCCATCTCATTTTTGGGGATGTCCTGTGGACTATGGTGGTGACTCCTGGACGAACGGGCTTGATCTCAAGCAGATACCCGCGTTCGTCGATAGTGCTAATATGCGGGTTGTTGCTCAGTGGAATTTTGACGACATTCTTATGGGTGGTTCGTCGCAATTCGCACAAACTCCAGCTGACGAATATCAGGCTCGACGCTGCTCTTGAGAATATGTCCCAGGGGCTTTGCATGTTTGATGCGGATGGCCAAATCGTGCTGTTTAACGGACGTTTCGCCAAGTGGGTAGGATTGGCGCCCGCTATGCTCAAAGGCTTGCCGCTGGTCGACCTGATCAAGTCTCGGAAGGCAGCAGGAGAGGACATCGGGGAGCCGCAGGAGCTTGCCGCGCGCGTCATTGCGGCCGTGCGCGATGGCAAATCCCGTACCAGGGTCCTAGAGACATCGAGCAAGCGTGTAATGCGCGTGGTCGAGCAGCCGATGCAAGAAGGCGGTTGGGTATCGACCTCCGAGGACATTACCGAATGGCAGCAGGCTCAGGCGCAAATCACGCACATGGCGCATCACGATGCGCTAACCGGGCTGCCCAACCGCACCCAATTGGTCGAGAAATTGAAGAATGCGCTTGCCACCCTCCCATCGCGAGGCGGCAGCATCGCTGTGCATTTTATGGATCTCGACCGCTTCAAGAACGTCAATGACACGCTAGGGCATGATGGCGGTGATTTCCTGCTCAAGACGGTCGCCGAACGCCTGCGCGCGGTGACCCGCGTCGACGATATGGTGGCCCGGCTCGGCGGCGATGAGTTCGTCGTAGTCCAGACTGGGGTCACCGGGATGGATCAGGTCGACGATTTCGCACGCCGCCTCGCCTCAGCCGTGACCGCGCCAATGAAACTGAGAGAGCGCGCGATCACTGCCACGGTAAGCGTAGGTGTTGCGTTGGCGCCGGCAGACGGAACCAATCCGGAGCAGCTTTTGAAATGTGCCGATCTGGCGCTGTACAAGGCCAAGTCCGATGGTCGCAACTGCGTGCGGTTCTTCCGAGCCAAGATGGACACCGATTTACAGGCACTTTTCAAACTCGAGACGACGATCCGCGATGCGGTGCTGCATGATCGCTTCGCATTGCACTACCAGCCGATCTTCGAAATATTCGAACGCCGCCTCATCGGCTTCGAAGCATTGCTACGCTTGCCGGCGGAAGATGGAACACTCATTCCGCCGCTGGTATTCATTCCCGTTGCCGAGGATTTGCGGCTCATCGATAGGATTGGTACGTGGGTATTGCGAGAGGCGTGCCGAACCGCCGCAATTTGGCCGGAGGATGTAACCGTTGCGGTAAACCTGTCGCCGGCGCAATTCTCGACAGGAAGCATCAGCGACATTGTCGCCGCTGCGCTCGTAGATTCGGGCCTTGCCGCGCATCGGCTCGAACTGGAAATCACCGAGACCCTGCTGCTCGGCAACTCCGAAGCCATTATGGCAGAGCTGCTGACTCTCAAGGCAATGGGCGTAGCTATCGTGATGGATGATTTCGGGACTGGCTACTCGAGCCTAAGCTATTTGTGGCGCTTCCCATTTGACAAGATCAAGATCGACCGCAGCTTCATGCAGGGCTTTGATGGCTCCGGCCGTGATGTGCGGACGGTAGTGAAGAGCATCATCGCTCTCGGGCGCGAGCTGAATATGCGGGTCACAGTCGAAGGGGTCGAAACCGCCACACAGGCAACCTTCCTCGATACCGTCGCCGGCGATCAGGTTCAGGGTTTTTTCTTCGGCCGTCCGATGCCCGCCATAGACGTCGGCGCTTATATCATCGCGGAATTTAGCAAAACCCATTTAGCGCCGTCGACCGCGTTAGCAGCTCCGCAAAACCAGCATTTCGTTAAATCAGGCTAATCTGCTTTTGGCTGCCGGCTCAACCGGTCGCTGCAACACAGGCGTTAAATCTCTCAGCGGGGGTCTCGAATGTCAAAGTCTCGCGCGGTCGTTCGTTGAGCTGACGAGCCACTTTATTCAAATGAGTTTGCGAGTAGACCGACAAGTCGGTCCCCTTGGGGAAGTACTGCCTCAGCAAACGATTGGTGTTCTCGTTTGAACCGCGCTGCCACGGACTTTGTGGATCGCAGAAGTAAACGTTGATGTTGGTCGCCAAAGTAAAACGCCGGTGATCGCTAAGCTCCTTACCCCGATCCCAGGTCAGTGACTTGTAGAGTTCACTGGGTAGCGTTCTTGCCTGCTTGATAAGTGCGCTGATGACCGTCTGCGTGTCCTTGTTGGCTATCTTCATCAGCATCACGTACCGCGTATGACGTTCGACCAAGGTCGCGATGTAGCTGTTCTCTGACCCGGACAGCAGATCGCCTTCCCAATGACCGGGGACCGCACGATCTTCAACTGCCGCCGGCCGCTGACGGATTGACACGATATCCTTGATTTGCCCCCGTCTGTCGCCATTCGGGTCTGTTCGCTGCGATCGGCGGATCGTCCGCTTCGATCGCAGGTGACCAAGCAGTTCCTTCTTAAGCACGCCGCGGGCTTGAACAAACAGGCTCCGATAGATCGTCTCGTGTGACACGCGATAACACCCATCGCCACGACGCGCTCTCTTGAGCCAGCCGGCTATCTGCTCGGGCGACCAGTTTAATCTGAGCTTGCTCGCTACTGCCTGCCGGAGCCGTGGATTGTCTGCCAACTTGCAACATTTCGGACGACGGCCTTGGGCCCAGGCCGTTTCGTCCGCCAGCGCTGCTCGGTATCGATCATAGCCGCCATTGCGGCTGAGTTCTCGGCTTACCGTTGAAGGCGAGCGACCCAGCAACCGAGCCATCGATCGTGCCGATTGAGCCGTCGCAATCCCTCTGGATATCTCCTCGCGCTCCGACAGCGTCAACGCCAATCTCGAGCGCCGCCGTGGCACAGGACGAATCCCACCGTGCGGGGCCAGCTGGAAATAAATAGATGACGACGGCTTGCCGAACGCTCGCCCAATCGCTTTCAGCGATTCGCCCCGCTGCCAACGATTCCATAACTCCGTTTTCTCCGCCGCAGTAAAACCTCGACGATATCCTCGACCTATCACCACACACTCCATCTTTTGTGAGAAAGATAAAGTGTTGCGTCGATCAGTTGAGACCACCGCCCTTAGCGGACATTCCGAGCGAGCCTACCGATGTCCGCTTTCGGGGCTAAAGCTAACATTAAGCTTTCAGGCGTTACCGGACCTCATACGACACGCCCTCGGCCTGCAGCACGAGCTGCAGAGCGACGCTGATGTTTGCGGGATCATCACCGCGAGTGCAGGCTTTCTGCATCGCCGGGAGCAGCTAGTTACTGTTTGCTCGTCCTATGGTCAGCGACAGCTTGCGCGACTGCATCCTTGCACTGACGAACCAGCGGGTCAGAATTCCTCATACGAGCTAGCTTCGCGCGAGCCTTAATTCCTTCCCAGCGACTGGAGATCGTAGTCGGATAGCCCTCGCGCTGGGCTAGCGCGAAGCAGTTGTCTGGAATAGCGACGGGATAGCGGACTGCTTCGCTGGCCGAGCAGGCGATGCCAGTCAGCAGGTACAGTCCCACCGCTTGGACAAGGCAGTGGGGAACTTTCTGTAAGAGCATCGGCGATTTCAAAAGATCATCTGCAGCAGGCCCACCAACGCGATTCCGGCCGCGAGAATAAGCCAGTCGCCAATATGGAATCCAAGCCATCGCCAGCTCGCTGACATTTCGCTCTACCTTGGCGCTATTTGCTGAACCATTGGATAGCATGCATGAAGAGTTCCGGATGTAGCGGCAGAGCAACGGACGCCGCAAAGATTGTGTCGAGACCGGAGCTATTTCCGGGGCTCGCTGGGATCAATCCGGCCGCCGCAAAGCCGCCCTCGTTCCGACAAAATAAATTCAGCTAATTGGAGAAGGCTGCGTTGTGCAACCAGCTTCATGATTTTCTCTGTGCTCTTTATTCGGTCGACTTTTCGTTTCCGAGTCCAATTTCGACGGTTCGGCCTGGCGCCTTAAATTGATCGCATGCGAGTTAGCTCTGATCTGATTTAATTTCCGCCTGTCGAACCAACCGCCGCTAGACGTCGCCTATCCTGCCGCGTCTTACCGGGACTTTTCCTCTGCGTTAGGGGGCCACCGGGAAGTGTTTTCGCAGCGGGCTAAGTCGGGCTGGATCGTCCGAAAACTTTCCTCCGGACTCCCTGCGGCCGGCGCAGGGTGTTTGCGCCTAGAGATCGTTCCACGATTTGGCCGAACCGATGACCCAACGGCGGTTAACGAGCGAAAGGTGAGCGATTTCAGCTAGGCCGGGCGGCGAGAGCGACTTATGCGAGGCGGCAAATGGGCGCACTGATCGGGGAACCGTTGATCGTTGGCATACTATGGGTGAATGGTTATTTGAGGGCCATTATGGGATTGAAATGGCCAAAGAACGTGAAAATTCCGGGATTGTCAGTCGTTCGCGTGAAAACTTTGTCTTCGACGCGATCTCGGAAATGGCACGACTGACCAACCCTGCGCAAATTGCAGGGGTGCTGGTCGAGGCCGCTGGAAAGTTTGGCTTAAGCTCTTTAGGCATCAACGGCCTACCGCCGATCTCGCGCGGCGCCGATCCGCTCGTGCTGACGGAACAGGTGCCGGAAGGATTTCGTGAGTTCTATGCTCACGAACGTTTCTACTTAGTCGATCATATCTGCGCGCACGCGAGAACCGCTGTCAAACCGTTTCGTTACAGCGAGGCGCCATACGACCCAAAAATGTCACGCCAGCATGAGCGGTTTATACAAGCGTTGCAGCATTACGGTCTGGGTGAAGGCGTCATCGTCCCGGTGGGGCGGCAAATATATTGCCCGGCCTGCGTCTGGCTGGCCGGTCCCAGTCCCGAACTACACGACGACGCGAAACGTGCGATTCAACTTATCGCACTGTCTGCGGCGGCTAGAGCTTATGCCTTTGACTCCCTTGCCGAGGAGAGCAGACCGGCCCTGTCGCCCCGGGAACGTGAGGTGCTGATGTGGACGGCGCGGGGCAAATCGGCCTGGGAAATAGGAGAAATCCTCAACATCAGCAAAAGAACCGTTCATGCCCATGTGCAAGCGGCAACTGCAAAACTTGGGGCCGTGAACAAAACCCAAGCGGTCGTCAATGCGATCCTTAGGCGAATAATCGAGATTTGACTTTTCCGGACTTTTGCGTCGGCGTCCTTTGGGTGACACAGGCACAAAGCCTGTTTGATATGGTCGCTCCATTCACTGTCATAAATGTCATTGTCACAACTGCCAATTCATAGCCCAGGCCAATCGCGCTATAGGCTCTAAAAGCAATTTTTCAGAGGACTGAGCCGCGTCTCGCTCATGATTGATTTAGCAAGCGAGCTGCCGCGAGCCCTGGAGCAGAATGAAATCATTCCCTATTACCAGCCGCTGGTCGACCTGCAGACGCGCCGCGTCATCGGTTTCGAGGTCTTGGCGCGTTGGCATCATCCGGTCCACAAGGTCATCTATCCGGCCGACTTTATTTGTCTCGCCGAACAAAGTGGTTTGATCGGCGCGCTGACCGAGCGCCTTTTACGCCAGGCCTGTTTGGAGGCGCTCGATTGGCCGGGCGAAACTACGCTTTCGGTGAATCTCTCGCCGCTACAGCTTCGGGATACCGCCATGCCGGAACGCCTGCATCAGCTCGCTGAGCAGGCGCAGTTTCCATTCCATCGACTCACATTCGAGATAACCGAAGGCGCGATCATCCAAGACTTCGATCTGGCGCGCGCCGTCCTCGGCAATTTGAAGTCTTTGGGCTCGCATCTGGCGGTCGACGATTTTGGCACCGGCTTCTCCGGTTTGCGGCATTTGCAATTGCTGCCGTTTGATACGCTGAAGCTCGACGCGGCTTTCGTGCGCACCATGACCGGGCATCGCGAGACGCGAAAAATTGTCGCCGCGGTGATGGGGCTTTGCCAGTGCTTAGGGCTGGCGGCGGTTGCCGAAGGAATCGAGAGCCAAGACCAATTGGAGATGCTGCGTTCTCTCGGTTACCACAGCGGTCAGGGCTGGCTGTTCGGCCGCCCGGCTCCCGCAGCGCAGGCGTCGGCAATGCTGGCAGATGTGCGTGAACCGCAGCCGGCAGAGTCGGTGGCCCACGTCGCCGAACAGGTCGCGCTGCGTCTTGAAGCGCTACCAATCCAGTGTCTCTGGCAGCTCCGCGCATTGTATGAAGGCGCGCCCGTCGGGCTGGCTTTCGTCGACCACGATCTCCGGTATCTGGCGGTGAATGAACGTCTGGCCGAAATGCACGGCCTTCCCATCGCGGCATTCCTCGGCCGGCATGTCGGCGAAGTTATTCCTGAACGCATCGAACAGGTTGAGCCGAGAGTCCGTCGCGCACTGGTGGGAGAGGTCGTTAAGGATGTCAGGACGCGTTATCAGCAGAATGACGGGCGGGTAGTCGTGCTGCTGTCGTCATACCAACCGGTGCGGGACGGTACCGGTGAAATCGTCGGCGTATCGGTGGCGGTGGTAGATGTCACTGGCGAGCCGGAGGGCCCGCAACGGTTCGAGCCTCCGGTGTTTCGACCGGCTCGACGGCAACAGAACAGTTGACCTGCGGAAAGGAATCGATAGTCGTCCTGCCGACCCGCTGTCCCAACCATCGCTAGCGCCATCCTTGTCGAAAGCTTCATGGCTGCGGCCGCCCGCTTGAATTTCGTCTGATGTCGCGGGATCTATTCAAACAACCGTCGACGGCCTCTCGAAGCTCACCCGGCCTAAACGGCTTGCGCAACGCACGCGCGGCACCGAGCTTCGTCGCCATCGTCAGAAAATCCGGTGGCGTCGAGGCGGAGCGAAAGTTGAGCCCCGACATGACGATGATGGGCAGATCAGGTTTCTGCCGGTGGACGCGCTGGATTGTTTCCAGCCCGTCCACGCCGGGCATGAAAATGTCGACGATCAGCAGATCGAATTGTTCAGACTCGCATTTTGCGATTCCGTCGCGGCCATCCGAGGCAGCGACGACCTCGTGGCCAACAGCATGCAGCAACAGTGCAACGGTCGCTCGAATTGCCTGATCGTCGTCTACGACGAGTATCCGGGCCATGGCCGATCCCCGCGCCGTGGCAGTTATTCCCCGCGAACGATACAACTTGCGACTGATTTTCGGGTTCGCTCAAGTCTAAATTGCCTCCGTTGCCCACAGTTATTTCAAGCACATTTGGGCTCGATTGCTGTGACCGCTTGTGGCCCAAAGCGGACCCGCCGATCGTCGACTATGGAGTCCGCTTTCGGAGCTAAAGCGGGCATCACGATCCAATCGGGGGCGTGGCAGGGTTTGACCAATAAGGAAAGAAACTAGCAGCGTATTGGTTCTCTACGTGCCGACTGCAGTGCAGTCGGTATCGGCGGCTGCAGTGAGCTGTTGCCCAGACTTCAAATCCTTTTCTACTTTAGGTAGGCTTTGAGTTCGGGACCTGCCCAAGGGCGGGTGTACCAGCCCTGGGCGGGAATGGCGGACAACCGTGTTTTTTGAAGGTCACGCGGGTCCTGGGCAGGATGCCCGCGCGCGAAAATCGACGCTTCGCCTGTTGCGCGCGCTTGCGGCTGCGTCACTTCTTCTGCCCCTGGCGCTGTTTTTATTTGCGAGCTGGCTCAGCTTACATGACATGCAAGCGCTCGCGGACGAGCGGATTTCCCGTTCGCTTGACGTCATGGAAGAGCAGGCTCTCAAGGCTTTTCAGTCCGTCGGTGTGGCGATCGACGGCATTCAGCGACTGCTAGGCAATCGTTCTGCAGCAGAGATCGTGGGCGACGAGCCGCGGCTGCACGGCGAACTCGTCAGCATTAATTCCACCCTTCCCGAGGTGCAGTCTATCTGGATCTTTGGTCCGGACGGGCGCCCGCAAGTCATCACGCGCGAATCGCCGCCGCCGCAGTTGTTTTATGGCGACCAGGACTATTTCACCGGACCGCGCGAGCATTCCGATGGGCTCTATGTCGGACACCCCCATTCGTCGGTCTCGGGTGGTCAGCCCTATTTCACGCTCGACCGCGCGCGGCGTGACGCAAATGGAAATTTTGCGGGCGTAATTGAGATGTCGCTCCTGCCGAGTGACTTCAGCCGCTTTTACGGCGAGCTCACCAACAGCCCGGGCCTCGGTTTTGCCATGGTGCTGGAAGATGGGACCATTCTCGCGCGGTATCCGCCGTTGACAGAGGACGTGCGCTTGGCCACGCAAGCGGGATTCCGCGGGCAGACTGCGGCCAACTCAGTGGCCGGCTTTTACAACATTCATTCGCAGATCGATGGCACCGATCACCGGGTCGGTTATCGGCGGTTGCGCGGATTCCCGGTCTATGTGAGCGCCTTTGTTCAAGTGCCGGCGATCTACAAGGAATGGGCAGCCGGCATGGCCAAGCATTTGATTTTTGGCATCCCCGCGACGGTCTTACTGTTTGCTTTAGTTCTGACAGTACTACGACGAACACGGCGCCTCTACGAGGAAGCCGATCAGCGCCTCGCGGTCGAGGGCGCATTGCGGCAGGTGCAGCGACTTGACGCGATCGGGCAACTGACAGGCGGGGTAGCCCATGATTTCAATAATCTCCTCACGATCATTATCGGCAATCTCGAAACGGCCAAGCGCCGACTCGGTCAGTGGGGCGACGCAGCGCATCTTCAAGTGGTTCAGCGCATCGACAATGCCATGCACGGCGCTACGAGGGCGGCAACGCTGACCAAGCGGCTCTTGGCCTTCGCCCGGCAGACGCCACTCAATCCATCCGGGATCGACGTCAACCGATTTCTAAACAGCCTATCGGAATTTTTGCAGCGCGCCATCGGCGAGGACATTTCCCTTGAGATTGTTGGAGCAGCGGGCCTGTGGTCCGCTGAGGCGGATCCGGGTGAACTCGAGGCCGCGCTCATCAACCTTGCCGTCAATGCGCGTGATGCCATGCCGGAAGGTGGAAAACTGACCATCGAAACCAGTAACGCGTATCTTGATGACGCCTATTGCCGACAGCAAGGCGATGTCCAGCCCGGACAATACGTACTGATCCGCAGTATCAAGACATCGGTGCCGGAATACCTGAGGAGCTTGTAGACAAAGCGTTCGAGCCGTTCTTCACGACCAAGCAATCGGGCCAGGGTACCGGGCTTGGACTCAGCCAGGTGTACGGCTTCGTCAAACAGCTTGGCGGCCACGTCAAAATTTACAGCGAGGTGGGCGAAGGCACGACCGTAAAAATGTATCTACGGCGTCATCCTGAGGCGGCAACAACCGAAGCGGAGGTGCTGAGCGAGCCTGCGCACGGCAACTCCGGAGAATGCGTCCTAGTTGTCGAGGATGATGCCGAAGGTGCGCGGTTATGTTGTCGAGACGCTGACAGGACTCGGTTACGACGTGTTACAGGCCGGTGATGCTGACAAGCCTACTACAGCTCCTGCAGCGGCACAAAACTGTGAGCCTTCTTCTGACCGATGTTGTGATGCCAGGTAAGAATGGCCGCAAGCTCGCGGAAGAAGCGCGCGCGCTATATCCACTTCTAAAGGTGCTTTACATGACGGGATATTCACGTAATACCATCGTACACCAAGGGCGTCTCGATCCCGGCGTAGAGTTGATTTAGAAACCTTTGAGGACCGAACAGCTCGCAGCAGCGGTGAGGGAGGTGCTAGACAAGCCCTGTCGGCCTGCACCCGGTTTCGTTGACAGCCGCCTAAGCTAATCCCGCCTGCATCTCGAACTCCATGGGGCTCCTGTAGCCGATTGTCGAGTGACGACGTTTAGCATTGTAGAAGCGTTCGATGTAATCGAACACATCAGCTTTTGCCTCATCGCGTGTCCGATACGTTTTGCGCGCTGTTCGCTCGGTCTTCAGTGACGAGAAGAAGCTCTCCATCGCTGCGTTGTCCCAGACATTGCCTGCGCGGCTCATCGAGCAGACGATGCCGTGATCGGCCATCAGCTTCTGGAACTGCTCGCTGGTGTATTGGCTGCCGCGATCGGAGTGATGCAGCAGCGCGTCGGGCTTGCCGCGTCGCCAGATCGCCATCATCAGGGCATCGGTGACGAGTTGCGCAGTCATCTCGGCACTCATCGACCAGCCGACCACGCGGCGGGAGAACAGATCGATCACGGCCGCCACATAGAGCCAACCTTCGGCTGTCCACACATAGGTGAAGTCGGCGATCCATTTGCGGTTCGGAGCAGGCGCCTCGAAGCTGCGGTCGAGCACGTTAGGAGCGACGGCGGCGACCTGCCGCTCACCCGGATCGGACGGCAGTCGCCGCCGGCGCGGACGGGCCTTGAGAGCCTGTAGACGCATCAATCGCTCGATCCGATGCAGACCGCATGCGTTTCCTTCCGCCAGCATGTCATGCCACACCCGCCTTGCGCCGTAGGTTCGATCGCTGCCGATGAAGCTCGCCCGAACCTTGGCGCCAAGCTCTTCATCGCTCCTGCTGCGCTGACTGCGCGGTCGCCTCAGCCACGCATAGAAGCCACCCCGCGAGACACCGAGCGCCCCGCACAACCAATCCGCCGGCCAGATCCCCCGGTGCTTCGCAATGAATCCGAACTTCACGTCGATTCCTTCGCGAAGTAGGCCGCGGCTTTTTTTAGGATGTCTCGTTCGGCCTTCAGCTTGATGACCTCGCGCTTGAGCCGCGCGATCTCGAGCTGCTCGGGCTTCATCTGACCCTGGCCGGGGAATGCATGCTGCGGATCGCCCGCAAACGCCTTCACCCAGCTGCGCAGCTGCGTCGGATGTACCTTCAGGTCTTCGGATGCCTGAGCATACGAAACACCCCGATCTCTGATCAGCCGCACCGCCTCAAGCTTGAACTCTCGCGTAAACCTTCGTCTCTCCATGACTCACCTCCGGTCCCATAAAAACACCTAACTCAGTGTCTTCGGAACCGGGTGCGTTATGGAACGTCGGATCACTCCGGCTTGATGTTGGCCGCCCGGATCACCTTGGCCCACTTTTCAGTTTCGTCGGCTACGAGCTTGCCGAAATCATCGGGCGAGCCCGCAATCGTCGTGCCACCCAAATCGGCAAATCGGCCCTTCATCGTCGCGTCGGCAAGGCCCGCGTTAATTTCTTTATTGATTTTGTCGATGAACTCGGCGGGCGTGCCCTTGCGCGCAGATATGCCGTACCACCCGCTCACCTCGTAACCCGGCACGAACTCGCCCACGGTAGGCACGTCGGGCAGCGCCGCCGAGCGCATCGCCGTGGTCACCGCCAGCGCGCGCAGCTTCCCGGTCCTTACAAACTCAATTGCCGCTGGCATTGTTCGAACGACACCTGCACCTGTCCGCCAATCAAATCCGTGAGTGAAGGCGCCGAGCCCTTGTACGCGACGTGAACCATGTCGACGCCGGTCATTATATTGAACAGCTCGCCGGATAAATGGACCGTCGTGCCAATTCCGGGAGACGCAAAATTGATTTTGCCGGGATTGGCTTTGGCATAAGCGATGAACTCCCGCACCGTTCGGGCCGGAACGGATGGATTGACTGCCATGACGACCGGTATCGCGCATCGATGCCCGCGATCAGGAGCGAAGTCGCGGATGAAGTTGAAATTGAGCTTCTCGTAAAGCGTTGCGTTGATCGCGGCTCGCCGTGCGGGCCAAGGAGCAGCGTGTGGCCGTCGGGCGCCGCCTTCACCACGGCCTCGGTGCCGACGTTCGCGGCGCCACCGCCGGGCCGGTTTCTCGACGACGAATCGGTTGGCCAAGCCGCTCCGACAGCCACTCACCGACTGAGCCGA
>CAVUCN010000021.1:0-171151 GCA_963739945.1 uncultured Alphaproteobacteria bacterium | reverse complement strand
AATCGCTGACCAAGATGCATGGCGGGGCCATGCGCATCCGCTCTACCCTCGGTAAAGGCACCATGGTGGTGGTGCGGCTTCCGCTTGCAACAAAGACTATCGCAAGCGAAGAGCGTCTCATCCCTTCCCCGCCACTTGCCGAGACGGACTATCAGCTGTCGCTGGTGTAACGCCCAAGCCGCAGGGCTAAGTAACTCTTGATGACCGAACGCCACTTACTGAATTTGGCTTTCCTTCCAGTCTTTCTTATCGTGTTTTTGATCGGCTGCCTGCGCGCTTACTTCACAAGATCCAAGTCTGAAGCCGGCCGGGAACAAGCCGGCGATAATGACTGCGACCCGAACTAAATTGCCGAAGTGGCCGGTGACATACGCTCTACATGGGCGGACGTTTCTTTGGATACTCGGTGGGCTGCCGCCGCATAACATGACACGCCCACAACCATGATTGGACAGCCCACGCTCGCCGCTCTATCCATTCGGCGAACCTATCGAGCGACAAACGCGAGCCCAACATGACTGACACACCGCAATACACGCCGCCGGAAGTCTGGGTCTGGGAGAAGGACGACGGCCCGAATTGGCGCTATGGCAATACCAATCGCCCGATCGCGGGCGCGACGCATGAGAAGGAGTTGCCGCGCGGCAAGCATCCGCTGCAGCTCTATTCACTGGCGACGCCCAACGGCGTCAAGGTGACGATCATGCTGGAGGAATTGCTGGCCGCCGGTCATAGCGGAGCGGAATATGACGCCTGGCTGATCCGGATCGGTGAAGGCGACCAGTTTGGCAGCGGATTTGTCGGGGTGAACCCGAATTCCAAAATCCCGGCGCTGATGGACTATAGCGAGCAGACGCCGCGACGCGTGTTCGAATCCGGCGCGATCCTGCTCTACCTCGCGGAAAAATTCGGCGCCTTCCTGCCGAAGGATCGCGGCAAGCGCACCGAGGCGCTGAACTGGCTGTTCTGGCAGATGGGTTCAACGCCCTATGTCGGCGGCGGCTTCGGGCATTTCTATGCCTATGCTCCGGTGAAGATCAAATACGCCATCGACCGTTTTGCGATGGAGGTGAAACGCCTGCTCGATGTGCTCGACCGGCAGCTTGCGGACAATCAATTCATCGCCGGCGACGAATATACCATCGCCGACATGGCGATCTGGCCGTGGTACGGCAACGGCATGTTGAACGGCGCCTCCTACAACGACCCGCGCAAGTTCCTGCAGACGCACGAATACAAAAACCTGACGCGCTGGACGAAAGAAATCGGCGAGCGCCCGGCCGTCAAGCGCGGGCGAATGGTCAACCGCGCCAGCGGGCCGCCCGAAGGACAATTGCACGAGCGCCATGACGCCGGTGATTTCGCGACCAAAACGCAGGACAAGATCGGCGCGCGCGGGTAACCCCATCGTCGACTAACCAGGCGGATCGGGGGTTATCATGAAAATCACGCTCGATCTCTCCAAGCTTCTGGAAGAAGGAAAGCTCTCGCCGGCTGAGGCCGAGCGGCTGCGCGCATTGGCCGCCCATGATACCGGCTCGTTTGCAATCAACGTCCTCGTTGGCTTCGGAGTTGTTGCAGTGAGCGCAGGAGCAGGGGCGCTGGTTCCGAAGCCTGCGACCGCGCTCATCCTCGGTCTCGTCGTGTTCGCGATTGGGCTTGCATTCAAGCTCCAGGGCAAAGAGCAATGGAGCCTGCTTGCACAAATCTGCCTCGTGATCGGCGCGCTGATGTTTTCCGGTGGTGTGCTCACAATCGGCCAGGGCGCGCTTGCCGCGATGCTGATCGTGACGGCCGCGCTCGCGGGAGCCTCTATCGTTGCACGATCGAGCTTGCTCGTGGCCGCGGCGGTGCTTGCCTCGGCGCCTGTCTCGGCGCCCACGCCGGCTACTGGCATGCCACCTATATGCTCGCCATCTACGAGCCACTGGTCACGATCGTACTTTTCAGTCTCCTCGCGCTCGGGGCGTATTATCTCTCGAAGTCGCTTGCAGCCGATTACGAGCGCCTGGCGCTGACTGCAGCGCGGACGTCCGTGTTCATGGTCAATTTTGGCTTCTGGATCGGCTCGCTATGGGGTGATCATTTACTGCTCATCCACGCACTGTTGCGAGGCGATCCGAGCATTCAGACCAACTACTCCGACAATTCGCAGATGATTTCGCCTCTGGCCTTCGTCATTGGCTGGCTGGTTGTGCTGCTAGGGGCCGCCATCTGGGCCGTTCGGGAGAATAGGCGATGGGTGGTCAATGTCGCCGCGGTTTTCGGGGCCATCCATTTCTACACGCAATGGTTCGAGAGACTTCGGACTGGAGCCGATGTCGGTCTTTGTCGGCGGTCTCCTGATGCTCGCCTTCGCGCTAGGACTGTGGACGTTCAATAAGCGCTTCGCCGCACACTAAGGCTTTGCGCGCGCGCCGTCGCAATACAGGTCGCCCGACAGGTTCAGCAATTCGGCGTCATCGGCTATCGGAACGTCACAGCCGCGAGGGCACGGTCGATCTTGTCCTGGGGCCAGAAGGTGACCGGCCCGGGCACTACGCCCGGCCTGGCGATATTGGTGCCTTGCCCAGGTTGGCTCAGAATCTGTTCACCTAAGGCATTCGATACGCTCACGGTACCTTCGATTAGAAACACGCCAAGCGCTTGATCATCGATTGGCCCGGCCCAGAATTCCGTCCCGCGGATGCCGACGGTCGCGACGCTGGTCGTTACACTGACGTCGGAGGTAGCCAGCTTCGACACTTGGCCGGAAATAAATCGGAAGGCACCAACCAACCCAAACCTGATTGTTCTGGTGCCTGCGGCGGAGTTAAAGACGTACCTATCGAGCGTAAGCTTCGTATTTTCCCCGAGCGTCAGCCGCGTGTCGTCGGCGAAGGTGACTTCGAGCCGCGCCGCCTCACCCGTCGACACAACCTCGTTGAGTGAGACCGGCGCAGTGAGGCCGAGTGATCGTGTTACGTCGCCAAGCGTTCCGCTTGCCTCTCCCTGTATCCGGGTGATCGCGCCGATCACCTGTTGTGCCGTGGCGCGCCCGCCCGCGAGGCCAGAAAGAACCAGCGCTGCAATGACGATCAGCCGACGTAACATGCCCTTGCCCATCTGAACATCATCACAACATATTCTGACATAAGGGTCTGTACGCGCCAAATATCCTTCACCAACCACCGCGCGGCAGACGTCAGATGTTGGCCCATCATGTCATTTGGCAGCGACGAAACAACCTAGTCACTCTGAGCGTCTGCTGTGGTGCACAACGCACCTTTCGTTTGCTAGACTATGAGTGATGGGCCGATAAGGGCGGCCGACGCGCCAGTGATCGACTTGTTGGAAGGAAAGTTTACAGAGTAGCGCCCGGCGGTGAGCCTCGGCCGAAATCGGTCGAAGAATTTTTAGCCTTCATCGCTGGTCAGCACAACGCTGGGGCGAAGTCATTCGTATCACTCGCGTGTCGCTGAACTAAACATTATAAGGGTGCCGATGGATTTTCAAATCACACTGTCGCGGCGTGACGCGCTCGCTCTGGCATTAGTCGCTGCCCCTTTGCCGGCCGCCGGCGCAGACAAATATCCGTCGCGAACGGTGACAATCGTGGCGCCGACCGCCCCCGGCGGGCCGGTCGACGTCTGTGCACGAGCCATCGCCCAGGAGCTGCGCAAGGCGCTACAGCAGACCTTCTTCGTCAAGGATCAGGAGGGCGCCAGCTCGATGGTCGGCACCAATTTTGTCGTTCACGCGTTGCCCGACGGTTACACCCTGTTGATGGTTTCGGACACGCAGACGGTCACCGAGACCCTGTATATGCATAAGCCCTATCAGCTGCTGCGGGACCTGGTGGTGGTCGCCCCGCTGGTGCAGACCGATCTGGTGCTGGTCGTGAACCCTTCGGTCAAGGCAAACAACCTCCAGGAGTTTCTGACACTGGCGCGCGACAAGCCCGCCATCCTCAATTTCGGTTCAGCGGGGGTCGGCACGACCTCCCACATGGCGGCCGAGCTTCTGAAGCAGATCGCCCGTATCGATATTGTGCACCTGCCCGACGACGACGCGAGCACCATGCGCACCAATCTTTTGCGTGGAGATACCCCGATTCTGTTCGACACCATCCCGACTCTGCTGCCGGATATCCAGTCCGGTTTGGTACGCGCCCTCGCCACCGGCGGCGAGGAACGCTCGCCGATCCTGCCCGACGTGCCGACCTTTGCCGAAGTCGGTGTGGACTTTCAGACGTCGCAATGGATCGGATTGATGGCCCCGAAAGCGACACCGCAGCCAACCATCGATGTGCTGAACAAGACCATCGTCGGCATCCTCAACCGACCAGACATCAAGAGTGACTGGGAGAGGCAGGGTTCAACACCCATGCTTAAGACACCAGCCGAGTTCACTGCCTTCATTCAGCGCGAGATCGACAAATGGGCCACGGTGATCAAGACCAATCACATCGAGCTCTTTAAATGACAGCGCGGCAGACCAGTCCGACGAGTGGCTGAAGCGGCGGTCGCTTTTGGGATGGAAACAGACATCAAGCCGAGTTTCATGAGCACACGGCCTAAGGCGCCTTCCCCAGGATCCGCACAAAACACTCGCGCACCTGGCGTTGCGTTTCCTCGACATGGGCCTGCAGCGCGGCGAAATCCGGCAGGTCGGCGGCGCGCGTGAGCAATGCCAGAACACCGGCGCCCGCGGTCTTCGGATCGAACACGCCCGGCAAACAGAGCCGCATGATTTGCGTCAGATCGTGGAACAACCGCACCGCGGGCCGCAGGATGTCGGCGTCCTCGCGCGCAAGCACGTCAGATTGCGCGGCCTTCTCCAGCACCCGCGCCGTCGTGGTGTCGAGAATGTCCGGCGAAGCCGCCGCATGGACGAGCTGCAGATACTGCGCGATGAATTCGATATCGACGAGACCGCCGGCCGCATATTTCAAATCCCAGATATTGGCGTCACCCTTTTCCGTGGCGATCGCGCCTCGCATCTCCACGACGTCATCGGCAATCGTGCGTTGATCGCGTTTGCGGCACAGCACGTCGCGGATCACCGCTTCGATCCGGGCGGTGAACGCCGGCGATCCGGAGACGACGCGCGCGCGCGTCAGCGCCATGTGTTCCCAGGTCCAGGCCTCGTGTTCCTGATAGTTGGCGAAACCGCCGATCTGCGTTGCCAGCGGCCCGGAGCGGCCTGATGGACGCAGCCGCATGTCCACCTGATAGAGCACGCCGTAATTGGTCTGCACCGTCAACGCACTGATCAGCCGCTGGGTCAGCCGGGCGAAATATTGTCCGCCATAGAGCGGCCGTTTGCCGTCCGAGTTCGGGTGCTTGTCGTCAAAATCGTAGATCACGATGAGGTCGAGATCGGAGTTTGCCGTCATTTCCATGGCGCCGAGCCGGCCGAGCGCGAGGATCGCGGTCTCCTGGCCGCGGATGCTCCCGTAGGTCGCAGTGAAGTCATCTTCGACAATGCGATGCACCGCGCGGATCAGCACGCCCGCGAGCCGCGCATAAATGCTCCCCTGCGGCCTCGGCGGAAACCGAGCCGGACAGGATGCGCGCCCCGATCAGGAACATGCGCTCCTGACCGAACAGCCGGATGGCGTCGAGCACATCTTCGTAGCCGCGCGTATCGCCGAGAGCGCGCCTGAGCCCGGTTTCGAGCGCCGCCTCGTCCGGCAGCGCGCCGAAAAAGCTCGGATCGATCAGCGGATCGATCAGATGCGGATTTTGCGCGAGAATGTCGGCAAGGCGCGGTGCGACCCCGAGCATCAGTCCTATGAACCGCAGCAGTTCAGGATTTTGCCGCAGCAGCGACAGGAACCGGCCGCCGCCGCGCAGACCGGAGAGAAACTTGTCAAACGCGGTGAAGGCTGCGTCCGGATTCTCACCGCGGGAAAACTGATCCAGGATCAGCGGCGCAAGTTCTGCAAGGTTCGCTCTCGCCTGCTCGCCGCGGAGTGCCGGATAGATACCATCGAGCCAGCCGCGAACGGTTGCAACGACTGCCGGCGGTTGCCGGAAACCCATCTGCGCGAGCCGGTCGAGCGTGTCGCTTTCGCCCTCCCCGGCGGCAAACGACAAATGCTGCCGGCGCGCCAGCAGGTCAGGTGCCCGTTCGAACAATTTCACATAGTGCTGCTCGACCTTGCGCAAGTGCCCAAGAAGCACAGCGGCAAATTCATCGCGATCCCGGTATCCGAGAAACCGCGCAAACCGATCGAGCGCTTCCGGATCGGACGGCAGTGTATGGATCTGCTCGTCTGCCACCATCTGCAACCGGTGCTCGACGCGACGGAGAAAATCGTAGGCCGAAGCGAGCTCGTCGCGCGTTACATCGTCGATCCAGCCCCCGGCAGCCAGCGCCGAGAGCGTCGCTACCGTCTCCCGGCCGCGCAATTCGGGATGCCGGCCGCCGGCGATGAGCTGCTGGGTCTGCGCGAAGAACTCGATTTCGCGAATGCCGCCACGGCCGAGCTTGACGTTGTGGCCTTCGACCGCGATCTCGCCATGGCCGCGGTAAGCATGGATCTGCTGCTTCATCGCGTGGACATCGGCGATGGTCGCGTAGTCGAGATATTTTCGCCAGACGAAGGGCGACAGGTCGCGCAGAAGCTTCTCACCCGATGCAAGATCGCCGGCACAGGCACGCGCCTTGATCAGCGCGGCGCGCTCCCAGTTCTGGCCGCGGCTTTCGTAGTAATCGAGCGCGGCTTCGGTCGAGATCGCGATCTGGGTCGATGACGGGTCCGGCCGCAAACGCAGATCGACGCGGAACACGTAGCCTTCCGGCGTTCGTTCCTGCAGCAGTTTGACGAGATCGCGCGTCAGGCGGACGTAAAAGTCTTGCGGCTCGACGCGGTCGGCGAGCTTTGCCGCGGTGGCGTCGAAGAACACCATAAGGTCGATATCGCTGGAAAAGTTGAGTTCGTAGCCGCCCATCTTGCCCATCGCCAGCACGACATAGCCGGCGCTTTGCTCGGGATGGCTTTTGTCGTCGGGCTTGAGCCGGTCGTGCCTGGTCGCATCACGCAGCAAATAATGGACGGCAATCTGCAGCGCTGTCTCGGCAAGATCGGTGAGCGCGCGGGTTACATCGCGCACCGGCCAGACCCCGCCGATATCGGCCAGCGCGATCAAGAGCGCCGCGTCGGCCTTCATGTGGCGCAAGAGCCCGCATGACGGCCTCCGGCGTGCGGGCGGCATTGGCTTTGCGGCGCGCTGCGGCAAGCAGCGAAGCGACTTCAGCCTCAGGTTCGGCCTTTAACAACCGCACGAAACGCGCCGGATCGGCGCGCACCAAATCCCACAGATAAGGCGAGGCCTCGGCGAGACCGCCCAATAAATCTGGACAGCACCCGATGTTTTGCCGCCAGCAACGCCAGAGCTTTGCCGGCGGCATCGGACTTGATGCTGGAAAGCCATTCCGCAGCAGCGGCGCGCGCTTCCGGTGACGATAGAGGCAAGGCACCGTCAAGCCGCGCGATCAGTGCCGCTTTATCGCGTTTTTGCCCTTGCCGCCCTCGAACCGCGGGCCGTGTCATCCGGTCCCCGCCGGACCGGCGCGCGGCAGCGCAATGATGCTGCGTAAACCAGGCTGATTGTCTTCGAGCTTGAGTTCGCCACCGTGCAATCGGGCCACGGCTGACGCCAGACTTAAGCCCAACCCGGACCCCGGCTCCGAGCGGCTTTGCTCCAGCCGCACGAAACGTTCGACGACCCGGCCACGGTCGGCTTCCGGAATGCCCGGACCGTGATCCGCCACCGTCAGCATGATGCGATCGCCTTCGTTGTCGGCTTTGACCACGATCTCGGCGGGCGCGCCGTTCATGGCATCCTTCGCTGTGCCATTTGGCCTGGCATATTTGATAGCGTTGTCGACCAGGTTCGCCAGCGCCTGACTGACCAGTTCGCGATTGCCACGCACCGCCGCCGCCGTCGACGCCTCGACCTTCAGCTCCAGGCCTTTCTGCTCGGCCAACGGCTCGTAAAGCTCGCCGACATCGCGCGCGATCTCGGCGGCATCGAATTCGGCCATGTTGTCGCGTGAATGCCCGGACTCGGCGCGCGCGATCATCAGCAGCGCGTCGAAGGTGCGGATGAGATCGTCAGATTCGGCAATCGTCGATTCAAGCGCGGCGCGGTACTCGGCGACATTCGCATTGCCGCGCAACGCCTGTTCGCAGCGGTTGCGCAGCCGCGTCAGCGGCGTTTTGAGGTCGTGGGCAATATTGTCCGAGACTTCTTTCAGCCCGCGCATCAGCGCTTCAATGCGCTCCAGCATGGCATTGAGGTGATCGGCGAGCCGGTCGAGTTCATCACCGGTGCCGGCGACCGGCAGACGGCCTGCGAGATCGCCGGCCATGATGGTTTGCGCCGTCGCGGTCATTGCATCGATGCGGCTCAGCACACGGCGGCTGACAAAGAAGCCGCCGGCGAGGCCGAGCACGACGACCAGCGCCAGTGACCACTGTCCGGCATTGGCGATGATGCCAAACAGCCGCTCGCGTTCTTCGAGGTCACGCCCGACCAGCAGGCGAAACCCGCCGGACAATTGCACGATCTGCACCAGCGCGCGGTGCTCGTTGCCCTCCGGCGCTTCGAGCCGGCGATAATTGGTTTCGAGCCAGCCCGGATGATCCAGCACACCCGGCTCAAGCGAGCCGACATTGCCGGCAAGGCCCTCCCCTGTCGCGGTGGTCACCAGATAAAGGCTTGACCCGGGACGCCGTGAGCGCAGATCGACGACGATGACCAGACGCCGGATACCGCCCTGGCTGTACTGCTCGCTCAGTCCGCTGATTTCGGTATTGATCGTCGTCGTGATCTGTTCGGTGATAAGCCGTCGCGTATTGAGCGCGAAATAGCCGAGCAGCGACACCGCGAATACAATAAAGACCAGCAAATAGACCAGCGTCAGCCGGAATGCCGTCGCACGTAAAAGCTTACCGAGAACCGCCACGGATCATCGTCTTTCAGCTCGTGCGCCAATCTCGCTCTCGGAGAAATCATCCTCCCAGAACTCGAGAGAAGCGCGTTTGCCGCCCCGCTGGTTTTCCGCCTCCGAACGCCGCAATTCCACGCGCCTGATCTTGCCGGAGATGGTCTTCGGCAATTCGGCGAATTCCAGACGCCGCACGCGCTTGAATGGCGCAAGCGCAGAGCGGCAATGCTGGAAAATCGACAGCGCCGTCGCGCGATCCGCCGCATGGCCGGCCGCCAGCGTGAGAAACGCCTTCGGCACGGCAAGCCGCATGGCATCGGGCGACGGTACGACCGCGGCTTCCGCCACTGCCGGATGCTCAATCAGCACGCTTTCAAGCTCGAACGGACTGATGCGGTAGTCGGATGACTTGAACACATCGTCGGCGCGGCCGATGTAAGTCAGATAACCGTCGTCGTCGACCGCGGCGACATCGCCGCTGCGATAGACATTTCCCGCCATCGGCCGGATGCCGCCGTCATCGGCCTGATAGCCCTGCATCAATCCGGTCGGGCGCGGCGTCAGCGTCAGGCAAAGCTCCGCTTCCTTTTGCGGTTTCTCCGTCGAAGTCGAGCAGCGCGACGCGATAGCCCGGCAGCGGCCGCCCCATCGACCCCGGCTTCACTTTCTGGCCCGGCGTATTGCCGACCAGCGCCGTGGTTTCGGTCTGGCCGTAACCGTCGCGGATGGTGATGCCCCATGCGGTTTTGACCTGTTCGATGACTTCGGGATTGAGCGGCTCGCCCGCGCCGATCAATTCGCGCATCGGCACCTTCCAGGCGGACAGATCCTCCTGGATCAGCATGCGCCACACCGTCGGCGGCGCGCAGAACGTGGTCACGCCGCAGCGCGTCACGGTGTCGAGCAAACCTTTGGCGTTGAATCGCTTCTGGTTTGCGACAAAAACACAGGCCTGCCCGTTCCACGGCGCAAAGAAACAGCTCCAGGCATGTTTGGCCCAGCCGGGCGATGAAATGTTCATGTGGACGTCGCCCGGCCGGATGCCGATCCAGTACATCGTCGAAAGATGGCCCACCGGATAGCTCTGGTGGCTGTGCAGCACGAGCTTCGGCGTCGCCGTCGTTCCCGACGTAAAGTAGAGCAGCATCGGATCGTCAGGCCCGGTCTCGCCGTCAGGTGCAAATTGCGCGGAGGCTTCGTAGCCCTTCTCGTACGAAATCCATCCCGGGGCGCTACCGCCGATGGCGATACGCGAATAGTCGCCCGGCAAGTCGGCGAATTTGGCCACTGCATCGGCGCTGGTTATGACGTGGCGGACGCGGCCGCGCGCGAAACGGTCGGCAAGATCGTTGCGCGTCAGCAGCGTTGTCGCCGGCACGATCACCGCGCCGAGCTTCATCGCCGCCAACATGCACTCCCATAGCGGCACGACGTTGCCGAGCATCAACAGGATGCGGTCACCACGCCGCACGCCCAGCCCGCGCAGATAATTGGCAATGCGGTTCGAGCGTTCACTCAACTGCGCGAACGAGAGTTTCGTCTCGCCAGCACCTTCGTCGACCAGCCACAGCGCGGGCTGCGCGTTGCCGCGCGCGATCTCGTCGAAATAGTCGAGCGCCCAGTTGAAGCGATCGAGCTTCGGCCACTTAAAATCGCGATAGGCGGTGGCGTAGTCTTCGCGGTGCCGCAGCAGAAAATCGCGAGCCGCGACAAAGGGCTCGGCGTTGCTCGAAGTCATGGCGAACTCCCGGTTGAGCCGCAACGATTTCGCTCATGAAATAGGCTTTTGCCGTTTTCAACAAGAGAGGCACAATCGCCGGCATAGGACTGGCCATTGGACCGGTTCATGGGACCGCTTGAAGGGTTGCGCATTGTCGAATTTGCCGGGATCGGCCCCGGTCCGATGGCGGCAATGCTGTTCGCCGACCTCGGCGCCAACGTCATCCGCCTCGACCGCACCGAACCCAGCGGCCTTGGGATCGAAAAACCGACCCGTTTCGATCTGACCATGCGGTCGCGGCCATCGGTTGCAGTCGATCTCAAACACCCCGAAGGACTGGCGCTGACCTTCGATCTGCTGGCGACCGCCGACGCCCTGATCGAGGGCTTCCGGCCCGGTACAATGGAGCGGCTCGGACTTGGCCCGGAAGCCGTGTTCAAGCGAAATCCGCGCCTGGTCTACGGCCGCATCACCGGATGGGGGCAAACCGGACCTTTGGCGCAGGCGGCCGGTCACGATCTCAATTACATCGCGCTGACCGGCGCGCTGGCGGCCATTGGCCGCGAAGGCGCCAAACCGACGCCGCCGCTCAACCTCGTCGGCGACTATGGCGGCGGCGCGCTTTATCTCGCCTTCGGGGTGGCGTGCGCGATGCTCGAAGCGCGGCGCTCCGGCAAAGGACAGGTTGTCGACGCTGCGATGATCGACGGTGTCGCCTCGTTGATGACCGCAACGTACGGTTTTTACGGTGCCGGCATGCATTCGCTCGAGCGCGGCAAAAATCGCCTCGATTCCGGGTCGGCGGTCTACGACACCTACGAGTGCGCCGACGGCAATTTTATTTCCATCGCTCCCATCGAACTGAAGTTTCGCAAGCTGCTTTTCGAAAAGCTGGGTTTGCCGTTCACAACGGACGATGGACCGGCGGTTCGCGAAAACCTCGAAGCGCTGTTCAAGACCAAAACGCGCGATGCGTGGTGTGCCGTCCTGGAAGGCACCGACGCCTGCTTCGCGCCGGTCCTCACCATGGCGGAAGCGCAGAACCATCCGCACAACGCGGCGCGCGGCTCTTTCATCGAGATGGAAGGGGTAGTACAGCCCGCTCCTGCCCCACGATTTAGCCGCACGCCCGCCGGCCATCCAACGCCGGCACAATCCCTTGGCGAAGGAACGCGGCCGGCGCTTGCGGACTGGGGCATTGCGAAAGAGCGGATCGACACGCTGTTTGCATGTGGCGCGATCGGCGGGCCGCAGACCAAAGCCTGAGAGCGCCACCGAATTACCGTGCGCCGTCACGGATCATATAGCCGGCGCCCCGCACCGTTTGCAGCAGTTGCTGGGTGAAACCCTTGTCGATCTTCGACCGTAGCCGTGAAATGTGCACGTCGATCACGTTGGTCTGCGGATCGAAATGATAGTCCCAGACATTTTCGAGCAGCATGGTCCGCGTCACGACCTGTCCGGCATGCCGCATCAGATATTCCAGCAACCGGAATTCGCGCGGCTGCAACTGCAATTCCTGGCCAGCGCGGCTGACTTCATGTGACAGCCGGTTGAGCTCGAGATCGGCGACGCGATAAACCGTTTCCTCGCCGCGCTTGCCGGGCCGCCGCGCCAGCGCTTCGACCCGCGCCAGCAATTCCGAGAAGGCGTAAGGCTTCGCCAGATAATCGTCGCCGCCGGTGCGCAGACCTTTGACGCGGTCGTCCACTTGCCCGAGCGCCGACAGGATGAGCACCGGCGTTTCCACCGATTTCGCGCGCAACGCAGCGATAACTGACAGTCCGTCCTTCTTGGGCAGCATGCGATCGACGATTAGCACGTCGTATTGGCCGTCGGCCGCAAGCGCCTGCCCTTCCTCGCCATCGGCCGCATGGTCGGCGATGTGACCGACCTCACGGAACGCCTTGACCAGGTAGTCGGCTGCATCGCGGTCATCTTCAATGATGAGAAGGCGCATGATCCGTTGCTGTGTTAAGGACGCCGCGAGTGGCGTTCCGGCCGAAAATATATTGTGCGCGAGCGATCCTAGACAATATCGGCCGCCAATCCGACCTGCCGCTCAACTCCTGGTCTTTCTTGGTCTTGGTATCGCAGAGCGGCGTTCAGCCAACCTGCCCGGTCTGCATGGATAATTAAGACATGAAACGGTGTTCAAAAATAGTGAGGGGGCGGCGGGAAGTCCCACCGCCCCCCTACCCACTCTACCCCGGCGGGGGCGACGAATGCCGTAGCAGAGTTGGTATTCGGCGGGGACGGGCCTTACGGCCCGTCCCCCAGGGAACGCCCGCCAGCGGGGGCGACGGATGCCAGCGGATGCCCCATGACTCAGGCGTTGCCGAGCGGCAGCGCGACGAACTTCGTGCCTTGGCTCGACTTCACCCGGAATAACACTGCGCGTTTGCCCTCCTTGCGGGCATCGGCAAGACTTGAGCGAACGTCAGCAGGCGTCGCCACTGACTTGCCACCCACGTCGAGAATAACGTCACCGACCTGGAAACCGTGCTCCGCGGCCACGCCACCATCTGACACCGCAGTAACGACGACACCTGGGTCATTGTTGCCCGACACCTTGCTTGCCGGCGCCAGCGTCAGGCCCAGCGTCGGGATGCCGCTATCGGGAACTTCGCGCTGGTTCGGGGCGGTGTTTGAAGCCTGCTTCTCGTTCGGTAGCGTGCCTAACGTCAGCGATACCGTTTTTTGCTCACCCTGATGGATCAGGCTGAGTTTGACTGTGGTACCCGGGGCCATCGTGCCGATACGGCGCGCCAGCTCGCGGGCGTCATGGATTTGATTGTCGTCGACGGATGTAATGACGTCGCCGCTCTGGATGCCGGCTTTCGCGGCAGGGCTGTCTGTTTGCGGCTCGGCAACCAGCGCACCGGTTGCCTGCTTCAAGCCGAGGCCATCGGCAATGTCGGGGGTGACTGGCTGAATTTGCACGCCGATCCAGCCGCGTGTGACTGAGCCCTTATCGCGAAGCTGCGCGACAACGGTCTTCACCGTGTCAGCAGGAATTGCGAAGGCGATTCCAACCGAGCCGCCGGAGGGCGAAAAGATCGCGGTGTTCACACCGATGACATTACCGTCAACGTCGAATGTGGGACCGCCGGAATTACCCTTGTTGACCGGAGCATCGATCTGAACGAAGTCGTCGTAGGGTCCGGCGCCGATATCTCGACCGCGGGCCGAGACAATGCCGGCCGTTACTGTGCCGCCGAGACCAAACGGATTGCCAACCGCGAGTACCCAGTCACCGACACGCGGTGCGGCATCGGCAAGCTTCACGTAGGGAAACGAGCTGCCTTCGACCTTGATCAGCGCGAGATCGGTGCGGGAGTCGGTGCCGATGACTTTGGCGTTGTAAATCTTGCCGTCATCCGTGGTGACCGTGACCTCCTCGGCATTCTGCACGACGTGGTTGTTGGTGACCGCATACCCGTCAGCGGTAATAAAGAAGCCCGAGCCTTGGCCAGTGATAACTTCCTTGCCGTTCGGGCCGTTCGGGCTATTCGGCGTGCCGAACCGCTTGAAGAAACGTTCGAACGGCGATCCCGGAGGGAACGGAAGCTCCTGATCATTGGTATCCGGACTGGCCGAACGCTCCATCTTGACGCGGACAGATACAACTGAAGGCTTCACCCTCTCGACGATGTCGGCAAAGCCGACCGGACGCTGCGGAATCTGCGCAACCTTGTCGGTGAGGTTCTGGGCGTGAGCGACAATGCCGAACACATCGCCCTGTGGCGCGAAGGCAGGAGCGACTAACGCTGCCGCGGCGGCAAAGCCGGCAATTGTTGTCGCCATCAGCACAATACGTCGCGCAGAAAAAGATGAGCGCACGGGCAACTGGGTGCCGTTCATAGAAAACGTCTCCAAATTCGGTTCACCGCCTTACGGCGGAAGGTGCCCCCGACGGCCCCGCTCTCTGGGGAGGAAGATGGGCTGGCGCGCCTTACGGCCAACTGTCGGGCGCATTAAAACTTTGTAATGTTCGAGGATAAGAAATCTATAGATATAACAATGCGTTATGTCGGATAAACGCCCGCGCAAAAAAGAACCGGCGAAGCGCCGACGCTAAGACACTGTTTTATCGCGCAAAAGCTCGGCGATGCGTGCTTCCTCGCTGGAGCTGAGGTGGTCCTCGGCTACGGGGGTGATTTTCCGCCGCCTGCGCAAATCGACGACGATGATCAGTCCCCCGATCAGCAATGCTGCCGGCGGTAATCCCCACAATGCCACGGTATGCCAGGACAGCGGCGGTTTGAGCAGCACGAACTCGCCGTAGCGCGCGACCAGAAAATCCATCACCTGCTGATCGGCGTCACCGGCCTTGAGTCGTTCGCGCACCAGAACCCGCAGGTCATGAGCCAGTGGTGCTTCAGAGTCGTCGATCAACTCGTTCTGGCACACCATGCAGCGCAGTTCCCTGGATAGCGCCCGTGCCCGCGCCTCAAGCACAGGATCAGGCAGCATTTCATTGGGCTGCACCGCCCACGAAACCGATGGGGCAAGCAGCGAAAGCGCGAGTATTGCGGGGTGCAAAAACCTCACACCATCACTCCGCAGGGGCGAGAGCCATCTTGGCTTTCGCCGGACGCGGCGCGCCAACCCGCAGCCGCCGATCGGACAGCGACAAAGCGCCGCCAAGGAACATGATGCAGGCGCCACCCCAGATCAACAGTACGTTCGGTTTGAAGTAGAGCCGTACCGGCACTGCGCCGTTCGCGTCCGGGTCGCCAAGCGAAACGTAAAGCTGGCTGACACCGCGGGTCATCAATGCGGCTTCAGTCGTCGCCATGTTGCGAGCCGGGAAGGTACGGCGGGTCGGCTCCAACACGCCGATGATCTCACCGCTTGCACGCCGTACGGTGAAGTGACCGACAACATCGCGGTAGTTCGGCCCGGGCCGGTCGAACGTACCGTCGAAGGTCAGTCGGTAATGGGAAACGTCGATGACCTCGCCCGGCTTGATCGCGGCGATATGCTCGCTGCCCCAAGCGGTCACGCTGACGATGCCGAGCAGCGTGGCGCCGATTCCGAAATGAGCGAAGGCGGTACCCCATACCGAGCGCGGCATGCCGATCGCACGATGCCACACCGCATTGAACGGGATACGCAGGATCATGGTGCGCTCGGCGATATCGGTGAGCGCGCCCAGCATGACAAAGACGGCGATACCGACGCCAAATGGCGCCATCACCGGACCGCGGTGTTTGAGCGCGAAAGCGGCGGCTACCGCCACCAGCGACAGCAGCGCCGCCGCAAGTAACCGTTGCGTGGCGCTTGCGATATCGCCGCGCTTCCATCCGAGCAGCGGGCCGAATGGCATCACCAGCATCAGCGGAACGAATAATGGCCCGAACGTCGAATTGAAGAATGGCGGGCCGACCGAAATCTTGTCTCCGGTCAAGGCTTCGAGCGCGAGCGGATAGAGAGTGCCGACAAAAACTGTCGCGCAAGCGGACGTCAGGAACAGGTTGTTGAAGACCAAGCGCACCTTCTCGCGAGATCGGCGCGAACAGGCCACCTTGCTTGAGCAGCGGTGCACGCCAGGCATACAGCGCCAGCGCGCCGCCGATGAAAAACACCAGAATGGCCAGGATAAAGATGCCGCGCCGCGGATCGACCGCGAAAGCATGAACCGACGTCAGAACACCGGATCGAACGAGGAATGTACCAATCAGCGAGAGCGAGAATGCCAGAATGGCAAGCAGAATCGTCCAGACCTTCAGCGCAGCACGCTTTTCCATCACTACGGCGGAATGCAGCAGCGCCGTGCCGGCAAGCCACGGCATCAGCGACGCATTCTCGACCGGGTCCCAGAACCAGAAGCCGCCCCAGCCGAGCTCGTAGTAGGCCCAGTAGGAACCGCCGGCGATGCCGAGCGTCAGGCACATCCAGGCGCCGAGCACCCATGGGCGAACCCAGCGTGCCCAGGCCGCATCGATACGGCCCTCGATCAGCGCGGCAATCGCGAAGGAAAACGCGATCGAGAACCCGACGTAGCCGAGGTAGAGCATCGGCGGATGGAACGCGAGACCGGGGTCCTGCAGGATCGGATTAAGATCACGGCCTTCAAACGGCGCGTCAGGGATGCGCAAGAACGGATTTGATGTCGTCAGGATGAAAAGATGGAAAGCGGCGGCGATCCAGGCCTGCACGGCCAACGCGTTCGCTTTCAGAGGCAACGGCAAATTGCTGCCAAACACTGCGACCAATGCGCCAAAGAACGCAAGGATCGACACCCAGAGCATCATCGATCCTTCGTGATTGCCCCAGACGCTGGTCAGCCGATAAATCAGCGGCATCGCCGAATTGGAATTTTCGTAGACGTTGAGAACGGAAAAATCGGACGCGACATAACATTCGGCAAGCGCGCCAAAAGCGATTGCGACGAAGATGAATTGCGCAAGCGCGACCGGCGCCGCCATGCTCATCAATACCACATCGTTGGTCCGCGCGCCGACGATGGGCATGGTCGCCTGGATCAGCGCGAGCCCGAGCGCGAGCATCAAGGCATAGTGGCCGAGTTCAGCGATCACTTGTTTGCTCCAGCGACAGGCCCTTCCGCGCGCTGCGGATAGTCGTCCTTCCAGTGTCCCGATTTCTTCAAAGCGTCGGCGACCTCTTTTGGCATATAGGATTCGTCGTGCTTGGCGAGGATCGTATCAGCATTAAAAACGCCTGCGCCGTCGACCGCGCCCTCGGCGACGACGCCCTGCCCTTCCCGAAACAAATCCGGCAATACGCCTTGGTAGGTCACCGGGATCTCGCTCTTGCCATCGGTAACTTCGAAGCGGACGCGCAGATCATTCGCGCGCACGATGCTGCCGTCCTTCACCAAGCCGCCAAGACGGATGCGCGTGCCCGGTCCCAGATGCTTTTCAGCAATGTCAGTTGGCGAATTAAAAAACGCAATCGATCCGCGAAACGCATTGAGCATCAGTGCGACCGCAACGGCGAGCACGCCCACGCTGGCGCCGATCAGAACAAGGCGTCGCTGCTTACGGGTCATTCTTTGCATTCCTGCCGCATCGTTGCTCCGTCAACCTTCGAGTCCGAGACCTTTGGCGAGGTCGTCGATGCGTTTGACATCGTCCGGGCGGCTCGAAAGCGCGTGCCGGGCATCGTCGGCCGCCTCTTTCGCCTTTTCGCGGTCGCCCAGCACCACATAGGCACGAACCAGCCGCAACCAACCGTCAACGTCTTCGCCATTGACACGCAATTTATCCGACAACCGCGCCACCATACCCCGGATCATCGTGTTGCGCTGCTGTTCGCTCATGTTGCCGGCGGCAGCGACGTCGGCATCGCTGGGCCCCGCCGTGGGTGGCACCATGGGCGGCACCGGCTCGCCGGTAACGCGGCCAAGCGCGGCCCTCACGAAACCAACCCATGGTGCGTCAGGAGGCGCGTCCTGAAGCATGGCGCGCCAGCGCACCGCCGCAGCCTCGCGATTGCCGTCCTGTTCGTCGGCGAGTCCAAGGAAGTAGCGCGCCTTCGCTTCGTTCGGATCGCGCGCCACCGCCTTCGTAAACGCCTGCTTCGCGTCGTCGGTGACGACGCCGTTTGCAGCCGCGACCAGCGCTTCACCGAGTCCAGCTTCCCGTGCGGCGCTGTCACCGTTGAGTGCGATAGATTTTCGCCACGCTACGGCTGCATCGTCGAAGCGGCCGAGACGCGAATAGACCGGCGCGATCACTTCCCAGCCAGCGCCATCATTCGGATTTTTCGCCAAATGCGCTTCGACCTGGCTGACAAGGCCCTCGATCGATTGACCGTTCTGCGGCGCAGTCGTGCGGGCAAAGGCAGGCTGGTCAGGAACATCCGGCGAGCCGAGCACCAGATAAAAGCCCAGCGGCAAAATAAGCACCGCCATCAGCCCCAAAATTGCGACTAACCGGCGCTGTTGCATAAATTGCGCCGGGCTTCGCGCCGGGCCGCTGGAACTTGCATGTACGTCGGCCGCGGCAAGGAGCCGGCGGGATACTTCAACACGCGCTGCTTCCGCCTCTGCCTGACCGATCAATCCAGCGATGCGGTCGCGGCCAATCTCTTCAAGCTGATCCTGATAGACCAGAAGATCGTTGCCGCCGGACGCGGTCGCTGCCTTGCGACCAAGCGGCCACAATACTGCGAGCATCGCCGCAGCAGTCATCACCGCCAAGATAATCCAAAGCATCATTTGCAGGTCTTGGAGCAGTTTCTTGAAGCAGTTCTCGTTAAGGGCTTCGGCGCAAACTTTTGATGGTGCGAGGGCTCGTTACAACACGGCGGGATTGCGGCTGCAATGGGAACCCAAGCGCGGCAATTGCGCACTGTTTATGCGCTATTAAGCCCTGACCGCGGGCTTTTTCTCGACGACCGCGGCCTGCGCCGCGACATCGGCGGCTTTAGCCAGCGTTCCGGCATAGTCGTTGCCGAACAGCGTCCGGCATAACCGAATCGCGGCATCGACCTGGGATTGCCGAAATGTACGCTCCGCCGCGCTGGCGTTGCGCAGGCAATCCAGCAGCGTCTCGGTGCCGGTTTCCAGATATTGCGTCAGTTCGGAATAAGCGCGCAGCGTGACCTCGCTCAACGCCAGCTCGCCGGCGTAGCTACGGCAAGCGCAGACGAATTCCACCCGCGTTTCGACTTCTTCAAGATCGATGGAATCTACCGCTGAACGTGGCGCAATCTCGCTCGCGGGGCGCGGACGCAGCAAACGCCGTACGCGGCCCGGAGTTGCATCTATTTCCGGCTTGAGAAGATTTGAGACGTCAGCGCGGATCGCGGTCAGTTGCCGGCTCCAGGCAGAGTCTTTCGATAAATCCATTTCGGTACGGAGACCGCGTGCTGCGTCGTGCAATTCCTTGAGAATCGAGGTGACGGATTTCCCGGCTTTGAATTCCGTCCGCAACTCACCGACGGCGGCCTCGACTTCACCCAGCACGAGACTCACAGCAACACCGTAGTGCGTCTCGGCGATGCGCGCTGTGTCGTCGCTGTCGGCCGCGCGTGTTGCTACGCGAATAAGCTGCCAGGGCGCCGTCATCCGGTTCATCGTCATAATAAGACCGTAGCGGACGATATCGTTCTTGCGACTAGCGGCACCGCCGAGCGCTTTTGCCGATGACACCGTGTCAAGATGGACTTTGACCTGCTCGATGACTTCCCGCTCGAGAGCTCGAATATTCAACGGCAGCCGCTTGGCGAGGTCGGCAAGCACGTCGCGGATTTCCAGGATTTGCAGCAGCGCAGTTACGTCGTCGATCGCACGCGGCGTCCCGACCTGAATGGCAAACCTGCGTTGTTCCCGTTCATCCCGGCCAATGGCGGTGACTGTCTCGCGCATTTTCAGGATGGCGCGGTCGTGCAACGCACGGACCAGCTGATCCACCTTGGTCTTGTCGTCCGTCAGCAAAGCGCGGTTGATATCTTCGCCAAGCGCTTTCGCTTCCGCCGGCATCAGATCGCGTCCGATCCACTGCCAGATCGGATCAAGCGCGGCACGTGCGATCAGTCCAACGCGTTTGTGGTCGACCGGACCGTCAAAAAGAAATGGCTCGAACGGCGCGAAGAACAAACGCGCCGCATCGCCAATACGTTTCACCGGCTGCGCGTCGGCGCGGATGGCGCGCCGCAATTCGTCGAGTACAAATTGGTTCGCCGGGTTGTCATCGCCACGCAAAAGCCCGCGCTCGAGCTCGAGGACGAGCATCGAACGCGCCTCCGGCTTGAGGCCCCGGAGATATTCCCGCAGCCGTTCGACGGGTTGCCCGTCGCTCGTCATCGCAATTCCCACCCTGGCTATAAGCGTTAATGTTCTACTACTGCTGCGCTTAAGAAGGCGTTACGCAAACGCTCGGAAATTCAAAGCGATAGGCCCAAATTGCGGTCAGTTGACCGCCGTCCATGTGCTGTCAGGATTACGGCACGCGGTACCGCGGGCCATCTGCGGTGCGCCGTCCACGTAAATCGTCTCGGTAAAGGGCCTGCAGGTGGCCCCATTGGCCTGATAGCCGGGACCGGGCACGACGTTGCCATAACGGCCGGAATCCGGGTTCCGCCAGGCGACAGGGGCGCCGGAAGGGCCGGTTTCCAGCGCCTGCATCTGTGCGGCATAGGCTCGCCGCCGATCCTCGTCGTCCAGTGAAGCACCAATTCGGTTGCCCACAACTGCCACCTACCGCTGCGCCAATCACCGTTCCGGCGAGCCGGTTTCCGGTGGCACCGCCGATTGCGTTGCCGATCAGGCCGCCGGCCGCGGCGCCCACAACGGTACCTCCGGCCTCCTTGGGACCGGAATTGGCGGCGCAAGCGGCCAAGCCCGCCGCGAGGAATGCTCGAAATGAAAAAACGTGAAGCCGCCATCGCCCCATTTTACCCCAAGCGCCCCACCAACGTTACGACCAAAGTAGTTCATTGGGGCAAAACTTCGTTCGCTGCACACGGCAGCTCCGCGTAACAGCGTCGCAACCGCGGCCAAGGCAGCCCGCGCTATGGCGGCTGACTATCGCTTTGGCTAAGTTCCTTCGCTATCCCACCCCGATGAGCACACGCATGAAACGGAAAAATCACGCCGCCTTTGTCCGGCGTTTTGGATGGGCACTCCCAGCGCTGATATTTGGCGCGACGGTCGCCACCACGACTCACGCGCAGGATTTTCCGGCGCGCACGGTGAAAGTGGTCGTGCCGTATCCCGCAGGCGGCACCGCCGACGTCATGCCGAGGATTCTCGCCGATTGGCTGTCACGCAAGTGGGGGCAGTCCGTGATCATCGATAACCGCACCGGCGCCGGAGGCAATATCGGCGCCGAAGTCGTCGCGAAATCCGATCCCGACGGCTATACATTGCTGGCGACGCCTCCCGGGCCGCTTGTGATCAACCAAAATCTCTATCCGCATCTCGACTACGATCCGCTGAAATTCGTCCCGATCACTGTTATGGGACGTTTGCCGAATGCGCTCGTGGTCAATCCCGACAAGATCGCCGCTAATACCGTGAATGATTTCATTGCCTACGCTAAAGCCAACGACGGCAAGCTTACCAATGCAACGCAAGGCAACGGCACCACATCACATCTGACCTCGGAACTGTTTCAACTGATGGCGCACGTGAAATTGCAAAACGTGCCCTATCGCGGCTCTGCTCCCGCCCTCAACGATCTCGTTGCCGGCAGTGTCGATTGCATGTTCGACAATATCGGCGTGTCGACGCAATTGGTGAAGGCCGGCAAGCTGAAAATCATTGCGGTAGCTTCGGCGCAGCGCGTCGCCAGCATGCCTGACGTGCCAACCATTTCCGAAACGCTGCCGGGCTTCGTCTCGGTGGCGTGGTACGCGCTGGCCGCACCGCCGCAGACCCCAGCGGCGATCGCGGAAAGGATCAGCGCCAGCGTGAACGAGGCGCTTAAGGATCCCGAAGTGCAGAAGCGCTTCGCTGACCTGTCCGCCGAGCCGGTTGGCGGAACGCCGCAGGCGACCGCGGCCTATTTCAAGGAAGAGGTCACGCGCTGGCAAAACGTGATCACTGCCGCGCACGTCACGCTGGAATGACGCGATCATGAAGCGCAGTACCGACCGCATCCTGACCACGCACGCTGGCAGCCTGCCGGGCCACCGGGGTAAAACCGCGCCATCGCCGCGCGGCGCACGCGGCCAAGCCGCCTCGCTCAGGGATTAAGCTTCAATAATCTGTCGGCGTTGCCATGCGCAAACTTGGCAAGATCGCCCGGCGACATCGGCAGATTCTCCAGAAACGCTTTTCCGTCGGCGTTGCTGGCATAGGGATAATCGACCGAGAACATCAGCCGGTCGATGCCGAAGGTTTCCAGAGCAGCGACAAATGGCGGGTTGGTGAAGAAACCCGCCGAGGTGATGTAGACCTGATCGGTAATCGTTTTCGACAGCGGCCGCGACAGAAACGAAAGCTCCCTGCCGAACTGGTGCTCGCAACGCGCCAGCATCACCGGCAGGCCTTCGCCCATGTGACCGATGATAAAATTCAGCTTCGGGTACTTGTCCATCGTGCCCGACACCGCGAGCCTCATCACCTGCAGTGCGACTTCGTAATGCCAGCCCCAGGCAAAAGTCGCGAGACCGAAGTTGATGTTCTTCGAGAAACCTTCGTAATAGGCCTTGCGCACGTCGGCGGGCGGCATGCCGGGATGGATGTAGATCGGTACGTCGAGCTTTTCCGCACGTGCCAGGAGCGGAGCGAATTTCGGATCGTCGAGAAATGCCCCGCGGATCGTGCCGCTGATCAGCGTTCCCTTAAAGCCATATTCGGTAACGGTTCTTTCAAGTTCATCCGCTGCCGCTTCGGGAACGCTCGCGGCCAGGTGGGTAAACGCAGCAAAGCGGTCCGGCCGCTCGGCAACCTTCCGGGCAAAGGCGTCGTTGAATTTTTTCGCGAACTCAACCGCTTCCTTGCCCTCGAACTGATCTGCGCTCGGCGTGATATGGACGCCTGCCTTCGACAGCACCTGAACGGTTATGCCGTTGCGATCCATATCGGCCAGGCGGCCGCCAACGATATCGGTCATTTTATCTGCGGCGTTGGCAACAACATCCGGCATGGTCCCGGCGGGCGGCGGCGCGACGTTATTGTGGCTGCCGGGCAGCATCAGACTGAAATGCTCTTCGAGCGTAACAACGCGCATCTTTTCTCCCCGCCGCCGTTGGCGTTTTGTGGCGCCATGGTATGACACACGGGCACCGGCGTTGTCAGGAGCTGTCAATGAACCAATCCGTTCTCACTGCACTCGCCGTCGCGACCGCAGGGCTTGTAATAGTCGCAGTTGCCAATGCCCAGGATCAGTTTCCGTCGCGCCCCGTGCAAGTTGTTGTACCAGCTACACCGGGAGGGCCAGTCGACACCGCGGTGCGCATGATCGAGCCGGCTCTGTCCTCTGCGCTGGGGCAACCGGTCGTCTTGCTCAACAAACCTGGCGCTAGCGGCACACTCGGCATGCATGACGTCGCGACGGCAGAACCGAACGGCTACACCATCGGACAGGGCGTCAATTCGATCTTCACGATCACCCGGATTTCCGGAACGAATGTTCCGTTCACGCTCGACGATTTCAATTTGCTCGGCAATTACGCCACCGACGTCAGCGTACTGGCGGTCAGCGCCGACACTCCGTGGCAGAGCTTCGACGATATTGTAGCCTATGTGCACAGCAATCCCGGCAAACTCAATTATGCATCCGCGGGCGTCGGCACGGTTTCGTCACTAAGCCTTCAGGCACTCGCACACCACTTCAAACTGGATATGGTCGCGGTGCCGTTTCCAGGCGGCGCACAACTTACGACTGCTATTCTCGGCAAGCAGGTCGATATCGGCATGGTGCCGTACACGACGGGCGCGGCGATGTTCGAAAGCAAAAAACTTCACGCCCTGGTCACAACGGCCCCCAGTCGATTGCCGAAGCTGCCGGATGTACCGACCTTCGCGGAGAAAGGCATCACCGTAAACGGCCTCAACCTGATCATGGGCCTTTATGCGCCTCACGGGCTTGCCGACGGCGTGCGCAGCACATTGGTCGGTGCTTTAGCCACGGCGGCAAAGGATCCCGGCTTCGTTGCGAAGATCGAAGCAATCGGCCTGTTCCGGCAATACGAAGCGCCGGATCGAGCCCGCGCCCGGCTTGAAGCCGAATATAATGATATTGTTGCGCTCAATCGCGAACTACAGAATTGATAGCGCCTGTCAGCCGCCGGGCAGCGCAAGTTCGGTGCGCAAGCCGCCAATAGGCGCCGTACCGAGCGTGAGTACGCCGCCATAGAGCTTCGCGAGTTCGACCACGATCGAAAGGCCAAGACCGGAACCAGGTTTGGTCTCGTCGAGCCGCTGGCCGCGCAATGCCACCTGTTCACGCTCGGCCGGCGACAGTCCCGGCCCATCATCATCGACGATGATGCGCACCCGCGACTTCTCGCCAGCTTCGACTGCGGCAGCGGGTCGCTCGGCGATGACTTCGATGGCGACACGCGACTGCGCCCATTTACAGGCATTGTCGACCAGGTTGCCGACCATTTCTTCGAGGTCCTGCTGCTCGCCGCGAAAACTGGCATGCGCCGGAACATCGACGTCGATGGCGATATCGCGTTCTCGATGCAATTTCTCCATCGTACGGGCAAGCGCCGTGACGACCGGCGGCACATCGATCAGCGTGCTGACCACAGTAGAACGTGCTGCGAGCCGCGCACGCTCAAGCTGGCGCGCTACCTGATCGCGCATGATGTCGGTCTGCTCCAGCACCTTGTGTGCCAGCGGATCGTTGCCACGGGTTGCCGCTTCGTTGACGAGGACTGAAAGCGGTGTCTTCAGCGCATGCGCAAGATTGCCGACATGGGTGCGCGCGCGCTCGACGATTTCCCGGTTGGCGTCGATCAGCGCATTGGTCTCCCGCGCCAAAGGCGCGATCTCGACCGGAAAATCGCCCGCAAGCCGTTCGGCACGGCCCGAGCGGATCGCGGCAAGGCTCGCCGAAATACGCTTAAGCGGCGCCAGTCCGAACCGCACTTGCAGCGCCGTAGTCAAAAGCAGCGCGATCGTCAGCGCCAGAAAGGTCGCGCCTATGGCGCGATCGAAGCTGTGTGTCTCTTCATCGATTTCGGATGCATCGCCGGCAACTGCGATCAGATAGCGGCCATCATCGCCGAGATCGATATTGCGTTCGACAATGCGCAGATTTTGATCTTCCGGCCCTTGCGCGTAACCTTCGCGGGCTTGCTCAAGCGCGGCGGCACCGCTATTTGGCAGCTTCGGCAGTCCGGCGTCCCACAGCGAGCGTGACGAATGGACTTCGGGCTTCTTGCTGTCGAGCCTGGTCACCTGCCAGTACCAGCCCGACAACGGCAGTTCGAAAAGCGGCTCGCCAATCGATTGCGGAAACTTGTCGCTGCCCTCCTCCGGCGACGCGACGTCGGCAACCAGCGTGCGCAGATAAACGTCGAGACGCCGGTCGAAGGCGCGCTCGACGGCGTGACGATACAGCGTCGACAGCGCAATGCCGGTGATAATGAGGATCACCACCGTCCAGCCGGTCGCCCAGAGGAAAAGCCGCAGTGCGAGCGAATTAGCGCGCATCGGGCGGTGTGAGCAGATAACCGAGACCGCGCACCGTCTGAATGACGTCGACGCCAAGTTTCTTGCGGATGCGGCCGACGAACACTTCGATCGTGTTGGAGTCGCGGTCGAAATCCTGGTCGTAAAGATGCTCGACCAGTTCGGTGCGCGATACCACGCGTCCGGTATGGTGCATCAGATAAGACAACAGCCGGTATTCGTGAGACGTGAGCTTGACGGGATTACCGTCGACGGCGACGCGCCCGGTGCGCGTATCGAGTCGGACCGGACCGCAGGTAAATTCACTCTTGGCGTGACCGGCTGAGCGCCGCAACAGCGCCCGCACCCGCGCCAGCACTTCCTCCAGATGAAACGGCTTGGCGACGTAGTCGTCGGCACCGGCGTCAAAGCCCTGCACCTTGTCGCTCCAGCGATCACGCGCGGTCAGGATCAACACCGGCATGGCGCGTCCGGCGCGGCGCCAGGACTCCAGCACCGAGATGCCATCCATTTTTGGCAAGCCGATATCGAGGATGACGGCGTCGTACGGCTCGCTCTCGCCGAGATAATGCCCCTCCTCGCCGTCGAATGCGCGATCGACGACGTAGCCCGCGTCCGTCAGCGCGGTAGCGAGCTGGCGGTTCAAATCGGGGTCGTCCTCAACTACGAGAAGGCGCAAGAAAAACTCCGGTTAAAGACCGCCAACAAGAGTGCCCTTTACAGCATCGACGGTCAGCCTCGCCACTTTGCCATCGCGGGCGAGCACTGTCAGCACATAGACCAGACCATCGTTACCTTGGCAAAGCCGGGCGCGCACTACTGCGCCGGGCATCCAGCCTCGGGCGACCCGCATGGCGGCACTTAAGCGAACCAGATGGTTCGCGTCGCTTTCGGCTTTGCGCTCCTTCTGGTCGAGACAATGGGCCGTCTCGGTCTCTGCCTTCGCTGGATGCGCAACATCCTCTCCTCGCGCGGGAACCAGTACGAAAGCCACCATCGCGGCAAGAGCGAATCGAAATGCACAGCGCATGAAATACCGTAGCTGCTGGGCACTGAACCGCGCCTGAACGGCTGATTTAGGGCGAATTGGGTCTAAAAGCCCTCGAAAGAAGCATAAGACCCAAGAGGCTCACGCGGCGACCGCCAGGAATTGATGGGCGCGGAACTATCCTCGTAGCCGAGCGCCATGCCGCAAAACAGCATCAGGTCCTCCGGCAATTTGAGGAAGTCGCGCATCGTCCGTTGCCATGTGATCCAGGCCTCCTGCGGACAAGTGTGCAGACCATAACCACGGGCAAGCACCATCACGGTCTGAATAAGGCCTCCTATATCGGCCCATTGTGCCGGCAGCATGGTGCGGTCGATAGCGAAGAACAGGCCGACCGGTGCACCGAAGAACTGAAAGTTCCTGGCGTATTGGCGGTAACGCGCCGGCCGGTCTTCGCGCGGCACGTCGATCGAGCGATAAAGCAGTTCGCCGACGCCAAAGCGCCGGCTGCGATAAGGCTCCTTCAGATTTGTCGGAAAAATCTGATATTCGCCGCCCTCGCCTTTCGGCAACTCGCCCATGCGCGGCCCAAGCAATTTCTTCAGTACCTCGACGCGCTCGCCTGCAATGGCGCAGATGCGCCACGCCTGAAGATTGCCGCCTGACGGCGCACGCACCGCTCGCTCGACGAGCTCTCGCACGATTGCTTCGGGCACCAGAGTAGGCAAGAAAGCCCTGCAAGAATATCGGCTCGCAACTGCTTCACGAACGTCCATGGGAAAGTCCCTGAGTTGTCCCTGCAGATGAGATAGCAAACTGCCGATGACTTACCTACGCGTCTTTCTAATTTGTCTCTTTTCACTCGCCATAAGTGCCGCCGACGCTATGGTTGGAAACGCACCATCAGCGACGGCCGGCTCAAACCGCTCGGTGCTGATGATCCTCGGCGATGGCGGCACTGTCTGTACGGCGACGGCGATCGCCCGTGATCTGCTGCTCACGGCGTCGCACTGCGTGCTGCCGGGTTCGGACTACAAGCTTCTGCTCGGAGCGCCAAGCGCGCACCCGGTGCTCAAGGACATCACGCGCATCGAGCGCGACCCGCAGTTCGATCTGAAGCGATTGTTCGGCCACCTCGCCACCGCCGACGTGGCGCTGCTCAAGCTCGCCGAACCATTACCCGCATCAATCCCGGCGGCATCGCTGGGCGCGGAGGAGGAGCCGGTCGCTGTCGGCGACGCCTTCGTCGTAGCCGGCTACGGCGTCACTGTCCGGGGCGATGGACGCACAGCCGGCACTTTGCGCACGGCCACGCTGATCGCCACCGGTCAACCCGGAAGCCTGCAAATCCGGCTGTTCGATCCGGCGACTAAAGGCGACACGCCCGGGCTCGGTGCCTGCGCCGGCGATTCCGGTGCACCGGTTTTTCGCGACAAAGACGGCCACAACGTCGTCATTGGAGTCGTGAGTTGGTCCACCGGGCCCAGGCTCGAAGCCGGCTGCGGCGGACTGACCGGCGTTACTCCTCTCTCGCGTTATCGCGCCTGGATCATCGAGACTGCTCACAAACTTGGTTCGGTGCTGACACCTTAGACGGGCAGTGTTGCGGATTCCGGGTGACTGAGCCCTTCCCGCATTTTCGGCGCCCGCGTAAGCTTCATAAAAATAGTGCCGGGAGGAACTGCATGAGACGCCCCGCTTGGCTGGTGTTGCTTTGGCTCATTCCCGTCGCTTCTCTGGCGCAGCCGGCCGATAGATCTGACCAGCAAACGCTTGGTATGCGGCTGTTCAATCAATCTTGCCGCGTCTGCCACACCAAGCCGCAAATCATCAGCCCGCAATACGCGCCGGTGCTGTCCGCGAATACACTCGGCGGCAAGACCGAGTTGATCACCGAGGTCATTGGCAACGGCACGCCGCGCATGCCGGGTTTCAAATACCAGTTCAAACCGGAGCAGATCGCCGCCATCGCCGCCTACATCAAGACCATTCCCGTTCCCGCCACCACAGCCGCGCCGACACCTGGCAAATCCAATGCGTCGCGCGACGCCGATTGAGTCAATGGAGCAAGCCATGCGCAACGCACGCAGCATCATCGTAGCAAGCTTCGCCCTCCTCTCCGCCACGCCGTCGTTCGCGGATGCATTACTCTCTGGCTCTGTCAAAGCACCGGACGGCAAAACAATGGGCGGAGTGACCGTATCGGCAAAGCCCGATGGCGGCACCATCACCACCACCGTATTCACCGACGAGAACGGCAAATACTTCTTCCCGGCATTTCCGGCAGGTCACTACAAGGTGTGGGCACAGGCGCTGAGTTATCAGACCGCAAAAAGCGCGGTCGATCTTTCGGCTAATGCCAAGCGGGATTTCTCGCTACAGCCAATGAAGGACGCCGAAGCGACCTTCAAGCAGCTTCCCGGCAATCTCGTGCTCGATTCGCTGCCGGGGAAGACCGATGAGGACAAGCGCATGAAACGGATCGTGCGCACCGTCTGCACCGGTTGTCATACGCCGAGCTATCCATTGCAGCACCGGTTCGACGAGGCCGGCTGGAGCGCCATCATCGAGCTGATGAAGAACGCCAACGTCTACGGCACCTTCGTCGGCGGCGAGCGCAAACCCTCGGGCATTCTCGACTTCCATCAGACGGAACTCGCAGCCTACCTGGCCCGCGCCCGCGGACCAAACACCGACGAGAGCGGGGTAAAACTTGAACCGCGGCCGTCTGGGGAAGCAGCGCGCGCTATGTTCCAGGAATACGACATGCCGCTCGATCCCGACTCCAATCTGCCAGCCGATTTCGTGCAGAACGACGGCAGCGACTGGTCGCTTGGCACGCCTTCCGTGATGATCCCCGGCTGGGGCGTGCACGATGCATGGCTCGATCTCAACGGCACGCTGTGGTTTACCTGCAACATTCCGAACAAACGCACCACGATTGGCCGTGTCGATACCGCCACTGGGGAAGTGAAGCTGTTCAAGATCGCTGGGCCGAACGGACTCGCGGCCCAGACCCACGGCATGACCCGCGATCCGCATGGCACCCTGTGGTTCAACATCAACAACGGGCGCGGCGGCATCGGCAGGCTCGATCCGTCCACGCAGCAGATCCAGGTTTATTTGCCGCCGACCGACATGACGCAGACCGGCGGCGCGGCGACGGTCGACTATGACGGCAAAGGCAATATCTGGTCGTCAGCGCCGGACGGCGCGTTGCGTTTCGACCCGGTGGCGGAGAAGTTCACCGAGTTCAAATCGATCACCTACAAGACCGCGAACGGCGTCGGCGTCACCTACGGCACCGCGTCCGACCGCGACGGCAACGGATATTGGGCGGAAATGGCGCTGGACACGATCGGCGTCGGCAACGGCCAAGACGCCAAAGTATCGGAGATCAGGCTTGCACCGGTGAAGGCGGAACAGGATCTGCTGACGCCGGAAGAACGCACCTATTACGCGACCTTCGTGCAGCCTGATTTCAATTCGCCGCTGCCGTGGGCCGAAGGTCCGCGCCGCATGGGGACCGACAAG
The DNA here is from genome assembly GCA_963739945.1 of uncultured Alphaproteobacteria bacterium. Classification (GTDB taxonomy): domain Bacteria; phylum Pseudomonadota; class Alphaproteobacteria; order Rhizobiales; family Xanthobacteraceae; genus BOG-931. Next base: position 140,905 of record CAVUCN010000021.1, on the reverse strand, counting down.
AACGCCGACATTCTCTGGATTGGCGATTTATGGGGCGCAAACCTCGCGCGCATCGACACCCACTCCCACGCGGTCACCTATGTGCCGCTACCCAACGAGCAGCAGCCCTATCACGTGGCGGTCGACAAGAACCACAACGCCTGGACCAATCTTTGGACCGCCGACCGAGTGATGCGTTACGACCCGAAGTCCGGGACATGGACCGCGTTCGATCTGCCGACACGCGGAGCTGAGCCGCGTTACGTCTCGCTGCTTGAACGCGACGGCCAAGACACCAAAGTTGTGCTGCCCTACTTCCGCGCCCGCAAGGTTGCGGTCATGACCTTGCGCAGCCAGGCTGAGATCGACGCGCTCCAGAAACGGGCCGCGCAGTAGCTAAAAGCCGATCATGTCGAGCCGGGTCAGAGTCGTCTGATTGCTGATCCGCGCCGCGGTGGCGAGATGCCACGCGGTGTAAAGCTCCGGAAACAGGTCGTCCGACGACATGGCGTCGACGGGAACGATGACCTTGAAACCACGCAGCGCCGCCTCTCCGCCTGTATGCAGCACCGAGGTCTGCGCCTGCGTGCCCATGGCCACAACGGTCCTGACGCCTTTGTCCTTGAGCGTCTTTTCGAGATCGCTGCCGATGAATTTATCAGGCCCAAGCGGTGGCAGCACTTGTTCGCCAGACGCCGGCGTCAAATCTTTTAGTACATCGCCTGGCAGCGATCCCGGCACGGCGACGGAATAGATGATCAGCGCGCCTTTTGCGCGCGCTTCCTCGACCAGCTTTTTCACTTTTGGCACCGAGTCGGCGCAGCGTTTGCGCTTTTCCGGCGTGCAAGTCTGCACAGTGAAATCCATGACGAGTAATGCGGTCTCATTCGGGACGATGGTGACCGGCTTAAGTTGGGGCGGCGCCGGGAACTTGGCCTGGCTCCATTCATCGATAATGGTTTGCGCGCCAGCACCATCCGCCGCAAACAAAGCGGCTAGTGAAGCAATTGCAATAGCGGCTAGGCAACGCATGTGATCCTCCTCGTTTTGCGGAAGTTTACGGGGTCGTAGGCAACTTCGCTACTCGGCGGCCTCGGCCGGCGGCTCCGGGCTCACCGGAACGGCAAGCACAGTTGTGCGCAACGGCCGTTCCTCCATGAGGACAAGACCGACAACACCGAGAATGAGGAACACCGCCGCCACCGCAAAAATATGACTAAAGGCGTGAGCAAGTTCATTGACGGACGCAGTGCCCGCGCTGGCAATGAATGCCGATGGGGATGCCCCGCCGCGTTGTGGTGACGCACCGAGGTCAGCCAGCATGATGGCACCCATGATAGCGACGACGAACGAGCTCGCCAGCGCACGGAAGAAGTTCATCGCCCCCATCGCGACGCCGATCTGTTGATGTGCAATCGCATTCTGGATCGAGACGGTGACTGTCGGGTATGAGCTACCGGTACCGATGCCGACGAGGCCGGTAATCAGCGCCACTGCCCAGACCGGCATCAGCGGGTGGATTACCAGCAACGCCACCGATACGGCAGCGATGCTGAGCATCACGATTGGCGCCCATTTGTAGCGATCCATGTACAGCATGGCACGGCCGGACAAATACGAGCCCGGCGTGGTCATCATCACAATGGGAATCAGCGCGAGTCCGGAATCGCTGGCCGACAGGCCGTGGACCATCTCATAGTAAAGCGGCACGAAGATCGTCAGCCCGATCGATACGCCTTGCGTGCAGGCAGTGGTGCAGCAGCCGGCGCGCATGACCGGATTATTGAGCACGGCGATGGGCAGGAAAGGCTCCTCCGCTCGCAGCACCCACCAGATGAACACTGCCGTCAGCACCGCTGCCGCAAGAAGCAGAAAAAGAATTTGCTGCGACAGCCACGGATATCGTGTGCCACCCCAGGTCAGCGCCAGCAGCAAGGCAACAGCAGACGCCATCATCAGCGCGGCGCCGGTGAGATCGATCTTGTGCGCCCGTTCGTGAACCGGTACGCGTTTGAGTTGCCGGTTTGAAAGCATTGCCGCCACCAAACAGAGCGGAATGTTGAGCCAAAAGATCACCGACCAGTGCAGATGCTCGGCAAGAAAACCGCCCAGCACGGGCCCCGCGGCGCCGGCGACAATCCAGATCGAGCCGGTATAAGCCTGATAATAGCCGCGTTCGCGCGGCGGCACGGCGTCGGCGATAATCGATTGCGTCAGCGGAACGATACCGCCGCCCCCGATGCCTTGCAGGCCACGGCCCAGGATCAGCATCAGCATGCTTGGCGCTGCGGCGCTCGCGGCCGAGCCGGCCATGAAGATGCCGAGCGCGACCAGCATCATGCCGCGACGCCCGTAAATATCCGACAGCTTGCCGTAAAGCGGCGCGACCACCGTCGAAGTCAAAAGATAGGCGATGATGACCCAGGACAAATTCTCAAAATCGTCGAATGAGCGGCCGATAGTCGGCAACGCCGTCGCCACGATGGTCTGATTGAGCGCACCGAGAAACATTGCCAGCGCCAGGCCGCCGATAATGGCGATCACTTCACGCCGGCTGAGTCTCTGCTCGGCGGTAGTCTGACCTGGCTTTTGTTGGTTCATGTCGCGCGCTGGCCGTCCCTACCGAACGACCTATATCCTTCGCCCCCCGCCAATACGAGCGCAAGACGGATCGAGCGGACCAGCTATGCCGAAGGCGTTTATTCAGCGGTTTTCACCGCCACCTGGTGGGGACCATGTAACGGCCGCTCCTCAACCGCGAAAAGGCAAAGCAAGGAAATACCGAGGCAGACCGCCGCAGCAATGAACACCCAGTGAAATGCCGGCGCGAGATCGCCATGACCGGCCGCAAGCTTTTCAAGCGTCACGGCGGAGCGTGCCATCGCCGACACCGCCGAGCACGATCGCACCGAAAACCGCGACCACCAGAGCGCCACCCAGTGTCCGGAAGAAGTTCAGTGTTCCGGTCGCGGTGCCGAGCTGATGCGGTTTGACAACGTTCTGCATAACGATGGTCGAGATCGGATACATCGGGCCAAGACCGAGGCCGAGTAAACCCAGCAGCCCCACAACTTGCATCAAAGTAAATCCGGCAGGATCAGCAGCGAGAACCGCGAGTGTTGCGATAGCGATGACAAGTCCGGCCATCGGCACGCGCATGTAATGCTTCACGCGCACCGCGATCCGCGTCGAGACCAGCGAACCGATCGTCGCGCCACCCATGTAGGCGATCAACGCAATGCCGGAGAGACTGGCCGAAACGCCAATGACAGTCTGGCAATAGAGCGGCGTGTAGATCGTGACGCCGATGACAGTGCCGATCGAAAAGAACGCAGCGATCGTAATTGTCGATGTCACGCGGCCGCGCAGAATCGCGAGCGGAATGAAGGGCTCACGCGCCGTGAGCAAGCCGCAGTGCGAACAGCACCCACAATGCCGCCGAGCAACCCAGCAGCGTGACGATTTGCAACGATGTCCAGGCATAGTGGGTGCCGCCCCAGGAGAGCGCCATCATCAACGTCAGCGCCGCACCCACCATAAGTGCAGCACCGATGACATCGAGCTGATGCGGACGATGATTGAGTGGCAAGCGGCGTAGCGCTCGTTCGGTCATCACCAATGCGATCAAGCCGAGCGGCAGATTGATCCAGAAAATAAACGACCAGTGCAGGTGATCGGTGAGCAAGCCACCAAGCACCGGCCCCAAAATGCTGGCGCTCATAAACATGACCGAGGTGCGGCCCTGCACTACCGGACGTTCACGCGGCGACAGCATATCAGCGATGATGGTTTGTGCAATCGGCAACAGGCCGCCACCGCCGATACCTTGCAGACCGCGCGATATGATGAGGAGCCAGATCGTCGGCGCCACGGCACAGGCAACGGACCCGGCGATAAAAAAAACGATCGCGACGAGCAAGATTTTGCGTCGCCCGTAGATGTCGGAAAGCTTGCCAAACAGCGGCGTCGTTACGGTCGCGGCGAGCAGATACGCCGTCACCACCCAGGAGAGATCATCGACGCCGCCCAGACTTTTGCCAATTGCCGGCAACGCCGGCGCGACAATCGTCTGCTCGAGCGCCGACAGGAACATCGCCAGCATAATCCCGGCGACGATAGCGCGGACGGTGGCGTGATCGAGCGGTGCAGCCGGCGCACGATGATCGTGCGCCGGGGCAGCAGCTACTGCCGCGGCATCATCCTGTGCCGGCACGGGCTGCGCCGGTGCCCGTTCATCGGCGACGACATCGGGGGCGATACTGTGAGCTTCGTCGGGAGAAATCTGGCGGGTCATTCTCGACACCACTTGGCCCGCGCGGAGTCGCAATGCAACCGCGCGAACCGCAGAGCAGACGCGCGCTTGATGCCTTCGAATATCACCCGCGCTGCCTCGCCTTTTTCGGCAACTTCAGCGGCCAGCTCACGATGTAGTTTTCGAGATCGGCATCCGGCACGTTCACTTCGGTGTCACTAACACGGCCGCGCACCGAAACGCCCGCGGCGTGGACGGTCTCAGGATCGCCCGACACCAGCGGATGCCACCAATAGAGATCCTTGCCCTTCGACAGCAGCACATAGGCGCAGGACGGCGGCAGCCAGGTGATTGTCTTCAGGCTCTTCGGCGTGAGCCGCACGCAGTCATCCACCAGTTTCTGGCGGTTGGCGTAGTCGCGGCAGCGGCAGGTTTGTCCGTCGAGCAGCCGGCAGCCCACGTCGGTATAGTAGGTGCGGTCGGTCTCCTCTTCCTCGAGCTTGTTGAGACAGCATTTTCCGCATCCGTCGCACAGGCTTTCCCACTCAGAATTGGTCATTTCTGCCAATGACTTACGGTGCCAAAACGGCACCTCGGCGTCATCTGGGTTTTGGCCATCATTGGCTGCCATGCTGTGCTCCAGGCGGCTTATAAGCTCCACCGCCCCTGCTCGGATCCCGCTGCAACGTTCCAAACCCGGCCGGTTTGTCCAGTGCCACCATGCATATGCCCGATTTACCCCCGATTTCCATTCACCTTGTGGTGGTTGCGGCATTGGCCATAGCGCCTGCGTCGGTTAAACCTTTGCCCGGCAAAATCGCGCTTTTGGCCGGTCTAACCTGCCCCCGGAGCCTTGAACCTTGACCGACATGCCTCCCAATCCGGGCATCAGCTGGCTGACGAAGTTCAAGCGATTCCTCCTCGACCTCGATTCGCGGATCGATTTTGCCGTCTTCCTGTCCGGCAAATCGGCTCGCGACATTTACGAGCGCTTCACGGCGACCATGGACCGCTGGCACGTTGCCGGCTGGAAGCGCTGGGTTCTGATCGAACCGCTCTCGGAGATGGCCAGCATCGGTACAGGCGGGCTGTTGCTCATGCTGATGCTCGCCACGTCGGCGATGCATCAGACCTCGGATGACGACTGGCTGAAAAAATCCGATCTCGCGGTGACATTCCTCGATCGCTACGGCAACGAGGTCGGCAGTCGCGGCATCAAACACAACGACTCGGTCCCGCTCGACGAGATCCCCGATTCCCTGATCAAGGCGACGCTCGCAACCGAAGACCGCCGCTTCTACGAGCATTTCGGCATCGACTTCATGGGTACAGCCCGCGCGCTGCTCACCAACGCGCAAGCGGGCGGTGTCGTGCAAGGCGGTTCGACGATCACGCAACAGCTCGCCAAGAACCTGTTTCTGAGCAATGAGCGCACGATCGAGCGCAAAATCAACGAGGCATTCCTCGCATCGTGGCTTGAGGCACACTTAAGCAAGAACGAAATCCTCAAGCTTTATCTCGACCGCGCCTATCTCGGCGGCGGCGCTTTCGGCGTCAATGCCGCCGCGCAATATTATTTCGGCAAGTCTGTGCGCGACGTAACCTTGCCCGAAGCGGCGATGCTCGCCGGCATGTTCAAGGCGCCGACGAAATTCTCGCCGATGGTCAATCTTCCGGCCGCACGCGCACGCGCCAACGTCGTGCTCGATAATCTGGTCGACAACGGATTTATGACCGAAGGTCAGGTCTACGGCGCGCGCCGCAACCCGGCGACCCCGATCGACCGCCGCGATACCGGCGCGCCCAACTATTATCTCGACTATGCCTTCGACGAGATGCGCAAGCTCGTCGATACATTCCCAAAATCCGTCACCGACCGTTTCTTCGTCGTGCGCACCGCGCTCGACAGCAATTTGCAGCACTATGCCGACCACGAGGTCGAAACCGAGCTTCGGCAGTACGGTCATGACTACGGCGCCAGCCAGTCCGCGGTGGTGATCGCCGATCTCGACGGCGGCATACGCGCCATGGTCGGCGGCCGCGATTACGGCGCGAGCCAGTTCAACCGCGCCACCGACGCGCTGCGTCAGCCCGGATCCTCGTTCAAACCATACGTCTATGCCACCGCGCTGGCGAACGGCTTCAAAACGACATCTGTGCTCTCCGACTCGCCGGTATGTATCGGCAATTGGTGTCCGCACAATTATTCGGGTGGCTACTCAGGCTCAGTGACGCTGATCGAAGCCATCACTCATTCGATCAACGTCATTCCGGTAAAGCTCTCGATCGAACTCGGGCACGGCAACCCGAAGCTCGGCCGCGCCATGATCGTGCAGACAGCGCGCAACTTCGGTATTCAGTCGCCGCTGCCGGACACCCCGTCGCTGCCGATCGGTGCTGACGAAGTCTACGTCTATCAGCACGCGGTGGCTTACGCGACCTTCCCCAATCTCGGCAAGGCCGTGGCGCCGCACGCCGCGCTGGAAGTGCGCAACGGCACCGGGCAATTGATCTGGCGCTTCGATCGCGACGGGCCGAAGCCGCAGCAGGTGATTGCCCCCTCGGTCGCGCTCGACATGATCAAGATGATGAATTCGGTCGTAGAGAACGGCACCGGTCAGCGGGCCAAACTCGATGGCGTCGCGGTTGCCGGCAAAACCGGCACGACCAACTCCTGGCGTGACGCATGGTTCGTCGGCTACACCGGCAATTTCGTCGGCGCGGTCTGGATGGGCAACGACGATTACACCTCCACCAAGCGCATGACCGGCGGCACGCTGCCGGCGATGACCTGGCATAACATCATGACTTATGCGCATCAGGGCGTTGAACTGCGCCCCCTGCCCGGCCTGCCGCCGCCGACCCACGCGCCGCCAATGCCCGAGAGCGCTTTCAAAGGCATCGACGAGCCGCATCCTGCATTGCTGACGCGCAAATCGACCGACATCCTGGTGAGCATCGAACGACTGCTCGACGACGCCGACCACGCACTGGCCGCACAGTCGGCAACGCCGGGATCGCTGGGCCTGCTCGATATCAGCAAGACCAATCCGGGTGCTGTAGCGGCCGCCTCCGGTTCGCGAAAGCGCAAGCACGCCACGTGGCGATTGATGCGCCTGCTGTTCGGTTCATGCTTCACGCTGATACTCGCTGCCGCAATCGGCCTCGGCGCGACATGGATGACGACAACGCGCGGCATTGCCTTCGGCGCGCTCAGAATTGGCGCCTGGACGGCGTGGCCGAAGAGCGGTTCAGTCGACATCGATCCGTACGCGCGGGCGACCGTTGCACGCACCGGTGAACTGCCGATCGGCATGGGCGACGGCGTTGCGTTTTATGCGCGCGCCGACGATGCCGGAAACGCTTTCGACGGCCGCTGTACTTTCACCATCAGCGGGCTCACTCCCGCGGCGCGTTACTGGACATTGACGCTCTACAATCTCGACGGCGGCCTGGTGCCGAACGCGCTCGATCGCCATGGTTTCACCAGCGAAGAGGTCGTGCGCGGCACCGACGGTCGTTTCGCCATCAACGTTGCGCCGCAGGCGCGGCCCGGCAACTGGCTGCCGACCGGAGGCATCGAGCGATACGTTCTGGTATGGCGCCTCTACGACACGCCGATTGGCGTGGCGACGCGCACCACCAAGGAAGGCCCGATGCCCGCGGTCGCGCGAAAGGCCTGCTCGTGATCCGCGTTCTGTTATGGGTGTTAGGCGCGGTGCTGCTTGGCGGCATCGTGCACCTTGCGACGTGTGCTGGTGCTGCCGCGCGCGGCCAATCAGGACGCCTATTCCCGCCTCTCACCCCTGACCAAGGTCAACGCGGTGGTGCCGATGCCGGCGCCGACGGCCGACTCATCCGTTATGCCGTTCATGGATCCCGCATTCACCGCCGCGGTGTGCCGCTACGATCTCACCGACGGCATTATCAAGCTCAATGTGCCGCTCAGTCAGGCTTACACCTCGGTGACATTCTATACGCGCAACAGTGTCGCCTATTACGCGATCGACGACCGCGCCGCGGGCCGGCGCGCTATCGAACTCGATCTGATGACCGCAGATCAGCATGCCCAGGTGCCGGAAGAAGAAGACGTCACCGCCGCCGACCGTCTGATCATCGAGTTGCCGACCACGACCGGCTTGATCGTATTGCGGGCGCTGGCGCCGGAACCCGGTCTTATGCCGATGGCACGCCGCGCGCTTGCCAACGCGCAGTGCCGCATCGGCCCGGTGCAATAATTACTTCGAGACTATTTTCGCAGGCGCTGCTGCGGCAACCGGCAACGGTGTAACAACCGGGTGCGCCGCGATCTGCTGTTGCAGCTCGGTCAGGATTTGCTCGGCTTCGGCAGCAACCGGCGCGGGCTCTGCGACGGTCAGATGTTCGAGCGCATAGCGATAGCTGGCGCACCGCTCGTTGAGCGAATGATAGACCCAGGCGATGGTGAGGCTGTTCTCACCGACCCGCGCCAACGCACTGATGCGTTCGTCCGGGCTTAGATCGGCGACAAACTGCATGCTCTTTTCGCGCCGCTGGTCGACATCGGCCACCCGCCGCGCGGTCTGGAAGAACGGATCGATGCGCACGATGTCATTGCGCATATCGTCGATCAACTGATTGTAGCGCGCGATAGTTGAGCGGTGGAACTCGCCCATCAGATGCGCGTAATAGGCCGCGGTATCGTAGGTCCAAAGATCCCGCCGGAACTCGTGCTTCTGGCCATATTCGTACACTACCGCATCCCAGCGCACCCGGTCGAAGGGCGCCTCGATCAGCGGGAACGCAAGATCGCGAAGCGTGCGCTCGTCATCGGTCAGATTGTTGACGGAGATTGGCGCTCGCGCATGGGCCGCAGCTTCCTGCCCAACCCAGGCATGGACATCGTCGGTGACTAGCGGCGATTGCAGCCGGCCAAGATCGCCAATGCTCGTGCAGCCGGCCACGAACAACGTTGCGAGAGCGGCTAGCGATGGTTTGAAAAGCTGGAAAAACCCGATACGCGGCGCCATTGGCGTATCGCCGTTAGCGGCGCCTCACACGACGTCGGCCGCCACTGGTCGTCACCGGTGGCGGCGCTTGCGGCTCGGCGCTCTCGGTCACGGGCTCAGTCGTACCGCTCGATCCGTATGACCGGCAGGATAATGACTGTGGCGGATTCGTCGCCGGTATCGGCGCGGCCGAACCTGACGATACGCCCCTCATCGGGAAATTTGACAACGATGCCCACCAGCCACTTCCTCTGACGGCCGATACGGACCTGCCCGATCCGCAATAATCGGCGTCGTCATGATTAAGCGACATGCAAGGTTAACGCTCCGCTAACGCGCACAAATTAGGCTCTTGTTTCAGGTCAGCCTGTTTGTTCCTGTTGCGATCGAGTCACGTGCGATGGAAATTCCAAGTCTTTTCGACGGCCTTGCCGAAATCGGATTACGCGGCGGCGTCGATATGCGTCCGACCCTTATCCGGGTACTCACCGATCTTTACGTGCAAAAACTCAAGCACACTGAGGACGAGGAGCGGCACTACACCGAGCTGGCGCTAAGGCTGCTCGACGCCGTCGACGCCACAACACGCGCTACCGTTGCAACGAGACTGGCGCGGCATCTATCGCCACCGCTGCGGGTCGCGCAATATCTTGTTAACGATTTGCCTGAAATCGCCGCCTCGCTTCGCGGTCATGCGGTGTTTCGCAAGTCCACGACGGCCGCGATGCCTGAGGTGCAGCCGATCGTCGCGCCGGCGGCCGAAATTGCACCTCCAATCGTCCCGGTTCTAGAAGCCGCCGAGGCAACGGAAGCGCTCCTGATCGAGAGAACCGTTGCTTCCGTTGCGGAAAGTTACGTCGAGCCGGCTTCCTGAAAATCTCATAGCCGAAACTCAGCGGACATTGAGACCGGCTGTTGCGAGCGAGCTCAATACCCTGTTCTTCCTGGCGACCGAGGAGGAACGGCGGCTCATTCTGCTCAACCTGCACATCGCCGCACCGCTTTCCGCCGGTGAAGTCGAGATCTTGCGCGATCCGATGGTCAGCCAGAAGCTCGAGGCGGCGGCGCTCGGCAGCTACCGCGATGACCTCGCAAAACAATTTGCACTGGCTTTGCACATTCCACGTGAGCAGGCGGGACGCATTACCCGCGACAATTTTGGCGAACCGATGGTTGTGGCGATAAAGGCGCTGGGCGTTGCGCGCGATGTGTTTCACCGCATTCTGATGTTTGCCAATCCCGTGGTCGGCCATTCGGTCGAACGGGTTCAGGCGCTGGCCGCCTTGTTTGACGAGCTGCCGTTGCCTGCAGCGGAAGCCATGGTCGCGATCTGGCAGGCGCTGCCGAAAAGCGAGCGTACCGCCGGCAAGCATCAACCGTTGCATTGGGACGACCAGGGGTCGCGCGCCCGGCCCACCGTAGCGCAACCGCGACGTCCGCAAATCGCGCAGCGCGCCACCGAACGCCGGAACAACGCTTCCTGAACCCTATTTGCCGACGACCAGGTTGAGGAAATTGCGACCGGCGCGATCCTCAACCTCGACAATCCAGACGTCCGGGTCGAACTTCATCTCGCGTGCCAGATAAGCCTCAACAGCCGCATCGGGTGCGGACCGTTCTTTGAGGCTTTGACTGAAAGCTCGATCGGTATCCCTCGACGAGTCAAATTCACTTTGCGGTGCCGGGCCGAACAGATCAGACGTGCCGTCCAGCCGGTCAATGCGAACGAATATGGCGCCCGCATCTTCGGCACCGCGCCGGCGCACAACCGCCGCCACGCCCTCAACCTGACAACGGCGGAGATAGGCGGCAACCCAGACTGCTGTTTTCAGACGCATCGATCGAGAATGACTCGATCCGGGCGACGCCGCAAACCAGCACTACTCGATCGGATGCCCGGCCATTGTGCCGAGCGCACTCACGAGCTTGTCGGATACCCGCCCGCTCACAGGTAATTTGTGCTCGCGTTCGAATTTCGAGATCGCCTCGCTGGTCGGCGTTATCGAGCACTCCGGTCGGTTTGATCTGACCGTAGCCGAATTCAGACAGGACCCGCTGCACCGCCTGGATGCGGGGTGACGGACCACCGATCAGCTCGGCAATTGGATCTTTGCGCCGCGGCGGCGCGGGAACTGGCATGGGAACCGGCATGGAAACGGCTATCGGAACAGCTACGGCCTGAGCCAATGCTGGAGCCGGCACGGCACGCGCCGGTGCAAGATCAGTGGGTTTAAGCGTGCCCTGCGTGGAGCGCCGGAGGCGGCACCGGTGCTGCGACGAACGGCGCTGGCTGGGCGCCCGTCTGCATAAATACTGCGTTCACAACGATCATCAGCGTCGCGGTGGCGGCGCCGAGAATGGCAAACGAATCGACTGGGCGCTGGGCAACGTGCGTCCACCATCGCGAGCCCATCGACACCGCGGTACCGCTGCCGCGGCGTTTATCGTTACGACGTTCACGCACTTTTCTTTATCGTCCCTCTGTTACTCGCTGTAAACTCAATCACCGGCGCAGCACCGCTCCGTTGTGAAGCCGCATTCAATGCCGTCACCATCGCCAGAGCAGGCTGCGGCTTCACCAGACGTGCCCGCTCACAATCAAGCGGCAAGGTCACGATGATACGCGTCCCCTCACCTACGCGGCTGCGAATGGAAATCTCACCACCGTGGAGCCGCACCAACCCTTTGACGATGGATAGGCCAAGTCCGGTTCCGCCTTGCCGTCGGTCGTAAGATGAGCCCGCCTGGAAGTAGGGTTCGCCGACGCGTGCCAGATCTTCTTCGCTGATGCCGACGCCATTGTCCTCCACCACAAAAGTAAAAGTAGCGGCTTCGGCGCGCGCGCTGATCGTAACCTTGCCGCCGCGCTCGGTGAAGCGGATCGCATTCGATATCAGGTTGAGCAGGATCTGATTGAGCGAGCGCTTGTCAGCAACGATCTCCGGCAACCCGTCGCTGACGAATTTTTCGAGCGTAACACCGGCATCGCGTGCCCGAAGTGCGAGCATGTCGCAGCATCCCGTCACCACCTGGGACGGCTTGAAGGGCTCCGGAGTAATCTCGAAATTGCCGGTCTCGATTTTCGACATGTCGAGAATGCCGTTCACTACTGCCAGCAAGTGATTTCCGGACTCATTGATAAGGGTCGCGTATTCGTGCCGCCGCGCCGCATCGAGTCTCAACAGCTCTTCTTTCTTGAGCATGTCGGAAAAGCCGATAACGGCGTTGAGTGGCGTGCGAAGTTCGTGGCTCATTGTGGCGAGGAAACGTCCCTTAGCCACGTTGGCGCACTCAGCTTCGGCGCGGGCTTCTTCGAGCGCCTGCTGTTGCTGCTTGCGCGGCGTGATATCGCGTGAAACCGCGACAACCTCGCGGCCATCGTCGGAGTTGGCTTCCATGAGAGCGCGATCGAGCGGGCGGCAGCGCATTTCGATCCAGACAAAATCTGCCGTAGAAGCTCCATTCGCATCAACGCCGTCGCGGCGAACGCGGAACTCGACCGACCGGGTTTCGCCGAGTGCCGCAGCGTCACCTAGTGCAGTCAGATAGGCGGGGCGGTCAGCCACATGGACGCGGTCGAACAGTCCGTGACCCTGCAATTCAGTAATTCGCGTGCCAAACAGCGCTTCACCGGCCGGCGAGGCGAACAGCACGGCGCCATCGCGGCCATGGCGCGTAATCGTATCGGTCATGTTGCGCGCCAGGAGCCGGTAACGATCCTCTTCGGCGTAAAACAGCCAAAAACTCGTTCTTGCCAGAGCTTCGGCGCCCAGTGCCAGACCGGCGGCATAGAGCGTCGCAGAAACGATGCCAAGCGCCGCAAGCGAGGAATGCGAGATCAGGCTCTGGGCTGGCAACATCTGCTCGGCATCAAGAAACACCAGCAGGCCTGCCGCACCGATCGCGAGCGTCGACGCAATCGCCACCACACGACGTGACGCAGACAGCGACGCCTCGAGCGGGACGACAACGAGCCAGATTGCGGCGAAGGAAGAAATGCCGCCGGTCGATACGGAAACAGCCACGACCAGCCCGATCAGCGCCAGCGAGGACAGAACATGTGCGCTCTCGTAGCGGCCTGTGCGCGAGAGAAAATACGCAGTGAGTATCGGCACCACGAGCCAGGCGAACACTATCAATTCGACTGGGCCAGGCGTGCCGCGGGCAAGCAGGTAGATCGGGAAGGAAGCCAGCGCGACGATACTGCCGAGAAGCCGCGGCGCAATGAATGAACGATGACGAGCCGCCGTCAGCGCATCAAACTGCGCTGACGGGTGCACCAGCGATCCGACATAATCGCGTATTGGCGCAAATAGGCCCACGGTCCCATGCACGTACGGCCTTGGCCGACGCGCTCCCCTTTTTCTGTTGCAGGATCGTGTCAGACGGCGCTTAAGCGAACACTAAAGTTCTCCGCGTTGAGCACATGCGGAGTACTCCGCGGCATCTTGCATTCCGCCATCATAGTGAATCGTCCGTTGCCGCAAACGGTTGCCATTTTCTTGACGTCCGCCCAAGGCGGCATATTCGCTCGGGAATGGTTGAGCTTTGGCATCGCGAAAAACACCGGAAAATATGATCGGACTGTGTTTCGTTCAAATTTTTGATAAATTGCATTTTCTCGAATTGAGCGAAAATTTGAGGCTTATTCGCATCGATTATGCGCAAAAACGTCCTTGTCGTGCGAACGCGGATTTCAATGCTGCCTGCTAGTTTGCACGGGAGAGCGGCAATGTCTGCCGCGGGGACACGGGACTATGTTCTTTCTGTTGCGAATGGCGTTTTGGCTCAGCATCGTGCTGATCCTGTTGCCTAGCGGCTCCACGCAGCGGGTGCAGTCGGGCAACGATATCGGCGCCTCTGAAGCAATCTCTGCCGCGTCTGCTACCGTGCAGGACATGCGCGGCTTCTGCACGCGCCAGCCTGATGCATGTTCCGTCGGCTCGCAGGTCGCGGTGTCGCTCGGCTATCGCGCACAGGCCGGCGCCAAGATGCTTTATGATTTCTTGACCGAGACGCTTGCCTCGCACGAGACCGGAACACCGACGCGGACCGGCAGCATTGCCAAAACGGCGCAGGACAAAACCGTGCCGGTCAACGCTTCACAAAATACACTGGTTCCGGCGGATCTCGTTCCCGCCTGGCGCGGTCCGCCGGTTCGTAAAGACGTCAAACGCTCCGCTTAGGCCGTCCAGCGAAATAGTCGATCTGCCCTCCACGAACCTCTATATAGAGGGTCGACGTGGGACGAAGGCGGAATGACAGAAATCTCGGAAATCATCGATAATTTCTCGGTCCTCGACGATTGGGATGACCGATATCGCTACCTGATCGAGCTGGGGCGGGAACTTCCACCGCTGTTGCCGGCCGCCCATAGCGACGCCAATAAAGTGCAGGGATGCGCCAGCCAGGTCTGGCTGGAAACCACCGTGCGTTCCAATGGGACTGACGACCCGGTGCTGACGTTTCGAGGGTGATAGTGATGCCCATATCGTGCGTGGACTGATTGCGATCCTGCTGGCCACATATTCCGGCAAACCGGCACACCTGATTCTCGGCACCGATGCGGTCGCACTGTTCGAAAGGCTGGGTCTGAAGGAACATCTGACGCCGCAGCGCTCCAATGGCTTCCGCTCGATGGTTGAGCGCATTCGCTCCGACGCAGAGACGGCACTTGCGACCGCCGTGTGACATCGCATAGCCACCCGCGTTCTAGCCGTGCCGCCGATCGTGTTATAAGTCTTTCGGGGCCGAGATGAATTCCCAGGTGGCAGCACGTTGACAAAGTTTCAGGTGAGCCTGCGTTCCGGACTGACGGACGTGTTCGCCGGAGCGATTTGCAGTGTTCTGTCGATCGCATATTGCCTGTCATACGCGGCCCTGATTTTCTCAGGCCCGCTCGATCGCTATCTGTCCTACGGCACAGCGGTCACCTTTCTGTCTGCGGCAATCGGCGGCTCCATCGTAGCGCTGCGCAGTTCGTTGCCCTTCGCCGTTGCCGGGCCGGACAGCTCCATCTCTGTCGTTATTGCCGCGCTTGTCACCACCGTTGTGCAACGGCTGTTGGCCAGCGGCCAAACCGATCTGCTCGCGCCCACGCTGATCGCCATGTCGCTGGCGACGGCGGCGACGGGACTATTGCTTTGTGTGCTCGGCTTTACCCACGCGGCCCGTGCGATCCGTTTCCTGCCTTATCCTGTTATTGGCGGCTTTCTTGGCGCGACCGGCTGGCTGATGGTCACCGGCGCAATACAGGTGCTCACTGACCAAAAGCCGACACTCGGCAATCTCGGCGCATTTGCCGACCACGTCGCCGCGCAAAAGATCGCCGCTGGCGTGGCCGTCGCTATTTTGCTTCATATTTTATTGCGCCGCTTCAAGAGCCCTTTTGCTCTGCCCGGCGTATTACTTGCAGCATTCATTGCCGCTTATGTCGTCATGATTGCGAACGGCTCGACACTTGCGGCTGCGCAAGGTGCAGACTGGATGTTCAATCCGCAACCGGCAGCAGGACTGACGCTGCCGTGGCACACTGCAGCACTTCACAACTTTCCGTGGGCCTCGTTGCCATCGCTTGCCGGCGACGCGCTAGCCGTGATGTTTGTCACCATCAGCACGTTGTTGCTCAATACAACCGGAATTGAAATCGCGACGCGAACCGAAGCTCACATAGAACGCGATCTCAAAGTCCTCGGCATTGCCAATTTGCTGACCGCGGCATTCGGCGGTTACGTCAGTTGCACTTCATTTAGCCGCTCAATTCTTGTTCGCACCGCCGGCGCGACCAGCCGGCTGGCCGCGCTAACGGTCGCCGCAGTTTCTGCGGCCGCGCTGATCGCCGATCCGTCGTTTCTCGGCTATGTGCCGAAATTCGTTCTCGCCGGGCTACTTTTCTATCTGGGTTCCGATCTTGTCTACCAATGGCTGTTGCATTCATCGCGGCGGCTGTTGCCACTTGAATATTTGTCGCTGATCGCGATCGCCGCGCTCATTATTTATTCCGGATTTGTGGCCGGCGTGCTGATCGGCATCGTGATCGGCTGTGCAACTTTTGCATTGAGCGCGAGCCGCGTGAATGCGATCAAATTCACCTTTGATGGCTCGGAATTCCGCTCATCGCTGGATCGTGGCCCTCGTGAGCTGTTTTTGCTGGCCGAACACGGTCACCAGATCCAGGGCATCGCGCTTGCAGAGCTACCTGTTCTTCGGATCTGCAAACCGGCTCTATCAATATGTAAAGGTCTTGCTGGCGAGGCTACCCGACTGTCAGTTTATCATCTTCGATTTCCGGCTGGTCACCGGTATCGATTCATCCGCGACGCACAGTTTCGCACAGATCAAGCAGGCAATGGGAACGCGCGGAGCCAGTATTGTCCTGGTCAATCTTTCTCCAGAACTGGAAAGGGCTTTTCGCACAGCGCGATTCATTGCCGATGACGTGACTGTTGCGTCGGACCTCGATCACGCGCTGGAAGAGTGCGAGCAGACTGTGATCCAGAAGAATCTCTCCGAGGGTGCCGCCGAACCGTCTTTGCGCGCCTGGCTCACCGACGCGCTTGGCAACGCCGAATACGCCGATCAGTTGACCCGCGTCTGCCGCCGGCTCGATGTGAATGCCGGCGATGTCATTGCCTGGCAGGGCGAGCCCGCATCCTCGATGCATTTTATTCTAGAAGGCCGGGTTGGTATCATCGTCGATGTCGGCGAGGGCCGCACGATGCGGGTGCGAAGTCTCGGCCGACACACGACCATTGGCGAAATGGGCCTGATCACACAAAAGCCACGCAGTGCGACAATCCAGGCCGAAGCGCCGAGCGTGCTCTACGAGTTAACCGCAGACGCTTATGAAAAAATCAAAGCCCAGCAGCCTGCGCTCAGCCAAGCCTTGCTTGGCTATGTCGTTGCAATCATGGCAGAGCGGCTCAGTTTCGCGAACCGCGTAGTTGGCGTTTTACAGCGTTAGCTGAACGCACCTCAGCCCCGCCGGCGGCGGCGTTGTTGTCCCAATCCCATTTGTTTTGCGAGTTGCGATCTGGCCGCAGCGTAGTTGGGCGCCACCATCGGATAATCCGGCGGCAGGCTCCATTTCTCGCGATATTGATCGGGCGTCATGCTGTAGCGCGTGCGCAGATGCCGCTTGAGCGATTTGAACTTCAGCCCATCTTCCAGACAGACGATGTAATCGGAATTGATCGAGCGTTTGATCGGCACCGCTGGCTTGAGAGGTTCGACGGGCGCAGCCGTTGCGCTGCTTGAAACGCGTTTAAGCGCGGAATGAACCTGGCTGATCAAAGCGGGAATGTCGGCGCTCGGAACCGGATTATTGCTGACGTAGGCCGAAACGATATTTGCCGTCAGTGCGATAAAGCTGCTGCTGTCGCCTGGATCGTCGGCCATCGGTTCGATCTCTCGGATTTTCAATCCCGCCGGGGTCTGTTTTCAGCGACGCAATCCGGCCGCGCCGTTTCACGCTGGATACTGAGAAAATCGAACATTAGCTCGCACGTGAATGCACTATAGTCTCAGATAAAATCTATTTACACGGCTATTTGTATTATGCTCGATAGTTAAACGCAATTGAATACCGCCGTTTCATAAAATTAACGACGCTAAATACTGTATTTTCTCTGCGCGTGAAGATTAAGGTGATCTACGAGGCGTGTTGCTCGATGTGATTGCGCAAGTCGGCGATAGAGCCGAAACGCAACGTGCCTTGCGGCAACTGGGCTTCGATGGAGCCGTCCGAATACAGCGTGTAGGCCATACCATCGACCACGCCGGATTTCAGGACCGAAATTGGAGTCGGCGCCGCCGGCACCGCGGCCTGTTCTGGATTCGGCGCAGCCCCATTGACCTGCTCGACCACGACCTGCCTCGCCACGGCCACCTGCGCGCCTTGCCCGGGCCGCTTGCGTTTCGGCCAAAGCGCATCGAAATTTTTGGCGCGATCAGGTTTGACGGCCGTGCTTGCGCCGAGATCAATCCGCGGCTGCGCCTTCGTCGCGCCATTAACGTGCCGGACGACCGCGACATTGCCGGACTCGACCACCTCATCTTCCACACGAGCCGGCGCTTTCGGCAATAACGAAACTTCATCCTCTTCGACGACCGGAGCGGTTTCGAGCCGCAGTAAACTCGGAAACTTTTCCCGTAGACGTTCTGCTTCTTGCGCGGCAGGCGTCAAAGACGCGGAACTAACCGTTGCCGGTTCGGGTTGTGCGACCGGTTGCGGCAATTCGATCGCCGGAGTTACGGAAACGGGGATCGCCGGCGCGCTTGGCGGCTCGGCCGCCGTAACAACATGCGGTGCAAGCTCCGCGCCGATATTTGGGCCTACCAGCCGCAGCGCCAAAACATGTTCGATGCGGATGAGCTGCCGAACCGCGAGGCCGAAGCCAATCAGCAGAACGCCCCCGACAATGGCAACCATACCGGGAGTGATCACGGACGGATCAAAGGTATGGTCTTGAACAGATATCCCAGAGCCGACGAGTGCAACTCCCGCCGTCGCTATAATTGTCCCAAAGACCAACAATAACGCGTACATGCAATCGTCCCCCCGAAACAAAAAACGCACGGGGCCCAGCCGGTAACTATTTTGGCTGCGCTATGTCCGCGGCGCAAGGATTAATCGCCTATTTACCTAGTCAGGCCACTTGCCGGGTTTCCGTCGAAATCCCTTAATCCATTGTAGAACATAAAGAATTCACGTGCTAACCATATCCGTCGGCGCCTCCGATCGGCCGATCCGTCACGCCTCGCCGGGCGTTGCTCAACCCCCGGCTTTGAGCCAATGTAGAGGAACCATTCCCTTCATCTGACGGTTTCACCACATCCCGCTCGGATCGCTTTCACATTGAGGAGTAGACCTAATGGCATTCACCTTGCCCGAACTTCCCTATGCTTACGACGCTCTTGGCCCGTACATGTCCAAGGAAACGCTCGAATTTCATCACGACAAGCACCATGCCGCCTATGTGACCAACGGCAATAATCTCGCCAAAGGCACCGAGTGGGAGAACAAATCGGTCGAGGAAGTGGTCAAGGGCACGTTCGGTAAAAACGCCGGCCTCTTCAACAATGCCGCCCAGCACTACAATCACATCCACTTCTGGAAGTGGATGAAGAAAGGCGGCGGCGGCGAAAAGCTTCCGGGCAATCTCGAAAAGCACATCGCTTCGGATATCGGCCCGTTTGCCAAGCTGAAGGAAGACTTCACCCAGGCCGGCGTGACCCAATTCGGCTCCGGCTGGTGCTGGCTCGCAGTCAAGGACGGCAAAATCACTGTGATGAAAACGGCGAATGGCGAGAACCCACTCGTCCACGGCGCCAAGCCAATCCTCGGTTGCGACGTCTGGGAGCATTCTTACTACATCGACTATCGCAATCGCCGGCCGGATTATCTGAAGGCCTATTTTGACAGCCTCATCAACTGGGATTACGTCGCCGAGATGTACGAAGCGGCGGTGAAGTAAGCGAATTCATTACGATATCGACAGCAAGCGGGGCCCCATTCGGCCCCGCTTTTTGCAACGCAGCACTATCGAGGCCGTTTGACGCATTGCGCTTGGCGCAAATGCCGCATGATGTGCGCAGATTCTTGATGTTGCGAATCTGAAGCCGGGATACTCGTGAGCCAGCCTGCAGCGAATTCAATTTCGCTCGAAGCCAATACGCGCCTGTGCGATGGGCTCGCAGTGATTGTGCTGGCACTCGTCGGCTTGATTGCCGCGCTGACGTTTCGCGATTACGGCCTAGGCTGGGACGATTATACGCACTCGCAATACGGCAGTCTTCTGGTCTCGCTATTCTCCTCCGGTTTTGCCGACAAGCGCGCGCTGTCCTTCGTCAATCTCTATATGTACGGCGGCGGGTTCGACGTCCTCGCCGCGCTTGTTGCCAAGATCCTCCCATTCGGTTTGTTCGAGACGCGCCGGCTTGTCGGCGCCGCTATAGGCATTGTCGGGCTGTTCGTCACGTGGCGGCTTGGACGCCGCCTTGGCGGGCCGTTCGCAGGACTGGCCGCTCTGGTGCTGCTCGCCACCTGCCCGCTCTACTTCGGGCATATGTTCATCAACGCCAAGGACGGGCCGTTCGCAGTCACAAGTGCAATCGCACTGCTCGGCATTATCCGGGCTTTTGAGGAATACCCACGCGCCACCCCCGCCACCATTGCGCTTTGCGGCATCGGCGTCGGCCTAGCCGTCGGCTCGCGGATTATGGGCGGTTTTGCAGTTCTCGATGCAGCGCTGCCGTTGCCGCTCATTCTTGCCGTCAGAACTCGTGTTGCCGGCCTAAAGCCTGCATTCGGCGAATGTGGATTATTTTTGGCTGCTTTCATTCCAGGCGCGATCCTTGCCTATCTGGTCATGGGGCTGGTCTGGCCATGGAGCGTCGTCGAGCCGCTCAATCCATTTCACGCCGTCGATTATTTCTCCAATTTTTTTGAAACGCCGTGGCGGGAATTGTTCGGCGGACAATTGATACTCGTCCCGGACATGCCGCGCAGCTATGTGCCGACGCTGCTGTCGTTGCAATTGCCCGGCCTGCTGCTTGGATTGGGAATTGGCGGGACGGTGGCGGCAATTGTCTGCATGTGCCGTGCACGAAGTAGCGTTGGATACCGCGCCACGCTTCTCGCCACTGTGCTCGCAGCAACGCTTCCCATTGTCATCACCGTCGCGGCTCGGCCTGCGATGTACAACGGCATCCGGCACTTTGTGTTCACGCTGCCGCCGCTTGCCGCGCTCGGCGGGCTTGCTGCGGCATGTGTCCTGCGATGGCTTGGGCGATACGGCCGCTTTGCGCTGGCGACGGGCGCTTTGGTTGCAATCGCCGGCATTGTCGCTCCGGTTGCTGCGATGACCCGGCTGCACCCTTACGAATACACCTACTTCAACCGCTTCGCAGGCGGCGTTGCCGGTGCCCGGCCGCGCTACATGCTCGACTATTGGGGATTGTCACTCACCCAGGCGGCACGGCAATTACGCACGGTGATAACCACACAGCATCTCGAGCCGACCAACGGAACCTGGACAGTTGCGGTGTGCGGCCCTCACCCGCCAGTGGCCGTCGCTCTCGGTCCACAATTCACCACGACGTGGAATCCAAAGGGCGCAGACTTTGCGGTGACCCTCGGCGAATTCTACTGTGCCAAGCTCGATGCGCCGGTGCTATTCGAGATCGTCCGCGCCGGCGTCGTCTACGCCCGTGTCTATGACATCCGCGGCCGTTCGATCGCCTCACTACTGACGGTTCCGGGAATTGACCAGCAATAGATCACCGGACCAACGGAGATCACCCTATGACCGGCTCTCGCGACCGCGTTTATGTGTTTGATGCCTACGGCACGCTGTTCGACGTCCACGCCGCGATCCGGAAGCATCGTGGAGCGGCCGGACCTGACGCTGACTGGTTCTCCGAAATCTGGCGGACCAAACAGCTTGAATATGGTTGGACGCTAACGCTCGCCGGAAACTACGTCGACTTCTGGACTCTGACCGAGAGCGCGCTGGATTATGCGTTTTCCCGCGTCCCGAGCGTTGATCGGGCGCTGCGGACAAAGCTGCTTGATGCCTATCTCAAACTCGATGCATTTGCCGACGCGCGGCCAACATTACGTTGCCTCAAAGAAAGAAGCGCCCGTGTCGCGATCCTCTCAAACGGATCGCCTCATATGCTGAACGCCGCCGTACAGTCGGCTGGCATTGCAGAGCTCTGCAACGCAATCCTCTCAGTTGATGCCGTGCGGATGTACAAGCCGCGGCCAGAAGTCTACGCGCTGGTCACGACGCATTTCGACATAGCGCCACAAGACGCAGCTTTCATTTCCTCGAATCGCTGGGACGTCATGGGCGCTTCGGTATTCGGCTTTCGGCCGATCTGGATCAATCGCGCAAGGATGCCGGACGAATACGCGGATCACCCACCGCTGCGCACAGTGAACGATCTGTCGGCACTTTTGTCGTTGGAATTCTGACCTTGCTATGCGTTCACAACGGTTGGTTGCGTTTGATTTGGCGGTAGAAGCACCGGCGCGATAAATCGCTCCTGCTCCAGCGCCGCAATCTGCTCGTCGAGTTCGCTGATCGCAAAGCGCGTGTAGGGCCCGACGTGAAGATAGAACCCCATCAAAATCACGACGGCGCGCAGTGCGCCAGGATTGTTGTTCATGCAATTGGTGAAGGTACGCCAGAGAATCTGGCGGTGTTCTGGCATCCTGCGCAGGATGTCCTGCACGATATTGACGGTACCGATCTTGGCGCGGATGTCACCCTTCGCCATTTCGAGGCGACGCCCCGAGCAATCGAGCAGCGAAACCAGCCGGTCGACCCGACCGAAATAGGCTTCGGGCGCGTATTCAGTTGCGAGTACGCGGCGGAAGTCGCGAAGGATTTCCACGCGCTCGCGCTTGGTCTCGAAGTTTAGCCCGCTGGCGCATTGATCCATCGAACCCTTCGGCATGAACTCCGCGTTGGCATGCAGGCGCCCCTCGCGGGCAAGCCGCCTTGCCAGCTGGGTGTTCGGAAGCGCGCATAACTGCCCGATCATTGCCATCGGGAGCGCCGCCTCCTCGATCAATTTGATCATCGGATCGGCGATCGAGCCTTTCTCGCTGTCGAAACCAACGATGAAGCCGGCGGTGACGAAGATGCCGGCTTTGTAGATCTTGTGGACGCTTTCTGGAATGCTGCGGCGTGTATTCTGCTTTTTGCGCATCGCAATCAGCGTTTCGGTATCGGGGCTTTCAATTCCCATAAAGACAGCGAAGAAGTTTGCCTTCTTCAACATCCCGATTAACTCGTCGTCGTCCGCAAGGTTGAGTGATGCTTCCGTCGAAAATTCGAACGGATAATCGTACTCCTCCTGCCATTTTATGAGGTGCGGTAGAAATGCCTTGATGGCCTTTTTATTGCCGATCAGGTTATCGTCGACGAAATCGACATGGCCGCGATAACCGAGATTGTAAAGGTGATCGAGCTCGCCCAGCATCTGCTCAGCAGTTTTGGTACGAGGCACCCGACCGTACAGTTCGATGATATCGCAGAACTCGCAGGTGAAAGGGCAGCCGCGCGAGAACTGCACGCCGAGAAACACATACTGGTCGAATTTGAGCAGATCGTAGCGCGGCTTCGGCGTTTGGGTGACGTCGGCCTGAAACTTCGGCGCCTCGAACAAACCATCGTTGCTACCGTTGTCCACGGCGGCGATGAATTTATCGATGATACCTTCGGCCTCGCCCACAACACGGAAGTTCGCGCACTCATAGACGTGAGGGCTCGACGAAACGTCCGGGCCGCCGACGGCAACCGGCGTGCCACGCTCCCGGCACATATCGATGATGTCAAGCGTGCTGGCCTGCTGGAACATCATACCGCCGGTCAGGACCAGATCGGCCCATTCCAAATCGGCGTCGCTTAGCTCTTCAGTGTTGATATCGACGAGGCGAACGTCCCATTCGGGTGGCAACATGGCCGCGACCGTAATGAGGCCAAGCGGAATCGTCGGGTACTTTGCGCCGACCACGGCGCAGGACTCTCGATAGTTCCAGAATAATTCGTTGACGAAACGCGGATAGATCAACAGCACGTTGCGGGAACGATGCCGCAGCGCCGTTAAATCCGCATTTTGTAGCTGTTCCAACAAAGCCCGCCCTATCACCTCAGTCGCGCAATTATGGTGGCCCGACCCGCCATTTCAACAAAAAAGCCAGACGACACGGGCAATGTCCAGCACAAAAAATTTTAACGTCAAAACATGGTGTTATAGGGCCAGTGAAACGTAAAGTTCCAGTTGAGGAGGCTGTTCCATGTGACTGCGTCAGGACAAAGAGACCCGTTGTCCCGCCATCCGGAGCCGCAACCAATTCACGACTGCTACTGGCTAGGCCGCCGCGTGATCGTGATCGCCGGTCTCAAAATTCTTCAACGCAGCGGCAATCTGCTGTTTCGTCAACTGGGTGCCGTCGTCACCTTCGATAAGAAGAGCAACGTGGCCACTTTTGTTGACGTGCCGCGCCCAGCTCATCGCCTCATCCAGGATGCTGAACTCCTTGTACAGCTGACGATCTTTCTCCAGAGGCGAGACGGATTCCGAGCCGCGAGGGCTTGAATAAACGCGATAGGTCATCGTTGAGCCTCCTATTTTGGAACCTTTGTTGTGCTCGCTACGCGACATGTCGGCGCCGAATGTGCCGACCGTGTGTCGAATGGAACCCAGCCGTTGACGCGGGCCAAAGCCCACCATTACCTTTGCGGCAAAACGGACTGGGGAGGAATTTGTGCGCCCATTTTTTCAGCTGGCGGCCGGAGCGATCATTGCGGTGGCGTTTCATGCGCTGGCCGCGCATGCACAGAATAGTGCTGCCTATGTCGTAACCTATGTTGAAGTAATGCCCACGGCGGTCGCACCGGCGACTGCGTTGCTCAGGACATATCGTGACGCTAGTTTCCATCAGGACGGCAACCTCCGTGAGGAGGTCTTGCAGGAGCTGGAGCGGCCCAACCGCTTCGCAATTATTGAAGCGTGGCGCGACAAGGCGGCGTTCGACTCCCACACCCAATCCGCCGCCACAACGGAGTTCCGCGACAAACTCAACGCAAATCAGGCCGCGCCTTACGACGAGCGCGTCAATACCGCGCTCTACGTCGCCCAAGGCAAGAACGAAAGCCAAATCGGTGCGCTCTACGTCGTCACTCACGTCGACGTCATTCCACCGGGCAAGGATGATTGCATGGCGGCGCTCAAGGCGATGAGCACCGATACGGCGGTCGATCCCGGCAATATCAGCTACGAGGTCTTGCAGCAGGCAAATCGCGGCAATCACTTTTCAGTGCTTGAAGCATGGACCAATCGGAAAGCGCTGGACGGCCATGCCGCAGCCGCGCACACGCGCGACTTCCGCGCCAAGCTGACACCAATGGCCGGCGCGCTTTACGACGAGCAAATCTACAAGGCGCTATGATCCGAACGCGCGGAGACTATTTCTGCGGGGCGAAGTTCTGATTGCTGTAAGGCAGCGACGTGGGCCGCTGGATGACGATGAATTTGCGGTCAAGCGAACGGTGGCAGCTATTGCAGCCGGCGCTTAACTGATCGAAGGCGGCGTCGAACGCCGCGCGATTCTTGTCCTCAACCGCCTTCTCCAAAGCCTTCATAGGGGCGCCGACCTGTTTGTCGACGGTGTCGCCGCCGACGATCTTGCTGACGTCATCAAAGCCCTCCCCCAGTTCATCAAGTTCATAATCGGCCAGCGGCCAGTTGCCACCATGGCCGGCGAACCAGAGCTTGATATGGCGAAGCTGTTGCAGGGTCATGATCTCGCCGAGACCCGGAGGATCCGGCGGACTGGCGGCTTCCGCGGCCGGCTTTGCTGCGTCCTGCGCGAGCGCAGTCCCTGCTGAAAACAATGCCGCCGCAACAACGGCTGCAAACGTCGACTTCATACGCGTCTCCTTCGTTGGCGTGGCGTCCGGCCCTAACCGTCAGCTCGTTGGCGGCAAGGCCTCGCTACACGCCTTGGGGTACGCCCCCTGGCAGGCCTTGTAGAGCGCTGGGCATGCCTGCGCCGCGGCCTGCGCAGCTTCAATGGTCTTCAACCGGTCGCCGGCTGCGCGTGACTGCGGATCGTAGGCGATCACTGCATCCACGCGCTCGATGCCACGGTCAGTCATCAGGAACCGCTCGGTAGCATCGAAATAGATTGTCGCGGTTTTGATCGCGTCCTTGAGATCCCTGGTGTATTCGGCGGTCGCCTTGGGATCGGGCTTGATGACGCGAGCATGCGCCGCGGCATCGGCATAGAACGTATTCAGCTTGAAGTAAGTGCCGCCACATTGCGCCAGCGCCAGCCAATATGGCTTGCCGCTAAGGGCTCCCGGCATCTGCACCACGCTGTCGCGCTTGTCGGTCGGAATCGTCGGCGCGGCCGGCGCCGCACTCTCGGTCTCGCGCGGTGCACGGTGGCGCCGCGTCTGTGCATCCGCGCTTGTTGCGGTCGACAAGTGCCAATGCGATTATTGCAGCTTTCGTCAGAGAATCCCGGCATGACGAGACTATAATCGAGTTGCCGCGCAAAACTCAAAGCTTCTCGAATTCAGAGCTTTTTAAATCATTCAAAACTTTTCGACCCATCAAATTTTTCGACCCACGGCCGCACTTCGATCTCCCAGGACCACGCACTGCGATTTTGCCGCAGCAGATCGAGATAGCTCTGCGCAATGGCATCAGGATCAAGCAGGCTGTCAGGCTTATCCGGTGCCTCGACACGCCGTGCGCTGCGAATGCCGCCATCGACCACGACATGGACCACGTGAATGCCCTGTGGCGAAAGCTCACGCGCCATGCTCTGCGCCATTCCGCGCAGCGCGAACTTGCCCATGGCAAACGGCGCAGACTGCGGATAGCCCTTCACACCTGCCGACGCGCCGGTGAGCATGATGGCCCCGTGGGATTTCGGTACCATGCGCTTTGCCGCTTCTTGTGCGACCAGGAAGGCGCCAAAAGCGGTCACGGCAATGGATCGTTCGACCTCGGCCGGATCAAGCTCGACGAACGGCCCGCGCGTGCGATAGCTCGCGTTGTAGACGACGACATCGGGCGAGCCCTGTGCGGCCTCGACATCGCTGAAAAGCTTTGTGACCTGCTCCTCGTTTGGACGCGTCACAGGTAAAGGCCTTGCCGCCAATCTCCTGAGCGAGTGCGGCCAGATTATCCAGCCGCCGCGCCGCGATTGCGACCTTCATACCGGACTTTGCAAACAATCGTGCGAGCGAGGCGCTCAGACCCGACCCGGCGCCGACGATCAGTGCATTCTTGTATTCAAGCGGCATGTGATGACCTTTCAATCAATAACAGCGACAGCGTTGATCTCCACCATACAGCGCGGATCGGTGGCGAGGCGGACAACCTGCACCGTCGTCGTAGCCGGTTTGGCATCGCGGAAATACTCGCCCCACACGCGGTTGAGAGAATCCTGATCGGTGAGATCGGTGACAAAGCGGTCGGCGGTAACGACGTCGGCGAAAGTTGCCCCCACCGCTTCAAGCCCGCGCTTGAGATTTTCCAGTGCCGCACGGGCCTGCCCGGCCATGTCGCGCGGCATCGAGTCGAACTCCTCCGGCCGGTGCGGGTGATGATGATAGACCGGTGCGGCGGTCACACCTGCAAGATAGACGGTCGTGCCGCCTCTGACCTTGATGGCCGGCGCATATGGCATCCACATATCCGGTGCATCCGGCCAATGACAGTGCTCGATTGTTTTGGACACGAGGGCGCTCCGTATTGTCCATAAGGCTGTGTTCATGATGGCGCGGTCTCGATAACCGCGTCTACATCCTGAACACGCCGAACTTTGTTTCCGGGATCGGCGCGTTGAGCGCCGCCGAGAAACACAACGCGAGCACACGGCGGGTTTCCGCAGGCGTGATGATGCCATCGTCCCAAAGCCGCGCCGTCGCGTAATACGGATTGCCTTCGGCTTCGTATTGTTCCCGGATCGGCTGCTTGAATTCCTCTTCCTCGACTTCTGACCAGGTCTTGCCGGAGGCTTCGATATTGTCGCGCCGCACAGTGGCCAAAACGCTTGCGGCCTGCTCACCGCCCATCACGGAAATGCGCGCGTTCGGCCAGGTGAACAGGAAGCGAGGGCCGTAGGCGCGCCCGCACATGCCGTAATTGCCGGCGCCATAGGAGCCGCCGATCACGACGGTGATTTTCGGCACCTGGGCAGCAGGCAACCGCGGTGACCATCTTGGCGCCGTCCTTGGCGATGCCGCCGGCCTCATAGTCGCGGCCGACGATAAAGCCGACGATGTTTTGCAGGAACAGCAGGGGCACGCGGCGCTGACAGCACAACTCGATAAAATGAGCCGCCTTCAATGCGCTCTGTGAAAACAAAATCCCGTTGTTGCCGAGGATGCCGACCGGAATGCCGTGGATGTGCGCAAAGCCGGTGACAAGGGTCGTTCCGTACAGCGCCTTGAACTCGTCGAATTCCGAGCCGTCGACCAGGCGCGCGATCACCTCGCGCACGTCATACTGCTTTTTGAGATCGGCCGGGACGATACCGTCGAGATCGCCCACGTCGTATTTCGGCTCTGCCGGCTTGGCGATCGGAATATCGATCGTTTTCTTTGTGTTCAGCCCGGCAACGATCTGCCGGCACAGTTCGAGCGCATGGCGATCGTTCTCCGCCAGGTAATCGGCGACGCCGGACTTTTTGGTATGTACTTCCGCGCCGCCGAGCTCTTCGGCGCTCACTACTTCACCGGTCGCGGCTTTCACCAGCGGCGGCCCGCCGAGAAAAATCGTGCCCTGATTGCGCACAATGATCGTTTGATCCGACATCGCCGGCACGTAGGCGCCGCCCGCGGTACACGAGCCCATGACCACGGCGATCTGCGGAATGCCGGCAGCCGACATCGTCGCCTGATTGTAGAAAATCCGGCCGAAGTGATCGCGGTCAGGGAAAACTTCGGTCTGGTGCGGCAGGTTGGCGCCGCCGGAATCGACCAGATAGATGCACGGCAAGCGGTTCTCGCGCGCGACTTCCTGCGCGCGCAGATGCTTCTTGACCGTCATCGGGTAGTAAGTGCCGCCCTTAATCGTCGAATCGTTACAGACGATCACACATTCGCGGCCCGACACCCGGCCGACGCCAGTGATGATTCCGGCGGCATGAATTGCGTCCTCATACATGCCGTTCGCCGCAAGCGGCGACAATTCAAGGAACGGCGAGCCAGGGATCAATCAGTGTCATCACGCGGTCGCGCGGCAACAGCTTGCCGCGCGCAATGTGACGTTCGCGCGCCTGCGCGGAGCCGCCTTCGGCTGCTTTGGCGCGCCGCGCTTCAAGCTCGGCGACGAGCCCACGCATCGCCGTGCGATTGGCCTGAAACTCCTTCGAGGCGGTATCGGCGGTGGTTGCGATGACGGCCACGAATCCCTCCCGATCAGGAGGGATTCCACACCGTCACGCCGAATAGTGCAACGCCAACTAGGCCCTGACTTCCTGGCGCTGGAACACCACGTAGCCAGCCACGAACAGCATCATCGCGGTTGCGATCATGGCCACGATCTGCGGCCAGGCGATCAGGATGCTCGATGCCAGCGGCAACGGCGCGCCAAGCACGGCGCCTTGAAGCTGGCTGAGATAGATCGGTCCAAGCGCACGTGTCGTCGGGTCGATTAGCGCCACCACCACCTCGGCAAACAGCGTCGATGGTGAGAACCGCGCCAGAATTTGCTCAAGTTCAGCGGTCCCCGGCGTCTGCAAGCCGAGCGCCATGTAACGCGGATCGGGCGGCACGAAGATCTGCGCGACGGCGCCTGCCAGCACCGGCCAAATGAACGTGACCAGGAGCCAGATGCCGAGGGTGACGAGCGCAGCCGTCGCCGCCGATCGGAACAGGATCGAGAACAGCAATGCGAGCGCAAGCCAAACTCCGGCATAGACGATCGTCACCAGCAGGAAGACGAAACTGCGGGCGATCTCCTCGGCGCCGGGCGGGATGCCGATTAGCAACAGGCCGAGCCCGATGACGAGCAGCCAGAGCGTAATCAGGCTGATCGACAGCGTAAGGAGGCCAGCGAGAAACTTTCCGAACAGCAGCGCGTCACGGTAGATCGGCTGGGCAAGGATGCGCGACAGCGTGCGCCGGTTGTGCTCGCCGTTGACCGCATCGAAGCCGAGCCCGATCGCCATCAGCGGCACCAGGAACGACAGGAATGACACGAACGATGGCAGCGGATCACGCGACGTCGTGAACAGCCGCAGGAACAGGAACGGGTCCTCGGCGGTGGTGTCCTTGATTTGCTGGATGGCGCCGTAAAGCGCGGCCAGCGCAACCAGAACCACGAGCCATTCCAGCACACGCATGCGTACGCTGGTCAGGTGGTCCGACAGCTCCTTGAGCATGACCACGCCGAGACCGGAAAAAGCGGAGCCTTCACGCTGCATCACGCGCTCCGTCGTTTGTGGGCTGCTCGGGCTGAGCCTCGAAATAGCGGTTGTAGATCGCCTCGAGGCTCGGATCCTGAACGCCCAAGAACTTGAGACGGCCCTGCATGGCAACAACTTCGTTCGCCGCTTCCGGCCGCACGTCGCGGTCGGCATGGAGGCGCAATTTGCCGATGCCGGTCTTCTCGACCCCGCTGACGCCCGGAATGAGCGCAAGCCGTTCGGCAAGCCCGGCGCCGTCGGCCTCGATGTCAACGACATAACCGCCGCCGAGAAC
This sequence comes from uncultured Alphaproteobacteria bacterium, assembly GCA_963739945.1. Classification (GTDB taxonomy): domain Bacteria; phylum Pseudomonadota; class Alphaproteobacteria; order Rhizobiales; family Xanthobacteraceae; genus BOG-931. Next base: position 110,450 of record CAVUCN010000021.1, on the reverse strand, counting down.
CTGACGGCCAAGTTCCGGTACTGAACCCATCAGCACAATCTTGCCGGCGTTAAACAAAGCGACGCGGTCGCACACGCTCTGCACCCTCTCGAGCAAGTGAGAGGACAGCAGCACCGAAACGCCTTCAGACTTGAAGCCGCGGATGACGCCGAGGAGCTCCGAAGTCGCGTGCGGATCGAGACCGGACGTCGGTTCGTCGAGGATGGCGATCTGCGCGCCCTTCATCAGGATTTCGGCAAGGCCGAGGCGCTGCCGCATGCCGCGGGAAAACGTGGCAACCCGCTTCTCGGCAACGTCCGCCAGCCCGACGCGTTCAAGCGCATCGGCGATGCGCTTTTCACGCTCGGCGAGCCGGAAGCCGATCAGCCGCGCGGTGTAGCGAAGATTATCTGCGGCAGTCAGGTTGTCGTAGAAGCCGACCGTGTCGGGCATGTAGCCGACACGCCGCTTCACCGATAGCGGCTCGCGCGCCGGGTTGAATCCCAGCACACGCACGTCACCGCCGGAAATATCGGTCAAACCCAGCAGCATGAGGATCGTGGTCGTCTTGCCCGCACCGTTAGGCCCGAGGAGACCAAAAATCTCCCCGCGCCCGACATTGAACGAGATGTGATCGACCGCGACGGCCTGACCATACCGTTTGGTGAGGCCGTTGGCCTCGATCACTGCATCCACGCTCATCGCCGGCCGAACCTCGCGACCGCACCGACCATCACCAGCAGAGCCACGCCGATGATGCCGACGCCGGCGATTCCCCACATCGTGGAAGTCGTTACCGTGACGCGGAACGTGGTCGAAGCCGATTCACCGCGCGCCGCCGCGCGCACGGACGTGACGTAATCGCCGGCGATCGCCTTCTCGGTCGGCGTGATCAGCGCCTGGATTTCCTTGTTGGCGTTCGGGGCGATGCGATCAACCGTCTTCGGGTCGAACTCGATTTTCCAGCCACTCGGCGCCGAACCGCTGATTTGAATGTCTTCAGCCGCAGCTGTGCCAATATTAGTGATGACAACAGGTACTGAAGTCTCCTTGCCGGCCGACGCTCGTGTCGACACCAGTCCTTCGCGGCCGCTGATGTCGAGCTTGGGTTGACCGGTAATGGTCAGGCTCAAATCGGTGGTCACAGAAGCGTCTTCGGCACCGACGCGCGCCGTGATCTTATAATCGCCTGCCGCGGCAGTATTTGGCGGCGTCACCTTGAGCTTCACATCTTTTGCCTGTCCGGCATCGACCGGCACGGCGTTCAGCTCCTGGCTGCCGTACTGCTCGGTGAACGTCGTATCGAAATTTTGCGGCGCCTGAGCGGACAGACTCACCACAAGCTTCTTGCCGCTCTCGTTCTTGATGTTGAGCTGATACTCGAAGCTTGACTTCGACGTGCCGCGCAACTGCGGAAGCTGAGGCGTAAGCGTCAGCTTGGCTGGCAGGTCCTTTGCGAGCGTGATCGCGACCGGCAGATCAACCTTAGTCTGGTCCGAACCAGTCGCTGAAACGGTCAGAGTCTGGGTACCGATCGCAGCATCCTTCGGCACATCAAGCCGCAGCTCGATCGCAACGCTTGCATTGGTGTTGGGCATCGCGGCGGCGACCGGCTGGCCCCCGCCCATCAGCGTTGCCGTCCAACCCGTCGGCACACCCGCCACCGACAGCGTCATGCGCTGCGGCGGCAGACTGAAATTTTGCAGATGCAATCCGACGGACGATGTCGCACCGGGCCGCACCGTGACCGCTGGATAGTCACTGGTCAAAAACAAGCCTTTGACGTCCTTCGGGGCATCATCGGCCTTGACGGCCGGCGCAAGAACAACCGCGAAAGCGGCAAGGGCGGCGATAAACCCGTATCGCATTGGTATTGGCTCCCAGGCAGAAATGGTTCGGTTTGGCCCCCTCCCCGGCGCGCTCGAAAAGAGCTCGGGCGAGGAAGCGAGCATTGTCGGCGTAATCGTGACGGAATTGCGCAGACGGTGGCCTTTTTGGCAAGGGCCGGTCAAAAAGTCCTGCGGTAGGTAGCCGCAGCCATCTTCGGAACTGTGTATATGCCCCGAACAAAAGAGATCAGCGCCGGGTTGGTGGCGTTTCGGCGCAATAAGTCTGTCATTGAAGTTTTACTGGCACATCCCGGCGGCCCCTTCTGGGCGAACAAGAATGACGGCGCATGGACTATTCCAAAGGGGCTCGTCGAACCGGGCGACGATCTCCTGTCAGCAGCCAGGCGCGAGTTTACCGACGAGACAAATCTCGTTGCCGACGGAGAGGTATTTGCACTCACTCCGGTTAACCAAAAGAGCGGAAAAGTAGTCCACGCCTTCGCATTCGAAGCCGACTTCAGGCTCGACACGTTCGCCAGCAATACATTTGAGATGGAATGGCCTCCACGGTCCGGCCGCAGCCAGAGCTTTTCGGAAATCGATCGTATTGCTTATTTCCCGCTACCGATCGCAATGATCAAGATCATCGCCTATCAACAGCCGTTATTGCGCGAGATCGAACAGCGTTTGAGCTGAGCCAAGGCTATTCGCGCAGAACGGTAGGCCAATCGACCTCATCGTGCGGCAGCACCCAGGACTCCTGCCGCGCCGCCAGCCGCCATTCATTCCAGGCCGGCAGCGCCATCACTGCCTGCATGTAGGCGCGCGCTATCGCACTTACTTCGACGGCGTAAGTATGAAAGCGCCACACCACCGGCGCATACATCGCATCAGCGGCGCCAAACGCACCGAATAGAAACGGGCCACCCGAGCCGAACCGCGTGCGGCAATCACTCCAGAGCACATCGATGCGGCGTACGTTCGCGGCTGCCGCGTCGTCCAGTTGACGATGCTTCACCGGCCGCCATGTATTCATCGGCAACTGACTGCGCAGCGGCACAAAGCCCGAATGCATTTCCGTCGCAACAGTGCGCGCGTGGGCCCGAGCCGCTTGATCTTTTGGCCAAAGATCGAGTCGCGGGAAATTGTTCGGCCAGATATTCGAGGATGGCGAGCAACTCCCAAACTCGCGTCTCGCCGTCGACAAGCACTGGCACCTTGCCGGTGCCACTTAACGCAAGCACACGCTCCTTGAAATCCTTCGCCTCGAGCGAAATGACAGTTTCATCGAATGGAATGCCGGCAACCTTCATTGCCAACCATGGCCGGAACGACCATGACGAATAATTTTTATTGCCGATGATGAGATGGAGGCCCATGGCGCTTTGTAACCCGGATTTCTGCGACGCGAAATCTGGTTACAAACACGAATGCCGGCGGATTGCCGTTGCTATCTAGACCAGACCGGTGACGACCGCGATAAATGAAACAAACAGAACCGTCGCAGCCGTCAACAACAGCGTGAGCGCGGTTTCAAACCAGGCGTTCGCTACGGGAGAGATCTCGGCCGCCGATCTCGGCTGCTGTGCGTCGAGCGCAACCGGCATATTCATCGACATGTAGTGGTCCCTTCCCCAAAAGGAGACCGCGCCAAACCACGACGCCTTACTTCTCCCGTGTCGGAAAGCATCGACTGACAGGGTAAAGGATCGGTAAAAGGCTTGGTATTTGCGGATAAAACTCTGCGCGGGTCACTACGGCCCCGGAAACAATTCCAGCGTCCTGCCGGCAAGCCGATAGACCAGCAAGCCGAGCCATTCGTGCACGGCGATGTCGGTGAGCGCCAAGCCCTTGTTGAAGATACGGAACGGGCGAACCGCGTCGGCCGGTCCCCGTGTTCGATAGTCGACCGGATAGGGCTCAATCGGGAAACCCGCGGCGCGGAACGTCCCGACGGCACGTGGCATGTGGTAGGCGGACGTCACCAGCAGCCACCGCTCACCCGGCTGCGGATTGGCGATGAGGCGGGAGAACACTGCATTCTCGACCGTGTTGCGCGATTGCTCCTCAGCCGAGATACGATCGTGAGGAATGCCGAGCGCTTCGAATTCTTTTACGGCCACACCCGCTTCCGGCTCATCATCGTAAATAAGCGAGTTGGTGCCACCGGAAATGACGATGCGTGCATTCGGATAGCGACGTGCAAGCTCGACGGTTGCAACAAACCTTGCCGCGCCTTCGTTGAGTGCAATAGTGCCGCGCTCAAGCGATATGGACGGTGAAATCACGCCGCCAAGCATGACGATGCCGTCCGGCGCACCGTGCGATGGGTTCCAGGGCGGGAAGCGCTGCTCAAGCGGCAAGACCAGCACATTGCCGAGCGGCGAAAGGCCCGCGACAGCAAGCAGCACCAAACTGGTTACGATAAGCCAGCTTGCGATCCGCGTGAGACGCGTCAGCAGCAGCAGCAAGCCCAGCACGCCGAGCGAGATCAGCAGGTTTGTTGGTAACGCGAAGAAGCCAAGCAGCTTGGAGAGCTGAAAGAACACGGTTCAGCCGCGCGTTTTCCGCCATTCTGCGTAACGTGCCTTGGCCTCGTCATTTGGCGGATAGAGGCCCGGCAATTTCACGCCCTTTTCGACTTCGGTGAATACCCAGCTTTCGTAGAGCTCATGCTCGGCACCTTCGTGCGCGACGAATTCGACCAGCGCTTTTGGAATAACCACCGCACCATCATCGTCGACCACGATCACGTCATCCGGAAAAATAGCGCAGCCGCCGCAGGCGATCGGCTCCTGCCAGCCGACGAAGGTCAGGCCATTGACGGAGGCTGGAGCGGCAACGCCGGCGCACCATACCGGCAGCGCGCTTGCGATAACGCCGGTCAGGTCCCGCATAACGCCGTCCGTGACCAGCGCGGTGACATCACGCTTCTTCATGCGCGCGCAAAGAATATCGCCGAAGATTCCCGCGCCGGGCACGGCCATCGCATCGGCAACGGCGATCACGCCCTCCGGCATCGCTTCGATCGCGGCGCGGGTTGAAATCGGCGATGCCCAACTCTCCGGGGTCGCCAGGTCTTCACGCACAGGTACGAAGCGCAAAGTGAAAGCCCGGCCCACCAGACGCTGACCTTTCGGCGTAAGCGGCTTCGGGCCATCCATCCAGCAGCGCCGGATGCCCTTTTTCAGCAGCATCGTCGTGACGGTGGCTGTGGTCACCTTGCGCAGTATGTCGAACAACGGATCAGCCATCTTTCGCCTCACTTGAAGAATTTTCAGCCGGGCATCATGCCGAGCCGGTCGTCACGGCGGCGCAGCCAAGCGACAAACGGAATTGACAGCAGCACCATCCAGGCTTTTCCGGCGACCTGCCCGGCCAGAAAATCGAGCGAGCCGAACGCAAGCCACAAGAATGCAATCGAGTCGACGACCAGACCGGCGCAGCTTGAAGCAAAAACGGCCAGCACCAGCCGCTGCCGCGCCAGGGGCGTATAGACGGCGAGATCGGCAAATTCCGAGAGCAGAAAAGCCACCGCCGATGCAAACACCAGCGAAGCTGGGGCAAACACTGCCGACAGCGCGCTACCGAACAAGATCGCCAGCACCGACATGACGGCACCCAGCCGCCGCTGCACCAGATCACGCAGTACGAGCGCGACGCCGACCATCATAACGCCTGACGGCGCCGTCAGGCCCGGCGCAACCGGCACCACACACGGGCCTTGCGGAATGCACGTCGTTCCGACGTGGCCAATGAGCCAGTTGGCGGCCGGAATCGTGAGCGAAAACAGAATCAGGAAGACCAGACCTTCCCGCTGGCGCTGTTCCTGAATCGTCATAACGCCTCTTTCCACTTCCGAAAGCCCTCCGCACGCAATCGGCAGGCTGGACACTCGCCGCAACCAAAGCCCCAAGGATGCCGATGCTCGCGGTCGCCGAGATAGCAGGTGTGGGTCTCGTCGAGAAGCACGTCGATGAACGGCGGACCGCCTATTTCCTGGGCGAGACGGAATGTTGCAGCCTTGTCGATCCACATCAGCGGCGTATGGATCACGAAGCGGCGATCCATACCGAGACCAAGAGCAAGTTGCATCGCCTTGATCGTGTCATCGCGGCAATCCGGATAGCCGGAAAAATCGGTCTCGCACATCCCGGCAACGATATTTTTGATGCCGCGCCGATAAGCAACGGCGCCGGCGAAGGACAGGAACACGAGATTACGGCCGGGCACAAAAGTCGTTGGCAGGCCGGATGCGGAAATCTCGATCGCAACGTCGCGCGTCAGCGCAGTATCCGAGATGGCTGCAAGGGCATCTATCCGCACGACATGGTCATCGCCGAGACGCGTGCGCCACGACGCGGACAGAGCCGGAAGTTTTTCTCGGATGCGCGGCCGCACGCTGAGTTCGACAGCATGACGCTGGCCGTAATCAAATCCGATCGTCTCGACGCGCGAAAACCGTTCCAGCGCCCAGGCGAGACAGACCGTCGAATCCTGGCCGCCGGAAAACAGGACCAGCGCACTGTCGGATACGTTCACCGCTGCCCGTCCTTCAACCAGCTTCCGATACGCTCCACAGCCTCGCGCATGTCGCCCGAAGAGCCTGCATAACAGAAGCGGAGAAAATTCTTGCCGCGCACCGGATCGAAATCAGCACCCGGCGTTGCTGCTATTCCCGTTTCCTCCAGCATGCGGTTTGCGAATTCAAAGCTGTCCTTCGCAAAATGCGAAACATCCGCATAGAGATAGAAGGCGCCATCGACCGGCAAGAACGAGTTGAAGCCGGCGCGCGGCAGTCCCTCGATCAGAATCCGGCGGTTCTCCTCGTATCCATGCTTTACAGCCATCAATTCTGCGTCGGCATCGAATGCGGCCTCCGCAGCAATTTGCGATAGCGTCGGCACCGAGATCGCAAGATTTTGCTGCAGACGCTCGACGGCACGCACCAGCGATTGCGGCACGATCATCCAGCCGATACGCCAGCCCGTCATGCAATAATATTTGGAAAACGAATTGATGATGATCGCTTCAGGCGAAATGCGCGCCGCGCTTTCCGCAGCAAAAGCATAATCGAGTCCGTGATAGATTTCGTCGGAAATGACCACAATGCCGGCGTCGTGTGCGCACTGTATCAATTCGGCAAGCGCCGCCGCTGACATCATCGTCCCGGTCGGATTGGCCGGTGAGCCGACGATGAGGCCTTTGAGCGGCCGCACCCTATGCGCTGCGAGCAAGCTTTCACCAGTGATCGACCAACGCGTCTCCGCGTGCGTCTCGATTAAGACCGGCTCGCAGCCGAGTGCGGACAGGATGTGACGATAGGGCGGATAGCCCGGCAGCGCGATGGCGACGCCATCACCAGCGGAGAACGCTGCAAGGAAAGCAAGCATAAAACCTGCCGACGAGCCCGTTGTCACGACAACGCGCGCCGGATCGATGTCGAGGCCATATCGCTCAGCATATGACCGCGCAATTCGACTGCGGAGCGTGCGGATGCCGAGCGTCTCGGTGTAGCCGAGCGGTCCGCTTCCAAGCGCGGCGCGCACCGCAGCAACGGCGGTCGAAGGTGCCCCGACGGCAGGCTGGCCGACTTCCATATGTATGATCCGGCGGCCTTGTGCCTCCAGCCGCCCGGCAGCGGCCATAACGTCCATCACCATGAACGGAGGCACCGCGCTGCGGGCCGACGGCTGCAGCAGACGCTTGGCTTTATCCAGCATAAATTCGCCTTTGCGTCCTTGATGTTGGCCCTGGCCTGATGGCCCGAGTAGCCGCCCCGCTGCCGCCGCATTCAGCGGCTTTTGTCACGCGCGTTGAGCCGGCGCGCAAGCTTCGTCCGCACATTGACCGCACCCGGATCCGTCCATAATTTGGCTTCCGACTGAGGCGACCCGCCGCTGTCCAGATGAATTCGGCAAATCCTCCTAGCAAGACGTCCCCTGTGAAGCCAGTTTCACGCGCTGTGGCACTTGTAACCGCGGCTGCGGTCGCACTCGGCAGCATGCCGGCACGGGCACAGAATGGATCCAGTGCCGGCATCCCGATGATTCGTGATGCTGAAATCGAACAGCTTCTTCGCGACTACTACGCGCCGATCGAAAAAGCCGCCGGTCTCGGCGGTCAGAACATCAAGGTCGTCATCATCAGCGACAAGTCGTTCAACGCATTCGTTATGGATGCGCACCGCATCTTCGTGAACGCCGGCGCGCTGATGGAAGCCGAGACGCCCAATCAGTTGATTGGCGTATTCTCGCACGAAACTGGACATATTGTCGGTGGCCATCTCGCGAAAATGCGTCAGGAGCTTGCCAACGCCCAAACGGCTGCGATCATCGCGATGTTGCTCGGCGTCGGAGCAATCGCTGCCGGCGCAAGATCCAACAATGCAGACATGGGCAATATCGGCAGCGCCGTGTTCACCGGCCCGCAGGCCTATATCCAGAATTCACTTCTTGCCTATCAGCGCGCTCAGGAGGACCAGGCGGATCGCGCTGGCGTGCGCTTCCTGACCATGACCGGTCAGTCGGCGAAAGGCATGTATGACACGTTCAAGCGATTCGCCGACGAGTCGCTTTATGCCGCGCACTACGCCAATCCCTATGCGCAGAACCACCCAATGCCGAAGGAACGCATGGATGCGCTGGCGACATTGGTGAGGACACAGTTCTGGGACAAAAAGGACCCGCCCGAACTTCAATTCCGGCACGATATGATGCGTGCGAAGATGTACGGCTTCATGGACCCGCCAGACGCAGTGCTGCGGCGTTACCCGATGTCCAATACCAGCCTTCCCGCCCGCTACGCGCGCGCCATTTCCACCTACAGATTTGGCGACATGCGGGATGCCGTTGCGGCGATCGACAGTTTGATTGCGGCGGTGCCGAGCAATCCCTACTTCCATGAACTTAAAGGACAAGCTTTGCTTGAAGGCGGCCACCCTGCAGAGGCGATTGCGCCGCTGCGGCGCGCAGTCCAGCTTGCACCCAATCAACCGCTCATACAGATTTTACTTGCACAGGCCCTCGTGGGAACTAACGATCCCAAAGTTTCTAACGAGGCCATTTCGTTGCTGCATGCGGCGCTCATTCAGGAACCGGAATCAAGCGACGGCTATCTGCAGCTTGCAATGGCCTATGGCCGCAAGGGCGATCTGCCAGACGCCGATCTCGCATCCGCTCAATCGGCCTTCGCGCGCGGCGACAACAAGACCGCCCGCGAATTGGCTGCCCGGGCTAAAGAACGTTTCCCGATCGGTTCGCCCGGCTGGGTGAAAGCCGACGACATCGTTGCGTTCAACAAGAACGTCAAACAGAACCCTCTGACAAAGTGATCACCGGAAGGATGACCAAATGAAATACATTTCGGCAAAAACACGCGTGGCGCTCTGTGCGTCATTGCTTGCGGCCACGGCATTGTTTGCGCCGCCGGCATCGGCGCAGACCTTTTCGGATGATCAGCGTACGCAAATCGAAGGCATCATCAAAGACTATTTGATGAAACATCCGGAAGTGATCCAGGAAGTCATGTCGGCTCTCGACAAGAAGCAGCAAGAAGCCGAAGCCGCGAAAGCTACTGCTGTAATCAAGGACAACAACGCGACACTGTTCAATTCGCCTCATCAGGTCGTGCTTGGCAACCCGCAAGGCAGCATTCAGGTCGTCGAGTTCTTCGATTACAATTGCGGCTTCTGCAAGCGCGCCCTTCCCGACATGCTGACGCTGCTGAAAACCAATCCGGATTTAAAGTTCGTGCTCAAGGAGTTCCCGGTTCTGGGCGAAGGCTCGGTTGAAGCGGCGCATGTCGCGGTGGCGGCGCGCATGCAGGATCCGACCGGCAAGAAGTACATGGACTTCCACCAGAAGCTTCTGGGCGGCCGCGGTCCGGCCGACAAGGCCCATGCGCTTGCAGCCGCGAAAGAAGTCGGCTTCGACATGTCCCGTATCGAAAAAGACATGAACAGCGATGAAGTGAAGGCGACGATCGACGAGGACATGAAACTCGCCGATGCGCTCGGCGTCAACGGCACGCCGAGCTATGTCGTCGGTAACCAGCTTGTAGTGGGCGCCGTCGGCCTCGATGAGCTTAAGGAAAAAATCGCGAGCGACAAGAAATAGCCGGGCAGTATTTTAATTCCCAACGTCGATCGCCCTCCCCGATTTGGGGAGGGCTTTTTATTGACTAATGGCCAAGATGCCCGGCTTCCCCTTTGCGGGGGGCTTCCCTATAAACGGGCGGCACGCTGGATACCGTCCTGTGCCGCAACAGCCGGATAGACTTCGGAAATGCCAAAGACCGTTTATATCCTCAACGGGCCCAACCTCAATTTGCTTGGGACGCGCGAGCCAGATCTCTACGGCCGCGCCACACTGGCCGATGTTGAGAAGCTGTCTCGCTCCACCGCGAAGCGCCACGGCTTCGCGGTCGTCTTCCGCCAGTCCAATCACGAAGGCGAACTCGTTGACTGGATTCAGGAAGCCCGCACCAAAAAGGCAGTGGGCCTGATTATCAATCCTGCCGGTTACACGACCACGTCGATTTCAATCCTCGATGCGCTTTTCATGATGGAGGCACCCGTCATCGAAGTGCACATTACCAATATTCACGCACGCGAGGAATTTCGGCAGCATTCCTATGTCTCCCTTGCCGCCCGCGCCGTGATCGCCGGAATGGGTACGCAAGGCTACGCTCTCGCAATCGACGGCCTTGCCGCCATGATCGGCGCTAAGAACTGATCAGGGATTGATAGGAATTGATCGTGGCGCGTAAGTCCGGGAACCCACAGATGCCGAAATCGCCGGCGATCGACCATGACACGATCCGCGAGCTGGCGAAGCTGCTCGACGAAACCGGACTGACCGAAATCGAATTTGAACGGGACGGCGTCTCGATCCGGGTCGCGCGCAATCTCGGTGCACCACCGACACGATCTCGCGCTGCGGACGTTACCATCGCCGCCGCGCGGTTCCGGCGGCGCCGCCGCCGATCCTGCACAACATCCCGGCGCAATCGTCTCGCCAATGGTCGGCACGGTCTATCGCGGGCCAGCGCCGGGAGCACGGCCATTTGTGGAAGTCGGCAGCCAGATCAAGGCCGGCGATCCCGTCATCATCATCGAAGCGATGAAGACGATGAACCAGATCCCGGCCCCGCGCGCCGGCACAGTGGTCCAGATTCTGGTCGAAGATGGCCAGCCGGTCGAATACGGCCAGCCGCTGATGATCGTTGAGTGATGTTCGACAAGATTCTCATCGCCAATCGAGGCGAGATCGCGCTGCGGGTGCTGCGCGCATGTAAGGAACTTGGCATCGCGACAGTCGCGGTACATTCGACTGCAGACGAGGACGCAATGCATGTGCGTCTCGCCGACGAGAGCGTCTGCATCGGCCCGCCCGCGGCGAAGGACAGCTACCTGAATATTCCGGCGCTGCTTTCAGCCTGTGAAATCACCGGCGCCGATGCCGTGCATCCGGGCTACGGATTTCTTGTCAGAGAATGCACGTTTCGCCGAAATCCTCGGCGATCACAATGTGCATTTCATCGGCCCGCGCCCCGAACATATCCGCCTGATGGGCGACAAGATCGCCGCCAAGCGCGCCGCGAAAGAGCTTGGTATCCCAACGGTTCCCGGTTCCGAGGGCGGCGTAGGCAGCGACCAGGAAGCGATCCGGCTGGCGCATGACATCGGCTTTCCGGTCATGATCAAGGCCGCTGCGGGCGGCGGCGGCCGCGGCATGAAGGTGATCCGCTCCGAGAGCGAATTGGCCGCAGGCCTCGCAACCGCTCGCGCCGAGTCGCTTGCCGCGTTCAACGACGACACCGTTTATCTTGAAAAATATCTCGCGCGACCGCGGCATATCGAAATTCAGGTCCTCGGCGACGGCAAGGGTCGCGCCATCCACCTCGGCGAGCGCGACTGCTCACTGCAACGCCGCCACCAGAAGGTCTGGGAAGAAGGACATTCGCCTGCTCTCAACACGGCGATGCGCGACGAGATTGGCGAAACCGTCGCCAAGGCCATGCGCGACATCAAGTATCTCGGCGTCGGCACCGTCGAATTTTTATACGAAGACGGCAAATTCAACTTCATCGAGATGAATACACGTATCCAGGTCGAGCACCCGGTAACGGAAATGATTACCGACATCGATCTCGTCGTGGAGCAAATCCGGGTAGCCGCCGGAAACGATCTGATGTTGACGCAGGACAATGTGAAGTTCCACGGCCACGCCATCGAGTGCCGCATCAATGCCGAGAATCCGGTGTCGTTCCGCCCCTCACCCGGCAAGATCGTGCATTACCATCCACCCGGCGGGTTGGGCGTGCGCGTCGATTCCGCCGTGTACCACGGCTACACAATTCCGCCGTTCTACGATTCTCTGGTCGGCAAGCTCATCGTCCATGGCAAGACGCGCAGTGAATGCCTGATGCGCCTTAAGCGCGCGCTTGATGAGTTCGTCATCGACGGCATTGAAACAACGCTGCCGCTGTTCCGGGCGCTGGCCCGCGAAAAGGACATCATCGACGGCGAGTACCACATCCACTGGCTGGAAGAGTTTCTGGCCCGCGGCGGCGGCGAACAGTAGTCGGCAATCAGACCGGGACGTGCGCGGCGGCGTGGTGCAGCGCTGCGGCAAGCAGGCGGCCGATCAAGCCCCGGTTCATAAGGCTTCGGCACCATGATCGCGCCGGGAACCCGCGCCTCCGGCGCCAGCGTTGTCGCCCGCGCCGAGGCATAGACGACGGGAAGGTTCGGCAGAATCTCGCGCGCGCGGCGCGCGCAGCGCGGCACCGTCCATATCGCCGGGCAGATTGATATCGGTGAACAACACATCGACCTGATCGGACGTCAGGTGGCCGAGTGCGTCTGCAGCGTTGGTCGCTGTCTGTACGGCAAAGCCTTGTTCCGATAGCGACTGCGCCACCCACTCGCTGATCAGATATTCGTCTTCGACCAGAAGGACGTGGATCAGCTTATTGTCCGTTGTGTTCAGTTCCATGGCAGCAGCCCGACTGCTTGCGCGTTCGTCTCTGGGATGCGTAACGCGCCGGCCGTAAAAGCGTTCAAGCTAATTCAAATCTTAGCGGACCCGTGGTTTGCGCGCGGTTAATGCTCCGACGGCGTGGCAGCAGAAGGAACTCCGAATTGCAGTGGCTAAATTGAGGGCGTGCGCGGCAGTTCGACATTGTCCTCAAGTGAAATCTTGCCGGAATCTCTCATCGCTCATATTCGCGTTGGCACGACCCGCGCCCCTTGAACCGCGAGCCGGTAGCCGGTTAAACGATTCCCATGGCGAGCCGCGAATCCGCGCTTATCGACATCACTCCGGAAGTGCTGCTCAAGGCCTATGCCTGCGGCATCTTTCCGATGGCTGAGAGCGCTGACGATCCGGCGCTCTACTGGATAGAACCGGAGCGGCGCGGAATTATTCCGCTCGATCGGTTTCACGTTCCGGACCGGCTGGCGCGCACCGTCCGCTCCGACCGCTTCATGGTCGTTGTCGATCGGGACTTCGACGCAGTGATCGACGGCTGCGCACAACCCGTGCCGGGACGTAACCGCACCTGGATCAACACGCGCATCCATAATCTCTATCGTAAGCTTTACGAACGCGGAGACTGTCACACCGTCGAAGTCTATGACGGTGACCAGCTTGCCGGCGGTCTATACGGCGTCAGTCTCGGTCGCGTATTTTTCGGCGAGAGCATGTTTCATCGCGCACGCGATGCTTCCAAGGTCGCGCTTGTGCATTTGGTGGCACGGCTCAAGGCCGGTAATTATCGCCTACTCGATACGCAATTTGTAACCGATCATTTGCGCACATTCGGTGCGGTCGAAGTCACGCGCCCCGCCTATCACAAATTGCTCGACGCGGCGCTCGTTGGCGAAGGCGATTTCGGCGCGCTCGCACTTGATGTTCCGGTCGCCGGAAGCGTCGCGCTCGCGCAGCTTGCAGAATAATAGTTCTAGTCGTCGGTAACGGGCGGCGGCGCTGCTGACGGTGCGATTGGCGCAATCGCCGGCCGGCGCGGTTGCTGCTGTGCCGCCGCCGGCGCCGCCGGGCGAGCACCCTTTTGCCCGGCAGGTGGAGCAGCCCCAGGCGTCGGTGTTGGCGTGGATTGTGCCACGGGGGACGGCGACGAGGGTGAAGAGCAGTCGGTCAGCCAGACATCATAGATCGGATGCTCGACGGCGTGGAGACCGGGGCTCGCGGCGAACATCCAGCCGGTAAAAATGCGCTTGATCTCACCCTTCAGCGTAACCTCATCAACCTCGACAAAGGCATCCGTATTGGTCGCCTCGGTCGGCGGTCGGGTGTAGCAGACCCGTGCAGTCACCTGCAGGGCGCCAAATTGCACGGTCTCGCCGATAGCGGCATCAAAAGAAATGATCCGGCCGGTGATCTTGTCGAGACCGGAGAAGACCGCCCGGCCATTGGCAATCTTTTGTGTCGGCATCTCGGTGACGATCGTATCGTCCGGTTTGACGATGGCGTCCGCCGGCGGTGGTGGCGGAGGATTGTTCGCCTGTTGCGGCGGCGTGCCGGGCTGGGCTCCCGGACCAGGTGACGGACCCGCTGGCTGTGGTGCGGTCCGGGCACGCTGCGCAGGGGGCGGCGCCGCCGACAGCGCCTGGCGGCGGTGGTAATGGCTGTGCCTGCACCCCGGAAGGAGGCGGTCCGGCGGCGGACGGCGGTGGCGCGTATTGCGGCCGCTGGCTGTAGCCCCCTGAGAGGGATACTGCTGCGCGAGGGTATTGACGGCGGCGGAGGAGAGTACTGTTGTTGCCCGTACCCGACCGGCGGCGGTTGTGGCGGAAAGGCGCCATTGGGGACGTCAGCCGGCGGCCGTGGTGGGCCCCCCCCCGTACTGAGCCGCAGCAGGGCCCGCAACGATGCTGGCGCCAACCAGAGCCAAAACAGCGGCAATGCGGATCATGGAACCTTGGCTCTTTGCGCGGTCAGGCTGGACGCGCTGGCAGCTTCGCCCGGTTAACATTTCGAATGAGGCACGGAAAGGGCCGATTACGGACTACCGGGCGTCCAGGCCTTGTAATCACCAGTCGCCTTGGGCCGCCTGCCCTGTGCCAGCGTAGAGCCGCTGGGACGATAGGCCCCGGCGGTCCCGGTCAGATTGGGCCGATGCGGCTTTTCCCACGGATGCGGCTTGGTCGTGTCCTGCGGTGGCGCGACATCGACGGTGTGATGCAACCAGCCATGCCAGCTCGGCGGCACGGCGGAAGCCTCGGCGACGCCGTTATAGATCACCCAGCGCCGCTCAACACCGAGGACCGAATCGATCTTGCCACCCTTGGTGCGATAGTAGCGGTTGCCGAACTCATCCTCGCCGACGAACTCGCCGTGACAGGCTGGTCCAGAGCTGGGTGCCGAAGGTCTGGCCGTTCCACCAGGTAAAAAACCGCAGCAGGAAGGTCTTCATTGCGTGCCGCTTGCCAAGCTTTTGCTCGAATGCGGCTTGATGCCACCGCCATGCCTGACTGTCCAGCGCGGAAAAGCATGAAACCAGCAGTTTCCTCTAGCGTTTCCGTTTATATTTAGCGACATGCTGGGCCTCACTGAAAATCTGCAAGCACAGCTCGACGCGTTGCGGCGCGCATTGTCGTTTGCGCCTGCGTGGGCAGTGTCATTCATCGTCCTGGTGACGGCGCTCGCCGTCGCATGGATTATCCATGCGGCGGTTCTCGCGGGCGTCCGCCGGCTGGTTCGCGGCCGCCGGCCATTTCTTCGATCCATTCTTGAAGCGACCAAGAATCCGACGCGGCTCGGATTGCTCCTTCTCGCGTTCGGCATCGCGCTACCGACCGCACCGCTCGATCACGATACGAAAGACGTTCTGGAGCGGTGTCTGGCTCTGGGGACAATCTTCCTGCTCGGCTGGATTGCCCTCACCGCTCTTCACATCGGCGCTAATCTTTACCTGAACCGCTTTCGCCTGGACGTCGCCGACAATCTGATGGCGCGCAAGCACGTCACGCAGGTCCGCGTGCTGTTGCGTGCGCTCGACACCATCATCGTCATTGCGACGATCGGCTTCGCACTAATGACGTTCGAAGCCGTGCGGCAATTCGGCGTGAGTCTGTTCGCCTCCGCAGGCGTTGCCGGCCTCATCTTCGGCCTCGCAGCGCAGCCGGTGCTCAGCAATCTCATTGCCGGCGTGCAGCTCGGCATGACGCAACCGATACGTCTCGAGGATGCAGTTACGGTCGAGAACGAATTCGGCTGGATCGAAGAGATCAATTCAACCTACGTCGTCATCCGTCTGTGGGACATGCGGCGGCTTATCGTGCCGCTGAATTATTTTAGCCAGAAGCCTTTCTATAACTGGACCCGGCATTCGACGACGACCGTGGGCAACATCATGCTTTACCTCGATTATGCCGCCCCGGTGGACGTCGTCCGTCAAAAAGCAATCGAGTTTGTCGCCGACTCCAAGTCAGGAGAAGCAAAAGTGACGAGCGTCCAGGTCACCAACACGACGCCGCAGGCGATCGAGGTTGCGGATCCTCGTGGTCGCAGCTTCAACCGGCATCACATCGAACGTTTGCGCCGACGTGCGCGAGCGCCTGATCGCTTATCTGCAGAAAGAATACCCCGAAGCGTTGCCACGGCAGCGCAGCGAAAGCGTTCCGGGACTTCAAAGCCGGAACGACAGTGCGTCCAAAGCCAATTAGATTCCCGGATATCGGCAGGACTTATCGCCACCACGGTTCGGGCGTGAAATGCCCGGCCGCCTGTTCAATCACCTCGCCTAGCGAGAACAAGGTTTCTTCCTCGAACGGCCGGCCAATGAGCTGGAGGCCGAGCGGCAGACCTTGGGCGTCGAGACCGCTCGGCACGGAAATGCCCGGCAATCCGGCCATGTTCACCGTGACCGTGAAAACGTCATTGAGATACATTTCGATCGGATCGGCGCTGCCCTTCTCGCCTATGCCGAACGCCGCCGACGGCGTCGTCGGCGTCAGAATGGCGTGGATGCCGTCAGCAAAGCATTTTTCGAAATCTTGCTTGATGAGCGTGCGCACTTTCTGCGCCCGCAGGTAATAGGCGTCGTAATAACCGGCAGAGAGCACATAAGTGCCGATCATGATCCGCCGGCGCACTTCTTTGCCAAAGCCGGCAGCGCGTGTGCGCTCGTACATCTCGATAATATCGCGGCCTGGAACGCGCAGCCCGTAACGCACGCCGTCGTAGCGCGCGAGGTTGGACGATGCTTCGGCCGGCGCGACGATGTAATAGGCCGGCAGCGCGTATTTGGTGTGCGGCAGCGAAACTTCGACCGTCTCCGCGCCGGCATCCTTCAACCATTGCACGCCCTGTTGCCATAGCGTCTCGATTTCCCCGGCCATACCCGGAGCGCGGTACTCCTTGGGAATGCCGATGCGCATGCCTTTGATCGAAGCGCCGACGGATTTTTCGTAGTCCGGCACCGGCCGATCGACGCAAGTCGTGTCCTTTGCATCGGGGCCTGCCATCGACCGCATGAGGATCGCGCTGTCGCGCACGGTGCGAGTGAACGGGCCAGCCTGATCAAGCGACGAGGCGAAGGCGACAATGCCCCAGCGCGAGCAGCGGCCATATGTCGGCTTCAATCCAACGATGCCGCAGAACGCAGCCGGCTGGCGGATCGAGCCGCCAGTATCGGTGCCAGTTGCGCCGATACAGAGATGCGCCGCGACCGCAGCGGCCGATCCACCGGACGAACCTCCCGGCACCAGTTTGGTGTCGGCGCCGCGCCTGCGCCACGGCGAGACCACCGGCTTGAAATACGACGTCTCGTTCGACGAACCCATGGCGAATTCGTCGTTGTTGAGCTTGCCGAGCAAAACAGCGCCGTCGCGCCACAGATTGGCGGTGACCGTCGACTCATAGGTCGGAACAAAGCTTTCCAGAATATGCGAGCACGCCGTGGTGCGCACACCAGTCGTGCAGAACAGATCCTTGATACCGAGCGGCAGACCCTCGAGCGGACCACCCTCGCCTTTTGCCAGCTTCGCATCCGATGCTCGCGCCATCTGGCGTGCCTGATCTGGCGTGTTCAGGACGTAGGCGTTGAGCGCCCCGGCTTTCTCAATCGCGGAGAAATGCGCTTCGGTCAGCTCGATTGCGGAACATTCTTTCTTGCGCAGGGCGTCCCGCGCCTGCGCCAGCGAAAGAGCGGTCAGATCAGTCATTTCGTGGTCGGATCGTCACACGAAAATGGATTGTCGGCCGCGGGCTTCGCCACCGGTTCGCTCGGCGCTTCGGGCGTAGGCGCGTCCCACTCCGGCTGGACCGGCAGCGGCTGGACCGGAAACGCCGAAAACAGCGCGTCGATCGCCGCGGGATCGTCAGCCTTCAGCAACCCCTTGCTCTCAAGGTAAGCGAGCCAGATCGAGTCCTGTTCACAAGCGAGGCACATGGCTATTCCACAACCTTCGGCACCAGGAAGAAATGATCCTCATGCGCCGGCGCATTACGTATGATGTCGTCGGGCTTGTCGCCATCCGTCACGACATCCACCCGCATTTTCATCGCCATCGGCGTCACCGAGGTCATCGGCTCAACCCCGTCCACATTGACCTCGCTGAGCTGCTCGACGAAGGCCAGGATGGAATTCAGCTCGCCCTGGAGATTGGCGACTTCATCTTCGGCGACGGCGATACGCGCGAGATGCGCCACACGGCGAACGGTTTCAGCGTCAACGGACATCAAAAAGCGCCTTCATGGCCTCGGATTCGAAGCCGGATCAACGTCTTGCCTATAGCAGAGGCCCCCTATCGAGCCAACACCGCTCAGCGTGGCGAGGCAGCCAGCGCTGCGTTCTCGGCGGGAATGCGGATCGCGAGGACCGCAAGGTTCAGGATCGTGAATACCAGGGCATAGATGGGCAACCCAAGCGCCAGCGGGACCACCGCAATCTCACCAACGACGACGGCGTAGTTGGGATGTCGCAAAAACCGGTATGGGCCCCGCGCCACCAGATGCTCGCCCGGCATCGTGATGACACGGATCGTCCAGCGCCGCCCGAGCGTCAGCAACACCCAAAAGCGGGCGACCTGCAAAACAATAAACAGCGCGAGAAAAAATGGCTCGACCGGACGGTCGTAAGCCAGCAGCCATAGACCGGCAAGCCAAGCGGCGTGGACCAGAATCATCAGCCAAAGGTGCGATCGGCCATGTTCGATGCCGCCGGCGGCGAGCAACCGCGCCTCGTTCCGCTTCGCCCACCAGAGTTCGGCCAGCCGCTGAACGGTGAGATATGCGAGAAGTGCCGAACCCCAGCCGAAGCTCATCCGAAATCGACCGCAACAAAATACGCGGAGAAACCCGGCCCGAAGGCAGCGAGCAAGTGCAAGCCGCGCGCGCCTGCTTTCAAAGCACGGTCGAGCACGAACAGCGCCGTCGCCGATGACATGTTGCCGTACTGGCGCAATATCTCCCACGAATGCTCGAAATGATCGCGCTCAAGCCCAAGAACTTCCTGCACGGTCTCGATCAGTTTGCGGCCGCCGGGATGGAACAAAAAGCCGTTGAAGTCCGACAGGCGAAAGCCATTGCGATCGAGAAAATCGTAAAGCGCCGGCGCCAAGGCTTCGCGCATCAGCGACGGCAATTCGGCGCTCAGCACGATGCCAAATCCATCGTCCTTGATATCCCAACCCATGATGTATTCGGTGTCCGGCCAGCACCATTCACCAATGGCCAGAATGCGCGGTCCGCCATGCGAACCCTCCGCAGTGTTCCGCAACATGACCCCGGCCGCACCGTCGCCGAACAAGGCGGTAGAAACAAACATTGCCGGACTTGGATCGTTGACGCGCAGACAAAGGCTGCAAAGATCGACGGTGAGGAAGAGCACATGCGCGCCTTCGGTGGCGTGCGCCAAACGCGTGGCGCGGGCAAGACCGGCAACGCCGCCACCGCAGCCAAGTCCGAATATCGGCAAGCGCTCCAGGCGCCGCGACAACTTCAGACGATTGGAAAGCCTGGCGTCAAGGCTCGGGATCGCGAGTCCCGTGATTGTATTGGTGACAAGAATATCGATTGCATCAAGCCCGATGCCCGCTGTCTTCGTCGCCCTCGCAGCAACGTCAGCCAGCAGATCGAGCGCATGCCGCTGAAACGAAGCGGTGCGTTCTTCCCAACTGTGCGGCTTGAGGTACCAATCGATCGGCTCGCAATTGTAGCGCCGGTCGATGCCGGTATTGTCGTAAAGCTTCCATAAGAATTTGAGGTGCGGAAACAGATCCTTGGCGCGCCGGGCTGCCTCATCCTGCTGCAACACGAACGACGGATTCGCTGTCGCCACCGAGAGAATCTCAACATCGAAACCGTCCGCGGCCGTATTTTCGCCTACCGCCGATTTCAGAGTTTCAAGCATTTGGAACTTCCCGGCGTTGTCGCTGGGGGTGTAAACACCGCAGCGCGCGGGTTCGTCCGGTTCCGCAAAATTTTCGGATTGGATTGTTTGACTGTTCCGTGACGCCTAATTTGGGCAGGCAATGGGTACCATCAGACCTATTCACATCATTGGCGGCGGCTTGGCCGGTTCCGAGGCCGCATGGCAGGCCACGCGATACGGCGTGCCGGTGGTGCTGCACGAGATGCGGCCGGAGCGCTCGACCGCCGCGCATAAGACCGGGACAGCTCGCCGAGCTGGTCTGTTCGAACTCATTCCGCTCCGACGACGCAGACGGCAGCGCCATAGGCCTTCTGCATGCCGAGATGCGCCGCCTCGGTTCGTTGGTGATGCAAACCGCCGATGCGCACAAACTGCCCGCCGGCAGCGCGCTCGCCGTGGATCGTGACGGATTTTCCGGTGCGATTACCGACGCTCTTGAAAGCAATTCCCTGATTGAAATCCGCCGTGAGGAAATTCACGAACCCCCGCCGGAGTGGGACAACGTTATAATTGCTACCGGCCCCCTCACCTCGCCAGCGCTGGCCGACACGGTTCGCGGGCTGACCGGCGAAGATGCACTGGCTTTTTTCGACGCTATTGCGCCGATCGTGCATCGCGAGTTGATCGACTTCGACATCGCATGGTTTCAGTCGCGCTACGACAAAGCCGGACCTGGCGGTTCCGGCGCCGATTATGTCAATTGCCCACTAACGCGCGCAGAATACGATGACTTCATCGGAGCGCTGCTCACCGCTGAGAAGATCAGTTTCCACGAGTTTGAAGCGGCGACGCCGTATTTCGACGGTTGCCTGCCGATCGAAGTGATGGCCGAGCGTGGCCGGGAGACCCTGCGCCACGGCCCGATGAAACCGTTCGGCCTCACCAATCCGCGCAATCCCACGCCTAAACCCTATGCCGTCGTACAGTTGCGGCAGGACAACAAGCTCGGCACGCTTTTCAACATGGTCGGCTTCCAGACCAAGCTGAAACACAGTGAGCAGGTTCGGCTGTTTCGCACTATCCCGGGCCTTGCCAATGCCGAATTCGCCCGGCTCGGCGGACTACATCGCAACACTTTCCTGAATTCACCGAAGCTGCTCGACGAAACATTGCGGCTGAAAGCAGCGCCGCGGCTGCGCTTCGCAGGCCAGGTCACCGGTTGCGAAGGTTATGTCGAGTTGGCTGCAATTGGTCTTCTCGCCGGCCGTTTCGCCGCAGCGGAACTTCTTGGCAACGCGATGTCGTTGCCACCGGCGGCCACCGCTCATGGCTCATTGCTTGGCCACATCACTGGCGGCCATATCGAGACCATTGATAAAGGACCGCGGTCTTTTCAGCCGATGAACATTAATTTCGGCCTGTTCCCGCCGCTCGGATTTGAGCCCCCGAGACAGGCCAAAACGTCTGAAAATGCCCGCACCGGAGACCGGAGCCAGGCCAAAAAGCGCGCGTTGTGCCTGCGGGCTCTTGCCGATCTCGACGCCTGGATCGCCGGCGCGTTGCCGCACGCCGCCGAGTGATGTGCTAGACGCTTCCGCATGACGATAGACGACATACCGGAAGAGCTTCGCGGCCGCTGGCAGAGCAGCGTCGTGCTCAAGCGCGACATCTTCTCAACGGTTGAGCGCGGCCGCTTTCGCTCCAACACCGGCGATGTCGAAGCCGTGCTGCGGCGGCTCGATCAGGTGCCGTGGTGGGCCTGGCCGTTGGCCTACGTATTGTTCCGGCGCGAGCTGCGGACGCTTGCCGCAGCAGGCCCTCTTGGAATCGCGCCACCGCTGCTGTTCTCGGGCCGCCATGCCCTGGTACGCGGCTGGATAGACGGCGTGCCGCTGCATATCGCCAAGCCGTTTGGCGACGTTGCCTATTTTCGATCGGCAAAAGCCGCGCTGCGGTTGCTGCATCATGCCGGGATCGCGCACAACGATCTCGCCAAAGAGCAAAACTGGCTTTACGCCAAAGACGGGGCCGACAGCCGCGCCTACGTCACCGACTTTCAGCTTGCGGGTTACTACCGCCGCAGGCACCGGATGTTTCGCACTGCGTGCTACGACGATTTACGCCACCTGCTGAAGCACAAGCGCAACTACGTTCCGGACGCCCTCACCGCGACCGAGCGCCGCGTGCTGGCGCGCAAGAGCCTCGTTAATCGCATCTGGATGTCGAGCGGAAAGAAACTTTATTACGCTATTACCCGCGGGCTTCATGTCACCGACCGCGAGGGGCGCGGCATGCGTTTCGTTAAGGAGGCGCCGGTGATGGCCGAGCGGTTACGCACTCATCCGGGTGTAAGCGACGTGGCCATTGTCGCTTTTCCGGACCGCCGAGCCGGCACCGGGCTTTACGCGTTCGTCGAGGGTAACGCCGCAGACACTGAACTGCGCGAATTTCTCGGCGGCAAAGGTCCCGAGCATCTGCAAGTCGTTGACACTCTGCCACGCAATGCAGACGGCGGTGTGCGCAGCGAAATTCTGGAGCTGGTTGCGTTGAACCAGCTCGATTTGATCGATCCGATGATTAAATCCGATACCGAGCGTGACATTGTCACACGCATCGTTTCTCATCGCCGCAATCTGCGGGACCGCTATGCCTGACGCAGTTACTGTTGGACAGTGATCCCGGCGCGTTTGACCACGTCGGCCCATTTTGCGATCTCCGCTTTGACGAACGGCTCGATATCGGCAAGCGGCATGGTCATCGGTACGCCGGAGTCGGCGGCAATGCGTTCTTTCACCACTGGATCGGCGAGCGCCTTTTGAATCTCGGCATAGAGTTTGTCGACGATCGGCTTCGGCGTGGCCTTTGGTGCCCACAGCCCGAACCAGACATTGTACTCATAACCGGGCAGACCTGACTCTGCGACGGTCGGCACGTCCGGCAACAACGACGAACGCTCCTTGCCGGTTACGGCGAGTGCGCGGACGCTGCCGCCTTTGATCTGCCCCAGCGCACTGGCCAGATTGTCGAAGAAAACCGGCGTCTGGCCCGACATGATGTCGGTATAGGCTGGCGCAGCGCCGCGATACGGCACGTGAGTCATTTTGATGCCGGCTTCCAGCTCGAACAACTCGGTCGAGAGATGCTGTCCCGTGCCGTTGCCGCCTGAGGCGAAATTGATTTCGCCGGGCCTCGCCTTCGCCATCTCAATCAGGTCTTTGATGGAGCGCGCTGGGAAATCTTTGTTGACTACGACTACAAACGGAAACTCGGCGAGCATGCCAACGGGAGCAAAATCCCGGATCGGATCGTAGGACAGGTGCGCGAACAGGCTCGGGTTGACCGCCATGTTGGCACTCAGTCCGGTAATCAGCGTATAGCCGTCGGGAGCCGAATTCGCCGCGGCAGCGGTGCCGACAACGGTACCGGCACCGGCCCGGTTCTCGACGACAAATGGCTGGCCCGTCTGGGCAGACAATTGAGCGGAAATAATACGGGCGATGATGTCAGTACCGCCGCCGGGCGGCTGCGCGACAATGACGGTGACCGGCCGCGTCGGATAGTCCTGCGCCGAAACGGCGTACGGCGTGAGCACAATAGCTGTTAGTCCAATCGCGACTGCGAGTACGTGAAATCGGCGCAACATGAATTCTCGGCCCTTCCTATTATGCGGCCGCTGGTGATAGTCCACCGAGGCGACTGCTGAAAGGGCTCCGTTGTCGCGGCACAATTATCCCGCGATGCGAGCGGGATTTCGCGCCGTACGCCATATCAGCCATTGCCGCCGCCAGGGTGAAATCTCGGAAGGCGAAAATGCATCGCTCCGTTCCAGATAGCGAAGCGAAGGCCCGACCAGCGCGACAGGCAGGAAGGCCGCCAAAGCCTCGGCAGGAAGCGCCGTGAGAGACTGGCGTACTTCGGCAAGATGCCGCCGCGCAACGTCGCGCAACTCAGCGAGCGCCGCGTTCAGACCGGCGGACGAGCGCCCGGCGAAAATATCCTGAGGATTCACCCCGTAGCGCGACAACAATTCGATAGGCAGAAAAAGCTGACCGCGCCTCGCATGGAGCGGGAATGCGCGGAGAATGTTTGTGATTGCATGTGCAATTCCGGCCGGCTGTGTGACTCCTTCCAGGCTGTTGCCGGTCAGAATCTGAGCCGCCAGAGTGATGAGTGTTGAACTGATCTCACGCGCGTAGACTTCAAGATCGGATAGCCGCGCCATTGGCTCATCGTAGAGGTCAAAGCGGTGAGCCTCGATCAACGTACCGAGAAGTTCGACTGCAAGATTGTAGCGCTGGATCGTAGCAAGAAGCGCTGCCGCAACAGGATTGGCGGCCGCCTCCCCGCTCCGCTCGCCGCCGACGACTTCGCGCCACCATTGCAGCCTAATTTCGCCGGGCATCGGTTCCCGTGCGATGTCGCGCACCCGCACGATCTCTACATTGAAGGCATAGAGCGCGAACAACGCATCCCGCCGGTCCGCAGGCGCAAACAATGTCGCGATATAGCGGTCGCGATCCGCCGCACGGACAAGCTCTGCACAATAGGCGAATGCATCCTGCATCGTAGAAGCTTAACAGGATCAATCGACGGCGATGAGGCCCGCGCCGACGCGACGGCCTTCCATCAGCATGACATTGTAGGTTCGCACCGCCGGCCCCGTCATCATCACATCCGCCGAGATGTGCGCTTCACGAAATCGCTCTTTCAGCGCGTCCGGCATGATCCAGGGCGCAGCACCCGCACCCAGAATAAAAAAATCAAGATCGTTCGCACGAGCGAAGGCCCACGAAAGAGCTTCGTCGCTTATTTCGCTAGGCGCCGTAACTGGCCACGCCCAGACACCGTCCGGCAGACAGAGCAAAGACCCGCGATGCGACATGCCGGCGAAACGAAAACCACCACCGCCGTGAGAGTCGATCAGCGCTTGATGCGGGAGATGCGGCGCATCGGTCACCGGCCCCGCGTCCGACGCGATGAGGCAGCAACGGCAGGCTTTTCCGGCTCCCCGGGCGGTTCCGGCTCCTCAGCCTCGCCCATGCGCCCGGCACCAACCCCGAGATAGATCAGGATCGGGGACGCAATGAATACCGAGGTGTAAGTGCCGACCAGCACCACGCCGAACATCATCGTCGCCGTAAAGCTGCGGATCGCCTGCCCGCCGAACACCAGTAGCGCCAGCAATGACATCGCCACGGTGACGTGGGTCACGATCGAACGTGACAACGTTGCATTGATCGACAGGTTGAGCAGGTCCGGCATCGGCAAGCGCTTGTAGCGGCGCAGCATTTCGCGGATACGGTCGTAGATCACGACCGTATCGTTGAGCGAATAGCCCAAGATCGTAAGCAGTGCTGCGATACTGGTCAGATCGAAATCGATGTGGGTCAGCGACATGAAGCCGACGGTGAGCACGAGGTCGTGCACGTTGGCGATCATGGCGCCCAGCGCGAATTGCCACTCAAACCGGAACCAGAGGTAGATCAGGATCGCTCCAATCGCGAGCACAAGGCCGATAGTGCCGTAGGCTAAAAGCTCCGTTGATACACTCGGCCCAACCACTTCGACGCGCCGGTAGTCAACTTCGTCGCCGAGCGCGCTGCGAACTTTCTGCACCGCCTGCTGCTGCGCTTCATCGCCACCCGGCTGCTCCGAAATACGGATCAGAACGTCATCCGGAGCGCCGAACTGCTGGAGCTGGAAGTCGCCGAGTTGAAGCCCGCCGATGGTCGAACGCATTTTGGCAAGATCTGCCGGGCCAGCCTTGGTCTGGACCTCAATGAGCGTGCCGCCGACGAAATCGATGCCGAAATTCAGGCCGTGAAAGAAGTATAGAAAAATCGCCGCGATCGACAGCATCGCGGAGATAGGAAAGCTGATGCGCCGGAAGCGCATGAAATCGAATTTGGTGTCGTCAGGAACGATGCGGAGAAGGCGCACGGATGGTCTTTCAGATGATCTGTTGGGCCATGATCTTGATCGGGATCATGCTCAAATAGGAACCGTGCGCGGCCGCCACACGCGGACCCAGTAAGCCACGATAAGGCGGGTCAGCGTGAAAGCCGTGAACAGGCTGGTGAGAATGCCGACCCCGAGCGTCACGGCAAAGCCGCGCACCGGACCTGTGCCGATATAGAACAGCACAGCAGCGGCGATAAACGTCGTGATGTTGGAGTTGAGAATAGTGGCGAGCGCGCGCGAGAAGCCGGCGTCGATTGCATTGATCGCGGTGCGTCCAGCGCGCACTTCTTCCCGAATACGCTCATAAATCAGCACGTTGGAGTTGACCGCGATGCCGACGGTCAGCACGATGCCGGCGATGCCGGGCAGCGTCAGCGTCGCACTGAGCAACGACAGAACGCCGAAGATCATCGCCACGTTGATGGCGACCGCGATGTTCGCGAACAGGCCGAACAGGCCGTAGGTGATGAACATGAAGATGATCACCAGCGCCGCGCCGGCATAGGCTGCATGCTCTCCCGCAGTGATGGAGTCCTGTCCGAGACCCGGCCCGACCGTACGTTCCTCGATAATGGTCAGCGGCGCCGGCAGCGCACCGGCGCGCAGCAGGATCGAAAGGTCGTTCACTTGCTGAACTGTAAAGCGTCCCGAAATCTGACCGGAACCGCCAAGAATGGGCTCGCGGATTACCGGCGCTTCGATCACCTTGTTGTCGAGCACAATGGCAAACGGCTTGCCGACATTCGCTTGCGTCGCTTCGGCAAACTTGCGCGCGCCGCTCGAATTGAACTTGAAGCTGACGATGGGCTCACTGGTGCGCTGGTCAAAGCCCGGCTGCGCGTCTGTGAGATCGGCGCCCGACACCATGACCCGCTTTTCAATCAGAAACTTGGCGCCGCTTTCGCCGTCGAGAATTTCCGAGTTCAGGCGGGGGTCGCGTTTCCGCAGCTTGTTGCGCGGTCATTGACATGTCGACCAGGCGAAAATCGAGTTTCGCCGTCTTGCCGAGAATGTCTTTCAGGCGGGACGGATCCTGCAACCCGGGCACCTGCACCAGAATGCGATTGATACCTTCGCGCTGAATGGTCGGCTCGACGAGGCCGAGTTCGTTGACGCGGCGTTCGATGATCTGGATCGATTGGTCGACCGCCTGACGGATACGCTCGGTAAGTGCTGCCTCGGTCGGCGCCAGCGTGATAAGCCCGGCATTGTTGTTTATGTCGAGGCTGTACTGCCCCGAGGCGCCGAGAAGCCCCGACAAAGGCACGGAGAGTTCACGCAGCTTGGTCATGGCACCGTCGACGTCAGTGTCACGGGTGATGTGCACCTGAACTGCATTGCCGGCGACGGAGCGGCCAGTAAACGGAATGCGCGCCGCACGCAGTACGCGCAGCACGTCATCAGCCAGCGCCTGCAATCGCTCTTTTCGCACCGCGCCGGAATCGATTTCGAGCAGGAGATGCGATCCACCCTGCAGGTCGAGGCCGAGCACAACATGGCGCTGCGCGAATGACTGCGCCCACGACGGCCATTTCTTCACGGTCGCCTCGGAGAAGAAATTCGGCACGGCGAACAGGCACACGATCAATGCTGTGAGCACGATAGCAATGGCCTTCCACCGCGTGAAAAACAGCATGGATTTCGAGTTTCCTTAAAGCCCGCGGTTCAGACTCAGCTTGCGCTGTCGTCCTTCACCGGTTCGCCCTTGGCGCGCACTTCGCTCACCATCGAGCGCACTTGCCGCACCCGCACGCCGTCGGCGATTTCAACTTCGACCTGTTCGTCGTCAACAACCTTGGTCACCTTGCCGACCAGACCGCCGTTGCTGACCACGGTGTCGCCCCGCCGCAACGCCTTGACCATTTCCTGGTGCCGTTTCACCCGCTGCTGCTGCGGCCGCAGCACCAGGAAATACATAATCACGATAATCAGGATGAGCGGCATGAACTGAACGATCATGCCGCCGCTGTCACCGCCGCCGCCTAAAAAAGACGGCAAGCCTTGCGCAAACGCGGGCGTAACAAACATTAGTCCTCCGGGGCCGAATTAAGGCGCGCGCCAGCCTGCGGAAGAACGGCCGATTTTGCGCGCGAAATCGGCGCGGACTATAGCCACCGGTGGCCCAATTGCAACGCCGCGCTCCCTTTTCCTGCCGCGCTTGCGAGGGTTCCCCCGCCCCGCTAAGGGAAGGCGTAACCTGGTACAAACATGGCAAAATCTTCCTCGCGCTCCAGAAGCAAGGCGAAGCCCGCCAAGGCCAGGGAGCGCCGTTCCAGCGGCAATGATAGCGAAGTCCTCAAGCGGATTGCCGATGCGCTTGAACGCCTCGCGCCATCGCAGCCACCGAAACTAGATTTCGCGGCAGCGGATGCCTTCATATGGCACGCTGAGGGACGGCGGCTTGCGCCGGTTCGCCGTGTGAACCGTGTCGAGATGTCGCTGCTTAAAGGCATCGACCGCGTGCGCGATCTTCTCGTCGAAAACACCGAACGCTTCGCGCAAGGCCTGCCCGCCAACAATGCGCTGCTTTGGGGCGCGCGCGGCATGGGCAAGTCCTCACTGGTCAAAGCCGCTCACGCCGGTACAGCGGCGGCCTATCCCGACGCCGGACTGAAGCTGATCGAAATTCATCGCGAGGACATCGAGTTGCTGCCGGACCTGATGGATGTCCTGCGCAACGCCTTTCAGC
Source organism: uncultured Alphaproteobacteria bacterium (assembly GCA_963739945.1). Taxonomy (GTDB): domain Bacteria; phylum Pseudomonadota; class Alphaproteobacteria; order Rhizobiales; family Xanthobacteraceae; genus BOG-931. The sequence goes on along the minus strand of CAVUCN010000021.1, from coordinate 81,650 downwards.
GCTTCATCGTGTTTTGCGACGATCTGTCGTTCGATGCCGAAGACACATCCTACAAGTCGCTCAAGACCATGCTGGAGGGCGGCATCGAAGGCCGGCCGGAGAACGTGATCTTTTACGCCACGTCGAACCGCCGTCACTTGTTGGCGCGGGAAATGGTGGAGAACGAGCGCTCGACTGCGATCAATCCCGGCGAAGCAGTGGAAGAGAAAGTTTCGCTCTCGGACCGCTTCGGACTGTGGCTCGGCTTTCATAAGTGCAGCCAGGACGAATATCTCGCGATGGTCGACGGCTACATCGCACATTTCCGCGTACCATTCGACAGCGTAGAGCTTCGCCGCGAAGCGCTGGAATGGGCGACGACGCGCGGCGCGCGCTCAGGGCGCGTGGCGTGGCAATACGTGCAGGATTTGGCGGGCCGTCTCGGCGTCCGCATGGACAGCGGACGCCAATTTTAGACCTTAAGCGCCGTTGAGGTACTGCGACGGATCGACGGGCGTCGAACCTTTGCGAATCTCGAAATGCAGTTGCGGCGACGTGACGCTGCCGGTCTGGCCGGATTTTGCGATCACTTGACCGCGTTTTACCGCCTCGCCGCGCTTCACCAGGATTTCGCTGGCGTGGGCATAGGCGGTGACGAAGCCATTGCTGTGACGCACCAGCACCAGGTTGCCGTAGCCCTTGAGCTCATTACCGGCATAAGCGACGACGCCGTCCTCGGCCGCCTTGACCGGCGTACCTTCCGGCACAGCAACGTTGATGCCGTCGTTTTGCAGGCCATTCGGTGACGGGCCGAAACCGGCAATGACGCGGCCGCGCGCCGGCCAGCGGAAGCTGGGCAGTGCTCCAGCGGGCTCAGCCGTTTTCACCGCATTCGTTTGATCGGTAGCCGGAGCGGGCTCCGGTGACGCGACGCGAGCACTGTGCGGTGACTCGGCGCTGGCAAAGTCGGGTCCGTGAGCCGGTGCCGCGGCAACGGCTGCCGGAGCTTGGGTACGCGGCGGCACGAGATTGGCTTGGGTCTGTGCCGGCTGCACGTCGGGGATCACGATGCGCTCACCGACCCGGACCATGGTGTCCGGCGGAATGTTATTGGCTTTCGCCAGTACCATCACCGGCTTGCCGTAGAGCCGTGCGATGCTGTGCAGTGTCTCACCCGGCGCAACGACGTGAACGCCGGAAGTCGGCGCCAAAGCGGTCTTGGCCGAGCCAACCGGTCCAACTGGCGGCATCACCGCGGCCGGCGTGGCAGCGCGCGGCGGCTGCGCATAAGCGATGCCGGTCTTCTGCCGCGGGATCACGAGATGCTGACCCGGATGCACGGCGGTCGGGTTGGTAATGTTATTCGCCTGCATGATCGCCGAAACCGGCACATTGTGCCGTCGCGAAATCGTCTCGAGGGTCTCGCCCGGAGCCACCACGACCGGCGTGCCGCCCTCCCACGTCCAGGTGGGCTGCGGAGCGGCCGGCAGCGACCCGGTCACTTCACTGTTCGGCTCGTAGGAGCCCATGCCGCGGCCGCCGCCAGACGAACCGGCGTCGGCAAGCCGTGGCAGCGGCTGACTTTGAATATGGCCAGTCTGGCTATTCTGCGGGATCGAGCCGGTCGTCTCAGGATGTGAGTTGTTGGAACCGAAACCTTCGCCGAAACGGCCGGAATCGCCGCTGCAGCTTGCAGCGCTAAGTCCTATTAACGAAACGGCAACCAAATATGGCCATTTGGCCAACCCACGCGACGCGCTCATTTTTACTCGCCCGCACGCAACACCCACTAACGAGCGAATAAACTACGTTGCGGTAAACAGGCCTTTAAGTGCCGGCAAGAATTTTAGAAATCGGCGAAACCGCTTGATCGCTATAGCATCGCTATAGTTCCTGGGCCTGGCCAGACAGTAGTGGCACGAATCTGACCGGGATCAGCGTCTCGCGCGCGACCTCGCCGTTGGCGTTCTTCGAGAGTTTGACGATGTGCTGCGTGCCGTCGCGCGGGCCGAGCGGCAGCACCATCTTGCCGCCCTCGCCCAATTGCTCGACCAGCGCGGCCGGAACGTCCTCGGCGGCAGCGGTCACCAGAATACGGTCGAACGGCGCATATTCCGGTGCGCCGCCGAAACCATCACGCACCGTTATCGTGATGTTCGCGAAGCCCAGAGTTTTGAGACGCTCCCGCGCGGTGTCAGCCAGGGTGCGATAGCGTTCAACGCTGATGACTTCGCGCGCGAGCCGCGAAAGCACCGCGGCCTGATAACCGGAACCAGTGCCGATTTCGAGGATACGATGCTTCGGACCGGTATCGAGCAGATCGGTCATGTAGGCAACAACGTACGGCTGGCTGATGGTCTGCCCGCAGGCAATCGGCAGCGCCTGATCGGCATAGGCTCTTTCGGCGAAGTCAGGCGCGACAAAATGTTCGCGCGGCACTTCGTCCATTGCCCGCAACACGGCCTGGTTGCTGATGCCACGCCGGCGCAAGCCGAGTTGAAATTCCATCCGCTCGACGCCGGCGGCTTGGTCCGCGATCACAGCATCCTCAATTTATCCACGTGAACCGTCTTTTAGTAGCATGCCAACGGCCCTTATACTGCCGGCTGAAGGCAGCGATCCGGCCCCATCAACAAGCATTCGCCGGGCTGCCGGAACTGAATGCCATTCCAGGCGTTACGGCGGAGGTGCTACAGCCGACCCGCCAGGGGCCGGTAAGCACGGGGACCAGATGAATCCAGAATCGAATGAAGCCTCGGGTAGGCGGATTCTCGTTGTCGAAGACGAATTGATGATCCGCATGCTGCTCGACGGCATGCTGGAGGATCTCGGCTACACCATGGCCGCGGAAGCCGGCGCCATCGACGAAGCCGTGGCTCTGGCCAAGCATGCGGACGTGGATGCAGCCATCCTCGACGTCAATCTCAACGGGCAGCCGATCACCCCGGTTGTCGAGGTGCTGATAGAACGCGGTGTGCCGTTCGTATTCGCCACCGGTTACGGCGCGCACGGCGTGCCGGAGCCCTACCGCAACAATCCGACGCTGCAAAAGCCGTTTCAATCCGACGCGCTCGAGCAGGCGCTCAAAGCCATTACGCTAAAGGCCTTGCGCCGCGAAACTAATCTTTCTTTTTGAAAAGATCGGCGAAGCGCTCAACAGTTGCATCGTCAGTCAGGTCAAGTCTGAGCGGCGTCACCGCGATACAATTTTCATCTAGCGCCGCAAGGTCGGAGCCGTCCGCTGCTTTGATGGCGGTCTGCCGTACGTAGGCGATCCAGTAATACGGATTGCCGCGTCCATCGGTACGCTTGTCGATATGCAGCCGCTCCTGCTTGCGCCGGCCCTGCGTGGTCACGGCGATGCGCTTCACGGCGTCCGGCGGACAATTGGGAAAATTGACGTTGAGCAGAACATCGGCCGGAATGCCCTTGGCGAGCGCGCGGCGAACGATGTCCGGCGCATAGCGCAGCGCGGTGTCCCAATGCGGCGGCTGGCCGCCGCGCGAATTGTAAGCCTGCGACAGCGCGATCGAAGGAAGACCGAGCACAGTGCCCTCCATCGCCCCTGCGATCGTTCCGGAATAGATCACGTCCTCGCCGGCATTGCGGCCGCGATTGACGCCTGACAGCACGAGATCCGGATCATGTCCGTTGAGCAAATGCCGCACGCCCATGATGACGCAATCGGTCGGCGTGCCGCGCACCGCAAAGTGCCGCTCGTCAATCTGGCGAAGCCGTAGCGGGTCGTTCAGCGACAGCGAATGTGCAACACCAGACTGATCGTATTCAGGTGCAATCACCCAGACATCGTCGGAAAGCGAGCGCGCGATTTTCTCGCAAACGTCGAGCCCTTCGGCGTGAATGCCGTCGTCATTGGTGACAAGGATACGCATTACTTCTCGATCTTCTTCAATCCGCCCATGTAGCTTTGCAATACATCCGGCACCGCAATCGAGCCGTCTTCCTGCTGATAGGTCTCCATCACCGCGATCAGAGCGCGGCCGACCGCGACGCCGGAGCCGTTAAGCGTATGCACGTGGACGTTCCGGCCTTCTTTGGTCTTGTAGCGCGCATTCATGCGCCGGGCCTGGAATTCACCACACACCGAGCACGACGAAATCTCCCGGAACATATTCTGTCCCGGAAGCCATACCTCGATGTCGTAGGTCTTTTGTGACGCAAAGCCCATATCGCCGGTGCACAGCGTCACCACGCGATAGTGCAGATCGAGCTTCTTCAACACCTCCTCGGCGCAGGCCAGCATGCGCTCATGCTCATCCTTGCTCTGTTCCGGCGTGGTGATCGAGACCAGCTCCACCTTCGTGAACTGATGCTGCCGGATCATGCCGCGGGTGTCCTTACCGGCGGCACCGGCCTCGGCACGAAAGCACGGCGTGCAGGCCGTCAAGCCGCATCGGCAATTGAGTTTCGTCGACGATGGATTCGCGGACGAGGTTGGTTAGCGGCACTTCAGCGGTAGGAATTAGCCAGAATCTGTTTGGATTTTCCTTATAGACAAACTCTGAGCTATGGACACCAACCTTCCTTGCCTTTTCAAGCCCATGTTTTTCTCGGTAGTCGAGCGCCAGATTCCAAACCTCCACAAATTCCTTTTCGGCATGTAGCCGACGTACATCCTCCGTATAAGTTTGAAATTGATCAGCACTGAATTTCGGCAATTGCGCAGTGCCAAACATCGCTTCGTCACGCACCAGCAGCGGTGGCACAACTTCGGTGTAGTTGTGCGGATCGCTCGGTATGCACATCGAGAAAAAACTGACCCAACGCGCGCTCAAGCCGCGCTAAACCTTTTTTCAGAACAACAAACCGCGCGCCGGATAATTTGGCGGCGATTTCGAAGTCCATTTGACCGAGAGTTTCGCCAAGCTCGAAATGCTGCTTGGGGGCGAAGGCGTAGTCGCGCTTCTAGCCGAAACGATGATGTTCGACGTTGTCTTTCTCGTCTTTGCCGTCCGGGACTTCCGCAAGCGGCAGGTTGGGAATTTCAGACAGCGCCTTGTCGAGCGCAGCGGAGGCGTTCTTTTCCTCTGCATCCATCGCCGGCATCTTGTCTTTCAGCGCGGCGACCTCGTCGAGCAGACTTTTGGCTTTTGCCTCGTCCTTATTCTTTTTCGCCTCACCGATTTCCTTCGACGCCGCGTTGCGCCGCGCCTGCGCGGTTTCCAGCGCAAGAATTTTCGCACGCCGCTGTTCGTCGAGCGCAATCAGCCGTTTCGCTTCGGGCGCAAGCCCGCGCCGCGCCAACGCGGCGTCGAAAGCGTCCGGATTGTCGCGAATGGCGCGGATATCGTGCATCTGTTTCCCGAGCGGTCATGCGCGGCCTTGTGCCGGGCATCCCGAATGAATTGGCACAATGCCTAGTGAAACGAGATGGCCGGGACAAGCCCGGCCATGACGAATCAACAAAGCCAATAATAACCGGAACTTACTCCGCCGGCTTGGCGGCGGCCGCAGCGCGCTCGCGGGCCAGGCGCTTCTCCACAAGCGCACCGACCAGATCGAGCCTTCGTAAAGCGCGACAAGCGGCAGCGCCAGCGACATCTGGCTCAGCACATCCGGCGGGGTCAGGATCGCCGCGATCACGAATGCGATGACGATGAAATAGCGCCGCTTCGATCTGAGCTGATCCGAGGTGATGATACCGACACGTCCCAGCAGCGTCAGGACCACCGGAAGCTGGAAAGCGATACCGAACGCCAGGATCAGCTTCATCATCAACGACAGATAATCCTCGACCTTCGGCAGCAGCTCGATGGTCGCTTCGCCGGGGCCGCCCATCTGCTGCATGCTGAGCGAGAACCGCGCCAGCATCGGCCAGACCAGGAAATAGACCACCATCGAACCGAGCGCGAAGAACACCGGCGTCGCGATCAGATAGGGCAAGAACGCCTGCCGCTCGTTGCGGTAAAGCCCCGGCGCGACGAACATGTAGATTTGGGTCGCGATGATGGGGAAAGCGATGACGGCCGCGCCGAACAGCGACAGCTTGAGCTGCACGACGAAATATTCGAGCAGCCCGGTATAAATGAATTTTGTGTTCTCAGCGCCGGCGACCCAGATGTAGGGCCATGTCAGCACGTTATAGATATGCTTGGCGAAGAAATAGCAGACAACAGCAGCGAGAAAGAATGCAGCGAGCGCCTTGATCAGCCGGGAGCGCAACTCGATCAGATGATCCATCAGCGGCGCTTTGGTCGCCTCGATCTCCTTCTCGTCGTCGTCGCTGCGGCTCATTCGGCGCGCTCTGTATTCGGGTGCGGCAGCCTCTTGGCGCACCTCCCGGAACGCGACGGCTCCGCCGCCGGCTCAGGCGTCCCGGCCGGCTCAAGCGCACTGCTCTCAACCGGCGTCGTCGGCGCAGCGGATTCGATGGCGGGCGTTTGCGGCGCCGGAATTTCTGCAGCCGGCGCTTCGCTCTTCACCACCGGGGAGCCGTCGAACGAGCGCTCGATGTCCTTGCCCATCGCCTCGACGTCGTCGCGGACGTCCTTGAGCGGGTCGTAATGCTTGAAGTCGTGCGCCATGTCGTCGACCTGCTTTTTCAGGTCGGCCATTTCGGCTTCGCGCATCGCTTCCTGGAACTGGTTCTGGAATTCCGAGGCCATGCCGCGGACTTTGCGGGTGTACTGGCCGAGCGTGCGCAATACGCCGGGAAGCTCCTTCGGCCCGATCACGATCAGCGCCACGATGCCGATGAGCAGGAACTCGGTCCAACTGATATCGAACATGGAAACTCCGCGGCCGCCTGCCGCGCGCCGTTCAGCTCAATCCGCGCCAGCCCGCGCGGTGAGCGTCAGACCTTGCTCTCGGATCGCTGCTTGAGGTCGGCGCCGGCTTGATGGTCGATGGTTCGCAGCGGTGCGTCGGCCTTGGGCGCCGCGTCGGCGGTGTCCTCGTCGGACATGCCCTTCTTGAAGGCTTTGATGCCCTTGGCGACGTCGCCCATCATGTCGGAAATCTTGCCGCGGCCACCAAACACCAGCAGCAGGACGGCGCCGACGATCAGCCAATGCCAGATACTCAAAGAGCCCATAAAAACCTCCGTCCGCAACGGCACCCGGCCAGCGGCAACGTATTGATTTTGAGCCTGAACCTAGGCGTCAAGCAGGGCAAAAACAAGCGCGGCGGCAATGCGCTGCCGCCGCAGGGTGAATCCGCTTATCCGCCTTCATTATCGCGCGTTAGGGCGATTTATTCCTCGGTCCGCTCGGCAGGCGGCGCAAGGCCAAGATCGAGATCGAGATCGCCGGGCTCCAGCGGGTCCTCGTCGTCCCGCAGCGCCGGATCGTCCGAAGGAACCGGCACGGCGAAGTCCGACGGCACCGCGCGGTCGACCAGTCCGGCGCCGCGGAGCTCGTCGAGACCGGGCAGATCGGATACGGCATCGAGCCCGAAGTGCGACAGGAACGTTTCGGTGGTTCCATAGGTCACCGGCCGTCCGGGCGCCTTGCGGCGGCCGCGAAGTTTTATCCAGCCGGTCTCGAGCAGCACGTCGAGCGTACCCTTTGACGTCGTCACGCCGCGAATGTCTTCGATCTCCGCGCGCGTCACCGGCTGATGGTAGGCGACGATGGACAGCGTCTCGATCGCGGCACGCGACAGTTTGCGCGTCACCGTCAACTCGTGGGTCAGCAGCCACGCCAGATCGCCCGCAGTGCGCAGCGACCACTTGCCGGCAACGCGAACCAGATTGACGCCCCGCGTCTCGTATTCCTTCTGCAACTGCTCCAGCAGCGCGCCCGCATCGACGCCTTCGGGCAACCGCTTCGCCAAAGTCTTCTCGTCGAGCGGCCCCTCGGCGGCGAACAGCAAGGCTTCAAGAATGCGCAATTCCTCTGCGCGCTCCTGTTGCGTGTTGTCGACCACCACCCGCATCTCCGCCGTCTTCGGCATACAATCCCCTTCCCTCTTATCCATTCCCCGTTTCGGTGGCCAAGCCACCATCTCCCGGATTTTGACGCTTACGCACATAAAGCGGTGCAAAGGCCGCGTGCTGATTCACTTCGACCTGGCCTTCGCGCACCAATTCGAGCGTTGCCGCGAACGTTGACGCCAATACGGTTGCCCGCAGCGACGGCTCGACAAGATATTCGGTGAGGTACCGATCGAGCGGACACCACTCGAGCGACACGCCGATCAACCGCTCCAGCGCCTCACGCGCTTCGGCGAGCGACCACACCGTGCGCTTCGGCATTCGCACAACGGCACGCGCCCGCGTTTGCCGGCGGCCTGCATAAGCCGACAGCAGATCGTAGAGCGTAGCCGACCATTCCGGATGCTTGATCTCGGCAATCGGCTCGGGCTGGCCGCGCTGGAAAACCTGACGGCCAAGTTGCGGCCGGTCCATCAATTGCTGGGCGACGTTGCGGATCGCTTCGAGCCGGCGCAGACGCTGCGCCAGCGCGTTGGCCATATCTTCGGCGCTCAAGCCGTCGGCTTGGTGTTGCTCCGGCAGCAGCAGGCGCGATTTGAGATACGCGAGCCACGCCGCCATCACGAGATAGTCGGCAGCGAGTTCGAGACGCAGTTTTCGCGCGGCCTCGATAAAGGCGAGATATTGGTCGGCAAGCGCGAGGATCGAAATCTTGGCGAGATCGACTTTCTGTTGCCGCGCCAGCGTCAGCAGCAGATCGAGCGGGCCCTCAAAGCCCTCGACGTCGACAACCAGCGCCGGATCGTCGGTCGCCCGCTCCGGCAGCTCACCCTCGAATTGCAGATCTTCGGCGTTCATGCGGTCCCTTCGGCAGGCTGCCAGATGCCGGCCATCAGACGGGAGAATTCAGTCCGCCTTGCGGCAATATCGATCGGTGCAGCCGGACGCTTCGCCGCGAGTGCCGCCGCCGCGCGGCGGGCCGCCTCGCCAGTGAGTTCCGGCACGGCAGCGGCAACTGCACGCATCTCCGGCATCTCGCCGTTGCAGTGCAGAACCACATCGCAGCCGGCCGCCATGGCCGCCGGCAGACCGTTCCGCGAGCGACCCTGCCAGCGCACCCATGGATATGTCGTCGCTCATCAGAAGGCCCTGAAACCCAATCGAATCACGAATCACGTCCTTCACTATAAGCGGCGATAGGGTGCCCGGAGCCAGCGGGTCGATGGCGTTGAACACAACATGTGCAGTCATCGCCATCGGCAGGGCTTTAAGCGGCCGAAAAGCGGCAAAATCGGTACGATCCAGCGTTTCCCGGTCGGTGCCGACCACAGGCAGCTTCTTGTGGCTATCGGCAGTGGCCCGGCCGTGGCCGGGAATGTGCTTGAGCACCGGCAGGACGCCTCCCTCAGCCAAGCCATCGGCGATTGCCGCCGCGATCGCGGCTACCTTGTCAGGCGCCGTGCCATAGGCGCGGTCCCCGATCACCGCGTCGGCTCCGGCGACCGGGACGTCGCCAAGCGGCAGGCAATCGACATCGATGCCCAAGATAGCGAGATCGGCTGCGATCAGCCGCGCGCCAAGCCGGGCCGCGGCGAGGCCCTTTTCGCGATCCCGGTCGTAAAGTGCGCCATAAACTGCGCCCGGCGGATAGCTCGGCCAATCCGGCGGCCCGAGACGCTGTACCCGGCCGCCCTCCTGGTCGATCAGGACCGGAGCGTCGCGCCCGACAGCGCTGCGGCAATCGTCGATCAGCCGCCGCAACGAGGCAGCGCCGGCAACATTCCGTTTGAAGATAATGAAACCCCAAGGCTGCGTATCACGCAGGAACCGGCGCTCGTCGCCGGTCAGCGCAGAGCCCGCTACCCCGGTTATGAAGGCGCGCATTGCGCGCGGATTACCGCGCACGAGCACGCGAGGGTCAAGCAAACGGCCGCTAATTCTTCTGGACGATACAGCTACCGCCGGCAGCCTTCAGGCTGCTGCACATTCCGGCCGCCCCCTCCGCCGAGGAGTAAGGACCGACAAGGGCGCGGTAATACGTGCCCTTATCGCCCAGATCCGCGCGATGGATCGTTGCGTGGTGGCTGCCGAGTTGCGCCGGATATTTCGCCTGAAGCTCCCGGTACGAGGTCTGCGCTTCGGCCTCGCTACGCTGCGAGGTCACCTGGACCGAATAGCCGCCGCCCGCAGCCGTACCCGAGGAAACTGCGGCAGGCGCAGTCGCCAGCGGCGCACCTGCACCCGGCTCCGCCCGCGCGACCTGAGCGCGCGGAGCTAGCAACGTGCGGTGTGTTGCCCTGAGCCGTCGGCACGAGCGCAAGCGGTGCGTTCGGCGAGCTTGGCGGAACCGAATGGGGCACCGGCGCAGCGTGAGGCGAAAGTGATGTCGGCGCATTCGAATGGGCCGCCGGGGCCTGAGCCGCAGGCGCTGCACTGCCGGATTGTTCCGGCTTGATCAGCACGGTGTGGACCTTCTTCGGCTCGGTTGGGTTCGTCGTCGGAGCGGGCGCAGGAGGCGCCGCTGCGCCAGGGGGCGGCGGAAACGCCGATTGTGCCGGAGCTGACTGTGTCACCGGGCCAAGGGGTTGAGCACCTACCACCGCAGAGCCCTGCTGCGGTGCGACCGGAATTGTTGCAACCACACGCGGCGGTGCATTTTGCGGCTGGATCGGCACCGGCTGCTCTTCGCGCGGCACCAGCTTCTCGGCGGAGTTTGCACCGCTGGCGGCAGCGCTGCTGGAATTCGCGGCCTGAGCGGGAACGATCTTGTTCGGCCCGTCGCTCGCCTTGATGATCGGCGGCAATGACGGAATAAGCGCATCACCGAACATCGTACGGTAAGCGAGCGCGCTGGCCGCACCGATCGTCACCAGACCAACAACGCCAAGGACGAGAGCCAAACCGCTGCGGCGCGGGGCGCGCTCGGCTTCTTCCTGATACTCGTCGCCAGCGTAAGGCCGACCGTGTTCGTCAGCAGCATAAGCACCCTCGCCCTGCTCGTCCTGCCACTGGCCTTCGTCCTGATATTCGTCCTCGTAAGATTGTTGCGGCGCCAACGCAGGCAGCTGGCGGCCGCGTGGCAGAGGCGGCAATTCATCGTCCGCATAGCGGTCGTTGTAGGCCGCCTCACGGCGGCGCGGCGCAGGATCGTGAGAACCGGCGGGATCGAAATAGCGATCATCGAACTGAGGTTGGGGCGGATTGTCCTGATAGCTCGGATAGTCGCGGAGCGCCGGGTGCGGCTCGGCGGGCTGCTCGTAGCCCTGCTCGGCATACTGGGGCTGATCCTCGTCAGCTTCGTCCGCCGCCCAGTTTTGGCTGGGTGCAACGGGTGCAGCTTCCTCATATTGCAGGGCTGGTTCTGGTTCGTGTCCCGGGTTGCGATCATATTCGCTGGCCGGATCGGCCTGCCCAATCAGGCGCGCCAGTTCGGCAAGTGGGTCGCGCACCGAGTCCGGCGCATGCGCGTCGATGTCATCGCGAGCGACGGCATCACGGCTCCGGTAAGCGCGAAAGTCATTGTCAGCCATCGAGAGCGCCTCTGTTCAGGCGTTTGCGCGACACTGGTCTGATTCCCCGTACACCGCAGCCTAAAAAGAGTCCCCGAAGGCGGCGGGCGGCTTAACGCATCTCGCTAGGCGCATCGACCCCAAGAAGTGCGAGCCCCGACGCGAGAACGGTCACAACGCCTTGTACGAGTACCAGACGAGCTTCCGTTAATTCTCGATCATCTTGGATAATGAAGCGTAAATGTGGCGTTGCGTTCCCCAGCGTATAAAGCGAATGAAACTCGCTCGCTAAGTCGAACAAATAAAAGGCAATACGATGCGGTTCGTGGGCCGCGGCCGCCGCTTCGACGACCCGCGGATAAAGCGCGACGTTCCGTATCAGGGAAAATTCCGCCGGGTCCGAAAGCCGCTCCAGTTTCGCCACGTCCCCCAAACTCGCCATATCAGCGGGTAGATCCGGAAAAGCCGCCCGGGCATTGCGGAAGATCGACTGCCCGCGGGCATGGCCGTACTGAACATAGAACACCGGGTTGTCGCGCGACTGCTCGATAACCTTGGCGAGGTCGAAATCAAGCGTGGCGTCGTTTTTGCGAAACAGCATCATGAAGCGGACCGCGTCGCGGCCAACCTCATCCACCACTTCACGCAAGGTCACGAACTCCCCTGCCCGCTTCGACATTTTCACCGGCTCGCCGGCGCGCAGCAATCTGACGAGCTGAACGACTTTGACGTCGAGCTCGGCCTTGCGGTCGCTCAGCGCCGCGACCGCCGCCTGCATCCGCTTGATGTAGCCACCGTGATCGGCGCCCCAGACGTCGATCAGGCTTCGGAAGCCGCGCTCGATCTTGGACCGGTGATAGGCGATATCGGAGGCAAAATAGGTGTAGGAGCCGTCGGACTTCTTCAGCGGACGGTCGACGTCGTCGCCAAATTCGGTCGAGCGGAACAATGTTTGTTCCCGGTCCTCGTAGTCCTCGACGGGCGTCCCCTTCGGCGGCGGCAGACGGCCCTCATAGACGTAACCGCGCTCACGCAGCCAGTTGATCGTCTCCGCGACCAGATCAGTCTTGCCGGCAATGAGCGAACGCTCGGAGTAAAACACATCGTGCCGGATATTGAGTGCCGCGAGATCGGCGCGAACCGCCGCCATCATCATCTCGATCGCCTTGGCACGCACGACCGGCAGCCATTCGTGCTCGGACAGCTTCTTCAATCCGTCCTTGTATTCCGCAGCGAGTGCGGCCCCAACCGGCTTGAGATAGTCGCCCGGATAAAACCCGTCGGGAATCTCACCGATGGTTTCGCCGAGTGCCTCGCGATATCGCAGGAACGCCGAACGCGCGAGCACATCAACCTGCGCGCCGGCATCGTTGACGTAATATTCCCGCGTCACCTTCAAGCCGGCGAAAGCCAGCAGATTCGCCAGCGCATCGCCAAACACGGCGCCACGGCAATGACCGACATGCATCGGGCCGGTCGGGTTAGCCGAGACGTATTCGACGTTGATCGGAACGCCACCGCCGATTTCGCTCGCGCCGAAATGCCCGCCTGATTTCACCGCACCGCGTAGTGCATCGATCCAGGCGGCCGGCTTGAGCGTGATATTGATGAAGCCCGGACCGGCGACGTCGATTTTGCTAACGAGACTGTCGGCACGGAGTTTTTCGGCGAGAGCGTCGGCAAGTTCGCGCGGTTTGCGCTTGGCGTCCTTCGCCAGCACCATCGCCGCATTGGTGGCCATGTCGCCATGGGTTGGATCGCGCGGCGGCTCGACGGTTACACGAGATTGATCGATACCAGCCGGCAGCATACCCGCAGCGACCAGTACGCCATTGGCGTGGCGAACACGGTCGAGCATGTCGGCGAAGATGTTTTTGGTGGTCATGGTCTGCCGTGATGAGCGCGCCGCGCGCCTAACGCAATTCCGGAGTTGTGTCAAAGAGCCGCGCGTGCTCGGCGAGCGCAAAGCGGTCGGTCATTCCGGCAATGAAATCGGCGATATGGCGAGCGCGCGCCGGGTCTTTCAGCACTTTGAGCCCCGCCTGCCATTCATCCGGCAGATCGCCCGGATGAGCGCTGTAATGCGCAAATAGGTCGCGCACCACGCCGGCGGCCTCATCCATGACGCGCATCACCATCGTGTGCCGGTACATCCGCTCGGTAAGGAATTTTTTGATGGCGCGGTCGGAGTCGGCTATGGCCGGCGAGAAGCCGGCAACCGCGTATGAGCCCTGCCGCACGTCGTCGACGGTCTGCGGTTTGAGTGCTTCAAGCTTGCGCCCAGTTTCAGCGACGACATCTTCGATCAGCAGGCCGATCAGCCGCCGGATCAGTTCGTGGACGACACGACCCTCGTCGAGCTCCGGATAGGTCGCGCTTACCTCGCCAAGAATTTGTCCCGGCAGCGTGACCGTGGCGATATCATCGAGACTGAACAAGCCGGCGCGCAGGCCGTCGTCTATATCATGCGCATCGTAGGCAATATCGTCGGCGAATGCCGCGATCTGCGCCTCGACGCTGGCGAAGCTCCACAATTGCAAGTCCTGCAGGCGCGAGTAGTCCAGGATCGTCTCCGGGACGCCATGCTCGCGGTAACGGTCCAGTGGCTTGCCCGCACGATCGGTCAACGGACCATTGTGCTTGACCAGGCCCTCCAGCGTCTCCCAGGTCAGATTGAGGCCATCGAAAGCCGGATAGCGGCGCTCCAGCGCGGTGACGATGCGAAGCGTCTGCGCGTTGTGATCGAAACCGCCGAACTCGGATAGACAGTTGTCGAGCGCGCGCTCGCCGGCATGGCCGAACGGCGGATGGCCGAGATCATGGGCCAGCGCCAGCGCTTCGGCGAGGTCCTCATCCACGCGCAGCATCCGTGCCAGCGCCCGCGATACCTGCGTCACTTCAAGGGTGTGGGTCAGCCGCGTGCGGTAATGATCGCCCTCGTCGAAGACGAAGACCTGGGTCTTGTGCTTGAGCCTGCGGAACGCCGTCGAGTGGATGATGCGATCGCTGTCACGGCGGAACGCGCTGCGGTTCCGGCTCACAGGCTCCGGGTGCAGACGGCCGCGGCTATGATCCGGATCGCACGCGTAAGGTGCGCGCTGATGTCCGCCATTAATCGCCATTTGCCCTGGCATTTGGGGCCAATTGACCTTGCGTAGGGTCGCACTTAACTATCGTGCATAAGCCGTGGCAATCACTGCGATTCCACGTGGGAAATATAGGCCATGACAACCGGCGTCACAGTGACAGAGCGCGCAGCGCGCAAGATCGGCGAAATCCTCGGCCGGGAGCCGGCCGGTACGATGCTGCGCGTCAGCGTCGAAGGCGGCGGCTGCTCGGGCTTTCAGTACAAATTCGACACCGAGCGCAGCAAGGCCGATGACGACATTGTCATCGAGCGTAGCGGCGCCACCGTGCTGATCGACCCGGTTTCGGTCAACTACATGGCCGGGTCGGAGATCGACTTTGTCGACGACCTGATTGGCGCATCCTTCAAGGTCAATAATCCACAGGCCACGGCGTCTTGCGGCTGCGGCACCAGCTTCGCGCTGTAAATTCCGCTAACCTGCCAGCCATCGTTCGGCGGATCCCGGCTGGGATCACGCTTCACAAAGCCATTTCACAAGCCAAATGCGCATCGCCACCTGGAACGTCAATTCGATCAAGCAGCGCATCAACTCCGCGCGCACCTGGCTGGCCGAACGGCAGCCGGACATCGTCTGCCTGCAGGAAACCAAAACCGTCGATGACGGCTTTCCGCGCGAAGCATTCGAAGAGCTCGGCTACAATCTCGCGATCCACGGCCAGAAAACGTTCAACGGCGTCGCCATCCTGTCGAAGCTGCCGTTCGACGAGGTCAACAAGGGCCTGCCCGGCGACCCCAGTGACGATCACGCGCGCTTTATCGAGGTCGTGGTTTCGACGGCGCAAGGCGCGTTGCGCGTCGCCAGCATCTATCTGCCAAACGGCAACCCGCCGGACACCGAGAAATACACCTACAAGCTCGGCTGGATGAAACGGCTCTCGGCCTACGCGCGCGACCGCCTGGCGCTCGAAGAACCGCTGATCCTCGCCGGCGACTACAACGTCATTCCAACCACGGCCGACGCACGCAATCCGAATGCGTGGGTCAACGACGCGCTGTTCCTGCCGAAGACACGTGACGCGTTCCGCTCGCTGATCAATCTTGGGCTTACCGACGCGCTGCGCGCGACCAGCGACGATGCCGGGCTCTATACGTTCTGGGACTATCAGGCCGGCGCCTGGCAGAAGAATAATGGCATCCGCATCGATCATCTGCTGCTGTCGCCGCGCGCGGCCGACAAGCTGACCGATGCCGGTATCGATCGCCATGTGCGGAGCTGGGAAAAGCCGTCCGACCACGTCCCGGTCTGGATCGATCTGGCGATTGCCGAGGCCAAGGCTGCCGCGTAGGCCCGTAGCGGATCAGGTTTTT
Organism: uncultured Alphaproteobacteria bacterium; assembly: GCA_963739945.1. Taxonomy (GTDB): domain Bacteria; phylum Pseudomonadota; class Alphaproteobacteria; order Rhizobiales; family Xanthobacteraceae; genus BOG-931. The sequence continues at coordinate 65,812 of CAVUCN010000021.1, read as the reverse complement.
CCGGACAGCGCCTGACCGCCAAATGGGCAGTTCTTAACCAACTATTCACCCTACCCGCCCAGATTCGGCAGGCTCACGGATCGGCCGGCTCCAAAATCTGATGGCTCTCTTTAAAGCGCGCGCAGCGGTGGAAGTGCCGGCTCGCGAGCCGGAGCCGCAACGCGACCTGACCGGCAACGATTTGGCCGCTACGGATCAGACGGTCCAGGTCAGCAGCATCCGCGAGACCATCAATCTGCTCGAAGCCGACCTCGCCGCGATGATCGGCGAAGTGCAACGAGCCTGCGATCTCGTCTGCCGCGAAGCCGAAGATTCCGCCGCGGCGACACACAGGATTGCGCAGAACACCGACGGCCTGGTCGAACAGGCCGGTATCGCCAGCAAAGACGTATCGCAACTGGCGCAGGCGATCGAAGAACTTGCGCGTGCATCCGACGAGATCGGAAGTCAGGTGCGCAAGGCCGATGAGCTCACCGACGAGGCCAGCGAGTCCGCCACAGTTGCCGGAAGCATCGTCGAGGGATTGAAAAAATCGTCGGCGGAGATCGACAACGTCGTCAACCTTATTGCCAACGTAGCGCGGCAAACCAATCTGCTTGCGCTCAATGCCACGATCGAGGCTGCGCGCGCCGGCGAGGCGGGGCGCGGCTTCGCCGTCGTCGCCGCCGAAGTCAAAACGCTGTCCCGCGAGACGCAAAACGCCACTGAAGAAATCTCCCATAAGATCAATGCGTTGCAGCGCGATGCCGCGGCGTGTTTTAGCGCCGTTCAAAAAATCAACGACGCCATCAAGGTTTTCCGGCCATTGCTGGCAGCGATTTCCGCAGCGGTGCGGCAGCAAAACGATGCGACCACGGCCGTAGCCGGCAATGCCCACGAAACGCTGCGTTTCACGGAAGCGGTTTCGCAAAACGCTTCCGATATCGGCAGCGCGGCGAATGGTGCGTATGCTCACGGCAAATCCGTCGAGCAGCACGGCCAGCACGTCAGTGCGCTTGCCGAAAAGCTCAAGATGCGGGTGACGATTTTCCTGCGTCACAGCGAGGCCGGCGATCGCAGACGCCATGACCGCCTGCCCTGCGAGATCGACGTCGATCTGCAAGGGAGCGCAGGCAACTTGCGTTGCAAGACCGCCGACCTGTCCGAGGGCGGCATGCTGGTACGCGCCGCCGGTCTGCCGCACATCGACCGGGATGCAATCTTGCAGGCGCAAATCCACGGCATCGGCGCCGCCCGAGTTCGCGTCGCCAACCAATCGTCGCTCGGACTGCATCTTGAATTCGTTGAGATGGATTCGAGCGCCCGCTTGGCCCTGGAGCAAAAACTTGCTTCCATCCGCGAAGGCAGCCGTGAAATCATTTCACGCGCCATCGACGTCGCGAACACCATCTCACGAACAATCGAGAAGCTCGTCGAAACGGGAAGACTGAAGCAGGACGATTTGTTCGATAATAGCTACATCACTATCGAAGGAACCGATCCGGTGCAGCATCGCACCCGGTTTCTCGCCGCGCTCGAGGAAGCCCTTCCTCCCATTCTTGATGGTTTGCTTGCCGGCGACCCGCGCATGGTGTTTTGCGCCGCCGTCGATCGCAACGGCTACCTTCCAGTGCACAACGCCAAATATTCGCAGCCGCAACGCGCCGGCGAGAAAGCGTGGAACACAGCGAACTCGCGCAATCGCAGGATTTTTGACGATCGCGCCGGTCTGTCGGCGGCCCGCAACGTGCGGCCCTACATCATTCAGATCTACCCGCGCGACATGGGTAACGGCGTCACGATCATGATGCAGGAAATCGATGCGCCGATCAGGGTCTTCGGCAAGCACTGGGGCGGATTTCGGAGCGCGTACAAGCTGTAAACGAAATCCGTTCGCGGCGTGGATTAGTCGCGACGGCCCTTGAGCCAGTCTTCCAGATAGACCAGCGCCATCGCCCGCTCGTCATCGCTGGCGCGATGGAAAGCACCGTCATACATCGGCTTGACCCAGGTCTCGTCCGAGCCGGCGCAATCGCGGCCGAGCGTCAGCCACATCAGGCCGCGAGCGGCCTGCCGCGGCACGTATTTGCCTTCGAACAGGATCGCGCCAAGCGAAGCTTCGGCGTGGCACTGACCCTTGTTGGCGGCGAGCTGGAACCACCGCGCCGCTTCGTGCGGATCGCTCGGCGTTGCGTCCATATAGAGGCGGCCAAGCTCGTATTGCGCATCGGCGTCGCCGAAGAACGTACCCGCATAGGCGAACAGCTCGCGCGCATGTGCCGGATTCGGCCGGACGTTGGTATTGGGGATGCCGCTGAGATAGTAACGGCCCAGCGCCACGAAGGCGTTGGCGACGATACGCGCCTGCGGCGTCCCCGGCGTCTCATCCGGATGGCTGTTGGCGATATCGCTGAAATATTTGAAGGCGCGCAGCATGTCCTGCGGCACGCCGTCACCATCGGCGTACATCTGGCCGAGCTTCCATTGCGCCGCGGGCATACCCTGATCGGCGGCATACTGAAGCGCCGTCAAAGCCTTGGCCTTGTCGCTGCCATCGGACGGATGATTCGGCGCACGCAGGCCGTCGTTCGGTGAAAGTGCCGCAGTATTCGGAGCGGTGGTGCCGTCGAAGGCAAACGCCGGCTGGACCAGCAGTCCAAGACCGGGGACTGGACCGATGCCGAAGCCGAGACCAAGGCCGACGTAAAGGCCGCACAGCAGCCCAAGCGCGGCGCCGTTCCTGATCAGACGGACTGCGCGGTCAGACATCCGCATAGCACGCCTTCTCTGCACTGCCGCCCGGATGGGTCACCGCGCCGTAACGCGCGGTCCCGACTTGCTGGGCATATTTCCACAGATACCCTGAGCCGAACTCTTCCGGCCGCGGCTTCCATTCCTTGGCGCGCGCGGCAAGCTCAGCGTCGGAGAGCTTGACGTCGAGCGTGCCCTTCTCGGCATCGATCTCGATGATGTCGCCATCGCGGATCAGCCCGATCGGACCGCCAACTGCTGCCTCCGGCCCGACATGGCCGATGCAGAACCCGCGAGTCGCGCCGGAGAACCGGCCGTCGGTGATGAGGGCAACCTTGTTGCCCATGCCCTGACCGTAGAGCGCCGCTGTCGTCGAAAGCATTTCACGCATGCCCGGACCACCCTTCGGTCCTTCGTACCGGATCACCAGTACGTCGCCTTCCTTGTAGGTCCTGTTCTTCACGGCCTCGAAGCACGCCTCTTCACCGTCGAAACAGCGCGCCGGACCTGAGAAATGCAACACCTCCATACCGGCAACCTTAACGATGGCGCCCTCCGGCGCGAGATTCCCCTTGAGCCCGACGACGCCGCCAGTCGCCGACATTGGTTTGTCGGCCGGATGGACGACGTCCTGATCCGGGTTCCACTTCACCGACTTCATGTTTTCAGCAATCGTGCGGCCGGTGACGGTGAGGCAGTCGCCATGGAGGTAACCATGGTCGAGCAGCGTCTTCATCAAAAGCGGAACGCCGCCAGCTTCGAACATGTCTTTGGCGACATAACGGCCACCGGGTTTCAAATCCGCGATATACGGTGTCCTTTTCAAGACTTCGGCGACGTCGAACAGATCGAACTTGATGCCGCACTCGTGGGCGATCGCGGGCAGGTGCAGCGCGGCATTGGTCGATCCGCCACTTGCGGCAACCACGGCCGCGGCATTTTCCAGCGCTTTGCGGGTGACGATGTCGCGCGGCCGGATGTTCTTGACGATCAAATCCATGATCATCTCGCCGGCGAGCATGCAAAACTTGTCGCGAATCTCGTAAGGCGCCGGCGCGCCTGCCGAATACGGCAGCGCGAGACCGATCGCTTCGGAAATCGTCGCCATGGTGTTGGCGGTGAATTGCGCGCCGCAGGCGCCCGCCGACGGGCAGGCATTCTGCTCGAGCACATCGAGATCTTCGTCGGTCATGCCGCCGACCGAGTGCTTGCCGACCGCCTCGTAGACGTCCTGAATCGTGACGGGCCGGCCCTTGAAGGTGCCGGGCAGGATCGAGCCGCCGTAGATATAGATCGCCGGGACGTTGAGCCGGCACATCGCCATCATCATGCCGGGTTGCGACTTGTCGCAGCCGGCGACGCCGATCAGCGCGTCGTAGGAATGGCCACGCACGGTCAATTCGACCGAGTCGGCAATCACTTCGCGCGACGGCAACGACGCTTTCATGCCGCCATGGCCCATGGCGATGCCGTCGGTGACAGTAATGGTGCAGAATTCACGGGGTGTGGCGCCGACCGAGGCGACACCGCGTTTCACCGCCTGCGCCTGACGCATCAGCGCGATATTGCAGGGGGCGGCTTCATTCCAGCAGGTGGCGACGCCGACGAAAGGCTGATAAATCTGCTCTTTTGTCAGTCCCATCGCGTAATAGAAGGAGCGATGCGGCGCACGTTCGGCGCCTTCCGTAGCGTGCCGGCTTGGCAGTCGTGATTTCAGATCAGTCTTGTCAGTCTTGGCGTCCATAACACTCTTTGTGGGCCAACGTGGCCCCCTCGCCCCTCAGCACCAGTCAAAGAGCGGCCTAACGCCCTGAAACCGGCAGCACTTAGCGACCTGCCGTGCCTCTCCAGCAGTCGCACTATCGATGTCGAAAAATCCTATGGCTAAAAAGCGGCGCTTGGCATGGCTCTAAGGTGGCAAGATCAAATGTTCCCGGCGTGTTGCACGGGAGCCACAAATTCGAACACTTGCTGCACTGCACACTTAACTACTGATTTACCAAGTGTGTCCCGCCTGCCACCGTGGCTAGATGGCGAAGCGGCTGACTCGCATTTTTTTTGAGCGCAGCGTGCTCGAGGTGGCGCCCGAACTGATCGGCGCCACGTTTCTACGCAATGGCGTCGGGGGCCTGATCGTCGAGGTCGAAGCCTATCGCCAGACCGATCCAGCAGCGCACAGCTTTGGCGGCCCGACCGCCCGCAACGCCGTGATGTTCGGCCCGCCGGGCTATGTCTATGTCTACCGTTCTTACGGCATCCATTGGTGCGTGAACTTCGTCTGTGAGCCAAAAGGCTCTGCCAGCGCTGTCCTGCTCCGGGCTATCGAGCCGACCGTCGGCCTGCCGGCCATGCGCCGGCGGCGCGGGGTCAAAGACGAAAGGTTACTGTGCTCGGGCCCCGGCCGGGTCTGCGAGGCCCTCGGCATCACCATCGCCGACTACGGACTGGCGCTCGACGAACCGCCTTTTGAGCTTTATGGGCGCACCGGTGAAGTCGATGTCATTGCCGGACCCCGCATCGGCCTCACCAAGGCGGTCGATTACCGTTGGCGCTATGGGCTCAAAGGCTCGCGGTTTCTTAGCAAGCCGTTCAAACCTTCAACCTGAAGGCTGGATCGAACCCCCACTCTCTCCGCGCCTTTTCGATTGAAACCGTGCCGTCGTCATCTGCAATGTTGAAAATCCCCGGCCGTCCGGTCAGCCCCAACAGCGCGGCATGAGCGGCGGCGTCAACGTGAACCGGCGGCTTGCGGGCCGGCCCTTCGCTCCAGGTGCCGGGACCGTAGAGCAGACCGTAGCGCAGCACGACCGGCTCCATTCCGGAATCAAGCACCTGCTGCTCCATGTCGGCCGCGGCCCGCACCGTCACCAGCCGCGGTCCATCAACCAGATTGAGCGGATCGGTTTCGACGTAAGGCTCTTTGCCCGGCGCATAGGCGAACGCGACGCTCTGCACGATGAAGCGGCGTGCCGAGGCAGCATTCGCCGCCGCAACCAGGTTGCGCGTGCCTTCCGTGCGGATGCGAGCGTTACGCGGATAGGCCGCCGCAAGCTGCGCCTCGTCGCCGAGCACGCGCGGCAGATCGGTCAATTGGTGCATGACAATCTCCGGACGCGCAGCGGTGACTTCACGTTTGAGCGCGTCGGCATCGAAAACGTCGACCACCACGGCCCGGGCGCCGGCTGTTTCAAGTTCGCGCGCAACGTCCGCCGAGCGCGTCATGCCAATGACGTCATGCCCCGCTTCTCGCAAAAGCGGCATCAATCGCCGCCCAATTGCTCCGCTGGCTCCCGCAATGAAAACCCTCATCGATTACACCGTGGCATCGCGCAGTTGGGCGGTGTCGTAATACTCGTAGAATTCGACCGCCTTGCCGTTGGCGAACAGCCAGGCATCGACTTTGGGACTTGAAACGACTTTGCCATTGCGCTTGTACCGCCATGTGCAATGACCAAGCATCACAACGCGGTCGCCTTGGGCGACAAATTCGTGTGCAGAGTATTCGACCATCTGCCAGTCACGCAGCAGACCGCCGAAATACTCACCGAGGGCATCGCGATTCCGGTAAGCGGTCAAATAGGGTGTGCCGTGTCCACCCTGGGCGATAGAACCAAACCGGACATCGTCGGCCATGATCGACATCCACTCGTCCACATTACCGCCCTTGCTCTCGGACCAATTCGCGTAAGCCTGTTTCAGGATAGCGACATTCTGCGCCTCGTCGGACATGCTCCGCCTCCCACAGTTCATATGATACGGAAGCAGATTAAGCTGAAGCTTTAAGCCGCTCCAGCGCCTCGGCGATCTTGGCCTTGCGGGCCTGCGCTTCCTCGCGTTTTTCTTTTTCTTCTTCGACCACCTCTTCAGGTGCCCGCGAGACGAAGTTAGGATTGCCGAGCTTGGCATCGACCCGGGCGATGTCGGCTTCGGCCTTGGCCATTTCCTTGGCGAGCCGTGCCCGTTCGGCACCGAGATCGATCACGCCTTTGAGCGGCAGAGCTGCGACGTCGCCACGCACGACGAGCTGCACCGCACCCTGCGGAGCCGTATCGGCGAAGAAGATTTCGGAGACCCTCGCCAAACGCTGGATGAATTCAGCCCAATGCCGGGCCCTGATGATCGTCTGCGGCGATGCGCCCGCGAGCACCAACGGCAACATCGTCGCCGCCGGAATATTCATTTCGACCCGCACCGAACGGATCGCGGTGACCAGATCAATCACCCAACCGATTTCACCCTCGGCCGTCTCGTCATCGAGACCGTCGTGGGCGGGCCAGGTATCGAGCGCGAGCATGTGATGCCGTGGCGGACCGCCTTCCGCGGTGACCCGCCATAGTTCTTCCGTGCTGAATGGCATGAAGGGGTGCAGCAGTTTCAGGATTTCATCGAGCGCCCAGCACACCGCGGCGCGCGTTTCGTTCTTGGCGGCACTGTCGGGACCGGTCAGCACGGGCTTGATGAGTTCGAGATACCAGTCGCAGAACACGTTCCAAACGAAGCGGTACATCACGCCAGCCGCTTCGTTGAACTTGTAGGCCTCGATCGCGGCGGTGACTTCCCTGCCCGCTTTCGCGGTCTCGTGCGCGATCCAGCGGTTTAGCGTTTCCTTGGCGTGATGCGGATCGAAATCCGGATCGTGCTTGCAGCCATTCAATTCCGCAAAGCGCGAGGCATTCCAGAGTTTCGTTCCGAAATTGCGATAACCCTCGACCCGCTGCGACGACAACTTGATATCGCGACCCTGCGCCGCCATCGCCGCGAGCGTGAAGCGCAACGCATCGGCGCCGTATTCGTCGATCAGTTCGATCGGATCGATGACGTTACCTTTCGACTTCGACATCTTGGCGCCGGACGCGTCGCGCACCAGCGCATGGATGTAGACGTCGTGGAACGGCACTTTTTTCATAAAGTGCAGTCCCATCATCATCATGCGGGCGATCCAGAAGAAGATGATATCGAAGCCGGTGACCAATGTGGTGGTTGGATAAAAGCGCGTCAGTTTCAGTGTTTCGTCCGGCCAACCGAGCGTCGAGAATGGCCACAACGCGGAAGAGAACCAGGTATCGAGCACATCCTCGTCGCGATAAATTGGGACGGTCTCGCCTTTAAATTCAGACCGGCCTTGCTTGTCTGGAAAAGTAGAATCCAGAAACCACCTACTAGCCGCCTCCGATTTCGACACCACCTCTATGGGTTTTCCGTATTGAGCTCGAGCAGCCTCGATTGCTTCGGATTCCGTTAGCTCGCAAAACAATCCACTTTCAGGGCCGTACCAAGCTGGTATCTGGTGGCCCCACCAGATCTGGCGTGAAATGCACCAGGGCTGAATATTCTCCATCCAATTGAAGAAGGTTGAATCCCACTGCTGAGGTACAAATTTGGTCCTGCCCTCACGGACCGCTGTGATCGCCGATTGAGCGAGCGTCTTAGCGTCCACGTACCACTGATCGGTCAGGTATGGTTCGACAACGACCCCAGAGCGGTCGCCATGGGGCACCACATGGGTCGTTGGTTCAATTTTCTCAAGCAAATTAGCTTCTTGAAGCAATTCGACAATTCTTTTCCGAGCCAACTCGCGACTCAAGCCGCCTAAATTCCTTAAGCGATCAAGTGCCTCGTCGTCGTCGACTTGGTAACGATGATATTCATCATCATCTTGATATCCACCGATAAGCGACATCACTCCATCGACACCGTCGTGCATTTCCGCGAATGTCGTATGCTCCCAAAAAGCTGAATTTTCCTCGATCGAAATTTCGCCAGACGTCGTCAATATATTGATTGGCTCGTAGTCCTTCAGCTCATCGTTTTTGTGCCTTTGCCAAACCTCGAAGTCGTTGAAGTCGTGGGCCGGCGTGATCTTTACTGCGCCTGAGCCCTTCTCGGGATCGGCATAATCGTCACCGACGATCGGAATGCGCCGTCCGACCAGCGGCAGGACCGCTTTCTTCCCGATCAGATGCTTCAGCTTCTCGTTTTCCGGATGCACCGCGACAGCGACGTCGCCGAGCATCGTCTCCGGCCGCGTTGTCGCGACGGTGATGAACTCATCGCTGCCTTCGATCGGGTATTTGATGTGCCAGAGATTGCCCTTGGTCTCGACCTGCACCACTTCGAGATCGGAGATGGCCGTCTTCAGCTTCGGATCCCAATTGACAAGCCGCTTGTCTTTGTAGATCAGCCGTCGTCCGTCTGGCCCTTTCGCGTTGTATAGTTCCACGAAAGCCTTCAGACAGCGCGGACCATTTGATCATTAGGGTCGCCGCGCTCTCCCATCGTGAAGCGCTCGCGCGACCAGTCGCACGACGCGCCGAGCCGCTTTAACTGACCGATGATGGTGCCGCCGGATTCTGCCTTCCATTCCCACACCCGCTTGATGAAGGCCTCACGGCCCATTTCGCGGCTGCCGGGCTGCTGCCGCTCCATGAGCTGGCGCTCGACCACGGCCTGCGTCGCAATGCCGGCGTGATCGGTGCCGGGCTGCCACAGCACGTCCTTGCCGCGCATACGTTCGAAACGGCACAGGATGTCCTGCAACGTATTGTTGAGCGCGTGGCCCATATGCAGCGAGCCGGTGACGTTGGGCGGCGGGATGACGATGCAATAGGGAGCGGCCTTGGCGCGCTCCGGCCGGCCGGCGCGGAACGCGCCAGCCGCCTCCCAGGCGGCGTAAATACGGCCTTCGACCTCGCCGGGCTGATATGTCTTGTCGATCATTCCGCTTTTCCGTTCAGCGCGCTAGAAACCCCGCGCCGCGTTGAGTGTCAACGCTGGCCTCCCCGCAACCGCTTCAATTCAGGGCGAACATCGACGTGTCATCGCCAGCACAAACCGTTGCGGCCGCTTCCTACAAGACGCCGATCCGCTCGATCTTGCTGCTGGCCGTGGCAGGCTTCGCTTCGCAGGCCCAGGTCCGGGTGACCGATTCGCTGCTGCCGCAGATCGCCGGCGATTTTCATACCACGGTCGGTTCTGCCGCGGTCGTTGTCACCGCTTATGCGGTCGCCCACGGCTCCGTCCAGCTTGTCATCGGCCCGGTCGGCGACAAGCTCGGCAAATACCGCACCGTCGCCATGATGTGCGCGATTGCCATCGTGATGGTGACGCTGTGCGGGTTGGCGACGTCGCTGCATCAGCTCATGCTGGCACGGTTCGCGACTGGCCTCGCCGGCGGCTGGATCATCCCGATCTCGATGGCGTATGTCGGCGACGTCACGCCCTATGAACGGCGGCAACCGATTCTGGGCCGCTATCTCACCGGACAAATCCTCGGTCAGCTCAGCGGCCAGGCGGCCGGCGGCGTGCTTGGCGACCTGCTGGGCTGGCGCAACGTGTTCTTCGTGCTCGCCGGCGTATTCGCGCTGGCGACCGCAGGACTCGTGTTCGAACTCATCACCAATCCGGCCACGCGGAAGCCCGGCCACCCCAACGAAACCTCGCGCGGCTTCGTCGCCGACTACGCTGCCGTGCTGAGCGGCACATTTGCCCGCATCATTATCCTGGTCGCCTTCATCGAAAATGTTCTGGTGTGGGGCGCCTTCGCCTATATCGGCGCTTTCCTGCGTCTGCGTTTCGGCCTGAGCTTCACCTTGATCGGCCTGAGCGTTGGCTGCTTCGGCATCGGTGGCCTGATCTATGCGGGCCTGGTGAAGTTTTTTGTCTTGCGGCTCGGCCAGGTCCGGCTTGCGATCGCCGGCGGCTTTGTCATCGCGCTTGGATATGTCGTGCTTTGCCTCGCGCCAGCGTGGTGGTTTGCGCCCCTCGGTACGGGCGCCATCGGTCTTGGCTTTTACATGCTGCACAACACGTTGCAGACCAATGCGACGCAAATGACGCCGCAGGCGCGCGGCACTGCTGTCGCGATTTTTTCATCGGCAATTTTCATCGGACAGACAGCGGGCGTCGCGATCGGATCGCTGCTGATCGACCGCTTCGGTGCGGTGCTGCTGTTCCTGATCAGCGCAGTCCTGTTGCCGATGCTTTCACTCTGGTTCGGGCGGATACTGTCGTTGCGCGCCAAAACCGCCTGAGCGCACGCTACAGCGAAAGCCCGAAAATCTCGTTCAAGCCACGCCGACCGATTCTGGTGATGGTCAGCGCGCGGCTGTCGCGCATGTGCTCCAGCCAGCCGAGATCGAAACAGCGCTGCGCCAGCACGGCGCCGACGCTGCCGCCGAGGTGCGGCCGCCGCTCGGTCCAGTCGAGGCACGGACGGCAGAAGATCCGCTTGCGGCTGCGTGCTTCGGCAAGATCGACACCAAAATTTTCAAAAAACGTCAGGCCGCTTTCGGTGACCTCACCACCTTGGTCGGTCAGCGCAACGTGGCCGTGCGCGGTCAGCGCATCGGTGAGGCCGACGCCGAGCTTGCCGGCAAAATGGTCGTAGCAGGTGCGTGCGATACGCATTGCGTCGTCGATCTTCGACGGCGGACGGTGCCGGGGCGGTGCGTCGGCAACCACCGCCATGATGCCTTCGAGCATTTCGGCGACCTTATAGGTCGCGATACGGTAGTAGCGATGCCGCCCCTGCTTTACGCAAGCGATCAGCCGCCCGTCATTGAGCTTGCCGAGATGGCCGCTGGTAGTCTGCGGCGACACGCCGGCAGCGTGCGAGAGTTCAGTCGCGGTGAGCGCGCGGCCGCCCATCAGTGCGGCAAGGATATTGGCGCGCGCGGGGTCGCCGACCAGCGCAGCGATTTCAGCAATGCGAACGTCAGCCGTCATTGGCCGGCCCCGGTGGTAAAGCTCTTACCGGCCAATGTAGTGCGCGGCAGCGACGCGGTCAGCCGCCAATGCTTCGGCAATGGCCGAACAATCCGATCCCAGCTTGTGAGCGCGTCACGCCTTCACCAGCGGCACCTTCGGCGTCGGCCCGCCGCGCGGCGGCTTGTCATTGCCCGCCCCGCCTGACGGCTTCCGCCGTGGCGATGCACGCCGTTTCTTGGCGCGGCGCGGCTCCGGCAGTTTCTCCGCACGTGGCGTGACCGGACCGTCCGGGTAGTCGAAGCCGAGCTTGCTGTTGCCGGCTTCGTCGGTGACCACGCTGACGCGGACATGGCCGCCGGACTTCAGGCGCCCGAACAACACGTCGTCGGCCAGCGGCTTCTTGATGTACTCCTGGATTACCCGGGCCATCGGCCGGGCGCCCATTAGTTCATCGTAGCCATTGGCGATAAGCCATCGCGCCGCCTCGTCGGTCAGCTCGATCGTGACGTTGCGATCCGCGAGCTGGGCTTCGAGTTGCAGCACGAACTTCTCGACCACCTGCGCGATGATCTCGGGCGAGAGATGCGCGAAAGTAATGATCGCATCGAGCCGGTTGCGGAATTCCGGCGCAAACAGCCGGTTGATCGCTTCCATGTCATCACCCTCACGCTTCTGCCGCGTGAAGCCGAACGCCGCGCGCGCCATGTCCGAAGCACCGGCATTGGTGGTCATGATCAGGATAACGTTACGGAAATCGACCTGCTTGCCGTTGTGGTCGGTCAGCTTGCCGTGATCCATGATTTGCAGGAGCACGTTGTAGAGATCGGGGTGCGCCTTCTCGATTTCGTCGAGCAGCAGCACGCAGTGCGGATGCTGGTCGACACCGTCAGTGAGCAGACCGCCCTGATCGAAGCCGACATAGCCGGGAGGCGCGCCGATCAACCGTGAAATGGTATGACGCTCCATGTATTCCGACATGTCGAAACGGATAATCTCGACGCCAAGCGTGGCAGCAAGCTGCCGGGCAACTTCGGTCTTGCCGACGCCGGTCGGGCCGGAGAACAGGTAGCAGCCGATCGGCTTTTCCGGTTCGCGCAGGCCGGCGCGCGCCAGCTTGATTGAAGCCGACAATGCGTCGATCGCCTTGTCCTGGCCGTAGACCACGCGCTTGAGGGTTTCCTGCAAGTTCCGCAGGACCTCGGCATCGTCCTTGGACACCGCCTTCGGCGGTATCCGCGCCATGGTGGCGATCGTGGTCTCGATCTCCTTGATGCCGATGGTGCGCTTGCGCCGGCTTTCCGGCAGCAGCATCTGCGCCGCGCCGGACTCGTCGATCACGTCGATCGCCTTGTCGGGCAGCTTGCGGTCGTGGATATAGCGCGCCGACAGTTCGACCGCCGCCTTGATCGCGTCGTTGGTGTAGCGGAGCTTATGATACTCCTCGAAATAGGGCTTGAGGCCCTTGAGGATTTCGATCGCGTCCGGGACCGTCGGCTCGTTGACGTCGATCTTCTGAAACCGGCGCACCAGCGCGCGGTCTTTCTCGAAATACTGGCGGTATTCCTTGTAGGTGGTCGAGCCGATGCAGCGCACCGTGCCGGACGACAGCGCGGGTTTGAGCAGGTTCGACGCGTCCATGGCGCCGCCGGACGTGGCGCCGGCGCCGATCACGGTGTGGATCTCGTCGATGAACAGGATCGCGCCGGGATAGGCCTCAAGCTCCTTGATGACCTGCTTGAGCCGCTCCTCGAAATCGCCGCGGTAACGGGTACCGGCGAGCAGCGTACCCATGTCGAGTGCGAACACCGTTGCGTTGCGCAGCACATCCGGCACTTCGCCATGCACGATGCGCCGCGCCAGGCCTTCCGCGATCGCCGTCTTGCCGACGCCGGCATCGCCGACGAACAACGGATTGTTCTTGGAGCGGCGGCACAGCACCTGAATAGTGCGGCTGATCTCGGAATCGCGGCCGATCAGCGGATCGATCTTGCCGTCGCGCGCCTTCTTGTTGAGGTTGACGCAATAGGCATCAAGCGCGTCGCCCTTCTTCTTCTGCTCATCGCCCGACTTGCTGTCGTTCTCTTCATCGGAGCCGCGCACCGGGCGCGCTTCCGACATGCCGGGCCGCTTGGCGATGCCGTGGCTGATGTAATTGACCGCGTCGTAGCGCGTCATGTCCTGCTCTTGCAGGAAATACGCGGCGTGGCTTTCGCGCTCGGCAAAGATCGCAACCAGCACATTGGCGCCGGTCACCTCTTCGCGGCCTGACGACTGAACGTGGATCACCGCGCGCTGGATGACGCGCTGGAAGCCGGCCGTCGGCTTTGAGTCCTCGGCGCCGTCGGTGACCAGATTGTCCAGTTCGGACTCGAGATAGGCCACGAGACTGCGGCGCAACTTTTCGAGATCGACATTGCAGGCCCGCATCACCGCGGCAGCGTCCTGATCCTCGATCAGCGCCAGGAGCAGATGCTCCAGCGTCGCGTATTCATGGTGGCGCTCATTGGCGAGCGCGAGAGCCCGGTGCAACGACTGTTCTAGACTGCGCGAGAACGTGGGCATTTCAATTTCTCTTCACTTGTATTGGACGCTTCCCCCAGGAATCACTTCTTCTCCATGATGCACTGCAAAGGATGCTGATGTTTGCGGGCAAAGTCCATAACCTGCGTTACCTTGGTTTCGGCAACTTCGTAGGTAAAAACCCCGCATTCGCCGATCCCGTGCTGGTGCACATGCATCATGATGCGATGTGCCGCCTCGGCGTCCTTATTGAAGAAACGCTCGAGCACATGGACTACGAATTCCATCGGCGTGTAGTCGTCATTGAGCAGTAAGACCCTATAGAGGTTGGGCCGCTTGGTTTGCGGCTTTGTCTTGGTGATAACCGCCGTTCCTGGCCCACCCTGTTCGCCCTTGCGCTTGCGGTCGTCGTCCGCCATGCGGACGAGAGGCGTGCGGGGATAAACGTCGATCGTGGGCATTGGTTCGTTGGCTTCCGGGATCTTACGTAGTGATGCGCGGAGGTTTTGGAAGGCTTGGCCCTTTTGGAAGACTTGGCCCTCCTGCCGCCCCGTACATCGTCACTCAAGCTATCATAGAGGCGAGCGCGCGCACCTTCCAGATCAGCGGATAGGTGGTGCTGCAATGCGCGGAAGTGCCCAATTTTGCCAGGCAACGTCCCTGCATGCACTGCTAGTAGATAGGCATGGATCAAGCGCGCACGGCACGGTGCGCGCAAGCAATTCGGGGAATGATATCGCCTGTGGCTGTTGCCCAGGCTTCACTTCACTGCGGATGCTTTTGCGAGTGCGCTCTCGAAGGGCTTGTAAGCGTCCTTGACCAGATCGACATACATCTCACCGAGCTTGGTCGCCTCGGCTGCGAAATCCTCATAGGAGGACTTCAGATAGTCGCTGTGCACTTGCATAGCCGTTTCGAGGCTTTTCGTGCTCACGAGCTTTTCCCACGTGGCGGCCATGCCCTCGAGCGACTTCTTCGAATAATCGGCCACCTCTACGGCGATGGCCTGCGCGCCTTTGTTCCAGGCGCCGAAGTTGTTCATCGCGGATTCCATCTGGTCCTTGCCGAACTTCTGCATCTCGTCGGGCGTCATGGCGACTAATCCTTTTTGGCTGAGCGCGGCTTAATGGGGTTTATTTCCTAGACCCGTTGCCTCGAAATGGCCTTCGGGGCTGCGACGCTCATTATACTGCACTGCACAAAAATCGCCACAAAAATCGCAATGCGGGCAGGTGCGGGACGGGAATATCGGGGCGATCGCTAGCGAGTGTCGGAACCTAAAAGCAGCGCGATCTTGGACTTAACGCTTTAGAAACAGCGTTCGCCTAGCGTGCTTGACCGTGTCGTTTGCGTAACGACCGGTCCTTTAGCGGGAAGCTGTGTCTTCCGCAGGAGCGAACAGGGGTGGGCTTCCTTATAGAGGCCCCAGCGCGCGTCAGGGACGGGGTGCGTAATGGTAAGAGTGCGTTCCGAAGCCCGCTTGAGGCTTCGCTATGGCGTAACAGGCTTGGCCGCCGTCGCCGCGGTCCTCGTCATCACCAGCAATGTTGCCGATGCACGCCATCACCGGCGCGCTCGCGTGCACTACGTGCACCATACCAGCGGCCACGTTCATCACGCCCGTTCTGAGGAAGAATATTCGCCGCCATCCGCCTCGATCGTGGTCGATGGCAATACCGGCCAGGTGCTGCAAGCGTCGAACCAGGACGCAGCGCGCCACCCGGCGTCGCTAACCAAAATCATGACGCTCTATTTGCTGTTCGAGCGGCTTGATGCCGGCAAGCTCAAGCTCGATACGCCGTTGAAGGTCTCTCAGCACGCAGCCGACCAGGACCCGACCAAGCTCGATCTCAAACCAGGCTCGACCATCCAGGTCGAAGACGCCATCAAAGGCGTCGTGACGCGGTCGGCGAACGACGCCGCGGTTGTCATCGCAGAAAATCTCGGTGGCAGCGAAGAAGACTTCGCCAAGCTGATGACACAGAAGGCTCACGCGCTCGGCATGAGCCGCACCACTTACGTCAACGCGTCGGGACTGCCGGACGACGACCAGATCACCACTGCGCGCGATCAGGCCCTGCTCGGCCGCGCCATTCAGGACCGCTTCCCGCGCTACTACAGGTACTTTTCCATTCCGTCGTTCGTGTATCACGGCGAAGCCATCCGCACTCACGACCATCTTCTTGGATCGGTCGAGGGCGTTGACGGCATCAAGACCGGTTTCACCCGTGCGTCGGGGTTCAATCTCGTCACTTCGGTTCATCGCGACGGCCGCTACATCGTCGCTGTCGTGCTCGGCGGCCGTTCATCATTCGCAGCGCGATGCGCATATGCGCGAACTGATCAACGATCACATCAAGGAAGCGTCTCTGCATCGAACCGCGCCGGTTGTCGCCGAGCAAGCCGTACCGCCGCAACCCGCGGCGCCCGCGCCGGCAAAGGCGCCGATGATCGCGCGAGCCGAAGTAGCCCCTGCTCTCCCGCAGCATCGGCAGCCCCTGCTCGCGCTTCCGCCAGTTCAAACGATCCGATCCAGCCGGTTGCGGTGAAGACTGTGTCGTACCGGATTGCGCCAGCGCAGACCGCGCAACTTGCGCCGATGCCCGCTCTGGTTCCAGTCCCCGCGCCTGCGCCGCAGCAACCTGTAGCCCTTCCCCAGCCACAGCGCGCCGATCGGCTCGCCGTGCTGCCGCAACCCTCAGCGCCGGCACCACAACCAGCGCCGGCTGTGGTCGCTTCGGCCGAGCCACGCCAACCGTTGCTTCGAGCGGATCTGAAACGGCTGAAGCCCCTTACGCCAATACCGAGACTATTCAGACTCAACCGGCGCAGGTCGAACTCGCCCGCGTCGAACCGGCAAATTCAGTATCGGCTAAACCCGTTGCAGCGAAGTCCGAAATTCCCAGCACCGAGCCGGCCCGGATTCGCGCCCGCGGCGGCTGGCTGATCCAGATTGGCGCCTTTGATGGTGAAGACGAGGCGAAACAGCACCTGAGCGCGGCGCAGATCAAAGCCCGCGATATGCTGGCCTCGGCCGATCCATTCACCGAACGGGTCCAGAAGGGTGACAAATCGCTTTATCGCGCCCGGTTCGCCGGATTCGACAAAGCCACGGCGGAAGCGATCTGCAAGCAACTTAAGCGCAACGATTTCGAGTGTATGACAGTCAAGAACTAAACGACCTCGGCAAACGAGGCGTCTGTACGCGTCAACTAGAGTCCTGGAAGCCGGTCGATTGGGGATTTGTCAGGAGTACCTCAACGATGGCGTCTAAGCAGAACGTCCTTAGCCTCATTGACGCGAGCCGCAAGATACGTCGACCCCCCTTGGTCGGGATGCAGTTTCTTCATCAGGGAACGATGGGAACGGCTGATGTCGTCAGCGGTCGCTCCCGGCTTCAGGCCAAGGATCTGATAGGCCTCCTCTTCAGTCATTTTGCCGCCGGACGCCGCGCGCGCTCCACCGCCCGCTGCCGCATCATGCTGCGCGTGCTCACGCCAGCCGGGCTCCCTGCGGTCAAGATACGCTGCAAGTAAGTCGCGGCTGTCGCCGTCGATCTCCCCGAGCAAATCGAGCAGCGCTGGCAAATCCAGCGCATCAAGCGCGGCACCGGCGCGACGTCCCGCAAGCACGCGGCCGCGCATCGCGCCGCTATCGTGATCGAGTTCCATCTCAAGATAAGCGGTGCGAACCCGCGATGCTTGTCCGGAGCTTTTCTGCGTGCGGCTGGCGAAGCCCGCCGGCCAGAACGAAATCCAGCCCAGCAATCCCAGTCCGAAAGCGCCGACCGGAATGGCAACGCCGATTTCGCCGCGCAAGAACAGGAATGCGGCGAAGAGCAGCGCGGCCGCGCCACCGAGTGCGCGCACCAGGCGTGCGGCTTTCTTGGGGTCGACCTTGGAAAGGGCGTTTACCGCCCAAAGCCCAAGAATGAGGACCAGAATGCCGAGGACAATCTCCGGCATGGCTAGCCAAGCTGTTCCAGGAGCCGGACGGCGCCGGCGTTGTTCTGCTGCTTCAACGCCGTCAGCGCTTTCATGCCGCCGGCGGCATAGGCCGCGGCCGCACGCAACAATTCCGCAAGCTCGTGAGCGGAGCCCGGTGCGAACCGGCAATAGGCGCCGTGCGTGAGCCGCGCGATCTCGCGGAACGCCTGTTCACAGACCGGATCATATCCCTCCTGGAACATAAAGGCGGGAACGCTGCGCAGGCCGAGCTCACCCGCACCCGCGCAGAGATCGTCGAGCGATTCCTCCATGGCGTCGCCGACAAAAACCAGCGCACCGACTTTGGCGCCGTCATTCTCCCGGCGGACATGGGCGAGGACTTTCGCGATCTGGGTGTGTCCGCCGCGGCAATCGATCCGGGACATCAACGTGCCAAGCCGGTCGGGCTCCGCGATCCACGGTGACGCCTTACATTCGGCAAGGCCGCGATAGTAGACAAGTTGAATGTCGAGCCCACCCGCCGCCGCGGCTTCGCGGAACATCTCGGCTTGCAGCCGGCACGCGGTGTCCCATGTTGGCTGACGACTCATCGTTGCATCGAGCGCAAATACCAGGCGGCCGCGTTCGCCGGTGGAAAAGGTCGGCCCGAGCGACTTCACGCGATTGAGAAAAGTATCGATCTCGGCGCGGGAAGTGGCCGCAGGCGCCCGGCTATCGCCCGCATCGCCCGCCCGGCGCGGCTGCTGGCCGGTTGGCACCGGGCTATCGGACCGCTCTTTGCTCATCGGTTGGACCACTGGCTTGATGACCAAACCATAAGGTGGCCCCGTCGAGGATCGGCCGCAATGGCCGGCACTGTAACCAGTACGGCGGCTCAATCAGCGAAAAGGTCGTGGGTTTCAAACGGCTTGGCCGAGGCAGCGGCCCATTCGGCACGCGCAGCGACCCGCCGTTTGCCGCGTTCGTCAATTGGCAGCTTCAAGTTGTCGATCAGGGACTTCACCTCGTCGCGGGCAGTCACGTGCGACAAGGTCGGCCGTATACCGAGAGTATCTTCGTTGATGTCGTCGAGGGCAGTCAGTCCGCGCGGAAAGAATTCGCGATAGACGACCCGCTCGGCAAATCCGTCGGCGGTACGGAAGCCGAGCTGTTTGGCGAGTTGCACCACGCCCTCACCGACCAGCCGCTTGTTACGCGATCCCAGTGTGGAAAGCCGGTTGCGAACGATGATCCAGTCAGTCATGCCGTCGTCCACCAGACGACGCTGACGGCGCGCCTCGCGCACCATTTCAGCGTAATGACTGACCCCGACAGTCGCGAAGTTGGTCGGGTCCACGAGGCCAAGCACGTCAAAATCGACGAAACTGTCGTTGAGCGGAGTGATCAGCGTATCCGCCATCGAATGCGCCAGCCGCATCATGTAGGAGTCCGAACCCGGCGTGTCGATCACGACAAAGTCGTGGGTATTCTCGACCGTACTCACCGCCTCGGCAAATGCGGCAAATTCCTGGGCCTCAATTTCGTCCAGGCGCAGCCCAAAGCCGCGTGCAACGCAGAAATGCTTCGGAATGTCGAGCTTGATACGGGTGCGCTCGGCCCAACTGCGCCGGTTCTCGATATAGTGCGTGAGGCTTTTTTGCCGCGAGTCGAGATCGATTGTGGCTACGCGCTGGCCTGCCTGAAGCAAAGCAACAGCGACGTGCATTGCGGTAGTCGACTTTCCGGATCCGCCTTTTTCGTTACCGAGGACGATGACATGCGCCGACGATGGCTTGCCGATGTCCACCTGCATTAACATGATAACGCCACCCCAGAGGTACTCGTACTTATCTCCGGCTTGCAACGCTCACGGTCAAGATACAGCATTACCTTCGCTAAGTTAACCATTAACCACGCAATACGACGAAGAACATGCGCGGTGTGCTCGCGCAGCAACGCTACGCAACACGATGGTCAGGAAAGTCAGTCGCCCGAAACCTCGCCCGCGCGTCGTACGCGCCTTACCGGCGCTTAAACGCGTAGTCGCTGAATATCGCACGCGGCATAAGATAGTCGCGCTGGTGCCGACCATGGGCGCATTGCACGCAGGCCATCTGGCTTTGGTGCAAACCGCACGACGTCGCGGCGATCGCGTCATCGTTTCGATATTCGTTAATCCGGCCCAGTTCGCGCCAAGCGAAGACCTCAAAACCTATCCGCGGGCCTTCACAACGGATTTGGCTGCGCTCAGGCAGGCCGACGCCGATCTCGTTTGGTCTCCTGACGTCGAGACTATGTACCCTGACGGTTTTGCCCTGCGGATCGAGCCCGAAGGTCCTGCCAAGGCGGGGCTGGAAGACCGCTTTCGGCCGCACTTCTTTGCCGGCGTGGCAACAGTAGTCGCCAAGCTCTTGATCCAGTGCGAGCCTGACTTCGCAATGTTCGGCGAAAAGGACTACCAACAGCTCAAAGTCGTGACCCAAATGGTGCGCGATCTTGGCCTCAAGACGAGGATCGTTGGCGTGCCGACCGTGCGCGAGATGGACGGCCTCGCAATGTCTTCGCGCAACCGCTACCTGTCGGCGGCTGAACGGCAGACTGCGCCAACACTGCACCGGACGCTGAAGGAATGCGCGGCTGGCATCCGCGGCGGCAAACCGATCGCTGACGTGCTCGATAACGCAAGCAAGGCGATTACCACGGCCGGATTTGCGCTCGATTACCTCGAAGCACGTAACGCCGATACGCTCTCGCCACTTGTTCCCGCCAAAAAGGAACCGATCCGCCTGCTCGTCGCAGCGCGGATCGGAACGACGCGGTTGATCGACAATCTTGCGGTTTAGAGCTTCGGCGCTACTTCGCCGCCACCTTCATCGGATCCTTGACCGCCGGATAAGTTTCAAACTCCGTACTCCAGAGCTGTCCGTCGATCTTCTCCACTTTGCGGATGTAGATATTGGCGACGAGATCGCGCGTATCCGGATCGATCGACATCGGGCCCCGCGGGCTTTCCCATGCCATACCCTTCATCGCAGCGATGAGCGTATCCCCGTCGGCATTGCCGCCGGTCTTCTTCAGAGCTTCGTAAATGAGATGCATGCCGTCGTAGCCGCCGAGCGAAACGAAATCCGGTCGGAAGCCGTTCTTCAGGATGGCCGCCACGTAGGTCTTGTTGAGCTCCGATTTGTGCGCTGCTGAATAGCCGCCGGCCGTGACCATGCCGAGCATCTGGTCGCCCATGTCGTTGAGGTTGTCGTCCGTGGTGAGGTCGCCCGGCCCGATGATCTTGATGCCGGACTTGGCAAGTCCACGCTCGGCAAACTGCTTGGCGAAGATCGGCGCCTGTGTCCCCGGGAAATAAATGAACGCTGTGTCCGGCTTGAGATCGGCGATGCGCTGCAGGAACGGCGCGAAGTCCGGGTTGGCAAGCGGCAGGCGGATCGACTCGATGATTTCGCCGCCGACCTGTTTGAAACGGGTCGCGAAAGCGACTTCCGCCTCGATGCCGGGCGCCCAATCATTGACCAATGTGACAACACGCTTGCTGCCGTTCTTAAACGACCATTCGCCCATGACCCAGGATTGCGGGCTCAAGATGAATCCGGCGCGGACAAAGTAAGGCGATTTTGCCGTCGTAATTGAAGCGCCGGAGCTCATGACCAGCGTGACCTTCTTGGCCTCGGTCACGATCGGCGCGATTGACAATGCGGTCGGTGTAATACCGATGCCGCAGATATCGACTTTGTCGTTGACGATCATCTCCTGGATGATGCGATGCGCGTTGTCGGCGACACCGCCGTCGTCACGCATGTTCAGCTCTATCTTGCGGCCGGCGACGGTGTCGCCGTTCTGTTGCATGAACAGCGCGATCGACGCTTTGAGTTGCCGGCCGACAGCATTGAAGCCGGCACCCGTCATCGGCATGCTCATGCCGATCTTCAACACCGGCTGCTGTGCGATCGCGGGGCGTGCTATGACCCCGCCCAAGGCGGTAGCGGCGATACCCTTTAGCACTGTTCTGCGACGCATAATTTTCCTCCCAGCTCCAATCCGTATCGTGTCAGGCCCGCTCGAGATGCGGAATTTGCGGCCGCTCCCCTTGCGCCTTCCCCGTGATCGGCGGCCGCGGCAAGCGGGCGGTGCCGGCTTCCATGATGAAAGTGTGCTCGATCGAATACCACGGCGGCGTCACGTCGGGCGTCTCTGCACGCGCCCTGTCATGCCGCACAAAGTTCCCGATGAGATGGCGTGTCACGCCGAACTGCGCGTCGGTCTCGAGGTTTTTGTCCTCGGGATCGTAGACCTGCGAGATCAGTGTCTTGAACCCGGTCTTGTAGGCCAGGAAGTGCAGATGCGCCGGCCGCATGTTATGGCGTCCCGCAGCGCGCAACAGCGCACCGACCGGGCCATCGACCGGGATTGGGTAGCCGGCGGGCTTCACACTGCGGAAACTGATGTGCCCGTTCTTGTCGGTAGTAAACTTGCCGCGCAAATTCATGTCGGCCTGAACGGGATCCTGATTTTCGTAAAAACCCTCGGGCGACGACTGCCAAGTATCAACCTCGGCACCTTCGATTGGCTTACCCTCGGTGTCCTTGAACCATGCATCGACGAACAATACCGGCCCCGGCGTCGGTGAACGCACAACGGAAGCGCCGTTCCGTGTAGGCGGCGAATCCATGCGCCAAAAAGGTCCGAGCAGATTGGCGTCAGTTTCGGTTTGGCCCCGGTTGCCGTTGTTGAGAAGGCAAACCAGCGACGACAGCCCGAGCGAACCAGACATCAACACCGCTTCATTATGGGTCTCGTTGGAGTGCTTGCCGATTGCAACGACATAACCGCAGGCAGCCTGGAATTCCTCCTCGGTCAGTTTCGCCTCACGGGCGAAGGCGTGCAGGTGGCGAGCCAGAGCCGAAATGATTTCCCGCAAACGCGGATTTTTCGTCCGAGCGTATTCGGCCAGTACGGCCTTGGTAACGTCCTGCTCACTGCCAATGATCATCGAATGCTCCGCGACGCCTTTTCATTCCGAGACGGCGGACTCTACGTTATCGATTTGAGCGACGCCATGTGGCGCGCGGCTACATCAGGCCGAGTTCGCGCAACTCACGCCGCATCTTTTCGGGCATGGCGGCAGCGCCCGGCGCCGCCTTGTCGAGGTCGCGCGGGGCATCTTTCGCGTTGAGGTAGCGCCAGCCCTGGAATGCACGAAACGGGCGCGGCTCAACCAGGACGACTTTAGGTTCGAGCACCACGCCGCAGCGACCGACGCCGTCCTTGTCGCGGAACGGCCGAATATCCCGGATACACTGACGGCACATGATTTCTCCGCGGATCACCCAGTAGAGTGAGCCGCCGTCTTTCAACTCGTCAGCGCGCTTGGGCACCATGCGGGTGCGATGGATGTGCTCGGGTTTTTCACGGCGCTTGCGCTTGTCCCGAAGCTTTTCCTTGATCCAGTCCTCGAGGTCGCGAACAGAGTCCGCGCCGACGCACAGCTTGATGAGATTTAATGCCATAGAGCGAGATTAGCCTGCCTTCGCCGCCTCGATCACCATGATCTCGGCGCCCTCCACAACTTGCGCACCGGCCTCGGTGGAAATCCGGGTCACCGCGCCGGCAAAAGGCGCGCGAAGCGTATGTTCCATCTTCATAGCTTCAATCACGGCAACACGTTGGCCGCTCGTTACCTGATCGCCGACGCCGACCAGCACCTCAAGCACCCGGCCATGCATCGGCGCATTGATCAGACCGTCGCCGCCGCCTGACCGGGCTGATGCGCTTGAAGGGGCCTTGATGCGTACGCGCGTCTGCCGGCCGCGGCGGATCACATAAGCCTCGTCGCCAAGCTGGAACACCCGCGCGTCAGGTGCGGCAATAATGTTCTCGATCGAAACGCGCATACCATCACTACCGTAAGTGACGGTCGCCATAGCGTTCTCGCCATCGATGACCACGGGCACGGCGAGCGCCCGCTTGCCGCCAAACTGGAAGCCGTCATCGGCGGCCCACGGCGAACCAACCTCGGAGTTATCTTCGCTATCGGCCGCGGCGCTTTTAGGATCGGATAACAAATGCGCCACGCCAAGCGCCGCCGCTGCTCGATCCGGAGCGTGTGGCACCGCGCCCAGCAACGCCAGATTGCGATCAATGAAGCCGGTATCGATCCTGCTCTTGCCGAACTCTTCGGCCCGGCATAGTGCGCTCAGGAAAGCGATATTGTTGCGTGGACCTGCCAGCAAGGTGCGATCGAGCGCGCTCGACAGTCGCTCCAGCGCCGCCTCACGTGTCGGTTCGTGAACAATGAGCTTGGCGATCATTGCATCGTAGTACGGTGTCACCTCTCCCCCGCTTCGACGCCGCGGTCAACGCGGATATCGCCAGGCAATTCAAGCGCCACGATCCGGCCGGTTGAAGGCAAAAAACCGCTTTCCGGATCCTCGGCGTAGAGGCGGGCTTCGATCGCGTGACCTGCGATCCGGATCTGCGCCTGTGTCAGCGGCAATTTCTCGCCGCTTGCGACACGGAACTGCCACTCCACAAGATCAAGCCCGGTCAATTCCTCAGTGACCGGATGTTCGACCTGCAGCCGCGTATTCATTTCGATGAACCAGAATGCGTCGTCGCGAAGGCCTTGGGTGCCATCGGCAATGAACTCGACCGTACCGGCACCCGCGTAGCCGACCGACTTTGCCGCTTCGACAGCAGCCGCACCCATCTTGGCGCGCAGCTCTACCGTCATGCCGGGCGCTGGCGCCTCTTCGATCACCTTCTGATGTCGCCGTTGCAGCGAACAGTCGCGCTCGCCGAGATGAATGACGTTGCCGTGCTTGTCGGCAAAGACCTGAATCTCTATGTGGCGCGGTCCCGCGACGTATTTTTCGATCAATACACGGCTGGAGCCAAACGCGGACTGCGCCTCACGAATGGCACTTTCGAGCGCTGCCTCGAACTCCGCGTGCTTCTCGACCCTGCGCAGTCCACGACCGCCGCCGCCCGCAGCCGGTTTGATCAGCACCGGGTAGCCAACCTCATAGGCCTTCTCTTTGAGAAATTTCGCGTCCTGCCGCTCGCCGTAATAG
Source organism: uncultured Alphaproteobacteria bacterium (assembly GCA_963739945.1). Taxonomy (GTDB): domain Bacteria; phylum Pseudomonadota; class Alphaproteobacteria; order Rhizobiales; family Xanthobacteraceae; genus BOG-931. The sequence goes on along the minus strand of CAVUCN010000021.1, from coordinate 40,848 downwards.
CCGGGCACCACCGGCACGCCGGCTTTCTCCATCACTGCCTTGGCATGATCCTTAAGCCCCATGGCGCGGATCGCCGTGGCTGGCGGCCCGACAAAAAAGATCCCGGCATGATCACAGGCCTCAACGAAGTCGGCATTTTCCGACAGGAAGCCGTAACCGGGATGAATGCATTCCGCGCCGGTTTTTTTCGCGGCTTCGATGATCCGTTCGATCGACAGATAGCTTTCCCGTGGGAACGCCGGACCGATGGCATAGGCCTCATCGCAAGTCCGTACGTGAAGTGCACCCGCATCCGCCGCTGAATAGACGGCAATTGTGCGCATCCCGAGTTTTTTCGCGGTTCGGGCAATGCGGCAGGCGACCTCGCCACGATTGGCGATGAGAACGGAGCGAAACATGGACTGGATGTTAGCTGCCCCGCGCCGCGCCGTCAGCCGACCGGGATCACTGGGGCGGCGATGACGGCATCAGTTGCATAGGCCCGCTGGGACCGGATGCGACATTGGCCGCAGGCGCTGCCGGTGCTGCGCCGGCCGGTGGCGCCAAAGGCGCGGGGGTCCAGACCGGTTCGACCGTTACATCGGTCGTTGCCGGTGCTGCGGATGGCGCCGGATTGGCCGCCTGCTTACGCGGGCGTTTTTGCGAAGCTTGCGGATCGGCCGCGGGCGGCGGGCTCGACGCAGCCGCGGCAGCCGGCGCGGGCGCAGCGGCGGGTTTGCCGGCGGGTTCCGGATTCATGATGCTCACCGCCGGAATTGACGCGGCGGTCGGGAAATCAATGTTGACGATCTTTCGCGGTGGCACCGCCCCTGGAGCGGGGGGTGCGACAGCGCTGGCGTCCGCCACTGCGCTATCGGCCGGCTGGGTCCACACCACGACGTAATGCTCCAGATAGCGGTCGAGCGTTGCCGTGCTCAGATTGGCGCGCACGTGGCTCGGGTTGTTGAGCACCGACAGCGCCTTGCATTGCTGGCTCGTGCAGCCGTCGCGTATGGCAAGCGCGTGCGCAAGGAAACCGAACCGATCGGCTTCGACCGCGCGACGCAGTGGCACCAGCGTGGTGTCGATATTGCCGCCGCCGCGTTTCACGTACGCGACGATGTCGGAAAGCAGATCAAGCCGCGCCGTCACATAGGATGACGCCACCGCCACGTTGGCAGCAGACGCGAACAACGATTTCTCACAGGCCGCCTCAACGTCATCGCCAGCCAGCGCGTCGAGGCAGGGTAATGCCGAACCCGGCGCCAGCGAATGCGCCGTCAGCTCTTCCGCGCGCAGTTCGAGCGCCCGGCGATCGGCATCGTTATCGTGGCCAAAGGATCGGTCGAGAAACGCCCAAGCCATGACTGCACCTAGTATCGCGCCGGCGACGATGACACTCGTGCGCTCCATCGCGCTGGCCACCTTTATCCGCGAGCGGACGACCGTAAGAATGCAAACGGCCACCAGCGACGCGGCCGATCCGGCTGCGATCCACAAGTGCAGCGCCGAACTTCCGGCTTCGGGATCAAAGCCCACAGTCACCCACCCCATTCAAGCTCACGACCAGCGTTCGCGCACTTGGCGACTATGACGCCATGATGCCGTACTCGCCACCCCGAACGCGCATTTGCGCTGACAAGAGCCCACGAATTAGCCCTCATCGTGACGTGCTTTGGACGAGATGTACGCAGTCAGTGCTCGAGTTCGAGCTGGCTTTCCTTGGCAACGCGTTCAAACGCTTCGCCGGGATTCTTGATGCGATACTGATAGTCTTCGCCGTCGGATGGCAGCAGCCTGACTACTTCGTAGCTGCCGCTCGCACCCGGCCGGCTGACCGGGCTCGACGTGTAGAACACGGTCTGACCGACACGATATCTATGCGTACGCAACGCCGACGTGCGCGCGACGACCTGCTCGACAGTCACCGTCGAAACGAGGTTGAACTGGCCCGTTATGTCGATCTGGCTCGACGACTCGTGCTGCTTGACCGGCTGGCGCGAGGACGCTTTGCGAGCGGAAGTTTTACGAACCGGCGCTTTACGCGATGCGACTGTCCGGCTCGCTTTAGCGGCGCGGACCTTTTTTACTGAACGCTTATTCATGGAACCAACTATAGCACCCCAATCTTTGGGCGAGCAAAGGAATATGATACTCCTCAGGCCAGTTTGCGAGCATGCCGAAGGGTTATTGTTAAGACCGGGAAAATCGCTTTTAATTCAGAATTATAAAGCCAGTTCTTATAGCGCATCCTAAGGCGAAAAGGTCATGCTTGGCGCTGCCAGCGGCCCTTTTCATCGGCCTGCCAATAAGTCACATCAAAACCCGCCGCCTTAGCCTCGCCCCAGCGCATTCGTGCGGTTTCGACGGCTTCAGGATCGTCCCCGTCAAACATCATCACTATGCGATGGTAAGAGGCCGCATCGCCCGGCATTCCCGCTCCCTCGACCAGAAAGCGGACACCAGCTCCATTCGGATTTGCGTCATTCACCGTGAGCAGGATCGGGTGCGCGGAGGCTTCGCTGTCACGCCAGGTTCCGTGTGGCAGAAAACTGTCATCGCGCCAGGTCCATAAGTGCGCATCGAGACCGTCGACGCGCTCGTCCGACGAGGCCTGCACCACAACGCGCCAGCCGCGCTGGAGCGATTTCTGCAGCAGAGGCGGCAGCACCTGCTCCAGCGTCTGCCCCTTGAGATGGTAGAATAGCACTTCAGTCATGCCGCGCCGCCGTCAGGCGTCAACGTTCATAGTGATCCTCAACCAGACGATCGAGCAGACGCACGCCCCAGCCCGAACTCCAGCTCTTGTTAATGTCGGACTGCGGCGAGCCAAGCGCGGTGCCGGCGATGTCGAGATGGGCCCACGGCGTCTTGTCGACGAAGCGGGCCAGCAGCTGCGCAGCCGTAATGGCTCCGCCCCACCGGCCGCCGGTATTTTTCATGTCAGCGAACTTGGAATCGATCATCTTGTCGTATTCAGGTCCGAGCGGCATGCGCCAAACCCGCTCACCAGTCTCCTCGCCAGCCCTGTTCAAACGATCGACCAGCTTGTCATCGTTTGAAAACATGCCGGCATATTCCTGACCGAGCGCAACAATGATCGCGCCGGTCAGTGTGGCCAAATTGATCATGAACTTGGGCTTGAACCGGTTGTTGACGTAATGCAGCACGTCAGCCAGCACGAGACGGCCTTCGGCGTCGGTATTGATGATCTCGATCGTCTGGCCCGACATCGTTTTGACGATGTCACCCGGACGCTGCGCCTTGCCGTCAGGCATGTTCTCGACCAGACCGATGGCGCCAACTGCGTTGACCTTGGCCTTCCGCGCGGCAAGCGCGTGCATAAGACCGACGACGCAGGCAGCACCCGCCATGTCGCCCTTCATGTCTTCCATGCCCGATGCCGGTTTGATCGAGATACCGCCGCTATCGAAGCAGACGCCCTTGCCGATAAAGGCGACTGGTGCAGCGCCGCGCTTGCCGCCGTTCCAGCGCATGACGACAACACGCAAGTCATGCACTGAGCCCTGTCCGACACCAAGCAGCGCGTTCATGCCGAGCTTCTTCATCGCCGCGACGTCGAGCACCTCGACGTTGACGCCGAGCTTTGACAGCGCGGTAGCGCGGCGGGCGAATTCGATCGGGTAAAGAACATTCGCGGGTTCGTTCACGAGGTCGCGGGCAATAATGACGCCATCTGCGACCGCAGCCGCCTCTGCCCAGGCCTTTTCTGCTCCGGCAGGACTGGAACAGGCAAAATGTATCTCGGCCTTCTTCGGTTTCTCGTCGTCGTCCTTTTTCTTCGTCTTGTAGCGGTCGAATGAATAGGCACGCAGCCGCGCACCAAGCACGAGATCGGCGATCTGGTCGCCTTTAAGGGCGCCGGAGCCGAATTCCGCAATGACGGTCGCTTCCCCGGCGACTGCCGGAATCTTGCCCACAGCGATGCCGCCGAGCTTCACGATATCCCGGCGTTTGAGCTCGGCATCCTTGCCGGCGCCGATCACGATAAGCCGGGGTGCATTGAGGCCCGCTGGCATGACGATATCGAGTGAAGAACCGCTTTTGCCGGTAAAGCGATCTGCTGCCGCGGCGCGCCGAACCAGATCACCGAGTGGCGACAGTGCTTTCTGGGTCGCCGGGCCGAATTTGAGATTCTCACCACAGAACGCAACAAGAACACCCCGCAACTGCGCAAAAGGTACGAATCCAAGCTTCGGAGCTTCAGCCATGGTTGGGTCCTTCCCGGCTAATTCAGGCGCTTATCACCGACATATGGACCGGACACTTCGATCATGCAAAGCGCGCCTGTAAGATGCCGGAATGCGCCCACGGGCGGCGCGACCCCGGCGGGTTTGCCTTTGCCGGGCCACTTTGTGAAAACATAGAAGCAATTGCGGTGAGGGATTCGGCGCCGGGCTTGGTGAAGGCGCCCTGCCATCGGTCTGCCTCCAGCGGGAAAACGCATCAGATGTCGTCGCTGAACTGGTACGTCTTTCGCAGCACGATGATCGCGTTCCTGATCACTCTCGTCACACTGACGGTAGTGATCTGGTTCACGCAGGCCATGCGCGACTTCGATCTCATCACAAGTCAGCGGCAGACGATCGTCGTGTTCGTTGGCATCACTGGCCTGATCATCCCGTTGCTCGTCATGATGCTCGCGCCCATCGCGCTGGTGATGGCGGCCGCTCACGTCCTCAACAAGCTCGGCTCGGACTCCGAAATCATTGTCATGAACGCCGCGGGACTTTCACCGTGGCGGTTACTCGGTCCTTTTATGACCAGCGCTATCGTCGTCGCCATCCTGGTGGCCGGCATCGCCGCTTACGTTTCACCACTTGGTTTGCGCGCGCTGCGAGACTGGGCATCGCAAGTGCGTGCCGACATCCTGACCAATATCGTGCAGCCAGGCCGCTTCACGACGATTAGCGGCAATCTCACATTCCACATCGCCGACCGCAGGCCCAACGGCCTGCTGATCGGCATTTTTGTCGACGATGGCCGCGATCCAAAGGAACACTCTACCTATCTCGCCGAGCAGGGTGAGATCGTTAAGAACGAGCAAGGCTCGTTTCTGGTGATGGAGGGCGGCAGCATCCAGAAGGTGGAGGCTGGGGAACGCGACCCACGCATCATCACCTTCGACCGCTACGCGTTCGACCTTTCGAAGTTCAGCAACGGCACGCAAAACTCCGTCTATACCGTCCGCGAGAAATTCCTCTGGGAGCTGCTGTGGCCGCGGCCGGACGACGCGCTTTATGTCGCACAGGCGGATCAATATCGGTCGGAGCTGAGCGACCGGCTGGCAGCGCCGTTGTATCCAATTGTTTTCATCATTCTGGCGTGTGCATTTCTCGGTCCGCCACAAACCACGAGGCAAAGCCGGACGCTTGCCATGCTGGGCATGATGGGCGCAGTCGCGGCGCTGCGCCTGGTCGGTTTTGTCAGCGTCGTCGTCGGCGTGCGCGTCCCCGCTGTCCTGTCAGTACAGTTCATCGCCATTTTCGGAACGATGGCTGCAGGCATTTGGCAAATATCGCGAGGCCGGGCGATCGAGCATGCCAACTTCGTCTCGAAGATTGCGACCGCGATCACCGAAGGCATTTCGCGCGCGGCGCAGGGATAGGGTCTGGAAATGATCATCGGCACCATTTCCCGCTACTTCGGAATGCGCTTCCTCTCGGCGGTCGTGGGCGCATTCGTGGGCGTCGTCCTTCTCGCCGCGATGATCGATTATGTCGAGTTGATGCGGCGTGGTGCCGATTGGCCCAATGCTACGCCGTGGGCCCTTGCCAAGATATCGATGTTTCGGGTTCCGCAACTCACCGAGCGCATCATGCCGTTCTCGGTGCTGGTTGGAGCGATGTCATGCTATCTGACGCTGTCGCGGCGGCTGGAGCTTGTGGTGGCGCGCGCTGCCGGAATTTCTGCGTGGCAATTCGTCGCTCCGGCGGTCATCGCGGCATTTCTGTTCGGGACTGTCGCAACAACTGTCTACAATCCGGTGTCCGCCTCCCTCGACGAGCGATCGAAACGCCTTGAGTCTGAAGTCGTAGGCGAAAATCTTTCCGCGCTACAGCAGGGCGGCACCAACGGCTTCTGGGTGCGTCAGAAGAGCGCTGACGGCGCGGCGATCATCAACGCCAAATCGAGCCGCGATCAGGGCGCAAATCTCGGCAACATCAGCGTCTATACTTTTGACACTGAGGGGCACTTTCAGGAGCGCATTGAGGCAAGAAGCGCGACGCTGCAAGACGGGTATTGGCAGCTTGAGGATGTCCGCACGTATTCAAGCAGCAATCCGCTGCAAACCGCGGACACCTATCGCCTCAATACCAATTTGACGCTGGCACAGGTTCGCGAAAGCTTTGCCACACCCGAAACGGTTCCGTTTTGGCAATTACCCTCCTATATCGAAATGGCCGACCGCGCCGGGCTTCAGGCCGCGGGTTACCGTCTGCAATACGACGAACTGCTGGCTCGTCCCTTTCTGCTTGGCGCAATGGTGTTGCTTGCCGCCTCCGTGAGCTTGCGCTTCTTCCGGTTTGGCGGCGTTCAGAAGATGGTGCTGAGCGGCATCACAGCGGGCTTCCTGCTTTTTGTTCTGTCAAAAATTACCGACGACATGAGTAAATCCGAGTTGCTGTCGCCAATTGCCGCGGCATGGACCCCCGTGCTGGTCGGCAGCCTGACCGGTTTTGTCGCGTTGCTGTTTCAGGAAGACGGTTGAGGCTTTACCCGCAAGCGTCGCAGGCAGGACCTGTTCAAAATTCCGCCCCGACTTGGTACGATTGTGTTGGAGATGGTCATGGATGGTCATGGCGCAAGCCGCAGACGACCAGGGGCTGCCGCAGGAGAGTGCAAAATAATGCTACGAAACAGGTTCAATGCCGCAAACGGAACGCTGGCAGCAGCCATCGTGGCGGTCGCGATGGTCGTTGCCATACCCACAGTCGGCCACGCGCAATCGGTCGTCGTGATGGTCAACGGTGAGCCTATTACCGCACTCGACATCGAGCAGCGCAGCAAATTTATACAGATGAGCACTCACAAGGAGCCGGCGCGACAGGAGGTGATTAGCGACCTCATTGATGAAATTCTGGAGATCGACGAAGGCAAGAAGTTTGGTATCGAAGTCCCAAAATCCGACATAGAGGATGCTTATGCCAACGTCGGCACCAGAATGGGTGTCGACAAGCAGAAGCTCGACGAAATTTTGACAAAGGGCGGCGCAAGCCCTGATACGCTCAAGCACCGGCTCAAAGCCGAGTACGCATGGTCGACACTGGTACGCGGACGCTACAAGTCGAGCCTCCAGGTCGCCGATACCGACGTCGAAGCCCAACTGGAACTACACAAGCCCCAGGATAAAAACGAAGTCGGCTACGAATATTCCTTGCGCCCAATTCTTCTCGTCGTACCGCGCGGCTCAGCCGACGCCTCTTTTGAAGCGCGCAAAAAGGATGCTGAAGCCTTGCGCGTACGCTTTGACAGTTGCGCTTCGGGCATTCCTTTTGCACGAGCCCTTCGAGAAGTCGCTGTACGCGATCCGATCACAAAATATTCAGCCGACTTGCTCCCAGCGCTACGCGACATCCTTGATAAGACTGACATGGGCCACCTGACGCCCCCGGAGCAGACGGCTGAGGGGATCCAAATGTTTGCCTTGTGTGAGAAAAAGGAAACCAAGACCGATACGCCCGGAAAAAAGGAAATGCGCGACGAGTTGGCCCAACAAAAGTTCGGTGCGCAAGCGAAACGCTATCTTGCCGAGATTCGCCGCGCGGCGATGATCGAATACAAGCAATAGCAGGTTCCCAGCAGCGCGGCCGCACCCAGAAAACGGAATTCCGCTTTTCCCGGTCGTGCTATAGAAGCCTGATCGTGCAACCTTTAGCTTTGACACTCGGCGAGCCGGCCGGCATCGGCCCTGATCTCGCGCTTTCAGTGTGGCGCCGGCGCAACGAGCTCGGCATCCCCGCCTTTTATGTCGTTGGCGACCCGGATTTTCTCGCCAGACGAGCAATCCAGCTTGGCATCGATGTTCCGATTACGACCGCAACACCTCGGGCCGCGGCGACAACGTTTGCCTCCGCGCTTCCGGTCGTTGCCATCGATGTAACCGTAAGCGCCGAACCCGGCCATCCGGATCGTTCCAGCGCGCCTGCGGCCGTTGCTTCGATCAGGCGCGCTGTCGCGGACGTCATGTCGGGCGAAGCGACAGCCGTGGTCACCAACCCGGTCGCCAAGAACGTGCTCTATAGCTGGGGCTTCGCCGAGCCGGGTCACACCGAATTTCTCGCCAAGCTGGTACAGGAAGCGACCGGCAAGATCCTGCGTCCGGTGATGATGCTGTGGTCGCCGGAGCTCGCTGTGGTGCCGGTCACGATCCATCTACCGCTGAAAGACATATTCGGACAGCTCTCCACCGAACTTATTGTCGACACCGGCCGCATCGTCGCCCAGGATCTGTCGACGCGATTTGGTCTGCCGCGACCGCGATTGGCGATCGCCGGACTCAATCCACATGCCGGAGAAGAAGGAACGCTCGGCGAGGAAGACCGCAATGTCGTTGCTCCGGCCGTCGCACGCCTCAAGAGTGAGGGTATCGACGCGAGGGGCCCGATACCGGCGGACTCGATGTTCCACGAACAGGCGCGCGCTACTTACGATGTTGCGCTTTGCATGTATCACGATCAGGCGTTGATACCGATCAAGACGCTCGCCTTCGATCATGCAGTAAACGTCACGCTGGGCCTGCCCTTTGTGCGAACCTCGCCCGACCACGGCACAGCTTTCGATATTGCCGGGACCGGACGCGCCGATTCGGCCAGCCTTGTCGCCGCACTTCGCCTGGCGGCGCGCCTGGCCAAGGCGGGCAGCCGGGCTCCCCTTACCGCGTCGTGACCGGCGCCCGAGACAGTTTGCCGCCGCTGCGCGATGTGGTTCGCCGGCACGGCCTCATCGCGCGAAAATCGCTCGGCCAAAACTTCCTCTTCGATCTTAATCTTACCGAACGTATCGCACGCGCTGCCGGACCGCTTGCCGGTGTGACGGTATTCGAAGTCGGTCCCGGACCCGGAGGTCTCACCCGCGCCCTGTTGGCGCTTGGTGCGCAGCATGTCATTGCGGTTGAGCGTGACGAGCGCGCGATTGCGGCGCTTGAGGAAATCGCGTCCCATTATCCGGGACGGCTTCGAGATCATCACTGCAGACGCCCTCGAATTCGACCCTCGACCGATGCTTGACGGCAAGCCCACACGTATCGTCGCTAATCTGCCCTACAATATCGCCACGACCACTTCTGATCTCATGGCTGAGCAGCGAGCCGTGGCCGCCGTGGTACGACTGCGCCGTGCTGATGTTCCAGCGCGAAGTTGCGGAGCGCATCGTCGCTACGCCAGGTTCGAAAATCTACGGGCGGCTGTCCGTGCTGGTGCAGTGGCGCTGCGAGGCGCGCATTCTTTTTGACGTCAATCCTTCCGCGTTTGTGCCGGCGCCGAAGGTCACAAGCTCCGTGCTGAAGCTCGTCCCGCGAACGTCGCCGGCGGCCTGCGACCGGCATTTGCTTGAGAACGTAACGCAGGCCGCTTTCGGTCAAAGACGCAAAATGTTGCGGCAGAGCCTGCGTTCGCTGAATGTCGATGTCGCGAACTTGCTGGCTTCGGCCGGCCTTGACCCCACGGCGCGTGCCGAGGACATTTCCATCGACGGCTATGTTGCGCTGACGCAAGCACTCGCCAACGAGCCGCGACGGAAAGTGAAACGATGACAAAACTGTTCCGGCAATCCCTTGTCGCCTACGGCCAGCCGCTGTGCGAAACCATTGTCGACTGCCCTGCTCCACTCGGCACCGAAGTTCTGGTGCGCGTCGAGCGATGCGGCGTTTGTCACTCGGATCTGCATTTGCAGGACGGCTATTTTGACCTTGGCGCCGAGAAACGGCTCGACATCACCAAGGACCGCCCGCTTCCGTTCACGCTCGGACACGAGATCGCCGGCGTCATCGAAAGTGCGGGGGATGGTGCCGAGAGCGTTATCGTCGGCAAACGCGTGGCGGTTTATCCCTGGATCGGTTGCGGCATTTGCACGGCCTGCAAGGCCGGTGAAGAGAACCTTTGTTCAAACCATCGGCATCTCGGCATCAGCGCCGACGGCGGTTTCGCCAGCCACGTCATGATCCCCCATCCGCGCTATTTACTCGACTATGCACCGCTCTCTCCGGCGTTCGCCGGACCGCTGATGTGTTCCGGTCTGACCGCTTACTCGGCGCTAAAGCATCTAGGCGATCGATCGCAGCGCGGAGTTGCATTGCTTGTCGGGCTCGGCGGCGTCGGCATGATGGGGCTGGCTATCGCGCGCGCTCTGTTTCCGCAGGCGCCGATTGTCGCCGACATCGACGCGGGCAAGCGCAACGCCGCGCTCGCCGCCGGCGCGGCCGCGGCCTACGACCCCTCCGATCCGCAAGCGCGCCGCGAGATCATGAAATCTACCGGCGGCCTGCTTGCGGTCTGCGATTTCGTTGGTTCCGATCGCTCGCTGCAATTCGCGACCGGCGTGCTCGCGCGCGGCGGCAAAGTGGTGGTGACGGGATTGCTTGGCGGCAACTTCTCGATGGCCGCCGCGATGTTCGCGATCAAGGCCATGACAATCGAAGGAACGTTGACCGGAACGCTCGCCGAAGCCCGCGAACTTCTCGACCTTGCGCGCGCCGGCAAGATCGCGCCGATCCCGACCCATGATCGTCCGCTGAACGAAGCGCAGCCCGCGCTTGACGATCTTCGCGCCGGCCGAGTCGTCGGCCGAACTGTCCTGCAAGCTTAAAGCTTTGACTGCAGGCTCGCGTACAAAAGCAGTCAAACCGATTTGCCGTTCGCGTTTGCGGCGCTCCGCTCCAAGAATGGCCCTTACCTCACTGAACGCTTCGCCAACGTCGCGGTTGACGACAACGTAATCGTACTCCGGCCAATGGCTCATTTCGTCTGCGGCCTTGGACATTCGCGAGCCGATAACGACTTTGGTGTCCTGCGCGCGTCGCTTGAGACGCCGCTCCAGTTCCTTTGCGCTCGGCGGCAAAATGAAAACGCTGACGAGATCATCGCGGGCCTTCTCGCGCAATTGTTGTGTGCCCTGCCAGTCGATGTCGAACAGCACATCCCGGCCGGAACGCAAAGCGGCATATACCGGACGCCGCGGCGTGCCGTAGCGATGATTGAACACCTCCGCCCATTCCAGGAGATCGCCGGCTTTCACCATGGTTTCGAAACGCGCCCGGTCGATGAAGTGATAGTCACGTCCGTCGATTTCTCCGGGGCGCTTCGGACGGGTCGTAACCGACACCGAAAGCTCGACCGCCGCGATCGGCCTTCAACAGCATGCGCGAAAGCGTCGTTTTGCCCGCGCCGGACGGCGACGACAGCACCAGCATCAGGCCACGGCGCGCGATGTTCTTTCGGTTTTTGCCGACGCTGCGGGCCATGGGCTATTCCACGTTCTGCACTTGCTCGCGGAACTGCTCCACCGCCGCTTTGAGCTCCAGGCCGACATTGGTGAGTTCGACGTCGTTCGCCTTCGCGCACAAGGTATTGGCCTCGCGATTGAGCTCTTGCGCGAGAAAGTCCAGCCGCCGGCCGACCGGCCCGCCCTGCCCGATCAAATTACGCGCTTGCGCGACGTGCGCCGCCAGGCGATCGAGCTCTTCACGCACATCGGCCTTGGTCGCGATCAGAATTGCTTCCTGGTGCAGACGATCGGGATCAAATCTTTCGGACTGTTCCAGCAACGTGGCGATCTGCTCGGCAAGCCGCGCGCGCACGGCGTCAGGCTGGCGTCCCGGGGATTTATCCGCCCGCTCGGCCAGCGCGGCAATTTCCGACAACCTGGCCGAAAGAAGATTTCCGAGCACGCCGCCTTCCTGCTGGCGCATCTCGGCAAGCGCACCGATCGCGTCAGCAAAACCTTTGGTGACAACCGTTTCCGCGCTCCGCCGCTCCTCTTCGCTCTCCTCGGTTTCGCTGACTTCCATCACGCCCTTGAGCGCCAGCAGCCCATCGAGCGACGGCGGCGTCGCGTCAACGCGCGACCGGAGCTGTTTCATTGCAGCCAGCACGGCGTCGAGAACCTCCGAATTGATGCGAACGGTCGGTACCGCACCGCTGCGCTCGATCGTCAGGTTGGCTTGTACGGAGCCGCGCGCCAGAACCTCGGAAAGGCGGACGCGGACGGGAGCGTCAATCGCGTCCCAGCCCGACGGCACGCGCAAGCGCAGATCGAGCCCCTTGCCGTTGACCGATTTGATTTCCCAAGCCCACGTGTAGGAGCCGCAGACGCCGTGGCTGCGAGCAAATCCGGTCATGCTCGACAGCGCCATGAAATGCGATCCCCAGCGGCAATATTGAAAAAGTCGCGCCGAACTTAACCGCGCCCCGTCGCGGTCACAAGCGGCGGACCAGCGGGAGTCACAGCCAGCTTTATTGCTGCGCGCCTTTCAAGCCCGGCGTTGCGGGCTGGCTCGTGCTCTGGTGCGGATGGGCCACAGCAGGAGGGCGGCGCGCGGCGGCAGTCGCGCCCGCCGAAGTTGTAGCCGTTGCAGCCGGACTCGCCGGCGCTGCGGCGTCGAGCGGCGCCTGATCTTTCTGATCCGACTCGATAGCGCGCAAACGCGCCACGTTCTTCTGATGCTGGTCGTAACTTTCCGCAAAAACATGGCCGCCGCTGCCGTCCGCGACAAAATAGATCTCGCGGGTGCGCGCCGGATTGGCAGCAGCCTCGAGTGACGCGCGGCCTGGATTACAAATCGGTCCCGGCGGCAATCCGTCGATCACGTAGGTATTATAAGGCGTCGGTTGCTCGATTTCGCTCTTCATGATCGGACGGCCGAGCGTGCCCTTGCCGCCGACCAACCCATAGATAATCGTTGGATCCGATTGCAGGCGCATCCTCTGCTTCAGCCGGTTGACGAACACCGCGGCGACCCGCGAGCGCTCTTCCGCCCTGCCGGTCTCCTTCTCGACAATCGACGCGAGAACGACGAGTTGATCCGGGGTCTTGAGCGGCAGGTCCGCGGCGCGCCGGTCCCAGACTTCCTTGAGCACGCGTTGCTCTGCCGCCTGCATGCGCTGGATCATCTGTTCGCGCGTGACGCCGCGCGTGAAATTGTAGGTATCGGGCAGCAGCGTGCCCTCACGCGGCATTTCCTTGATATTGCCGGTAAGGACATCGTCGTCCAGCAGACGCGCAACAATCTGCTCGGACGTCAGGCCTTCGGGAAAGCTGATCTGGTGCGGCACGACCTTGCCGTCGACAATGGTCCCGACCACATCGTGCAGGCTGGCGTGGGCGCGAAACTGGTATTCACCCGCCTTGAGATCTTCGCGCGCCTTGAGGACCATCACACCGCCGATGAAGACCCACGGCTGATCAATGACGCCCTCGCGCTGAAGAACGTCGGTAATGTCGCGGATGCCGGAGCCGTGCGGAATATTGACGATCTTGTCCTGCTGCAGCGGGCCCGGCGCCTCGAAGCGTTCATTACCTACGTAGACTGCAAACCCGACGACGACTGCAAGCAGCACACACAGGCTGAAGATGGCATTGCCGATAATAACGACGGGGTGCCGGACGGTTCTGCTTCTAGCGCGGCGTTGCGGGAGTTCGATCGTGTCAGGTTCAAGGGCCGAACGCGGGCTGCGCGGCGTCAGGCGTTTGGTGTCATTGGCTTTTGCATCCATGGACGCGTCGCCTGTCCCGTTCCCGGCGCTCCATCTGGCGGCGGGCGCAGTCCTGCCGGGGTCGCGCGAGTATGCCACGGTTAGTGGAATTGGCGAGGGTTTGGCAGCCGCAGGCCAGCGTCCGGTACTGGCGCGCGGCGGAGTGCCCGCACGGCCGCCGCCTTGAGGCGGTGGGTTTGATTCGGTCACCACCGATTATCCGCGTTTGCGAGATACATGATCACCGATGATAGCGTGCCTCCGCCCCGAACGAATGCTCGCAAATGCTCCGCAGTATGTCATTGATGGATGGGCCCGATCGAGGCACTGAATCGCAGCCGAGTGCGGAGCAAATATGGCGGATTGGTGTTGCCAGCGTCAGTCAACCAGTCGGCGGAATACAAGACTGGCGTTGGTGCCGCCAAAACCAAACGAGTTCGATAGGGTTACATTAACCGGCCGCTTTCGCGCAGTATGCGGCACGAGATCAATCGCAGTGGCAACCGATGGGTTATCCAGATTGATCGTCGGCGGCACAACCTGATCGCGCATCGCGAGCAAGCAGAAGATCGCTTCAACCGCACCAGCCGCGCCCAGCAGATGGCCGACGGAAGACTTGGTCGACGACATCGAGATATTGCCCGCGGCATTGCCGACGACCCTTTCGACGGCTTTGAGCTCAATCTCGTCACCGAGAGGCGTCGAAGTACCATGCGCGTTGATGTAGTCGATGTCGTCCGGCGACACGCCGGCACGGCGGAGCGCCGCACTCATGCAACGAAAGGCCCCGTCGCCATCTTCCGCAGGCGCGGTGATATGGTAGGCATCGCCGGACATGCCATATCCGATCAGCTCGGCGTAGATTTTGGCGCCGCGCCTTTTGGCGTGCTCGTATTCTTCGAGAACGACAGCGCCGGCCCCTTCGCCCATCACAAAGCCGTCGCGGTCGCGGTCGTAGGGGCGCGACGCCCGTTCCGGGGTGTCATTGAAGCCAGTCGAAAGTGCACGGCAAGCGGCGAAGCCTGCGAGTGAAATCCGATTGACCGGCGACTCCGTGCCGCCCGCCACCATCACGTCGGCGTCACCGAGCGCAATCAGCCGTCCGGCGTCGCCGATGGCGTGAGAGCCAGTCGAGCAAGCTGTCACCACGGCGTGATTCGGACCTTTGAGGCCGTGCGTAATCGACACGTAACCCGAGGCGAGATTGATCAACCGCCCCGGAATGAAGAATGGCGAAACGCGCCGCGGACCGCGATCGCGGAGCAGCAGCGCGGTTTCAGCAATGCCTTCAACGCCGCCGATACCAGAGCCGATCAACACGCCGCTGGTGATCTGATCTTCACGTTCCTTGGGATGCCAGCCAGCATCGTCCAGCGCCTGGGTAGCAGCGCCCATGGCGAAAATGATGAAGTCGTCGACCTTGCGCTGCTCTTTCGGCTCCATCCATTGGTCGGCGTTGAATGTGCCGTCGGAGCCATCGCCGCGCGGAACCTGGCCCGCGATCCTGCAGGTGATGTCGGACACATCGAATTTCTCGATGCTCCTGATCCCGCTTTTCCCGGCAAGGAGCCGCTGCCAAGTCGGTTCAATTCCGCTCGCGAGCGGCGTCACAATACCAACCCCTGTGACGACGACACGTCTCATCATCAGCAATCCCGGAACCTGCCAAGAAACTTATAAGTCAACCTGCGGGTCCTAGCCTAACGGCCAGAACGCCGCACGCAAAGCGATGAGCCGCACCCAATCGTCGTGGTGCGGCTCTGATGAACTCGCTCGCATTTGAGGACGACAGAACCGGCTAAACGTCAGCTCTTGGCGTTCTTTTCGAGGAATTTGACGGCGTCGCCCACGGTCAAAATAGTCTCGGCGGCATCGTCGGGAATTTCGCAACCGAATTCTTCCTCGAAAGCCATAACGAGCTCGACCGTATCAAGACTGTCGGCTCCGAGGTCATCGATGAAGCTGGCGTTGTCGGTCACTTTATCGGGCTCAACGCCCAAGTGTTCGACGACAATTTTTTTCACCCGCTCGCCAATGTCACTCATTGTTCCAACCTCATCGTTCAACGCGAACCAATTAATTCTGTTTCGGTCCCGTCGTGGGTGACGGCCACAGGTCGCCACCGACTAGAGGCGGATATTCGCCCCAGAATCCGGCATTCCGGCTCCCCAAGCCCAGTCGCGGTTCGGTTACCACACTTCATTTCCAATGGCCAGCGCGCGAGGTCAAGGCCGGGAGCGGCCCCTGACTTACTTAAATCATCACCATTCCGCCATTCACATGCAATGTCTGGCCGGTCACATAGGCAGCTTCGTTCGATGCGAGATAAGCGACCGCGGCAGCGACTTCCCGCGGCGTCCCGGCGCGATTTGCCGGAACCTTTGCCAGAATGACCTCGCGCTGCTTGTCGTTAAGCTTCTCGGTCATCGGAGTGACGATAAAGCCGGGCGCGACGCAGTTCGCCGTGACGCCCCGCTTGGCATATTCGGCAGCGGCTGCCTTGATCATCCCGGCTATGCCAGCCTTCGCGGCCACGTAGTTGGCCTGCCCCGCATTTCCCGTCGTTCCGACCACCGACGTTATCGCGATGACCCGGCCGAAGCGACGCCGCATCATGCCACGTACGGCCGCGCGCGTCAGACGGAACGTGGCGGACAGGTTGATGGCGATCACCTGATCCCAGTCCTCGTCGCGTAACTGCACAAGAAGATTGTCCCGCGTCACTCCGGCGTTGGCGACAAGAATGTCGAGCTGTCCCATCACCTCTTCGGCGCGCGTGACCAGAACGTCCACGGCCGCGGGCTCGGCAAGATTGCATGGCAAAACATGCACGCGGCCGCCGAGCTGTCCCGCGAGCTGGTCGAGAACTTCGGTCCGGGTGCCGGAGATGGCAACCGTAGCGCCTTGCGCGTGGAGCGTCCGCGCAATGCTGTCACCGATAGTGCCGGTTGCTCCGGTGACCAGTGCAGTTTTCCCGGTGAGATCGAACATAGCGGTCCTCGCAAGATTTTTAGCGTGCAGCCTTGAAGCGGGCAACGTCGTCGGGCGTACCGATCGCCGAAGCGGTTGCGGCCGGTGCGATCCGCTTGATCAAACCGGAAAGTACCTTACCAGCACCGACTTCGTTGAATCTTGTTGCCCCGCTGTCGGCCATGTAAAGCACCGACTCGCGCCAACGCACCGTTCCCGTCACCTGTTCAATAAGGCAGCGAACGATGTCGGCGGGCTCGGTGACCGGTTTCGCGCGAACATTTGCGACCACGGGAACTCGCGGCTTATTGACAGCGACCTTGCCAAGCGCTTCGGCCATCGCATCCGCCGCCGGCTGCATCAACGCACAATGGAAGGGAGCGGAGACCGGCAACAGCATCGCTCGTTTTGCACCGCGCGCCTTGGCCAGTTCGACGGCGCGCTCGACTGCCGCCTTGCTGCCCGAGACCACGACCTGATCGCCGCCGTTGTCGTTGGCGGCGGCACACACTTCAGAGCCCGCGGCTTCGACCGCGATGGTTTTGACAGTGCCGTAGTCCAGCCCAATGAGTGCTGCCATGGCGCCCTGCCCCACAGGCACAGCTTTCTGCATCGCACGACCGCGGATGCGGAGGAGTCGCGCAGCATCGGCGATCGAAAGCGCACCGGCCGCAGCCAGTGCCGAATATTCTCCAAGCGAATGCCCTGCAACAAACGCCGCGTCGCGTCCGAGATCGACGCCGGCCTCGGCTTCGAGCACACGCATCGCCGCAAGCGAAACGGCCATCAGCGCGGGCTGTGCATTTTCCGTAAGGGTCAGCGTCTCGGCCGGCCCATTCCAGATCGTATCGCTGAGCCGTTCTCCCAGCGCCGCATCGACTTCGTCGAAAACCTGGCGCGCCGATGCGAAGGCATCGGCCAAAGCCTTGCCCATCCCGACCGTCTGGCTGCCTTGTCCCGGAAAGACAAACGCGACCGTC
Organism: uncultured Alphaproteobacteria bacterium; assembly: GCA_963739945.1. Classification (GTDB taxonomy): domain Bacteria; phylum Pseudomonadota; class Alphaproteobacteria; order Rhizobiales; family Xanthobacteraceae; genus BOG-931. The sequence continues at coordinate 23,207 of CAVUCN010000021.1, read as the reverse complement.
ATGAATTTCCTCGCAAAAGCCGCGAAAGATACTGCGAGCCAGATCGTGTCAAGTCGGGGCGGCCGGGTAAGGAACTGACAACCGGCAGCCGTTAACGTGTGAACAGATTAACGGTGCAGTCGGCCTTTGGCCTTGCGAGCCCTTGTCATGAGTAAATTTGTACCTGTATCGGAGGACGAACTGGTCCGAGCCCGGATGGACCCCAGGTTCCGGCAAAGGCTGCTCAGCCAGAACATGGAAGTCCTGCTCGAGGGTCTGAAAAGGGCCCGCAAATCCTCCAATGTGGCCGGTTCAGGGGCTGATTTGATCCGTGAAGGCGCCCAGCTGGCGGTCCGGCTGGCCGAGATCATTCAGACCCCTCCCAAAGCTTAACGCCAAGCCCCATCCGCCTTGCTTTTGCCGGGTAGCCACGCGTATAACGCCGCCTTCCGCTCTACCCTGGCCGGGGGCTGAACGGACGGCCGTGTGGCTCACATACGGTAGGACCCATCTGAATACGGATTTGGGTCCGGCGTCCGGTGTCCCCGCCTTCAGAGCATTCGAGCCTTTCCCGAAAGGCTCGAGGGGCTTGGCGCCGAGGTGAGCGACGGACATAGGGAAAGGGCATTCATGCCTCTGTACGAACACGTCTATCTTGCGCGCCAGGACGCCAGCACGCAGCAGGTCGAGGAATTGACCGCACAACTGAAGGGCGTCGTCGAGGGCCTCGGCGGCACCGTCACGAAGACCGAATACTGGGGCGTGAAGTCCCTGTCCTATCGGTTACGCAAAAACCGCAAGGCACACTACACGCTGATGAACATCGATGCGCCGCCGGCGGCGATCAATGAGATCGAGCGGCTGGAGCGGCTCAACGAAGACGTGCTGCGCTATCTCACCATCCGCGTCGAAGAGCTCGAAGAAGGTCCGTCGGCGATGATGCGCCGGGCCGAACGTGATCGCGACCGCGATGATCGGCGCGGCGGCGATCGATTTGATCGCGGAGACCGCGGCGATCGTGGAGATAGAGGGGATCGCGGCGATCGAGGCGACCGCCCGCGCCGTTCGCGTGACGGCGACGACGCCGAAGCGACGGAGGAATAGTCATGGCAATGTCACCAGGAGGCGGCCGCCGCCCGTTCTTCCGCCGCCGCAAGAGCTGCCCGTTCTCCGGCTCGAACGCACCGAAGATCGACTTTAAGGACGTGAAGCTGCTGCAGCGCTTCGTATCCGAGCGGGGCAAGATCGTTCCGAGCCGCATCACGGCGGTTTCGGCGAAAAAGCAGCGTGAGCTTGCACAAGCGATCAAGCGCGCGCGTTTCCTCGGGCTGCTGCCCTACGTGATCCGCTAACGGCCGCCAGGGAGAGTCGAAATGGAAGTCATTTTGCTCGAACGCGTTGGCCGGCTCGGCCAGATGGGCGATGTCGTCCGCGTCAAGGACGGCTTCGCGCGCAATTTCCTGTTGCCGCGCGGCAAGGCGCTACGTGCCACCGACGAGAACCGAACCCGCTTTGAATCGATGAAAAGCGATCTGCAGGCTCGTTCGGCGGCTATGAAAACCGAAGCCAGTGGCGTCGCCGACAAGATCAACGGCAAGAGCTTTACAGTTCTCCGCCAGGCGTCGGAATCCGGTCAGCTGTTTGGATCGGTCTCACCGCGCGATATCGTCAGCCTTGTTGGCGCGGCCGGGTATTCGGTGACGCGCAATCAGATCGCGCTGAGCGCTCCGATCAAGATGATCGGCCAGCACGACGGTGCCGCTGGCGCTGCATCCGGAAATCGAAACGTCGATCAAGGTCATTGTCGCTCGCAATGCGGACGAAGCTGCTCGTATCGAGCGCGGCGAGAATGTCACGCACTTGCGTGAGCCGACAGAGGCTGAAGCCGCGATTGCTGCTGCCGAGGAATTCTTCGAGCCGGAAGCGTTGCAAGCTCGCGAAGGCGAGCAGCCCGCGGAAGCCGAAGAGGCCGCCGCTCCTGCCGAGAAAAGCTGATCGCCCTAAAGGCGCTTGCGCCTTTTCAGTCCGGGATATTGTCGCGCGGCACCGGTGCGGTTTCGCCCGCATCGGCATTAGCTGGCTGCGGGCGCCGGCGTGCTTTCCTGAACAGGCGGCTTCGGTGGTTCAGCCACCGCCGCTGCGCGAGCGGGCTCCGGCGCTGCCGGTTTTGCCTCAGGCTCGGGTACTGTCGGCTTACCCTCGGCTCGCGGTCGCCGGCTGCCCTGCCGCCGGCTGGCTTACGGCCACGCTCCTGGACAATACTCGGCACGTCCCCGGGCCGTTGCTTCGGCTCTTCACTGGCAGGCGGCTGCAGCCTCGCGCTCGCGCCCGGAGGCTCGGGCTTCTGTCGCTGCGGACTTGGCTTGGATTCTTCGGTCGCGGTCCGACTGCTGTCTGGCGCCGGCTTGCGTGCCTGGGTCGCGGGGGCGGCTTCGCCACCCCCCGCTCCCATCACATAGGCCGCCAGCTGGGCCGCCTGGTCTTTGCCCGAGGTGTAGTGTTCGGCCAGGAATGACGCGAGCCCCGAACTGCCGCGCCCATTGGCCAATCCACGCGCACTTTTGTGACATGTCGTGCAAACGGTCTGGAAAATCTCTCCCGGCGACTTACCCGCATCAATGCTGGTCTGGGCGTGAGTAAGCCCGGGGATCAGCCCCGCAAATAGCCCGACGGCATAGAGGAAATGGCGGAACACCTTGGGCCTCTGCAGTTTTCTCGGCTGACCCATCATCTTAACCCAAAATGGCCGGTTGCAAGCGGGTGCGCGGTGTTTGCACACGATTAGCGCATTGCTGGTCAAGGAGAATTTTGTTTTAATGACGGCAGTCAACAATTTCGCCTCAGACGCGAATATCGATTGTCTGGCCGGAGGGAGGCCGCGAGCCTAAGCGGGGCGTCAATCGTCGCAATTTGAGGTGGATGTAGACGTGCGTGGAGGCGGCCGTGGATCGGTTGCTGACAATGTTTCTGAGCCGGTTTATCCGCCGCGGGTCATTTACCGTGACGACGGCGCGAAACCGGACCTACACCTTCGGCGATGGAAGCGGTCCTCAGGTAGCCGTGCGCTTCGCGACTGCAAAAGCTCAGCGCGCAGTTTTGTTCGACCCCGAACTGAAACTTGGCGAAACCTACATGGACGGCACATTTGTCGTCGAACAAGGTTCGATCGCCGACGTCCTGCAGATACTACTGGGCCAAGGCGCTCGCGGGCCGACCTGGGCGCTTCCCCGCCGTGTTCTGCGATACCTGTTCCGCCGAGTTGCAGCAACTCAATCTACGGTCGCGATCGCGCAACAACGTCGCGCATCACTACGACCTCGACGCCCGGCTCTATCGACTCTTCCTCGATGGCGACCAGCAATATAGCTGCGCCTATTTCGAGACTCCCGATGAGTCGCTCGACGACGCGCAACTCGCAAAGAAACGCCATCTCGCGTCAAAGCTCTGCGTTGCACCGGGCAGTTCGGTGCTCGATATCGGCTGCGGCTGGGGCGGTCTTGCGCTTTATCTCGCGGAAATCGCAGGCGCTCATGTCACCGGCATCACGCTGTCGCAGGAGCAGTACAAGCGCGCGCAGGAACGCGCGATGGAGCGTGGCCTGACGCACGATGCCACCTTCCAGTTGATCGATTATCGCGATGTGCAAGGTCAGTTCGACCGCATCGTTTCCGTCGGCATGTTCGAGCACGTCGGCGTCGGCTTTTACGACACGTTCTTCCGGCAATGCGCCAGGCTGCTCGCCGACGACGGCGTTGCGCTGCTGCATGCCATCGGCCGCAGCGGGCCGCCGGGCATCACCAATCCCTGGATCGCCAAATACATCTTCCCCGGCGGCTACATCCCGGCGTTATCCGAGGTCCTGCCGGCGATCGAGCATTCGCACCTCGTCGTCACCGATATCGAAATCCTGCAACTGCACTATGCCGAGACGCTCAAGGCCTGGCGGGAACGGTTCCTCGCCCACCGCGACGAGGTTCTGCGCCTTTACGACCAGCGCTTCCTGCGGATGTGGGAATTCTATCTCGCCTGCTCGGAAATGGCGTTCCGTGCCGGCGACATGATGGTATTCCAGATCCAGATGGCCAAGCACAAAGGCGTCGTGCCGCAAACGCGCGACTATATCGGCCGTGAAGAAGAGCGGTTGCGCAGGATCGAGGCGGGTTATCGGCCGCCGCTGCGGCTTGCGGGCGAGTAAGCTTCGCCGTCAAGTGCCGATCGGCGTTCGCTCTGAGTCGTGAGTGGGTAGCGGGGAAAGCCGCAAAGAAGATTTCCTATTGCCACGCCGGTCGACTATCGACAGGTGCTCGTGGTTGCTGCGGCGGACAGGGACTTGAGTAGTGCCGCTGTCGTTGAGTGGTCCGCGATGTTGAGTGTTCCCAAAATAGCCACACGCGAATCTCTTGATCGGGACCATGGCACCAGTCGATTCGATTGCACGCAAACAATTGCCTGCGGAACCTGCGTTCCGCACGCCGCCGCACAATATCGAGGCCGAACAGGCGCTGCTGGGCGCTGTTCTGGTCAATAACGAGGCGTTTTATCGCGTCTCGGACTTCCTCGAGCCAAAACACTTCTTCGAGCCGATTCACCAGCGCATCTTCGAGCTCGCGGCCGGTCTGATCCGGGCCAGCAAGCTTGCGACTCCGGTGACGCTCAAGACCTTCCTGCCGACGGATTTCGACGTCGCCGGGCTGTCGCTCAATCAATATCTTGCGCGCCTTGCCGCCGAGGCGACTACAATTATCAACGCCGAGGATTACGGCCGCACGGTCTACGATCTGTCGATCCGCCGCGACCTGATCTTGATCGGCGAGGATATGGTCAACACGGCTTACGATTCGCCTGTCGAGGCAACGCCGGCCAGCCATATCGAGGAAGCCGAGCGCAAACTTTATGAAATCGCCGAAACCGGCCGCTTCGATTCCGGCTTCCAGCGCTTTGCCACCGCCCTGACCACCGCAGTCGATTTAGCCGCCCGCGCCTATCAGCGCGACGGCAGCCTGTCGGGAATCGCGACCGGTTTGACCGACCTGGACGGCAAGATGGGCGGGCTGCAACAGTCCGACCTCATCATTCTCGCCGGCCGCCCCGGCATGGGCAAAACCGCGCTTGCCACCAACATCGCCTACAACATCGCCAAGGCCTGGCAGCACGAAACAGGCGTGGACGGCCGGGAAAAGACAATCAACGGCGGGATCATCGGTTTCTTTTCGCTGGAAATGTCGGCGGAACAGCTCGCCACCCGTATCATCGCCGAACAGACCGGAATTCCCTCGAACAAGATCCGCCGCGGCGCGATCGATGAATCGGATTTCGAGAAGATCAAGGACGTATCGATTGAACTGCAACAGCTGCCGTTCTACGTCGACGAGACGGGCGGTCTGTCGATCGGCCAGTTAGCTGCGCGCGCCCGCCGACTGAAGCGGCAGCGCGGTCTCGATCTTCTAGTGATCGACTACATCCAGCTTTTGCAAGGCACGAGCCGCCGTGCGAGCGAAAACCGCGTGCAGGAAATCACCGAGATCACGACGCGGCTCAAGGCACTCGCCAAGGAGCTGAATATTCCCATCCTCGCACTGTCGCAGCTGTCACGTCAGGTTGAGTCACGGGACGACAAGCGGCCGCAACTTTCGGACTTGCGTGAATCGGGCTCGATCGAGCAGGACGCTGACGTGGTGATGTTCGTATTCCGCGAGGAATATTATCACCAGATGCGCAAACCGACCGAAGGCAACCGCGAGAAGTTCGCCGAATGGCAGGCCGAGGGCGATCGCGTTCAGGGCAAAGCCGAATTAATCATCGGCAAGCAGCGTCACGGCCCCACCGGAACGGTCGAATTGCAATTCGACGCTGAAGTCACGCGCTTTGCCAATCTCGACAAGATGCACCAGCCGAGTTTCTAACTCGCTGTGCTTTGCGCTTTACCGACGCAGCATCGAAGGCCATAAATCCTCGGCATGGCAGTCGCCGAACCGATTCCAGCATCCGCCGAAACGCCCGCGCCGCCGGAAACCGGTGGCACGCTGACCATCGATCTCGCTGCGATCGAAGCAAATTGGCGCGCGCTCTCGCATAAAGCGCTTACTGTCGAATGCGGCGCCGTCGTCAAGGCGAACGGTTACGGACTGGGCATCGAGCCGGTTACAGCGACGCTGGCAAAAGCCGGTTGCAAAACCTTCTTCGTCGCCGACATCGCCGAAGCGCGGCGCGTGCGTTCGCGCGCCAAGGACGCGACGATTTATGTTTTGAATGGCTGCTCGCCTGAAGATTCTCCGGCCTTTGTCGAGCTCAATGCCAGGCCGGTCATCAACAGCATGACCGAGCTTGCGGAGTGGGACGCGTTTGTCGCGGCCCACAACTGGCGGGGAGGCGCGGCGCTGCAAGTCGACACCGGCATGAACCGGCTCGGCATCACCGCGCTCGAAGCCGCGGCACTGGCGCCACGCGTCCAGACCGAAAATCACGGCATCACGTTGCTGATGAGCCATCTCGCCTGCGCCGAGATTCCCGATCATCCGCTGACCGCAACCCAGATCAATCTGTTTCGCGACATCCGCGCGCTCTATAGCGGCATCCCGGCGTCGCTGGCCAACTCATCCGGTATTTTTGTCAGCGACTCCACCCATTGCGACCTGACACGGCCCGGCGCGGCGCTTTACGGCGTCAATCCGACGCCCGGCCGCGACAATCCCATGCAGGGCGTCGTCGAACTTACCGGCCGCATCCTGCAAATTCGCGGTGTCGCCGCGAACGACACCGTTGGTTATGACGCGACGTGGACGGCCAAACGCGCCTCCCGCATTGTCGTCGTTGCCCTTGGCTATGCCGATGGCCTGCTGCGTGCGGCCAGCGCCGGCGACGACAAGCCTGGCGGAATGGCGATGATCGCCGGCCAGCCCTGCCCGATCGCAGGCCGCATCTCGATGGATCTGGTTTGTGTCGATGTCACCGACCTGCCCGACGGCGCGGTCCATCGCGGCGACCACGCTACCTTTATTGGCGGCGGTATCGGCATCGACGACTTTGCCGCCAGCGCCGGTACTATCGGCTACGAGGTCCTTACGCGGCTGGGTATGCGTTGCCATCTAACCTATCGCAGTGCTTAACCCGGGCAGCAAAGCGCCCGATCTGATCCGGTCCTGATATGGCGGCGCGCACACAAAACTACGTTTGCCAGAATTGCGGCGCGGCCTATGGGCGCTGGTCCGGCCGCTGCGAGGCCTGCGGCGAGTGGAACACGCTCGTCGAGGAAGGCTCGGCCGCGGCTACCCGGGTATCCAAAAAGGGACGCGTGTTCGCAGTCGAAACGCTTAAAGGCGAGTCGCAGGACGCTCCACGAACGAGCTCAGGTGTCGCGGAATTCGACCGTGTCACCGGCGGGGGTCTGGTGCGTGGCTCGGTGCTGCTGCTAGGGGGCGATCCCGGGATTGGCAAATCGACCCTGTTGCTGGAGGTCGCGGCTGCGCTCGCCCGCACGCGACATCGCACGGTCTATATTTCCGGCGAGGAGGCCGTCGCACAGGTGCGGCTGCGCGCCGAGCGCCTCGGCCTCGCCGATGCTCCGGTTGAAATCGCGGCTGAGACTTCGGTCGAAGACATCGTTGCAACGCTCTCGCAGGGCGCCGTGCCGCGGCTAATCGTCATCAACTCGATCCAGACCATGTGGACGCACAATATCGATGCCGCGCCCGGCACGGTGACACAGGTCCGCGGCTCGGCGGGCGATCTGATCCGCTTTGCCAAGCGCACCGGCGCCGCGATCATCCTGGTCGGCCACGTTACCAAGGACGGCCAGATCGCCGGCCCCCGCGTTGTCGAGCACATGGTCGATGCGGTGCTGTCGTTCGAGGGCGAAGGCTCGCATCAATTCCGCATCTTGCGCGCCATCAAGAACCGCTTTGGACCGACCGACGAGATCGGCGTTTTCGAAATGACCGGCGCGGGATTGCGCGAGGTCGCCAACCCGTCGGAATTGTTCCTGTCCGAGCGCGATCTCGGCAGTCCGGGGACGGCGGTCTTTGCCGGCATCGAGGGCACCCGTCCACTGCTGGTCGAAATCCAGGCCTTGGTCGCCCCCACCACGCTCGGCACCCCACGCCGCGCCGTCGTCGGCTGGGACCAGAGCCGGTTGTCGATGGTGCTTGCGGTCCTTGAGGCCCATTGCGGGGTGCGCCTCTCCGGTCACGACGTCTATCTCAACGTCGCCGGTGGCCTGCGCATTCAGGAGCCTGCCGCCGATGTTGCCGCAGCCGCGGCGCTGGTGTCGTCCCTGGCCCACGCGCCATTGCCTGCCGATGCGGTTTATTTCGGCGAGGTATCGCTGTCCGGCGCGGTGCGGCCGGTGGCGCAGACTGGGGCCAGGCTGAAAGAGGCCCAGAAACTCGGATTTGCCCGCGCCATCGTGCCGGAAGCGTCGCGCGCCGAGGCATTGGACGGCTTTTCACTCTCGACCATCAACAACCTTGCCAGTCTGGTCGCCGATATCGCACGGGACGGAGCGCCCGCTCTTCGCCGTGTCGGGCGCCAGGAAACTAAACAAGAAGGTTGAGGAAGAAGGCTGACAAACCGGCCTTCCTAACCATCCGGTCCGAAATACCGTCTAACCTGTTGACCCTCCAACAATATGGGTGACGCCGCGCCCGCACCCGGCTATACACCGCGCGGGTCTTAGCCGTCGCAGCACTACTTCCGCTCTTGGGTTCGCAGGAACCATGCCGATCACGTTGCTCGATATCATTCTTATCGTCGTGATGCTGATTTCCGGGCTGCTGGCGATGGTGCGCGGCTTCATGCGCGAAGTCCTGTCCATCACCGCGTGGGTTTTGGCCGCAGGCGCGACGCTTTACTCGTATTCCAAGCTGTTGCCGCTGGCGAAACAGTACTTCAACAACGACATCGTGGCGGCGGTCGCGGTCATCGGTGGTGTATTTCTGATCACACTGCTGATCGTCTCGGTGCTGACCATACGCATTTCCGACATGGTGCTCGACAGCCGGGTCGGTGCGCTCGACCGCACCCTCGGCTTCCTGTTCGGCCTCGCCCGCGGCCTGATCATCATCGTGGTCGCCTACACGTTCTTTGACTGGCTGGTGCCGGACCGGAGCAAGCCGGACTGGGTTCTCCATGCAAAATCAAAGGTGGTGTTAAGCAGCACCGGCGATTGGCTCAAAGCGCAGTTGCCGGAGAACGCCGAGAGCACCATCTTAAACAAGCTGAAGTCCAAGAAACCGGGGGATGCCGACTCGCCGGATAGCGCTCCTCCCTCGGATCAGCATGGGGAAAACAGCAACCCCGCCGACAGTCGTGCCGACGCAGGCTATGATCGCACCATCCGAATCGGGATGGCGCAGTAGTGGAGAGCCGATGAAGGTGACCGAACCCGACGCTTTCGACCCGGATGCGGATCGTCTGCGCGAGGAGTGCGGCGTATTCGGCATTTTCGGCCACCCGGACGCCGCCGCCATCACCGCACTGGGCCTGCACGCCCTCCAGCACCGCGGCCAGGAAGCCGCCGGTATCGTTTCCTTCGACGGCAAGCGGTTCCATTCCGAACGGCGGCTGGGTCTGGTCGGCGACGCCTTTTCCCGGCGCGAAGTGATCGACCGCCTGCCCGGCACCTCCGCGGTCGGCCATGTGCGCTATTCGACGACCGGCGAAACAATTCTGCGCAATGTCCAGCCGCTGTTCGCCGAGCTCAACGCCGGCGGCTTCGCCATCGGCCATAACGGCAACCTGACCAACGGCATCACGCTACGCCGCGACCTCGTGCGCGAAGGCGCGATGATGCAATCGACCACGGACACCGAGGTCATTCTTCACCTCGTGGCCCGGTCGCACCGCAATCGCTTTATCGATCGCTTCATCGAAGGCCTGCGCACGCTCGAAGGCTCCTATGCCTTTGTCGGCCTCACCAACAAGAAGCTGATCGGCGCACGCGATCCGCTCGGCATCAGGCCGCTGGTGCTCGGCAAGCTCGACGGCTGCCCCATCCTGACTTCGGAGACCTGCGCGCTCGACATCATCGGCGCACAATATGTGCGCGACGTCGAAAACGGCGAAGTCCTGATCTTCGACGACGAAGGCGCGCATTCGCACAAGCCGTTCCAAGCCGTACCGCCGCGTCCATGCATCTTCGAATACATCTATTTCGCCCGGCCTGACTCGATCATCGGCGGACGCAGCGTCTACAACGTGCGCAAGGCGAGCGGCGCGCAATTGGCCCGAGAAGCGCCCGCCACTGCCGATGTCGTCGTGCCGGTCCCGGATTCCGGCGTTCCGGCTGCTATCGGATATGCCCAGGAGTCGGGTATCCCCTACGAGCTCGGCATCATCCGCAATCACTATGTCGGGCGCACGTTCATCGAGCCGACCCAGCATATCCGCCAGCTCGGCGTCCGGCTCAAGCACAGCGCCAACCGCGCCGTCGTCGCCGGCAAGCGCATCGTGCTGATCGACAACTCGATCGTGCGCGGCACGACCTCGGTGAAGATCGTTCAGATGATGCGCGATGCCGGCGCGAGCGAAGTGCATTTCCGCATCGCCTCGCCGCCGATCACGCATCCGGACTATTATGGCATCGATACGCCGGAACGCGACAAGCTGCTCGCGGCGACGCATGATCTCGAAGGCATGCGCAAATTCATCGGCGCCGACTCGCTCGCCTTCCTCTCGGTCGAAGGCATCTATCGCGCGATGGGCGAAAAGGGCCGCGATCCGGTCCGTCCGCAATTCACCGACCATTGCTTCACCGGCGAATATCCGACACCACTGACCGACCGCACGGCGCAAGACGCCTCGCCGCACCAGCTCTCGCTGCTTGCCGAAGCAAGCTAGAGCGCGTTCGCAAAGTGGCCGCCGGTTGATCAAGTCCAATCGTTAAAACACATGCCACAACCGCTTGCCGATCGTATCGCGCTCGTCACCGGCGCCTCGCGCGGGATCGGTTATGCGCTCTCGATCGCGCTGGCGCGCGCCGGCGCTCATGTCGTCGCGGTAGCGCGCACCGTCGGCGGGCTCGAAGAACTGGACGATGCGGTGAAAGCCGCCGGTAGCACGGCGACGCTGGTGCCGCTCGACATGCGCGATTACGACGGCTTCTACCGACTAGCAGCCGCCGTCAACGAACGTCACAAGAAGCTCGATGTGCTGGTCGGCAATGCAGCGATCGGCGGCCAGCGTTCGCCGCTCGGCCACGTGCTGCCGCCGGCGTGGGACGAAGCGATGGCCGTGAACGTGACCGCGAATTATCACCTCATCCGCGCCATGGACCCGTTGCTGCGGCGCGCTGAAGCCGGACGCGCGGTGTTCATGACGTCGGGCGCGGCGACCAACGCTCGCGCCTACGCAGGACCCTATTCGACGTCAAAAGCCGCCCTCAACGCACTGGCGCGTACTTACGCGGATGAAACGACATCGACGCCGATCAAGGTCAACCTGTTCAATCCCGGCCCGACAAGGACGCGCATGCGCGCGCAGGTCATGCCCGGCGAAGATCCAATGACACTGCCGACGCCCGAAGAAGTCGCGGAAAAGATTGTCGAGCTGTGCCTGCCGAGCTGTAACGAGACCGGGATGCTTTACGACTATCCGGTCAAAAAGTTTTTGCGATTTATCAATCCGGCATAGCCGTTCTTTGGAGCATGATCTCTTCGGCTGCCACCTCGGATCAAGTCCGAGGGCTGGCTTTTCCGAATCATGCCCTAACGGCGGCGTTTGCGGCCGGCAAACGGGTTTTGCTTGCCGCGCATCATCAGCCTGATCGGCGTGCCGGGCAGCGAAAAATCCTCACGCATCTCATTGACCAGATAGCGCCGGTACGTTTCCGGCAACTCGCTTGCACGCGACGCGAACAACACGAATGTCGGCGGCCGCGCCTTGGGCTGCGTGATATAATCGAGCCGAAATCGGCGGCCACTAATGGCCGGCGGCGGATTGGCCGAAATGGCGCGGGCCAGGAAACGATTGAGCGCCGCCGTCGGCACCCGACGATTCCAGACCGCATAGCTTTCCATCGCGGCCGCCATCAAACGATCTATGCCGTCGCCGCTGCGGGCCGAGAGCGTCACGACCGGCACGCCCTTGATCTGCGGCAGCATGCGGTCCACTTCCGCGCGCAGGCGCGACAAGGCACCAGCTTCGCGCTCGACCAGGTCCCACTTGTTGACCGCGACGACGATGGCACGCCCTTCCCGTTCGACAAGATCGGCAATGCGGATGTCCTGTTCTTCAAATGGCGTTTGCGAGTCGATCAGGACGACGACGACTTCGGCAAAACGGATGGCGTTGAGCGCGTCGGCAACCGAAAGTTTTTCGAGTTTTTCGTCGATCCGCGCACGGCGGCGCATTCCTGCCGTATCGTGGATGCGAAAATGCTTTCCTCGCCAGTCGAGATCGACGGCAATCGCATCGCGCGTGATGCCGGCTTCAGGGCCGGTCAAAAGCCGCTCCTCTCCGATCAGCCGGTTGATCAACGTTGACTTGCCGCTGTTGGGACGCCCCACGACGGCGACCCGGATTGGCTTTTCTTCGGAGGCGACCGCCGGCTCCTCCGCCACTTCGCTGTCGTGTGCCGCCTCCGGCAGCACTGCGCACAACGCATCGTAAAGATCGGCCAGCCCTTCGCCGTGTTCGGCGCTGACCGCGATCGGATCGCCGAGACCGAGTGCATAGGACTCGATCGCGCCAGCCGCGCCGGCGCGGCCCTCGCTCTTGTTTGCGACCAGGATCGTCGGCTTGCCGGCCCGGCGTATGAGATTGGCAAAGCTGCGATCATCCGGTGTTGCCGCATCGCGCGCATCGACGACAAACATCACGGCGTCCGCCTGTGCTATCGCGGCGGCAGTCTGCGCCTGCATCCGCGCCGAAAGCGTCTTGCTTTCGGCGTCCTCCAGACCGGCCGTGTCGATCACCTTGAAGGAAAGATCGCCGAGTTTGGCATCGCCCTCCCTGCGGTCACGCGTCACCCCCGGCTCATCATCGACGAGCGCGACGCGCCGACCGACCAGGCGGTTGAACAGCGTCGATTTGCCGACATTCGGGCGGCCAACAATGGCGACGGTAAAGGTCATGGTGACATTAAAATCATGGTGACTGGGCTTGCGGCAAAAGCGAAGCGGCGGAACATAGCCGCAGCGCAGCTTAGAGCATAACTTGACCTGTGCGCCGGCATTTTCGTGGAGCATGATCTTTTCGGAAACCGGAATCCACTGTTCCGGATCATGCTCTAGTGGGAAGCCGTCGCGGGCGGATTTGGAAAGACGGACTGCGACTGCTGCCCGGGAGGCTGCGGACGTCTGCTGCGGACTGTCGAAGCGGCCGCGGGCAATTGGCCGAGGGTTTCGCCGCGGGCCCGATGCTGATCCGCTTCGGCGGCTGTGCCGGCTTGGCCGGCGTCTGCACAGCCACTTTGGGCTTGGGTTTCGGCTTCGGCTTTTCCGGCGGCGGCTGCGCTCCGGCTGAATCAGCCGAAGCCGCATCGGTTTGGTCCGGCGGCGGCTGATAGCCCTTCACCAGATCCGGCGGCACGCCTGTTGTCGTACCGGGTACGCCATTCGGGAATACGGGCTCGCGTTGCCCGTTGATCTTCTTTTTTGAATTGAACATGTCGTTCTGCAAAAGCGTCGTCGGGTCGAATTGCCCGCCGGGCGTACAGGCAGCCAGTACGAGCAAGACTGCGCCCGCTGAGACAATCCGAGGGACCGAAGCGATGCGAGGCATCAAATTCAACCTCAACCCTTGTCGCCTGCGGCCGCGACCAGTTCGCTCAGCACCTCGGCTCGGCTGCGCGTGCCATCCGGCGAACGCGGATCGCTGATGATCATGCCAGTCCATTGCTTGACAGCACTGGTGTCACCCGACTTCCAGGCGGAAAGTGCAAGCAGTTCACGCGCACTGTGCCGATAGACCTTGTCGGCCGCGGTCACCGGTTCGAGACGGCTGCGCATTTCCGAATACGGCGCCGTATCGACGAGAAGGTAGCCCGCGCGCACCGTTGCCAGTTGCTGGATGACCGGGCCCACGCTCTTGTCGGCGGCAATCTCGTCATAGGCCTTTACCGCGGCGCTCTTGTCGGTGGACGCCAGCTCCGCGGCCTCGCGCAGGCGCGACAGCGTTCGATAGCCGGCCGTGCCATCGCTCGCGAGCTTGGCAAAGGCGGCCTCGGCTTCCTGATGCTTGCCGGCCTGGGCAAGCATCACCGCGTTTTCAAAAGCTACGCCCGACTCGCCGGCCTTCTTGTTTTGCCACCACTCATAGCCGCGCCACGCACCAACACCGACGATGATGAGGATGCAGCCGGCGATAATAAAATTGCCGTACCGCTCCCACAGCTTTTGCAGCCGTTCGCGGCGTACTTCCTCGTCAACTTCCTGGAATATGTCGGCCACGAACTTAAGTCCCCAACACTTGCCCGAAGCACCCGCCGCTGCCCCGGAAACAACCCTCGCATTTGCCCCATGGCGGAGAGCCAGCTTTGCGAATAGACCCTTGTTAAATCAAGGAAATCCGAAAAGCCGCCGCTCCGGAAACGACGCCGGAACTAGCTTAATGTTGTGGCGTGAGCAAGGCAAAACCCAAATGCCGCAATGCTTTACGGCTGAAGCGCCGCTTTCATCCGTAGTTCCGGCGCTACTTCTTCCGCATCGGATAGACATTCTCCGGCGCCCGGGAACGTGCGGGCACGAACCTCCTCCGCATAACCTTTGACCGCGCGTTCGATCGAGGGCCCGAGATCGCCGAACCGTTTGACGAATTTCGGAACGCGCGGCGACAGCCCGAGCATGTCCTCGAGCACCAGCACTTGTCCGTCGCAGGCGACGCTCGCACCGATGCCGATCGTCGGGATAGCAACCTGCCCGGTGATGCGGCGTCCCAACGGCTCGGCGATGGCCTCGAGCACGACGGAGAATGCACCAGCATCGGCGACGGCGCGCGCATCGGCTTCGATCGGTGCCCAATCGCTCTCGTCGCGGCCTTGCGCCTTGAACGATCCGATCGTGTTGATGGCTTGCGGCGTGAGGCCGACGTGCCCCATCACCGGCACACCGCGTTCGACAAGGAAAGCAATCGTCTCCGCCATGCGGCGGCCGCCTTCAACCTTGATCGCGCCGCAACCCGTTTCTTTGAGAATGCGCGCGGCGGAATGGAACGCCTGTTCCTTCGACGCTTCGTAGGATCCGAACGGCATGTCGATCACAACCAGAGCGCGCCTGGAGCCTCGCATCACGGCGTGACCTTGCAGGATCATCATGTCGAGCGTGACCGGGACCGTGGTCTCCAGCCCGTGCATCACCATGCCGAGCGAGTCGCCGACAAGGATAACGTCGCAATACGCGTCGAGAATGCGCGCGGTGTGTGCATGATAAGAGGTCAGGCAAACCAGCGGCTCGCCGCCCTTGCGGGCGCGAATGTCTGGAGCCGTCAATCGCCGGATTTCGTTTTGTACTGACATGATTATGGCTGGAATGCCGGTACGCCGATCACGACCGGATGGAAGACGAAACCAAGGGCGAAGTAAACGATCGTGCCGACGATGATCGCGATCAGATCGTTGATCGCGCCGCCAACCGGAATCGGCGGCGCACCGGCATCGCTGCGACGTTTCAGCGTGATGCGGTCATAGACCGCCCAGGCCAGCACCGAACCAAACAAGATCATGCCGCCGAGATCGCCGTTCGCGCACAGATGCGCGAAGGCCCAGGTTTTGACCCCGACCAGCAACGGATGCTTCAGCCTGCGCTTGATGTTGCCGGGAATATAGGCCGCGACCACCAGGATGCTCGCCGGCCACATCAGCGCCTCGACGATATGGCGCGTCCAGCCCGGCGGACTCCAGATTGTGATGAGACCGGCTGCGCGATAGTTCGCAAAGCCGTAACCGATGAGAACGATGCCGACGATCGACGACCAGCGAGAACAAGCCGCGATACGGCCATTCGCCAATCCTTGCGACCAGCGCCGCGCGACGGTCGCGCATGGTCACAAAGACATGCGCACCGAGCAAAATTACCAGGCCGAGGATTTCGACCGCAAGACCCATTTGACGTACTCAACTCACTTGCAAAGGGCGACCGACGCACCGCCTCGTATCAGCTACCGGCGCGCCCGGCAATCGTGGAAACGCCAGCACCGTCTCAGGAGGCATACCGTTTATCGCGCTCCAGATAACCGTCGGTTCCGATCAGCGCTTCGCGTTCCTTGAACGAGACCATATCGTTCCGCATCGACGCGGAGCTGCCGTCATTGGCGATCGCCGCAAGCACACGCTGCATGGCTTTGATCGACGCGCGCTGGGTATCGCTCGGAATGATGACGAGATGAAAGCCGAGCGTTTCAAGACGCGGCGCCGGCAACAGCGGCGTCTTGCCGCCCTCGAACATATTGATCAGTTTCCAGCCGGAAACCGATTTGGCGATATCGGCGATCTGCGCTTCGGATGTCGGCGCCTCGACGAACAACATGTCGGCGCCGGCCTCACGATAGGCTCCGGCCCGATCAATCGCCGCGTTAAATCCTTCAACGGCGATGGCGTCGGTCCGCGCGATCAGGACGAAATCAGGATCGAGCAGCGCATCGCGCACCGCTTTCAGCTTTTGCACCATCTCGCCGACCGGCACGAGACCCTTGTCGTCATAGTGTCCGCATTTCTTCGGAAAGGTCTGATCTTCGAGATGGAAGCCGGCGACCCCGGCGCGCTCGAAGGCCCGCGCGGCGGCCTGCGCGTTCAGCGCGTTGCCGTAGCCGGTATCGGCATCGGCGACGATCGGCGCTTCGACGACGTCCACCATCGACGCCAGCCGATCAACGATCGCGCTCACCGGCATCAAGCCCAGATCGGGAATTCCGGTCGACCGCGCGATCGCGCCGCCGCTTGCATAAATCGCGGGAAATCCCGCCTGCTCCACCAGCCGCGCCGACAGCCCATCGTATGCGCCGGGCGCAACGGCGATGCGGCCCGAATTAAAAAGACTTCTTAGTTTTGTCGTAGCCCGCACGCGGTGTTCTCCTCTTCGCCTTGCGCCGTCATCATGATACGTCTTGCCATGATAGGTCTTGCTATGGCTTCGGGGGAAGCGCGGGAGAAGTCAATGCAGCGGCTGTTGGTGGCGGCGCTTGCCGATCCTTCTGGGAACGCTTTCGGCGTCCGCGCAAGATTGGCCGGCCAAGCCCGTCCGCATTGTCGTGCCGTTTGCCGCCGGCGCGACGCCGGATCTGATCGCCCGGCTGGTCGCCGAGAACCTGCAGGACAAGACCGGGCAAACATTCATCGTCGAAAACAAGCCCGGGCGCGAGCGGCAATACCGGGACCGATATCGTCGCCAAGGCGGAGCCCGATGGCACGACCATCGGCGTGAGCATTGGCGGCCCGCTCGCCATCAACACGCTCCTGTTCGACAGCCTGCCTTACGATCCGAAGAAGGATCTCTCGCTGATCACCATGCTGGTGACACAGCCGAGCGCGCTCGCGGTGAACTCAAGCCTTGGCGTGAACACCGCCGCGGAACTGATCGACCTGATCAAACGCAATCCCGGCAAATACACCTACGGATCGATCGGCACCGGATCGCTGTCGCAGCTCGCCATGGAGGCGATTGCGATCAAGGCCGGCACCAAGCTCGTACACGTCCCCTATCCGTCGTCGCCGCAAGCCATACAAGCACTGATCCGCAACGACGTGCAGATGGTGTGCCTGCCGGCAATCTCGATCACGCCGCAACTCGGCGGCGGCGCCATCAAGCTACTCGCAGTTTCGACGGCGCAACGCTCCGCACTGTTGCCGGGCGTGCCGACGCTGAAAGAAGTCCGGCATTGACGTCCAGGCCGACGCCTGGAGCGGTCTGGTCGGACCCGCCGGCTTGCCCGACGCGATGGTCAACCGGATCGGCCAGCTTGTCGGCGATGCAATCACCTCGCGCGCCATCCGCGAAAAGCTCACAACGCAATTGATGGAGCCGGTCCCGGATTCACCGGCAGACTTCCGCGCTCATATTGACGCCGACATCGCACGCTGGACGCCGGTGATCAACGCGGCGAATATCAAAATTAACTAGGGATAGCCCTGCGCCGCACACTCAGGCAGGCACGGCCTCTTCGTAAATATCGGGCTTGAATCCGACGACAAGCTTGCCGCCACCAAGATCGAGCACCGGCCGCTTGATCATGGACGGCTGCTTTAGCATCAGCGAAATCGCCTTCTTGGCGTCGATGTTGGTCTTCTCTTTGTCCGGAAGCTTGCGGAACGTCATCCCGGCCCGGTTGAGCAGCGTTTCCCAGCCGACCTTCTTGCTCCACCGCTCAAGGTCTTCGCGGCCGATGCCTGCAGTTTTGTAATCGTGGAATTCGTAGTCGACGCGATGCTTGTCCAGCCAGGCGCGTGCCTTGGTCATCGTGTCGCAGTTCTTGATGCCGTAGATGGTGATCGATTTTGCCATGATGGACCCTGCTCGCCAGCGGTTGCCGCAACCCTACGGCTGCATGTGCATATCCATCATATTGCCCGGCACCATCATATTGGCGTTGAGGTGGTACATAATCCACAGCGATCCTGCGATCACGATGCCGACGATCAGCGCGCCGAACGCCAGCGCCAGCGCATTGTTGGTGTTGTCCGGCCCGGTCGTGATGTGCAGGAAAAACGCCAGATGCACGCCCATCTGCGCGACCGCCAAAGCGGCCAGCGCCATCGGCACGCCGGGCGTGTAGATCAGACTGGTGCCGCTCGCGACCCAGAACGAGCCGACGGTCAGCGCCGCAGCCAAGCCGAGACCGATCAGATAATTCAGAACGCCAGTTCCGATCTGATGCGGGCCCAACTCCTGATCGCCGGGGGCGGCGTCAGCGCCGAATTCGTGTGTCATGTCCTGTTCGCTCATGATCGTGCTCGCTTACGGACTGGTTCCGAGAAGATAGACGTTGGTGAAGATGCCGACCCAGATGATATCGAGGGCGTGCCAGAACAGGCCGAAGCACATTCCGCGCCGCAGAATGTCCGGCCGGAAGCCCTTGGCCCAGAACTGCGCCATCATCGTGCCGAGCCAGAGCAGGCCGATCGTCACGTGCAGGCCGTGGCAGCCGACCAGCGTGAAGAACGCGGAAAGAAACGCGCTGCGTTGCGGGCCTGCGCCTTCCGCCAGCATTTTGAGGAACTCGCTACCTTCGAGAAACAGGAAGCCGACGCCGAGCAAGCCGGTGATGACGTAAGCCACCTGCGTCCAAAGCATATTGCGCACGTTGCTGGCGATCGTCGCCATGCCGCAGGCGAAGCTCGAGAGCAAAAGGAACGCGGTTTCGAGCGCCACCGTTGGCAGATGGAAGAGTTGCTGCGGGCCTGGGCCGCCGGCGGTGGCGTGTGAGAGCACTGCATATGCGGCGTAGAAGCCGGAAAACATGATGAAATCGGACAGCAGGAATATCCAGAAGCCATAGCCGGTGACGATCCGTTTTGACGCCGGTCCTTTGTGGCCGCCATCGGGTTCGTAGCGGCGAAGGTTGTGCGGATCGTGCTCCGGCCGTTTTGCCGTTATGGCCGGCGCGATGCCGGGCTCGCGGCCCTCGACAAGTGCGACACGCGCCTGTCGCCGCTCGTGATCGGCTCTCTGCAAGCTCGCCGGCGGACAGGTCGTATTCGGCGACGTCACGCCAGGCGAACACGACGAAGGTCGCGAACGCGCCGACAAGGCCGACAATGACCATCCACCAGATGTGCCAGATCAGCGCAAAGCCGGTGACGACGGCAAAGAACGCCGTGACAAAGCCGGTCGGGCTGTTGCGCGGCATTTCGATCGGCTTGTAGTCCGGCAGGTCCGAGAGCCGCCGCTGTTCAAGCGCCTGCTGCTTGATGTCCCAATAGACTTCCTCGCCCGTGACATTGGGCATAACCGCGAAATTGAAGGCCGGCGGCGGCGACGCCGTGATCCATTCCAGCGTCCGGCCATCCCACGGATCGCCGGTGGTATCGCGCAACGCTTCGCGGTTGCGGATCGAGACGACGAGCTGCGCCAGCTGGCAACCGATGCCGATCAGGATCAGCACCGAGCCGCCGGCCGCGACGACGAGCCAGGGATGCCACGCGGCGACATCGTAGTGCTGCATCCGCCGCGTCATGCCTTCGAGGCCGAGCAGATAGAGCGGCATGAAGGCGACGTAGAAGCCGACGGTCCAGAACCAGAAGGCTGCCTTGCCCAACCGCTCGTCGAGCCTGAAACCGAAGGCTTTGGGAAACCAGTAGGTGTAGCCGGCGAAAACGCCGAACAGCACGCCGCCGATGATGACGTTGTGGAAATGCGCGACGAGGAACAGCGAATTGTGCAGCACAAAGTCCGCCGGCGGCACCGCGAGAAGGACGCCGGTCATGCCGCCGATCACGAACGTCACCATGAAAGACAGCGACCACAGCATCGGCACACTGAAGCGGATGCGCCCGCCCCACATCGTGAACAGCCAGTTGAAGATCTTCACCCCGGTCGGCACCGCGATGATCATCGTCATGATGCCGAAGAAGCCGTTGACGTCGGCGCCCGCTCCCATCGTGAAGAAGTGATGCAGCCACACCAGGAACGACAGGATGCAGATCGCCATCGTGGCGATGATCATCGAGCGGTAGCCGAACAGCGGCTTGCCGGAGAAAGTCGAGATCACTTCCGAGAAGACGCCGAAGGCCGGCAGAATGAGGATGTAGACCTCGGGATGACCCCACGCCCAGATCAGGTTGACGTACATCATCGCGTTGCCGCCGGCGTCCGTCGTGAAGAAGTGGAAGCCGAGGTAGCGATCGAGCAGCAGCATCGCGAATGTCGCGGTCAGGATCGGAAAAGCCGCGACGATGAGCAGGTTGGAGGCGAGCGCCGTCCAGCAGAAGATCGGCATGCGCGTATAGATCATGCCCGGCGCGCGTATTTTCAGAATCGTGGTGACGAAATTGATGCCGGTGAGCAGCGTGCCGACGCCGGAAATCTGCAGGGACCAGAGGTAATAATCGACGCCGACAGCAAGGATAGACAACGTACCGAGGAATGACATAACGCATCGCTCTGGTTCTTCGGTTGGGAAACCTGACCGACGGCCAGCCGAATACCGATTTCACTACCGTCCCCACCGGTCCCGAGAAGCAGGGCGATTTCTCCGCGCTGCTGAAAGTTGGCAGCAGCTATCAGATCTATCACCCTGATAGCGGCGTTCTCAACGGAACCACCGTCACCAACAAGCCATTTCTGAATAACATCGTCCCCACCAGCCGCTTGAATCCGATCGTGCTCAATTACTGACTTACTATCCCGCGTCCAACGTCGCTGGACGATCCGATGGCTTCGATAACTTCGGCAACACCAGCGCCACCACCGACGCCTATAACAACGAGCTTCTGCTGGCTCGATTACAACATGACTCAAAAGAGCCGCATGTTTTAGCCTCCGGCACAACCACGAGTTCCAGTCGAAGAATAATTACTTCAGCAACATCGCCTCCGGGACCACTCTCACCCGTGAAAACTGGGGCGGCACCACGAGGTTTACACCCTGAGCAGCGCCACCGTGAAGTTTTACCTGCGCGCTAACTTCACGCGCATGAACGAAGTCCACGCCGAGCCGAGCGCCGGTTTTAACTCCACGCAACTGGGCTTCCCGTCCTACATCGCGGGCTCGGCACAGTTTCTGCAGTTGCCCTTCGTCGGCTTCAATGGCAGTTGCGGAAGCCAGACCAGCTATCAGTGCCTGGGAGATTCGAGCGCGTCCCGCGATCCTTCGCAATCCTTCCAGCTCTTTGGCGACGTCGTCAAGATCAAGGGCGATCATGTCCTGAAGTTCGGCGCCGACCTGCGGCAGTACCGGTTGGATAACATCACTTACTGCAACTCCGCGGCAGTTAGACATTCGGCACTAACTGGACCAAGGGACCGACCGGCAGCTCGGCCGCCTCTGCCCTGGGCCAGGACCTTGCCTCGTTTCTACTTGGCCTGCCGACCGCCGGCCAGTTCGATGTCAACGCGTCGGGATCCTACTATTCGTATTACTACGCCGGCTTCCTCCAGGACGATTGGCGGATCAGGCGGAACCTTACCATCAATCTCGGCATCCGCTACGATCACGATGTCCCGTACAACGAGAAGTTCGGCCGCACCGTGGACGGCTTCGACCAATACCGCCGGTTGTCGCGGCGGCAGCTGTCGCTGCTTACGCCAAGGTCCCCATCGACTCCGGCGGGCTCCTTCGCCGTGCCAGGCGGATTGTTATGTTCGCGGTCCGGGCAATACGCAGTCTTCAAGAACTCGTCCGACCTGGTTAGCTCACGCGTCGGTTTCGCCTGGAGCCCCGACAGGCTCCACGGGCAGACCGTGATCCGCGGCGGATTCGGCTTCTTCTGTCGCGCCGCTCAGTATCGCCAACCTGGCCGGTGACTGGCGCTGATCCTCCACCCCGACGATTGATCAGGAGGGCTTCTACCAGTCCACCCAATTCGTCGCGCCCAGCAATGACCTGAGCCTCATGAATCCGAGTAATCCCTTCCCGACCGGGACTCCTAGTGGTCGGCTCTTCGCAAGGCCTCGCCACCTTCAACGGCCAGACGGTGCCACTCCTGGTCCCCACACCTGTCAGCCCGGTTGCCTCGCCCTGGAACTTCGACATCCAGCACTCCCTCACGCCGAACCTGATTTTGGAGGTGGCCTACATCGGTAACCACTCTCTGCGCCTGCCCGTCTTGTGCACCCACTCAGATGTCATCGTGCTAGTTCTTGAGGACGCCGCCCGTTTTGCGCATCAGAACCTGATCATGAATCTCACCGCGCACCTGGTGCCCAATCCACTGGTGGAGATGGTGGTCCCCCTGGAGAACGAGCCTCAACAACTCGACCACCACGGTCGCGCAACTGCTCGCCGCTTATCCCGAGTTTCCCGTGGAACGGGCAGCGGAAGCACGGGCGTCGTCGAGCAGAACAACACCATCGGCAGCTCGGTATTCGAAAGCCTCAATGTCCGCCTGCAAAGAGGCGCCTCTCCAGCGGACTCTCGATTTGGAAACTACATCCACATTTTTCTCGTCGACATCTCCAGCGGCGACTCCTGCTGAACGACACTACGCCCAGCCGAAAAGCGCATCTCCATCATCCCAATCGTTCGCTGTCGGATCCGTCACGCCCGCCCTTCGGCCGTATTGCTGGATGAGTTATATTTTGGCGCCTGGTCGAGACCGTTTGCGGACGGCTTTTGGTGGTATTTACACCTACCAGACCGGAGCGC
>CAVUCN010000020.1:0-31626 GCA_963739945.1 uncultured Alphaproteobacteria bacterium | reverse complement strand
CGCCGGAAGCGTCGACGTATCCGATTCCCCGGGCGTGGACACAAGACTGGGGCATTCGAAGATTTGGTTTCCACGGGTTAAGCCACTCCTATTGCAGCCGACGCGCCGCCGAATTACTCGAGCGACCACTGCAAGAACTTCGACTCGTGATTTGCCATCTCGGGCATGGCTGCTCGGCAACCGCAGTGCTCGGTGGTCGAAGCGTCGACACCACGATGGGATTTACGCCTCTCGAAGGGCTGATGATGGGAACGCGCTGCGGATCGATCGATCCAAGTATCGTGCTGCACGTTCAAGAACATCATGGCCTAACAGTCGCGCAAGTTGAGTCCGCCCTCAATCACGATTCAGGTCTTCTGGGCGTATCAGGACTTTCGGCCGACATGCGATCCATTCTGAAGTCGGCGAACGAGGGCAACGCAAACTCCCAAGTTGCCTTAGCCATTTATGCGCACCGCGTTCGACAGGCCATTGGTGCCCTGACCGTCACGATGGGCGGAATCGACGCGCTCGTGTTCACGGCCGGCGTTGGCGAAAACTCAAGCGACATTCGCGAGAAGGTCTGCGCTGGATTGGAATGCTTGGGACTAGTGTTAAATCAAGAGGCAAATAGCCATAAGCTCGCCAGATGCAGATGTAGCCGACCACAGCTCGCCCAATCGAATTCTGGTGATCAAAACACGAGAAGATATAACGATGCTGCGGGAAGTTCTCCAAGTACTTGGAGAAGCGCGCCCAATAGCGAAATAGCAATCGATCAGTCTGAATCCACGGTCTTAAAGAAAAGGATACAGTCATGAGCACAGCGAAGGCGATCCCTACTACTCTTTCAGCCGATCACGACGGACAAACCAGACTTCGGAAACAATACGGATGTGGCCCCGTCGAATTCACGGGAACAGACAACGCGCTCTACGAACGTCACCTAACCTTCGACAGCGTGGTTGGCATCAAGGAAGCTGGGCCGCGCGAACAATACGAAGCGTTCGCCCGGTCAATTCGTGATGTGCTCTCGCAGCGCTGGATCCGAACCGAGGAAACATACGCCCACGAGAATCCGAAACGGGTCTACTACCTATCGATGGAGTTTCTCATTGGCCGATCGCTGGCCAACAACGTCAGGAATCTCCTGCTAGATCCCATTGCCGGACAAGCCATCAAACAAAAGGGCCTCGACTGGCTCAGTCTCATCGAAGAAGAACCAGACGCGGGTCTCGGCAACGGCGGACTCGGTCGACTGGCGGCATGCTTTCTCGATTCGATGGCCACGATGCAGCTTCCAGCCACAGGTTATGGGCTGCGATACGAATACGGAATGTTTCGTCAAACGATCCAGGATGGCTGGCAGAACGAGCAGCCGGACAATTGGCTTCGATATCCCGATCCATGGGAAGTTGCTCGGCCACACGAACAGGTCGAAGTCAAATTGAATTGTTCGTTCGAAGTCAGCAGCGGCAGTCTGCGAGCCGTCCCGGGCAAACCATCGAGCTTGATCGGCGTTCCTTATGATCGCCCCGTCGTCGGCTATGGCGGAAAGACGATCAATACGCTCCGGTTGTGGGCCGCCAATGCGCCGCGCTCCTTCGACTTTCAAGCCTTCAGTCACGGCGAGTTCGTCAGCGCCTTGGCCGAGACGCTCGAAGCCGAGTCGCTCACGCGTGTGCTTTATCCCGATGACTCGACAAGTCGGGGACAGGGACTCCGATTCGTGCAGGAATACTTCCTTGTCGCTTGTTCGTTGGCCGACATCATGCGTCGATTTCGAAAGAGCAATACGGATTGGAATACGTCTGCCGGAGCATGCTGCGATTCAGCTGAACGACACCCACCCGAGCATGTGCGTACCCGAGTTGATGCGTATTTTGCTCGACGAAGCACACCTTGGCTGGGACCAGGCGTGGGATTTGACGCAACGAACGCTGGCCTACACCAACCACACGCTGCTGCCCGAAGCGCTGGAAAAATGGCCTGTCGAATGGTTCCAGATGCTGATCCCGCGACATTTGGAGATCATCTTCGAAATCAATCGCCGGTTGCTCGACACCGTGCGGCAGCGCTACCCTGGCGACGACGGTCGCGTCGAACGTATTAGTCTCATCGAAGAAGGCCCAGCCGATCATGTCCGCATGGCCAATCTTGCGATCGTTGGCTCGCATAGCACGAACGGCGTCGCTGCGATTCACTCGAAGCTGTTGCGAACGGTCACCGTCAAAGATCTCGCTGAACTATTTCCTGAGCGGTTTAGCAACAAGACGAATGGCGTGACGCCGCGACGCTGGCTGCTGCTGGCGAATCCCGCGTTGGCACGGACAATCACCGACGCGATCGGCGACACGTGGATCAGCGATCTTGATCAACTTCGCCAACTGACTTCATTTGCAGACGACGGCTCATTCCGCAGCGCCTTCCGCAATGCGAAGCGTGAAGCCAAATGCCAATTCGCTACATGGCTAAAGGCCACGACGGGGCAGACGGTTGATCCGGACTCCATTTTTGATTGCCAGATCAAACGCATCCACGAATACAAGCGCCAACTGCTCAATGCGCTGCGTATCGTCGTGCTCTACAATCGGCTGAAGCAAAATCCCAATCTTGATATGCCACCAAGGACTTTCATCTTCGCGGGAAAAGCCGCGCCGGCTTACCATTTGGCGAAGGTCATCATCAAGTTTATCAATAACTTGGCGGCAACCATCGACAGCGATCCAGCGGTCAACAACCGACTCCGCGTACTCTTCCTGCCGAACTACGACGTCACGCTCGCTGAGCGATTGATTCCTGCCAGCGACGTTTCTAATCAGATCTCGACGGCCGGTTACGAAGCCAGCGGCACGAGCAATATGAAGTTCATGATGAACGGCGCGCTAACGGTTGGCACGCGAGATGGCGCCACAATCGAAATGGCTGAGGAAGCCGGCGAAGACAACTTCTTCCTTTTCGGCCTGACGGCAGAAGAAGTTGCCAACAACCGCAGTTGGTACAACCCAAGCTGGCATTACGAAAACGAGCCGGAAACCAAGGCCGCGCTCGACCTGATCTTCTCCGACCATTTCAATCGAAACGAGCCGGGCATTTTCGCAATCCTGCGCGACACGCTCCTAACCCACGGCGACTACTACATGCACTTGGCGGATCTTAGCTCTTACCTGGAAGCAGATCAGCGACTCGTCGAACTGTATAACACGCCAGACGCTTGGGCACAAAAAGCGATCCTAAACGTGGCAGGCTCAGGAAAGTTCTCAAGCGACCGCACGATTGCGGAATACGCCTCCGGGATATGGAACGCCGAGCCATGTCCGGTAACCTAACATGGACGGTTGCGCCGCTCCAAGAAATTCGGGTCGATTCTTATTGCGGTGAAGAGGGACAAAGACTGTCCGTAACTCGAGCCGCAATGGAGCATTTCACGATTGAGTCTGCCAAATTCGTGATATTTGGCCTTTGCTGCTTACGATATCTCAAACCCCATGACAAGATATTCATTGAGGCCGTATTAGTCGGAGCTGCAAACAAAACGAAGTATGCTTCAGCAACTACTCTTTGCTCTGGTGTTGACCAGTGTCACCGTTGTAATCCACGCGGCAGGAACTGTACACGTTGTAATCCCAGCAACGGGGCTTTGGAAACGACTGCCAGCTTCTTCGACCGTACCTCGACCGATGTGGACGCTGATTCGGCTCGTGAGCTTGCTGCTCGTATTGCATGTGATCGAAATGGCAGTCTGGGCCGCGGCATTCACGGCGCGGCATGTATTGCCAGATTTCGAGACCGCCCTTTATTACTCCTTGAAAAGCTATACGACGGTCGGTTATGGCGACGTCCTTCCGCCGGTTTCGTGGCGGCTTCTCGGACCGATCGAAGCAGCCGTCGGGATATTAATGCTTGGCTGGTCGACGAGCATCATCGTCGCGACGGTGCAACGGATTTACAATGTTCGTTCGCAGTCTTCCGCATCCGAGCCATAAGCTCGCACTCGTCGGCATCTAAAAGAAAAGCTACTGGTGTAATCCGTGGCAGAACATAACACTGCCGGTTTGCCGAATCCGAGTGCCGGAGTCGCACGCGGTCTTAGTCGAGTCATTCCCGCATTCAATTGGTTGAGGGAATACAAATCGGCGTGGCTAACTGCCGACGCGGTCGTCGCGAGGGCCTCCTGGGCGATACGAAAGGCCGCCGACTCGGTTTCCGGGGGAGGCGCACCGAGGCTTCGGCGCCGTGGAGGTTTCCCCGGTAGCCGACGCGCCTGGCGTGATCGCGCACGAGCATCAGCAGGGCCGCGAAGAGCCCGAGGTGATCGAGGGCGGCGGGGCGCAGGTCGAAGGCGAGCGTGCTGACCTTCTCGATCGCGTGGTCGACGATGCCGGCGCTCTCCTCGAGACGCGCCCTGGCCGCGGGTGACCGCGACGTGCGCGCGATGGCGCGCAGGTTCATCTTGAGCGCGACGAGGTCCTGCCCGAGCTGGTCGTGGATCTCCCTCGCGAGCGACTGCCGCTCCCGCTCCTGCGCCGCCAGGAGGTGCCGCGAGAGCATCCGGTAGCGCTTCTCCGAGTCGCGCATGGCGGTCTCCGCGACCTGGAGCGCCTGCACGCACTTCTCCGCCGAGTCGCGCGCATCGCGCTCGCTGATCAGCAGGCGCTCGACCTCGGCGGTGCGCTCGGCGACCTTGCATTCGAGCGTCTCGTTGGCCCGGTGAAGCTCGTCGTTTCGGGCCAAGCATGAAGCTCGTCTCCGATCGTGCGTGGCGGACCCATAGCCATGCGGCCGATGGGCCCCGATGTCCACGCGTGGCTATCGATCGTGGGCCGGCACCCCGGGTTGGAAACCCTGATCCTTCCCGGAATCTCTCTTTGGGGGAGCGAACCCTTCATGTGACATGAAGGTTCACTGTGACAGTGAAGGTTCACTGTGACAGTGAAGGTTCACTGTGACAGTGAACCGGCACCCGACGTTCGGCGGGGGCGCAAGCCGCTGCGAGACCGCCGGCTCCGTGATCGCCAGGCCCGTTTTCGGGCCGCCCGCGATCACGGAGCCGGCGGTCTCGCAGCGGCCTGCACGATGGCGGGTGTTTTGGGGTGGTTGAATCCGCCGACGGACACCTGGACGGCGCGCGACGTGTCGTGTACCCTCGCGGGATGCAGATCGAGTTCGTCGGCGCGGCGCAGACCGTCACCGGGTCGATGCACCTCGTTCGCGCCAACGGCACGCCACCGTCCTGCTCGACTGCGGCCTCTTCCAGGGCCGGCGGCGCGAGTCGATCGAGCGCAACCGGAACCTGCCGCTCCCGGTCGACGCGAGCATCGACGCGGTCGTCCTCTCGCACGCGCACATCGATCACTCGGGCGCGCTGCCGCTCGCTCGTCGAAGCACGGCTACGACGGGCCCATCTACGCGACGCCGGCGACGCGCGACCTCTGCGCGGTGATGCTCGCGCGACGCCGCGGCGATCCAGGCGTCCGACGCGCGCTTCCTCAACAGGCAGGCCGAGCGCGACGGCGACGGACGCGACCACGTCGAGCCGCTCTACGAGGACGAGGACGTCATCGCGGCCATCGAGCGCTTCGTCTCGCGTCCCGTACCGCCACGCGACGCCGATCGCGCCCGGGCGTGCGCGCTCACCTTCCTCGACGCCGGGCACGTGCTCGGCAGCGCCATCACCGTGCTCGACGTCGAGGAGGAGGGCAAGAAGACGGCGCATCGTCTTCACCGGCGACCTCGGCCGCGACGATCGCCCGATCCTCCGCGACCCCGAGGTGCGCCGAGGGCGCCGACGTGCTCATCACCGAGAGCACCTACGGCGACCGCCTCCACGACGGCATCGACAAGATGGACGACGATCTCGCCGCGCGTCGTCAACCGCACCTTCGAGCGCGGCGGCAAGCTGATCATCCCGTCGTTCGCGCTCGAGCGCGCGCAGGAGGTCGTCTTCGCGCTCAAGAAGCTCCGGCAGGCAGGGGCAGATCCCGCGCGATCCCGGTCTACGTCGACTCGCCGCTCACCGTGAAGATCACCGACATCTTCAAGCTCCACCCCGAGTGCTACGACGCCGAGACGCGCGCGCTCATGCGCGGGCCACGACTCGCCGTTCGACTTCGCCGACCTCCGCTACGTCGAGGACGTCGAGGACTAGCAAGGCGATCGACGCGCGAGCACGAGCCCTGCGATCATCATCTCGGCGAGCGGGATGTGCGAGGCGGGCCGCATCCTCCACCACCTCAAGGCGAGCATCGAGGACGCGAAGAACACGGTGCTCATCGTCGGCTACCAGGCGCAGCACACGCTCGGGCGCCGGCTCGTCGAGCAGCGCGCGCGGGTGAAGATCTTCGGCGTCGAGCGCGAGCGCCGCGCCGAGGTGGTGGTGCTGAACGGCTTCAGCGCCCACGCCGACCAGAACGATCTGCTCAGCTACGCGCGGCCAGGCCGGGAGCGCGGGCGGCTGCGCGGCAGATCGCCCTCGTGCACGGCGACCCCAAGGCGCAGCGGCGCTGCGGCAGTCGCTCCTCGACGACGGCGCGAAGCGGGTGATCGTCCCCGAGCCGGGCGAACCGGCTGCACGTGTGACGCGCGGGCAGGGTACCTTCGGCGGCATGAAGCGAGGCGGGCGGGCGGGGGTGATGGCGGGCGTGCTCTTCGGCGCGTCAGTGAGTGCAACGCCGGTGCGGCCCCCTGCGCACCAGGGATGGATGCTCCGCGCGGCCATCGGGGCGGGCTACGACGACACGGCGTTTTCGCCCGTGGACGTGTCGTTGAACGGCGCGTCGATGTCGTCACACCTGGCGATCGGCGGGTACGTGATCCCCAACCTCGCCCTGCACGCCACGCTATGGAACGGCCTGGTCTTCTCTCCCCATGCGAGCGGCGGAACGTTCTTTTCGGGAGGCATCGACTTCCACATGTCATGCACGGGGTTCGGCGCGGGCATCACCTACGTGCTGCCCTCCATCGACGTGTTCGCCAGCGTGTCGGGCGGCGTCGCGACGATCAGCGCCGAGGCCACGACCGGGCCCACGCGGTGTACGTGACCAACTTCAACAGCGGCTTCGGGCTCGATGTCATGGCGGGCAAGCTCTTCCGCGTCGCAGACGAGTGGAACTTCGGTGTGTCGGCGCAGTTTCTCCTGCACCGCGCGCTCGGCAATATGGGCGAGGACGACTGGCGCTGGCACATGTACGACACGGTCAAGGGCTCCGACTGGCTCGGCGACCAGGACTCGATCGAATACCTGTGCCGCAACGCGCCGGAAGCCGTTTACGAGCTTGAGCACTGGGGCCTGCCGTTCTCGCGCCGCGAGGAAGACGGCAAGATTTATCAGCGCCCGTTCGGCGGCATGACCACGCATTATGGCAAAGGCACCGCGCAGCGCACCTGCGCCGCCGCCGACCGCACCGGCCACGCCATGCTGCACACCATGTACGGCCAGGCGCTGCGCCATTCGGCGGAATTCTTCGTCGAATATTTCGCCATCGACCTGATCATGGATGACGAAGGCCGCTGCCGCGGCGTGATCGCGATCAATCTCGACGACGGCACCATCCATCGCTTTTCCGCACAGATGACCATGCTGGCGACCGGCGGCTATGGCCGCGCCTACGCTTCTTGCACTGGCGCGCATACCCAAACCGGCGACGGCAACGCCATGGTGCTCCGCGCCGGCCTGCCGCTCGAAGACATGGAATTCGTGCAATTCCATCCGACCGGCGTCTATGGCGCTGGCGTGCTGATTACCGAAGGCGCGCGCGGCGAAGGCGCCTACCTGGTCAATGCGCAAGGCGAACGCTTCATGGAGCGCTACGCGCCGTCGGCCAAGGACCTCGCCTCACGCGACGTGGTGTCCCGCGCCATGACCATCGAGATTCGCGAAGGCCGCGGTGTCGGTCCGAAAAAAGACCACATCTTCCTGCATCTCGACCACCTCGACCCAAAAATCCTCGCCGAGCGCTTGCCGGGCATCACCGAATCCGCGCGCATCTTCGCCGGCGTCGATCTCACCCGCGAGCCAGTGCCGATCGTGCCGACCGTGCACTACAACATGGGCGGCATCGCCACGAACTATCATGGCGAAGCGCTGATCAAGAAAGACGGCAATCCCGATTACGTCGTTCCCGGCCTGATGGCGCTTGGCGAAGCGGCATGCGTGTCGGTCCACGGCGCCAACCGGCTTGGATCGAATTCGCTGATCGACCTTGTCGTGTTCGGCCGCGCCGCCGCACTGCGCTGCGCCGATATGCTGGTCGCCAATGACAAGCAGCCGGAATTGCCAAAAGATTCTGCCGACAAGGCGCTATCGCGGCTCGACAAGTTCCGTTACGCCTCCGGCGGCACGCCGACCGCCGCGCTCCGCGCCAGGATGCAGCACATCATGCAAACCAATTGCGCGGTGTTCCGCACCGGCGACGTGCTGAAAGAAGGATCGAAACTGATCCATGAGGTCTTCGACGGCGCTTCCGATATCCGTACCAGCGACCGTTCGCTGATCTGGAATTCGGACCTGATCGAAACGCTGGAATTCGCCAACCTGATCGAGCAGGCGGTGGTCACCGTCAACTCCGCGGTCAATCGCACCGAAAGCCGTGGCGCCCACGCCCGCGAAGATTTCCCCGATCGCGACGACAAGAACTGGATGAAGCACACGCTCACGTGGCTCGATACCAATACCGGCAAGATCACGATCGACTACCGTCCGGTGCACACCTACACGCTAACCAACGACGTTTCCTACATCGAACCCAAAGCTCGCGTTTACTAAAATGGCCCGGGTTTACTGAAAGCGAACAAGGCAATGGTCGAATTTGCACTGCCGAAGAATTCCAAGGTCACCGAAGGCAAAACCTGGCCGCATCCGGTCAAGGCCAAGGTGGAACATGAGTACCGCATCTATCGCTGGAATCCGGACGACGGCGCCAATCCCCGTATCGATACCTATTATGTCAACACCGACGACTGCGGGCCAATGATCCTCGATGGCCTGATCTGGCTGAAGAACAACGTCGACGCCACGCTGACCTTCCGCCGCTCTTGCCGCGAAGGCATCTGCGGCTCCTGCGCGATGAATATCGACGGCACCAACACGCTCGCCTGCACCAAGGCGATGAGCGAGGTGAAAGGCGCGGTACGGGTTTATCCGCTGCCGCATATGCCGGTGGTCAAGGACCTCGTTCCCGACCTCACCAATTTCTACGCCCAGCACGCGTCGATCCAGCCGTGGCTGCAAACCGTGTCGCCGACGCCGCAGAAGGAGTGGAAGCAGAGCCACGACGACCGCGCCAAGCTTGACGGGCTTTACGAGTGCATTCTGTGCGCCTGCTGCTCAACGTCGTGCCCGAGTTACTGGTGGAATTCCGACCGCTATCTCGGCCCGGCCGCGCTGTTGCAGGCGCAGCGCTGGATCGTGGATTCGCGCGACGAAGCAACCGGCGAACGGCTCGACAACCTGGAAGACCCGTTCCGGCTCTATCGCTGTCACACCATCATGAATTGCGCCAAGGCCTGTCCGAAGCACCTCAATCCGGCGAAGGCGATCGCGGACATCAAGCGCACGCTGGTCGAGCGGCAGGTTTAAGGCGGATGCTCGATCACGCCGGATTTCCGGCTTCCGACTACAAGATATCCAAAGCTTTTTACGAGAAAGCACTCGCGCCGCTTGGCTACGTCCTCGTGATGGAGGTCCAGCAGGACCAGAACGACTCGCCTGCCGCCGGCTTCGGCGCCAACGGCAAGCCGGATTTCTGGATCGGTGGCGAAGGCGGGCTCAACAAGCCGATCCACATCGCCATCGCGGCCAGGGATCGCGCCGCCGTCGATGCCTTCTATAGGGCGGCCATCGCGGCCGGCGGTAAGGACAATGGCGCGCCGGGATTACGCGCACACTATCACCCAAATTATTACGGCGCGTTCGTGCTCGATCCGGATGGCCACAATATCGAAGCCGTCTGCCACGCGCCGGCGTGAACGCAATCTGACTACAGTTTTAGTTTCCGCTTGCGCTGCCCGAGCGTGCGTAGCCGTAGCGCGTTGAGCCGAATGAAGCCCGCGGCGTCGCGCTGGTCGTAGGCGACCTGGCCTTCCTCGAAAGTGACCAAGTCCTGATCGTAGAGCGAATATTTGCTCTCACGGCCGACGACACCGACGTTACCCTTGTAAAGTTTCAGGCGCACGCGGCCGGTGACGAATTCCTGGCTCTTGTCGATCGCCACCTGCAGCATTTCGCGCTCCGGCGAGAACCAGAAGCCGTAATAGATCGCTTCCGCGTATTTCGGCATCAACTCGTCTTTGAGATGCGCTGCGCCGCGATCGAGCGTGATCAATTCGATGCCGCGGTGGGCGGCGAGCAGGATGGTGCCGCCCGGCGTCTCGTACATGCCGCGCGACTTCATGCCGACAAAACGGTTCTCGACCAGATCGAGCCGGCCGATACCGTGCTTGCGGCCCAGCGCATTGAGTTGCGTCAGCAGCGCCGCCGGCGTCAGCTTCTTCTCGTTGATGGCAACGGGATCGCCACGCTCGAAATCGATGGTGACGTACTCGGCCTTGTCCGGCGCGCTCTCGGGATCCTCGGTCCGCGAGTAGACATAATCCGGCACTTCGCCGGCAGGATCCTCCAGCACTTTGCCCTCGGACGAGGTGTGCAGAAGGTTGGCGTCGGTCGAGAACGGCGCTTCGCCGCGCTTGTCCTTGGCGATCGGGATTTGGTTGAGTTCGGCGAACGCCAGCAGCGCTTCGCGTGATTTGAAATCCCATTCCCGCCACGGCGCGATCACCTTCACGTCGGGCTTGAGCGCGTAATAGGCCAGCTCAAACCGCACCTGATCGTTACCCTTGCCGGTGGCGCCATGAGCCACGGCATCGGCGCCGACCTTTTCCGCAATCTCGATCTGTTTCTTGGCGATCAGCGGCCGCGCGATCGAGGTGCCGAGCAGATACAGCCCTTCGTACAGGGCATTGGCGCGGAACATCGGAAACACGTAGTCGCGGACGAACTCCTCGCGCAGATCCTCGATGAAGATGTTTTCCGGCTTGATGCCGAGTGTCAGCGCCTTCTTCCGCGCCGGCTCAAGCTCCTCGCCCTGGCCAAGGTCGGCGGTAAAGGTGACGACCTCGCAGCCATAGGTGGTCTGCAGCCACTTGAGAATGATCGACGTATCCAGCCCGCCGGAATAGGCCAGAACAACTTTCTTCACGTCCTTTGCGCCGTCTTTGGCCATCGAAAGTCCCGAGAAATGGGGCCGCGCCCGTGAAATTCGCGCGGACTATAGGCGGGCGCGAGACCGGTGCAAGCGGTGCTTTTGTTCTATTCCCGCGTCCGGCGTCATCGCCTAGACTTGGCTCTGACGGATCGTATTGGAGGGGCCCATGCGTTCGCGACTGACCACCATCATTCTCATCGGCATGCTGCTCGGTATCGCGGTCGGCTATGCCTGCCATACGCTCTGGCCCGATCCGGCAACGGCGAAAAGCATCGCCGATTACATCTCCTTGATGACCGATATTTTCCTACGCCTCATCAAGATGATCATCGCGCCGCTGGTGTTCTCGACCCTCGTGGTCGGCGTCGCGCATATGGGGGATCCGCAGACCGTCGGACGCATCGGCGCCAAGGCCATGCTGTGGTTTGTCTCGGCATCGCTGGTGTCGCTGCTATTGGGCCTGGTGCTGGTCAACATCCTGAGGCCCGGCGACAACCTCAATCTGCCGTTGCCCGACGCGCAGGCCGCGACCAACCTCAAGGTTGCCTCGCTGTCGCTGAAGGACTTCGTTGCCCATCTGGTGCCGCGCTCGGTCATCGAGGCGATGGCCAACAACGAAATCCTGCAGATCGTGGTGTTCTCGCTGTTCTTCGGCGTCGCCTGCGCGGCGCTCGGCGAACGAGCGCATGCGCTGGTCGAGGGCATCGAGCAGCTTTCTCAAGCCATTCTCACGATTACCGGCTACATCATGAAGCTTGCGCCGCTTGCGGTGTTCGCGTCGATGGCGGCAATCGTCACCACCCAAGGGCTCGGCATTCTCGTCACCTACGGCAAGTTCGTGGTCGAGTTCTATTTAGGGCTGCTGCTGTTGTGGAGCCTGCTGGTCGCGGTCGGCTACCTGTTCTTCGGCAGCCACGTCATGCGGCTCGTTCAGCTGGTGCGCGAGCCATTCATGCTGGCGTTCTCGACCGCCAGCAGCGAGGCCGCTTATCCGAAGATGATGGAGCAGCTGGAAAAATTTCCGATCAGCCGCAAGATCATCAGCTTCGTGCTGCCGATGGGATATTCGTTCAATCTCGACGGCTCGATGATGTATTGCACCTTCGCGACCATGTTCATCGCGCAGGCCTACAACATCCAGCTCGGCCTCGGCCAGCAGATCACCATGCTGTTGCTGCTCATGCTCACTAGCAAGGGCATGGCCGGCGTCCCGCGGGCGTCGCTCGTGGTCATCGCCGCGACGCTGGCGAGCTTCAACCTGCCGGAGGCCGGGTTGTTGCTGATCATCGGCATCGACCAGTTCCTCGACATGGGACGCTCGGCCACCAACGTCATCGGCAATTCGCTGGCGACCGCGGTGGTGGCGAAGTGGGAAGGCGAGAACGCGACGGCTCCGGTTGCACCGGAGCCGGTGCTGACACCCAAAGCCGCCTGAGGCGTGTCGTGAAGCCCTTGATCCGCTCATTCCCGCGCATGCGGGAATCCAGGTGGGTCCCCGCTTTCGCGGGGACGAGCGCTATTTGCATCGCACTAGCGCTCACCCTGCCCGCCGCCGCCCAGGATATTGGCGCGCTATCCGGCACGCTGAAGAAAATCCATGACACCGGCACGATCACGTTGGGTTACCGCGAAAGCTCGCTGCCATTTTCCTATCTGAACAAACGCCAGCAGCCGATCGGCTATTCCATCGATTTGTGCCGCGAGATCGTTGAAGAGGCATCGACCGAACTCGACGGCATGGACATCAAGATTGCGTTTGCGCCGGTCACCGCCGCGAATCGCCTCGACAAGGTGAAAAGCGGTGCCGTCGATCTGGAATGCGGCTCGACCACGAGCAACCTGCAACGGCAAAAGGACGTGGCGTTCTCGCCGACCTTCTTCGTCGCCGGCACCAAGCTGATGGTGCCGAATGCCTCGAAGGTACGATCCTATCGCGACCTTGCCGGCAATACGGTTGTTGTGACCGCCGGCACCACCAATGAAGCAGCGCTGCGGACGCTGTCCGACAGACAAAAGCTCAACATCAACATCGTGACCGCACCCGACCATGCCCAATCGGTTGCGCTGCTTGCCGCCGGCAAGGCAGATGCTTTCGCCACCGACGACGTGCTGCTGTACGGCTTTATCGCCGCCAATCCGGCCGCGCGCGACATGAAGGTCGTCGGCGAGTATCTGTCATACGACCCCTACGGACTCGTCCTGCGTCGTGACGATCCGGCCTTTGCGGCGGTTGTTGAACGCACCTTTGCGCGCATGGCGGCGGAGCGGCGACTGGAGGAGCTCTACAACAAGTGGTTCCTGCACCAGCTCCCCACGGGCGAAACGCTCAATCTGCCGATGAGCCCGCAGCTCGCCGAGATTTTCCGCGTACTGGGTGCGCCGGAATAATCACTTCCAGGCGCCGGCGCTGCGGCCGGCGAACAGCCAATAAACAAAGCCCCCGGTGATACCGGCAGCGGCAAGCACTTCACGCTCGCGAGCCAGGAAACTGTCCGGATCGCCGACATAGCCGGCGAAGTCGAGACCGTAGCTGAGCGATAGCGCGAGTGCGCCACCCAACAGGCCGTAGATCACGATGGAGCGCCAAGCAAAGCCTTCGGCCAATGCGATCACCAGCATTGCCGGCAGCATGGCAATAGCCGCGATGACGGCGGCGCTGATGAAAACGACCACCCACATCGCGCCGGACTGGAAACCGGCCGCGGTCAGATCGTCCCATTCGGGCGTCAATGTACCGATCGTGAGGATAATCGAAGCGGCGATGCAGGCAAGACAGTAGGCAAGGATCACAACAAAAATGCGGCCGATGACGGACATTACGCCGGATCAATCCGTCATCGCCATTGCGCGCAAGGCGAGACGCTCGCGCGCCGAGAGTTTTTCGGTCGCGCTCTTGAGCTGGCCGCAGGCCGCCAGAATATCGCGGCCACGCGGCGTGCGCACCGGCGAGGCATAGCCGGCGTCGAAGACGATTTCGGAGAAGTTCTCGATCCGATCCCAGTCAGAGCATTCGTATTTGCTTCCCGGCCACGGATTGAACGGAATCAGATTGATCTTGGCGGGGATGCCCTTGACCAGCCGCACCAGCGCCTTGGCATCCATCAGTGAATCGTTGATGCCCTTGAGCATTACGTATTCGAAAGTGATGCGGCGGGCGTTGGAGACGCCTGGATAATTCCGGCAGGCATCAAGCAATTCGCGTAGCGGATATTTCCGATTGAGCGGCACAAGCACGTCGCGAAGTTCGTCGGTGACGGCATGCAGTGAAATCGCCAGCATCGAGCCGATTTCCTCGCCGGCGCGTTTGATATTCGGCACCACCCCCGACGTCGAGAGCGTGATGCGGCGTTTGGAAAGGCTTAAGCCCTCGCCATCGGCAATGACATTCAGGCCATCGCGCACCGCTTCAAAATTATAGAGCGGCTCGCCCATGCCCATCATTACGACATTGGAGACGAGGCGCTTCTCCGCCTCTGGCCCGGTGACGCCGATCTTCTGCCAATCGTCGAGCCGGTCACGCGCCAGCACCACCTGTCCGACGATCTCGCCCGGCGTCAGGTTGCGCACCAGCCGCTGGGTGCCGGTGTGGCAGAAGGTGCAAGTGAGCGTGCAGCCGACCTGGCTGGAAACACACAGCGTGCCGCGATCGGTCTCCGGAATGTAGACGCACTCCACTTCGTGCGGCCGGTCATTGGCTTCGCCCGGCAGCCGCAACAGCCATTTGCGGGTGCCGTCGACAGAGGTTTGCTCGGCAACAACTTCGGGGCGCGCCAGCGTGAAATGCTGTGGTAGCACCGCGCGCAGTTCCTTCGACAGCGTCGTCATTTCGTCGAATTCACGAGCACCGCGCACGTAGAGCCAGTGCCAGATCTGCTGCACGCGCATGCGCTGCTGCCGCTCGGGCACGCCGGCGGTTCCGAGCGCGTCAGCGAGTTCGCCGCGCGACAGACCGATCAGCGACGGCCTCGCCGGCGCCACATAGGTTTCAAGCGGCGTCTTTTCCAGGAACAGCGCGGACGCGTTATCGGGTGCGGCGAGAGAACCAGTCATGTCCAATCCGGAAGCGAAGATGCGGCCATAGATACGGCCATGAATGCGGCCATCAATACGGCCATGGATATAAATAATCCTTCCCGCTTGTACGGAAAGGACGCGCGCGCCGCTACTTGCAATCCTGCGCGACGCGATCCAGTGCCTGCGAAAGGCCCTTCAGCGAGAACGTATCGGAAGACTGCGTGCCTTTCGCCGACGATCCTTTGACCACCGCGGACTGGCCGCCTCTCATCGCATCGACCATTTGCGCTTCTTCGGCTCCGTTCTTGATCCAGGCGCCGTCCTGCTGGGTATAGAGCGCGTAGGCGGTCGAGCCGACTTCGACGGAGGCCTCGGTACCGGGCTTGAATGGATAGCCGATGATAATCGACACCTCGTTGGTCACTTTGTCCGCGGGACGTGTCGAAATGAACATGAAGATCGGATTGCGCGGGCGGCCCGGCGGGTTGGTGACCGAGGATCCCGGCTTGGCTATGGCGAAGCAAACCTTCTTGCCGGCGGGAGACGCGGTGTAGGCGCCCCAATCGCCGTATTGGCCGAGCAAGGTCGGCTTCACGCCGCCCATCGTCGGAGGCGTTGCAGGCTTTGCGGCACCGGCTCCTGGCGCAGCAGCGGGCGTCGGCGTGGCTGCGGGCTTGGGCGCGGCGGGCTTGGCTGCAGGCTTGGCGGCCGGCTTCTTGGCAGGCGCGGCCGCAGGGGCGGTGTCGGGATCGGCCTGTTGAGCCGCCGCCGGGACGACAAATGCCACTGCCAACAGCAGCGGCAGAACCGCTCCCTTTAGTCCTAAAATCCGCATCAGCCCTCGCGAACGCCCCCGGCGATGGAATAGCAAACCGCTCAACTTTAATCCAATTCCGGTGAATACGAAACGCCCGGATACGCCTGACGGCACGATTGGAGCCATCTTCGGGCGGTCATGGACCCAACGAGTCATGGACCCGGCGATAATGTGATCGGGGACACAGCCAGCGAACGCTGGTCCCCCGATACTCCCGCCAGCTCAATCTGGAAGGGGCGCCTAGGCGTGACTGCACTAAACCATGTCGAGGAGCGTTCGGGACAGCCGCAATATCCGGCGTCGCGGGCTCACAAGCTCGATGATCTTCTGACCACGGTCGGTAGCGATCGCGACGGTGAAGCGTTTACCGCCCTGTACGGCTACTTTCAGCCGCGCGTGCAGGCCCAGATGCTGCGTGGCGGTTTGGCGCCCTTTGCCGCAGCTGACATTGCCCAGGACGTGATGGAAGCGATCTGGTGCAAGGCGCACCAATTCGACCGCAGCAAGTCCGCCGCTTCGACGTGGGTCTTCAGCATCGCCCAGAACCGCCGGGTTGATGTTCACCGACGCAGCCGCGAGCACATCTTCAACGATGCCGATTTGTCGCTGATCCCGGATGCCAACGCGGATAGTGAAACCAGCCTGGACGCCGCGCAGCGCGAACGCCACGTCCACACCGCACTTGATGCTCTGCCGCTCGATCAGTTCAAAATGGTGCAGCTCGCCTTCTTCGAAGGCCTGTCGCACTCGACCATCGCCGCCCGAACCAAGATTCCGGTTGGTACGGTGAAGTCGCGTCTGCGGCTTGCATTTTCGCGCATGCGCCGGCTGCTCACTGATGCGGGCGTAACCGGAGCATGCTAGTCACCCGGTAAGCGCGTATTTAGCGCACCCAGGATGACATGCGATGAAAGCCGTTCTCTGCACGCATTTTTGTACGCCGGAAGAGCTTGAGCTCGCCGATATCGACGTGCCGCAAGCCGGACCCGGCGAGGCGCTGGTGCGGGTCAAAGCCGCGGCGCTGAATTTCTTCGATACGCTGATCATCGCCGGCAAATACCAGCAAAAGCCGCCGTTCCCATTTTCACCGGCAGCGGAGTTTGCCGGCATTGTCGAGAAAGTCGATGATGGCGTAACGGATATCGCGCCCGGCGACCGGGTGATGAGCATGATGGGCTGGGGTGCCGCCCGCGAATACATCACCATTCCCGCACGGCAGTTGGTGAAGATCCCGGAGAATCTCGACTTCGAGCACGCCGCCGGCCTTTGCGTGACTTACGGCACATCGCTTTACGCGCTGCGCGAGCGCGCGCAGCTTCAACCCGGAGAAACGCTGGCCGTGCTCGGCGCGTCAGGCGGCGTCGGCCTTGCTGCGGTCGAACTCGGCAATGTGCTGGGCGCCCGCGTCATTGCCTGCGCTTCTTCGGACGAAAAGCTCGCTTTCGCCCGCGAGCACGGCGCCGACGAGGTCGTCAATTACAGCAGCGAAAACCTGCGCGATGCATTCCGGCGCCTCGGCGGCGAGCATGGCATCGATGTCATTTACGATCCGGTGGGCGGCGCCTATGCCGAGCCGGCGGTACGCTCGCTCGCCTGGCAGGGCCGTTATCTCGTCGTCGGCTTCACTGCCGGCGAAATTCCAAAAATTCCGCTCAATCTCGTCCTGTTGCGCGGATGCGATATTCGCGGCGTTTTCTGGGGCTCATGGGGCAAGCGCGAACCGCTGGCGCTGCGCGCTTCGCTAGTCGATATCGCGCGATGGGCCAGCGAGGGCAAACTCAGCCTCTATCTTCACGCCACTTATCCGTTGGCGGAGATCGCGACGGCGATGAAGGCTATCGGCGACCGCAAGGTCATGGGAAAAATCGTGCTGCGGGTTTGATCAGGCATCGCGAAGCCGCGCCACCGTCAGCCGTGCCGCTTCCCGGTGTTCGGGCTTGATGTGCGATGAAACAGCCTTGAAAGCTGCTGCAAGCACTGCGGCTTCATCGGCAAGACCGAGCAGCGAATTGGGCAGCAGATCGTCCGGCAGCACGAAATAGACAATGGCTCCGACGAGCATCGCCTTTACGTAAAGCGGCGTGTGGCGATCGAAAGCGCAGTAATGGGCGGTGAGGACATCTTCCAGGAAAGGGATGCTGGCGGCTTCGCGCAACAGCCTGCGCCAGAACCGCCGCCGCAGCCCGGCCTCATCGGCAGCCGCGTGGCGCGTCAGCGCCGCAAAATTCTGCCACGATGCAGCCTGTGCCCGAAACCCCATACCTCAAACCCTCTGGATGCCTAGCGTCATCGAGAATCTGCGGAAATATCACGCCGCAAACGCGGCAACCGCAAGGCAGCAACTACCCTTTTAACCTGCGAGCTTGTCCATCGTCTCGGCAAGCTTGACGTCAAGTTCGGTCACGCCGCCGGCGTCATGAGTGGAGAGCGTGACTTCCACGTTCTTGTAGACATTGAACCACTCGGGATGGTGATCGAGCTTTTCCGCGACCAGCGCGGCGCGGGTCATGAACCCGAAGGCCTGATTGAAATCGGCAAAGACGAATTTCTTGCTGATTGCGTCACGGCCCGGCACCTCGCTCCAGCCCTTAAGGCGCGCGAGCGCGCTTTTACGAGCTTCACTGGAAAGCTTCTGAGCCATCGAAATCTCCATTGGTGAACGCAAACCCGGCGGACAAACCACCATGGAGCAAACCCGGCTTCAAGGGCCGAAGTTCCCGCCACGCCTCGACGCCGAGGAAAAAACAGGCACGGATATCGAACGAAACCCCCGTCAAAACCCGGTCACCGGAAGCAGATATTTAGGGACACTGGCCCCGGCCGGGAATTAACCAAAGCACGGGTTTGGCTGATGAACCTGCCGCGGCGCTATGGCGTCAAAACACCCGACACGTGTTAAGATTAACCATGCCGCCTGGACTGCCGCACCGTCCGCCTCTGGCCATGAGGTTCTGGCTCGCCAAGCGCTCCAGCGGCGGGGACGGCGCACACACGGCGGCGAAGGGCCGTTCGTCGGGTATGTCCATGAGTATGCAATCGCTCGAGCATATGATGCGAAACCGCGTCAAAGTGTTCCTGCGGCACACGTGGCTGGTCACGCTGGTTGGAACTCTGATGGTCGGGGCCCTGGTCTGGGCCGGTGTCCATTACAGCCTGCAAGCGACACCGATGCGGATCGCGGTCGGGCCACCTGACAGCTCCAATGCGAAATTCGTCGATCTTTTAGGCAAACTCATCGCGCAGAGTCACGAGAGGGTGATTCTCCAAATCGTTCCGACTGATGGCGGCGCAGCGACGGCACGGGCGATGGCCACGGGCCAGGCCGATCTCGCCGTGTTGCCGACCACAGTCGGCGATTCGCCTGACTGGCCTGTTGTCGCAATCCTGCGGCAGAACGTCATGGCCTTTATCGTGCCTGCACCGCCGCCAGCACCGGCCCCACCCTCCGCGACCGCTCCGGCAAATGCCAAAGCCGCGGCCAAACCGGCGCCAGCCAAGGGCGGCAAAAAGGCAAAGGCTGCTGACGACGCAAAATCCAGCTCGGGAAAATCCGGCTCGGGAAAAAAGAAAACCGCCAAGGCGTCCAAATCGGACGATGACAGCGACGATGATTCCGACGACTCCGACAAGTCGTCGGACGACTCCAAGACCAAGGTCAAGATTACCGATCTCGCCGGCAAGCGGGTCGGTATTGTCATCGGCAACGAAGCGAGCGCGGATACCCTCAATGCGGTTCTCGCTCACTACGGCGTGCCGTCCGAAAAGGTGCAGGAATTACCGATCGATCCGAAAGATCTGCCGGACGCGGTGAAGAACAATAAAGTCGATGTGATTTTTGTTGCGGGTTCCGCGACAGGCAAAGCGATTTCCGACGCCGTGGCCGCTGCAACCCGCAACAACACGGCGCCATCGTTCATCGAGATCGATCAGGGCGACGGAATTGCAAAACGCAATCCCGCGTTCGACTCGGCCGATATTGATGCCGGTACGTTCGGCGGCAATCCCCCAAGTCCGGGGGACGACTTGAAAGGCTTGAGTTTTGCCGAACACCTGGTGGCGCGTAAAAACTTCAGCCACAGCACGATCGCCGATTTGTCCAAGCTGATCTATACGTCGCGCCTGTCGATCGGATCGCAGTTACCCGGCGAGGTAAAAATAGAAGCGCCATCGACCGACAAGGATGCCGACGTCGTCGTGCATCCTGGAACACTGGACTATCTGAATGACGATCAGAAAAGCTTCTTCGACAGGTACGGCGACGACATCTTCTACGGCATGCTGATCTTTCCGGTGTTCGGCTCGGCAATTGCCGGCGTCGCCAGTTTCCTGATTAGTTCCAGCCGCACCCGCCGGCTGCGGTTGCTGCAACGCGTGCTGGACCTGGTGCGCAAGGTGCACACCGCACAGACGCTCGAAGCCATCGAACATCTGCAGGTCGAAGCCGACAATCTGGTGATCGCGATCGTCCATGCCGCCGAGCACGAGGAATTCGACGAGAAGGTGCGCATGTCGTTCTCGTTCGCACTCGATCAGCTTCGCTTCGCCATCGCGGCGCGCCGTACCGCGATTCTCGATCATGGCGACGTGAATACCGGAACACGGTCTGGAACCGGCACAAGTTCCGGCGAGGGTTCAAATGCGGCAGCGGCCTGACCTCGTTAACGTCTCGTTTACGAGCCAAGCCGTCAACACAGCGACACGGCGATATCCAGCGCCGTAACGCATGGAACTCTGGATATCCGCCGAAAAGGCGCAACAGAGTCATCCCGCCGTCGCATAATGTTCGGGCCTTCGTCAGAATCAGCAAGCATCTTCCGCCGCATCTCGATGGAGTTCGGATGGCGGTTACACGTCGCGCATTGCTGAGAAGTGCGGGTGCGTCTGCGGCGTTGACTGCGATCGGCACAATCGCGCGGCCCTCTCTGAGCTTCGCTCCCGATCGCGCACAAATAACCCACGGTATTCAATCAGGCGATGTGACCGCCGACTCCGGCGTGGTATGGGCACGCGCCGATCGTCCTTCGCGAATGCTGGTCGAGGTCGCGACCACCGACAGTTTCCGCGACATCAAGAGCGCGGTCTATGTCGATGCGCTTCCCGAGTCGGATTTCACCGCGAAGGCATTGCTGGAAAACCTGCCCGCCGGCCAGGATATTTTCTATCGCATCAATTTTCAGGACCTGTCGTCGGCGGTTTTCGGCGAGGCGCAGATCGGACATTTTCGAACACCGTCGAACGAGCGCCGTTCGATCTCGCTGCTGTGGTCCGGTGACACGATGGGCCAGGGCTGGGGCATCGACCGATCCCGCGGCGGCATGCGCACCTATGCAACCATGCTGCGTAACCGGCCCGATTTCTTCATCCACTGCGGCGATAATATCTACGCCGACTGCACGATCGCC
Organism: uncultured Alphaproteobacteria bacterium; assembly: GCA_963739945.1. Classification (GTDB taxonomy): domain Bacteria; phylum Pseudomonadota; class Alphaproteobacteria; order Rhizobiales; family Xanthobacteraceae; genus BOG-931. Next base: position 10,213 of record CAVUCN010000020.1, on the reverse strand, counting down.
GCGGAACAGAGGCTGGCCGACGGCGGCGTATGGCGCAACATCGTTACCGAAGAAAAATCCAGAAAAGCCGAAACGCTCGCGGACTATCGCGGCAACTACAAATACAACCTGCTCGACGACAATATGCGCGCGTTCAACGCGGCGGTGCCGACGTTCGCATTGTGGGACAATCATGAAACGATGGAATCGTGGTGGCCCGGCGAGTCAACGCCGTGGGAGCCGATTGGCGAAAAGAACACGCTGATCTTTGCCGCCCGGGCGCGCCGCGCATTCCATGAATACCTGCCGCTGCGTGAAACGATGGCCGAGCCCGGCCGGATTTATCGCAAGATTCAATATGGGCCGCTACTCGACGTGTTCATGCTGGATATGCGGAGCTATCGCGGGCCCGATGGCCCGCACACCGACAGCGTCCTGACACCTGACGATTTTTTGCTCGGCCCGGAACAGCTCGCCTGGCTCAAGCGCGAACTGGCACGTTCGCAGGCAACATGGAAAGTGATCGCCGCCAACTCGCCGATCGGATATGTCGTCAACTCAACCGGCATCGAGCATGCCGACGGCCCACGCGGCCGTGGCGTGGAAATCGCCGAACTGCTGTCGTTCATCAAGCACGCCGGCGTCCGTAATACGCTCTGGATCACCGCCGACCTGCATTACACGGCCGCGCATTACTACGATCCGAACCGCGCAGTGTTTCAGGACTTCGAGCCGTTCTGGGAATTCGTCTCGGGGCCGATCCACGCCGGCACCTGGACGCCAGAAACCATGGAACACACTTTCGGTCCGCAGATCATGTTCCAAAAGGCCTCCGATACTGAAAATCTCGCCCCCTGCTACGGTTTGCAGTTCTTCGGTCAGATCGCCATCGACGGCGAAAGCGAATCCCTCACTGTCACGCTAAAAGATGTCGAGGACCGCGAATTGTGGGCGACGACGCTCAATCCCCGGCAGCGTGGTGATACTCGCGTCAGCATGAGCATATGAGTTAGGGCGTGGGTTCGTAAATCCGGCGCGACGTCCGCTTCAATTCCGAAAGCGACCGTTTGCTGCGCGGCAGCGAAATGACGCGATGGGCCATAAGCCGACATCAATGTTGCAAGTCGATTTGCTTTAAAAGGATGAAGAATTGCGGTTGAGCCCTGACGCAATCAGTCGGAGGCGCGAGAGCTTGCTCAGATTTCTTCCTTTGTGAGCTATTTTGATCAGCCAGGGCAGTGACGGCAACGCAGGATCACGTCGGAGCAGACCCAAGTTCACAAGCTCGGAAATCGAGACGTCCTCCGGACCACTACCCATCGCTTATTTGATTGCTCACGATCAAACCGATCCAGGAGCAGGTAATCTTAGGAGCTGCTAATGATGAATTTCCCAACTGTCTAGCTGTGCGAGATCGTCTGCCGCTCTTGCTAATCGTCTTGCAGGAAACGGGTGGCGATTAGCGGTCCATCTTCCCAAGTTAGATCCCGTTGAATGATCGTAATTTGTCTCGCCCGCGCAACAGGATGGATTGATATGTCGAGAGAACAGGACAATAAGGCACTCGTTGGCCGCTGGTTCGAAGGATTTTGGGGAAATCCCTACAATCCAAAAATTGTTGATGAATTGGCTGCGCCCGACATGCTCTTGCAATACTCGCTGCATAAGCCGCGCCGCGGACATGAAGACGTAAAAAATTTCATGGCCGGTTTCCGCGAAGCTTTTCCAGATCTCAAATTTGGCGGTGCCGCCGACTTGATCGCCGAAGGCGATTTCGTGGTTGGTCGTTGGGAGGGCGGCGGCACACACACCGGCCCAGCCTTCAACGACTTTCTCGTGGGTTCACTTCCGGCCGCTTCCGGCCGCAAAATGCGATTCACGGGAACAACCGTACTCCGTGTCGCAAACGGCAAGATTGCGGAAGAAATCGGTCTCGACGATGGAGTGACCGCACTGCAGCAGTTAGGCCTCATAAAGAACTTCGCTGATCAATCCTGCGGAATTCGAAACCCGTTTGACGTCATGGATGTCCCCACTCCCAACGATAAGGAGGTTCTGGAATTTGCTGCCGGCGTCAAGCTCGCGGGAACCTCGGACGATGAAAATTCAAAAGCGTGGATGCCTCCAAAGGCCAGCAATCAATACGGCGCGATCGAAGGAAATTGGTCCTGTAGATGGAACGGCGGCGCGGACCCCACGATCCCTGGAGATGCCGCAAACAAATGGAAACAGGGTCAAGCCGAAGCAAAAGCGACAGATGACCGCGTCTATCTTCTGTTCGACTGGGACCGTGGAGCGCGCAGAGGCCTCATTGATGCACAGCGCGAGGGCACAACGAGGCTAGTTGGGAAGTACATCAATCTGACTGATCCCAAGATCACACGCCCCTGGATCGGTTTGATCGTGAGCGATCAAAGAATCGATGGACAGTGGTCCGGAGGGCGTCTGGATTTCCGCCGATAGGGTGAAGCGAGAAAACTTACTCGTGACAGCAGATGAGCCGGGCCGCGGGATCATCCTTCGGACGGCTCGCAATAGAATTTGAGTAGACATGGCGCAGACAGAAGATAAAATCGGACTGCTGGCGGTCCTTCTGATGGGACTGTTCATAACGAATGTTGACGTCGCTATCGTCAACGTCGCTACTCCGTCCATTCATGAACAGCTGAACGCCAACGGTAGCGAGTTGCAGTTCGTAGTCTCCGGCTATGTCCTTGCCTACGCAATGCTGCTGATCACCGGCGCCCGGTTAGGCGCCATGTACGGATATCGGCGACTCTTTCTCATCGGTCTCATGGTTTTCACAGTGGCATCGCTCGGCTGCGGCTTGGCTCCCGATGCAATCGCGCTGATCGTGGCACGTGTCATCCAGGGAATTGGCGCGGGCTTGATGGTGCCGCAGGTTTTAACAGGCATCCAACTGAACTTCGCTGGCGCTGCGCGGACCCGCGCGATCGGTTTTTACTCGGTCGCGCTCTCAATTGGCGCGGTGGCTGGACAGGTCCTGGGGGGTGTTCTCGTCTCGGCAAACCTGTTCGATACAGGTTGGCGACCAATTTTTTTAATCAATCTGCCGATCGGAGCTATCGTCATGGTCGCGGCGTTCCGATTTCTGCCGGTACATCACAGCGGGAAGCCGCAACCCCTTGACCTCTGGGGTGTAGCGACCTTGTCCTCTGCCGTCCTTCTCGCCGTGCTGCCGCTCATTCTTGGCCACACTCAGCATTGGCCGGCATGGACATGGGTCAGTCTGCTTGTAAGCATCATTCCGATGTCGGCTTTCGTCTTTATCGAGCGATATATATCGAGGCGAGATGGCCATCCGTTGATCAATCTTCATATCGTTGCCCAACCGGCTATTGCCTGGGCGCTCGCATCCTACAGCGCTGCTCTCATGACGTATTTCTCGTTGCTGTTCACGTTGGCTCTGTATTTGCAAGAAGGTTTGGGAAAAAGCGCGCTATACTCGGGCCTCGCTCTGGTTTCTTGGGTCGTCGCATTTGGAATTGGCGGTCCCGTCGTGCCACGCGTACCCGCGCGTTTCATGCCATTGGTGGCACCTTTCGGCTACCTCGTGCTTGCCGTGTCGTATTTCGCCATCAGCTCGAGTTTGCTCAGTGGCCATTTCACTGCATCATTCCTTTTCGTGCTGCTCGGCTTCGGCGGGCTCGGACTAGGAATCGGCATTACTGCTAACATTCGCCAAATGACAGCCGTCGTCCCCTCGCGCTATGCGCCCGACATGAGTGGTCTCATTACGACCGCCGCGCAGACCTCGGGCGTAATAGGCATCGCAACCTTCGGAACCGCTTACTTCAGCCTCGTCTCGCAGCCCGGGCCGAACGTCGCCTCGCAAGCGTTTGCCATTCTAACCGCAGGATTCGCCGTCACCGCTCTCCTGGCAACGATAGCGGCATACCGATCCAGCCACCCGTCGGCGGTAATTCATCCGGCAGTCCAGCCGCCAGTTGGCGGCGCTCTACCGCTTGTGGGCGTCGGGAAGAGTTAAGTCGCGAACCTTCTCCATCCTTCACCGACGAATTCATTAGCTGATCACCAAGCTCGGCGAAGTGCACCAAGCGACGCAAGACGGAAACTCACCTAGGGTTTAATTTTCATCGGGTCGCAGACTTGGGGGAGAGATTGTGACCTACCCGAAGGCTGAATGTCCGCTCCGGGTCAAAAACAGACATTGGCTCATATCCGACTTATGTCCGCTTTACCCCCGAAAGCGAACATCGGGACCGCCAGTATTTATGAGTGTACGTCCTGGTTACTGCGTCAGGCCGTCTTGCGCCGCGGCTCCGCCATTTCACGCTCAGAAGCCTGCGCCGTCTCGCGCACCTTTCGCGAATAGAACGACGCATTCTGATCGCCGCGCACGGCCTCGCGCGCGAACTGGATCAGATGATGCGCGGCAAACCCCGCGCCGAGCGCGCCGTCGATCTGGCCGCGGCGTATCGCATAGCGCATGACCCGCCAGAACGGCCGCCGGTAATCGGAAACGATGCCGACATGCCATATCAGGTTAAGCGCCAGCGTCAGGCCGCGGCGCAGATTGTTGAAGGTGAGCTTGCCGCGCGCCGGCCCAACCAGGCGATTGACGTAAGTCGCGTCCACCTGGTGCATGAAGCGCGCGAACAGCCGTTCCGGTTCGTAGGCATAGGCAACGCAGCGCAGCCACGCTGCAACAACCTCGTCATAAGGCCGCAGAAACCGCACATTGCTTTCGAGGCCGGAGTCATCCTCGATCAGGCGTCCGTCGCGCTTGAGCCGGTCCCACAGCGGCGTTCGCGGCAAAGCCTGCAGCAGATTGATGGTGAGGATCGGCACCTGTGAGGCGTCGATGAAAGCCTTGATACGCTGTTCGCTGTCGGCGCTGTCGGTATCGAGACCGAGAATGATGCCCGACGTCACCTCAAGGCCGTAGCTGTTGAGCGTCTTGATCGCCTCCATCATCGGCAGCGCGGCGTTGTGATCCTTGCGCATCGCCTTGAGCGCATCGGCTTCCGGCGTCTCGATGCCGACGAACACCGTGTGGAAATGCGCCTCGCGCATCAACTCCAGAATTTCCGTTTGCTTGGCGATATTGAGAGTCGCTTCGCAAGCGAACAGCAGCGGGAAGTCATGCTTGCGTTGCCAGGCGATCGAGATGCGGCAGAATCTCCCGCGCCGCCTTGCGGTTACCGATGAAATTGTCGTCGACGAAATACACCAGCGTCGGATAGCCGGGCTTCGCCAACATGGCGTCAAGCTCGGCAATCAGTTGTTCCGGCGTCTTCAGGCGCGGCTGGCGGCCGTAAAGCGCCGGGATGTCACAGAACTCGCAGCGGTACGGGCAGCCGCTGGAGAATTGCAGACTGCCGATCAGATAACGACCCAGTTGGATCAAGTCGTAGGCCGGAATCGGGAAGTCACAGAGCGGCAGCCGCTCGCCGGTTTCGAAGCGAACCTGGGCCGGCGGCCGCGCCACGCTTTCATCGAGGCAGGCGATCAGCCGGTCGGTAGCGTCACCGATCTCGCCGATATGAAGGTAGTCATAATCCGCATACTGCTCGGGCGCTCCGGACACCGAGGCGCCGCCGAGGACCGCGATCTTGCCGGCGGCATGCGCCCGCGCCGCAATGTCGTGGATCTGCGGGGCCTGAATATGCATGCCGCTGACAAAGATCGCGTCCGCCCAGGCGAGATCTTCAGCGGTTGCGCGGAGCGATATTTTCGTCGATAAAGCGAACCGGCCAGTTTGACGGGAGATAGGCCGCGATCAGCAGCAGTCCCTGCGGCGGCATGAAAGCGCGCACCCCACCCATCAGGCGATAGGCATGTGAAAACGTGCCGAATGACGGGGTATAGGCGGGAAAAATACAGAGAATGCGCCGTTCGTTCGAAGTCTTCAGTCGGGCATCGCATCGTCGAGTAACCTCGTCCGCGTCAGCCCCAGCGCTCCATAGTAACAAATTTTCCGCTGCTCCGCATCGCCATTACAACATTGCTTCCCCAGTGAAACCGACTATATACGCAGCGAAACGCGGGCCCCTCGGGGGCTCGTTTTGGTTTCAGGCCCCCATAAAACACCCCATGAACCTTCGCAATATCGCCATTATCGCCCACGTCGACCACGGCAAAACCACGCTGGTGGACCGGCTTTTGCAGCAATCCGGCTCGTTTCGCGAGAATCAGCGGGTCGCCGAACGCGCGATGGATTCCAACGATCTGGAGCGCGAACGCGGCATCACCATCCTGGCCAAGGCGACTTCGCTGATCTGGAAGGACACCCGCATCAATATCGTCGACACCCCCGGCCACGCCGATTTCGGCGGTGAGGTCGAGCGCATCCTCAATATGGTCGACGGCGCGCTGGTGCTGGTCGACGCCGCCGAAGGGCCGCTGCCGCAGACCAAATTCGTGGTGTCGAAAGCGCTCAAGATGGGCCTCAAGCCCATCGTGGTGATCAACAAGGTCGATCGCTCCGACGCCCGGCCGAGCGAGGTTGCCAACGAAATCTTCGATCTGTTCGCCGCGCTCGACGCCAGCGAAGAACAGCTCGATTTTCCGATCCTGTACGGCTCGGCCAAGCAAGGCTGGATGGCCAACAGCGCCGAGGGCCCGAAGGATCAGGGCATGGCGCCGTTGTTCGACCTGGTGGTCAGCCACGTCGCGCCGCCGGTGGTCGAGGAAGGTCCGTTCCGCATGCTTGGAACGATCCTCGAAGCCAATCCCTATCTCGGCCGCATCGTCACCGGGCGCATTTCGTCCGGATCGGTCAAGCCGAACCAGAACGTCAAGGTTCTCGATCGAAACGGCGAACTGGTCGAGCAGGGCCGCGTGACCAAAGTACTCGCCTTCCGCGGCCTCGAGCGCACGCCGATCGACGAAGGTTTTGCCGGCGACATCGTCAGCATTGCCGGGCTGCCGGAAGCCTTCGTCTCGCACACGGTTTGCGCGCCGGAAGTCACGGAGCCGCTGCCGGCGCAGCCGATCGATCCGCCGACGCTGACGATGACATTCCGCATCAATGATTCACCGCTGGCGGGCACCGAAGGCGAAAAAGTGCAAAGCCGCGTGATCCGCGAGCGCCTGTTGCGCGAAGCCGAAGGCAATGTCGCGCTGCGAATTTCCAAGTCGAATGAAAAGGATTCCATGGAAGTCGCCGGGCGCGGCGAGTTGCAGCTCGGAATTCTGATCGAGACCATGCGGCGCGAGGGTTTCGAGCTGTCGGTGTCGCGGCCCAAGGTGTTATTTCAGAACGGCACGGCCGGGGAATTGCTCGAACCGATCGAAGAGGTCGTGATCGACGTCGACGAGCAGCACTCCGGCGTCGTCGTGCAGAAGATGGCGGAGCGCAAAGCCGAGATGGTCGAGATGCGCCCATCCGGCGGCGCCCGTGTGCGGTTGATCTTCTACGCACCGACCCGCGGCCTCATCGGCTATAACGGTGAACTCCTGACCGACACGCGCGGCACCGCGGTGATGAACCGCTTGTTCCACGCCTACGGCCCGCATCGCGGCGAAGTCACGGGACGGCGCAACGGCGTGCTGCTCTCGACCGATCAGGGCGATGCCGTCGCCTATGCGATGTTCAACCTCGAGGACCGCGGGCCGATGATGATCGAGCCCGGCTGGAAGGTCTATCGCGGCATGATCATCGGCGAGCACACCCGCGGCAACGACCTCGAAGTCAACGTGCTGAAGGGCAAGAAGCTCACCAATATCCGCACCCACTCCAAGGATGAGGCGATCCGCCTGACCCCGCCGATCCGCATGACGCTGGAAAAGGCGCTGGCCTATATCGAAGACGACGAACTGGTCGAGGTGACGCCGAAATCGATCCGGCTGCGCAAAAAGCTGCTGGATCCGAACGAGCGCAAGCGCGACGAACGGCGCAAGGAAGCCGAGCGCGTCTAGCCGTCCAATCCAATCGTTCGCGTCCCATTTCGGCAGGCACCTGTGTGTCAGCCGATTTTCCGCCACCGGCCGTATTGATTCTCATTTCGGCACAGCTTGCGGGCGTGACACAATTGTCTGCCGCACCAGCAAAATCAGCCATATTCCGCATGTGTGACGCGGAACCGTGTCGCTTCTGCAACAGCTTGTCGAGAATGCGAACGGACCACCGATTTTTTGCCTTGCGGCGATAGACGGACCTTTCGTTTCCGCCAATAATCCTGATCGTGAAGTTGTCGTAAATCGCGGGCCTTGAAGCTAACGGAAACGATTGCTTGATCGCTGATCGCACCATGAGCACAATCCTCATCGAAATTCGTCGCGCCAAGTCAAACGATGCCGCTGCGGTGGCATCTGTGCACGATGAAGCATGGCGGATGGCGTATCAGGGCATCATCCCGGGCACCGAGCTCGAAAAGCTGATCGGCCGCCGCGGTCCGGCCTGGTGGGACAGCGCCATCCGCAAAGGCAGCCGCATCGCGCTGCTGCAATTCGGCGACAAGATTGCCGGCTACGCCAATTATGGGCGCAACCGCGCGCGGAGCCTCTATTACGACGGCGAGATCTACGAGCTTTATCTGCGCCCTGAATTCCAGGGACTGGGCTTTGGCCGCCGGCTGTTCACTGCGGCGCGGCGCGATCTGGCGCAAAGCGCCATGAAATCACTGATCGTCTGGGCGCTGTCGGAAAACGAGCATGCGGTCGAATTCTACCGCGCGCTCGGCGGCAAGGCGATCGCACGCAGCTCCGAGAAATTCGGCACCCGCGTGCTCGATAAAGTCGCCTTCGGCTGGCAGAGCTGACGTCCGGGATTAACGCATCCCGTCCGCTCGCCGAGTGCCACATCGACGCCGCTCGAACGCTGCCGGCAATGACTAACGCCGGCGCCGGTAATCCGCCTGCATGCAGGCGCGCAGCGTATTCACCAGCAGGCAAGCAATCGTCATCGGCCCGACGCCGCCGGGCACCGGCGTAATCGCGCCGGCCACAGCGGCGGCTTCGGCAAAATTCACGTCGCCGACCAGCCGGGATTTCCCGCCGTCAGCAATGCGATTGATACCGACGTCGATCACCGTTGCGCCCGGTTTGATCCAGTCGCCCCGCACCATTTCCGGCCGGCCGATGGCGGCAAACAAAAGATCGGCCCGGCGGCTCAACGCCGGAAGATCGCGGGTACGCGAATGCGCGATCGTCACCGTCGCGTTCTCGGCCAGCAGCAGCTGCGCCAGCGGCTTGCCGACGATGTTGGAGCGGCCGATCACGACGGCGTCCATGCCGGCGAGCGACGCATGGACGGTCTTGGCGAGCTTGATGCAACCGAGCGGCGTGCACGGCGCGAGGCCCGGCAGCCCAGAGGCGAGCCGCCCGGCGTTGAGCGGGTGAAAGCCGTCGACATCCTTGTCCGGATCGACAGTCGCGATGATACGCGAGGCATCGATCTGCGGCGGCAACGGCAATTGCACCAGAATACCGCTCACGGCGGGATCGGCGTTCAGCGTCTTCACCAGAGCCACCAGCGCCTCTTCGCTGGTGTTCTCCGGCAAGTGATGATCGAACGGCCGCATGCCGGCTTCGACGACGGCTTTCGACTTGCTGCCGACGTAAGCCTTACTGGCCGGATTTTCGCCGACGAGGACCACGGCCAAACCCGGCGTCAGATTATGCCGGGCAACGAGCTGCCGCGTCTCTGCGCCGACAGCGGCACGCAATTCCGCTGCGATCGCTTTGCCGTCGATGATACGGGCCGTCACGATGCTTCAGAACACGTTGGGCAGGATATAGAGCGCGATCACGTAGCGGATAAACACGATGATCAAAAACAGGATCACCGGCGAAATGTCGATGCCGCCCAGATTGGGCAGCACATTGCGGATCGGGCGCAGCACCGGTTCGGTGATGCGATAAAGGAAGTCGCCGACCATCGCAACGACCGGGCTTCGCGTGTTCACCACGTTGAAGGCGACAAGCCACGAGAAGATCGCCATCGCGATCACGATCCAGATGTAAAGTTGCAGGGCCAGATCGATGACGAGAAAAAGGGCGCGCATGGTTCGGATTTCGGATTTGGCTCGGATTCGTTGCTGAAGATGACGGAACCTAGCGGCTTAAATCGGCGCGAACAAGCTGATGCATGACGTCTAATTCGTCCATTTCGGGCGTCCTTGACAGCGTGAGGCCACGGTCCTAAATGGCCCGCACTCGCCCAAAAGGCGTCAATTTGCCGATTGGCCGGGGCCGTAGCTCAGTTGGGAGAGCGCCTCGTTCGCAATGAGGAGGTCAGGGGTTCAAC
>CAVUCN010000019.1:0-37324 GCA_963739945.1 uncultured Alphaproteobacteria bacterium | reverse complement strand
GGCGCCGCACTGGTGATGCCGCTCGCGATGGCGCTCCTCGGCGCAGCCTTCCCGCGCGAGCAGCGCGCGCAAGGCGCTCGGGATCTTCGGCAGCGTCACCGGGCTGGCGCTGATCGCCGGCCCGTGGTCGGCGGCGCGATCGCGGCGGGCCTCGCCTGGCACTGGATATTCTGGATCAACCTGCCGATCGGCCTCGTCGCACTGGCGCTGGTGCGCCGCGCGTATCGACGGAAAGCTTCGGACCGCCGACGCCCGCTCGATATTCGCGGGCTCGCGCTGGTGACCGGCGCAGCGCTCGCGTGGTGTGGGGGCTGATGCGCGCGAACGCGGCGCGGCTGGTCGAGCCTGGAGGTCGTTCGCGTCGCTCGCGCTCGGCGCCGTGCTCGCCGCGGCCTTCATCGGCATACGAGCTGCGCGCGCCCGCCCCGATGGTGCCGATGCGGCTGTTCCGCCTCGCGGCGCGCTTCTCCGCCGGCAATCGCGGCGGCTTCCTGCTCTATGCATCGATGTACGGCGTGCGTATTCCTGCTGCCGCAGTTCCTGCAGGCCGCGCAGGGCAACGATCCGCTCGGCGCCGGGCTGAGGCTGCTGCCATGGACCGCGACGCTGTTCGTGTTCGCGCCGATCGGCGGTGCGCTGGTCAACCGCATCGGCGAGCGGCCGCTGGTGGTCTTGGGCGTGCTGCTGCAGGCGATCGGCTTTGCCTGGATTGCGCGTCGCGCGTCGCCGGCTCTTCCCTACGTGCGAGATCGTCGCGCCGCTGATCCTCGCCGGCGCAGGCGTCTCGATGGCGATGCCGGCGGCGCAGAACGCCGTCCTGAGTTCCGTTGCGCCAACCGAAATCGGCAAGGCCTCGGGCGTCTTCAACATGCTGCGCTATCTCGGCGGGGTGTTCGGCGTCGCGGTCATGGTCGCGGTCTTCGCCGGGACGGGAGCGTCGGCGCGCCCGCAGACGTTCAGCTCAGGATTTGTCCCGGCGCTCGGCGTCTGCGCGGGCCTGTCACTCACGGCAGCGATCGCGGGTGCATGGCTACCGGAGCGTCGCGCAGTGGCGCTGGCGCCCGCTCATGCGAGGGGCTGAGCAAGAGGCTGATAATGTATCTCAGCTCGCCTCGCGCAGCTTCACCGCGTCCTGCAGGTCGACCGAGACGAGTTGCGACACGCCGCGCTCGGCCATGGTAACGCCGTAGAGGCGGTTCATCCGCGCCATCGTGATCGGATTGTGCGTGATGATGAGGAACCGGGTATCGGTCGAGCGCGACATCTCGTCGAGCAGGTCGCAGAAGCGCTCGACATTGTAGTCGTCGAGCGGGGCGTCCACCTCGTCGAGCACGCAGATCGGCGCCGGGTTGGTGAGGAACACCGCGAAGATCAGCGCCAGCGCCGTCAGGGCCTGCTCGCCGCCGGACAAGAGCGACAGCGTGCTGGGCTTCTTGCCCGGCGGCTTGGCCATGATTTCGAGGCCGGCTTCCAGCGGGTCTTCGCTCTCGATCGAGCTGCAGTTCCGCGGTGCCGCCGCCAAACAGCTCGGTGAACAGCTTCTTGAAGTTCTCATTGACGATGACGAACGATGACAGCAGGCGCTCGCGGGCTTCGCTGTTCAGGCTGACGATGCCCTGGCGCAGCCGCCGGATCGCTTCGACCAGGTCGTCGCGCTCGCCGCAAAGCTTGACGTGTTGCTGCTCGACCTCGTTGAGTTCCTGCTCGGCCAGCAGGTTGACGGCGCCGAGCCGCTCGCGTTCGCGCTGGATGCGTTCCAGCCGGGCTTCGACCTCGCTGACCGGCGGCAGCTCGGCGTCCGGCTTGAGTTCGGCAAGCTCGGCGGCCGCGGCCGGCTCGATCTGCAACCGGTCGCGGATCTCGTGCTCGATATCGGCATGGCGGCGCTTGGCGGCCTCGCAGCGCTCCTCGCTGCGCGCGGCTTCGGCGCGGGCCTCGCCAACCGCTTCGAGCGCGGCGCGGGCGACCTTGTCGGCCTCGGCGAGGTCGGTCTCGGCCTTTGCGAGCTGATCCGCGGCCGCGCGGCGTCCCGAGGTGGCGGTGTCGATTTCGCCGATCAGCGCCTGACGCTGGCCGGCGAACTTCTGCGGCGCGTTGACCAGTTCGGTACGCTCGCTGGTCGCCGCTTCGGTGCGTTGCCCGATGGTGACGATCTGGCTCGAAGCGCTGTCGTTGCGTTCGTTCCAGCCTTGCCGTTCCTCGGCGATGGCTTGCAGCCGGCGGTTGGCGAGTTCGGTCTCGCGGGTGATGCCTTGGGCCTCGACGCGGACTTCGGCGAGCGCGCCGCGGTCGCTGGCGATGACGTCGTTGATCTCGGTGAGTTTGTTTTCGAGTTCGGCGGCGGCGGGCAATTCGGCAAGGGCTTTGCCGGACGTCCTGATGCGCGGCCCGGCTTCGGCGTGGCCGGTCTTGATCCGTTGTTGCGCTTCCTTGAGCGCCGAGATGCGCGCCGCGTTGCGGCTGATCTCGCGTTCCGCGGCGGCGTGGTCCTCGCGGGCGGCATCGGTGATGCGCTGGGTCTCGCGCCAGTGCTCGCGGGTCTGGGTCTCCGTCGCCACCGCCGCGGTCAGCGTGGCTTCCGCCGCGGCAACGTCTGCCGTCTGGCCTCGACGTCGTGGCGCGCCGTTTCGAGCTCGGCGCCGATAGCATCGAGCCGGCCGCGCTGGGCGAGCCGGTGCGCGGCGCCGCTCGGCGCATGCGCCGCAACCGCAAAACCGTCCCAGCGCCAGAAATCGCCGTCGCGCGACACCAGCCGCTGGCCCGGCTTGAGCATCGCGACCAGTTGCGGACCCTGCGCCTTGTCGATCACGCCGATCTGCGCGAGCCGGCGCGCCAATTCCGGCGGCGCCTTGACGAATTGCGCCAGCGACGCGACGCCTTCGGGCAAAGCCGGATCGGCCGGATCGATCGCCGCACCGGCCCAGCGCACCGGTGCGCTGTCGCCGACCGATGCATCGAGGTCGTCGCCCAGCGCCGCGCCCAGCGCCTTTTCGTAACCGGCGGTGACTTCAAGCGAGTCCATCACCGGCGGCCACAGCGTCTTGCTCTCGACCGCGAGAAGCTTGCCGATGGTTCTGGCTTCGGTTTCCAGCCGGTTCGCGCCGCGCTCGGCGGCGACCAGAGGTTCGCGCGCGGCATCGAGCTCCTTGCGTGCCTGCACGTGTGCCGCTTCCGCCGCGTGCGTCGCGGTCTCCGCTTCGGTGAGTGCGGTCTGCGCATCCGCCAGCGATCGGCCCAACGATTCGATATCGGGCTGGCCGCTGCCGGTCGCGGCAAGGCCGGCTTCGATATTGGTCAGTTCGGATTGCAGCCGCACCGCGCGCTGCTCGTGGTCCTGCTGTGCCGCCTGGAGCCGATTGCGGCGGGCGCTGAGATCGGCGAGGGCGCCGGTCAGGTCTGCAAAGGTTTTTTCGGAAGCCGCGAGCGCGGTATCGGCGGCGGCGACGCGCGAATTCACGCCAAGCAGCCGCTCGGCGCTGGCCTGCGCCTCGGCGGTGAGCGCCTGTTCTTCGGCATCGAGACGCTGCACGGCAGCCGCGGCGTCGGCGGCGAGCTTGCGTTCGCGCTCAAGATCGGAGGCAAGCTGCTCGAGACGGCGATCGAGTTCTTCGACGCGGGCTTTGGCGCGGGCTTCTTCCTGCTCGAGGGTCTCGCGTGCGACGATCAGGCGCTGCAAGGCGGCAGCGGCGCGCGCTTCGGCCTCGCGCAGTGTCGGCAGGCCGGCGGCGACTTCGGTCTGGCGCGTCGTGGCCACGGTCTGCTCGCCGGTCCGCGCCGCGACCACCCGAACGGCCTCATCGCGAATCCGCTCCGCTTCGCCGACTTCACCCCGGGCGCCGATCCAGCGCAGGTGGAACAACAGCGCTTCGGTCTGGCGGACCTGACCCGAAATATTGCGGTAACGCACCGCCTGCCGCGCCTGGGTTTTCAGCGACGCGACCTGCGCCGCGAGCTGGGCAATGACGTCCTCGACGCGCGCGAGATTTTGCTCCGCTGCCCGCAGCCGCAGTTCGGCTTCGTGGCGGCGCGCGTGCAGTCCGGAAATGCCGGCCGCTTCCTCGAGCACGCGGCGGCGCTGATCCGGTCGCGCCTGGATGATCTCGCCGATGCGGCCCTGATGGACGAGGGCGGGCGAACGGGAGCCGGTCGATGCGTCGGCGAACAGGGTGGTGACGTCGCGGGCGCGCACTTCGCGGCCGTTGACGCGGAACGTGGAGCCCTGCTCGCGCATGATGCGGCGGGAGACTTCCAGCGTCTCGGTATCGTTGAACGAGCGCCGGCGCCGTGCGGTCGCCGTTGTCGATGACGACCGCGACCTCGGCATGGTTGCGCGCCGGGCGATCGTTGTTGCCGGAGAAGATCACGTCGTCCATTTCGGACGCGCGCATGGCCTTGTAGGAGGCCTCGCCCATGACCCAGCGCACGGCCTCGACCAGATTGGACTTGCCGCAGCCGTTCGGGCCGACCACGCCGGTCAGCCCGGGTTCGATCTCGAAGTCTGTCGGTTCGACGAAGGACTTGAAGCCGATCAGGCGCAACCGCGTGAGCTTCATTCGGTTCTTATTTCCATGCCCCAGCCGCGGCTGCGAAGGGAATCATTGAGGATGCACGCCCCGTTAGCGTGTCGAATCCTGCCGCGTCGGGCCGGAGAATGAATCGTCGGGATTCCGAGCGCAACAGGAACGCTGGGTTTTCCCGACTTTGCCAACAGGGGTCCTTGACATTGCGGCGCCAATGCCGGTCAGGGCCGGATTCGGGCGGCGCCAAAAAACCCTTATCCTTCCTTGAGATAGGGGTCGATTTCCTTGGCCATGGCGTCGATCGAGACGTCACCCTGCAGCCGCTTGCCGTTGACGAAGAAAGTCGGGGTGGAATTGACCGTGAACTTCTGTACGGCGCGGTCGCGCACCGCCTGGATGCCATCCAGCACCTTTTGATTCGCCAGGCACTGGTTGAACGACTCCTCGGTAAAGCCGAATTGCTTGGCGATCGACTTGAGCGGCTCGATCGGCTCTTTCACCACCCAGTCGCCCTGCTTGGCGAACAGGGTCTCGATGATCGGCATGAATTTGTCGTTGCCGGCACAGCGCGCCAGCATGAAACCCGCCGCCGCAAGCGCGTCGAGCGGGAATTCGCGGAAGATGAATTTGACCTTGCCGGTGTCGATGTAGCGCTTCTTCAGCTCGGGGAAGGTTTCCTCGGAGAAATGGGCGCAGTGCGGACAGGTCATGGAGGCGTATTCGTAGATCGTCACCGGCGCCTTGTCCGAGCCAAGGACGACGTCGCCGGCTGGCCCCTGGCTCCGCCAGATCGGCCGGCGAGGCGTCATCGGCCCGTGCGGGCGTTATGAACGACGGCAGGGCAATGCCTGAAATTGTGGCAGCGCCGATTGCGGTAAAAGCGGTGGCCGTGAGCAATGCGCGGCGGGTGAGTTTCAAAGCCGTAACTCCTGATTTTCCGAGCCCGATATGTCCAGCGACAATGTGGCATTAGCAGGCCGTCGCGCCGAAGTCTGCCCCACCTCACGAACATGTTTTCAGCCACGGCTGGTGCACCCGCGCTCCATAAACTGTGGAAGTTTGTCGATAACAATGGGGATCAGCGGTGGATTGCAGTGGACGGCGTGCGGGGTAGCGAGCTTTATGGAGGCGCCGAGACGCGCCAGCGCCGCCCGCAGATCGTCGTCGCCGACATCGGATAGCGTCTCGGCAACACGCGCGGCTGCTACCGGATCGACATGCCGTGCGCGCTTTTTACCTTCGCGCCGGATCGGCGCTTGGCGGAGCCCGATCCGGGCAATTGCCCGCCAGCCGAGAAAGCGGTTGACCCGTTCGCAGATCACGCCGGTGAGATGCTGAATTTCGATGGCGGACGGACCGTCGACCCGCAACACCAGCGTTCCGGGCTCGCGCTCCTCGCCGTCGGCCGGCCGCAGCCACTGGATCTTGATCGGCTCGCTGCGCGCGGCAATCTCCGCGCCGACGATCTCGGTCCAGCGCGTCACCAGCTCGGCAGAAGCAAAGCCCTGCTTCCTGAAGGTGTCGCCGATGGTCTTGCCAAGGACATCGCGCAACGGCCGGGCAAAGGAGCGGGAGGGCTTGTTCATGATGAAACGCTCTGTCATCCCTCGAATTCATGACCGTAGCAGGCCAGCGCAGCAAACGACAGCGGAGCGAAAAGCGCGCGGCTGCGTTGTCACCGCAACCCACTGCACTGCTGGCCTGGTACGACCGGCACCGCCGCCGGCTGCCGTGGCGCGCGCTGCCCGGGCAGCATGCCGATCCGTACCGGGTCTGGCTGTCCGAAATCATGCTGCAACAGACCACGGTGAAAGCGGTTGCGCCGTACTACATCCGTTTTCTCGAACGCTGGAGCGACGTTGGCGCGCTGGCAGCGGCGCCGCTCGACGACGTGCTCAAGGCCTGGGCCGGGCTCGGCTACTACGCACGCGCCCGCAACCTTCATGCCTGCGCCCGTGCCGTGGTCGAGCAACACGGCGGCAAGTTTCCTGCCAGTGAGGAGGCGCTTCGCGCGCTGCCCGGTATCGGCGCCTACACCGCCGCCGCTATTGCGGCGATCGCATTCGATCAACAGGCGACGCCGGTTGACGGCAATATCGAGCGCGTCATTGCGCGGCTCTATGCGATCGAGACGCCGCTGCCGGCCGCGAAACCGGAAATCCATGAGCGCGCTGTCGCGCTGACGCCGCCGCGCCGCGCCGGCGATTTTGCCCAGGCGATGATGGATCTCGGCGCGACGATCTGCTCGCCGAAGAACCCGGCCTGCGCGTTGTGTCCGTGGAACGATGTCTGCGTGGCTCGCGCCCGCGGCGATGCCGAGACATTTCCGCGGCGGACGCCGAAGCGTGAAGGCGCGCTGCGGCGCGGCGCCGCCTTCGTCGTACGCCGGGCCGACGGCAAGGTGCTGGTGCGAACGCGTCCGGCCAAAGGTTTGCTCGGCGGCATGACCGAAGTGCCGACCACGGAATGGAGCAAGGACTTCGCGCGAAGCCGAAGCGCTCGCGGCCGCGCCGCGATTTCCGGCAATGAAGCAAAACAAATGGCGCCGCACCGCCGGTGTGGTGCGCCATGTGTTCACGCACTTCCCGCTGGAACTCACCGTCTATGCGGCCGAGCTTCCGGCAAAGGCGGCGGCGCCGGGCGGCACGCGCTGGGTTGCCTTCGACGATCTTTCCGGTGAAGCTTTGCCGAGCCTCATGCGCAAGGTCATCGCGCACGTCCTTCCATCCGACAACAAAATGAAATCAGGAGAGAAACGATCATGACAATCCAACGCCACGACGCCGGACCGCGCATGAGCAAGGCGGTGGTTCACGGCAACACGGTCTATCTCGCCGGCATCGTCGCCGATGCGCCGAAGGGCAAAAGCATGGGCGAGCAGACCAAAAGCATCCTGTCGCAGATCGACGGCTTTCTCGCCCAGGCCGGCACCGACAAGAGCAAGCTGTTGTCGGCGAATATCTGGATCACCGACATGGCGAAATTCGCCGAGATGAATGCGGTGTGGGACGCCTGGGTGTCGCCCGGCAACACGCCGGCGCGCGCCACGGTCGAAGCCAGGCTCGCCTCGCCGGATTACGTCGTCGAGATCATGGTGGTCGCCGCGAAATGACGAAAGAGCCCGGCGTACTCGCGATCTTCAACGATTGTCTTGCCGGGACGAGAAGCAGAATTCGAAGCCTGGTTTCAGGGCGAACATCTGATCGAGCGGCTCGGCGTGCCGGGCTTCATCTTCGGCCGGCGACACAAGGCGTTGTCGGGCTCGTCCGGCTATTTCAATTTCTATCTGGTCGAGACGCCCGACGTGCTGACATCGAAGCCCTATCTGGAGCGGCTCGATCATCCGACGCCGATGACGCACGAGATCATGTCGAAGGTCTTCATCAACATGAACCGCACGGTGTGCCGGCGCACCGTGCGGCGCGGCAAGTTCCGCGGCGCCTTTGCCGTCACCGCCCGGTTCAATCAGGCGCCGGACGAAGCGCGCCTGTCCGCCGTCGTCGAGAAGCTCGCGGCCGACACGTCGATCGCCAGCGGCGAAGTATGGATCGCGCTCGATCCCGCCGGCATGCCGGTGTCGAAGGAAGAGCAGTTGCGCGGCGGCGACAAGAAAATCCGCGGCGCGCTGATGATCGACACGCTCTATCAGGACAAGGCGAAAGCCGTCGCCGATCAATTGGCCGAGGGAATTTCCGGCAGCCGACATCGGCGTCTTTCAGGTGCTCTGCCAGATCGGGCGAGGTGACATATGAAAGCGCTGTTGCCTCTGGCCGAAACGATCGCGCCGCGGCTGATCGCGCGCCGCGAGACCATCGCCATCGCCGAATCCTCGACCGGCGGATTGATCGCGGCGGCCCTGCTCGCGGTGCCGGGTGCGTCGGCGTATTTTCTCGGCGGCGCGGTGGTCTACACCAAGTCGGCGCGCGCCGCGCTGCTCGGTTTCGGCGACGCCGAGATGGCCGGCATGCGGGCGGCGACCGAAGCCTATGCGCTGTTCATCGCGCGCCGCGTCCGCGACCGCCACGGTGCGATCTGGGGTCTCGGCGAAACCGGAGCGACCGGGCCGACCGGCAATCGCTACGGCGATCCGGCGGGGCACACCTGCATCGGCGTCACCGGTCCGGTGGAGCGGGCGATCACGCTGCGCACCGGCAGCGCCGACCGGCAGGCGAACATGGAAGCCTTCGCCAGGCGCGCGCTGGAACTGCTGGTCGAGGTTATCCCGGCAAACTAGGGCTGGTACTCACAAATTGAAATCTGACGGTCTGTGCTAGGCGTGACGTCTATGAATGCTGAAAATTGCGCCCGGGTCTGCCACGGCCCGCGATCACTGATGCGCTTCCGCAACATCTGTCTGACGCACGAAGACAAATCGCGATGATGGATCAAATTCTGTGTCATCGCTTACAGTCTCGCCAAGCAGCAGGAGCCCAGCGCCGCCATTGGCCACGTTAAAAATGCCGAACGCGCCGTCGCTTGTTTTGATCGGAGCCATGGCAATCTCCAGGAATTCGCCCATAGGCTGACCGAGATACTGGAGACGCAGTTGCGGACCGACTTCTGCGGCTGCAAGCCCGAAGCCAAGTTTTCGCGCCCGCGCATAGATATTTTTGAGTGTGGCGTTCTCGCGCGTGATACCGAGTTCGGACACCGAGGCGGCCACCAGATCGAGCTTTGTCGCTACGCCGCTTAACTTGAATTCCGGCGCAACGAGAATTTGCTCGGCTGTGTCGCCAAGGCTGCAATCGGCATCTTCAAAAACCTGATAAAGCGCCCTTTTGCTGGCGAACGTTCCGATTTGGACGGATTTCCATACCCTCGTACCGGCAGCCGATTCGATTGGCGCCGGTCGCATCGTTCCAGATGACGGAGCGATGAAACTCGGATTACGTCGCATCACGTCGCGCGGTGCGCACTG
Organism: uncultured Alphaproteobacteria bacterium; assembly: GCA_963739945.1. Classification (GTDB taxonomy): domain Bacteria; phylum Pseudomonadota; class Alphaproteobacteria; order Rhizobiales; family Xanthobacteraceae; genus BOG-931. The sequence continues at coordinate 27,886 of CAVUCN010000019.1, read as the reverse complement.
CGCTCGCGCTTGTTCGTTGAATAGAAGCAGAGCCGACGCACAGAGCATCAGCAGCGAGCATGCGCGAAAAAACCTGTTCACCGCTCAAGCCCGAGCGCATGCGCGTCTGATCCGGGGGCCTAAAATCAGCGGTGAACCCGGCCAACCCTAGGCGGTCGTGTTGCTGTGGACTTGGACAAGAGCGAACAGTGCCGCGGATCACAGCGAAATCGGTTTTGTATTCTTGTCGCTGCTGATATCGTCGGCTTAAGAATGCTGGTGTCAGACGGACTACACTCCGCTGACATTTCTCGGAATTGCCGCGAAGGCGAAATAATTTGTTATATCCGTATTGAGATAGTCTATCGTATCCGCACGAGATGGAGCACCGTCATGGGAAATGACGCTGCGGATTCTGGAATCCAATTCTCGACCGACTCCGTCCCCACGCGCGAGCGTCTATCGTATTTCCGTGAGGCACTTGGCCGCTCGTTCACGCGGCTTGATCTTGGACCATACGACGATCGCCCGCTGCGATATGAAGCCACGGTGCACGGGTTTGACGGCCTCGGCGTGATTTGGGGGCGGACCAACGGCAATATTGGTCGCCGCACCCAACCCCTGCTCACCGACGGCAATGACGATTTTATTTTCGGGACCGTTTTGTCGGGCTGCAGCCTGCCGTCCCAAGTTGGCCGAGAGTTCAGGATGGATGCAGGAGCCGCGGTACTGCTGTCGTGCGGTGATGTCGGTGCCAAGGATTACCCCGTGCCGTCGGAATTTCTGACATTGCGCATCCACGCCGGCTGCTCAACGGGATGGCGGCCAGGCCGGAAGACGCGATCGCGCGGCCAATACCAGCGAAGACAGAGGCGCTGCGCCTCCTTGTCGATTATGTTCAGCTCACTCTGAAAAACCGGCAGCTGGCATCGCCGGAATTGCGCCGGCTCTTTACAGCTCATGTCTCCGATCTCGTCGCACTTGCCGTCGGAGCGACGCGGGATGCCGCAGACATCGCTTACGGCCGCGGCATGCGCGCGGCTCGCCTGCAAGCGGCCAAGGCCTTCATCACCAGAAATATCCGCCACGCCGATTTGTCAGCAACAACCGTGGCGATACATCTCGGCGTTACAGCCCCGCTACGTTCACCTGCTGTTCGAAACTGAAGGCCTATCGTGCAACAAATTTGTCGTCGAGCGACGCTTGGTACGCGCTTATGAGATGCTATTCAGATTCACAGCGCTCCGATAGAACGGTCACCGCGATCGCGTTCACGGCCGGCTTCAGTGATCTATCGCATTTCAATCGCGTATTTCGTCGCCGCTTCGGCATGACACCATCTGAAGTGCGGCACGCCGGTCGTGATGCGGGGAACGGGTGATTTTGTTCGCGCTACGCCGCGACGGCTTCGAGCGCTCTCACGCGCGAATGCCTGGCGTTCTCAAGATACGGCGTGAGCAGACGGATCATATGCTCGGCATTGCAGCCGAACTGATACGGAAAGAACGACAGGCCGTCAGCGCCATCGTGGCGAGATTGCACGATTACTTGCCGGTTCCAGGCAATCGGGAAGGTTGCCGAGACGAACCAATCGCTGCGCACCGCTGCAACGTCCTGCCACTCCATGCGAACGGTGCGGAACATCAGACATCGCGTGAGACCTTCGTCGTCGACCGTCAAAAAGGTCGATCCGGGCGTTACGGTCACTACCGCCATGACGAAAACGGCAACGAAGGCTATGGCGCCGCCGATCATCAGAAAAGGATTGAACGGAAGCGTGACGATGCCTAGCGCGATCAAGGCCGAAGAACCGCCGGCATACCACATCGCGAAAGTGCGGCTGCCCGGCAGCGTCAGCGGTTGAAGCGCCTCGGCGGCTTTCTGCAATTTGGCAAAGTCGCTCATGTGGTCCTCCGGGCGACGCGTTTTCAGTCGGCGCCCATCTCGGCACGCACCTTGGCGCGCAGCGTGTCGATCACGGTGAGGCCCTTCGGTGTCTCGACATGCCAGAAGGTCCAGCCGTTGCAGGCGTCGAGGCCCTGGGCGAGCGCGCCGATGCGGTGGATCGAGCCGACGGCTTCGCCCAGTGAAAGCGCACCGTCGGCGCGCACCAGTGCGCGATGGCGGCGCTTGGCATCGACCAGCTTGATCCCTGGCGTCAGTAGGCCGCGCTCGAGCAGCGTGGCGAACGGCACCCGCGGCGCCTCGCGTGCGGTCATGAAGGCGCTGAGCGAGGGCTCCGGCATCGGCTCGATGGCGGCGATGCGCTTCTCGGCGGCGTCGGCGTATTCCCGTTCACGCTCGAATCCGATGAAACGGCGGCGCAGCCGGTGGGCGACGGCGCCGGTGGTGCCGCTGCCGGAAAACGGGTCGAGCACCAGATCGTCGGGGCGCGAAGCAGACAGGATGATGCGCGCCAGCAGCGCTTCCGGCTTCTGCGTCGGATGCAGCTTCTTGCCGTCGCGGCCTTTCAGGCGCTCCTCGCCGGTGCACAGCGGGATGAACCAGTCGGAGCGCATCTGAATGTCGTCGTTACCGGCTTTGAGCGCCTCGTAATTGAACGTGTAGCCTTTGTGGTCAGCCTGCCGCGTCGCCCAGATCATGGTCTCGTGGGCGTTGGTGAAGCGGCGGCCACGGAAATTCGGCATCGGGTTGGATTTGCGCCACACGATGTCATTGAGGATCCAGAAGCCGAGATCCTGAAGCACCGTGCCGACGCGGAAAATGTTGTGATAGGAGCCGATCACCCAGAGCGTGGCGCTCGGCTTCATCACCCGGCGGCAGGCGGTCAGCCAGGCGCGGGTGAAATCGTCGTAGGCGGCGAAGCTCGAGAACTTGTCCCAGTCGTCATCGACCGCATCGACGCGGGAATCGTCGGGACGCTTGAGATCGCCCTGAAGCTGGAGATTGTACGGCGGATCGGCGAAAACGAGATCGACGGACGCCGCCGGAAGCTTTGCCATTTCCGCAACGCAATCGCCAACGACGATGCGGGCAGAAGGCGCGGACTCAAAACTCACGCGGGGCGCCCTGACGGACGCCCCGCGACGCGACACAACCATGACCCAGAACTCTGACCAAGGCGAACGCGGCCGGCGACGCGGGACCTACAACCGACAATCGGGATGATGCCGCGCTAAGGTAAAAAACGAGTTACTTGCTTCTTGCTTCAACTAGGCAATAAATGCCGGGAAACACTTGGTTAATTGTTGCTCTCGATGACCGTTCCGACACCCGACATGACAAGGACATCGAGAGCGCGCAAACTGTATTCGCGAAGGAGAATGGCATATGCGCACCGATGATTTCCGCCCAAGCGACAACGTGGAAGACGATCGCGAAGCCAGCGCTTCCCGCGGCGGTATGCCGGGCGGCGCCGGAGGGCTCGGTATCGGCACTGTCATCATTATCGGTCTGATCAGCTGGTACTTCGGCATCGACCCGAGCGTGCTGCTCAACGGCGCGCAGGTCCTCACCGGCGGCGGCAGCTCCACTCAGCAAACCACCCAGGCGCCGCCGGCACAGTCGGGTACGCCACAGGACGCCACCGGCCGCTTCGTCGCATTGGTGCTCGGCAGCACCGAGGATACGTGGGGTGAGATTTTTTCCGCCAACAGCCGGACCTATCATCCGCCGAAGCTGCGGCTGTATGCCGGCTCCGAGCCGGGCGGCTGCGGCATGGCGCAATCGGCGATGGGGCCGTTCTATTGCCCGCGCGACCAGCGCATCTATCTCGACACGTCATTCTTCAATGACATGCAGACCAAATTCGGCGCCTGTAGCAACAGCAAGGCGTGCCAGTTCTCCGAGGCCTACGTCATCGCGCACGAGGTCGGCCATCACGTGCAGGATGAGCTTGGCATTCTTCCCCGCGTGACCGAGCAACAGCAGGCGTCATCGAGCAAGGCGCAGGCCAATGCGTTGCAGGTGCGGATCGAGCTGCAAGCCGACTGCTTCGCCGGCGTGTGGGCGAACCGCGCCCAGGCCAAGAACAATTTCCTCGAGCCGGGCGACGTCGATCAGGCGCTGCAAACCGCGTCGGCGATCGGCGACGACCGGTTGCAGAAGCAAGCCCAGGGCTATGTGGTGCCGGACAGCTTCACTCACGGCAGTTCGGATCAGCGCAAGCGCTGGTTCCAGAACGGCTTCAACGGCGGCAAGGTCTCCGGCTGCGATACGCTGTCCGCCAGCTCACTCTGACGGCCGCTTCAAACCGCAGGCAGGCCGGGTTATTGTAGGCATCTGAAGTACAAGGCGTACCGAAATGCCCGGCCTCGACGGATCCAAGCAGTTTGTACCGCTCAAGATTGCGGTGCTGACGATCTCCGACACCCGTTCGCTCAAGGACGACAAGTCGGGGGCATTGCTGGTGCAGTGCATTGTCGCCGCCGGCCACTATGTCGCCGAACGCAGCATTGTGACCGACGACATCGAGACGATCCGGAGCCGGGTCAAAGCCTGGATCGATGACCCGTTGATTGACGTGGTCATCACCACCGGCGGCACCGGCTTCACCGGCCGCGATGTCACCCCGGAAGCGGTCGAGCCGCTGTTCGAAAAGAAGATGGAAGCGTTCTCGGCGCTGTTCCTGGTCGTGAGTTTCCCGAAGATCGGCACGTCGGCGATCCAGTCCCGCGCCACCGCCGGCGTCGCGAACTCGACCTACATCTTCTGCCTGCCGGGATCGCCGGGCGCCTGCAAGGATGCCTGGGACGAAATTCTGGTGCACCAGCTCGATTATCGTTTCGGACCGTGCAACTTCGTCGAGATCATGCCGCGGCTCGACGAGCATCTGCGGCGGCCGAAGGCGCAAGGCTCTACGGTCTGAGCGCTAGAGTTCCAGATCCCAGTGCTCGCTGACGACCGGCGGACCCCAGTCATGGTGGTTCTCGCTGCGCATCAGCCTGAAGCCGGCTTTCTTGTAGATATGCCGAGCGGCGGTCAGCACGCTGTGCGTCCATAGCGTCATCTTTTTATAGCCGGTGCTGCGCGCGAATGTGATGCATTCATCGGTCAGCCGCACGCCGAGCCCAAGCCCGCGCGCCTTCGGTTCGACCAGCAGCAGGCGGATGCGCGCAACTTCGGCCGAGTCCCTGGCGACAAAAACGCAGCCGACATTTTCGCCGTTCATCTCGGCGATCCAGCAGCGCTCATATTTCGGATCGTATTTGTTGACGAAGTCGGCGACGATCTGCGCACACACGCCTTCGAACGGCGCTTTCCATTGATATTCCTGCGCATAGAGCTCGGCATGGCGTTGGACGATCCAGCCGAAATCGCCAGGCCGTGGATCGCGCAAGATGTAACCGGATCTCTGGTCCTCGATGGAATCCCCACCGAGCAGCGTCTCGATCGTGCTCATTGCCGTCATCAGCCGCGACTGATCGGCTGTGTCGAGCTTGGCGAGCATGCCCGACACATCGCGCTGCGAGCGGGCGTCGAGCGACGCCATGACTTTCTTGCCGCGCAACGTCAGGGCGAGATAGCTGCGGCGGGCATCCTCCGCCGAAGCGGTGCGCGCGATCAGGCCGGCTTTTTCGAAGCCGCGCAGCACGCGGCTCAAATAACCGGCATCGAGGTCCAGTGCCCGGCCGACATCGCTTGCCGTCGGCAGGCGCCGCCGTCCGATCTCGTAAATCACACGCGCTTCGCCGAGCGAATAGGGGCTGTCGAGGAAGTTCTTCCGCAACACGCCGATCTGGCGCGTGTAGAAGCGGTTGAAGCTTCGCACCGCGGCGACGCGGCGCTCATGGTGTGCAACTGCCGGCATGCGGGGGAATTTCGGCCAGATAGTTGACTAAGTCAAGTATCTATCATCACGGTCCGCTGTGGGCCACCGTTGGCAGCATTACAGTCCGGCGCCGGCCGACGCGGCGGATCAGGTCGGTTTCGGGATTAGCCGCCGACAGCGAATGGCCGCCGAGCGACACGTAGAACGGCTTCGCGATCAGCAGCCCCTGTTCGGGGCGTGGCCTGCTGCCGAGCGCGGCGGCGAGGAACGACAGCGCGTCGCGCAATCCGGACCGTCCCGGAACACCGCGCCGGAAGACTGCGGCGTTGTCCGCGCTGGCGGGACGGTCGGCAAAGCGTTGCGCGTCGCTCGTCCAAGCTGCCTCGAGCACCGTGCCCGGCTGGAGAAATAACAGCCACCGCGCCCGCGCCGCGGCCGCGCCAGCATTGAGCTGACGCGCGAGCGAACCTTCCGCCGTCACAAAATTGCAGCCGGCATGTTCGGCGACGACAGCCGTGTCGTCGCGCGAACCGCCGTCGGCGATCACCACCTCGCTCACGACCCCCGCCATGGCGCCGGGCACCAGCGCCGCCAGCGTCGGCACCAGGGCGCGTTCCGAATTTTTGGTGGCGATGATGACGCTCAACATTTGACGCTCAGGATGGGCCGATCGTTTTGGGAGTTTAGGCGTTGATAATGCAGGACTTCATTACGTCCCGGCCTCGCGAGTTCCAAGGTCGTTATGGAGGCAGTGGATCACGGGAAATTGTTCTTGTTTTGTTCACAGTCGGATACTAGGTTTATCCGCATGAGTGGATCGTCTGCACTAAAACGCCCGCCGGCACCGCTGCCCTCTTCGCCGGCGGGCGTGTCTGGAAACCTCGTCGACCGCGAGCGGCGCCGGGGCCGAGGCACCGTTTCCAACCTGTCGGGGCGCTATGAGGCGCTGGCCCGGGTTCCGTTCGACGACGGTTGGCAAGGCCTTGAGGATTTGCCGCCGTTTCAGACGTCGGTGACCGCGGACTCGACCCGCAAGATCATCACCCGCAACAACTCGCCGGATATTTCCTTCGATCGCTCGATCAATCCTTATCGCGGCTGTGAGCACGGCTGCGTCTATTGTTTCGCACGGCCGACGCACGCCTATCTCGGGCTGTCGCCGGGGCTCGATTTCGAATCGAAGCTGTTCATGAAGCCGAACGCGCCGGAATTGCTGGAGCGCGAATTATCGGCGCCGGGCTACCAGCCGAAAGTCATCGCCATCGGCACCAATACCGATCCATATCAGCCGATCGAGCGGCGCTACAAGATCATGCGGCGCATTCTCGAAGTGCTGGAGAGCGCCGGCCATCCAGTCGGGATCGTGACCAAGTCGGCGCTGGTGCTGCGCGATCTCGACATTCTGGCGCGAATGGCGAAGCGCAATCTGGTGAAAGTCGCGCTTTCGGTCACGACACTGGACCAGAAACTGGCGCGCACCATGGAGCCGCGCGCGGCAACGCCGCCGCGGCGGCTCGAGACCTTGCGGCAATTGGTGAAAGCCGGTGTGCCGTCCTCAGTAATGGTCGCGCCGATCATCCCGGCGATCAACGACGCCGAGATCGAACGTATTCTTGAAGCCGCTGCTGCGATGGGTGTGCGCCATGCCGGCTATGTACTGCTGCGGTTGCCGCTCGAAATCCGCGATCTGTTCAGCGAGTGGCTGAAAGAGAACTTTCCCGACCGGCATGATCACGTGTTCAAACTGGTGCGCGATACGCGAGGCGGCAAGGACTACGACTCGACATGGGGCAAACGCCAGACCGGCGCCGGCCCGGTCGCCTGGATGATCGGCCGCCGTTTTGAAGTTGCTTGCGAGAAGCTCGGCTTCAACGCGGAACGGCGCAAAGTCACCACCGAGTATTTCCGTCCGCCGAAGCCGATGGCGGCGCAGCTCGATTTGTTCTGACGAGCAGTGAGTGCGAGGCCGGCATGCCTCGCTGTGGGGAGGGGTAAAGTCATGAACGCTGTTCTCCGGATGACCGCGGTGACGCTCGGCGTCGGCGATCTGGCGCGCAGTATCAAATTCTATGAGGCGCTTGGTCTTGTCCGTAACGCGCGGGCCAGCAGCGGCGATGACGTCGCGTTTTTTGCCGCTGGGGCCGTCGTGCTGGCGCTTTATCCATGGGACCAGCTTGCGGAGGATGCCGAACTGCCGGACGCGCCCAGGCCAGCAGCATTTCGTGGAACCACCATGGGATGGAACTGCGCGTCAGCGCGGGAAGTCGATAGCGCCTTCGCCCGCGCTCTGGCAGCTGGCGGCCATGTGCTTAATCTCCCGCACAAGACATTCTGGGGTGGCTATTCCGGATACTTTGCTGATCCCGATGGCCATCCGTGGGAAGTGGTTCATGCCCCAATGTTTCCACTGAATGAACAGGGTGCGCTGATCCTGCCGGCGTAATCCGTTGACGGGCCGGTCCGGTTGCGCACCATGGCGGCATGAGTCGCTCCGCCGCCAAACTGCGTCTGCCGCTTGCCGAGGAAGTCCCTCGCCCGACATTTCGCCGCGAGCGCGCCGCGCTAAAGCGTGGCGTGTGGCCGGTCGCCGGCTGCGACGAAGCGGGCAGGGGACCGCTGGCCGGGCCGGTGGTGGCCGCGGCGGTGATTCTCAATCCCGACGACATTCCGCGCGGGCTCGACAACTCGAAACGTCTAACGGCCGAGCGCCGCGAAGTTCTCTACGAACGCATTTGCGCGCGGGCGCAGGTTGCGGTGGCGATGGCGCCGCCGTGGCGGATCGACCGCGATAATATTCTCCGCGCATCGCTGTGGGCCCTGGCGCGCGCCGTCAAGGCATTGCCGGAATTGCCGCGGCTGGTGTTCGTCGATGGCCGCGACCGCATCGATACCGGCTGCGACTGTCAGGCGGTGATCGGCGGTGATGGTCTTGTCGCGTCGATCGCCGCTGCCTCGATTGTCGCCAAGGTTACGCGCGATCGGCTGATGGCCTGTCTCGGCGCTGCGCATCCGGGTTACGGCTTCGAGCGCCACATGGGCTACAGCGTGCCGGAACATTTCACCGCGCTCGGCAAGCTCGGCCCCACCGTGCATCACCGCCGCTCGTTCTCGCCGGTCGCGATTGCATTTGGTGAAATCGCCGCCAAAGCGAAAGAGCCGCCCGAAGACGTATTGCCTCTCTATCAGGTCAGCCCTATACGCACGGCGTAAGCCGGTTTCGCGCGGGCCCCGATGTTTTTTGTACCGCTCTACATTGAAATCCTGCGGTCGCGCCCGCTGCTGCTGTTCTGGGCCGCGACTTTGGCGCAAGCCCTGATCTGGCTCCTGGTGCCGATGCTGTTTTATTCGGCGCCGCCCGGCGATATGCCGCAACTGCTCGCCATCGGCCATGAATTCCAGTTTCGCGGCGACGTCGGTCCGCCGCTCGCTTACTGGCTTGGCGAGATAGCGTTCCGCGCCGGTGGGTTGTTCGGTGTTTACGCTCTGTCGCAGATCTGCGTCGTCGTGACCTATTGGTGCGTATTCGCGCTGGGCCGCGCGATCGTCGGGCCGCCGCAGGCGGCGCTTGCGGTCCTGCTGATGGTCGGCATTTCGCTGTTCGCGGTGCCGACGCCGGATTTCGGGCCGCCGATCCTAGCGATGGCGCTGTGGGCGCTGGTGCTGCTGCACTATTGGCGTGCCGCGCTGCTCGGGCAGCGCCGCTCCTGGTACGTTCTGGGCGTTGCCGCCGCCTTGTTGCTGATGACCAGCGATGCCGCGCTGATCCTGCTTGGCACGCTGGTCGTGTTGATTGCCGCGACCGAGCGCGGCCGCGCGACGATGAATGCCATCGAGCCGTGGATTATCGGCATCGCGCTGACGGTGTTCCTGTTCCTGCATCTGCTGTGGCTGATGGGGACCGGCCACAGTCTGGCGTCATCCGCCGTGCGCTTGCACGACGCTGCTGCCGGCCGCGACAACACGTTGGCCTGGCTTCGGCTGCTCGGCGCACTGGTGCTGGCTCACGCCGGGGTCGGCATTCTTGTCGTGCTGGCGAGTGGCTGGCCGCGAAATTTTTCCAATCCGGCGCCGGTTATCGCGCGTGAGCCGGCAGCAGCCTTTGCGGCGAGCTTTGTAAAAGTCCTGGCGCTGGTTCCGGCGCTGGTCGCGACAATCATCGCCGTCCTGATGAATCTTCCGGCGCCGATCGGCGGCGCGGCGCCGCTGGTGGTGCTGTCCGGCCTTGCGGTCGTCATGGCGGCTGGCGACAGCATCGAAATCTTTCACCAGAAGGTCGTCGGTTATGCCTGGACGGGTCTTCTGATCGTGCCGGCGCTGTTCGTTCCGCTGGTGCTGGTGCTGCTGCCCTGGACGGTCGGCACCGATCTCAAGGTCGAGCAGCCGGCCAATGCAATGGGGCGCTTCTTCGCCGAAAGCTTCGAGCGCCGCACCGGACGGCCGCTCACGGTCGTCACCGGCGACCCGCGCACTGCGGCTTTGATCGCGCTTGCGGCGCCGAGCCGCCCGAGCGTTTATTTCGATGCCGATCCCGCGCGCTCGCCCTGGGTGACGCCGGACGACATCCGGCAAAAAGGCGCGGTGGTGGTCTGGGTGACCGCGGATACCAATCCGGCGCCGCCTGCCGACATCAAGCAACGCTTTCCCGATCTGGTGCCGGAAGTGCCGCGCGCGTTCGATCGTCCGGTGCGCGGCCGATTGCCGATCCTGCGTATCGGTTGGGGCATGATCAGGCCCGGCAGCATCGCGTCCGCTCGATAAGCGCGCTTCGAGCGGCGAGTTTTGTATTTGGTTGAAGCTGCAATCGCGGAGGACTTGCCCACATGAATGCTGGTGTATTTTCCTCGTGGCAAACATCATGGCAACTTTGGGCGGTGCTGTCCGCCGTGTTTGCCGCACTGACCGCGGTCTTCGCCAAGATTGGCGTCGAGAACGTCAATTCTGATCTGGCGACGTTGATCCGGACGGTCGTCGTGATCTGCATCCTGGCGCTGATCGTCTACGGCACCGGGCAGTTTCAGAACCCGGCAGATATTTCCAGCCGCACCTATCTGTTTCTATTGCTGTCCGGCCTCGGCACCGGGGCATCGTGGCTGTGTTATTTCCGCGCGCTGAAACTCGGCAATGCAGCGCAGGTCGCACCGATCGACAAGCTGAGCGTGGTTCTTGTCGCGATATTCGGTGTGGTTTTTCTTGGTGAGAAACTGTCGGCGCTCAACTGGCTCGGCGTCGCGCTGGTTGCGGGTGGCGCGCTGCTGGTGGCGTTCTAGAACGTTTACTTCCAAATGCGTAAGCCTTTGTCCGCTTACAGGAGTGAAGCGGACATCTGCCGAAACTGGCGTCATGTCCGCTAATGACCCAGCCTGTGTAAAAACGCATCGGTACTATTGATTCTCGCGATAAGATTCTCGCGCGATTTGCGGGAGGATCGGATGAGACGCTTCGTCGAGGGTGCGGATCGCGGGCAGAGCACACTGTTTCCGGAGTGCCTGGAAGACTGGATCGGCGAGGACAATCCGGTTCGCGTGGTCGATGTCTTTGTCGATGAACTCGATCTGTCCGAGCTTGGGTTTGGCGGGGTCGATCCCGCGGCCACCGGCCGACCTTCGTATCATCCCTCGTTCCTGCTGAAGCTTTACATCTACGGCTATCTCAATCGGGTGCAGTCGAGCCGGCGGCTTGAGCACGAGGCCGGTCGCAACGTTGAGGTGATGTGGTTGACGGGTCGGCTTGTACCCGATCACAAGACCATTGCCGACTTCCGCAAGGACAATGGCAGTGCCATCCGCAAAGTGTGTGCTCAATTTATCGCGCTGTGCCGCGCGATGGGTCTGCTGACGCAAGCCAGCGTCGCGATTGACGGCAGCAAGTTCAAGGCGGTGAACAACCGCGACAAGAACTTCACGCGCGCCAAGATGGATCGTCGCATGGCGCAGATCGAGGAGAGCGTCGCACGCTATTTGCAGCAACTCGACACTGCCGACCGGCAGGAACCGTCAGAGGCGCTGCAAACCAAGACGAGCCGCCTCAAAGAGAAGATCGAGACGCTAAAGCAGCAGATGCAGCGTCTCGAGATTATCAAGCTGGACATGCTCGTCACGCCGGACCAGCAGATCTCGTTGACGGACCCCGATGCCCGATCGATGGCGACCAGCGGGCGCGGCTCTGGCGTCGTTGGCTACAACGTACAGATTGCCGTCGATACCAAGCATCATCTGATCATCACGCATGAGGTGACCAACGAGGGATCCGATCGGTCTCAGCTATCAGCCGTGGCCAAGCAGGCGAAGGCAACGCTGGACGTGGAGAAGCTCGACGCTGTTGCGGACCGCGGCTACTTCAACGGCGAAGAGATCTTGGCGTGCGAGGAAGCCGGCATCACCGTCACACTGCCAAAGCCGATGACCTCAAACGCAAAGGCGGAAGGGCGCTTCGGCAAGCAGGACTTCCGCTACGTCGCGGAGGAGGATGTTTACGTTTGTCCTGCCGGCGAACGGCTCGCTTACTACTACACGAGCGAGGACAAAGGCTTGATCCAGCACCGCTATGTGACCAAAGCCTGCCAGAACTGCGCTATCAAGCAAAGCTGCACCACCGCCAAGGAGCGCCGGATCAAGCGATGGGAGCATGAGCACATTATCGATGCGGTGCAGCGCCAACTCGATGAGCATCCGGAGAAGATGCGGCAGCGGCGCGAAACGGTCGAGCATCCGTTCGGCACCATCAAGGCCAGGATGGGAGCAACCCACTTCCTGATGAAGACGCTGCCACGGGTCGCCAGCGAGATGGCGCTACACGTACTCGCCTACAATCTGACCCGCGTCATGAACATTATGGGTGCTCGACCGCTCATGGCGGCGATGACGGCATAGAACGCAGCCAATCCGTGACCGTCTTCTGTAAACGCGTCTACCTCGCAAGGTCGCTATCCGTCAACGTTTCTGCCGAAGCGTTTTCGCACAACCAAGGCCCACAGCGGACATCGCGTTGATGGGCTAAAACGGTCGCTGACCCAAAGCGGACATCCGAGCAGGATGAAAAATTCAAGTACGTTGTGCTGTAACGGTCACAGCCGCCGGGCAGGTCGGATGGTAAGGTCCTCATTATCTCAGAGGATCTCATGATGAGGCTGGCAACCGTTTTCGCCGCTATCGCATTGATCGGAACGCCATTCTTCGCGGCCGACATGGCGCTCGCGGCTCAGCCGCAACCAGTAGCGGCTCCGGCTTGGACGGGAGCCTATGTCGGTTTGAATGTCGGATACGGTTGGGGTGCGGCCAATAACAATATCTCATTCACGCAAACTGACCCTAGCGCTTCTCCAGCGAGCTTCAGCGCAAACGACCACCTTAAATCCGATAGTGGGTTGGTCGGCGCGCAAGCTGGTTACAATTGGCAAGTTGGGCGATACCTCGTTGGCCTTGAGACTGACATTCAGGCTCGCTCCCGTAAAGGAACCAGCGATACGTTTAACAGCGCGATACTCAGTCCCGATGGTCCTAACCCAGCAACCGTCATCGATAATGAGAATTCAGACTGGTTTGGCACCGTGCGCGGTCGTTTTGGTCTGACGTTCGATGATCTGTTGGTTTATGGCACCGGTGGTCTAGCCTACGGCAGGGTCCACTTGGACGGCAATATACTTCCGGCGAATGGTGGCCATGGCATCAATAACGCGCCCATCGTGTGGGACTATTCAAATTATATGGCGGGCTGGGCTGCGGGCGCCGGAATTGAGGACCAGATGAGCTCCCATTGGAGTTTGAAGGTCGAATATCTGTTTGTGGACTTGAGCGCCGGCACTTCGCTTTCAGGAGGCCAGGGTCTCGTCGCAACGGGACCGATTTTTTCGCCATTGACCAACTGCTACGGAAGTCCCAGCATCGGGTGCAATTTTTATCGCAATCCGGCGTCAGGGACGATTACGTCTCGTTTGACCGACAATATTTTGCGCCTCGGGCTGAACTATCAATTCCACTGATGTGATTGCGGTGATGTTCGCTTTTGGCACTTCGTCGACGTGACACCACGTCCGCCGAGCTGACGCTTTCGGGGCTACAACGGACGTCGCACGATCCTCGTCAGTCGGTCGAAAGTGACCCTAACCGGACGCAGCAACTCGTTGCAGTCTTGTCCGTTGTTGGGGGATTTCTGCCGCGCCGACTTATTGCAGTCGAGGCAGAAACTGACCCACAGCATACATTTCCGTCTCTGGCCGCTCGTCTGCCGACAACGGCTCAATAGCTGACATCGCTGGGGTCATCGAAGGGCCAACAGGAGCCCTCCGTCCAAGATGGTGTATTCTTTGGTTAGTCCCTCAAACATTGATATGGCCGACCGTACGCCCGTCGTGTTGTATCCTGCATTTTACGTCAGAGGCCGTCGGAGCGAGAGGAGGAGTTAGTCAATGGGAGCGACCCCGCTGAGGCCATTTAAGGTCGCGCGTGGCGGCGATCGACACGCAACGCATCGCGATGTTGGTATCGGCGCCCTTTCTTTCAAGGTCACTACTGCGGACAGCAACGGGGCATTTCTGGTGGTCGAGATTGCACACCATGCCAAAGGCGGTCCTCCTCGACATCTACATCGCGATCAGGACGAGTGGTTCCACGTCGTTGAGGGTGAATACATTGTCGAAATTGGCGACGAGCGATACCTGCTGGGACCGGGCGACTCGGCCTTCGGGCCGCGTGGATTACCACACTGCTGGGTCAACGTAAGCGAAGGACCGGGACGGATCGTTTTCGTGCTCACACCCGCGGGTCAGGCGGAGGCGTTCTTCTTGGAAATCACCAAGACAAACGCGATGGCGCCGACGGACCCAGCGTTTTGGCCACCATTCGGAATGGCATTGGTGGGGCCACCCCTGAAAGTCGCATGACCTCAGGCCTCACTACATGTCTGCTCTTGGCCCAAAGCGGACGCGCCGATCGTCGGCTGTGGAGTCCGCTTTCGGAGCTAAAGCGGACTCCCGATCTTATGAGCATGCGGCCTAAAGCCTTGCGAGCTTTTACGCCGCCAGCGCTTTTTTTATCGCGAGAAAATCCCGCCAGGCGAGCCGCTTTTGCAGCGGGCTACGCAGCAGGAACGCCGGATGGAACGTCGCCAGCGCGCGGATTTCGCGCGTGCCGGTGTCGTAGGGGAACCAGCGCCCGCGCGTGCGGGTAATACCTTCCTTGATGCTGAGCAGCGTCTGCGCCGACGGACCGCCGAGGCTCACCAGAATATCGGGATTGGCGAGTTCGATCTGGCGGCGGATGAACGGCAGGCAGATCGCGGTCTCCTGCGGCGTCGGCGTGCGGTTACCGGGTGGCCGCCACGGCACGACGTTGGCGATATAGGCGGTGGTGCGGTCGAGCCCGATCGCTTCCATCATCAGATCGAGCAATTTGCCGGAGCGGCCGACGAAAGGTTTACCGGAAACGTCTTCTTCGTAGCCCGGCGCTTCGCCGACGAACATCACCCGGCTTTGCGGATTGCCGTCGGCGAACACCAGTTGGGTCGCGGTATTGCGTAACGAACAGCCTTCGAAATTTTCCAGAAGCGCGCGCAGGTCATCGAGCGTCGCCGCGGTTCTTGCCGCTTCGCGCGCCACCATGGCCGCGGCGTCAGGGGAGGTGGGCGCTGCGGCCTGGAACAGTAACCGTTCAGGCTCCTTGCGCGGCGGCGCTTCAGGTAGCGGACGAACGGCAACGGGCGATGGTGGCGGAGCATCATCCGCCATGCGATCGACCAGCTCCTCGCCAATAAGCGCATCGACGCCCGCTTCGACGTAGAAGGCGAGCAGGTCGCGCGCTTCCCGGTTGACGGGATTCATGGCTGCGGCTTTGTCATGCTCAGTGTCATCGTGGCGTCAAGTCTATCCGAGCGAATGCAAGCATGAAACACTGCAATCAGCACTATCTGCCGTATGCGGTTGAACAGTTACGGATAAAAACAAGATGTCCCGTTACAGGGTGATGATCGACGATAACTTTCATTCCGGCAGCGCGGACGATCGCTCCGAGCACGGTATCTATAAGACCGCCGCCGAGACGATCGAGGCCTGTCAGAGCATCGTCGATGACTCCTTGCTTTGGGAATACCAGCAATGTGCTTCCGCGGAAGGCGGCCCGACAGCACAGCAGCTTTATGACCGCTTTGACGATTTCGGCGACAGTCCATCGGTGTTGGCGCTGGACGGCGCACCCAAAGTCGATTTCGTCGTCAGGTCCTATGCGCGCAAGCGCGCGGGGGAATTGACGGCTCCGGGCGAGGCAGCCAGGCTTCTCCGCCAGACTTTGCAGGAGCGCAAAGACCGCCGCTTGGCCGAGCGCGCGATGAAGGACGAAGCAAAGCTCGAGAAGGAGCCGGAGCCCGAGAAGCTGGGGCCAGAGAAAGAACTGGAGGTCGAGAAGGAGCAGTTGTCAGTGCCCGAGATTCGTGAAGAATCTTCGTCTATCGCCCGGGATACGGAGCAGGCCATGACGACACCGGATCTTCCGGCCCGGGAGGCGATGGAATTCGACGTTGTCATTGTTGGCGCCGGCCCGGCCGGGCTATCCGCCGCGATCCGGCTGAAGCAGCTTTCACCTGATATTTCCGTCGTCGTCGTCGAGAAGGGCTCCGAGGTCGGCGCGCACATTCTTTCCGGCGCGGTGATCGATCCGATCGGCCTCGACAGCCTGATCCCGGAATGGCGGAACGAAGATACGCCGATTAAGACTCCTGTTACCTCCGATCGCTTCTACGTGCTCGGCGCGTCGGGCGCGTTGCGGCTGCCGAACTTTCTGATGCCGCCGCTGATGAGCAACCACGGCAACTTCATCGCCTCGCTTGGCGATGTCTGCCGCTATCTGGCGCGCAAGGCGGAAGCGCTTGGGGTTGAAATCTATCCCGGCTTTGCCGCCGCCGAAATTTTGTACGAACGCAATGCGGTGGGAGGCATCGCCACCGGCGATATGGGTATCGGCAAGAATGGCGAGCAGAAATCAGGCTTCGCTCGCGGCATGGAGCTGCGCGGCAAGTACACGCTGTTTGCCGAAGGCGCGCGCGGCAGCCTCACCAAAATGCTGATCCAGCGCTTTGAACTGGCGCAGGATCGCGAGCCGCAGAAATTCGGCATCGGCCTGAAGGAGCTCTGGCAGGTCGCGCCGGGAAAGTTCCGCAAAGGCCTGGTTCAGCACACGATGGGCTGGCCGCTCGACAATGGCACCGGCGGCGGATCGTTTCTCTATCACTTCGACGACAACCTGGTCGCGATCGGCTTTGTCGTCCATCTCAACTATCAAAATCCGTATCTGTCGCCGTTCGAGGAATTTCAGCGTTTCAAGACGCATCCGCTGGTGCGCGACACGTTCGACGGCGGCAAGCGGATCAGCTACGGCGCACGCGCCATTACCGAAGGCGGCTATCAGTCGGTGCCGAAGCTGACGTTTCCGGGCGGCGCGCTGATCGGCTGCGCGGCGGGCTTCGTCAACCTCCCGCGCATCAAGGGCAGTCACAATGCGATGCTGTCCGGGAAAATCGCCGCCGAGCATGTCGCCGCAGCGTTGACGCAGGGGCGTGCCAACGACGAGCTTGCCGATTACGAGGCGGCGTGGCGTTCGTCGCCGATCGGGCGCGATCTGTGGAAGGTGCGCAACGCCAAGCCGCTGTGGTCAAAGCTCGGCACGCTTGCCGGAATTTCGCTCGGCGCGCTCGACATGTGGACCAACACGCTGGGCTTTTCGCTGTTCGGCACGCTCAAGCACGGCAAGGCCGATTTTGCGACGCTCAAGCCGGCGGCGCAGTGCCGGCGCATCGCCTATGCCAAGCCGGACGGCAAGCTGACCTTCGACCGGCTGTCATCGGTCTATCTGTCGAACACCAACCACGAAGAGGATCAGCCGGCCCATCTCGTCGTGCGCGATCAGGCTTTGCAGAAATCGTCCGAGCACGATGTCTATGCCGGGCCGTCGGCGCGCTATTGCCCGGCCGGCGTCTACGAGTGGGTCGAGGATGGCGGCGACCCGCGCTACGTCATCAACGCGCAAAATTGCGTCCATTGCAAAACCTGCGACATCAAAGATCCCAATCAAAACATCACCTGGGTCCCGCCCGAGGGCAGCGGCGGGCCGAATTATCCGAATATGTGATCACGGAGCCCACCGCGGTCTTTATCTCAAATGGACCGCAATAAAACGCCGCCGCTATTTTGCCGCCCTTCGGGCCTAAAGCGGCGGTGTCCTTGCGGGGGCAGGGCAAAACGGTCATTCTCGTGAGCAAGGCGCCGGGCGCCCGATTCCTCATACCGCCAATGGAGTTGTCGTGAATCACTCGCTGCTGTCCTGGCAACAAGCTGCCATTGTCGGAGTTGCCGTCACGCTGAGCCTGCCATCGGCCCTTGCCGCCCAGTCGCCATCGCCTCAGGACCTCAGCCATTTCACCACGGCCGGAAGCTACCTCGCCGCCAGGCACGCCGGATCCGAGCGCGATGCCGGCACCGCGGCAGCGTATTACCTCAACGTCCTCAAGTCAGATCCGAAGAATGCCGATCTGCTCAGCCGCACCTTTCTTTCGGTTCTGACCGACGGCGATATCGACGAAGCCGCCAAACTTGCCGACCGCGTGTTGGCTGCCGACAAGACCGATCGCATTTCGCGTCTGGTGATCGGCGTGCGCGCGCTCAAGCAGAAAGACTATTCGACGGCTCGGCAGAATTTCACGCAGTCTGTGCGCGGCCCGGTCACCGATCTGACCGCGACGATGCTGACGGCCTGGGCGCAATACGGCTCGGGCGACCAGCGCGGTGCGCTCGATACGCTCGACAAGCTTTCCGGCCCGGACTGGTACAGCATCTTCAAGGACCTACACGCCGGACTGATCTCGGACATTGGCAACAACAAGAAGGAGGCGGCCAAGCGCTTTGACCGCGCCTACAAGGTCGATCCGACGGCGGTGCGCACGGTCGAGGCCTATGGCCGGTTTCTGTCGCGCAACGGCAGCAAGGACGATGCGCTGAATGTCTATCAGGCTTTCAACAAGGTTTTGCCGGACCATCCGCTGATCTCGGAAGAAATGAAGGCTGTCGCCAACGGCGACAAGCTGCCGCCGCTGGTCGAATCCGCGCAAGCCGGCGCCGCCGAGGCGCTATACGGGCTCGGCGCTTCGATCGGACGCCGCGGCGGCGAAGACCTGGCGCTGATCTATCTGCAGCTTGCGCTCTATCTGCAGCCGAACCATGGGATGGCGCTGCTGTCGCTCGCCGATCTCTACGAGACGCTCAAGAAGCCGGAGCTTGCGATCAAGATCTACGATCGCGTGCCGCCGGCTTCGCCGCTGGCGCGCAATGCGCAAATTCAGCTTGCCGGCGATCTCGACGCGCTCGATCGCACCGACGAAGCCAAGAAGCAACTCGACGATCTCATCGCCAAGCGCCCGAAGGACACCGAGGCGATCCTGGCGCTCGGCAACATCCAGCGCGCCCGCAAGGATTTTGCCGGTTGTGCCGACACCTACGGCAAGGCGATCGACACGATAGCGAATCCGGACAAGTCGAACTGGGTGATGTTCTATTTCCGCGGTATTTGTAACGAGCGCTCGCATCAGTGGCCGAAGGCCGAAGCCGACATGAAAAAGGCGCTGGAGCTGTTCCCCGATCAGCCGCTGGTGCTCAACTATCTCGGCTATTCGTGGGTCGATCAGGGCGTCCATCTCGACGAGGGCATGGACATGATACGGCGCTCGGTCGAGCAGCGGCCCGATGACGGCTACATCGTCAACTCGCTCGGCTGGGCCTATTTCCGCACCGGCAATTACGACGAAGCCGTCAAGAACCTCGAACGCGCCGTCGAGCTGAAGCCGGACGATCCGACCATCAACGACCATCTCGGCGATGCCTATTGGCGGGTCGGGCGCACGCTCGAAGCGCACTTTCAATGGTCGCAGGCGAAAGACCTCGGCCCCGATCCGGATGACCTGCCGAAGATCGAGGCCAAGATCAAAAGCGGCTTACCGGAAAACAACACGTCGGCAGCCGAAGCTGCCAAGCCGGGTTCGGATGGCGACGCCGATCAGTCGAAGAAACCCGGAAACGGCGGGTGAGGGGCCTGCTTGGCCAATCCACTTGTCGAGGCCGCTCCGGCTAAGGTCAACCTGACGCTGCGGGTTTTTGGCCGCCGCGCCGACGGTTACCATGAGCTCGAAAGCCTGGTCGTGTTCGCGGGTTGCAGCGACACGCTTCGCTTTGCGCCGGGCGGCGAATTGGCGCTCACCGTGCAGGGCCCCGGCGCTGAGCTGGCAGGCGACAATGCCGACAACCTGGTGCTCAAAGCGGCCCGCGCGCTCGCCGCGCGCAGTCCGGGCATCAGGCTTGGCACATTCGATCTCGACAAACAGTTGCCGGTCGCGGCCGGGCTCGGCGGCGGCTCGGCGGATGCCGCCGCGGCGCTGCGGCTGATCGCGCGCGCCAACAGCCTCGCCATCGGCGCGCCGCGCTTTTACGAGGCGGCGCGCACGACCGGCGCCGATGTTCCGGTCTGCCTCGATCCACGGGCGAGGGTGATGCGCGGCATCGGCGAATTGCTGTCGGAGCCGATCGACCTGCCGCCGTTGCCGGCGGTACTCGTCAATCCCGGCGTAGTGGTACCAACCAAGGACGTGTTTGCCGGCTGGAAGCCTCAGGCTACGCCGGTCCCGCTGGATCAGGCAGTGCTGGCCAAGCTGAAAAATCGCGATCTGCTACTGCAATTCCTCACGCTGCAAGCCAACGATCTCGAGACACCGGCAATTGCGATTGCTCCGGTCATTGCCGAGGTGCTGAACGCGCTGCGCGGCCTTTCCGGCTGTACGCTGGCGCGGATGTCAGGGTCGGGTGCCACGTGTTTCGCGCTGTTCAAAAACGCGGCTGATGCACTGATCGGCGCAGGAATGCTGCACGCCAGGTATCCGCAGTGGTGGGTGCGTGCGACCGCGCTGGGCGGCGCGCGCTAGAATGCTCTAATGCGTCCGCGCGATGCAGAACTCGACGGTCTCGGCCAGCGCCAACTTCATCTCGGAGTCCGGAAATAAAGCCAGCGCGTCGCGGGCAATCGCGCCGTAGTGGTGCGCGCGCCCGATCGAATCTTCCAGCGCACGGTGCTTCACCATCAGGCCGATGGCGTGGTCGAGATCGGCGTCGCTGGCCTCGCCGCGTTCGAGCGTGCGCCGCCAGAATTCGCGCTCGGCGTCGGAGCCGCGGCGGAACGCCAGTACCACCGGCAGCGTGATCTTGCCCTCGCGGAAATCGTCGCCGACGTTCTTGCCGAGCTTGGCGGCGGCGCCGCCATAATCCAGCACGTCATCGACAAGCTGGAAGGTGATGCCGAGATTCATGCCGAACGAGCGGCACGCGGCCTGTTCGTCGCGCGGCCGCGCCGACAGCACCGGTCCGACTTCGCAGGCGGCGGCGAACAGTTCGGCGGTCTTGGCGCGGATCACCGCGATATATTCGTCTTCGGTGGTCGCGGTGTTCTTCGCAGCGGCCAGCTGCATGACCTCGCCCTCGGCGATCACGGCGGCGGCCGACGACAGAATGTCCAGCGCTTTGAGGCTGCCGACTTCGACCATCATCTTGAACGCCTGGCCGAGCAGGAAGTCGCCGACCAGGACGCTCGCCTCGTTGCCCCACAGCATGCGCGCGGCGAGTCGGCCGCGGCGCAGTTCGCTTTCGTCGACGACGTCGTCGTGCAGCAGCGTCGCGGTGTGCATGAACTCGACGGCGGCGGCGAGCTTGATGTGGCCGTCGCCTGAGTAGTTGGTCAATTGCGCCAGCGCCAGCGTGAGGATCGGGCGCAGCCGCTTGCCGCCGGAATTGATCAGATGATTGGCGACCTCCGGGATCATCGTCACTTCGGATCCGGTCCGCGACAGGATCGCACCATTGACGCGCTGCATGTCTGCCGCGACGAGTTCCACCAGGCGGTCGATCGAGGCTTCGCCCGGACTTCCAAACGGCAGGACAACGGCCACTTATGCTTTCTCCACTCAGGACGCCGGAGCATAGAAACGCTATGGTGAAGCGGCAAGTACGGCGACTGAACAACTACGGCGGTCCAAGGCGTAACCGCAAGTAAACGTCCAGATAATAAGTATAACGTTCGAGTAGAACGTTTGTGACAACGGTTTATTCCACGCCCTCGACGTGGCCGCGGAATAGGGCAAAGTCAAGTGACGAAAGCGATAGCGGAGCAGGGCAGTGCGCGAGCTGGTTCGCACCAATAATCTCGTCCTGATTTCCGCAATCGAGGCGCTGCTCAACGGCGCCGACATCGCGCATATGGTCGTCGATCAGAACATGAGCGTGATGGAAGGCTCGATCGGTATTTTCCCGCGCCGCATCCTGGTCGACGAGGATGAGATCGAGGCGGCGCGCCAACTGCTTGAGGATGCGGGGCTCGCCCAGGAACTCCGCCCGCATACCCCATGATGATGGCCGCTGATCATGCCGGCTGATCGGGCGCTTGCGGACGTAAGCGAGGACGCGATTCTCGGCGGCCGCCTGACACTACGCCAGCCGTTGCGCGGCCACCGCTTCGGTCACGATGCCATCCTGCTCGCGGCCGCGGTCTCGGCGCATGCGGGCGAACATGCGATCGAGCTCGGCGCCGGTGTCGGCGCAGCAGGACTGGCGCTGGCGCATCGCGTCGGCGGGCTGTCGGTCACTCTCGTCGAAATCGATCGCGCGCTGGCGTCGCTGGCGAAAAGCAATGCGGAGCGCAACGGCGTGGCTGACCGGGTGCGCGTGCTGTGCCTGGATGCCGAAGTCCTCGGCCGACGCGTTTGCGGCGGCCGGTCTCGCGCCAGGTTGCGCCGCGCACATACTGATGAATCCGCCGTTCAATGTCGGGCAGCATAACGCGTCGCCCGATCCGGCGCGGCGGACCGCCCATGTCGGGTCCGGCGAAACCCTGAACAAGTGGCTGGCCGGCGCGGCCCGGCTGCTCGATGTGGATGGCGTGGTGACGCTGATCTGGCGGGCCGACGCTCTGGCCGATGTGCTGGCGGCGCTGGCGCGCGACTTCGGCGGCGTTTCGATCCTGCCGGTCTATCTCAAAGCCTGGCGCGGCGGCGATCCGTGTGCTGGCGCGCGGCATCAAAGGCAGCCGGGCGCCGCTCACCATGCTGCCCGGCTTGTTGCTTGCCGATGGGGGCAACAAGCCGACACCGCAGGCCGAAACCATCCTGCGCGAAAATGCAGCACTCTCGATGACTGAAAACTGAAACCCCGCCGCTGCTTAGCCGTTAGGCATCAAGCTGGTACGGATTCGGGCGGTACTGTGGAGGCCTGTTTTGCCCGGGCGCGGAGCGGAAGGTACGAAAGGCCAACAATGACGCCGATCAACATCATGAGAATATAGATTTTCATTTTAAGTCCATGGCCCTTTATCGTGCCGGCGACGACTAACTAAGCAAGAAGCGTTCCAACCATTAAATTTCGGTTACTTGCCCGGTTAGTTGGCAGTTCCTATGTGGATTCCATGAGTGAGATTTCGTCGGGTGACCCTGGACAGGGTGTGGCACAAGGCTCAGGGCAAGGTTCTGGGCACGGTTCTGGGCAAGGTTCTGGGCAAGGTTCTGGGCAAGGTTCTGGGCAAGGTTCTGGGCAAGACATGATCAGGCGAATGCTTCGCCATTGCGGCGGCTGATCCCGCGGCGTTTCCGGCGCAGCGAGCCGGTGGTGCCGGTGATCCGCCTGCACGGGGTCATCGGCATTTCGAGCCCGCTGCGGCCGGGCCTGTCGCTGTCCGGTGTCGCCCGCATGCTCGATAAGGCGTTCGCCGTGCCAAGGGCGGCAGCGGTCGCCATCGTCATCAATTCACCGGGCGGCTCGCCGGTGCAATCGCACCTGATCTACAAGCGCATCCGCGAACTCGCGGACGAGAAGAATCGCCGCGTCATCGTCTTTGTCGAAGATGTCGCCGCGTCCGGCGGCTACATGATTGCCTGCGCCGGTGACGAGGTCTTCGCCGATCCGCATTCGATCGTCGGCTCGATCGGCGTGGTTGGCGGTTCGTTCGGCCTCAACAAGCTGATCGAGAAGATCGGCGTCGAGCGGCGGCTCTATACGTCAGGCGATCACAAGGCGATGCTCGACCCGTTCCTGCCGGAAAACCCCGATGACGTGGCGCGGCTGAAGAAAGCTGCAGCGGGAAATCCACGACGGCTTCATCGCGCTGGTAAAATCGCGCCGCGGCAGTAAGCTCAATGGCCCAGAAAACGACTTGTTTTCCGGGGAATATTGGACCGGTAGCCGCGGTCTTGAGCTTGGGCTTGTCGATGGAATCGGCGATTTACGCGGCGTATTGCGGCAACGATTCGGCGACAAGCTCGTTACTCCCCTGATCAGCGCCGAACGCGGATGGTTCGGACGCCGGGCCGCGGGAGTGGCGGGCGGCGCGTTGATGCAGGGAATGTCGGTTGGGTTTTCTCCAGGTGGGTTTGCCGAGGACCTGATCTCGGCGCTTGAGGCCCGCGCAGTGTGGGCGCGGTTCGGCCTGTAATCCGGAGACGGACGATGCACCCGGTAATGATTGTCACGATTGGGATGGTGGGCGCGGCGGCTTTGCTGCGCTGGTGCGTGCGCGAAGTGCACCGCGTCAACACCGAGCTCGACGGCGTGCGGGCGCGGGCGCAAGTCGATCCGGTCGACCGCAAGGCATTGCCGACGCTCAAGCGCGATCCGCGGACCGGCGAGTACAGGCCGGGCTAATCTCGTCACCCTCAGCCTCATCCTGAGGAGCGCCCGTAAGGGCGCGTCTCGAAGGATGCTACTCGGTGCGTGAAGCATGGTTCGAGACGCGGCGCTACGCGCCGCTCCTCACCATGAGGCTATTGGGAACAACGTAGACCATCACTGCCCCGGATCCTTGATCCCGCGGTCTTTGACGATCTTTCCCCACTTCTCGTATTCGGATTTGAGGAACGTGCCGAACGAGTCCGGTGTGCCGCCGACCGGCGTTGCGCCGACATTGACCAGCTTCTCGTGCACGCCCGGATCGGCCAGCGCGTCGTTGACCGCCTTGTTCAGCTTGGCGACGAGCGCGGGCGGCGTCTTTGCCGGCGCCAGCAAGCCGTACCAGCTCGACGCATCGGTGTTCGGATAGCCCTGCTCGGCGAATGTCGGAACGTCGGGCAAAGTCGGATCGCGCTTGTCGGCAGCGACGCCGATCGGCACCAGCGTGCCGGCGCGGATCTGCGAGATCACCACCGGCACGTCGAGCACGACGACCTGCACCTGGCCGCCGAGCAGGTCGGTCAATGCCGGCGCCGCGCCACGATAGGGCACGTGGAGGAATTGCACGCCAGCGGAGGCGTCGAGCATTTCCTGCGCGAGATGCGGCGGCGAGCCGATGCCGGTCGAGGCGAACGGGATCGTGCCCGGCTTCGCCTTTGCCATCGCGACGAGATCCTTGACCGATTTGATGCCGAGGCCTGGCTTCACCACCATCACCTCGGTGACCTTGGTCACCAGCGCGACCGGCGCGAAGTCCTTGAGCGTATCGTACGGCATGCTCGCCATGATGTGCGGCGACACCACCACCGCGCCGGCGGTGGTGAGGAACAGCGCATAGCCGTCGGGATCGGATTTGGCGATGTCGCCGCCGCCCATGGTGCCATTGGCGCCGGGCTTGTTGTCGATATAGACGCGCTGGCCGAGCAGCGTCGTCATCTTCTCCGCCACCAGCCGGCCGACGAAATCGGTCGGGCCGCCGGGCGGGAAGGCGACCACGATGCGGACCGGCCGGTTCGGATAATCCTGTGCCTGTGCGGCTTGCCCCGCCACGAGAGTGAGCACTGCGCCAATGACTGCGGCTGCGTATCGAAGCATTTCCATTCCCTGTCGTCCGTTTTTAATTGTCAGTTTCCGCTCTTAGCATAACAGGCGGCATGAAGCGCCATTCCTGCCGCAGCCCCGTCTTGACCTCGCCAAGCCTTGACCTGCGTCAAGCCTTCCACCAACAACAGGCCGATGAGCCCTGCAGCCGCCAGCGAATTGCCGCCGTATATGCGCCCGGAACGCTCGTTTCAGGGGCTGATCCTGGCGTTGCAGCGCTATTGGGCGGACTGGGGCTGCGTCATTTTGCAGCCCTATGACATGGAGGTCGGCGCCGGCACGTTTCATCCGGCGACCACATTGCGCGCGCTCGGCCCGAAGCCGTGGAATGCCGCCTATGTGCAGCCGTCGCGCCGGCCGAAGGACGGCCGCTACGGCGAGAACCCGAACCGGCTGCAGCACTACTATCAGATGCAGGTGATCCTCAAACCGTCGCCGGACGATTTGCAGGATCTGTATCTCAAGTCGCTCTACGCCATCGGCATCGATCCGAAGATTCACGACATCCGTTTTGTCGAGGACGATTGGGAGAGCCCGACGCTCGGCGCCTGGGGGCTCGGCTGGGAGTGCTGGTGCGACGGCATGGAGGTTTCGCAGTTCACCTACTTCCAGCAGGTAGCGGGTTTCGAATGCGCGCCGGTGGCCGGCGAACTCACTTACGGGCTCGAGCGGCTGGCGATGTACGTGCAGGGCGTCGAGAACGTCTACGATCTCAATTTCAACGGCCGCGACGGCGCCGCACGCGTCACCTACGGCGATGTGTTCCTGCAGGCCGAGCAGGAATATTCGCGGCACAATTTCGAGTATGCCGACACCGTCATGCTGTTCGAGCAATTCCGGATGGCGGAAGCGGCGTGCAAAAAATATCTCGACGACGGCTGGAACGCCGGCAGCGACGGCGGCAATCGCGGCCGGCACCTGATGGCGCTGCCGGCCTACGACCAGTGCATCAAGGCGAGCCACGTCTTCAACCTGCTCGATGCGCGCGGCGTCATCTCGGTGACCGAGCGGCAGAGTTACATTCTGCGGGTGCGCGAACTCGCCAAGGCGTGCGGCGAGGCGTGGCTGGCGACCGCAGGCGGCGGGACAATCATCAGCGGAGCGGAGAAGGCAAAATGAGCGAACCTGAAATCGGCGGGCGGCGTCCGCTGGCCATCAATGTCGTGGCCGGTGAAAGCTACTGGTGGTGCGCCTGCGGGCGCTCGAAGACGCAGCCGTTCTGCGACGGCTCGCACAAGGGCACCGAATTCCGGCCGCAGGAATGGAAGGCGACCTCCAACGAGGAAGTCTGGTTCTGCGCCTGCAAGCGCTCGCAGCATCAGCCGATGTGCGACGGGAGCCATAAGACGCTGCCGGCCTAAGGTGTCGACGTTCACTGGACTTCGACAATTCTTTCGCCTGCATTCAGCGCCTGGACAATCTCGGTGAGTTGCGGCTCGACGGCGTGCCATAAGGCGTCATTGCTTATGTTTCCGATGCGCATCCAGACGACCTGCGGACCGCTTGCGTCGCGGTCTGCCAATACGACGAAGTCTTCGTCCTTGGTCACAAGCGTCGCGCCCGTTTGAGCTGCGTGTCGCCAGATAGCATCGTCCCCCGCAGCTCCTAGGCCGATCCGATTGACATGCTCGGCAGGATAGCCGCGTTCGGTCAGGCGGCGCGCGAGGCCTGGGGGAAGCTGGGCGTCGATCAGGAAGCGGATCATCAGGCCGTGCGCACGACCCGATGCTCCGTCGCGCGGGCGGCATAGAGCAGGGCCGCCGCAATGTCTTCCGCCGTGAGATAGTCAAAGTCCGTCAGCAATTGCTGCTGACTGGCCCCGTGGGCCAGAGCCTCGATAATGTCGGCGACGCGCATGCGCGTGCCCTTGATGCACGGCCGCCCGCCGCAAATCGCCGGGTCGGAACTAATGCGCTTGAGAAGATCGTTAGTGTCCATGACGGCGGCCTTTGCTCGATTACATCGAAGCAAAATACGCAAATGCTTGAAATCGCCTTTCGTTAGATGTACTGCCCGCGCGCGCGGCATTCAGACTGCGATGACACGAATGCCGGTATCCGCTAAACACGATCCGGCTTGGCATAAGCAAAGCGACAGCAACTCGATATCGAATTTGATGCCCCATCTTCTGCTCGAACTGTTCTCCGAGGAAATTCCCGCGCGCATGCAGGCGAAGGCGGCGGAGGATTTGCGCAAGCTCGTCACCGACCGGCTGGTCGAGGCCGGGCTGGTCATGAAGGCGCCAGGGCCTTTGTGACGCCGCGGCGGCTGGCGCTCGCCGTGCATGGTGTGCCGGCGCGGCAGCCCGACATCCTCGAGGAGAAGAAAGGCCCGCGCGTCGGCGC
>CAVUCN010000018.1:0-12185 GCA_963739945.1 uncultured Alphaproteobacteria bacterium | reverse complement strand
GACCTCGCGCAGGCCTTCGCGCTGCTGCGAGGACAGTTCGATCAGCGCATACCAGTCGTGCTGCGATGCCAGTGGATCGCGGACACCCTGGCCATGCTCCAGCACGAGATCGATGCCGCGGCGGGTCATGATCTCGAAACTGGTGACGCCGCCGGCGGTACGCTCGGTGGCGATGCCGAGCAGCTCCAGGGCCGCTTCCGGCGATTTGATCCCGGCGAAAGCCGTTTCAATCGAACGCGGCCGCGGCACCAGGCGCAGCACCGCGGCGGTAATAATGCCGAGCGTGCCTTCCGCACCGATGAACAGGTTCTTCAGGTCGTAGCCGGTATTGTCTTTCTTCAGCTTATTGAGGTTGTTCATCACCCGGCCATCGGCCAGCACGACCTCGATGCCGAGCGCGTGTGAGCGGGCGATACCGTGGGCGATCGCCGCAGTGCCGCCGGCATTGGTCGAAAGGTTGCCGCCGATGGTGCAGGTGCCTTCCGACGGCAGAAGCTGCGGATAAAGCCGGTCCACCTCGGCGGCCGCCTCGCGGGTACGCTGCAGGGTGACCCCGGCTTCGCAGGTGATGGTGTTCGACGTGGGATCGATTTCGCGGATGCGGTCAAGCCGGTTGAGCGACAGCACGACCTCGTTGTGCAGCGGGATCTGGCCGCCGACGAGGCCGGTATTGCCGCCTTGCGGTACGATCGGCGTGCCGGTGTCATTGGCAAGTCTTGCGATCGAGGACACTTCAGCAACGGTTGTCGGGCGCAATACCACGGGCGTGTGGCCCTGGAACATGTTGCGCTGCTCGATCAGATACGGCGCCTGCATGTCCGGATCGGTGATGGCGAATTTGTCGCCGACAATCGCGGCAAAACGCGCGAGCAGGGCAGGATCCATCTTCGGTCTATCGAGCATCGGGGCACGTCCGCTGGATGAGTTGAGCCCTGAAAATGGCAGCCTGCCGGGTGCCGCGCAAGCTGCCGCTATCGCGGCGCCGCAGCCCGGCTGAGCCGGTCGTTGATGGCTTCGCCGAGACCGTCGTGAGGAATCGGCATCACCGCGATCATTTGTGTTCCGGCGCCGTCGAGCGTTCGAAGATAAGAGAAAAGATTGGCGGCGGCCTCGATCAGATCGCCGCTCTTTGAGAGATTGAGCGAGGTCCTGGCGCTGGCGGCGCCTTCGATAAGCGAAGCACCAAACGCCAATAGCGCTTCACCCACGGCGACAGCTTTAGCGTCGAGCCGCAATGGCGTGCGTGGCGCATAATGTGACGCCAGCATGCCGGGTGCGAGCGGAGCATCGTTTGCCGTCTCCGCCGGCGCGTTCGCGAGTGCACGGCCGAGAATCTGTTCAATGGCCTCGCGCGGCAGGCCGCCGGGCCGCAGCAGCATTGGTTCATCGAGGCAGGCAACGATGGTCGATTCAACGCCGACCGGAGTCGCGCCACCGTCGACAATCAGCTCGATGCGGCCGCGCAGGTCGGCCAGCACATGGGCTGCCGTGGTCGGCGAAACATGGCCGGACCGGTTGGCCGACGGAGCGACAATCGGTCGGCCGAAAGCCGCAAGGATTTTCTGCGCCACATCGTGATGCGGCACGCGTACGGCAATGCTGTCGAGGCCTGCGGTGGCGAGTTCCGCGACCGGGCAGTCATCGGATTTTGGCAGAACCAGCGTCAGCGGGCCGGGCCAGAATGCCTTGGCGAGTCTCTCCGCATTGTTGTCGAATTGCGCCAGCTTTTGCGCCGCGGCTTCGCCGGTCACATGCGAAATGAGCGGATTGAATGCCGGCCGGCCCTTGGCGTCGTACAGCCGCGCGATGGCATGTGCATTCGTGGCGTCGGCGCCGAGCCCGTAGACCGTCTCGGTCGGAAAGGCGACGAGGCCGCCGGCCCGCAGGCAGTGTACGGCGTCGCCGACGGCTGCGGCATCGGCCCTCGATACGCGTGTCACCAGCGGGGCTGTCATCGCGCATCATGAGTGCCTAAATAGCGGCAGACACGCAAGCGAAACGGCCGGAAATGCCCGGTGCTTGCGGCCTCGATAAGCGGCTTGTATAAGCCGCGGCGTAGTCGGAGCGTGGCTCAGCCTGGTAGAGCACCTCGTTCGGGACGAGGGGGTCGTAGGTTCAAATCCTATCGCTCCGACCATTTCCACCAGGCGGCCCGACGCAAAAACGCCACGCTGCAGCCCCGTCGCGGCTCCCGCAAAGATCAGCCCATAATGTCCGAACTGGATGCCATCAGCGAGCAATTCGAAGGGCCGCTGGTCGTCCTCGATGTTGGCGCAGCCGGTATATTCAAGGACCTGCGCAACGTCGCGGCGAAGTGCGAAATTCATCTGCTCGAGCCGCGCGACCACGTCGTTCAAACCTCCGATGGCGCTTATGGCAAGGTCGTTCGCCACAATGCGGCGCTTGCCGGTGAGGCTGGCGAGCGGACGCTGTTTGTCACCGAGAACGGTTATTCCAGCTCGATGCTGCGCCCGAACAGGGTGATCGTCGACCGCTGGGACGCGGAGGACATTTTCCGGATCGCCAAGGAAGTAAAGCTTCAATGCATCACGCTCGACGCGTTCTCGCGTCAGGCGGACATCGCGCGGATCGACTATCTTAAAATCGATACGCAAGGCACGGAGCTGGAAATCTTCCGCGGCGGTGCCGGTATCCTCGAGCACACCTCAGTCGTGCGCACCGAGGTTGAATTCGCCGAGCTCTATGAGGACCAGCCGCTGTTTGATGACGTGGCCAGTTATCTCAACAGCCGCGGTTTTCGGTTTGTCGATTTCTATGACGGCGAAAAATTCGGCGGCCCGGATCGGCCCAAGCGGATCTGGTCCGATGCCATATTTGCGCGGCGCGGCCTGACCGGTGACCCGTTGCTCAAGGCAGCCGCCGTGCTGATCGAGCTTGGCTACTGGACCGATGCGATCTGGATGATGCAGGACGGCGGTTTTAGCGAAGAAAAGATCGATCTCCTGAACCTGCCGCAGGATACCAGCCGTGGCGCCTATCCGCGAACCATAAAGAACCTGGCGCGCTTTCTGCTCGGGCGGCTCAACCGCTGAGCGGGTCGGCGCTAACCGCGGAGATGGGAGGCGCGTGTAGGCCGGAATACTCAGATACCCAGATAGCGATGCTGGATATCGGCGGAACTTGCCAGATCTTTTGAATTGCCGGTCCACACCACGCGGCCGCGTTCGATAATGGTGTGGCGGTCGGCGATGCGAGTAAGCGCATCGACGTTCTTGTCGATCACCAGGATCGATTGGCCGGCAGCGCGTAATTGTTGCAGGCAGCGCCAGATTTCGTCGCGTATGAGTGGTGCGAGGCCTTCGGTCGCTTCGTCGAGAATAAGCAGCCGCGGATTGGTCATCAGCGCCCGGCCAATCGCCAGCATTTGCTGCTCACCGCCTGAAAGCAGGTTGGCCATCGCGTTGGCGCGGCTGGCGAGCCGCGGAAACAGCGCAAAGATCCGCTCGAGCGTCCACGGGTCGGCAGCGCCGGAGCGGTTCGCCGCGGTGGCGATCAGGTTTTCCCGTGCGGTGAGATTGGGAAACACCTGCCGGCCTTCCGGAACGAGGCCGATGCCGAGCTTGGCGACGCGATAGGCCGGAAGCTGGCGAATGTCTTCGCCGTCAAAGCGAATCGAGCCAGAGATCGCCCGTGTCAGGCCCATGATCGAGCGCACGGTCGTGGTTTTGCCCATGCCGTTGCGGCCCATCAGCGACACCATTTCGCCGGGCGCGATCGAGAACGAAATGCCGAACAGCACGCGGCTCAAGCCATAGCTGGTCTCGATACCTGCCACTTCGAGCAACGGGCGCGGAGCCGATGCGCTTTCAGTCATGGGCGACGGCCTCTTGCTCGCCGAGATAGGCCTCGCGCACTGCGGCGTCGGCACGGATTACGGCCGGATCGCCGGAGGCGATGACACGGCCATAGACCAGAACCGTGATCCGGTCGGCGAGCGCGAACACCGTTTCCATGTCGTGCTCGATCAGCAGTGTGGTGATGCTGCCTTTGAGTTCGCGCAGGATGCCGACCATGCGGGCGGATTCTTCCGGGCCCATGCCGGCCATCGGCTCGTCGAGGAGCAGCAGGCGCGGCTTCGTCGCCAGCGCCATGGCGATCTCAAGCTGGCGCTGTTCGCCGTGGCTGAGTTTGCCAACCGGCGCATCGGCGCGGCCGGACATACCGACACGGGCCAGCGCCGCACGCGCCGGTTCACACAGCGTCTCGTCGCTCCAGGCGTCCTTCCAGAACCGGAACGAGTGCCCGGCATGGGCCTGAACCGCCAGCGCGACGTTTTCGAGCGCGGTGAATTCCGGAAACAGCGAGGTGATCTGGAACGACCGCGCCATGCCGAGCTTGCTGCGGCGGTCGACCGGCAGAGCGGTGATATCGTCGCCGTCGAACCTGATGGTGCCACTCAACGGCGAAATCTCGCCGGCCAGTAGGCCGATCAGTGTTGTCTTGCCGGCGCCGTTTGGCCCGATGACGGCATGAAATTCACCATGCGGAATGTCGAGTGTGACGGCGTCGGACGCGACCACGCCGCCAAAGCGCTTGCAGAGGCCCGCGATCTGAAGGATTGGTTCAGCCATTGCGCCGGCCCTCCAGCAATCCCTCGATACCGCCGCGTAAATACAGCGCCACCAGCAGGAGTCCGGGGCCGAGGAACAGCCCGGAATATTCGGTGAAGCGCGACAGCACTTCCTCCAGCAGGAGGAATGTGGCCGTGCCGATCAGGGGTCCAAACGACGTTCCGAGACCGCCGAGCACGACATAGACCATCAAGTCGCCGGAGCGGGTCCAGAACATGATCGCGGGGCTGATGAAATTGGTGTGGTTGGCGAGCAGCGCACCGGCCAGTCCGCACAGCGCGCCGGCGACGACAAAACAGATGAGCTTGTAACGGAAGGTCGGAAAGCCGATCGCGCGCATCCGCCGCTCATTGGAGCGGGTACCCTGCACGACCATGCCGAAGCGCGAATTCACCAGCCGCCGCACCAGATAAATGCTGCCGATCAAAATCGCGAAACACAGATAATAAAACAGCACGCGGTTGTTGAGATCGAGCAGTCCGCCAAACTGACTGCGCTGGCGGATCGTCATGCCGTCGTCGCCACCGTAGCGGTCCATGCCGAGCGCGGCGTAGTAGATCATCTGCGCAAAGGCGAGCGTGATCATGATGAAATAGACGCCGCGCGTACGCAGGCTGAGCGCGCCGACGATAAGTGCAAACAGTGCGGAAGCCAGAATGGCTACCGGCCACTGTGCGAAGCCGGAGGTGATACCTTCCTTCCACAGAATGCCGACAGCATAGCCGCCAATGCCGAGATAGGCGGCGTGGCCGAAGCTCACCATGCCGCCATAGCCCATGATCAGGTTCAGGCTTACCGCGGCAATCGCCATAATGATAATGCGCGTGAACAGCGTCATCGTGAACTCGTTGCCGGTCAGCGACGCATAAACCGGCAGCAATGCCAGAATGACGAGGAAGCCGGCAGTGGCGGCGCGGCGTGGATTGAGCCATGTCCTCATCGCGTTGCCGCCGGGAACAAGCCTTCCGGCCGGAAGACCAGAATCCCCGCCATCAGCAGGTAGATCAGCATCGACGCCAGTGCCGGCCCAAGCGTGCTCGCGGCGCTCGCATTTAATACCGAGCGCAGCATGTCGGGAACGAAAGCGCGCCCGATGGTGTCGATCAGGCCGACAAGCATAGCGGCAACGAAGGCGCCACGAATTGAGCCGACGCCGCCGATGATAATGACGACGAATGCCAGGATCAGGATGTTTTCGCCCATGCCGATCTGCACGGTAAGGATCGGCGCCTGCATCAGTCCGGCAAAACCGGCCAGCGCGGCACCAAGCCCGAACACCAGCGTATAGAGCAGCTTGATATTGATGCCGAGCGCGCCGACCATTTCGCGATTGGATGCACCAGCGCGGATCAGCATGCCGAGCCTGGTGCGCATTACGGTGAAATAGAGCAGCAGCCCCACCGCAAGCGTCACGGCAATAATGACCAGGCGGTACACCGGATAAAACACGCCGGGAATCACCTCGACGGCATTGAGCATTTCGCTCGGCAGGGACAACGTCATTCCGCCCGGTCCCCAGATCAGCCGCACCAGGTCGTTGAAAAAGATCAGAATGCCGAACGTGCCGAGCACGTGATCGAGATGATTGCGTCCATAGAGCGGCCGGATGGCGATGACTTCGAGCACCACGCCGGCAACGAAGGTCGCGGCTAGTCCAAGGATCGCGCCGAGCACGAAACTGTCAGTCGCCTCGGCGAAGGTAGCGGCGAAATAGGCGCCCAGCATGTAAAGCGAGCCGTGCGCGAGATTCACGAGATCCATGATACCGAAGATCAGCGTCAGTCCTGCCGCAAGCAGAAACAGCAGCATGCCAAGCTGGATGCCGTTGATGGTCTGCTCGATGAAATAAAGCATCGATTGAAGCTCCGGCGATCCCGGCCGGGTTTCTTAAACGAAACGGCGGCGAACGCCCCCGCGCCCGCCGCCGCTCAAGCGTTATGGCGCCGTCACTTCATCGGGCATTGCGTGTGATACTTGTCCTGGTCGTCCTTCACGATCGTCGAGATCGTGTGCAGCGAGTAGCTGCCATCCGGATCCTTGCGCGCTTCTTCAAGGTAGAAGTTCTGGATCGGCAGATGGTTGTTACCGAACTTGAATCCGCCGCGCACCGACTTGAAGTCGGCCTTTTCCATCGCCTTGCGCATGCCCTCTTTGTTGCTGAGGTCGCCTTTGACCGCGGTGACGGCGCTGTTGATCAGGCCAACGGCGTCATAGGTGTCGGCGCCATAGAACGACGGCAGCGTCTTGTACTTGGCCTTGTAGTCACCAACGAATTTCTTGTTGGCGTCGTTCTGCAAGTCGCTGACCCACAGCATCGCGCTCGGATTGCCGACCGCGAGATCTTTCAGCCGTGGCAGCGACAGATCGTCGATGGTGAAGCCGGAGTAGAGCGGCACCTGGCCCTTGAGGCCGGACTGCGCATATTGCGTCATGAACTGGACGCCCGGGCCGCCCGGATAGAACACGTACATGGCGTCGGGTTTCGCAGCGCGCACCTTGGACAGCTCGGCGGAGAAGTCGAGTTGATCCGGCCAGCGGGTATATTCTTCACCGACGATCTGGCCCTTGAAGGTCGATTTGAAGCCGGTCGCCATGTCCTTGCCGGCGGTGTAGTTCGGCGCCAGCAGGAATACCGACTTGATGCCCTTCTGGTTCATGTAGGTGCCGACCGCAGCCGGCACCTGATCGTTCTGGAACGAAGTCGAGAACACGTAGGGCGAGCATTGGTTGCCCGCGAGCTGCGAAGCGCCGGCGTTGGTGACGACAGTCATCGTCTTGGAGTTGATCAACGCTGGCAGCGACGCCAGCATTACATTCGACCAGATGTAACCGACCACGAAGTCGACGTGGTCGGACTGCAGAAGTTTCTGGGTCTTCTGCAATCCGACGTCCGGCTTGATCTCGTCGTCCTCGTAGATGACCTCCACCGGCAGTCCGCCGAGCTTGCGGCCGACATGGTCGAGGCCGAGCTCGAACGAGTTGCGCATATCGTTGCCGATCACGGCGACGGGGCCGCTAAAGCTGGAAATGAAGCCGATTTTGACGGTTTTCTGCTGCGATATGGCCGGCACCGCAACGAGCGCGAGCACCGCCGTCCCCAAAAGCAATGGCCTGATCATCGCGTGTATCCTTCTGATTGTCCCGCTTTACGCGCGGGACTCCTCCCGGTGGAATGGTCCCAAGCGTCATTTGTAGGAAGCGGCCAGTTTTTGCGCAACATCGAAGCAGGGGCTGCGGCAGTGCGTCTTTGATGGGCAAAGAACGGGCGGCAAAGGTTGGCCAGGGAGGCCATTAACCGTCCATTTACCATAATCTTTTAGGGACCGAAGGAGGCGGGCTTCCGCAGGAGGATACGATGCGCAGAATGCTGCTTAGGGCCATTGCGATCGCCGCCTTTATTTCGAGCGCGGTTCTCCTGCACCACGCAGCGGCCAAGGTGCACATGCCGTCTGGTACGGATGCCAAGGCGGCGGATACCGGTCTTCTCCAGCTGGCGGTCAATCTGTGCGGCAATAACGGCTGCGTCGCGGTTCAGGTCAAGCGCCTCGACAAGCATCAACTGCAAAAACCCGTGCCAAAGACTATGCCGCAGACCCTGCAACAGGCGCTGTCGCGCACCGCTTCATAATTTCACGGCGAGAATTCGTGCACCTCTGACGCACCGCAGCGTGTCGTTGGACATTGGCTGTTGCGGTTGGAACGGTGGCGGGCGCTTCCCATATACGTGCGATGGCGCCGCCCTTGGTCGTAACTATTCCGCACAGTCTCGGACAGAACGAAGCAATCCGTCGCTTGAAAGGCAGTCTTGGTGAGGCGCGGGCCAAGTTCGGGCAACTATTTACAGTCCAGGAGGAAACCTGGACGGATAATCGATTGCAATTCCGTCTCGCTGCGCTGGCCCAATCCGTGAGCGGCACCATTGACGTGTTTGACGACCACGTTCGTCTTGAGGTCGTGCTGCCGTGGCTGCTCGCAAAGATCGCAGAGAAAATTCAGCCCCTAATTCGGCGTGAAGGTGTTCTGCTTCTGGACAAGAAGTGAAACGCCCCGCTGCCGAGGCGTGATGGCGTCGCTTTACAGAATAATACTCGGATTGCGAATGCACTGATCGCACTCAATAAGATTGACCTGTTTCGCTGCAATCTTCCAGCTATTGCCGCCGCGCACGATACGATGGCCGGACCAGCCCGATAGCAAACGTGTTTCGTCGTCCCAGAATTCGGTAATCAGGAAGTTGGACCGCAGCATAAAAACGTTTTCGTGCGTGGTCACAAAGCCTTCCACGTTGGTGACAAGATGAACGGTTCGTGAGGCGGGGGCTTGCGACCAGGCAAATCCCGTGCGCAGCCGGTAGATGCGATCTTCAAGACGGCGGCGGTCGTCGAACATCACCGAGATTTCGCGTCGTGGATCGCCGGCCTTTGGCGTCGACGGTACCCAGTAAATGCACTCCGCCGTATACATTGCGATCCAGTCTTCATAGCGAAGCTGATCGAGCAGGCGCGCTTCCCGCTCGAGAAGGCGCCGGAACTCGTCGCGTACCGCGACGTCGATAACCGCGCGCGCGTCGTCCTGCCATCCGGAAAAATTGCTGATCAGCTCGCGATAAAGCGCATCGTTGACGTAGTACGAACTACGTGACGGATCGAGCGAAGGCTGCGCGCTCATTCACGGCTCCCGCTGAATTGCCAGATTGGGGCTGGCTTTCATCAGTCGCTTCCACTCCTTGAAGTGCTCGCGCATGAAGGCTTCATCCGTCGCGGGTGCTGTTATGGTCCCGTCATCGTGTTGCTTGACACGGTCGGGAATGCCAAAGCCACGGTTCATGTAAACCCACTCGTCCTCAATGGCCATCAAACCGCGCTGGATCTGCTCGAAATTGGCAATGTCGTCGACCTCGCCGAAGTTTGGGAATCCCTCCTGTGTACGCATACGGAGCGCGTTAATATCATCGACGGCGTCATTCGGAATGCCGCCGTCATTGACGATCATGGTGCCGTACCAGATCGCATTCGTTTCCTCGACGCTGATCGGTTCGAACACCTGAATGTGGTTGCCGAGCAGCGAGAAATTCGGAAATACATTGATGTTGACCGGCTCGGAACCGGCGAGGTCCAGAAGCGAAAAGGCGAGGTCACCGTAACGTTTGATAAATTCCGCCTCGTAGTACTCCATGCCGGGATGCGCGCTCTCGAGAGCCCATAAGCCGCCCGGGCGCTTCTCGAGATTGGGCCGTTTGTCCTTGAAGTGGTTTCCGCGGCCGGTGTAGCGCATGTACATCGGCTGGGAGTCAGGCGAGTTGCGGTAATACGCCATGCCCTTTGCATTCTCGCCGGCGAAGCGATTCTCGGTTTCGAGCAAAGAGCGGTGCGAGTAGGCAACGTGATAGCCGTCGCATGAGTTGTCGTAGGCGAGTTTCCAGTTGCCTTTGTAACGGAACCGATTGGCTTCGCAGACCACGACCTTACCGCCAGGATTGCGGTCCAGCCATTCGTCGATAACCTTGGCGATGGGGCCGAGATGCTCGTTGAGGGGCAGCGCGTCCATATTCAGCGTGCCAAATATAAAGCCTCGATAGCTCTCCA
Source organism: uncultured Alphaproteobacteria bacterium (assembly GCA_963739945.1). Classification (GTDB taxonomy): domain Bacteria; phylum Pseudomonadota; class Alphaproteobacteria; order Rhizobiales; family Xanthobacteraceae; genus BOG-931. Next base: position 2,008 of record CAVUCN010000018.1, on the reverse strand, counting down.
GCCGCGGTACCTGCGCGAGATTGTATTTCGGGTCGCGCATATCTTCGGCGTAGCCATCCGGCCAAGGAACGCCGCGCAACTTGCCGCTATTGAGAAAATTCCAGCCGTGATAGGGGCACTGGAACGACTTGGTATTTCCTTTGTCCCATCGGCATAAGGTTGTCCCCCGATGGGTGCAGCGATTGTACAGCGCCCGGATCTTGCCTTCCGAATCACGGACGACGATTAGCGGCCGTAAACCGAGACGGCGAGTGATGAAGTCATTTTCGTTCGGAATTTCACTTTCGTGGGCAATATAGGTCCAGGTACCACCGAAGATATTGGTCATTTCGGCTTCGAAGATGGCCGAGTCGGTATAGATCAGGCGGTGCGCGCGTTCCTCCTGGACGAGATAATCCCAGTCGTATAGCGCCGTCCCGCTGATGCGGGTTGGCGGCGCACTAATCTTTTCCAGAGCTGTCATGGTCAAGCTCCCTACCTCGATACGATCAGAAGAAATCGAAATATTCGTTCTGCTCCCAGTCGCTCGGCTCGTCGTCTGACTTCGGCGAGGTTCCCGTTTCCAGAGACTGACTGTAGCGGTTGAATTCGGACCGTTTCAGTTTGACGAAGTAGTTGATGAACGTATCGCCCAGCTCGCTTCGGAACAACGGTTCCTTTTCGAGCGCGTCGAGCGCGTCCGGCAGATTTTTTGGCAACATCGGGCGCTCTGCGGCATACGGCTCGTGGTTTGCGGGCGGCGGATCAAGCTTTGATTGGATGCCGGCGTGGCCGGCCACTATTTGTGAAAGTATGTAAAGATAGGGATTGGCGCTTGGCTCGCCGATGCGGTTTTCCATCCGGGTCGCTGGATCGTCCGGTCCACCAAGCACACGAAGCATGGCGCCGCGATTGTCGTATGCCCACGACGATCGGTCGGGTGCCAGCGAATTCGGTTTGAATCTGCGATAGCCGTTGATCGTCGGGGTGGAGAATACGGTTGCCGGTACCGCGTATTGTAGAAGTCCGGCGAGATAAGACAGCCCCAGCGGCGATAGCTTTTCGCCAGGCTTCTGCGGCATGAGAAGGTTGGCGCCGCTCGATGCATCTACCAGCGACTGATGCAGATGCCATCCGCTTGCGTAATAACCTTTGATTGCCGGGCGAGCCATGAAGGTCGCGAAGTAGCCGAGCCGCCGGCATATCTGACGCGTGGCAGTGCGAAACAGCAGAACGTTGTCCGCTGCTTCAACCGCAGTACGCGGCGCAAAGGTACATTCAACTTGTCCCGGTCCCCACTCATTCTCGATCGACCGCAAGCCGAGACCGAGTGTCTCAAATGCATCGCCGAGAGCATCGAAGACCGGCTGCATCAGGTCCATGTTGGATTCGGAGTGATAGTGGTAGCCGGGCTCTACAGGCCATGTTCGGATCGGAATGCCGCGGGTACCCGGTGAACCGATATTCTGCGCACTTAAATGGTCTTCGGCGACGCGCAACAGATACCATTCGATTTCTGTGCCGATGATGCTCGCGTAGTTCTGCGCGGCGAGTTTATTGACTGCCTTTTTCAGAAGTTGCCTTGGGGCGAAGTGAAAAGGCGTGCCATCGTTGAAATACTCGTCACACAGGATCCACGCGGTCCCCGGAGCCCAAGGCAAGATGCGAAAGGTCGAGGGATCGCAAACGACGGTGAGATTGGGCGACCCGGTCATTTCGGCGAGGCCCATACCTCCACCGCGCGTAAACGAGGCGAAAACGCGTGCGCCCGCTGAATCGAGCGTGGTCGTGGCAACGCCGATGTTGTAGCCGTCGGTCAGCGCCGAGATGAACCCCGGCACGGTCAGTGTCTTCGCTCGGGCGTAGCCGTGGGTATCGCCCCAGGCAAGCCTCACATAGCGAAACTTGTCGGCCTTGAGCCGACGGACAATATCGCCGGCAAGGCGACGCTGTTCATCGGTCCACAGGCCGTATTTTTCAATGAATGTCGGCCGGGATCGCATGCTTGCTTTGCGCCTAGAGTTTTTCG